>OY762940.1:0-1587896 GCA_963667255.1 Candidatus Cloacimonadota bacterium | reverse complement strand
TTTATGAGGTGATGTTGGCGAAGATGAACGAGATAGTGGACAGTGGCAAAAATTTGCTTGTTTGTGGCGATTACAACACGGCTCATCGGGAGATTGATTTGAAAAATCCCCAAGCTAATGCGGAGAGATCAGGATTTTTGCCGATTGAGCGGAAGTGGATGGATAAGCTGACTGATAGCGGATATGTTGATGCTTTCAGATATTTTTATCCTGACAAGGTGCAATATTCTTGGTGGAGTTACCGCTTCAATGCTCGCCAAAACAATGCAGGCTGGAGAATAGACTATTTTTTTACTAATGAGAAATTTATGCCGAATGTGGCTGACTCTTTCATTCGAACTGAGGTTTTGGGGAGCGATCATTGTCCTGTGGGACTTGAGCTGAAATTTTAGTTTGCAAAATTAGTTGCAAAAATTTTTGATTATTTTCGTGTGTCTTTACAAGGGGCAAATTTATTTTGAGGAGAGTGTTGTTTATGTTTGGGATTTGCCTGTCTCTTTGTGAGGTGCTAAGATGAAGCATCTTAAGTTTGATGAATTTGCTACGGATTATGATGCTTGGTTCTTGGAAAATCAAAATCTTCTTTATTCGGAAGCCAAATTAGTTGCCTACTTTTTGGATGCAAAATCCAAGATTTTTTCTGTTGGTTGTGGTAGTGGCATCTTTGAGTCTATTCTATCCGAAAATTTCAATATTGATATAAAATACGGGATTGAGCCGTCAGTGAGTATGGCGGAGATTGCCCGCAAACGAGGGATGGAAGTGAAAATCGTGACTGCTGAAGAGATGGAATTGCTAGAGGATGAATACGAAACGATTTTGTTTAATGGCACACCGAGTTATATCTCCGATTTGAAAAAGGCTTTTGCGAAGAGTTATGCTGCTCTGAAATCTGGGGGGAAGATAGTGGTGATAGATGTCCCCAAAGAGAGTTCCTATGCGATTATGTATAATCTTGCCAAGAGTTTGGGGACTTGGGAACATTCGTTGCTACAGGGGATACATCCGCAAGACCCGTATCCTCTCGAGTTGGTTAAAGTTGCCAATTGGCGAACGACTGAAGAGAAAATTGAGATGTTGAAAGAAGCTGGATTTTCCGATTTTGAGTTTGCCCAGACACTTACCAAACATCCGTTGTATTCCAATGTAGTGCAAGAAGAGCCGATTGCCGGCTATGATTGTGGAGATTATGTCGCCATTTGTGCTAAAAAAGGTTAGTGGTTATTATGGGAAATCTATTTTTGTTGAACGAAGATTTGTGGAAAATCAAGCAGTCGGCTCCGCTTGTGCACAATATCACCAATTATGTGGTGATGAACAATACGGCGAACGCTCTGCTTGCGATTGGAGCTTCTCCCGTGATGGCACACGCTTTGGAGGAGGTGGAAGAGATGGTTGGTATCGCTTCTTCTTTGGTGCTGAATATCGGCACGCTCAGCAGGCAATGGGTGGAGGCGATGATAGTGGCTGGGGAAAAGGCAAAATCTCGGGCGATTCCGATTATATTTGACCCCGTTGGTGTGGGTGCGACGAGCTATCGCAACGAGGTTGCAACGGAGATTTTGAGCAGGGTTAATCCTGTTGTTATCAGGGGGAACGCTTCGGAAATTATGGCGTTATCGGGGATGACTGTAGCGAGCAAAGGTGTTGATTCAGCCAACTCCACTGTTGATGCTTTGGAGTCCGCCAAGCTGTTGGCTTCGTCTCGGCAATGTGTGGTGGTTGTGAGCGGAGAGCAGGACATCGTTACGGATGGAGAGAGCACGATTTACAACGATACTGGTAGTGCGATTATGGCGAAAGTAACCGGTATGGGTTGCACGGCTTCCGCTCTGCTGGGAGCGTTTTTGGCAGTGAACGAAAATTATTTGCAGGCTGTAGTAAACGGCACCGTGTTGATGGGCAAAGTGGGAAGCTATCTATCAGCTAAAGTGCAAGGTTCTGGCAGTTTCCAAGTGGCTTTTATCGATACGCTTTATCAGCTGTCCGCAGGGAAATTGAGCTTGGGAGAGTTATGAATTTTGACCTATCTTTGTATTTGGTAACCGACAGAGATTTGCTCCAGGGCAAAGATTTTTTGGCAACTGTGCGACAAGCTGTGGAAGGCGGTGTGACGATGGTGCAATTGCGGGAGAAGAAGGCGGACAGTTTGCAGTTTTACCGGATGGCTATGGATTTGAAAAAAATGCTGGCAGAGTTCAAAGTTCCGCTTATCATAAATGACCGCTTGGACATTGCTTTGGCGGTGGATGCTGACGGTGTGCATCTTGGGCAGTCGGATTTGCCTTGTGCAGTTGCTCGCAAAATTTTGGGCAAGGACAAGATTATCGGTTTGTCCATTGAGAGTGCCGAGCAGTGTTTGGATTTGGAAGCAATCGACTATATCGCTTTTTCGCCTGTTTTTGCCACGAACACTAAAGATGATATTTCGTTGCCTCTCGGCTTGGATGGTGTGAAAGAAATTTCGTCTTTGGCAAACTTGCCCGGAGTTGCTATCGGTGGGATTAATGAAGAGAATGCAAGCGGAGTGATAGAGGCTGGAGCAGATGGTGTTGCTGTTGTTTCGGCGATAATGTCTGCGAATAATCTCAGGTTGGTTGCCGAAAATCTCAAGAGGATTGTGGGAAACGCAAAGAGTAAGAGAAAATGAGTTTGAAAGAGTTGGGCGAATTTGGTTTCATAGAGAGCATCTCCAAAAAATTTGCATCTCTTTGTTCGTCTGAAATGCAGGGAATTGGCGACGATTGTGCTGTTTTTTCTGCGGGAGAGGACGAAGATTTTGTTGTTAGCACGGATTTGCTTTTGGAGGGTGTTCACTTCCTTTTGGATAGGGTTAGCTTTTATGAGTTGGGGAAAAAATCTCTGGCGGTCAATCTTAGCGATTTGGCTGCAATGGGAGCAACTCCTTTCGCTTCTTTTTTGTCTCTGGGTGTGCCGTCATCAGTCAATTCCGAAAATCTAACGGATTTTACGAGAGGGTATCGCGAATTGTCCGAAAAGTTCAAAATTCCACTATTGGGTGGAGACACCTCTTCCTCAAAGGACAAATTCGTTATCAATGTGTGCGTGATAGGGAAGGTGGCAAAGGGGAAAGCCAAATTGCGTTCTGCCAGTCAGCTTGGAGATTTGGTCTGCGTTACGGGATATTTGGGAGATTCCGCCGGAGGTTTGCAAGTCTTGTTACAAGAGATTGGAATTGAAGGCAATTGCAAATTTTTAGTCGATAGCCACAACAATGTTAAACCGAAAGTTACTGAGGGGATTTTTTTGGGCAAAAGAGATTGTGTGCATGCCATGATGGATATCTCCGATGGCTTGGCTTCCGATTTGCGACATATTCTCAAGGCTTCCGATTTGGGCTGTGAGATTTGGTTGGACGATTTGCCTATCTCTGCGGAATTATCGCAGGTTTGCACAGAGCAAAATTGGTCGGTTTTGGATTTGGCTTTGGCAGGTGGCGAAGATTATGAGCTTCTATTTACTGTGGCGAGAGATGAAGTTCACAAATTGCAGGACGATTACGGAAAAAAGTTTGGCAAGAGTTTTTACATTGTGGGCGAACTTTGTGCTTGTCCGAACAAAATCGTTTGGCGAAAAAACGGCGAAATTGTTGATTTGAAATTTAAAGGTTTTGACCATTTTAACAAAGGGGAATGACATGAAATATCGTAGAGTGTTGACCATCGCGGGGAGCGATAGTGGAGGTGGAGCGGGGATTCAGGCGGACATCAAATCCATCAGTGCTTGCGGGTGTTTTGCCACTTCTGCCATCACGGCGATTACCGCTCAAAATACTTTGGGAGTTCGAGATATTCATCCGATACCCGCAAAAATATTGTCTTCGCAAATTTCTGCTGTTTTGGAAGATATTGGCACGGATGCCGTTAAAATTGGGATGTTGCACAGTAGCGAGGTGATTAAGGTTGTTGCCGAGATGCTCTCCAAATTTGCTGTCAAAAATGTGGTTTTAGACCCTGTGATGGTGGCGACTTCCGGAGATAAACTCTTGCAGGATGAGGCGATTTGCAGTTTGCAACAAGACTTGATTCCTTTGGCGAGGATTATCACTCCTAATATCCCCGAAGCGGAGATATTGTTGGATAAGAAAATTACCAATCAAGAGCAACTACCAGAGTTTGCTCTGGAGTTGGCGGAGAGGTATAAGGTAAGTGTTTTGTTGAAAGCTGGTCATTTGCAGGATGATGAACTTGTTGATGTGTTTTACGATTTTGAGGAGAAGAAAGCTAATTTGCTTCAATCGAAGCGGTTATCTACGAAAAATACGCATGGCACAGGTTGCACGCTTTCGTCGGCTTTGGCTGCGTTTTTGGCTCAAGGACACTCGCTGAAGGAGTCGGTTTGCTTGGCACGAGAATATCTGTCCGAAGCTATCAAGGTAGGAGCTGATTATACTCTTGGAGAAGGACACGGTCCGGTTCATCATTTTCACAAATTTTGGGAGTAGAAATGACGATTGATTTTTATAAGTTGGCAGAGCCTTATTTGGCTGAAATCAAGTCGTGTGAGTTCGTGCAAAAATTGGTAAGTGGAGAGTTGCCTGTAAAAATATTTCAGGAATATTTATCCCAAGATGCTTTATATTTGCGAAAAGAAGCAGACCATTTTCGTCAGCTTTCCAACTTGGCAAAAAGCAAAAAAGAAAGGCTCTTTTTTGAGGAGATGAGGCAAGATTGTTTGCAGATAGAGACGGAGATGCAGGAAAAGTTTTTCTCCTCGTTCGGAGTTGCCAGTTCAAAAATTGAGCTACCCAATTTTTTGATTTACAGGATGTTTTTGGAAACGCAACTAAAAATCGAAAGCTATGAGGTGGCTATAACTGCCTTTCTGCCGTGCTATTTACTATATGCGGAGTTGGGGAAATTTTTGGTTGCAGAGAGCGTAGGAAGTAACAAGTATCAAGATTTTATCTCTACATATTCTGGCGAGCCGTATGCAGAATATATTTCTCGATTTGTGCAGATTATCGATAAGAATTGGCAAAAAACTGATGCGGTTGTTCGCAAGAAAATGGAGCTCTCGTTTCTGATGGCGTGTCAGCATGAGGTAAATATTTTTCAATACTTTTCATCGTAAAAAAGATTACATCTGTTTTTAGATGAGTAAGTTCTAAAAAGTTCCAGTGTAAAAAAATAAAAATTTTGGAAAAGTGTATTGACACAAATCGATATACTTTCAAAAACATATCCGGAAGTAAAATTATTTCTGGGGAGCAATGGTTTTATTTTTTCGTTATACTTTGCAAAAAATATCGAAAATATAAATGTAGGAGAAAAAATGAAAAAGATGTTGTTAGTGATTGCTCTCACAGCAATGAGTATGTGCCAAATTTTGATGGCACAAGAAGTAAAAGACCCGAATTGTCCAAATCCGTTCAAGGGTTTGATTTTGCCTAAGGGGAAAACGATTTTTATTTCTAAAACAATGTATTTTAAAAAAGAGAACTATTACAAGGGTTCTACTAAGGAAACTAACCCAATGAATCAAGCAGTGACGATGTGGAGAGAAAATTTGATGCTTCGTCATGGTTTTGGGCATAACATTAGTGCTAAACTTCAAATTCCTGTCGCTCATAAGCATGTTGAAACAAAGTTTGGTAAAGACGATAATTTTGGTTTGGCTGATATTCAAGTGTTTTTTGAATATGGGCTTTGGGCTCAAAAGACTGCTGAGCCTTGGGCTTTGGCTGCTTTTTATAGCATCACTTTGCCAACTGGTAAGGATAATACCAGTTCTTCGCCAGTAAGCTCAACAAAACCGTATATGATGGATATTGGGCAAGGTGCTTTTGCTAATAGATTGGAGTTGAAATTGAGGAAAGATTTTGGTCGAAATAATTTCTTTGTTTCGAGTTCTTATAGGATTGCTGCCGAAGGGAATCGCAAAGAAAAAGATGGAGATGAGAGGAGTAGCACTTTATCTTATACGAGATATTTTCTTAAATATATGAGTGCCAAAACTGAATTGACCGGAACTATTGTGGCAGATAGCAAGACTGATGGTGCTACTCAAAATGATGGAAGCAAAACTGTAGATTGGCTTTTTGGTGTTGGTGGCAGAATATGGTCGGATTTGAGTTATGATGCCAGTATCGAATTTCCGATATATAGGCACTATGATTATTGTGGCTTGGAGCCTGATTTTAAATTGTTTTTGAAATTAGTATATAGTTTGTAGAAATTTATATAATGACTAAGTATGAAAAACTCCTAATTAAAAAATCGCCCAGAGCGAAGATTTCTATTATTCTTGTAGCTCTGGTAATTGTCTTCTTTTCTTCTTTGGTTCTGGGCAGATTTTTCATCTCTCCTTTAGATGTGGCAAAAGTGTTGCTCAACAAATTAGGAATATTGAACATCGAGGTAAACAAAGTTTTTCAAACTGTGGTTTTGTTAGTTCGATTGCCCAGAATAACAGCTGCAATGCTGGTGGGCGGTGCTTTGTCTATGGCGGGAGCCGCAAGTCAGGGAGTGTTTCGCAATCCAATGGTTTCTCCAAACATATTGGGAGCTGCTGCTGGTTCAGGCTTTGGAGCAGCTTTGGCGATACTTCTCTCCTGTAATTTTGTTCTCATCCAAATAAGTGCTTTTGCTTTCGGGTTGTTAGCTGTCTTGATAACTTTTTGTGGTAGCCAGTTGCTTGCCAGAAAAGGAAATATAACTTTGACGATGATTCTTACGGGAATGGTGGTGAGCAGTTTGTTCACTGCTTTTATATCGTTGACTAAATATATGGCTGACCCCGATAGCAAGCTCCCTGCGATCACTTTTTGGCTGATGGGCTCTTTGTCTTCGGTAACCGCTTTAGACATTTATTTGATTATCATTCCTTTGACAATCGGTTTTGTCCCTTTGGTTTTGCTCAGCTGGAAAATCAATTTGTTGGCTTTTGGCGATGACGAAGCCAAGTCGATGGGGATACCGACTTCAACTCTGAGAATGGTAATAATTTTTGGCACGACATTGTTGACGGCTGCTTCCATTTCCATTTGCGGAATGATAGGTTGGGTTGGCTTGATAGTGCCACATATGTGCAGGTATATTGTGGGTCAAAATTACAAATATGTGATTCCTGCTTCCGCTTTGCTGGGCAGTGTTTTCCTTTTGATAGTGGACAATTTTGCCAGGAATATAGCGAGTGTGGAAATTCCTTTGGGAATCTTGACTTCGCTTATTGGTGGTCCATTTTTCCTCTATCTCTTATTCAAAAACAAGAAAGAAAATTTTTGATGCTAAAAGTAAATAATTTGTCCTGCGGTTATGGAAATAGAACCGTTTTGGAAAAAATCAACATGAAGGTGGAAAAGGGCGAAATCGTTTGTGTGCTTGGTCCTAATGGCACGGGGAAAACCACTTATTTTAAGACACTTTTGGGCTTTCTCAAAATGCATCATGGCGAAGTTTATCTTGGCGATATGTGTATGTGTGATTGCAAAAGGAAGCAGATTGCCCAAAAAATTGGTTATGTTCCGCAGGCTCACAACACTCCTTTTGCTTTTTCGGTGTTAGATGTGGTGGTGATGGGTAGAAATAGTCATTTGGGGTTTTTCTCTTCGCCCTCTGCAAAAGATTATAAAATTGCCGAGAACTCTTTGGAGATGATGGGCATTGCTCATTTGAAAGACCGCAACTACAACCAAATCAGTGGTGGAGAGAGACAGATGGCTCTTATTGCCAGAGTGCTGACTCAACAGACGGACATTTTGGTTTTGGACGAGCCGACTTCCAATCTCGATTTTGGCAATCAAATAAAGATTTTGAACAAAATTAAAGAACTTTCAAAACAAGGGAGAACCATCATTATGACTTCGCATTTTCCCAATCATGCTTTTCTTTGTCCGTCCAAAGTCGCCATAATGTTTGAAGGTTCGCTAATTTGCTATGATAAAGCCAGCCTTGTGATTACAGAGGAAAATATGGAGAAAATTTACGGAATTACCGTGAAGATTATGGATTTTGAGCTTGAGGGCAAAGTTTATCGAAGCTGTATGCCCATAATGTAAATCCATTTATGGAGAAATTATAATGAAAAAAATAATGATTTTTGTGCTTTTGCTCGGAGTTTCTTTGTTGTTTTCAGCCGAGCGAATGTTTACAGATATGTGTGGCAGAACTAAAAAAGTGCCACTGGAAGTGAAAAAAGTTTATTCGTCCAATCCTTTGGGAACGATTTATTTGTATTGTTTGGCACCTCAAAAAACTACCGGTTTGAACTATGCAGCGACTAAAAAAGAGAAAAAATATCTTCTTCGCTCTTTTTGCCAACTTCCCATTTTGGGTGGTAATTTTGGGGGTAGAACAAATACCACCAACTATGAGCAAATCATAAAATTGAAAACAGATGTAGTGTTGTCTTTTGGGAATATCTGCGAAGAATCCAAAATTTCCGCCGATGCTTTGGAAAAGAAATTGGGGATTCCCGTTTTGGTTTTTGATGTGAATATCGACAAAATTGATGAGAGTTATTTGAAGATGGGCGAACTTTTGGGAGAAGAAAAGCGAGCCAAACTTTTGGCGGATTATAGTCGAGAAATTTTGGAAAGAACCAAAAAAATTGCCGCAAACATTCCTGAAGAAAAACGGGTAAAAGCCTATTATGCGGAAGGGAACGATGGCTTGGAAACTGACCCAAGTGGTTCGGTGCATAGTGAACTTTTGGATTTTGTGGGCGGCATCAATGTTGCCAAAGTGCAAGCCGTGAAAGGCTATGGCAGAGCCAAAGTTTCTATGGAGCAGGTGTTGAATTGGAATCCCGAATTGCTAATCGCCTGCACGGACAAACGAAGTTTCAACAAAGGTGATTTTTTTGAAAAGGTTTTCAAAAGCCAATTGTGGACAAATGTCAAAGCGATAAAAGATAAGCAAGTTTATCAAATTCCTTATGAGCCTTACAATTTTTTTGATCGTCCGCCGTCCACCAATAGAATTATCGGCATAGTTTGGCTGTCCAACTTGCTTTATCCCAAGTATTTTGATTACGATATAAAAGCAGAAGTTAAGAAATTCTATAAACTCTTTTATCATAGAGAGTTAAATAGTAAAGAAGTCAATGCCATTTTAGATGGAAGTATTAGAAAATAAGAGGAGAAAATTATGAGAAGAAAATTAATTTCAATAATTTTGATATTGGCAAGTTTTGTTTTTTTATCTGCCAAAAGCAGAACTTTTACCGATGATGCTGGCAGAACGAGGGAAATTCCCGCAAAGGTGAAAAAGGTTTTTTCCACCAGTCCGATTGGAACATATTTCATTTACTCTTTGAATGAGAAAAAGTTGGGCGGATTGAACACGAAAATTTCAGCAAATGAGAAGCTCTATCTTTCGCAATATTATCAAAATTTGCCTTTGCTTGGCGGTGATTTTGGCAAAGATAATAAGACGAATTGTGAGGCGGTTATTCAAGTTGGTTGTGATTTGGCGATTTCCATGGGCGATGTGAGTGATTTTTATGTATCTGCCGCCGACCGCTTGGAAAAAAAATTGGGCATTCCGGTTATTCTTTTAGATGGTTCGCTGATGAGTATTCCGCAAACTTATAAGAAATTGGGCGAACTTTTGGGCGAAGAAAAACGAGCTAAAATTTTAGCCGATTATACTCAAGATTTGTTAGACCGCACCAAGAAAATTGTTGCAAAAATTCCTGAAAATGAAAAGATAAGAGTTTATTATGCCGAGGGTAATGAAGGTTTGGAAACCGACCCTGAAGGCTCTTTGCATACAGAAGTTTTGAGATTTGTGGGCGGTATCAATGTTGCCAAAGTCAAAAAAATGAAAGGCTACGGCAGAGCCACTGTTAGTATGGAGCAGATAATGAATTGGAACCCTGAGATGATTATTGTTTGCATTGACCAAGGTTTCAATTCCGATGGAGATTTTTATAGCAAAATTTATTCCAACTCTTTGTGGGAAAAAGTGAAAGCAGTTGAAAATAAGCAAGTTTACAAAATCCCTTACAAGCCTTTTAATTTTTGCGACAGACCTCCGTCAATCAATCGTATTTCGGGTATTGTTTGGCTCTCCAATTTGCTTTATCCCAAATATTTTAATTATGATGTGAAAGCTGAAGTGAAAAAAATATATAAGCTCTTTTATCACAAAATGTTAAGTGATGATGAAATCGATGAGATTTTGTTGGGAAGTGAGAGGAAATAATTTATGATTGAAGATAAAAATATGGAAAAAGGTGCAAGAGGTTTTTTTGAAATAGCCACTCAGGTTTTTTTGCCTTGTTACGATTTGATTGCAGGGCAAATCCTTGATAAGACGAAGATTAGCAAGGGGTTATGTTTGGATTTGGGAAGTTCGGGAGGATTTTTGGCAAAAGCAGTTTCAGATAGAGCCGAAGATTTGAAGTTCATTTTATTAGATGTTGACCCTGAGGCAATAGAGATTGCCAAAGAGCAAAATTATGGAGATAAATTTTCTTATCTTCTTGCAAATGTGGAGAATATTCCTTTGGCGGATAATTCCGTTGATTTGGTGATAAGCCGCGGTTCGCTGTGGTTTTGGAAGCAGAAGCAAAAGGCATTTTCCGAAATTTATCGAGTTTTGGCAAAAGGTGGTTGGGCTTATTTTGGATGCGGTTTTGGTTCAGGAGAATTGAAAGAAAAAGTCCATCAACAGATGAAAGAGCGGTCGGGGAATGCTTGGCAAAACAAAATCAAAAAAATCAGAGCCGACCAGTCAGGCGAGTTCATCGCAGGGATTGTCAAAACTTTGGGAATTGAGTTTGAGATGATAAACGATGAGAGAGGCTTATGGATAATTTTTCAAAAGTAAATAAGCTGTTTGCTTTGCTTGTTTGTTTGCTTTTTGTATCGTTTAGTTTTGCCAAAAGCATAAAAAATATTGATGGCAAAGTCATTGAAATTGAAAGCAAAGTGCAGAGAGTTGCCGCTCTTTACACTCCATCTTACGAAAAAATTTATTTGCTGGATGCTGAGGATAAAATTGTGCTTTGTGCCGATTTGCATAAAACTGCTTTTCCGTGGTCGAATCTTGTTTATCAAAATTTGGAGAAGGTGAAAAGCATTAGCTCGCCACATACAAATCTAAATATGGAAACTTTGCTTGATGAGGATTTGCAAGCGGTTTTTTATTGGGATAAACCAAAACTTTTGTTCCAAATGAAGCGAATGAAAATCATATCTGTAGGCAATCCTTTTTCTTCCGATTTTGATGATGTGAAAAATTTGTTGATGGTTTATGCCCAAATTTTAGGCAAAAAGCAAGTTAAAATTGCTCAAGATTATGCCCGATATTTTGATAGCAGAGTTGAGTTTGTAAAATCAAGAACCAAAAATATTTCGCAAGATAAGAAGGAAAAAATCTATTTTGCTACTCAAGATATTTTTTGGACTGCGGGGAAAGGAACTCATCTCCCAGAAATTGTGGCTTTGGCTGGTGGAAGTTATGTTAGTAAAGGCATTTCCGGTGTGGTAAAATCAAAAGTAAATGTGGAGCAATTGATCAAAATGAATCCCGATATGATTTTTTTGGATAATGTCGGTTCGATGGAAAAAGTGACTCCCGAAGAGATTGTCAGGCGTATTTATCAAAATGAAAGATTGGCTCAAGTTTCCGCTATCAAAAATAAACAGGTTTATATTGTGCCTACGGGGACGATGTTTTGGGATTTTGGAGTGCAAAGTATTTTGATGTTGCAATGGATGGCAAAAATTCTCAACCCCGAATTGTTTGCAGACTTTGATATGATAGGTGAAGTGCAAAAATTTTATCGGCAATTTTTTCGCTATGATTTGAGTAGAGAGCAAGCTGAGAAAATGCTCAAACACCAAAATCCATAAAAGAGTTTCAGAGGGGAAAAATGAAAAAAATTAATAAAGAAATGAGCTTGGAAAAGGTTTTATCCGAGTTTGATAAATTTGGAGGAATGTTTGCCAATTTGGGGTTTGAAGGACTTTCTGCCGAAGAGATTTTGAAAAAAACTGGCAAGGACATGAGCTTGGAAACATTGCTGAAAATAAAATCTGTTAATGTGGCTGAGTTTGTCAAAAATCTGAACGAAAAATTGAATGAGCAGGAGTTGAGCGAAGACGGCGAAACTTACAGCGGCAAATTGGATTTTTTTGCTTATATGGTGTGTCCTTTGCGAAAAAAGTTCAAAGAAGTTTTAAATCAAGTGCTTGCAAATTCTGACGAAAAATTTAACTATTTTGTCCCGGGAGAATGCACTGGAGTAGTCAAATCGGAAAAATTTTGGTTAATGGACGATATAAACGAGTTTCCCGATTTTTTTGCGGCAATGGGTATTGGCGACTATTTGGAAAAGCCATTTTTGGAGAAATTTATCGGAAAAGGATATTTTAGTTCGCTCAATCAAAATAAGGCGGAAGAAAAGTTTCGGCAGATAGATTTTGTCGATGATGAATATACTATGTATGGAGCAACTCCTTATGTGATGGTGTTGGACAAGCGAAAATTTGCTACTTTGCCAAGCATAGAAAAATGGGAAGATTTGCTCAAGGAATGCTATACAAGCAATATAATTTTGTCTGGTCATGAAAATGAAATTCCCTATTTGTTGCCACTTTATATTTTTAAGGACAAAGGGCAAGAGGGGGTGAAAAAATTGGCGAAAAATGTGAAAGCGATTTTTCATCCTTCCAAAATTGCCAAAGTAGCAGTTGGTCAAAGTGAAGAAACTGCAGCAATTTACATTCTTCCTTGGTTTTTTGCGGAAAATTGTCGAAGCAAAGACAATTTGGAAATTTTTTGGCCGAAAGATGGAGCTATTATCAGCCCTTTGTATTGCCTGATAAAAAAGGAAGCCAAGCAAAGATTGGCGGTTTTCGTTGAGGCTTTGACAGGCGGAGAGTTCGGAAAATTTGCAGCGAACAATTGTTATCCCTTTATGAATAAGCTTGTGAAAAACAAAAATGAAGTTCGCTTGAAATGGCTTGGTTGGGATTATGTAAAAAATCAGGATATGGGTTTATTGAAAGAGACGGTAGTCAAAATTTTTGAAAGTGCTTGGGGAAAAAAATGAGATTGATAACCATAGCCGGACCTCCGTCATCAGGGAAAACTTCCGTTTTGATAAAATCAGCAATTCTTTTGCGAGAGAAAAAACTTCAGGTCGGCATTGTGAAATTTGATTGTTTATCGACTTTTGACAACGAAGAATACGAAAAAAACGGCTTTGCTTGTAAGGTTGGTTTGGCAGGTGCTTTGTGTCCAGACCACTATTTCGTTACCAATATTGAAGATTGTGTGGCTTGGGGCAAAGAAAATAAATTTGACTATCTGATTTGCGAAAGTGCTGGACTTTGCAATCGCTGTTCTCCGCATATCAGAGAATTTTTGTCGGTGTGTGTGATAGACAATCTTTCGGGGATTAACACTCCGGCGAAAATCGGACCAATGCTCAAATTTGCCGATGTGGTTGTAATCACCAAAGGCGACATCGTTTCCCAAGCGGAAAGAGAAGTTTTTTATTTCAAAGTCAGGCAATCAAATCCGCAAGCAGCGATTTTGAGTGTCAATGGCATTAGTGGTCAAGGAATTGCCAATTTTAGTGAATTTTTGCTTCAAGCCAAAGAAGTGGAAAATTTGTATGGCACAAGATTGCGGTTTTCTGTGCCGATGAGTGTTTGTTCGTATTGTTTGGGCGAAAAAAGAATCGGCAAAGATTTTCAGCATGGCAACATAAAGAAGATGCAAATATGAAAAACTTTGAAAACCTAAAGTTGGAAACAATTTTTGCCGAAAACGAATTTGCCAAAGATTTTTTTGTTAATCTCGGTTTGCCTCTTGCAGAAAATGCTTTAACTTTCGAACAATATTTGGAAAATTTGAGTGAAGAGCAATTGGAAGCTTGTTCCATTGAAAAAAATGATATTTTTCCTCGTTTTGGGGAATATTTGCGAAAAATGCAGGAGTTAATCAAAGAAAATTCCGAAGAGCAAATTAAGAGCATCACTTTGATAGGCGGAAGAGACAAAGACGGCAAAAACGAATTTGATAAAGTGGATTTTGTTGCAGGGAAAATTGTTAGCATAGTAGGACCAACAGGCTCGGGGAAAAGCAGATTGCTTGCCGATGTAGAGCTTTTGACTCAAGGCGATACGATAACAAACCGAAAAATTTTGGTAAATGGCAAAGTTCCCTGTAAAAATATGAAATTGAATTTTTCGGGCAAACTCGTGGCTCAACTTTCTCAAAATATGAATTTTGTGATGGATTTGACCGTGGAAGAGTTTTTGCTCTTGCATATTCAAAGCAGAATGGTGAACAATTGCCAAAATTTGCTCAATTCGATAGTTGAGTGTGCCAACGAACTTTCTGGAGAAAAGTTTTCGGCTACAACTTCTCTTACTCAGCTTAGTGGTGGGCAATCTCGGGCTTTGATGATAGCCGACACGGCACTTTTGAGCAAGTCTCCCATCGTTCTTATCGACGAAATTGAAAATGCCGGAATTGACCGAAAAAAAGCTTTGGAATTGCTGGTGAAAAAGGGGAAAATTGTTTTGATGTCCACTCATGACCCTATTTTAGCTTTGATGGCAGATAAAAGGTTAATCATCAAAAATGGTGGAATAATCGGCGAAATTTCCTGCCAAGAAAAAGAACGAAAAAATGTGGCTTATTTGCAATTTATAGATGACAAAATTTCCCAAATTCGCCAAAAAATCAGATTGGGGCAAAAAATAGATTTTGAGGTAAAAAAGTTTATGGAGGTGGAAGATGAAATGTGATATTTGTGTGTTTGGCTGTGAGCTAAGCGAAAAATCTTACGGGAGGTGCGGAAATTACTATTTTGACGGAAGTGAGATAAAGGAGCGATTTCCTGACAGATATTTGACTTGTTGTCCGATTTCCATCGAAACTATGCCGATGTTGCACTATTATCCGCAAGGCAGATTTTTTCAGGTTACCACTTTCGGCTGCAATCTAAATTGCAAAGGCTGTGTTGCCAAAATTATCGCCAAAGGAATTGCGGGGAACGAGGATTTTCTTTATCACTTTTCGCCAAAGGAAATTGTCCAAAAAGCAATGGAAGAAAAATGTTTGGGCATCACTTTTTTGATAAACGACCCAATCGCTTCTTTTTATACTTTTTTGGCACTTGCTCGGGAGGCGAAAAAGCACAATTTGAAAATCGGTTGTGCGAGCAATGCTTTGTTTACTCAAACGGCTTTTGCCAAACTTTTGCCATATCTTGATTTTATAAATTTCGGAGTAAAAGCTTATTCCAATTTGGCAGAGAAAAAGGCAGTTTTTTCCAATATTCTCTCTGCTTATGAAAAGGGTGTTCATGTGGAAATTGCGGTTATTCACAGCAAAGGAAGTGAAGCAAGTTTGAAGGAAACCGCTTGTGAAATTGCCAATTTGAGTAAATCTATTCCACTTCAGTTAATGCGATTTATTCCTTTGGAAGATTCTCTTCCGCAATTTGAGCCTTCCATTTATGAGTCGGAAAAATTTGTCGAGGAGTTAAAATCGATTTTGGATTTTGTATATTTGTTTAATTCTCCGGGAACGGACTTGCTGAATACTGCTTGCAAAGAGTGTGGCAATCTCTTATACAAAAGGGATTTTTACGGTCCGATGGGAGCAAAAGTGAGATCCGTTTCCCTTGATTTATCCAAGTGCGACAATTGCTCCAAAAATATTGTTGGTGCGAATTTGCCAAACGAAGAAATTTTCAGTGAGTCCGGTTTTAGCGGAGGTTATCCATTTACCAGAGCTTTGGATATGATGGAAGCGATTGCTATCGCCTTGCAAGAGACCAAACACAGCAAGATGATTAAACTTTGGCAAACGATGTTGAAGATAGAAAATTTCAAAGATTTTCACGAACAATTGCAAGATGTGGAAGCATATTTGAAATTGATAGAAAAATTTGGGATTTTGTTGGATAGGGGAAAAGAGGCTCAAGATTTGACAAAATATTTTAGGGCAAAGTTGGACTTAATAGCCGAAAAAATCCCTCCAAAAAGTGAGCGAAAAAAAGTTTTGTATTGTATGGGACAGCCAAATTTTGTTTTGAAATCGGAGAGATTGGAGAATAAATTGGTGGAATTGGCAGGCGGAATAAGTTTGAATAAAACTATAGCCGAGAAAAAAAGTCGCCCCGGGTTTCTTATTTTAGACAAGGAGTTAGAAAGTTTAAACCCCGATTTCATTTTCATTTCAGGATTTTTGGCTGATGATTTATCGGCTATTTACAATAAATTGGAGAAAAGCAATTTGCAAATAAAAGCCAAAAAAAATCAAAATATTTTTCTTGTTCCAAAGGTTTGGGACTTTGGTTCTCCGCGAATAATTTTGGGAATTATGTTCATTGCTCAAAAACTTTATCCGCATATTTTTGATTTTGATATGCTCAAAGGTGCCCAAGAATTTTACAAAAAATTTTATAAACAAGATTACAATCCCGATATTGTCAATCGCTCGTTTAGCAAACCAGATGCAAAGTGGTGTTGGGAAGAGTAGTTTTCCGAATCTAAACAAAAAGCACTTTTCAAATTATTTTTGGAAGGTGTTTTTTTTGAGCAAAATCTTCAAACATTCTTGACCGATTTTCTCCATTTTTCACTTTGCAATAAAAATAGCACGATGATAGGAAAGTGAATGAAGATTAAGATAGAAACTTACGGCTGCCAGATGAATATTGCCGATAGCCAGTTGGTGGCGGGGATTTTGCAGGATGCCGAGCATACGATGGTGGACGATGTTGAGCAGGCGGATTTGGTGATATTTAATACTTGCAGTGTTCGGGAACACGCAGAACAGCGGGTTTTGGGGCGGATAGCCAGTTTGTTGTCGTTCAAAGAGAAAAAAGACAATTTCTATTTGGGAGTGATAGGTTGTATGGCTCAGCGACTGCAAGGGGAGTTGTTTGAGCACGGTGTAGATTTTGTCGTGGGTGTGGACAAATATCAATATTTGCCTAAAATAGTGGAGTCATTGGGCTTGGAGAAAAATATTTTGAGTGCGGATTTTGACTCGGGACAGATTTACGAATCTTTGGTTCCAGTTCGTTTTGAGGATTTTACCGCCTATGTGACGATTATGCGAGGTTGCGACAATTTTTGCACTTACTGCATAGTCCCGCATCTTCGTGGCAGAGAGCGGTCGCGACCTTTTTCGGAGATTCTCAAAGATGTGTCCGACGCTGTTGAGCACGGTTTTTCTGACATTACGCTACTGGGACAAAATGTAAACTCTTATTCTTATGATGAACTTAATTTTTCGGGCTTGCTCCAGAAATTGTCCGAAATTGACGGTGTGAAAAGAATCCGTTTTGTGACCTCTCATCCCAAGGATATTACCCCCGAGTTAATCGAGACGATGAAAAATTTCCCCAAGATTTGTCCGCATATTCATGTCGCTTTGCAGTCGGGCAACGATGCAATTTTGCAACGAATGAATCGCAAATATACTTCTGCTCAATATTTGCAGATGGTGAACGATTTGCGTAAAGCTATTCCCGATATTGCCATTACCACGGATATTATCGTGGGCTTCCCCGGCGAGACTCATGAGCAATATTTGGACACTGTCACGATGTTGCAAAAAATCCGTTTCGATTATGCTTTCCTCTACAAATATTCTCCGCGAGAGGGAACAACAGCTGCTACCTTTGCTGACCAAATTCCTGAACAGGAAAGGTTGAAGAGGTTGCAGGAGATTATCGAAGTGCAAAATGAGATAACAACGCAAAAGTATGAGGAGCAGATTGGCAAAATCAAGGAAGTGTTGGTGGAGAAAATCAGCAAGAAAAATTCGGCTGAGTTGGCTGGCAAGTCCGAAGATTTTAAGGTTGTGATTTTTGCGGGAGATGTTGATTTGATAGGCAAATATGTGAAGGTCAAAATAACTTCAGCGACTGGTTGGACTCTGAAAGGTGAATTGGTAGGAGAGAGCGATGAGTAAAAAAATTTGGGCAGTTATCCCTGCTCGTTTTGCTTCGACTCGGCTTCCGGGCAAGCCGTTGGCCGATTTGTGCGGTAAACCGCTAATACAGCTGGTTTACGAAAATGCTCGTGATTTTGGCATTTTTGATAAAGTAGTTGTGGCGACTGATGATGAGCGGATTTTCTCTTGTGTGCGTGATTTTGGCGGAGAGGTGGTGCTCACTTCGGCGGAGCATCGCACGGGCAGTGATAGGATTTGGGAAGTGGTGCAAAATGCCGATTGCGACATCGTTTTCAATATTCAGGGCGATGAACCGTTTTTGTCCAAAGAGGCTGTTTCGTCTGTTTTGCGATTGTTTGAAGATGACAAGACAGATGTTGGCTCTGCGATGTATTTGCTTGAAAATGAAGAGGCTATAAACAATCCGAATTGCGTTAAGGTCGTTTGCGATTTGCAAAATTTTGCTCTTTACTTTTCCAGAAACGCTATTCCCTACAATCGTGATGCGAATGCGGTTGATTATTTCGGGCACATCGGTCTGTATGCCTATCGCAAAGCCATTTTGCAAGAGTTCGTCAATAGTGACAAAACTTCGCTGGAGATTGCGGAGAACTTGGAGCAGTTGCGGTTTTTGCAGATGGGTAAACGAATAAAAATGGCACTGGTTGATGACAAAGTCGTGGGCATCGACACACCCGAAGATTTAGAGATGGCAAGGGCAACGCTGAATAAATGAAGAAGAAAATCGCATTGGCGTTGTCTGGAGGCATAGATTCGTCGGTTTGTGCCTACATCTTGCAACAGCAAGGCTATGCCGTTCACTGCTTTACCATGAAACTATTTGATGATAAACTGTTGGGCTTCCTCGAAGGTCGCGGCAATGAGCAAACAATCGAAAAATCGCGAGCCGTTGCGGAAAAGTTGCAATTGCCTTTTGAAGTGATTGATTTGAGTGATGAGTTTAGCAAGGCGGTTTTGCAACCGTTTTTGTCCAAATATCAAGCGGGGTTGACACCTAATCCGTGTGTAGATTGCAATTTTCATATCAAGTGGGGCGTGTTTGTTAATCGCTTGATAAACAAGGGTTTTGACAAAGTTGCCAGCGGTCATTATGCCAAAGTGAAGGTTGAGAACGGTAGCTGCAAGATTTATAAGGCACAGGACGACACGAAAGACCAAACCTATTTTTTTTGGCGGTTATCACAGGAACAAATCTCGCGGATGTTTTTCCCGCTTTCAGAGTTGAAAAAAGCAGACATCAAAGCTTTGGCTTTGCAACTCGGTTTGGTGGCGAATACGAGCGAGAGTCAGGGCGTTTGCTTCATTGAGAACGATTACAAAGAGCTTCTGAATAGGCTCATTGGGACTAATCCAGGTCATATTCGTTTGAATGGGCAGAAGATAGGTGAACACAAGGGCATCGCTTATTACACCATCGGGCAGAGACGAGGCTTGGCGTTGCCCCACGAAACGCCCCTGTATGTGAAGTCCAAAGATGCTAAAACCAATGCGATTACTGTTGTGGAGGATAGGAATTTGCTTTCAACTTCCACATTTTACATAAAGAACACGAATTTTTGGGACAACGACATCGAGAATTTGGGAAATCTGACCGTGCAAACTTGCTACAATACCAAGCCTGTCGCGGTAGATTTTGTCTCTCCCAAAGGCAAAGGTTATCTTGTGCAAACGGTAAGTCCGCTAAAGGCTATCGCTCCCGGGCAGTCGGCGGTTTTTTACCAAGGCGATTTGCTCATCGGTGGTGGCGAGTTAGGGTAATTTTACAGCAAATCTTTCCCGCTCATCGCATCGATAGATAGTTGCAAGAACTCTTCCAACTCCATTCCAAAGTCTTTGCAGTCGGCGATTTGCTCGCGATTTGCACCTTTGGCGAAACTGGTCGATTTGAATTTTTTCTTGAGCGATTTCAGTTGCACAGCTTCCACTTTCTTCTCGGGGTTCATCAACGCTGCGGCGATTACCAAACCGGAAACAGGGTCGCTCGCCCAAAGATGCTTGCTCAATAAATCGGTCTTTTCAGCGAGACAATTGTGAGCTTTTATGGCATTCAAAACATCGTTTTCAACATCTTCATTTTGCAGATATTCGGCGGTTTTGAGAGCGTGTAGTTCTGGCTTGTCCTTAGTCTCTTCGTAATCCAAATCGTGTAACAGCCCAGTGATGAACCACTTGTCAGCATCGTTGTTTGTGGCTTTGGCAAGTCCCTCCATAATGTAGGCGACAGCCAAGCTGTGGTTCCGCAGGTTTTCGTTTTGCAGATATTCGTCTAACAATTGGAAAGCTCTTTCTCGTGTAATCATTTGTGTCTCCTTCGTGAAAATAGTATTGATTTTATTCGTCGAAGTTGGGGGGAATTTGTCAAATATTACTTGGAAGCTTGTTATTTCTGTTTATAACTAATTGCTTGACATAATTGACTGATATATAAGGAATTATGAATATGGGGGGGGGGGTAAAAAAAAGATTTTGTCCTTTACATTATTTTAGAATTGTAATATCAGTCTCTCAAAATCATAAAGTCAGAGGTGTTTTGATGAAGTCAAGAAGAGTTTTATTGTATTTAAGTTTTGCTTTAGTATTGTTTTTATTTTCGTGTGATGGTGGGTGCAGTAGTTCTACTGGGAATCCGAATAAGGAAACATCTACTGATGATGCTACAGAAGAAGTTTCTTTGGGAGGTGAAGAATCTTTTACTTACGAAATAGATTTACCTGAAAATGCTACAGTTTCTAAAAATGATATAAAAATAACCTCTTTTGTGGCAGATGAGGCAAAAATATTGTCAAATGAAAAGCCTTCTGTTGTGATGGCTGAAGATGCATCAGGGAATACTATTTTTCTCGGATATGCTCTTCCTACTAAATTACAAAAAAATATACTTGCGAACAACATTGGACTGAAAAACAGCTATTCTTTTTCTACCAGTTCTGTGGAAGTTTCTATTCGTTCTACTGCCTTGGCTCTGGTAATGATGCGAATGGGAGGAATAGAAGATGCCACAGATAAGGCGGCATTAATTACGAAAGTGTTAGAAAATACCGAATTTGCAGCACTTCAAGAGTTATTGCTTACTGAATGGGAAAAGGACAATACTTTTCTTGATAAAATAATGAAGTATCCTAATATTGTGGTAAAAATTAAAAATATAGCCGAAACGGTTTATAATTCTTATGCTTCAAGCATCCAAACCAGTAATAATATACTTTTTAGCAGAATAACTGGAGTGGAAGATAAGTTTGCATACATAAGTCCATGGAATACTTATGAACCTTGGATTTGGTATGGCACAGCATCAAAAATAAAAGTTGTAGAACCTACATTTGTGGCAATTTCCAATAAGAGTTCTGTATCAAGTTCCAAGAAATATGCTTTGGGGAATCCTACTAATATTTCTTATATTGCAGACATTTATGATGAAAGTGGTAATTTTTTGGATTGGCGATTTGTAGGTCGCAATTCCACAATGCTTCAAAAACTTAGAAATTCCGGTGCAGCTTTGACCTATTTGCAAACAGATTTGAATTTTACTTTTGACCCTTCAAAAAATTATATCATAAAGATTAGGAAATTTTGGGGGAGTAATTGGAGAGAACTTCGTTATTGGGGTTTAACTGGAGTTAATCTTCTTCATTTGTCAACCGCTATTGCCAATTTGGTAGCTGATGGCTCTATCTTTGAGCTTTTTGCAAATACTTTATCAACTAAGGCTGCACTATTAGAAGTTGCTTCAGAAATTTCAAGTTTAGCCTCTTCAATAAATTTAGCAGACCCTATTTCAGGTTCTAATATTTCTTCTATATTTGAAACAGCCGGTAATATAGTTGCCAGTAGTGCTGTAAATGACATTATTAAAAAGCATGCTAAAAAAGCTGTTAATGAAAAAACAAAAACTTTCGTAGCAAAAATCGTTGCAAAATTTACGGCAAAAGTTTCAAATCCTTATGGTTGGGCTGTTATGGCACTCGATGCAATTAATGATTTAGGTCCTTTTTTAGCTAGTCTAAGTTTTGCACCCTCTAATCTCGTCTATACTGTAAATTTTGCTGATAAAAATATTGATAATACCGAAATAATTACTGTTCCTTTATATATTTCTCTTACTTCACCTGTAAATGCTGTGTCTATGCAAAAAACTTCTACTTATTTTGTATGGTCTGGTAATGGAGACGAATACGATTTTTATTTTGGAGAAAGCAGTAACAATTTGACCAAACACAATACAAGCACTATTACTGATAAACAATATCAAATTACCAATCTTACAGCAGGTAAAACTTATTATTGGAAGGTAATAGCCAAAAGAGGTAATGAAAGTAAGGAAAGTGATGTTAGGCAATTTACTACAGCAAGTAGTTTAAGTGATATTAATGTAGTTCTCACTTCTCCAGCAAATGGTGTTACTAATCATGATACTAGTGTTACTCTAAAGTGGCATGGTAATGTTGAAACTTATGATGTTTATTTTGGAAAAAACAATGGGAACTTGAATAAAGTATTAACTGATTTTTCTGGAAAAACTTGCAGAATCCCATGTTTGGATAGAGGTACCACTTATTATTGGAAAGTAATAGGCAAGAAAGACGGTAAGAGTGTGGAAAGTGCTGTGAGGAGTTTTACGACAAAGAATGGTAGTGGTGGAAGTGTAGCTTTGTTGGTAAATGATGTAAATAATATTGATGTAGTAAGTAATGAATTTTATAAAATTATGACTGAAGAAACTTCTGTTGATCTCATCGATGGAGAACAGATAAAAAATGATAAAGTAAATTTAAATGAATATAAAGTAATTGCAAGTTTTATTTACGGTGGATTGAGTAATATTTCAAATCTTGATGATGTTGTTGCAAAAAGAATAATTGATAGAGTTAATGATGGTGCTACTTATATTTCAAATAGTAATGCAAGTTCTGAAATTATAAGTCATTTTAATAGTGTAATAAGTTTTGGTAAATTAGGGGGGTGGTACCCATCACTGAAAGACGGTCAATTTTTAACATACATTAATCCTAATGAACCTTTATTGAAAGGTGTTAAAACAACTGATATTGAGCCTCAGTCAAAAAGTGTTTCTTATTGGGCATCAGAGGATTTTGATTTTTTAGTTTTTAGAGTTGATAATTCAAAAAGTTATACTGGTAGATATGGTGTTACAGGTTGGAAGGTAGAGCCAGATAGATATTTAGCCAAAGGATTTGGTACAGGATGGAATGTTGGTACTGAAGTAAATACTATTAGAGAATGGAAACATGGAGAGGGTAGATTTGTTATTATTAGTCAATTACAATGGACATTTAAACAATCAACAAAATCAGGAGGCTATATTGGTCTTGCTGGAAGGCAAATCCTAAAAAATATAGCTAATGGGCTTACTCCCTAACATATAGTTTTAGATAGAAATTATTTTTTTCCTTTTTCCCTCATTCCCAAGCTCCAGCTTGGGAATGCATACGGGAAATTTGGAACAAATATACTCCCAAGCTCCGGCTTGGGAGCAAGAGTTTCTTTGGTCATGGCAGAAGAAAAAGCGTGTTCTTTACTTCCTATACTTTACTATCCTCATTCCCGCGTAGGCGGGAAACCAGTTGAGTTGGGTTTGGGATTTACATGCAGTTGTTGCGTAAGCACGAAAATGAGAATGGATGCCTGTTTTCACGAGTATGAGGGAATGGAGAATTGCTCCCCAAAAAAAGCAAGCCCCTTTTTACAGAGGCTTGCAGGAGGTAGTATGTATATTCTTAGAATGAATATTCCAAATAAGAGCCGACTTGTGCTCTATTGTCACTGCTCCCACTGGTGTAGAGAGCTTCGCCCGGGATGATATATGCTCCGGTTACTTTCAAGCAAAGTGTCTCCGTTGCTTGATAATTGAAGCCCAAATCAAATTCCGTTCCTAACTCTTTGCTACTCTTTTTGTTGCTATTCTCTACCCAAATCACATCTTCAGCCGTTTGAGCCCAGCCGATAGCAGCGTGAGCGGAGAGTTTGTCTATGATGGGTTGGTCGCACACTAATGCTAACATCAAAGCACCGTGCGTGTTAGTTTTGTCATCGCCAAATTTGCTTGCTCCCAAATTTATCACAGATTCGTCTGTTGGTCCGCCATCTCCGAAGTATTCCAAACCGTTGGAGTAAGCTGGAGCAATCCCCATGAAAGCGTTGTAATCTCCGTCGACTACATCGCTGCCCTTTGCACCAGAGCTATAGAACACATCGAAGGCAACGACAGTTCCTTGCTCGGATGTGTAGGTTGGTTTTAAGCTGACGGCGAAAGCTTGAGCATCAATGTTTTTGGATGTTGAGCTTATTGCATCCCAACTTCCTACCATATATGTTGCTGTGAAATCGACTGTTACGCCATTTATCCCGAGGGAATTGCCGTCAAAATTGTAGTAGGGATTGAACCAAAATAGATTCCCTCTTTTATAGTTCCCGTCAGTTTTGAAAGTGCCGATTGAATTGTTATTGTAATATTTTACCTCAATTTCGGGCAAGCAATTTGTTTTTGCCAAGAAATCCAATCCGAGAGTTCCGACTTCGCCGGTTGGAGCAGAGAGATTGGCAACTATACCATGAGCATCGTTATCTGCGTTGTCGTTATTGCCTTTGTCTATGAGGAACATGCCAATGGACAAATCAAATTTTTCGGCAATAGTGGTTTTCGCATGATAACCGAAGAAGTTGTCATCCAAGACCATGCCGGAGTTTGCAGCGAACGGATAAATACCTGCAGAGAGTTCAACGGTTGGGATAAAATTTGGAGCGAAGATATACGCTTTGTTCAATTTTACCGTTTTGTTTGCGTCTGTTAGCGGGTCGCCATCGCCCCACTTTACTTCCAAAAACAATTGGACATTGTCATCGGTTTTCCCTTCCATCAAGATTTGCACCCGCTGACTTCTCCATGTTTGCGTGTGAGAGTCGTCGTTGTAGTCGGGATTGCTGACAATTCCTCCGCGGGCTCTGGCTGTGCCTGACCAGTCAAGGTCAAAGGCTGAAAGAGATAACACGCAAAAGGAAGCAGCAATAAGTGTTAGAAATTTTTTCATTTTTTCTCCTATAGTTTTTTTGGACTCATTAGATGAGAATGAGTCTCAATGTCAACAAGAAAATTTGTTTTTTTCCTTTTGGATTTTCTTTACAATTTCTCACTGCTTTTAAGCGTGGGCTTATGAATAATATCAGAAATTTTTGTATAATCGCACATATAGACCATGGCAAATCGACTCTTTCGGACAGGTTTTTGCAACTCACGGGAGTGCTTGACGATGCTAACGGACAGGTGCTTGACGATATGGAGTTGGAGCAGGAACGCGGGATTACCATCAAGTCCAAGGCTGTGCGAATGACTTACACATATCAGGGTCAGGAGTATGTTCTCAATCTTATCGATACTCCGGGGCATGTGGATTTTTCGTATGAAGTTTCGCGAAGTTTGAACTCCTGCGAAGCTGCGATTTTGCTGGTGGATGCTGCTCAGGGAGTGGAGGCTCAGACTATGAGCAACCTTTATCTTGCTTTGGAAAACAATTTGGAAATAATTCCCGTGATTAATAAAATCGATTTGCCGTCTGCCAATGTGCCGGCGTGCGAGGAGAAGTTGATAGAGTTACTGAGCCAAGACAATATTTACAAGGTGTCCGCCAAGTCAAATATTGGCATTCAGGAACTTCTCGAAGGGATTATACGAGATGTTCCTCCTCCGAAAGGCGATGAGAAACAGCCGGTTAAGGCTTTGGTATTTGACTCATTTTACGATAAATATAGAGGTGTGGTCATTATCGTCAGAGTTTTTGATGGGACATTGAACAAGGGTGATAGAGTAAAATTTTGGTCGAACGATTATGAGTTTGTTGTTGATGAACTTGGCTATGCTGGTTTGGATTTGAAACCCGAGAAAACTCTCAAAGCGGGAGATGTCGGCTATATTATTTCCGGAATAAAAGACATAGAAGATGCCAAAGTCGGCGATACCGTGACGGGCGTGAGCAAGCCTTGTGCCGAAGCGTTGGCGGGGTTTCAGGAAGTCAAGCCGATGGTTTATAGTGGCGTTTTCCCTGTGGCGAGCGACGAATACAAAGAACTTCGGGATGCTTTGGAGAAGCTGAAGTTGAACGATGCTTCTTTGGTTTATGAGCCGGAAAACTCTTTGGCTTTGGGCTTCGGGTTTCGCTGTGGATTTTTGGGAATGTTGCATCTGGAAATCGTGGTGGAGAGGCTCTATCGCGAGTATGATGTGGCGATTATTACTACTGCACCGTCTGTCCCGTTTCGTGTTTTTGACAGGTCTGGTCAGATGGTAGAGGTTCACAATCCGATTAATCTTCCCGAGCAGAAAAATATCGACTACATCCAAGAGCCGTATATGAATTTGGAAATCATCGTTCCGTCGCGATTTATCGGGAATGTGATGAAGCTGGTCATAGACAAGCGGGGCATCCAAAAAAATATGGAATACATTGATGAGGATAGGGTTTGTTTGCATTACGATATTCCGTTGCTGGAGTTGATTTTTGATTTTTATTCTCGACTGAAATCGGTATCCAGTGGATACGCTTCGATGGACTACTCCTACGCGGATTATCGGACTTCGGAGATTGTGAAGGTGGATATTTTGGTCAACGGCGACAAAGTGGATGCGATGAGTTTTATGGCTCATAAAGACAAGGCTCGTTCGTGGGGGCTGAATATTACGGATAAATTGAAAGATTTGATACCGCGACACCTGTTCAAAATTCCTATTCAAGCGGCGATAGGTAATGATGTGATAGCTCGCTCTACGATAACTGCGATGCGGAAAAATGTGACTGCTAAATGTTACGGTGGCGATATTACTCGGAAAAGAAAACTTTTGGAAAAGCAGAAAAAGGGCAAAAAGCGGATGAAAGAGATAGGTTCTGTTTCTATTCCGCAAGAGGCTTTTTTGGCTGTGATGAAAGCTGATAAGGCGTAGTTTTAGCTAAAAGGAGGAGAGATTTTACACAATTTACTACGAGGCAAGAAGGTTGTTTTGGCTTCGGCTTCCGTGCGACGGGAAAAGATTTTGCAGATGTTGGGCGTGAAGTTTGTGAAAATAGTTTCCGATGTTGATGAAAATTTGGACAGAAAATTGACTCCTCTTATGTTGTGCAAAGAGTTGGCGAAGCTGAAAGCCGAGGATGTTGCCAAAAATTGTGACGAAAAGTGCATAGTGATTGGTGCGGATACTTTTGTTTGTTTGGACAACAAAATTATTGGTAAGCCGAGAGATGTTGAGGAAGCCAGATTTTTTATGCAAAAACTCTCCGGTCGCACTCACTCAGTTTACACGGGATTGGCTGTCCATTACAAGAAGGAAACGCTGGTTAGTTACGGTAAAGCAAAGGTGACTTTTGACGAAATTGACAAGGTGCAAATCGACCAGTATGTGATGACAAAAGAGCCTTACGACAAAGCAGGAGGTTACGCTTTGCAGGGTCTTGCCGGACAGTTCATCACCAAAATTTATGGCGATTGGTTCGCTGTGGTTGGTCTTCCCGTGAAAGAGCTTGCCGATATTATCAGGAAAATCCTGTAAAATTTGTAAGCGATGCGTCCACAAACAAAGTTTCATCTTGATTCTTACCGCTACTATTTGCAGGTAGAAAAGGGACTTGCGGAGAAATCTTTGCAGGCTTATTTTGCGGATTTGGAAGATTTCATCCTCTTCGTGAATAAAGAGCTTGAGGCAATTGACAATCAAGACTTGGTAAACTATTTGGTTAAATTGCAGTCCTACGGTTTGTCGCCTGCATCGTTGATGAGGAAGCGGAGTTCGATTAAGGGCTTTTACGATTTTTTGCAGGTGCAACAGGAGCTGCCTATCTCTCTCACGGATTTTCCGAAAATCAAGCAGGGTCTGCGATTGCCGTCTGTTTTGTCGATAGAGCAGGTGGAAAAATTGTTGGCAGTTTTTGCCGAGGACAGCACTTCCTTGGGTGTTCGCAATAGAGCGATGTTGGAGATAGCTTACGCTTGCGGGCTTAGGGAGAGTGAGTTGATTGATTTGAAATTGAACGATTTGTTGTTTGACCAAGAAGTTATCCGAGTGATAGGCAAGGGCAACAAGCAAAGATTTATTCCCATTTGTGATACGGCGATGGCTGTTATGAAAAGTTATATTCAAAATTATCGTCCGCTTTTGGTAAAGACAAATATTATCGATTTGGTTTTTGTGAATAAGTTCGGCAAAAAATTGTCTCGAATGGGTGTGTGGAAGATTATCCAAAAAGCGGCTGATTTGGCAGGATTTCGCAAGAAGATTTCTCCGCATATTTTGCGACATTCTTTTGCTACTCATTTGTTGGAAGCCGGAGCTGGTATCAGAGCTATTCAGATGATGTTGGGTCACGCCAGTATTAACACGACGCAAATTTACACGAATATTGATAAATCGCACCTGATAAGCGTGCACAAAAAATATCATCCGAGAGGGTAAAAAACATTTGACACATGGACAGCTTTTTTGCCCTTAAGATTAGATAAAATGAAGAGGTAATATGGAAAATTTAAAGAACAGAGATAAAGAAATTTATGATTTGATTTTGAAAGAAACACAACGCCAGAAAGAGGGGTTGGAGTTAATAGCTTCGGAAAATTATGTTTCTCCGGCAGTGTTGGAGGCAACCGGAAGCGTTTTGACCAACAAATATGCCGAGGGCTACCCTTATCGCTGGAGCAAAAAAACCGATGAGTTGAACTACAATCTTTACGGTCGCTATTATGGCGGTTGTGGTGTTGTGGACAAAATCGAGAGGCTCGCAATAGAGAGAGCTAAGGAACTTTTTGGTGCTGAACATGTGAATGTGCAGGCTCACTCCGGTTCTACGGCGAATATGGCTGCATATTTTACTTTGCTTGAGCCCGGAGATAGAGTTCTATCTATGGAGTTGAGTCATGGCGGTCACCTCACTCACGGCAGCCCGCTCAGTTTTTCTGGTATGCTTTTCGATATTGTTCATTATGGCGTTGAGCAATCCACAGGGATGCTTGATTATGACAAAATAGAGCAATTGGCGGAGGAGTGCAAGCCGAAGATGATTTTGGCAGGAGCTTCCGCTTATGCTAGAAAGTTGGATTTTGCTCGTTTCAAACAAATTGCCGACAAGGTTGGTGCTTATTTGGTTGTGGATATGGCACATATAGCGGGGCTTGTAGCTGTAGGTCTGCATCAGTCTCCCGTTCCGTATGCCGACATCGTAACGACCACTACGCACAAGACTTTGCGAGGACCAAGATCGGGACTTATTTTGTGCAAAGAGAAATACGCTCAAAAAATCGACAAAATCGTTTTCCCTGGTTTGCAAGGTGGACCTCTTGAGCATGTTATCGCTGCCAAAGCTGTAGCTTTTGCCGAGGCTCTCAGCGATGATTTTGTTCAGTATCAAAAGCAAGTTTTGCTTAACGCTCAAGCGTTGGCGAAGAGTATGATGAGCCACGGGTTCGATTTGGTTTCCGGTGGAACGGACAATCATCTGATGCTTTGGGATTTGGGCGATAAAGACAGTGGCGGACCTTCCGGCAAAAAGATGGAAACCGCTTTGGGACTTGCTGAGATTACCGTGAACAAAAATGCTGTGCCGTTTGACACTCGCTCTCCTTTCGTGGCTTCAGGGATTCGCTTGGGAACTCCGGCAGTGACCACTAGAGGGATGAAAGAGTCTGATATGCAAATAATTGCCGACTTCATTTCTCGTGTTTACAATAACTACGAAGACGAATTTGAGTTATCCAAAATAGGCTTGGAAGTTAAGGATTTTTGTAGAACCTTCCCTATATGCCAATAAAAAAAGTTGCTATTATTGGGCGACCGAATGTAGGTAAATCTTTCCTGTTCAATCGGTTGTCCAAAACTATTTCCGCCATTGTCGACCCTACCGAGGGTGTTACTAGAGACAATAAAAGTTATGTTGTGCTTTGGGATGGCAAAATGTTTGAGTTGGTGGATACTGGTGGTCTCTTTGGCAAGCACGATTTTGATAAGGAGATTTTGGAGAAGGTCGAAGGCGTAATTCGTGAGTCTGATTTAATTCTTTTTGTTGTCGATGTTCAGGTAGGTTTGTTGCCTGTGGAGAAGAGAATCGCCAAGCTTTTGCAAAATAAGGAAACTTTGTTGATAGCCAACAAGTGCGATTCGGAGATGGATGCCGCACAAAATTTTGAATTTCTGGCTTTGGGTTTGGGTGAGCCTGTTTCTGTATCTGCCAAGTTAAATCGCGGGACGAGGCAACTTTTGGATATGGTTGTTGATATTGCAGGGGAGAGGGTGAATGTTGACAAAGAGAAAGAGAAGCTGAAAAACAAAATTCGGTTTAGTGTCGTTGGTCGTCCGAATGTGGGGAAATCGAGTTTGCTCAATCGTGTTTTCGGAGAGGAAATTTCTATTGTTAGCGATATTTCCGGCACTACTCGAGATGCCATAGGGAGCGACATTACCTACAAAGGCAGAGAGATTCATTTTGTGGACACAGCTGGTCTTCGGCGGAAGAGCAAGATTGACTATGGTGTCGACTATTTCAGTTCGCAAAAAGCTATCGCTTCCATTATTTCCAGTGATGTTGTTATTCTTGTGTTGGACGCTACACAGGATTTTTCTAATCAAGACCAGAAAATCGGGGCTTTTGCCAAAAAGCATTACAAAAATATTTTGGTTGTGGTTAATAAGTGGGATTTAGTCGAAAAAGACAACAAATCTTACGATGAATACAAAAAGAGGGCTTTCAAATTTTTTAGATTTTTGGATGACTGTCCGATAATTTTTACTTCTGCCATCACCGGTCAACGAGTTGGGAGAATTTTGCAAGAGGGAATTGATTTGTATGATAGGAGCTCGCACAGAGTTCCCACAGCCAAGTTGAACGAGGCTTTGCAAAGATGGTTGGACAAATTTCCACCTCGTCAATCGACAGGTAAATTGGTGAAGATTTTTTATGCAACGCAGATACAGACCAATCCCGTGAAGGTTGTTATGGTTTGCTCCAATCCCGACAATCTCGGTTCGGCTTACAAAGGGTATATTTTGAACAATTTCAAGCAAGAGTTTGGGTTTTATGGAGTTAGCGTGAAAATCTCGTATAAGCAAAGAGGGAAAAATGACAACATCAACGATGAGTAGTCCTTTCTTTATTTTTCTAATCGGATACCTTATCGGGAGCGTTCCCAGTGGATATCTTGCGGGCAAGTTTTTGAAAGGCATAGACATTCGTGAGCATGGTAGTGGGAATATCGGAACGACTAATGTGTTTCGCATTTTGGGTTGGAAGTTCGGGGTGCTTGTTTTTTTTGCCGATTTTCTGAAGGCTTTGATTTTTATCCAAATTGTGAAGTGGCATTTCCTTACAAATCAATCTTTTCTTTTGATTTTTGCGGCTCTTGTGGTAATACTTGGTAATATCTTTCCGATTTTTTTGAAGTTCAGAGGTGGCAAGGGTGTGGCGAGTGCGGCAGGTCTTTTTGTCGGACTTTGCCCAGTTGCATTTTTGGTTGCTTTTATCGTTTTCGGCTTGACTGTGGCAACAACTCGGTATGTTTCCTTGGGCTCACTTTTGGCTACTCTTGCCTTGTTTTTGGCAAATCTATATTTTTATTTCACTGGAAGTGCCGATTTGTTGGCAATTTTGGTGTTGACTGGATTGATTGCAATTTTTATTTGGCTAAAACACATCAGTAATATCAAGCGACTGTTCAATGGGACTGAGCTCAAGATAAATGAGAGAGAGAAAAAGTAGTATTTTATGAAAGGTCTGAAAGAGCGATTAAAATCTTTTGAAAATTTGAAGATTGCCGTTTTTGGCGATTTGATGGTTGACCATTATATCAATGGAGTTGTTTCCAGAATTTCTCCGGAAGCTCCTATTCCCGTTGTGGATGTGCGGGAAGAAAAATACAGTTTGGGCGGTGCTGCCAATGTGGCTGCCAATATTTCGTCTCTCGGAGCAGAGCCTTTTATGTTTGGTGTTTGTGGCAAAGATATGGCAGGGCAACATCTTCGCGATTGCTTGGCGGAGCAAAAAATTTCGGCGGACTATTTGGTCGTTAGCGAAAATCGTCCCACAACTCTCAAGAGCAGAGTTGTAGCCGGTAATCAACAAGTAGTGCGAATTGATTTTGAGGACAAGTCTTTTATTAACAACGAGTTGGCTCAAGAGGTTTTAGACAGGTTTGAACGGGTAGCTTCGGAATGTTCGGGAGTTATTTTGGAAGATTACAACAAGGGGTTTCTTTCTGCTTTTTTGATAGAGGGTGTTATCAAAATTGCCAAGAAGCATAATTTGCCGGTATGTGTTGACCCGAAATTTAACAATTTCACTTCTTACAAGGGAGTGACTGTATTTAAGCCGAATATGGCTGAGTTTTGTTCATTGAGCGGGCTGACCAATTTTGCAGATTTTGAGAAAAAGGCTTGGAAGATGGTGGACGATTTGCAGTGTGAATTTTTAGTTGTTACCAAAGGTAGAGATGGATTGTCTGTTTTCCAGAAAGCTTGTGAACAGGTGGTTGACATTCCTACTTTTGCACAGACTGTTTATGATGTATGTGGAGCCGGAGATGCTGTTATCAGCTCGTTGGCTTTGGCAATAGGTGCAGGTGCTGACATTGTGGAGGCGTCTCGCATTGCCAATCACGCTGCCGGAGTAGTTTGTGGGAGAATAGGCGTAGTGAGTGTCAGCAGGCAGGAGATATTGAACTCTTTTGCCGAGTGGCAGATTAATACAGAAGAATAGTTTTTACAAATATCAGCAGTTTACTGATAGTATTTTATTTAGTAATAATAAAGGTAAAGGAGAAATATAATGAATGTAATACCTGGTATATGGTATTTGGCACCTGTAGGTGCTTTGATAGCTCTTGTTTTCGCTTATATTATTTTTGCGGGCGTTAAGAAGCAACCTGCCGGAAACGAGACTATGGAGACTATTGGTAAGCATGTTCGCGAGGGGGCGTTTGCTTATCTCAAACAGCAATATAAAGGGGTTGGAATCTTTTTTATAATTGCTTTTGTTATTTTTAACATAATGGCTTGGGGGATGGGAGTGCTACATCCGCTCGTTCCATGGGCATTTTTGACCGGAGGTATTTTGAGTGGTTTAGCCGGATTTTTCGGTATGAACACAGCTACTATAGCTTCCGTGAAGACTGTGCAATCTGCTACTAAAAGCATGGACTCTGCTCTCAAAGTTGCTTTTAGAGCCGGTGGCGTTATGGGACTCGTTGTTGTTGGTTTGGCTTTGGCTGATATTTGTGTTAAGTTTTTTGCTTTGAACGCATTGGGTTTTGATTTGCAAACTATCACTACTATTATGCTTGCCTCTGGAATGGGTGCTTCTACACAAGCTCTGTTTGCTCGTCTTGGCGGTGGTATTTATACCAAAGCTGCTGATGTCGGAGCTGACCTTGTGGGCAAAGTTGAAGCCGGTATTCCGGAAGATGACCCTCGAAATCCTGCTACTATTGCCGATAATGTTGGTGACAATGTTGGTGATGTTGCCGGTATGGGGGCTGACTTATACGAATCTTACACAGGTTCTATTTTGGCTACATCTATTTTGGGATTTTCCGCAGCCGCCAGACTTGGTGCAGGTGCGATGAATTTTGTAATTGCCCCTATGGTTATGGCTGGAGTCGGAGCGATTTTGGCGATTGTCGGTATCTATTTGGTTTCTACCAAAGAGGGTGCCAGCATCAAAGAGCTTATGGCGAGCCTGAATAAAGGCGTGCATGTAAGTTCCGCACTCACCGTTGTTGCCGGTTATTTTGTAACCAAGTTGCTGTTGCCTGCCGAAATCTCTTTAGGAATTTTTCTTGCTACTGTTATCGGGCTTGCTGCCGGTATTTTAGTTGGTTATTTCACAGAGAAATACACTTCCGATGCGTATGCTCCTACTCAAGGGATAGCCGCTCAAGGTAGTTTCGGACCTGCTACCGTGATAATAGACGGTCTTGCTGTGGGAATGCAATCTACTTTTGCTTCTGTTTTGGTAATAGTTGTGGCTATCATCGCAGCGTTTAGCGTTTCAGGCGGATTTACTCAAATGGAATTGGGACTTTACGGAATAGGCTTTGGAGCAGTTGGTATGCTCTCAACTTTGGGTGTAACTTTGGCAATGGACGCTTTCGGTCCTATCGCCGACAACGCTGGTGGAAACGCCGAAATGAGCGGATTGCCCGAAGAGGTTAGAAAACGCACGGATGCTCTTGATTCCGTTGGTAATACCACTGCCGCTACAGGCAAAGGCTTTGCTATCGGTTCTGCGGCTCTCACAGCTATGGCTCTTCTCGCTTCTTATATCGAGCAAATCAGAATCGGTTTTATGAATATGGGGATGAAAACTTTCACCGTTGTTTATTCCAGCGGAGTGAAAGAGGTTATCGAGATTTCCAAAGCCGGAATTGCCGATTTTGTTAATTACTACAGCATTACCTTGATGAACCCGAAAGTGCTTTGCGGTGTTTTCATCGGTGCGATGGTGTCTTTCGTTTTTGCAGCTATGACTATGAAATCTGTTGGTAGAGTTGCTTCGGATATGGTTGCGGAGGTTAGAAGACAGTTCAGAGAAATCGCCGGAATTTTGGAAGGAACCGCTAAACCTGACTATGCTAGATGTGTGGAAATTTCTACCATTGGTGCACAAAAAGAGATGGTTGCTCCAGCTTTGTTGGGAATTTTGACTCCGATTGTTGTTGGGTTGCTTTTGGGAGTTCCCGGTGTAATGGGGCTTTTGGTTGGTGGCTTGGCTACAGGCTTTTCTTTGGCTATTATGATGAATAATGCCGGTGGAGCTTGGGACAACGCCAAAAAGTATGTTGAAGCCGGTAATTTCGGCGGAAAAGGCTCCGATACTCACAAAGCTTGTGTAGTTGGCGATACAGTTGGTGATCCTTTCAAGGATACATCCGGACCTTCTATCAACATTTTGATTAAACTTATGTCAATGGTTTCAATCGTTTTTGCCGGTTTGGTGATAGCTTATTCACCAATGGTGGAGAGCTTATACAGCTCTGCAGACAGTAACCAAGCGAAAAATATTGTGACAACTCAAGTTGACGCTAAATAATTTTGTAATTTGTTTAACTTCCCGACTTTACTTTGTAGTAGGGTCGGGTTTTTTTCAGAAACTATTTTTTAATTGACATTGTGATATATTTTTCGTTTTAACGGAGAAAAATATACAGGGGATGAAGCAATTGAGCAAAAAAAGCGTATTTCTATTTCTAATTTTTAGTGTTTTTTTTTCAGTTTGTTTGTCGGAGACAAAAGAGAAAACAACTGTTTATAAGGATTTGAAGAAGAAAACTTCCAAATATTTGTGGAGCAAAGAGCTTTTCAAAGTTGTTTTTGATGTTCAGGAAAGTGAGAAAAAAACAGCGAAAACTCAAAATAATGTGACTGTCAGTGCTCAGAGATTCAAGAAGTATGACGGGAAAAGAATCCGCAAGATTTTGATTAAACAGGAAGATGTCTTTGATGGTAAAGATTTTCTTTCTCGAGCAGCGAATAAATCGCATATTCAAACCAGAGAGATGATTATTCGAGGTGGTTTGTTTTTTCAGGAATACTCTATGGTGGATTCGAAACTGCTGGCGGAGAACGAAAAATATATCAACGATTTGTCGTATATCAACGATGCAAATTTTTATTTGGTCCCGGTCAAGGGCAGCACGGATTTTGTGGATTTGGTTTTAATAGTAAGAGATAAATGGACTATAGGAGTTGTTGGTTATTTGACAAGCCAAGATAAGTTTAAGCTGGGTATATACGACAAAAATTTCCTTGGTCTTGGGAATGAATTTAAATATACTGCAAAGTATGAAAAGGGCAAAAGTCCGGAGTGGGGCAACGATTTTTCCTACACCATCAGAAATATTGACGAGAGTTTTGTTGACTTGACTATCGATTATTTTGATGATTATAGCCGACTAAAATATGGAGGGAGTTTAAACAGGAACTATATTACAGGCAAAAAATATGGTGGTGGGCTTGACTGGCATATTGAGGAGGAAAAGGAGCAGAAAAGCGAAGTAAAAGGGATTTCTACCATATCAACTCCAAAGTCCAAGAAGGAGATTTTTGATTGTTGGTTTGGGCGGAAATACAATCTTTGGAAGCCTTTGTTGGGATTTGAGGGGATGGCAATTGCCATTCGTCATAAGTCTGCCAACTACCTTATCAGACCTGCTGGGGTCAAATCCGATTCACTGCGAAGTTATCATAATGTGAATTATTTTAGGCTTGTTTCGTTCAGTTTTAATACGCAAGATTTTTATCGAAGTAGTTTGATTTACGGATTTGGTGTGACGGAGTATATTCCTTACGGCAAGAAATTGGAATTAGTTTACGGTCGTGAAAGCGGAGAGTTTGTCAGCAGAGACTATTTTGGCATATCTTATTCGTATGCAAAATTTTACAAAAATGTAGGCTACCTATATAATAAATTGTCTCTGGGCGGATTTTGGGTTTCGGATAATGATGTGTTGGAAGATTTAACGCTCAGAATGAGAACCTCGTATTTCAGTTTGTTGTATAAATGGGGAACTTACTATACTCGTTTTTTTGCTGATTTGAACTATGTTACAAGTGTCCGAAGGTCGCTAAATGACAGTATAGGATTTAGAGATGAGGAGATTCGTGAGCTGTCTCTGAGTGAAAAAAATGAGCAAAAGTTTGTTTTGTCCACAGAGATGGTTTCTTTTGCTCCTTACAATTTGGTAGGATTTCGTTTTGCTTTTTTCACTTTTGCAGATGGAGGATTTTTGTCTGAAAATGAAAATATAGCTGTAGGCGGGAAATTTGCATCGAGTATTGGATTTGGAGTTCGGATTAGAAATGAAAATTTGGTATTTAAAACTTTACAATTGCGATTTGCTTATTTCCCTGTGCAACAAGACGATGGAGCTTATAAATTCAGATTGTCGGGAGAGAAAGATTATTCCGAGCCCAATTTAGATGCGGGAGCACCGGAAATAATCCAGTATTATTAGTTATTAATTAAATGAGATAAGGTTATGAAAGAGGATATTTTGGTAGAAGAAAACGCCGTGGAATTATTGGAAGATTTGAATGTTGTGCCTTTACGCAATATGATAATGGTTCCCAAGATTGTTGCCCCGATTTTGGTCGGTCGCAGAGTTACTGTGGATGCTGTCGAGGACGCTCTTGCCAAGCATAAAAGGATAATTTGCCTTACTCAGAAGCGGGATAATAAACGGCTTAATTACCCTGAAAGCAAGGATTTGTATCGAGTAGGAACATATTGCAGCATTTTGCAGGTTTTCAGATTGCCGGATGGGAATTTGAGAATTTTGGTGGAAGGTTTGAAATGCGTTATCATTGATAGACTTCACAAATCAAGGGACGGATTTTTTAAAGCTAAATTTCATGAGATGGTCTATGAGAAGAGTGATGAGTTGGAGTTGCAAGCTGAGATTAGAGCTATCAAGCGGCTTTTTGCGGAATACATTTCGGTCGATGGCAATATTCCTCAGGAGGTTCTCAAGCCCTTGGACGAGATTACCAAAGCAAGGGAATTTTTCTATTATGTGATGGCAAATATCACTTCTTCTGTGGATAAAAAAATTGCTTTGCTTCGCACTGAAAATATCAATATAGCATTGAATCAGCTTCTTCGACTTCTGCATAAGGAGTTGGAAATACTGAAGTTAGAGAGACGGATTGATGTTAATGTGAACAACAAATTGAATAGGCAACAACGAGAATATTATCTGCGGGAGCAACTGAAGGAAATCGAAAGAGAGCTGGGCATAGACCAAAATAATAGTGCGGAAATTATCGAGATGGAAGAGGCTTTGGAGAAGTTGCTGCTCAGTGAGCAGGTGCGAGAGATTGCCGATACCGAGCTGGACAAACTAAAGCAAACTCCTACGGGTTCTCCAGAATATACTGTTATTTACAACTATTTGAGTTGGATTAGGGATTTGCCTTGGTCTTCTTCCGAACTGAAAGATTTTGATTTGGATCAGGCTCAAAAAGATTTGGATGAAAATCATTACGGTCTGAAAAAGATAAAAGATGTTATTTTGGAATATGTTGCGGTGCTCAAATTTGTTCAGGAAAACAGAGGGAAAATTTTGTGCTTTGTGGGTGCTCCGGGTGTGGGTAAGACATCTCTGGGGAAAGCTATTGCCAAGGCTCTCGGCAAGAAGTTTGCTAGGCTTTCTCTTGGTGGTGTGCGTGACGAAGCCGAGATTAGAGGGCATCGCAAGACTTATATTGGTGCTCTTCCCGGGGTGATTATTGGCTCTATGAAAAAAGCGGGAACGGTCAATCCTGTGATTATGATGGACGAAATCGACAAACTTTCCAACGATTTTCGCGGAGATCCTGCTTCGGCTTTGCTTGAGGTTTTGGACCCTGAGCAAAACAACTCTTTCAGAGACCACTACTTGGATTTTGATTACGATTTGTCTCAGGTTACTTTTATTACCACGGCAAACACGCTGTCTTCCATTCCTTCTCCACTTTTGGATAGGATGGAAGTGGTCAGACTTCCCGGTTATACGCTTTTCGAAAAAATTAACATCGCCAAAAAGCATCTTATTCGCAGACAAATTGAGACTTTTAAGACTGAAGGTAAAGTTGAGATTGAGTTCAGCGATGTGGTTATTGAGCATATTATTAAAAATTACACAAGGGAAGTGGGTGTTCGTTCTTTGGAAAAACAAATCGAAAAAGTTTATCGCAAAGTCATCAGAGAGATGATACAAAAGAATGAGCAAAGTGTTGAATTGAAATTGAACGAGAAAAAATTGACCGACTATTTGGGTGTTTCACAGGTAATACCGACTAAAGTTCTGAAAGAGGATTTGGTTGGAGTGGTTACCGGACTCGCTTGGACTATGGTAGGTGGAGAGATTTTACGCATTGAGATTAGCAAATTTGCTGGCACTGGCAAAATAGAACTTACGGGCAATCTCGGTGATGTTATGAAAGAGTCTGCACAGGCAGCTTACACTTACGCTAGAGTCAATGCGGAAAAATATGGCTTGGAAAAAGAGTTTTACAAGAAAATCGATTTGCATTTGCATATTCCTGAGGGTGCTGTCCCCAAAGATGGTCCGTCTGCCGGAGTCACGATGGTCACGGCGATAATATCCATTCTTTCGGACAGAAAGGTTAGAGCGGACATTGCCATGACAGGCGAGGTTTCTCTGAAAGGCGAAGTGATGGCAATAGGAGGCTTGGCAGAAAAACTGGTGGCTGCCGGGCAAGCGGAGATAAAAAAAGTTTTGATACCCAAAGACAATTTACCGCATTTAACGGAAATCGCTCCCGAGATTAAGGAAGGCTTGGAGATAGTCCCAGTGGAGACTGTGGAGCAGGTACTTGCCGAGGCACTTGTGTGAATATAGAGTTGATTGATGTCGTGAACGACAATATGGGCGGTAATTTTTACCACTTGCGGATACCCACGAGTCAGCAATATTTTTTCGCCAGTATTGTGGAGTCTTTCTCGGGTTTGGCAAATCATACGACTTCGAGAGAGGATAGAGGAGTTTTGATTTTTTTTGTGAGCAATAGCTTGGTTTCTTTTTTTGAGAGAGTTCTCAACTATTTGAAGAATTATGAGATTTTTTAACAAATTTGTTTTTCTTTCGCTTTGCCTTTTCACTTGCTTGTGGGGGATGGAAATCGACTCATTGGAAGGGATAACCGAGTCTCAAGATTTTATAAATACTGTTAGTTTAGGAGATTCGCTCAAGAGGGAGAGGTCGGAATTTGAGAAAATGGTGGAAGGCGACTCTATTTTCACCGGAATTTCCGATAGCATTCCTATTGTCGATGAGGATGAGCGGCTGGATAAATTCCGCCAAAATTTTGATAAGAATGTTTCCGATTACATAGACAAAGATAAGGCTAAGACTAAAATCCCGCTGTTTTTGTATCAGGAAAATCAGCATTTTTATACGCAAACTCCCATAAGACAGAATGTTCAATTTAATGAGCTTTATATTCATCCGCTCCTTCTGCAAAACTACCAATTGTATCAAGATTATCAGCCGTTTTGGGACGAGAGTTTGCAAGAAGGAAATGTCTATTTTACAGGAAGTGATTACAATTTGCCTGTGTTGACTACAAAGGCACTACTCAGTCAGGGTTACAATAGTAGCGATTATGATCAGGCTGTGGTAAATCTTTATAAAGGTCAGATTTACAACTGTTTAGATTTGCATCTCGGGTTCAACGGAACAAATGGCTATTGGCTTTCGGGTGAGACCAAAGAGAAAACAAAAGATGTTTTTGGAAGCCTTCGTTGCTATTTTCGGGATTTCTTTTCCTTGGAATACTCATATTTATTCTTGAACCATGATTTGCCGAGCGAGAAGTTATTTTTCAGCAAAACGGAAACAACAGCTGTTTTCGATTCTCTTCTGGATATGCAACACATCGCTTACAAATCTCAACAGCACTATGTAGTTTTTCGGTCTATAATTTTTGATGCAGGTTACAGCTATTCGCACAGCGATTTTTTCATCGATTCGGTAATCAAAATTGATAAAGAATACGATTTGGAAAGTTACTTTTACGCACTTGACTTGGATTTTTGGGGACAAAATTTGGCGGTCGGTCGCAAGAGTTATAACAACTTTGAATCTACCAAAGTGAAAGACAGGCTCTATTACAAAGGCAAACTCAATTGTGAATGGTGGTATGGCACGACTGTCAGCGGTTATTACGATGAGGCAAGCACAACTTTCAATTTTAACAAAGGCTTGCCTTGGGGATTCAATCTATTTTGTGACTATGTGGACAAGGAAAATCAAGCTGTCGATTCTTCTTTGATAATCATGGACAACATCTCCTTTAAGTGGATAGACAACTACAAATCTTCTTTTTTCGGGTTAGGATTTAACAATCGATTTCTAAGCGGAAGAGCTGCTTTGGGGAAATTGGAGCAAAAAATTTCCGAGCACATGATTGTTGATAGCGTTCATACTGTTCAATCTGCCCAATATTCCAATACGCTTTTGGAAACAGATATGAAAGTTCGGCTTCCGTTCCGCTTGTGGAGTCAAAAACTGGCTTTTGCTTATGGCTTGGAAGCTCGCAAGTTCCTCACGGGGAGCTTACCTTATAGTTCGCCCGATTTGCAAATGATGAACAGTTATGAGTTGATTTTCTACTTCAATTATGGCAATATTTTGACTCTGGGGATGCGGAAGTATAATGCATCAACATTTTACAGTTCGTTTGCCGACCTGAAAAAAGCTAACGCTGTCGCTTCAAGTCGCATTTTGGATTATTACTTACAATTGGATTTGACGAAGAAATTCTCTATGTTGATGGACCTCAAAAATTACGATAAGGCTGAAACTTATTTGGGTGCACCCACTTATCGTCGGCATTTCAAAATCAATTTTATTTGGTATCTTTTTGATTAATTAGGGTTTAGGATGAGATGAATATTTATTACGCTTTTATTTTGCTCGCGTTGAGTTTTGGGTTGTTGTTCTATTTTGCCGAAAAATTTGTTGATTTATCGGTTACTATTTCGGCATATTTTGGCATACCGACAATCGTTACAGGCATTGTGATAGTCGGTTTTGCTACTTCTGCTCCGGAGTTTGCAGTGAGCATTTTGGCATCTGTGCAAGGCTACTCCCAGATTGGCTTTGGCAACGGTTTCGGCAGCGTTATTTGCAACGAATCTCTTGCTTTGGGGTTGGGATTTATCGCCATTGGGTTCGGTAAATGTTCAACTTTCAATAGAAAATATTTTGTGAATATGCTTCTGTTTTTGGTTATAGGTGTGGCAGCTTTGTTTCACTTTTTTGCGGATGGAGTTTTATCTTTAAGGGAAGCACTTTTTTTTCCTGTTTGTTTGGTGTTCTATTTTTTTCAGGTCGTCAGGACTTCCAATAAAGGGAAAGTAGAAAAAGTAAAACCTGTTAAGCACATAAGTTTATACATAGCCGGCTTTATTTTTGTTTTGTTAATGGTCGTTGTTTTGGGCAAAGTCGTTGTCGGCTGTGCTGTGTATATTGCCGAATTTTTCCAAATGAGCAAGGCTATGATTGCTGTTACTATCGTGGCTTTGGGGACATCACTGCCAGAAGTTATCACCTCTTTTGTTGCATCGAGAAAAGGGCATTTGGATATTGCGATAGGCAATATTATTGGTTCAGATGTTTTGAATATTTTTGGAATTGTCGGGATTTCTGCAATTATTCACCCGATTAGTGTGAGTAGCTCGGAAATTTCGTTTTTGTTTAGCTGGATTTCGCTTATAATTTGCATAACCTTTTTTGCACTATACAAAGGGTGTAAGAAGCCTGTGGCTATGGGGATTATTATGGTGATGGTGTATTTTTCGTATTTGTATTTTGCGTAAATTTTTTGAAGAATAAATAGTTGACACAAAACCACAAAAAAAAAGATTGTTGTGAGTTACGCTAAATAAGGAGATTAGATGTTTTATTTTTTGCTTGGAGTTCATATTGTTGTATCGCTCTTGTTGATTTTGGTGATTTTGTCCCAAACTTCCAAAGGCGGTGCTTTGGGCGGTGCTTTTGGTGGCAGTGCCAGCACAGCTTCTTTTGGTGATGAGGCTGAGGCAATATTAAAAAAATGGACTAAATATTTTATCTTAATCTTCGCAATTTCTTGCTTAGGATTGGCATTTTATACCAAGGGAATGAACACTTCCAATGTCAATACAGGAGTTAGCGAGGAATTGAAAAAAGAGTTAGCTAAATAAGTTTTCATTTTAGTGCAGAAGTGGTGGAATTGGTAGACACGCAAGACTAAGGATCTTGTGCCCGCTTTTGGGTGTGCTGGTTCAAGTCCAGTCTTCTGCACCATTTTTTTTATGCAGGTGTGGTGAAATTGGTAGACACGCAAGATTCAGGTTCTTGTGCTCGTTTATAGGGCGTGCTGGTTCAAGTCCAGTCACCTGCACCAGTTCTAGATTATTTCAATTTCTTGAGGAATTTACTTTTTCTTTTCCAAAAATTCTTGAATTAATTTCAGTTTTTTGTTGTTTTCTACAATCTTGAGAGGTTGTTTACTCATCTTACTCATGAGGAAGACAGAAATAGGAACGACAAGAATAAAGCCGAACATTTTTTTGAAAGTTGTTTTCAGTGAGACCAAAAATTCAACATTAGGCCAAAATTTGGCAAGCATAGGAATCACATAATAAAAGAGCATAATAATAAGAACCAAAATCATAGTTTCTTCTATTATTCTTCGTGTATTTTTCTTCTTCAAATCTTTGTTTTGTTTTTCAATTTGCTCTTGTTTTTCTTTGAGTTTAGTGAAACTCATTTTTTCCCAGTTGATGTTTTTATTCTCCATCTCTTATTTCTCCGTTTTTTTAAGCCATTTTACCAAAAGATAAACAAAAGGTGTGTCGCAAAGGGCAAAAAATATTTTTAAAGCTAAGTAGGGTAAAGCTAATTGGAATACAAAAAAGGCGTCAAATTTTGGTGTCATTTTATACATAAAGAGATACATAAAAATGAAGGTGTCCAAAGTTTGAGAGATAATTGTGGAAACATTGTTGCGAAGCCACAAAAATTTTCCATTTGTTCTCTTTTTCAGATACGCAAAAACCAGCATATCGTTGAATTGTGAGATGAAAAATGCTGCAATACTGGCGAAAATCATTCTTAGTGAGAAATGGAAAATTGTGATGTATTCTGTGTTGAATTCAAATCTTGTTGCCGGTTTCATCCAAATCGCCAGAAGTAAAAAGCAAAAAATTAGAACTAAGCTGATGAGTGCGGAAATTATCAAATTGAAAACAACATTTTTCCCGTAAACCTCTTCAATAGCGTCTGTTATGAGGAAAAGAAGAGGAGCAATAAAAATATTTACGGACGCATTTACACCCATAAATGTGATGATTTTGATTCCCAATAGGTTGGAAGCGGTGTATAGGGAAATAAATACGGCAAAGAGTAAAGTTAGTTTTTTGGACAATTTATCCTCCGATTTGATTTATTTTGTAATTTGAATTGCTTTCGCCGGATTTTGGCTTGAGCTTTAACGCTTTATAAATGGCTGTTTTTATCGATTTTTTTTGGCGAATATCTATGGAGATGTCAGAAAAAAGGCAGGGGAGAATTTTCCCGTCGCAAGTAATTCTGAGCTTGTTGCATTTATGACAAACCCCTGCGGTTGTGTCTTTTTCGTTTGTGATTAACGCTTCAAAAGAGCCGTTTTCCAGACACATCTCTTTGATAGTTCTGCCGATTATGTTTTGGTCTTCACAAAATTTTTTCATCTTGGCTTGGTCTTCAGGCGAATCGTTAAACCCTTTTATTAGAACAGTGTTAATCTTGATGGGTGAAAATCCGAGCTTTTGAGCGGTTTTGATTCCGGCTAAGACATCTTCTAAATTTCCGTTTCTGGTAATATATCTGAATTTGTCAGGGTCTAATGTGTCGAGGGAGAAGTTTACCCTGTTCACTCCTGCATCTTTTAGTTCTTGTGCATATTTGGGGAAAAGAGAGCCATTGGTGGTGATGCACAAATCTTTTAAATTTTCCAGTTTCCCTAGTTTTTTTACCAACCAGAGAAAATTTTTCTTTACCAAAGGTTCACCGCCTGTCAGTCTGACCTTAGTTACTCCAAGGCTGACAAACTCTTTGACTATTTGGAACATCTCTTCTAAGCTGAGAACATTTTGATGAGGAATGTCGGGAACGCCGTTTTCTTCACGGCAATATCGACAACAAAAATTACATTTGTCCGTCAGCGATAATCTGATATAGTTGATTTCGCGTCCGCAATTATCTATTAGCATTAGTGGTTTGCTCTGAATTTATCCAAAATCTCGCCGACTGCATCGGGAGTAAGTTTGCTGTAAATCTTATCGTTAATCATCATAATCGGCGATTGCGTGCAACATCCGAGACAAAAACTTTTCTCCACGGAATAGTATTTATCTTTGCTCATTTCGTTTTCTTTTATTTTTAGATGGGAAAGCACGGCTTGTTTAATTTTGGCAGCACCATTCACATAGCAAGACATCCCTTCGCAAATTTTGATAATGTGCTTCCCCACAGGATTGAGTCTGAACTTTCTGTAGTAAGACGCAACGCTGAATATTTGAGTAAGTGGTATGTTGGTAAGCTCGGAGATTTTTTGCAGAGTTTCTGATGAAAGGTAGGAAAACTCCTTTTGAGCAAATTGTAAAATTTCAACCAAATTAGTTCTATTCTCCATTGCGGAGATTTTTTCTTCTAATTTAGTGTATTTTGCCACGGGAAATTACTCCTTGCCTTGCTCTTCGTAATAGGCGACTTGTAAAGAATTGGTAATTTCGTCCAAATCTCCGCCCATGATGCCTTCCAGTCTGTATAGTGTCAGGTTGATTCTATGGTCTGTTACTCTGCCTTGCGGGAAATTGTAGGTTCTTATTTTCCCGCTTCTGTCGCCGGTGCCGACTTGTGTTTTTCTGTTTTTGGCAATTTCAGCTTCTTGAGCAGCTACTTCGGCATCCAAAAGTCGCGACAAAAGGACTTTCATCGCTTTATTTTTGTTTTTTAATTGTGATTTTTCGTCTTGGCAAGTTACGACTGTGTCGGTCGGCAAGTGAGTAATTCGCACGGCGGAATCTGTGGTGTTGACAGATTGCCCGCCATTGCCACTGGAGCGATACACATCGATTTTCAAATCCTTTGGGTCAATTTGGATATCGACTTCGTCCGCTTCCGGCAAGACAGCCACTGTAACGGCGGAGGTGTGAATGCGACCGCTGGCTTCTGTAGCCGGCACTCTTTGCACGCGATGAACTCCACTCTCAAATCTCATAGTGCCGTAAACATCTTTTCCGCTCAAAGAAAAAATTATCTCCTTGTAACCGCCTTTGCCACTGGGGCTGGAGCTGATGACCTGTTTTTTCCATTTGTTTTGCTCAGCGAAATAAGAGTACATTCTGTATAAGTCTCCCACGAAAAGACCAGATTCGTCTCCACCAGTTCCTGCACGGATTTCTACGATACAGTCCCTTTTGTCGTTGGGGTCTTTGGGAACAAGCAACTTTTTCAATTCTTCGTTTTTCGTTTCTAATTGCTCTTCCAAGGTCTCAATTTCTTCTCTGGCAAGCTCTATCATCTCTTTGTCGGACTCGGCATCCAACATCTTTTTGGCTTCTTTAATCTCTTCGTTCAAATTTTGCACGGAATTTGCACAAGCAAGGATTTCTTCCAGTTCGTTGAAGCGGGAACTGATTTTGCCGTATTCTCGTTGATTGCTCATAAGTTTACGGTCTAAAACCTTGTTTGCTAATTCGTCGTGTTCCGTTTTTAATTTGTCTAATTTTTTGCTAAACATCTGTTTCTACTCGTTTTATTGTGGCATCTATTGGCAAATCCAACGCTGCTTTCAGTGCGACAACAGCCACTTCGATTTGTTCAATTGTTGGCTCTTTGGTGGTAATCCGTTGCAACAAAAGCCCTGGGCTAATCAAAAAAGCAACAAGTTTATTCTCGATATGTTTATCGCTAAACTTCAATACTTCATACGAAATTCCGGCAACGATGGGAATGCAGAGAATGTGATAAGCAATTCTGATTGGCAAAAGAGGTCTGCCGAATTTCAGACTGACCAAACTATCCAGAATGGAAAACAAAAATATGGAGATTATTAGCACCAAAAAGATGAAACTTGTCCCGCAACGGGGATTGATTCTTGTCTCTTTGCTAATGTCTTCGGGATTTAGTTCCGAGGTTTTTTCATAGGAGTTAATCGTCTTGTGTTCCGCTCCGTGAAACTGGAAAATCTCTTTGATATCTTTCAGCCAACTTATCGCTATCAAGTAAACAAGGAAAAGGATTACGCGGATAATTCCAGCGATGATGTTGAAAGAAAAATTGTTTTCACTATTTGGTAGTTGTTCGGAAACAAAATAGGGGAGAGCCACAAACAGTCCCAAGCCGATAAGTATCGAAATCAGGAAAGTTAAGCCCGATTCGATTTTTTCTCTAAGTTTGGATTTGTTAATCGCAGTGCCTTCGTCCAGCATAGCACGGTCGGCTGAATATTGCAAAGTGGAATAGCCTATCGTCATCATTTGGAGCAGATTTACAAAGCCTCTGATGACAGGCAAGCCGAACACTTTGAACTTTTTCTGCAGACTTTTGAAAGCTCTTTGGTGGAGCTCAATGGTCTTGTCAAGACGGATAGTTGCCGTGGCGATTTTGTTACCTGACTTCATCATCACACCCTTGATTACCGCTTGTCCACCGGCTTTGTCCAATTTTTGTTTCATAAAAAAATAGACCTTATTATCCTAAGGTCTTGTAAAAATAAATAATAATTATTTTTTGTTGTATCTTTGCTTAAATCTTTCCACTCTACCGGCAGAGTCAACAATCTTTTGTTTGCCAGTGTAGAATGGATGACAATTCGAGCAAATCTCAGTATGCAACACACTGTCTTCGCATTTACAACTTTTAGTCTTGAAGCTGTTGCCACATGCACACTTAACTTCGACTTCTTCGTATTTTGGATGAATATCTTTTTGCATTTTCTTAAAACTCCTTACACAAACTACTAACTAATTTCAATGCAACTCTTTGGTTTATGGTTTATTTGTCAATGATAAAGATGTGAAGTGGGTTGGAATGAGTTTGTTTTTTATAAAATAATCCCCACTCTTGAAATATGTTCAATTAAGGCTTTTTCTTTTATGCGGTTAAAAATAACTAAATCAAAACGATAGGGTAGATTTAATTCTTCTAACTCAATAGAGATATCAAGAACATCATCGAGCAAAATATTGTTACCTTTTAGGGCGATATCAATGTCAGAGCCATTAGTGAAATTGCCTTTTGCTCTTGAGCCAAAGAGAATTATTTCGCTTACTTTAGAACAATGTTTTATAATTTTAACAATGTTCTCTATGTCTTCACAACTCAAACCGCTATTTACATTTTTATTCATCAAACAAAGACTTTTGATAGGTGGATTCTTCTTTTTCTAATCTCTTTACCAAATCCTGTAAAAGAAAAAAGGACTCGTTTCTTATACCCTCGATTATTTCGCTAGCGATCTCTTCATCATAAACATGGCTTGTCAAATTCCTTCTTTGGTGCATTCTCATCCAGCCTTTACCATTTGAGATATAGCCATCTTGAAAACTTTGCTCTATTACAGGTTTTGGTCCTGCAATTTGATTATAGCCTTTTTCTCTCAACAAATCTTGAAGAGTTTTCCAACTTAATTCGTAGGTGTATTCAAAAGCTTTTATTAATCCTTGTTTCTCCATTTCATTCAGTTCTTTATGCTCAATAAATTTGGATAATTGTTTGAAAGCTTTTTTAAAATTTATAAATCTTTGTTGCCAACGAATATCTTTTTGCATTTTCTTAAAACTCCTTACACAAACTACCAACTAATTTCAATGAAACTTTTTGTCTATGGTTTATTCGCTAATGATAAAGATGTGGAGTGAGGAGAGTATCATAAATCAGTAAAATATTTTTTTAAAAATTCATAGGCTTCATTAATTTTTTTCATTTCACATTCAGCAATTTTTATGGCTTCTAAGCCTAGATGTGATACTTTATCAGGATGATATTTTAAAACTAATTTTCTATAAGCAGTTTTTACATTTGATTTAGTAATTTCATTAGTAATACCTAAAATTTTTGCATAATATAAATAGTCTTTTTTTAAATTAGTTGTGTTATTAAAATTAGAAGAGTTCTCTTTAAAGAAAAAATCACTTTCTTTCAGTTTAAAAATTAATAAAGCTTCCTTCAAAAGAATTTTTTCCTCAGAGCTTAATATACCATCGCTATACCCAATATCAATTAGTAGTTGAATAACATTTTTTAATAAAATAGGTTCAGAATTATGAAATTCCATAAATTTTCTTGCATGGAATTCAAAAGGGATATCACTATTTTTAGATTTGTTAAAAATTTCCACAACAATTTTTTTGTCATAATTATTCAGTTTTAAAGTATTTGTTAAAAAATTGTTTATTACTTCTATTTCTTCTTTGGTAATAATACCATCACTTTTAGCAATTTTACTAAACATAGAGATCAAATTAGTAAGTCCTGGTAATATGGGAAAATAATCTTCTTTTTCTTCAATAGTTGAGAAATATTCTTCCAAATCAAAAATATAATTCATTTCATCACAAATTCTTTTTGTACTTTCGAATAAAACTTTTCTCCTATATTCTTTTGGTAATTCTTTAATTCCCTTCATTGGGTACCAAGTTCCTTCATCATTAGGTAGAAAAAGAAATGTTAAACTTTTAGCTTCTTTAAATGTAATCTTTGTCCCAAGGTTGATGTTAACATATAGAAAGGTTTGTAGATAATGGAAAAAACCACCAATAAAATATAATACGATAAATGAAAAACCAAAAGAACCAATAAATGCAAAAATTATCAAAAAATTATTGGGGAATATAGGCAATAAAATAAGAAATGTCCCTATCCATATGAAAAAATAAAAAATAAAAAAAATAGGGCTAAAAAGCCTAGACCAAATATGTGTAGTTTGAATATACATTAGATTTCCACCTTGAGAATGATATAGAACCAAGAGTAAATCAATACTTTTGTCTACCTGCATGCTCTAGGTTTCTTGAATTTTCTTTCAATTTTTGTCAATCCAAAATTTTCTTCTCAAAAAATGAAAGCTTTCCTATTTTTTAAATTTGTCTTTAGGCGGTTTAAGTTGTTTGCCTCTTTTAAATTCGATGGCATTTACAGGGCATGCCTCTATGCAAGAACCACATGAGAAACAATCAGCTATTACTTTGTCTCTTTTGAGAATTGAACTCATGGCTGTTGAGGGGCAAGCAGTTGCACATTCCCCACATCCTATACATTTATCGTAATCGACAACGATTTTGAAGATTGAAATTTTTTCTACTAACCACCCGATTAGTCCGAAAGGGCAGAATAAATGACACCATGGTCGGCAAACAAAGAGGCTGCAAAAGAGCATAGCACCAAGAAATATCCATCCGATAGCACCTAATTTTTCCGGTTTAAAAAGTTTGAGCGGGTCGATAAACTCCACAATGTCGAATGCCCAGATAAGTGCCACAGCAGTCAAAATTAAGAAAAAGGCAGCACGAATTAAATTACTAACGAAAAAGGGGATTTTATATTGTTTTATGATTGGTTTGTCTTCTTTGTCTCGATTTATTCTGAACAAAATATCTTGTAATGTACCTGCTTGGCAACCCCAAGAGCAGATGAATTTGTTAGCGACAAATACCAAAATCAGAAAAAATGCTAAGGCAATCATTCGTGGGGGGAAAATTACTTTATGAGTTCCAAAGAGTATAATGGCATCTTTTATGGTGCCCATAGGACCTGGGTCAGAACCGAGGATTATTCCAAAAAGTAGGACAGCGAAACCGTAAAAAACTATTCTTAGGCTATTATTTAATCTCTTTTTTTTAATGAAAAGGAACATTACAAAAAGGAAAATTACCCAGAGCAGAAATTTGGAAAAGATTTTCTTCCAGTTCTTTGATTCTTCTTCAGATTGGAGAACGGTCGCTTTTTTTATTATTTCGGAAACAGCTTCCTTAGAATAATTGAAGTCGCCAAGTCTCCTTTGCAAGTCGCTTTCTGTATTTAGCTCAAAAAGTTTTTTTAGCAGAGGTCTATCGAGGTTATTTTTCTCCCCAAATTCTGAAACTGTCATCTCATTTTCGAAATAAATCTCATGAGAGTATTCAATGGATTCAGGTTTATCATTCCAAATTTTTACAGAAAAAAATGAAGCGATTATTACAAATGCAATTAAAATTATTCCTTTTAGGAAGACAGATATTTTTTTCATAATTTACTCCTTTTTTGAGGCGTCTATCAACATTTCTTTTATGATTTTTATTGTCGGTTGTGGTGATGTGTTTTGGATGTTGCCCGCTTGGATGACAATCTCAGAAAATTTGTCTATTTCCTCTGTTGTTAGCGGTTCGGGGGTGAGCAATGAAAAACACAGATTTCTAAATTCGTTTAACGAGGGCAAATTTAAGGCTGATAGAATATTGGAAATATCGTTTTTTCTTTCTTTGTGCAAAAATTCCATATAGTAGGGCATCAGAAGTCCGTTCGCTCTGCCGTGGTCAACATGTTTGAAGTAGGTCAGAGAGTAGCCGACGGCATGAACTGCTGTGGTGCCACTTTGAGAAATAACGATACCTGCCAACATGGAAGCGTAGAGGAGTGTATCTCTGTCTTTCAATGTCAGAGGTAAATTGTCTTTCATTTTTACGATGATGGGTGCAATTAATTTAATGCTCTCTATAGCGAGGGTTCTGCCCAAAGCCGTAGATCTAACAGCTAAGTATCCTTCTACAGCATGACTCAGAGCATCGATAGTTGTGTTGACGGTAGTCTCAAAAGGTAGATTTTTCATGTATTTCCCGTCCAAAAAAGCTATTTCGGGGAAAATTTGTTCACAAGCGATAGAGGTTTTTGTTTTCTTTTTATCGTTGGTGATGATGGAATACTGAGTAACTTCGCTACCTGTTCCGGCAGTGGTAGGCACAGCTATGAGGGGGAGCACGGAGGTGAATTTTTTTGTAGTGAAAAGTTCGTCGTCTATCAGCTTGTTTTTGCTGAGGATTGCCACTGCTTTAGCGGCATCGATTACAGAGCCACCGCCAATCGCCAAGATAAAATCGCAATTACCTTTGATGGCAATTTCTGAGACTTGGTGGACTTGCTCAATGCTTGGGTTTGGGTCTATTCCGCGAAATATTTCGTAAGCGATATTGGCACTTCCTAGAGCATGAGTGGCATCGTTGATGGCACCGTTTTCATCAGCGGATTTATAACCGCAAATGATGAGCACTTTTTTGCCGTATTTTTGCAAAAATTCACTGCTATTTTTTAGGCAGTCTCTACCGATGATTGTTTTTACCGGCATATAAAATTGTTCTTGCATGTGAATCTCCCTTTTTTAAATCTCCCTAATTATTCGATTCGCTGTTGCCACAAAATCTTCTTTTGAAATTTTGATAATTTTTGTATTTTTAAATTTCCATTTGTCAATTACTTCTTCAAGATACTCTTCGTTGATTACCAAAATAAGATGTTTGTTTTGGGGGTTTAGCATATTTTGCAATTCACTTGCCCAGCCTTTTCCCCAATTCTCAAGTCTGCCGATTTCATCGATAACGACAATTTGATTTTTTGTTTCGTTGGCAATCTTTAGGCATTCAAGTCCAAATTTTAGTCCTTGCTGGTAAATATAGAAATTTCCGATTTTGTCTGTTGTTCCGTTGGTGTAAGTGCGGAGGAAGGGCTCGCTCTTATTTGTCTGAATATCAACAACATCAAAGCCGAGAAAATTTTTGTTCTCAAAAACTTTTGGGCAATAAATTCCATTGATTTTTATTTTCTTCTCTTTTAAAACTTCGATTAATTTTATTAGGAAACTCGTTTTGCCAGAGTTGAAATTTCCGGTGAGAATGTAGGTTTGGGGATTTTTCATAGTATTAATGTTGTTTTTACCAGTATGCAATGTTGTTATTGCATTTTATTGTCCTTTTTATTTATTTGGTTTATTTTACAATATGAAGTTCATTCTTTGTTTAATAGACCCCCTAAAATCACTGAACTCATTCCAAACAGGTAAATTAAATGGAAAGGTTCTTTGAAAAGCAAGATTAGTAGTATTGTGGAAATTACAGGAGTCAGAAAGAAAAAAGGGGCAATAAAAGATGCTTTCCCGTTTTTCAATGCTTCTATCCAAAAAATATACGAAATTCCGTTTACTAAAGCACCGTTGAGTAGAATGGACATAATTGTCTCTCTGGTTGGCAACTTAAAGTCTGAAAACAGAATCATTGGAAAAAAAGAAAATATCGTTGCCGACAAAAAATAGATTGTCACAAGCGACAGAGAATCGGTTTTAACTCTTTTGCTCAAAACGGAAAAAAGTCCGAAGACAAATGCAGCAAATAAAACTATGCCATCAACGAATAAATTTTCAAGATGGACATTTCCAAAGTTGCCTTTGCTCAAAACCAAAAAGACACCAAAAAATCCTATAATAACCGACATCACTTTTCTTGAATTTATTTTTTCTCTTAAAATGAAAATTGAAAGGAAAATCACGAAAATAGGCCAACAAAATTGAATTATCAAAACTTCAATTCCTTGAGCGTTTGCATATCCGAAATAGAGTAATATGTAATACAAATAAGAACCGAGGAAACCTAAAAATATGGAATTAGCCCAGTCTTTTACGGAAAATTTTGCGATTGTTTCTATTTTTTTCTGAGGCAATATTATTCCGAAAAAAATCAAGAACGAAACCAAGCTCGACCAAAAAAGGAATTGATGGTTATCGAGATTTGTTTGTCCCAATTTGGAAACAACAGGAAGAAGTGCCCACAATATAACACATAAAAGGGTATTGACGAGAGCTTTTATTTTAGAGTTCATTTTGAATACATAAACAAAAGACAGACTTTTTCAGCCTGTCTTTTGAGTAACTTTTCTTGTAAATTAGTCAACTGCCAAAATAATTGAGGAAGCTTTCACAATAGCTTTGGCCGGGCTTCCTTTTGCCAATCCCAAATTTTCGGCAGATTTTTTGGTAATCATAGCGGTAATCACATTTCCTCCGCCAATTTCAACACTCACTTCCGTATTAACAGCTCCAACTTCTATGCCGGCAACCTTTCCAGCTAAAATATTTCTAGCACTTAGTTTGGCATCGCCTGTGCCGATGATGACATGAGTGGCCTTGATGATAGCCATAGCTGGAGAGCCAACGGAAATCGCCAAATTGTCCACGGATTTATTGGTGATGATAGTTGTGATGGGGGTTCCGCCGTCTAATTCCAAAACAACTTCGGAGTTAACGGCACCTTTTTCGATTGAGGCGATTTTGCCTTTCAACAAATTTCTTGCACTTATTTTCATAACATCTCCTTGTTATTGAGTTATTTACATAGTAAAGCGACAAGCAAATTTTTTACAGATAAAATATACAGACCCCCCGATAATCCAATGTTGTTCTTATAGAAAATCTTGGCAAGTAGTTTTTTAGAAAGTGATTTACATTGTGTGGTTGAAAAGGAATTTAAAGGCGATAATTTCAATGGAGTTTGATTTTTTCTTTAGACTGATTATTGGCTATAATGATGAGAATATGAACATTATGAGATGGGGAGTAGTTATTTATCAAATTGTTTTAAAATATAAGTACTTAAATTTTAATTACCATACTTTTAAAAATATTAAACCTATAGCAATTAATGCGAAAAGAATAATTGTTAAAATTTGCCAACGAAATGCCCAAGAATCAAAATTTGGGTGCATGTTTTGAAAATTTTCAAATATTAATTCTTTTTTATTAATTAGTTTGTTAAGATTATCCTCTGAATATTCGGCTATTTGCTTGTTTTTTGCATTTGCTTTATGTAATAGTTTTAAAAATTTATATGAAATAATTATTAGACTTACAAAACTAAGAAGTACCAATACAAATACAAAATATTTATGGTCATTTGAAATTTTAAAATTATTTGTATAAAAGGCGGAAACAGTCAAAACAAATAATGTTAAAATTGTAAATACAACTTTCCATTCATATTTTCGTCTTTGATTGTGTAATGTTCTATGATTTCGTGATAAAAATTTATAACCTTCTAATAAATCAGTTTGATTCTTTTTATTCATATTTTTTACCATAAATTTAGATCTTAAATTGAAATTTTAAACTACTAGATTAATTAAGAATTTTTTTAATATTCTCTTATTTTACAAGCATAATATTGAAGCTATTTTTTTTGACAAGTAGTTTTTCTGCTGAATCACATCACATAATTAAAAATAAACCCAACTGCTACAATTCCCGCGGATACAATTCCCACGAAGATGCTTATCAATTGCCATTTTAGCACTTTTTTCAAGATGATGATTTCCGGCAAAGACAAAGCGATGACCGACATCATGAATGCCAGAGCCGTGCCGAGCGAGACACCTTTTTCGATGAGGACACTCACGATGGGAATGATGCCTGCCGCATTGGAATACATGGGAACTCCCAAAACGATAGCCAAAGGAACTCCGAACCAGTTGTTTTTCCCGAGAACTTGTCCCAAAAAATCTTCGGGAACATAGCCGTGAGCTCCCGCTCCCACAGCGATACCGATAACGATGTAAATCCAGATTTTGCCCACGATTTCGCTGACTGCTTGGTAGCCAGAGTTTATTCTTTGGGCGAAACTTATTTTCTCTTCAACTTCGCCCTCGAGGTTGGCTTTGATGGTGTAAGCCCATTCGGCAACGAATTTTTCCAAGCCCAATTTGCCGATTATCCAGCCCGAAGTGATGGCGATTGATAGCCCTGTGCCGACATAGATTAGAGCGACTTTCCAGCCGAAAAGTCCGATTAGCATTACCAAAGCGACCTCGTTAATCATTGGAGCGGCGACCAGAAATGAGAAAGTGACTCCCAAGGGGACTCCGGCTTCCACAAATCCGAGGAACAGAGGGATGGCAGAGCAGGAGCAAAACGGGGTAACGATGCCGAGCAAGGCGGAGAGAATATTGCCTGTAAATAGCGATTTCCCTTGCAAGATTTTTCTTGTTCGTTCGGGGGTAAAATAGGTTCTGATGATGCCAACTCCCCAGATTATTAACACGAGGAGCATCAGGACTTTCGGCACTTCAAAGATGAAAAACCGCAAAGTTTCGGTCAGGTGCTTGCCTGTGCTCATTTGGAAAATGTCGTTGATGATGAAGTCGGCGAAAGTTTGTAGATGATGATAGAGAAAAATCCAAATCGGCAATAAAATTATGGGGAAAAGACAGCCGTTCATTTTTTGGTTAAATTCGCAAATTTTGTGTTTCATTATCGTATCCTATTGATTAAAGGTAAATTGTGATGATGTAGTAAATCCCAACGGCAATGAAGAGACAGGCGATTACACGGCGAAACCACAATTCAAATTTTTTTATTTTATCGTATATTTTGCCGATTGACCAAAGTCCGAAAGCAATCAGCCAAGCGAAAAAGATGACTGGCAAACCTGTGGCAAGGGCAAAAATTGCAGGCAAAAAAAGTCCGCTGGGACTGGCAACACTCATAGGAATGAGCATTCCGAAATACAAAACTCCGCTATATGGACAAAAAGCCAAAGCGAAAAAAAATCCCAACAAAAGTGCTTTCCAAAAGCTATTTCCCGTATTTTTGCTTATTTTTTCCGCCAAGGAGTTTGTTCCCAAAAAGTTGATTTTGATAACTCCGAGCATAAATAAGCCGATGATTATCAGCAATGGACCTAAAATTTTTTCGCCCCATTTTTGTAGGAAACTTGCAAACTCAAATTGATTTGCTCCAAAAAAGAAAATCAAGCCGATGCCAGTGTAAGTTATCGCTCTGCCGAGAGTGTAAACAAGACCACAGAGGAAAACTTTTTTGCGACTGGAGATTTCCTTACTGATAAAGCCGATAGCGGTGATATTTGTCGCCAAAGGACAAGGACTGATGGCGGTCATCAACCCCAAAATGAAAGCTGTAACTATCGGAAATTGAGAGTGTTCCAGTAAATTTTGTAAAATTTCCATACAAATTACATTCCCTTGCACGAATCCACAAAAATTTTGATTTGCTCTTTGAGTCTATCAGGATTGTTCATCGCATTCATAAAGGCAAAATAGGTCAAATCAAAGCCGTTTTCGCCTTTGAGTATAAGCAATCTTTGCCCTGAAATTTGGTATTTTTGCACTAAAGCATTATTTTTCTCATCTTCAATATTTATGGATTGGAAAGCAACTTTGTCTCCGTAATTTTCTCGGACGGCTTTTTCGCTGACAGTTTCTACAGCTTTGCAGGTAGCACATCTGCGACTGGCATGAAAATAGTAAACTTGCACTTGATTGTTATTTACTATCGGTTTTGGGTCTGCTGCTTTTTCGGTTTTTTTGGTGCAAGAGACAAGCAACAAGCTGAAGATAAGCAAAATAGGCAGTAATATTTTTTTCATATTTTGCTTAATTTCCCTTTAAGATTTCTTCTAACTCTTTGGCTTTTGGTAATTTACCCGACAGAGCAACTTTGCCGTCGATAACCAAAGCAGGAGTGCTCATCACTCCGTATTCCATGATTTTTTGGATGTCCTCCACCTTCTCGATGTTTGCATTTAGTTTTAGCTCGTTTGCAACTTCCCGTGTGATTTCTTCTAATTTTTTGCACTTGGAACAACCTGTCCCCAAGATTTTGATTTCCATTTTTTTCTCCTTTTTTATAATTCGTTCTTCGCAAAACTACGAAATATTTGGGCAAAAAAAATTATTTTGAACAACAATCAGATGATTTTAGCCCATCTTCAATCATCTTTTTATAGTCCCCTAAAGCATCGTGAGTCCAGCAGTCATCTCCTCCTGCACTTTCTCTAAATGTTAAAGCCATTATGTAAGACAGCTCTTTAACACTTGCTCCTGCCTCAAGTGCTCCTAAAAAGTGTTTTATAAGGCAAGGTTTAGAGCGATTTTTTATAGAGAGTGCAAAGCAGATAAATTGATAGGTCTTCTCATCAATTGTTCGTTTTTCTTTATAGAGCTCATCAATTTTATCAAACTCTTCTGCAAATTTCGGAAATAGTTCTTGAAGTAAACGCATAATTTGTTCTCCTTTCAAAATTAAATATTTAGAAACTCTTTAAACAACTCTTGAGCTTCTTGCCAATTTTCTTTGTTGATACAATATTTGATTTTTGGAGCTTCGATTTCGCCTTGGATTAGTCCTGCGGATTTTAACTCTTTCAAATGTTGGGAGAGAGTTGACTTGGCGATAGGAAGCACTTCCGAGAGGTCGCCGCTATAGCAACAGCTTTGTTTGGAAAGCAGTTGCAAAACGAATATCCGCACAGGATGACCCATGGCTTTGGCGAATCTGGCGATTTTTTCTTGTTTGCTTGTTAGCACTTATGAACCTCTCATTTCGTATTTTTACGAACAAGATTTAGGATTGGGAAAATTTGTCAAATATTTTAGTGAAAGAGAATTTTTGGAATTTTCCATAATTGTAAACTTTTTATCTTAGCTGATTAGCAATGGCATATGAATTATTTTAGTTTCTTTGTAAATGGGGAAACAAAATAGTTGACAAATATCAAATTTCAATAAAACTAAATGTGATTATTATCTAAGGAGTCATGATGAGTAAAAAAATACTTATTATTAATCCGGGGTCTACCTCGACAAAAATTGCGATTTATGATGAAAGTGGTGAGCTTTTTGAAAATACGATAAGGCATCCCAACGAAGAGTTGGCAAAATTGGATACTATGGAAGAGCAAGCGGAATTTAGAAAGAAGATTATTTTGGATACTGTCGAGCAATCGGGGATGAAATTGACTGATATGTCGGCGATAATTGGTCGCGGTGGCATGATGAAACCCGTAGCGGGAGGGACATACAGAGTTAGTCAGTCGATGCTTGATGATTTGACTTCCGATAAGATTTGGGGAAGAACTCATGCTTCTAATTTGGGAGCTTTTTTGGCTAAATCTTTGGCAGATAGTATCGGAGTTGGTAGTTATATCGCCGATCCTGTTGCGGTGGACGAGATGAGTGAGATTGCGAAAGTTTCCGGAGTTCCCGAAATAAGCAGAAGGTCTTTGTTGCATGCTCTCAATATTAGAGCTTGTGTGCGGAAAGCTGCCGAGATGGTGGGCAAACCTATGGATGAGTGCAATTTTGTTGCCATTCATATGGGGGGTGGTATCTCTGTGGTGGCTGTGGAAAAGGGTAAATGCATAGATCTCAATAATGCTTTGTTGGGCACAGGACCTTTTTCTCCACAACGAGCCGGAACTTTGCCTCTTGGGGAAGTTATCAGGTTGGCTTGTTCCGGTAAATATACTCAAAAAGAGTTGGAGGTAAAGTTTGCCAAACAAAGTGGGTTGATTGCCTATCTCGGCACTGATGACGGTAGGGAAATCGAAGAGAGAATTGACAAAGGCGACAAGAAGGCAGAACTTATTTATAAAGCTATGGGTTACCAAGTTGCCAAAGATGCCGGAGCTTATGCGGCAGTGCTAAAGGGCAAAGTGGATGGTGTTATTTATACCGGCGGATTGGTGTACTCACAAAAATATTTGATGCCGTTTATTAAAGAGCATTTGGAATTTTTGGGCAGACAAATCGAGATTCCGGGGGAGATGGAGATGGAGGCTTTAGCTTTGGCGTGCTTCCGTGTTCTCAACGGTGAAGAAGAGGCTAAAAAGTATTAGATAAAAAAAGCCTTCCCCAAATTTTTGAGGAAGGCGGATATTTTATTGAGTTTTACTTTGACTTTTAATTTCTTTGTCAATATAAATTTGTATTTTAAAATACCAAAGAATAACGCCTAATATTATTAAAGCAATACCTATTATTTTTGATATTTCTTCTTTGTATAAGTCTTTCATATAATTGTTAAGTTCAATTTCTGTGGTTTTAGCTTTAATAAGAAGATTTTCTGCAAGTTTTTGTTTTTCAATGGCAGATTTATAATTTTCATTATTTTGGGAATTATAATAATTCATAATATCAAAGTTTTTTCTATTTTTTTGTATTATTGAATTAATTCTTTTATTCAAATCTTTTAGTTTTTTATCTATAAGTTTTTTTTCTAATAATGAAATGTTTTCTTTTTGTTTACTAAGTAACTTATATTTTTCTTCACATAATTTATATAAATTAATATGTGATATTTTTATTTTATTTTCAATTTTGATGAAGTCTTTCTCAAATTTTTTCACTTTGTTATTAAGACTTTTGGCGCTTTCCTTAACAATTTTACTTTCTGATTGAAGTTTTAGGGCTTCTATTTGCAATTTTTCAAGTCTATTGCCAAGAATAGATGGAGCTATAAATAGTATAATTCCTAAAATAGATATAAATTTATATAAATTGTCTATTTTCAAAAAAGATTCTAAATTATTCATTTTTTATTTTGATTTATAAAGCCTTCCCCGAGTTTTGAGGAAGGCAGATAGTTTATTTAGTTATTGCATTTTCTATGGCTTTTCCTGGAGGCACTATGGGGAACACACATTCGTCTATGTCAATTTTGCAGTGCAGGATAGCAGGTCCCGAGCAAGATACGAAATCTTTCATGGTTGCTTCCAAGTTCTCTTTGGTATCCAAATTGAAATAGGTAAAGTCGTAAGCTTCTGCCAATTTGTCCCAATGTGGTCCTCTGTCCAAAGTGGTGGCAGAGTAGCGCTTGTCGTAAAATAGAGTTTGCCATTGTCGCACCATTCCCAGAGTTCCGTTGTTCAGCAAAACAATTTTGATAGGCAGATTGTAGGCTGTAACAGTGGAGAGTTCGTGCAGGTTCATGCGGAATGAGCCGTCGCCTGTTATCAGGAAAACAGGAGTTTTGGGGCAAGCGAATTGTGCACCGATGGCGGCACCAAGCCCAAAGCCCATAGTTCCCAGTCCACCAGAAGTGATGAACTTTCTCGGAGCGGTGAAGTTGTAATATTGGGCTGTCCAAAGTTGATGTTGACCCACATCTGTGGCGACGATAGTCTCCTCGGGTGTAGATTTGTCCAACTCTCTGATTATGGAGTATGGGGTCAATTTTCCTTCCGGCTTGCTGTAATCCATATCGTGCTTGTCTTTGAGTTCTAAAATAGTCTTCGTCCATTCAGGATTATTCTTGGGCTTTATCAATTTGGTCAGTTCGCTCAAGATTTTGCCGGCATCTCCCACGAGGTCGATAGTTGAGTTTATGTTTTTGCTAATTTCCGATTCGTCGATGTCTATGTGGACGACATGAGCTTTTTTTAGAAAAGCGTTGGCTTTTCCGGTTACTCTGTCGCTAAATCTGGCTCCGATGGCGATAACCATATCGCTTTTTTGGATGGCGATATTGGTAAATTTTGTGCCGTGCATTCCGATTAATCCCGTGTAGAGCGGATAATTTGGGTCGATTGCACCCAAGCCCATCAGGCTGGAAGTCGCAGGACAATTGATTTTCTTCACAAATTCGTTAAGAGCTTTGGAGTTCTCGGGCGAGTTTACACCTCCGCCGAAATATACATAAGGTCGTTCGCTTTCGTTGATGTATTTGGCAACCTCTTCTATTTTGCTTTTTTCGGGATGAGGAGTTTCCAAAGTGTAGGAGGCAGGTTCTTCATACTCAACTTCTTGCAAAGCAACATCTTTGGGGATGTCGATTAACACTGCACCTTTTCTGCCTGAGCTTGCGATAACAAAAGCTTCCTTGACGATTTTTGCCAAGTCATTTGCATCTTTCACGAAGTAATTGTATTTGGTAATCCCAATGGTAATCCCAACTATATCAATCTCTTGAAAGCTATCTCTGCCTATCATCGAGAGAGGGACATTGCTGGTAATGGCGATAATAGGGCTGGAGTCCATATGGGCTGTGGCTATGCCGGTTACCAAGTTGGTGGAACCAGGACCTGAGGTAGCCAAACAAACTCCGACTTTGCCCGTAGTTCTGGCATAAGAGTCCGCTGCATGAGCGGCATTTTGTTCGTGAGAGGGCAGAATATTGCTTATCTTATCTCTATTTTTGTAAAGTTCATCGTAGATAGGCAGGGCTGTGCCGCCAGGGTAACCGAAAACGGTGTCAACTCCTTGCTCAATCAATGCCTTAATAACAATCTGTGCTCCTGTTAATTTCATAACTCTCCCCTTATAAATTAAACTTTTAAAATCGCTCCGGTGTCGGCAGACTGCACCATCGTGGCGTATCTTGCCAAATATCCGGTTTTGATTTTAGGTTCTTTCAATGTTGTGTTCTTCTTTCTTTTCTCCATCTTTGCAGGGTCAATCTCCACATCGAGTGTGCCCGCATTGAGATTTATCTTGATAGTGTCGCCAGTTTGGATGTAAGCTATTGGTCCACCTGATGCTGCCTCTGGCGAAACATGACCTATGGCTAAACCTCTGGTGGCTCCGGAAAATCTCCCGTCCGTGAGCAAAGCAACACTTTTGTCCAATCCCATTCCTGCTAAGAGCGAAGTGGGCGAGAGCATCTCTCTCATTCCCGGACCTCCTTTCGGTCCTTCGTAAGCGATAACGATAACATCGCCTTCCTTGATTTTCCCTGAAGTGATAGCATTTACGCACTCTTGCTCGCTGTAAAAAACTTTGGCTTTGCCGACAAATTCGTAAATCGATTTATCAACCGCAGATTTTTTGATGACAGCACCATTGGGAGCCAGAGTTCCTTTCAAAATCAGAAGTCCTCCTTGCTCGGAATGCGGGTTTTCGATGGGTTTAATCGTTGTGGTATCGCAATTGACAGTGTTTTCGATTCTGGATAGCACTGTTCCGAAAACGGTAGGAAGTTCGGTATGAAGCAGATTTTTTTTGTGTAACTCCATCATCACAGCGGGAATCCCGCCTGCTCTGTCCAAGTCTTCGATGTGTTTGTCGCCTGCGGGGGACAGCTTGCAGAGATTAGGAGTGCCGGCACTGATTTGGTTGATTTTGTCCAAAGAGATGCTGATGTTCGCTTCGTTGGCGATGGCGGGCAAGTGCAAAACGGAGTTGGTGCTACAACCCAAAGCCATATCCACAGCCAAAGCGTTTTCAAAAGCTTTTTCGCTCATGATATCTTTGGGGCAAATATTGTTCTCCAGTAAGTGCATAACCCTGTATCCGCTTTCTTTGGCAAGTCTGATTCTCTTGCTGTAAACGGCAGGCACGGTGGCAGCTCCTGGCAAAGACATTCCGATGGCTTCGGTTAGGCAATTCATAGAGTTGGCAGTGAACATTCCCGAGCAAGAACCGCAGGTCGGACAGCTTTCCTCTTCATATTCTTTGAGTTTTGCTTCGTCGATTTTTTGGGAATTGTATAAGCCGATTGCCTCGAAAGTTGATGACAAGCTGATGGCACGGTTGTCAATTCTTCCAGCGAGCATTGGACCTCCAGAGATGAAGATTGCAGGCAGGTTTAGTCTAATGGCTGCCATCAGCATTCCTGGCACGATTTTGTCACAATTGGGAATGAAAACCAAAGCATCGAAACCGTGAGCTTTCGCCATGATTTCCACGGAGTCGGCGATAATCTCTCGGGAAATCAGTGAGTAGTGCATTCCTTCGTGTCCCATGGCAATGCCGTCGCAGACACCGATGGTATTGAACTCTATTGGCGTTCCGCCCGCAGATAGCACTCCCGCCTTTACGGCAGAGGCGATTTTGTCCAATTCCGTGTGTCCTGGGACGATTTCGTTTTTGGAGTTGACTATCCCAATAAGCGGTCTGTCAATCTCTCTATCGGTATATCCACAGGCTTTGAATAGGCTTCTGTGCGGAGTCTTGTCGGTTCCTTTTTTTACTACATTGCTTTTCATTTTTTTACCTTTATTTCCTTAAATATTGCTCGTTACCAAATCTCCCATCTCGGTGGTGCTGACGATTTTCTCAGAATCTCTGGCGATGTCTTGTGTGCGGTAACCTTGGTCTAACACTTTGTTTACAGCATCTTCTATGGCTTGAGCTTCTTCCTGCATATCAAAAGAATGTCTGAGCATCATTGCAATCGACAAGATAGTAGCCAAAGGGTTCGCCTTATTTTGACCAGCTATGTCAGGAGCAGAGCCGTGAATTGGCTCATACAAACCGAATTTGCCTGTGCCCATAGATGCCGAGGGCAACATACCGATACTGCCAGTAATCATAGATGCTTGGTCGGATAGGATATCGCCGAACATATTTCCGGTAACCAGCACATCGAATTGAGATGGATTGCGAACTAACTGCATAGCTGCGTTATCTACATACATATGAATAAGTTCGATATCAGGAAAATCCTCATGCACTTTTTCCACCGTTCTTCTCCACAAGCGAGAGCTATCGAGAACATTAGCTTTATCCACACTGGTCACTTTTTTACTACGATTTTTTGCCATTTGGAAAGCCAAGCGAACGATTCTCTCCACCTCTTCGGTGCGATAGAGCATAGTGTCGTAAGCGACATCACCTTTGTCTTCGCGTTTGCCGAAGTAGATACCGCCTGTGAGTTCGCGTAAAATCATAATGTCCAAGCCTTGTTGAGCAATCTCTTCTTTTAGCACACATGCCTTATACAAAGCTTTGTGCATCTTTGATGGTCGCAAATTGGCAAAAAGTCCGAGCTCTTTTCTGATTTTCAAAAGTCCTGCTTCTGGTCTTTTGTTCCCTTTCAGGTTGTCCCATTTTGGTCCACCAACAGCTCCCAAGAGGACAGCATCGGAGTTTTTGCAGATATCGATGGTCTCTTGTGGCAAAGGATTGTCGGTTTTGTCGATAGCTTCTCCGCCGATAAGTCCGTATTCCAACTCAAAAATTTTGTTGTATTTTTCGCCGATTTTATTCAAAACTTTGATAGCCTCAGCAACTATATCCGGTCCTACACCGTCGCCTTTTAAAACTGCAATTTTCATTTTGTATCTCCGTTTATTCTGTTCATTAAACCGCCAGCACTGATTATTTCCTGCATAAATGGGGGAAATGGTGCGGCTTGATAGGTCTTGCTTGTAGTTAGATTTTTGATGATGCCCTTTTCGAAATCTATATCCAAATTCTCTCCGGGGTTGATTTCCTTGGCAGCTTGTTCGCACTCCAAAATAGGTAAACCTATATTGATAGAGTTTCTGTAGAAAATTCTGGCGAAACTTTTGGCGATAATGCAAAGGATGCCGGACTCTTTTATAGCGATAGGGGCATGTTCTCGTGATGACCCGCAACCGAAGTTAGCACCTGCAACTATGATGTCTCCGCTCTTCACAGTCTTGGCAAAATCTGCATCGATGTCTTCCATGCAATGTTGAGCCAGCTCGCTGTGAGAAGATGTATTTAAAAATCTAGCGGGAATAATCACATCAGTGTCAATGTTGTCGCCATATTTATAAACTTTATTCATAATGGATTGTCTCCTTAAAATTTTATATTTTTCTCGGGTCGGTGATTTTGCCTGTCAAAGCGGAAGCGGCTGCGACAGTCGGTGAAGCCAAATACACTTCCGATTCCACATGACCCATTCTGCCCACGAAGTTGCGATTTGTTGTGGAAACACATCTTTCTTTGGCAGCCAAAATTCCCATGTGTCCGCCAAGACAAGGTCCGCATGTTGGTGTGGAAACCACAGCTCCAGCCTCCACGAATTGTTGCACCAAACCCTCTTCAATAGCTTGCAGATAGATTTTTTGTGTTCCCGGCAAGATGATGACTCTTATTCCATCGGCAACTTTTTTGCCTTTGAGGATAGCGGCAGCTTGGCGAAGGTCTTGCATCCGTCCGTTCGTGCAAGAACCGATTACCACTTGGTCAATTTCCAATCCCGCTGCTTCGCTAATAGTTCTGGTGTTGTCAGGCAAGAATGGGAAAGAAACTGTCGGTTCCAATTTTGACAAATCGATATTCATTACTTGAGAATATTCGGCATCATCGTCAGCTGTAAACTCTTTGTATTCGCGAGTTGCATGCTCTTTCAGATACTCTCTGGTTTGCTCGTCCACTGGGAATATCCCGTTTTTGGCACCAGCTTCGATAGCCATATTGGCGATGGTAAATCTGTCGTCTATGCTCAGAGCGGACACTCCATCTCCACAAAATTCCATCGATTGATACAAAGCTCCGTCCACTCCGATTTCGCCGATAATATGCAAGATTAAATCTTTTCCGCTGACCATCGGTTGTAGCTTCCCAGTCAGATTAAATTTGATAGCAGATGGCACTTTGAACCATGCTTTGCCAGTAGCCATTCCGTATGCCATATCCGTAGAGCCTATCCCAGTGGAAAATGCTCCCAAAGCACCGTATGTGCAGGTGTGAGAGTCAGCACCTATTACCACATCTCCAGCTACCACCAGCCCTTTTTCAGGCAAAAGGCAATGCTCAATTCCCATTTGTCCGACCTCAAAATAGTTTTCAATTTCCATTTTATGAGCGAAATCTCTCACTTTTTTGCATTGCTCGGCGGCTTTTATGTCCTTATTAGGTGCAAAGTGGTCAGGCACGATGGCGATTTTACTTTTGTTAAAAACCTTTTTGAGTCCTGCCTTTTCAAACTCGTCTATAGCCACAGGTGTGGTAATATCGTTGCCCAAAACCAAAGTCAAATTCGCTTCTATTAAATCTCCAGCTTTCAGATTTTGCACTCCGGCTGCTTGGGCTAAAATTTTTTGGGTCATAGTCATTCCCATAGTTAATTACTCCTTATTCATTAATTTGTATTCCAAAGAGTCCACCAGAGCTATCCAGCTTGCCTCTATGATGTTTGTCGAGACTCCCACGGTTGTCCATGAGGATTGTCCGTCAGTCGAGGTGATTAGCACCCGCACTTTCGCTTCACTCGCATCTTTTTGGTTCAAAACTCTTACTTTGTAATCTATCAAGTTCACCTCTTTCAGACAGGGAAAAAAATCTTCCAAAACTTTTCGCAGAGCTTTGTCCAAGGCATTTACCGGTCCGTTTCCTTCGGCAGCGGTAAATCCGACTTTGCCATCAACCACGATTTTGATGATAGCTGAGGAGGTTTCGTCGGCTGATTCTTGGTCTCCGGCAATTATTTTGTAGTGCTTCAAATCGAAAGAAGGAGTGAAGATTCCCATATGTCTTTTTATAAAAAGGGCAAAACTTGCTTCTGCTCCTTCGAACACATAACCTTCGAACTCTTTTTCTTTTAGGTAGTGCATCAGCTCTTTGGCTTTGTCCGATTTTAATTCCAAATCCGGCACGATTTTCAGAGCTTTTTCCAAAATTAAACTTTTCCCGCCGACTTCGCTTACCAGAAATCTTCTTTTGGCACCGATAGTTTCCGGAGAAAGATGCTCAAAACTCTCCGAGTATTTCCTCACACCGTCCACATGCATTCCACCTTTGTGAGCAAAAGCACTTTTCCCGATAAATGGTGTTTTATTCTCAACACTGATGTTGGCAATTTCCGCTACTTTGTTGGCAATTTCAGTTATGGATTTTAGGTTTTCCTCGGGGATGCAATCGATTTTTAGCTTCAGTTGCAAGTTCACGATTATCGAGATTAAGTTGGCATTGCCACATCGTTCTCCGAAACCCAAAAGAGTTCCCTGCACATGTTTTGCTCCGGATAAGATTGCGGCAATGGAGTTGGCAACAGCCATATCGGAGTCGTTGTGAGCATGTATTCCAATTTTTGCTTTTTCCCCGAAAAGAGCCACAACTTCTTTGGTAATTTTTTCGATTTCGTGAGGGAAACAGCCACCGTTGGTGTCGCACAGACAAAGAGTTTCAGCACCTCCATCAACAGCTGCTTGCAGAGAAGATATTGCGTATTCGGGGTTGTTCTTGTATCCGTCAAAGAAATGCTCAGCATCGAAGATAACCTCTTTTCCTCTACTTGTCAGGAACTCAATAGTTTCGCATATCATTGCCAAATTTTCTTCCATGCTACAATCTATGATTTTTTTTACATGGAAATCCCAACTTTTACCGAAAATGGAGACAGCTTTTGTGTCTGCTTTCAACAGAGAATTCAAATTCTCGTCATCTTCCGGTTTGATGCACTTCCTTCTCGTTGCCCCAAAAGCCACAATTTTGGAATTGGTAATTTTTGTTTTGTCCAATCTGGCAAAAAACTCCAAATCTTTTGGGTTGGAACCAGGGTTGCCCGCTTCGATGTAAGCGATGCCGAGGTCAGACAGGGCTTGCGTAATAGACAATTTATCTTCTACGGAAAAGGAAATCCCTTCGGCTTGAGAGCCATCGCGGAGTGTGGTGTCCAGTATGTCTAATTGCATAATATTTCCAATTTATTAACTGCATGCAAATATGCCTTTATGCTCGCTTCCACTACATCTGTGGCAAGTCCGTATCCGTTAGCGGATTTTTGGGTCAACTTGTCTTTGAGTGTAATGCTCACTTGACCTTGAGCGTCCTCACCGTCTCCGATACCTTTCACAACATATTTGCACAAAGTGTATTCTCTCTCGACTAACTCTTCAATCGCTTTGAAAGCGGCATCCACTAGTCCGTCTCCGTGGCAAACAGTTTGAATATTCTCTTTTTTATCAACAAACAAAGAGAGGCTAACTGTCGGAGTGATAGCACTCCCAGAGTTAAATGTAAAGTTTTGGATTGTGTATTTCGGTTTGCTGTTTCTGGTAATCTTGTTTTGAGCCAAGGCTTCCAAATCCAAATCGGAGATATCTTTTTTCTTGTCTGCCAAATTTTTGAAAGCAACAAAAAGCTCTTCGATTTGTTCAGATTCGAACGAGTATCCAAGTTCTTCCAATTTATTGCTAAAAGCGTGCTTCCCAGAATGCTTGCCCAAAACAAAAGAGTTCTGAGGGACACCGACAGATTGAGGAGTCATAATCTCGTAAGTTTTTTTGTTAGTCATGACTCCGTGCTGGTGGATACCGGCTTCGTGAGCAAAAGCGTTTTTACCGACAATCGCTTTGTTGGCTTGCACCAGACTACCCGTTATTGAGCTTACCAAGTTTGAACTGCGATAAATCTCTTTTGTGTTAATGTTGGTTGTTGTGCCAAAAATGTCTTTGCGAACCTCAAGGCTCATAACGACCTCTTCCAAAGCTGCGTTGCCTGCTCTCTCGCCGATGCCGTTGATAGTGCATTCCACTTGTCCTGCTCCCGCTTTTATCGCTGCCAAAGAGTTGGCTACGCTCAAGCCCAAATCGTTGTGACAATGAACAGAGATAGTCGCTTTATCGATGTTTTTTACATTTTTCTTGAGGTAGGAAATGAGGTCGTAATATTCGGTAGGAGTGGTAAACCCAACAGTGTCAGGAACATTGATAACGGTTGCACCAGCATCGATAACGGAAGTAAAAACCTCTACCAAGTAGTCTTTGTCGCTTCTTGTTGCATCTTCGGCGGAAAATTCGATGTCATCGCACAAAGATTTCCCGTAGGCTACCATCTCTCTTGCTTGCTTTAGAGCCTCTTCTCTGGACATTTTCAATTTGTATTCCAAATGAATGTCCGAGGTAGCGATGAAAATATGTATTCTCGGCTTTTTAGCATGCTTAACAGCTTGCCAAGCCCTGTCAACATCGGGTTTGGCAGCTCTTGCCAAAGAGGCAACACTCGCATTTTTTACGATTTTTGCTATTTCTGAAATTGATTCGAAATCTTCGTTCGAAGATATGGCAAATCCAGCTTCAATAACATCGACACCGAGTTTTTCCAATTGTTGAGCAATCTGTATCTTCTCTTTTAAGGTCATTGAGCATCCCGGAGATTGTTCTCCGTCTCTCAATGTGGTGTCGAAAATTTTGATGGTTCCAGCCATTATAACTCCTAAAATTTTATTATTTTATCCAACTCATCATTTTTCTGAGTTCCTTACCCACTTTTTCGATAGGATGTTCGCTTTCCATTCTTCTGGTTGCGTTGAAATGAGGTTTGCCGATTTTATTTTCCAAAATCCAATCTCTGGCAAAACTTCCGTCTTGAATCTCTTTCAAAACTTTTTTCATCTCTTTCTTGGTTTCATCGGTGATAATCCTGTTCCCGACTTTGTAATCGCCATACTCAGCGGTGTCGCTGATGGAGTATCTCATCAGGGAAAGACCACCCATATTGATAAGGTCAACGATAAGTTTCAGTTCGTGCAAACACTCGAAATAAGCACTTTCCGGCTCGTATCCGGCTTCCACCAAAGTTTCGTATCCAGCTTTGATGAGAGCAGAAACTCCGCCACAAAGAACAGCTTGCTCGCCAAAAAGGTCGGTCTCAGTCTCTTCTTTAAATGTAGTTTGCAAAATACCTGCTTTGCCACCTCCGATAGCACTGGCATAAGCCAAAGATTTTTCCATAGCTTTACCGCTGGCATCTTGATGAACAGCCACAAGACAAGGAACGCCTTTACCTTCTTGATATTGAAATCTTACTGTGTGACCCGGAGCTTTTGGGGCAATCATAAAAACATCAATATTTTCCGGAACAACGATTTGGTCATACCAAATATTAAATCCGTGGGCGAAAACGATGCTATCGCCTTTCTTCAAAGAGCCCTTAACGCTTCCGTTATAAATATCAGCTTGGCAAGTATCGGGAGCCAAAAACATTTTGATGCTGCAATTTTTAGCACCTTCAGCTACGCTGCAAACCTTCAATCCTGCTTTTTCAGCCTCTTTCCACGATTTGGAACCTTCATAAAGCCCTACACAAACATCCATTCCAGATTCTTGTAGGTTTAGAGCGTGTGCATGTCCTTGCGAACCATACCCAATAATCATTATTTTTTCGTTTTTCAAACAATCCAAATTGCAATCTTTGTCATAATATAGTTTTGCCATTTTTATCTCCTTGATTTTACTTTAATTTTTTTTCATGGCTGTTACGCCTGTTTGTATGTATTCTAATATTTCAAAATCTTTTAGACACGCCAAAAAATCTTCCATTTTTCTTTCTCTGCCCACAAATTCCACTATCATTGAGTTTTCGCTGAAATTTACAATAGGCACATTAAACTCTCGGGCAAGAACGATTATTTTGTTTGTTTCTTCCGCACCGGTAATTTTTATTTTTATTAGGCACAAATCTTGGATAACCGAATCTTCTTTGGTGTGACAATTTACCTCTATCACATCCAAAAGTTTTTTTAGTTGTTTGATGATTTGGTCCATCATCTTACTATCTTCTATCACTTCTATGGTCATTCTTGAGCGTTTCGGATTTTCCGTAGTTCCGACAGATAGGGAATGGATATTATATCCTCTCCTTGTGAAAAGCAGTGCAATTTTGCTTAAAACACCTGAATGATTTTTTACTAATAATGATAAAACTTTTTTTTTCATATAGCTCTCCTAAAATAATGGGATTTTTGTGATTTTCGCTGCCTCTATAAAATTTGGAAATACAGAGACAGCTAAACGAGGACAATAATAATGACAGAAATTAGGTATAGGACTTCTACAGTGAAAGAAGAAAAAATATTTTTACTATTCATTGCCTATACCTTTTGCAGATTTTTTTAGTTCCACGACGAGAACTAATTTTTATTGGAACGATACATGATAAAAACGGTTTTTCTGTCAAACAGAAAAACAGAAAAAGTTTAAAAAAATAATTTATCCTAAAATATGTTTTGCCGTTATGTTAAAATTCGAAGTTGGGGTTAAGCAATGTATTAAATATTTCTTGTGAATTTTTGCTGTTTTTCAATATATCCATATTTTTTTTGTTCAACATTACTTTGTTTAGATAAGATAGAGAAAAAAGGTGTTCCTTTTCGTTTTTGAGTAATAGGAGAAACAGCAGGTGCACTGGTTTGTTGTCAAGGGCTCCAAAATTGATCCCTTTTTCTGATTTTACCAAAAGAACACTGGCAGTGTTAATTTTAGTGGGGTGAGGAGCTCTAGTATGGAGAAAGGCGATACCCTCGCCGACGGCAGTGGTCGCCATGTTTTCTCTGGCTACGATGGTTTCGTTTAGCCATCTTTCGTTTTGAATAACCTCGCAATCTTTGGCGAAACGGGAAATTTTGGCAATAGCGTCAAATTTATTGGAAGCCTCAAAATTCAGCTTAATATATTCCAGTTTTATGTAGTCCGAAAATCTACAGGTAATTCTTTGAATAGCGAGTTGATTTTGCTCTCTTTCTTCCAAATTGGAAATCCATTCGTCAATCTCATCTTTGTCCAATTTAACGGTTTTCCCTGATTTTACGGTTTTGAAATTGTTTACTTTGATTAATTCGTCCAAAATTGTTTCATTAATTCGTAGATATGCTACGCATTTTTTGAAAGTTATAAAATTTTCTGCCATGATATCTCCTCTAATGATTTAATTATTATATTTTTTGAAAAAGAAAAATGTTGGGTTCAAAGCCTTCTTCCCTTTTTATCTCTTCGAAATAGGTTGTTTTTCTGTCAGTCAAAAGTTTTTTTCTCGCACAATCATCAACTTCACACAAGTTTTTGTTTTCTTCAAGCACGGCTTTTATTTGTTCCGCATAGTTTTTGTTGTCTGTGATGATTTGCAATATGCCTTTTTCTTCCAACAATAACAAAAGCAAATTCACAAATTCAGCATCAATCAATCTTTTTTTGTGATGTCTCTTTTTCGGCCACGGGTCCGGATAGTTTATGTATATTTTCTCAAAAGTGCTACCGGAAAGAAGCTTAACGGACTCTTTATCCAAAAAAAAATTTAGTATCTTTATATTTTTGTTTGTTTCAAGGTCGAGTTTTTGCACAATCGAAACGATTCTTTTTGGTTTCACTTCTATTCCGACAAAATTTATTTCCTTCTCAGAGTTTGACTTATGAGCAATGAACTCTCCTTTACCACAACCGATTTCAAGTTCGAGGGGGAGAGCAGAATTTTCGAAAAAATCGTTTAAATTTAAAGATATTTCGTCTTCCGATTTTTTATAATCATCAGGCAATTCATAGATAAATTTTTCTAATTTCGCTATGATGTCTGGTCGTTTCAGTAGATTTGTCCACCCTCTACTCATCTATTTCTCCGCTGAGCAGAATAGAGATGGTTCGCATAGAGGGGATTTCCTTTATTATTAGATTGATGCAAGAAGTCAGAGGAATGGCTAAAACCATACCTACTGCACCCCAAACCCATCCCCAAAAAATTAATGAAAGAAGGATAAATAGGGGAGAAATATTGAGAGTATTCCCGATATATTTTGGTTCTAACAGATTGCCAAAGGTAAATTGTGTAACGGTTAATGAAATGGCAATGGCGAAAGGTTCCCAGCTTAGTCCATATTCCAAAAATCCGACAAGAACAGGGAAAGCAGAAGCGGTAATTGAGCCGAAGTTTGGGATGAAGTTGAAGAAGAATAAAAGCAGTCCGCTGAATAAAACAAAATCTATTCCGAAAATACTCATAAAAAACATCCCGACTAATGCAGTGCCAAAAGAGATTAGTGATTTTACGGCAAAATATTTACCGATTGAGTTTTCAATTTTGCGGATGGAACGATTTAAGTTGGAGCGACCGAATTTCTCTTTTTGAGAAATCTCCAAAGATTTTATCAACTTGTCTTTGCTAGTCATGAGGAAGAGCATAAAGATAAGGGAAAGTAAAAGTTTCACCAAGAAATCTACGAAAGTTCCCATTGTGGTTTTCAATATTTTGGAAACTGACAATCTGTCCCACATACTTGCCCAGTCGATTTTGAGTAAATAGTCTTTGAGGTCTAAATTTAAGTCGGGCAAATATATTTTTAGTGTTTCGACGGTAGAGCTAAATCTCGCCGAAAGAATGTCTTCATATTTTGGGAACTCTTTCACAAAAGATTGAGCCCCGATAAAAATTAGGTAGCCGATTAAATACATTACGCTAAACACGATAACCAAAACAATGATAACCGCCAAAGAGTTTGGCACTTTCTTACTTGTCAAAAATCTATGAAACGGGTCGAAAAGAAAGGTGAAGAAGATGGCGAACATCAGGGGAATGAAGAGCGATTGCAAATTTTTCATGGCGATGATGCTGATAGTGATAGAAATCAAAAGTAAAGAAAAGCTTATAATTTTATAAGTCGTGTCGTGGTTTTCAGTAGGAGTTGTCATTTACAAATTTCTCTCAAAAAAGATTTACCAACCAAGTTGGTATTGATGTTAAAATATTCGGCGATTGTTGAGCCTATATCGGCAAAACTTTCTCTAATTCCAAGGTCTTGCGGTTGCACCTTTGCTCCGACAACAAGTAGTGGAGTGTATTCTCGTGTGTGGTCTGTTCCCGGGAATGTTGGGTCACATCCGTGGTCGGCAGTGATAATCAATATATCTTCCTCTTGCATAACATTCAGTATTTTGGGCAGTTCGTTGTCAAAATATTTTAGTCCGTCGGCAAAATCTTGAGGCAAATTTCTGTGCCCCCATTTGCTGTCAAAATCCACAAGATTGGTAAAGATAAGACCTTCGTGTTTAAATTCTTTAATATTCTTAATGGTGGAAGCGATTCCTTCTTGGTTAGTTTTGGTATGGTCGATTTTGGTCAAACCTTGTCTATTGAAAAGGTCTTCGATTTTGCCGATGCCCAATACTTCTTTGCCGTTATCTTTCAAAAAATCGAGAACAGTTTTGCCTGTGGGAGAGATGGCATAATCTTTTCGGTTTCCAGTTCGGTAGAAATTTTGGGAATTTTCTCCGAGGAAAGGTCGTGCGATGACTCTGCCGATGCAAGTTTCGGCATCGAAAACTTTGTGCCTTGCGATTTCACACATTTCGTAAAGCTTGTCTATGGGATAAATCTCTTCGTGACAAGCTATTTGGAAAACACTGTCGGCGGAGGTGTAAACTATGGGCTTTTTGCTTTTGATGTGCTCCTCTCCATACTCGGCGATAGCGTCAGTGCCAGAATATGGTTTGTTTAGCAAAACTCCCGGAACGCCTGTGAGTTCCACAAACTTATCGATAATGGCATCTGAAAATCCATCGGGGAAATAGTCGAAATTCAATGTCGGGATAATCCCTGCAATCTCCCAATGTCCAGAAATGGAATCTTTTGAATTGGAAATTTCCGCCAATTTGCCAGTTGCAGCCAGTGGATTGTCGCAAGTATCAACGCCTAAAATGGGGACAATGTTTCCCAGTCCCAAACTTTGCAAATTGGGTAAATCTAATCCGCCCAGTTTGGTGGCAATATTCGGGATAGTGGCAGCCCCTTTGTCGCCAAACTTCCCGGCATCAGGCAAATATCCGACTCCTACACCGTCCAATACTATCAAAATAACTCGTTTCATTTTTTATCTCCAAAGAAATATGTAACTCCAGATGCGATTGTTATTAGCACGGTTATCCAAATGGCAACGATTATGACTGTATCCAAAATATCAGCAACAACAGGTGGCAAGTTCAAGCAAACTTTGGCAAGTTGGAAGACAAAAGCTGCGATAACGACACCTATTTGAGTTCCCGTCTTCAGTTTGCCCCAAAAATTGGCAGGTATGAAAATGTTTTTCTTGATGTAATAGCTTCTGAGAGCCGTAACCAAAAATTCTCTAAATAGCACCACAAACAAAGGCCAAAGGCTCACGAGAGAAAAAGGCGGTATGGTAAGCAAGTAAAAAGCAACACCAATCAAGCCTTTGTCCGCAATCGGGTCCATAATTTTACCGAAATTTGTTACATTATATTTGCGGGCGAATTTTCCATCATAATAGTCCGTGATAGAGGCAACTATGAAGATAATCATGGAGTAAAAAATGTTCCACGGCTCTTTCATCTCTACCAGACACCACCAAAAAACGGGGATTAAGAGAACTCTGGAGATTGTTAAAATATTGGGTAGAAATTTTTTCATTTAGTCAGACCCTTGAAACGAATTTGTGTGAAAATGCAAGAGAGCAAAACACTTCCTTCCTCCATCAACGGTAGAAAGACAAAAAGTCTCAAAATGGAAGGGTAGCTGATTTTGAATTTGAAAAACAGATTGTATTTGCTGGTAAATAGGAGCAAGATGACATTGAACAGAATAGGCAAAAACAGATAAAGAAATGAGCTTGCAAACATGCTTTTTCTTCGGCTGGAAACTTTAACGCCAAGCTTTTTGTAAACTTCCCATCTGTGATGATTAAACCAAATGGTAGATTTTCGCATCGAGTGCAAGAGGATGATGAGGAAAAACACGAGGGAAATATTGGAGAGCCAATAGATTTTATTCATCAGATTTTTCTCTTTCAGTTTTTCGCCCATTTCGTGCACAGGTCCTTTGAGCAGAGTGTTGGCTTGATATTTTTGGAATAGTTGAAGTTGCTCGGTAAATGCTTTGGTCGTGAGCAATTGCCCGTTATTTTGGATTGTCAAGATGTTTGGGATTTTGCCGAGGCTCTCTTCCAATGGATAGTTTTCTTTGATATTGTATTTATTCAGAAGTTGCTCGGTGAGATTTCGATTGGAAGAGATGCTGAGTTGCCCGAACAAAGAAACCGATTTTTGGTTGGCAATCCATGTCAGTTCCTTAGAGCGATAGGCGAATTTTTGCAAAGATGGTGGTATCTTATTTTGCTTGCTTTTTATCGACAACAAATCGGATTTCAAAGATTTGAGGGTGTTGAGATTGGACGAGAGAACTTTTATCTTCATTTCGGAGACTTGATTGAAATTTTGCTCCATCATCGTGCAAAAGAGGAAGTTGAAGCCCGTCCAAAAGAGCAGATAGAACAGCACAATCAGAGAATGAGTAAAATTGTTATGCCTCACTGTTTTCTCCCTCCGGACACAGAGTGCCGTTTTTTATGATGAAACTTTTGTCAAATCCGAAGATTTTGCGTCCCGAACTCGCCAAAATAATCGAGCCGTTGTTGGAAGCAAAAGACAAAATGCTTATCGCCTTTATCAAATTAATTTCGTCGAAATATTTGTCCAAATCGTCAATCAAAATCAAAAGGGGCATAATGGCTGTGGCTCTGATTAATTCCACCAATTTTTTGTTGGAAAAACTCAAGAAAGCCACTTTCTTGGACATAAATCTGTCCAATTCCACTTTTTCTGCCAAAGTTTTGATGAGATTTTTTTTGGTTTCCGTTAGTTTGGGAACTCCGAAGCAAAGATTTTTCCACATAGAGAGTTCGTTAAACAAGCCGTTTTGATAATCAACGAGAACAGAGCAGATTCTTTTCTCCTTATTCTTAAAGGAGTCCAAACATTCTCCCGAGTGAATGCTGTTGAGCAAAGCACTTTTGCCTTTGTCGTTTGGACCGAGAATCAGATTTTTATACTTGTCCTCAAGGACAATTTCCGGAATGCTCAAAATGGTTTCTTTTTGCTTTTTAAGTTCAAATTTTTTAATCTTTAACATCGTTTTACTTTTTCTTCGTTTCTCTTTTAGTCAATACTTTTTTCAGTTTCCAAGCTAAAACTTTGGGGTAGAAGTTCTCCCAAGGTAGTTGACACTATTTTATGATTATTCCCGTATAAAATCGGCATATCTGGAGAACAAAATTCGCTGAGCACTTGGCGACAAGCACCGCATGGAGGGAAGGATAAGTCACTGTCCACATAAACAGCAAGGGCGGAAAACTCTTTTTCTCCTTGGCTAACAGCGGAAAAAACAGCCGAGCGTTCGGCACAAATGGTCAGACCGAACGAAGCGTTTTCCACATTGACACCCGTGTAAATTCTGCCCGATTTCCCCAGTAAAGCTGCTCCCAAAGGGAAACCGGAATATTTAGCGTAAGCGTTTTTGCTGATTTTTTTCGCTTCTTCGAACAAATCTTGTAAATTCATATTTTCTTCCTTATTATACCGAACGGAGGTAGTTTTTTATCAATCTTGAGAAACACCGTGCTGTTCGGGTCTGTTTTGGAGATTGGTCGCATAGATTCATCAAAAATTTCCTGCACTTTGTATCGTAAATCGTCTTCAAAATTGGGGAAAATAAGCTCGATAGTTTCGCCGATTTCAAATTTAGCTTTTATGTCAATTTTTAGCAAATCGCTCTCTTGAGACAAGATTGTGCCGATGAATTGGTAGTTGCGGATGTAAGCGGAAGATTTGTAATATTGCTCTCCGTGCGAAGTAATGAACCCCGTGCTGTATTCTCGATGACTGATTTTGTCCAACTCCTCGTGGAAGAATTTCAAATCGTTTTTGCCGTCTAATGCGTGATGGTAGGCTCTTGCCGTATTGGCGACATAATATAGACTCTTCATTCTTCCTTCGATTTTCACGCTGTCTATTCCGATGTTTTCCAGTTCTTGCAAATAATCTAATAGACATAAGTCTTTTGAATTCAAGACATAAGAGCCGTAATCGTCTTCTTGGAGTTCAAACCATTGACCACTGTGTTTTTTTTCACTAATGGCGAAACCCCATCTGCATACTTGCGTGCAGACTCCTTGGTTAGCACCTCTTTCGTTGATGAAGGCTGAGAGCAGGCATCTGCCGGAATAGGCGATACACATAGCTCCGTGCACGAAGATTTCCAGCTCCAAGTCGGGGACTTCTTGCTTGATTTTTTTGATTTCGTCCAAGTTTAACTCTCGTGCCAAAACAACCCTCTTTGCTCCTTGATTGTGCCAAAATCTTGCACTCTCGCAGTTGGTTATGTTGGCTTGAGTGGAGATATGTAGAGGTAGTTTCGGAGCAATTTTTTGGCAGAGGGAAAAAATTCCCGCATCGGAGACTATGAGTCCATCGGGCTTCAGCTCTTTCAAAAAAATGAGATATTCTGGCAACTCCTGCAAATCGCTGTTGTGAGCAAAAATATTCAGTGTGATATACAGTTTTTTGCTCATTTTTGTGCAAATCTCGCGTGCTGCCAAAAGTTCCTGATTGGACAAATTACCCGCTTTTGCTCTGAGCCCGAATTTTTTACCCGCACAATAGACGGCATCTGCTCCATATTGCAGTGCGTATTTTAATTTTTCCAAATTGCCGGCTGGCGAAAGAATTTCCATAAATTTTCTCTAATTTTTAAAAGGGTGAGGACGACCGATTGTGATAACGGTATTTTCATTTTGTAAATTTCTCTTTCTTGTTTGACAAACAGTTCTTTCTCTAAAGTTTGGTTTAACATATGATATTTTTTAGTAGAAATTTAAGTCAAGTTTTTTTTGGGCTGTTAATCGTTTTGTTCTCGGCTTCATGCGGTAGTAGAGGGGAGATTACCGGTGGACCGGAAGACGATTTGATACCCTGTGTTGTTAGCTCTGACCCATCGGAGTTTCGCTCTATCAAAGGGAAGAGTATCAAAATAATCTTTAATAAGCCGATAGATGAAAGCAGTGTTGATGATTATATCAGATTTTATCCTCGAGTGGCGTTTAGTTCTTACACAACGGACAAAACGCTCAACATTTCCATAAAGTCCGATTTGCATTTGGGCAAAAATTACTATCTGACTCTGCAAAAGGGGCTCAAATGCTATCACAAGATTGCCATGGAAGAGAGCAGGGTTTTGGTTTTTTGCAACGATTATCTCTCGACTAACGAAATTTCCGGTGAATTTGTTTTTGAGAAAAAGGATGATGCTCAAGATACTGTGTTTTTGCAGGTTTATGACCAAGACACTGTGTTTATTTTTGAGCAAAATGCTTCCTCAGCCGGTTATCAGCTGAAGTATTTGAGTCAAGGTCAATACACAGTTAAAGCGTTCATTGATAAGGATAATAATGGCAGTTTGGATGAAGCGAGCGAGCCTTTTTGGGAAAAACGATTGGATGTGAACAATAAGTATTTGGTTGAGCCGATAGTTTTGGGGTATGTTGATTCTGTTCCTCCGCTGATTAAAGCTGTTGCTTCGCTCTCCGACAGGAGATTAACCGTAGATTTTGATGAAGATTTGATAAAACTTAGAGATTACAAAATCACTTCTCTTACCGATACACTGATGGAAGTAACTACCGAGGGCGATACGGTTTACACTGTTCGCAAACCCGAGAAAATTGCCGTGCAAAAATCTCTGCTGGTGGACGGTAAACTTCACTTGCTTACTTCGCCGATGAAGAATATGAAATATCGGTTGGTTGCGACCGACTTGATTGACTGGAAAGGGAATCTCACAAAAGCGGATACAGCGTATTTCCAAGGGAAAGCAGACACTTTGCGGGGAGAAATAAAATTGGTTAATTCTGAGCCGGTTGCTAACTCTGGAGTTTTGACCTTGTCGCCGAGATTTTCGTTCAAATTTGATAGGTTGCTATTTGCTGAAAATATTACAGTTGAACTGGTGGAAATAGAGACAGGCGAAAAAACTGCTTTGACATCAGATGGTGGTAATGGCTTTGAATTTAGTTACATACCCAAAAAGAAACTTGCTAATTTTACCAGTTATATGCTAATTCTAAATGCGACTGATGTTGAGGGTAACTCGTTGCCACAAGCGGGAATAGAGTTTATTACCACATATCGGACTGAGGGAGAGTAGAGGACGATGAAAAGAAAGAATTTGTTATCTGGAATTTTTAAATTTCTGTTCATAAATTTGATATTCAGCGTGGCTATCGGTTGCAGATATTTGCCGGATACCACGGGGATTGTTTCCACAGTTTTCATTTGGATTTCTTTGATTGGTAATTCGTTTATGCTGTATTTGCCTGTATTTTTGCTCAGCACTATCTTAGTGATTTTTTTGCCTTTCAGAAAGATAAATCTCATTTTTAATGTGGTCTTGATTCTTTTGTTTCAGTTGATTTTGTTTATCGATACGGTTGTTTATGCGATTTACAATTTCCATATAAATGGGGCAGTGATTAGCATTTTTACCAGTGGTGGGTTTGGAGATAGTGTAGAGTTGGGTAGTTTGACCACGATTTTGGCTGTTGTGTTTGTGATTGTGGCGATTATTGTGGAGATTATTTTTTTCAAGATTTTTGTCAAATCCTCGCAAACAAAGTGTTATAAAAAAAGTTTTAAGATTTCTCGCTTATTTTTGTTGGGATTTCTTTTTTTGGTAGCTGACAAGGCAACATATGCGGTAGCTGATTTGTATAACCAAACTTCCGTAATTCGCTTCGTGAAGTTGTTTCCGCTTTATCAACCTCTTACGATTAAAAGCTTTATGCACAAGGTGTTTGGTTTTGAGATAGATAGAGAGGATGAGATTAAGATTTCGACAAAAAACAAAATGTTAAACTATCCGAAAAATCCAATTGTTTATGATGAAAGCGTTCAGCATAGGCCCAACATTTTGGTTATCTTTTTTGATGCTTGGCGTTATGATATGTTTACTCCGGAAACCACTCCCAATGTTTGGGAATTTAGCAAGAATTCTACGGTTTTTGTCAATCACTATAGCGGAGGCAACGCTTCTAGATTTGGCGTTTTCTCTTTTTTCTATGGGATGAGTGGTTACTATTGGCACAAGATTTTGGGTGAGAGACGCTCCTGTGTTTTGATAGATGAATTGCAAAAATTGGATTACGATTTTTATATTTCTGCTAGCACCAAACTGACTTATCCCGAGTTTCGCAAAACTTGCTTTATCAATATCCCCGAGTGTATTTATGATACTATCCCTGGCAAAAATGCGTCTGAAAAGGACCCACTCTTAGCACAAGGGTTCATTAACTATCTGGGGAAAAGGGAGCAAGAAAAAACGGACAAGCCTTTCTTTTCGTTTTTGTTTTTTGATGCCCCTCATGGCACTGATTACCCCGATATATACGAGAAATTTATTCCTACTCAGAAATCTGTGAATTATGTGAAGATTGATGATGAAAAAGAGAATATTGATATGATGCGAAATGCATACAGAAATACCATATATTTTGATGATGCTCTTGCCGGAAAACTTATCAAGACCTTGAAAGATGGAGGATATTTAGAGAATACGATTGTTATTTTTAGTGCTGACCATGGGCAAGAGTTTTATGAAAATGGGTTTTTTGGACATTGCAGTGCTTTCGACAAATATCAAACAAAAGTGCCTTTCATCGTGCATTGGCCGGGGAAAGATTCGGAGAAGATTGAAAAAATGACATCTCATTTGGATTTTGTTCCGTCTGTGTTAGAGGAGTTGGGAGTGAGCAATCCGACTTCCGATTATTCGCAAGGAATGAATTTGTGGGTAGGAGATGGGCATAACTTTGTGCAATCCAGTGGTTGGGACGATGCGGCTTTGATTTACCCCGATTATTATTTTGTGTTCTCCATTGAAACATATAAAGCGGGACTATTTGAAGTGCGGGATAAAAATTACATTTTGCTCAAAGATGGGAAAGGACTCATTTCTGAGAAACGCAAAGATTTGTTAAAGTCTATCAAGGGTTTTAGCGAATTTTCCAAATAGCAAGGAGAGATTATGAAAAGGTTAGTAGGGTTGATTTTTTTGGTTGCAGGTGCGGTTGCTGCTTACTATTTTTATGGGATGAAACCGCCGACAACCGTAGCTGATGCTTTGATGAGTTATAATCGATATAAGTTTGCCAATTTGACTCAATACTATCTTAGTTTGGGTGGTGCTTGCCTTGTGTTTTTGCTCGGCTTGTTTATGAATTTGAAAAAGTAGGTTTGTTCTAAATTGTGAAAGATTTTTTTAAAGTAGAAGCGATATCGGGATTGGCTCGTGCAGGTCGATTAACCACTAAGCACGGTGAGATAACAACTCCGATTTTTATGCCTGTAGGCACTCGTGGGAGTGTGAAAGGCTTGTTGCCACGGGATTTGCAGGACGAGGTAAAAGCACAGATTATTCTCGGCAACACTTATCATCTTCATCTGCGTCCGAGTAGTGAATTGATAGCGAGAATGGGCGGTTTGCATAAGTTTATCGGTTGGGACAGACCGATTTTGACGGACAGTGGTGGATTTCAGGTGATGAGTTTATCCGATTTTCGTAAGATTACTCCCGAAGGCGTTAAATTTCGCTCGCACATTGACGGCTCTTATCATTTCTTTTCGCCACAGCGAGTTATGGAGATAGAGAACAATTTGGGTGCTGATATCATTATGTCGTTTGATGAATGCCCTGCTTACGGGCAATCTTACGATTATGTAAAAAAATCTTTGGCAACAACTATCCGTTGGGCAAAAATCTGCAAAGAGACTCACAAGAGAATTGATGAACAGGCTTTGTTTGGAATAGTGCAAGGTGGCGTTTTTGACGATTTGCGATTGGAATCGGCACGAAGATTGACGGAGATAGATTTCCCCGGATACTCTATCGGCGGATTGGCGGTCGGCGAACCCAAGGAAGATATGTTCAGAATCACGGAACTTTTGGACGGAGTTTTGCCGAAAGACAAGCCCCGATATTTGATGGGTGTTGGAACTCCCGGAGATTTGTTGGACGGGATTTTGACCGGAGTGGATATGTTCGACTGTGTGATGCCGACCCGCAATGCCCGCAAGGGAACTGTGTTCACTTGGCAAGGGAAGATGATACTCAAGTCCGCACGCTACAAAGAGGACAACAGACCCATTGATGAGAATTGCAATTGCTACGCCTGTCGCAATTTTTCCAGAGCGTATATCCGCCATTTGCTTTCTGTCGGCGAGGTTCTCGGCGGAATTTTGGCTTCCATACACTCTTTGCATTTTTATTTGGATTTGGTTACCAAGGCTCGAAAGGCAATTTTGGCAGGAAATTACCAAGAGTTTTATAATCAGCACGCTTTACTTGTAAAGGGGAATTGTCAGTAGATGAGAAGGTATTTGTCAGGCAATGCGGAGACCTTCCGTCATCAGATTTTCAGATATGCGGTCGGCGGTCAGATTTCCACTTTGGTGGATTTTTTGGTGCTTATTCTTTTGACGGATTTTTTGCTGATTCATTACATGACCTCTTCCACGATTTCGTTCATCAGCAGTGTTATTGTCTCCTACTTTTTCAATATCTATTGGGTTTTTCATGAGCGGAAGTATGATAAAAAGCGGCACGAAATTTTGCTTTTCTTTTTCATCAGCGTGGTAGGTTTGCTTTTGACAAATGTTTGTATGTATTTATTTACCGAGAAACTATGCTTCTTCTACATGTATTCCAAGGTTTTTTCGGCAACAATAGTGTTTTTTTGGAATTTTACGGCTCGCAAATATTTGCTATTTAATAATTAAGATTTTGAGGTAACTTATAATGAAAGTTTTGAAATTTTGCGGAGATATTTTTGAATCAAAAGAGCTATTTATCAACTCTATTTGGGTCGCCAAGCAAGGGGACGAGAAAAAAATAATTGTGGTGGATATTCCTCGTAGAATTTGTGATTATTTGGCTTCTTTGAAAAAGAGCGTTCTTGCTAAAAACCAAAATTGGAGAGATGAATTTGCTGCTTTCCGCCAAGAAATTTATGCTTTTAGAAGCGAGTATATCTCTCAAGAAAATATCGATGGTGTGTTGCCTTACTTGAAAAGGTTAGAAGAAATTTATGCCGGATTGGAGCTTACCTCCTGTGATTTCCCCGGGTCTTTGGACAAGATTTTGGCTCAAGTGGCTTTTGTTTACACGAAAATTTACGCATTGATTTTGGAGAAAGAGGGATTTCGGGTAAATAGTTGTTTGGATGAAAACTCTTTGCTTCTGCAGATGGGCGACAAATTGGTTGGCAATGGTGGTTTTACCGCAGATGATGATATCTTTCTGTATCCGTCGGGTGTAGTGATGAACGAAGCGGGAGAGCTGAATTTTTCTATTGGGGAAGCCGATTTCTTGACTTGCTATTTGGCTAAACTCAGTGCATCCGATAAAATCGAGTTTTGGCTCACGGGTCAGGGCGTTCCTGTTTGCAACACTTCCTTGGTGCATGGCAGTAAACACATAAGTGCCATGAGTTATCAGGAGGCTATGGAACTTTCGCACTTCGGTTCAGATTTCATCGATTATAGAGCCATTGAGATTGCGAAAAAGCAGGATGCCGAGATTGAAATAAAATCTTTGTCCGATTTGGATTTTGTGGGGACGAAAATTTTCAAGGGTGGTTGCCAAAGCCAAAATCTTATAACGGGGATTTCTTATATTGGGGATATTGCTTTGTTCAGAGTGTTTGGGACTGGAATGATAGGCAGAGTCGGCACGGCACAACGGTTGTTCGGTTCTTTGGCAAAGGCGAATATCAGTCTGATTTTGATTTCGCAAGCCTCCAGTGAGCAATCAATTTGCTTTGCCATCAAGTCTGACAAGGAGAACATCTTGGCTGCCACCAAAGCTATTCGCAAAGAGTTTTATTACGAATTTGAACAGGGGATTATTGATAATATCGACTACCACACCGATTTGGCTTCGGTCTCTATCGTCGGGCAAAATATGGTTAATCGGGTTGGTCTTTCCGGTAAAATGTTTGGTGCATTGGGCAAAAATGGGGTAAATGTCAGGGCGATTGCTCAAGGGTCTTCCGAACTCAATGTCAGTGTGATAATTGCCAAAGAGGATGTTACCAAAGCGGTTACCTCTCTATACAGTGAATTTTTTGACCGCAAAAATATAAATCTATTTTTAGTTGGCACTGGCTTAATCGGGTCAACTTTGTTGGAGCAAATTGATAAGCAACGCAATTTCCTCAAGTCAAATTATGGGATTACTATGACTCTCAAAGGTATAGCGGATATAGACAAGATGACCTTTGATGAAAATCTCGGGTTTAATAATTGGCGGGAGAGTTTGCAAAAAGGGCAAGATAGCGATTTGGAAGGCTTTGTGAAGAAAATCAAAGAGATGAATTGTGCGAACTCCATTTTTATAGATTGCACCGCCACGGCGAGGATGACTCCTTTGTATAAAGAGCTTTTGCAAGAGTCTATTTCTGTGGCTACGCCCAATAAAAAAGCCAATTCAGATGAGTATTCTGTTTATAGGGATATTCACGACACGGCTTTTGAGCATAATGCTAAATTTTACTATGAGACCAATGTTGGTGCGGGATTACCGATTATCAGCACTTTGAAAGATTTGCTTCGTTCAGGCGACGAGATAGAGGAAATCAAAGCTGTTTTGTCGGGAACTCTCAGCTATATTTTTAATTCGTTCAACTCTAAAACCAAATTTGTAGATGTGGTGAAGAAGGCAAAAGAGCTGGGTTATACAGAGCCAAATCCGAAAGAAGATTTGGCTGGTTGTGATGTAGCACGCAAGGCGTTGATTTTGTCCAGAGAATTGGGCAAGAAGATTAATTTGCAAGATATAGTTGCCAAGCCGATTTTACCGGAAGAGTGTATGAACAAAGACGATTTGGCTTCCTTCTTGCAGAGTCTGGAGGATAACAACGATTATTTTGCCGATATGGTAAAACAAGCCGAAGAAAAGGGCAATAGATTGCGTTTTTTGGCGAGCATCACCAAGGACGAGGTAAAAATCGGATTAGAGGATGTTGACAGTTCAAGCCCATTTTATTCTTTGTCGGGCAGTGATAATATGGTGGTGTTTGTTACCAAGAGATACACTGCACAGATGCCTTTGGTAGTGCGAGGTCCCGGAGCCGGAGCTGCTGTTACCGCTGCCGGAGTTTTTGCGGATATTATCAAAATTGCCAATTATTTAATTTATTGATTTAAGAGAGAGTTAAGGGTTTATATGAAAAATAATTTTCAAAGATTTTTGGGTGTTAATATTGACCATGTTGCTACCGTCCGTAATGCGAGGGGTGGCATCAATCCGCAACCTGTGCAAGCTGCTATCGTAGCGGAACAAGCGGGAGCAGACCAGATTACCATTCACTTGCGGGAAGACAGACGACATATCAAAGATACGGATTTGGCTTTAATCAAAAATGTGATAACCACTAAGCTCAATTTGGAAATGGCACTTAATCCCGAGATTGTGGAGATTGCTATCAAAACCAAGCCGGATACTGTTACTTTGGTTCCCGAGAAGAGAGAAGAGCTGACGACTGAGGGTGGTTTGCTGTTGAGAGAGTCGATGAAATCTGACATCGAGAGGCTAAAAAAAGCAGGGATTGAAGTTAGCTTGTTTATTGAGCCAGATTCCGAGGCAATTTCTTTGGCGGCAAAACTGGGAGCTGACGCCGTGGAGATGCATACCGGAGTTTATGCGAACAATTTTGGAACTGAAATCGGAGAGGCAGAATTTCTAAAGATAAAAGCGGCTTGTCAGCAAATTGCGGATTTGAATATGCGAGTAGTGGCTGGACATGGATTGGATTATCACAATATTTATCCGCTTCTTGAGTTGCCTATCAGCGAGTTCAATATTGGACATAGCATCATAGCCGAAAGCGTTTTTTACGGATTGGCTGAGGCTGTGCGAAAAATGAAAAGAATTGTGGTTAAAGGGGTGTTTTAGATGCGTAAATTGGTGGCAATTTTTGGGTTTGTTTTTGTATTTGCTTTTTTGTTTGCGAGTGAAGTGAAAAGCATATCTGTCAAGGGTTTGCAAAATGTTCAGGTTGGAGCTGTGTATTCTCTGATGGGTCTGAAAGAGGGCGATTATTACAATCAAGCTATTTTGGATGAGTGCAAACGCAACCTTTTGAAAAGTGGGATGTTTGCTTCGGTTGAGATTGCGGATTTGGTTGGTGTAGTCGGAGTTAAGGTAGTGGAAAATCAAATCGTAAATAAATTTGAGGTTGGCGAATTTAACGGTGTTAGTAGAGCAGAGCTGGAGAAGATGGTAGATTTGCAGAAAGGCTCTTTTTGGTTTGAAACCGCCAAGGACACTTTTGTAAATAGGATTAAAGCCTATTACGAAGAGGACGGCTATTATAACGCCAACATAGATTTTGCTATCGAGAAGTTGGATAACAATTATATCAACATTATCCTTAACACTGAAAAAGGCGAGAGGGTTAAGGTTCAGACGATTAATTTTTACGGAAACAAGAATTTTACTGATGACGATTTGAACGATGTGATTAAGACCAAAACTTCAGGCTGGTTTCGTTCGGGCAAATTCAATCGAGAAACCTTGGAGCTGGATAGGGAACGCATAATTGCTTTTTACAATGAGAAAGGGTATATTGATGTGACTGTCGCTGAGCCGGAAATAAAGGCGTTGGAAGACTCCAATAGATTGGAAATAGGTTTTTACATCAAGCCGGGTGCGAAGTTTTATCTTGGAGATGTGTTTGTTACGGGTAATATTTATTTTAAGCAATCCCAGATTTTAGAGAAGTTCAAGTTTGAGTCAGATCAGGTTTTTGATAAACAGGAATTTGAAAAACAGCTTTTTGATGTTTACACCATGTATCACGAAGAGGGGTTTGTCTATAGCAAGGTCGATTACGAACTGGAAAAAGAGGGTGGCAAAGTAAATATCATCATCACCATTCAGGAAAATCCCAGAGCGAAGGTGCACAAGGTTATCATAAAAGGGAATAAGCGGACGAAGGAGAAGATTGTCAGGCGAAAATTGGCTGTTAGCCCCGGTGCTTATTACAAGCGGTCGGATATTGTTAACACACAGCGGAGAATTTATAATACCGGATTTTTTGAGTCTGATATGGGCATCGATACCAAAGTCATCAACAGCAGTGGCGATATGGATGTGATTTTCGATTTGAAAGATAGAAGTTCCAACACTCTTAACGGTTCGATAGGCTACAACAGTTTGGATGGAATGGTGTTGGAGGCGAGCATTAATTTGCGTAATCTTTATGGCAATGCGTGGGAAACTTCGGCTTCTGTTTCGTGGTCGGAGACGCTTTTGAATTACGAATTGGCTTTCACGAACTCTTATCTATATGACACGGATATTTTGGGTGGATTCTCGTTGTATAATACGCAAAGAGAGTATGATGATTACGATTGGAACAAGATAGGTGGCTCGGTCACTTTGGGTAAGTATCTCTACTGGCTTGACCTTGCCAATATCAAGTTTACATACAGCTATTATCAGACCAAGTATTCCGACCTTAGCAGTGATGCCAGTGACGACCTCAAAGAAGAGGCTGCTAAGGGTTGGCAAAACACCAGCAGTTTGGGAATCAGTTTTTCCAGAAGTAACAAGGACAATGTATTTTTCCCCAGCTTGGGTTCAGATTTCAGCATTTATAGTGAGTTTGCGGGAACTGTGCTCGGTGGAGATGAGCATTTTTTCAAGCAAATTTACCAAGTTAGTTGGTATTTGGATTTGCCTGGAAGTTTTGCATTTCGCACAAAGTGGAGAACTGGATATGTAGAATCTCTTCGTGATGGAGAGGAAGTGCCTCCAGCTGAAAAATTTTACATCGGTGGCATGGGATACAACGGCTTGAGAGGTTATGGTAGTAGTAGTATCCCCAGTGATGATAGTGATGGAGCCAGAAGAATGCTGATTTTCTCCAGCGAACTCGCTTATCCTATCGTGGGAGAGACTTTTATCGGTTTGATATTTTATGATGCCGGAGATGCTGTGGATAGTTACAGCCAAATCAATTTTAATAAGCTGAAGAATGGAGCAGGTCTCGGAGTCAGATTTAACAGCCCAATAGGAATAATCGGACTCGATTACGGGTATAATTTGGACGACAACGAATGGAAACCGCAATTCCAAATTGGGATGACATTTTGATGTTTTTCAATAACTAATAAGATTTATTTATTTTTTTTCTTGTCACTTATTTTTGGCTTTCATAGTTTGGCTCAATCGTTATTATTAAGTATAGAAGGAGTTAGTGTATGGATTTGAAAAACAGAGGATCTTTTGGAAGTAAGTTAGGTATCATTGCTGCTGCTGCAGGTTCTGCCATCGGACTCGGTAATATTTGGAAATTCCCTTATATTACAGGTGTTTATGGTGGAGCGGCTTTTTTGATTGTTTATCTTGTTTGTATAGCTGTAGTAGGAGTAACAGTGATGCTTGCTGAGTTTGTTTTGGGTCGGACGACTCAAAGAAATGGTGTTGGAGCTTTTACTCAATTGGCTCCCGGAACCAAATGGTATTTGGTTGGTTTTCTCGGAATTTTGGCAGGCTTTTGCATTTTGTCTTTTTATTCCGTAGTTGCCGGATGGACAGTTGATTATATTTTTAAAGCTGCTTTCGGCACTTTTACTGGTAAGTCTGCTGCTGATATTGGTGGTATTTTCGGGGGATTTATTTCTAATCCTTGGAAGCCGGTGCTTTGGCATTTTATTTTTATGGTTCTTACTGCTGGTATTATCGTGATGGGTGTGCAAAAAGGAATTGAAAAGAGTTCAAAAATTTTGATGCCTTTATTGCTCGCTATTCTTTTGGTGCTTTGTATCAGAGCGGTTACTCTGCCGGGTGCATCAAAAGGTTTAGCTTTTTTGTTTACTCCCAATTGGTCTAGCTTAACAGGTAATGCTGTTTTAGTAGCTTTGGGACACGCTTTCTTCTCTTTGTCTCTGGGAATGGGAACGATGTTGATTTACGGCTCGTATGTCCAAAGACAAGAAAATTTGAGTTCTATAGCCATCCAAGTAAGTGCTGCTGATACTATAATAGCTGTTTTGGCAGGTGTGGCTATTTTCCCTGCAGTTTTTGCTTTTGGTATCGAGCCCGGAGCAGGTCCTGGTCTTGTTTTTGTTACATTACCGAATGTGTTTAACCAAATGGTAGGTGGACAATTCTTCTGCTTCCTTTTCTTTGTTCTTTTGGCGTTGGCTGCGTTGAGTAGTGCTATTTCTATTTTGGAATGTTTGGTTTCTTATCTTATTGAGGAAAAAAATATTTCTCGTAATAAGGCGACTATTTATATGGCAGTTGCCTGTTTTGTAATTGGAATTCCTTGCTCTTTGGCTATGGGTCCGATGAGTAATTTCCATCTTTTACCCGGGAAAAATTTCTTTGATACTTTGGATTACTTGTCTTCTAACTGGCTGTTGCCTCTCGGTGGAATGTTTATCACTTATTTTGTTGGTTGGAAATTGGATAGAAAACGCCTTGCTGACGAACTTAGTAGTGACGGCAAATTCTCTATAAAATATATGTCTTTGTTCGTCTTTATCTGCAGATTTGTTGCTCCTATTATTATTTTCATCGTGTTCTTAAACGGTTTGGGTGTTTTTGGAAATTAATTTAATCTTTTGATAATTTTAACCCGCTACATTGTTGGCGGGTTTTTTGTAGAAATTTAAGAAGTGAGAAAAAGTTGACACACAAATTTGGTTTTTATAATTCAGTTTTGATGAAAACAATTTATTATAAACAGATAATTGAGGCTGTTTCTTCCGCCTGTAAGAAGATTGTAACTATTTTGGATAGAGAGATTGTGGCTATTTTGAGGAGTTACGAAAATAGCAAAGTATTGGAAATGATGCTCAAGAATATTGAGTTGGCGGAAGAGGAAAATTTGCCGATTTGCCAAGATACGGGAACGGTTGTTGTCTTTGCCGAAGTTGGTCAGCAAGTGCATATCGAAGGCGGGAATTTTGAAGAGGCGATACATTGCGGTGTGCGAGACGGATATCAGAATTTTCGCAAGTCTATTGTTGCCGAACCTTTGTTTGACCGAGTGAACACTAACGACAACACTCCAGCGATTATTCACACCAAAATCGTTGATGGAGATAGCTTGAGGTTGCTCATTATGGCGAAAGGTGGTGGCTCTGAAAATAAGAGCACGATTAAGATTTTTGCACCTACGGCTACTCATAGCGAGATTGAGGATTTTGTTGTTGATTGGATTGCAAGTGTAGGAGCGGCTGCTTGCCCTCCGTATATTATTGGCTTGGGAATAGGCGGGAATTTTGAGCAGTCTGCAATTTTGGCAAAGAGAGCTTTGGTTGTTCCCTTGCGTGGAGTGAATCCGTTAGGTGTTTATGACGAGATGGAAAAATCTATTTTGGACAAAATCCAGAAATTGAAAATCGGACCACAAGGTTTGGGAAAATATCCGACAGCTTTGGGTGTCAAGATATTGCACGCTCCTTGCCATATTGCCAGTCTGCCGGTTGCTATCAATCTTGGTTGCTATGTTCATCGCCATTGCGAAGTGGTCTTATGACACGCGACGAATTATCGAAGTTGAGAGCTGGAGATTTTTTTTACTATAGTGGGGAAATTTATTTGGCGAGAGATGTTGCTCATTCACGAATTTGTAAGTTGATAGAGCAGGGGAAATCTTTGCCTTTTGAGTTGCAAGACAGCGTTGTTTTTTATGCAGGACCGGTAATGAATGGCGATAAAATAATCTCGTGTGGACCGACGACTTCTGCTAGAATGGACAAATTTACCGGCACGATTTTGGAGAAAGGTGCTAAACTTTTGATAGGGAAAGGTCCAAGAAGTAGAGAAGTTCAGAAATCTATAAAGGAGAATAGAGCGGTTTACGCTTTGGCTTTGGGAGGTTGCGGAGCGTTGTATGCCAAGTCCATTGTTTCCAATGAAATCGTAGCTTATCAGGAATTGGGCACGGAAGCAATCCGCAAACTATTGGTTGACAAAATGCCTTTGTGGGTCGGTATTGATGCTAAGGGAGAGAGCATATTATGAATGAGTTTAAAATTGAATTTGATAAGAAAAAGATTGAGGAGTTTCTCGAACTTTTAGGAAGAAAACTTGATCTTAATCGTTATAATAAGCCTATTTTGAGCTACAGAACGGACGATGATGCCGTTTATTATACTATTTGGGAAGAGGAAATTTTGGAGAGGCTGGGGATTGATAACATTTCCGGTCACGATTATAGAGACCCCATTTTCTTTTGTCCCGATTGGGTAACCGACAAAGAGATTGATGATGATTTTGACGACGATTTTGACGATGACGATTTGTTTGACGATTTAGACGATTTATGATATTTGCTAATTTGCAAAGAGTAAGAGAAAACATCAACTCAACTTTAATGAAAATCGGAGACTCCGACAGAGTTGTCAAACTAATCGTGGTAACCAAAACGCATTCTCCCGAAGTTATAGATGAAGCACTCGCCTCTGGAGCGGAATTTATTGGCGAAAACAAGGTTCAGGAAGCGGAGTTAAAACTTCCGAAGTTATTACACCCTTACAAAGAGTTCCATTTCATCGGACATTTGCAAAGCAACAAGATAAATAAACTTTTGATGCTTAATCCTACACTTATTCATTCATTAGACAAACTATCTACGGCTGATAAACTCAATGAGGCTGTAAAACGAATGGGGAAAATTCAGCAGGTTTTGGTGCAGATTAACACTTCTGAGGAAGAAACAAAATTTGGGAGTTCTAAAGAAAATGCTCATAATTTGGTCAAATCTATCTCAGAACTCTCCAATTTACGGGTTGTAGGTTTGATGACTATCGGGGCACTTGATCCGAATATTGAAAGCACGAGAAGATGCTTTGAATTTTTAAAGCAATTATTTGAGCAATGTAAAGAGATACCGACTGCCAAAATGCAATGGCTCTCTATGGGTATGAGTGGAGATTATCAGCTTGCTTTGGAGTGTGGAGCGAATATGCTACGAGTGGGTAGCTCTATTTTTGGGCAAAGAAATTATAATTGATTACTAAAAGAGGTTATTGTGGGGAAAAACAAAAAATCAAAAAAGAGAATAAATAGTGCAAATTCTCAAGAAAATATTTCTATAAATAGTAAATTTTTCCAAAAAAATCAAGATTGGATTTATCCTGTTTTGTTGGTATTATTGGTAGTGATATATTTTTGGCCGATTACATATGGTGGTTATTCTGCTGCAGGTAATGATGCCATATTTGTTGCTGATTGCTTAAGTCGTCAATGGGGTAAACTTGTTGGTAGACCAACTTTTTACGATTTAGGTTTATTCTCTGGCACCCCCAATTATTCTTTTTTTTCTTTATTAACTATTCCAATGATAATGGGTATATTAAAAGTAAATTTTTTCTTTCAAGGTGTTAGTTTATATTTGTGTTTAGGAACTTTGGGATTTTTTTATTTATTAAGTTATATAGGCGTAAGTAGAATTGTATCTTTTATTTCTTCTTTGGGTTTTATCTTAATTCCTAGTTGGTGTATATTATTCTTAATTGGTCATGGGTGGAAATTTTATACAATTTTGTTAATACCATTTTGCTTGTATTTCTTTCTTAGGTTGTTTGACAAGCCTTCTTTTCTCAATTTAGCTTGCTATGCTTTTTTCCAAGTTTGGCAAATACAGTCTTGTCATTATCAAATTATTTATTATACTATTATGCTTATGGGTGTGGTTACCATTGTTAAGATAATTGAATATAGGAAAGAGATAAACCATTTAGTAAGAAGTGGAATTTTAATTGCTCTTGCTTTAATAATTACAGCGGGAGTTACTTTTCAACCATTGTTTTTAATGAATGAATATAGCAAACACACTATTCGAGGAGCCAAAACAGAAGATGGGAGAGTAGGTCTTTCTAAGTCTTATGCTACTTCTTGGAGTTTTAGTCCTAAAGAGTTGCTTACATTGGTTATTCCTAGGGCGTTTGGTGGAGCTAGTGGCGAGCAATATGACATTAGCAACCCTAAATATCCTCATTTATCGGGAAGAGATATTCCTGGATATTGGGGTAATATGCCTTTTACTCAAGGCTCGGATTATATGGGAGTGGTTTTAGTATTTTTAGCGTTTATTGGCGTTGTGTTAAATTGGAAGAAGAGAATAGTTAAGGGATTTGCTTTTTTGGCAATTTTGGCAGTTTTTTTATCGTTCGGTCGGCATTTTTCTTTGGTTTATGACCTCTTTTTTAATTTTGCTCCGGGGTTCAACAAGTTCCGAGCTCCATCTATGATTTTGGTTTTGGTTGAGATTGTTTTGGCAATTTTTGCGGGATTTGGGATTAACGATATTTTGAAAAGAGAAAAGAAAAATCTTTGGAAAGTGGCTTTGATTAATTTTGCTATTTTCTTGGGTTTAGGTCTTTTTGTTCTGGCGATTTCAGGTCAGTTTTCTTTCGTGGGACCAAATGACCGCTATGATGCTCAATCAATGATGATAATCAAAAATATTCGCAAAGAGTTTTTATTTTCCGATTTGTATAGATATTTCATTTTGCTGATAATAACCTTCGCAGTGATAGCTGTATATTTGAAAAATCTTCTTAAAAAAAGTGTCATTTTTTTGGTATTGATTACAGTGTTATTGGTTGGAGATTTTACTCAAATTCAAGATAGATTTCTTTTCAAAAAAAATGGTAGCGATTATGCAGGGCTACAAAAAAACAATGAAAAGGGTAAAGAAATTTTAAAAGCAACTTCAGCGGAGAGATTTCTTTTAAATAAAAAGCCTGAAGGGGAAATTTTCAGCCCGTATCGTATTTATCCGGTAACTAGTGATTTTTGGGCTACAGGAAAATATTCTACCTATTTTCAGTCAATTGGCGGTTATTCACCGGCTAAGCTCAGGATTTATCAGGATTTGGTTGATTATGGGATTGTTAACGGCGGACTTTCGCGGAACATCACCAATATGCTTTCGGCTAAATATTTTATTACTCCCGCTGTTTTGCCAAATCAACCACCTTTCGAAAATTTGAAACTTGAGTATTCCGACCAACAATACAATGTTTATCTCAACGAAGAGTCGTTGCCCAAAGGTTGGTTTGTTGGAGATTACAAAGTTGTAAAGTCGCGAAATGAACGGTTTGCTTATCTGAAGAGTGATGATTTTTCTGTAAAACAGACAGCTTTGCTTGAGGAGGATTTGCTAAATCAGATAAGCCTTCCGCAAAATGCACGAGCCGAATTGGAGCTATTTGAGCCTGAAAAAATCAAGTTCAAAATATGTAATGACAACGATGGGCTGTTTGTTGTAAGTAGTGTCTATTATCCGGATGGTTGGCATGCTTATTTGGATGGTGAGGAAGTGCATATTTATAAAACAAACCATGTCCTTTCGTCGGTTTTTGTGCCGAAAGGTGAGCATGAACTGTTTTTCCATTTTGCTCCCTACAGCATAAAATGGACGGGAATGGTTTCTCAAAGCTTTAAAATTTTATGGGCTTTACTCTTAGTATTTGCGATAGTTCGGTGGTATTTGCGAAGGAGTAAAACTTCACAAAAAGTTCAAGTTATGGGTTGACACATAAACGGCAACTTTTAAAAAAACACCATAATTGAGAGATATAATGTAAGTGGGCGTATAACTCAGTGGTAGAGTATCTGCCTTTTAAGCAGAGAGTCGATGGTTCAAATCCATCTACGCTCACCATTTCTTTGTAGAGTGTCCCGTTCGTCTAGTGGCCTAGGACTCCAGGTTTTCATCCTGGCAACAGGGGTTCAATTCCCCTACGGGATGCCATTTAAACACTCAGTTGTTGGTTTTTTGGGACTGGCAATTGAGTGTTTTTTTATTATCAAAATTTTGAGTGAAATTATTTTTTATAGACTCTGAATTAAGAACAATAATTTGTAATTTATGAGGCAAAAGAAAGAATTTTTGCTTGACATTTTAGCAGTCCTTTTGTGAGATTGCCAAGATTTTTAGGAGGAATTATGACTATAGAAGAGTTAAATAGAGTTGTTGCTGAGAGTTCCATAAAAATTAACAGTTTAAATCAAGAAATCAAAAAAGTAATAGTCGGTCAGGACTATATGATTAAAAGGATTTTGATTGGACTTCTTACCGGCGGACATATTCTATTGGAAGGCGTTCCTGGTCTTGCCAAAACTTTGTCGATTAGCACTACTGCCAAAGCTGTGGAAGCGTCTTTTTCCAGAATCCAATTTACACCAGATTTGTTGCCGGCTGATATCATGGGAACTATGATTTATAACCAAAAAACAGGAGAGTTTAATCCAAAATTGGGTCCTGTTTTTGCCAATTTTGTGTTGGCTGACGAGATAAACAGAGCTCCTGCCAAGGTGCAAGCCGCCCTTTTGGAAGCGATGCAAGAGAAACAAGTGACGATTGGCGATAAAACTTACAAATTGGACGACCCATTTTTGGTAATGGCAACGCAAAACCCACTTGATCAGGAAGGAACTTATCCTTTGCCTGAGGCACAGATGGATAGATTTATGCTCAAGCTCAAAGTTGATTATCCCACCAAAGAGGAAGAAAAGTTGGTTTTGAATAGGATGGTAAGCGAGGATATTTCTGAGATTTCTCCTGTCATTACTCCTGCTGAACTTCTTCAAATGAAATCTTTGATTAAGCAAGTTTATATTGAGCAAAAAGTTAAGGATTATATTATAGATTTGGTTTTTGCCACGAGAGAGCCGAAATCTTATGCGAATTTGGACGATTTGCAAGATTTAATCGAATGCGGAGCGTCTCCGAGAGCTACCATCAATTTGGCTGTAGCCGCTAGAGCCCACGCTTTCTTGTGTGGTCGCGGATTTGTTACGCCGGATGATGTCAAAGCCATTGGTAAAGATGTTTTACGGCATCGATTGATTTTGTCGTATGAGGCTGAGGCTGAGCAGGTAACTGTCGAGGATATTATTGCCAGAGTTTTTGGCGAAATTCAAGTCCCGTAATTTTCGGTTTCATTAAGAAATTTTATAGTTTTTGGAATTATGGAAACCAAAGATATTCTGAAAAAAATCCGCAAGATTGAGATTGCGACCAAAGATATTGTTTCCGATATTTTTGCTGGAGAGTATCATAGCATCTTCAAAGGTCAGGGTCTTGAGTTTAGCGAGGTGCGACAATATCAGGACGGCGACAGTTTTCGCCAGATAGATTGGAATGTGTCCGCCAAAATGGATTACCCATATATCAAAAAATTTGAGGAGACTCGGGAGCTAAATATTCTTTTTTTGGTTGATGGGTCCGCATCTACTCTCTTCGGGACGCACTCAAATCTGAAATCCGAATATATCACAGAGCTGACAGCGGTGTTGGCTTTTTCTGCCTTGTCCAACAACGATAAAGTGGGTTTGATGCTTTTTTGTGAAGGTGTGGAAAAATATATTCCTGCCAAGAAAGGCAAGAAATCTGTTTTGCGGTTGTTGAGCGAGATTTTGCAGTTTGTTCCGCAAGAGAAAACCACCAATCTTGGCGTTGCAATCCAGCGGCTGACACAGGTTCTCAAAAAACGCAGTGTTGTTTTCATTATCTCCGATTTTTTGGATGACGACTATATTAAGCCGTTGTCTATTTTGTCTCAAAAGCACGATGTAGTTGCTTTGCGAGTTTTGGATAAAGCGGAAACCGAGTTGCCGAGTGCAGGATTTTTGGATGTTGTCAATCCTGAGACGGGCGAGTTGTTTACTATAAATAGTTTTGATAAAAAGAAGCGGAAACTTTTTGCTCAGTTGGTGGAGCAACAGGAACAGGAACTGGAGAAAAATTTCAAGAAGATGAAGGTTGATTTGTTGACCATGTACACGCATGAGTCTTATATCAAAGAGCTTATGAAGTTTTTTAAGAAAAGGATAAAAAGAAGATGAGAAAGAGAATTTTCGGAATTTTGTTTTTTATTCTTTTGTTGGGAAGAGTTTTTGGGAGTGAGCAATGGGAGATTAAAGCTCCCGATTCTCTGAATGTTGGGACTGTTTTTTCTGCTGAGCTTCTTTTGCCGGATGCTGACCCTGCCAGCAATCTCGAGAAATCTCCACAAATTGTTTTGCCGATGTTTGATACTTTGCCCGGAGTATCTTTGCTGGATGTGAAGGTCGAACAGGGAGAGTCCGGTGTCAGATTAAAAAATCAGTTCATTTTTACCGGTAGTGGCTTGGTGAGTTTACCGGAGTTGGAGTTTTCTTATATCGATGTCAAAGGCGATGAGAAGAAGATACAAACGGAATCTTACCCTTTTTTGGTGCACACGCTTTTGGACACGACAGTTAAAGATATAGTTGATATTAGGTCTCCGCAGTCGCTTTATTTGGGAGCAGTTGAGTATGCAGTTGTGATTTTGGCATTATTGATTATTGTGCTGTTGATTAGGTTTTTCCCTAAAATTTTGCGAAAAAAGAGCGGTAGTGAATCAGAAAAAAAGATAGTTGATAATCGTCCAGCTTGGCAAGTTGGATTGGAATCGTTGCAAAAAGCTGAAGAGTTTTTGCAACAAGGGGAGCTTCTGAATTTCTTTTTTGAGCTATCTTTTTCTTTGCGATTTTTCTTGGAGAGGAAATACGATTTGCCTGCTACACAGATGACTACGGACGAACTTAGAGTTGTTTTGAGATTGCCCATTATGAGTGAGCATAACAAACTTTTTGAGATTTTTTCTTATGCTGATTTGGTCAAATTTGCTAAATACGCAGGCGATATTTCGTTGTCGAGAGATTATTGTGATTGGGCGAGAAATTTATTTTTAAAGGATAAGGAAGAGGCTGAGAAGGTGCAAAATGAGGTGGAGAGCGATTTAATCGCTGAGAAACAGGAGGGCGAAGATGTTTAGAGACCCTCAATATCTTTGGCTTCTTTTAATTCTAATTCCCATTTTGCTTTTTGAATTTTTTTATAGAAACAAGCATAAGGCTCGGTTGCCATATACCCGCTTTGATATTTTGAAGAAAGTTTATAAAAGGTCTTCGGTGTTTCGTTTTTTACCGCTTATTTTTAGGATTTTGGCGATTGTGTTTCTTATTGTTGCTTTGGCGAGACCCCGCTCTGCTCGCAAAAAAACCGAAGTTTCCGGTAAAGGAATAGATATTATTTTGGCGGTTGACCTTTCCGGCTCTATGCAAGCGGTTGATTTGCAACCGACCAACAGACTACAGGCGGCGAAGAAAGTTGCTCTCAATTTTGTTAGTAAGCGAAAGAACGATAAAATTGGTGTTGTTACTTTTTCGGATTACGCTTTTACGGCATGTCCCTTGACTCTCGACTACAATTTGTTGACGCAAATTGTGCAGGATTTGCAAATCGACCAATCTGCCAACGGAACTGCTATCGGCTTGGGATTGGCAACAGCTGTCGGCAGACTGCGAGACAGCAAAGCCAAATCCAAGGTGGTGATTTTGCTCACGGATGGCAGGAATAATGCCGGAGATGTGAGTCCGGGGGAGGCTGCCGAATTGGCGGCAACTTATGGCATCAAGGTGTATCCGATAGGAATTGGTAAGGAAGGTCCTGTCGATTTCCCTTACACCAATTTTTTTGGCAAAATAGCTCACCAAAAAGTTAATATTCCTATCGATATGAATGTGCTGAACGACATAGCCAAAACTACTGGAACTACGATGGCAAGGCGGGCTCAAAGCACCGAGGAGTTGGAGCAGATTTTTTCCAGAATAGACAAGTTGGAGAAAACCGAATACAAGATTAGAAATTATTACGAATACAAAGAAAAATTTTGGATATTTTTGAGTTTGGCTTTTTTGAGTATGCTCTTGGAATTTGTTTTGAGAGTGCCGTTAAAAATATTTTTACCGTAAGATTTGAAGTAAATTATGGAATTTGAATACAATTATTTTTTGTTTTTGCTGTTATTAGTGCCTGTTTTCTTTTTGCTGATTTTGTTCAGTAAGAGGTTTTTTTTGCGTGCTTTTACCAAATTTGCAGAAGAGAAATTTTATCCTTACTATTTTAAGGATAGATTTGGGTTTCTCTGGAAAGTAAAGAATTTGTTATTTTTGGTGTCATTTGTCTTCTTGATAATCGCTCTTGCCGGTCCGAAATGGGACAGACAAACGGAAAAAATCAAACAGGAAGGTTTGGATGTCGCTATTTGCATAGATGTCAGCAAAAGTATGGATGCGTCCGATATTTCGCCGTCGAGATTGGCGAGAGCCAAAGATTTGATAAATCTGTTTATTGAGCAATTGTCGGGCGACAGAGTTGCCTTGGTGCCGTTTGCCGGAGTCGCCAAAGTTCAGTGCCCGCTCACCAACGACTATTCCACTTTCCGCCTCTTCGTTGAGCTTTTGAATACCAATTTAATAAAGAAATACGGGACAAATTTGGAAGATGCTTTGTTGCAGGCGAACGCTGTTTTGAAGGGGAATCAAAAGATAGTTCTTCTTATCTCCGATGGGGAAAATCTTACTGGAGATGCTTTGATGATGGCGAGCAAGCTGAAGAATGACGGCGTAAGAGTTTATTGCGTTGGTGTGGGGACCCCGCTCGGTAGTGCTGTCCTCGACAATAATGATGGTGGCAAATACATCAAGGACAGTGATGGCAATATCGTGCAGTCCAAACTTGATATGGTTACTTTGTCGTCAATCGCTCATACCACAGGGGGTAGAGCCTATTCCATCACTCCCAATCAGTCGGAAATTTATACGATTTTGAACGATATAAGCACTTTGGAAAAGAACAAATTTGATGATAAATTGCGGACTACCTACAAGCATCAGTATTTTCATTTTGCTCTTTTATCTTTGATATTGTTGGTGTTGGAATTTTTCATTTTCCGCAAATCGATTATAAAAACAGATAGATTTTTGAATTAGTTATGAAACGGATAATTTTTATTTTTATATTCAGTTTTTCATGTGCGTTTGCTCTGAATTTTGGGCAGGTTTATCACAATTTTGTGGGCAAACGGGCTTACGAGAAGCAGGACTTTTCTTCGTCGGAAAAAAGTTTTGGTAAGTCGTCTGTCGAGAAGGGCAACAATAGCGGGATTTCTCATTTCAATTTGGGCGATAGTTTTTACAAACAAGGTAAGTTTGACGAGGCTCTCAGCCAATATAATTTGGCACTATTGGACAAAGATTTTCCGAAAAAATCTTTTGCTTACCAAAATATTGGGAACGCTTATTTCAAAAAAGGCGAGCTTGATAAAGCTAAAAATGCTTACATTGAGGCGATTAAAGAAGACCCGAGTAATTATCAGGCACGGACAAATTTGGAGATAGCTGATAAACTTTTGCAGGAACAGCAAAAGCAACAAAACAAGCAAAATCAGCAGGGCGATCAGCAAAAAGAGGATAAAAAGAAAAGCGAGCAGGATAAGAAGAAAGAGAATAAGCAGGAACAATCGAAGAAGAGCGATGAGCAAAAAAAGCAAGAGCAGAAACAGCAAAACAGTTCTGACGAGAAAAAGAACGAAAAAAATGAACAACAAAAATCTGTAGACAAGAAAAAGCCAAGCAAAGAAGATGAAAAGAAACAAAAGAAAGAAGCTATTAAAAAGAATATGGCAGACAAAAAAATTGATAAAATATTGAACCAAGAAAAAATGCTTCGCTTGCAACAATCCAAGCAGAAAGGGGAGGTGCCGGTAAATGGGAAGTATTGGTAAAAAAATATCGGCTTTTGCTCTTTGTCTTTTTAGTTTCGGTTTGTTGTTTGCCAATAGTTTTACAGCGAGTGTGGACAGAACCAGTTTGTCTATACACGAGCAGTTGATTTTTACTCTGCAGGTTGTGGAGACAGATGATGGTATGCCGCAACCATCGCTATCTCAAGTTCCGAATTTCAAGATAATTGGCAAGTCCAATTTTACTTCCACCAGTTATAGGTTGGTGAACGGGGAAAGTTCCAGTAGTAAAACTTTCAGTTACAAATACACTTTGATGCCGACGAAAATCGGGACTTTTGTGATTCCTGCGCAAAAGATTGTAGCTGGAGCGAAGATTTACGAGACCAAGCCGATAGAAATCAAGGTTACCAAAAATCCTGATAATCCTACCAAATCGAACGACTCTCCGCTATATATCAAAACCACTATCAGTAAAACGACCGCTTATGTCGGAGAAAAAATTTTGGTAAGCTATTTTGTTTACACCAGATATAATGTTTCGGGAATTAGGAAAGTTACCGACCCTACTTTTGATGGGTTTTGGAGTAAACAAACTTTTGCTGCCAATCAGGTTAGTTTTGCTCAAAACATTGTAAATGGAGTGATTTACGGTAAGATGCAATTAGCGTCTTATCAACTTATACCTCAGAAAGCTGGCACTTTTGAGCTATCGCCTTTGGTGATAGTGGCTTCAGTGAATTTGGAGGACGATTTTTTCAGCTTTGGCAGAACCAAAGATTATCGCTTGGTTAGTTTGCCTCAAAAAATCGTTATCAAAGATTTACCACCTTCGCCGTCCGATTTCAACGGTTCGATAGGAAAATTTTCGATTAACTCTTTTGTTAGTTCCGACCAAGTTGATCAGGGAGATGCGATTACATATACCATAAAAGTTGAGGGTAACGGCAACTTTGTGGACGATTTCCCTAAATTTTCTCAAAATGATGATTATCGATTTGCGACTCCGGAGATAACTTCCCAAGAGGGTCTGAATCAAGCTAAATATATGGTTATTGCCAAGAAATCGGGGAGTTTTACTATTCCTGCAGTTTCCTTTAGAGTGTTCAATCCGCTGACCAAAAAGTATGAGAAACTTTCTACCAAACCTACTACGATTAAGGTAAAAAAAACGGAAGGAAATTATAACGATTTTCAGTCAGCGGGACCAGGTGCTACGGCAGTAAAAAAAAAGTCTGAAGATATAGATTTTATCATCACTGAGCCCAGTTTAGTAGAGGGGAAGTTTTGGATAAAGGACTATCGTTATTGGGCTTTATGCGGTTTGTTGATTTTACTTTCTTTGATTTTGTCCAAGATTTTGAGTTCTAAGAAAAACAAGAATTTTGACCAAGATTATCTAAATAAGAAGAAATCTGATTTGCTTTTCAAGAAGTATATGAAAGAGGCTTCGGCTTTGGCGAGTTCTGGTAATATTGAGTTTTATAATGCTGCTCATAGCGGATTTTTGCACTATTTATGTGATTTTGTTTCCTTGGATAGAGGCACTACGGCTTTGGAAATTTGTGATGCTTTGTCTGCAAAAGGCATAGATGCCGATTTGATTTCGCAGATTAAGGGTTTGATTAATAAATTTGAACAGGCGAGATTTATGCCCGGGGCGATGGTAAACATCAAGGAAGATTACAAAAGTCTGAAGTCGTTGCTGAAGAAAATCGATAGATGAAGCAATATCTGATTATCAGCCTCGGTTGTCCCAAAAATTTGGTGGATAGCGAGCGATTTAAAGCAATTTTGGACGGTGCTGGTCTCTCCGAAACTGCCGATTTAGCTTCTGCCGATTTCGTGATAATTAACACTTGTGCTTTTATTCAATCTGCCAAGGAAGAGACCATCGACACCATTTTGCAGGTGGCAGAAGAGAAAAATGAGAGAGCCAAACTTATTGTCAGCGGGTGTTTTGTGAAAAGATACAAGGAACAGTTGGCACAGGAAATTCCCGAAATTGATTACCTTGTTGACCTCAAAGATTTTACCGAGTTTGCCAAAATATTCAAAGCGGAATTTTCTAATTCTCGTTCTCTTTTGACGCCAAATCATTATGCTTATTTACGCATAAGTGATGGCTGTGACAACTATTGTAGCTATTGTGCCATTCCCTATATTCGGGGCAGATTTACCAGCAGGGCGATAGAAGAGTTGGTGGATGAAGCTGAGTTCCTTGCCAAAATTGGTGTCAAGGAGCTAATCGTTACAGCTCAGGATATTTGTCTGTATGGCACGGATATTTATGGAGAAAATCGCTTGCTTGCTCTTCTGACAAAAATCCACAACATACAGGGAATTGAGTGGATTAGGCTATTATATTTGCATCCCGACCACCTGAGCAAAGAGCTTATCGATTTTGTTTTTGCGATGCCCAAGATTTGTAAATATTTCGAGATACCTTTTCAACATGCCAGCGACAAGATTTTGCGAGCGATGAACAGGAAACGGACGAGAAATGAGCTTCAAGAATTTATCGATTACATTCGCAGTTTTGAGCAGGAGAAGGTAATCAGAACGACATTTATCACCGGTTTCCCTACGGAAGATAAGGAAGATTTTGTTGTGTTGCAAGAGTTTGTAAAAAAGAACAAATTTGATAAAATGGGTGTTTTTGCCTATTCCAAGGAAGAGGGGACAAAGGCTTACGATTTGCAACCGGAAGTTCCCGAGAAAGTCGCACAAAAACGAGCAGATACTTTGATGAGTGCTCAGATAGATATTTCCAAAGTGAATTTGCAACGATTTGTGGGGCAAGAGTTGGAAGTGATGTTGGATGAGGGAAATATCGCTCGCACTCGATATGACGCTCCCGAGATAGACGGCGTGGTGTATCTTGACGACAAGCGGGAAGTTGGCTCTATTCAAAAAGTGAAGATTACCGATAGTTTCGAGTATGATTTAGTCGGGGAGATTTTGTAGTCAAATTTTGGAGTGTTTTTTTAGCCGCTTATAATCTTTTTTCCCATTTAGTATTTTTCTCCCGTTGCAAATTTTCAATTTAAGGTAGATACTTTTATCAGAGTATTTTCTACATTTATCAGAATTATTTCTTGTCAACTTTTGCCTTGCTTCCAAGAATGGCAAACACAGTGTCCTGTGGGTTTTAATACAAAAATAAACAAATGAGGTCATATCTTGTTATAAAAAGTGGCAAGAGAGATTTCTTTCCATATTTTAGGAGGTAAAAAAATGGATAAATTAGTCTATTCATTCGGCGGGTCGCATGCTGACGGTGATGCCGAAATGAGAAATCTTTTGGGAGGCAAAGGAGCCAATGTCGCACAAATGTGCAAACTTGGGATACCAGTGCCACCAGGATTTACTATCACTACTCAGGTGTGCAATTATTATACAAGCAATGCCAATCAATATCCGTCCGATTTGAATAAGCAAGTCAAGGATGCGGTTGCCAAAATGGAAAAAGAGATGAATTTGACTTTTGGTGATGTTGCCAATCCTTTGCTTGTTTCCGTGCGGTCTGGAGCTAGAGTTTCTATGCCAGGGATGATGGATACGGTGCTTAATCTTGGTCTCAATGATGAAATAGTTAAAGGTTTGATAGCCAAATCTGGAAACGAAAAATTTGCTTGGGACACTTACCGTCGTTTCATACAAATGTATGCCGGTGTGGTAATGGGAGTGGGTGCTGCCAGTTGGGACGAGCACGACCCTTTTGAAGTGGAAATCGATAAGATAAAAGCTGAAAACGGAGTGAAAGACGATGTGGATTTGTCTGCTGCTGCTTTGCAAAAATTGGTAGAGAAATTTAAAAAAGTGGTGAAAGACAAAGCGGGAAGAGATTTTCCGCAAGATCCTTACAAACAACTTTGGGGAGCAATTGATGCGGTTTTCGGTTCGTGGAACAATCAAAGAGCTATCACTTATCGTAGATTGAACAAAATCCCTGACGATTGGGGAACTGCTGTAAATGTTATGGCGATGGTTTACGGAAATATGGGCGAAGATTGTGCGACTGGTGTTGCCTTTACCAGAGATCCTGCCACTGGCGAAAAACATTTCTTCGGCGAGTTTTTGATAAATGCTCAAGGCGAAGATGTGGTTGCAGGAGTGAGAACTCCAGGTCAAGTGACCAAAAAAGATTCGCAAAACTGGGCAAAAGAGCGAGGAGTTAGCGAAGAGGAAAGATTGGCAAAGTTTCAGTCTTTGGAAGAGAAAATGCCTAAGGCTTATGCCGATTTGGTGAATGTTTATAAGACTTTGGAACACCACTACAAAGATATGCAGGACATTGAGTTTACTATTCAACAAAATAAGCTCTTTATGTTGCAAACTCGCAATGGAAAGAGGACTGCTCCTGCGGCTCTCAAGATTGCCGTGGATATGGTTGCCGAAGGTTTGATTGATGAAAAGACCGCACTTTTGCGAGTAGAGGCTGGCTCACTCGACCAATTATTGCATCCTAATTTTGATGTGACTGCCAAGAAAACTGCTATTGCCAAAGGCTTGGCGGCATCTCCAGGTGCTGCTGTGGGTATGGCTGTGTTCAGTGCCGATGAAGCCGAAAAATGGGCAAATGATGGCAAGCAAGTGATTCTCATCAGAGTGGAGACTTCGCCTGAAGATATCAACGGAATGGCTGTTGCTAAAGGGATTTTGACTTCTCGCGGAGGCAAGACTTCTCATGCTGCCGTGGTTGCCAGAGGTATGGGAAAATGCTGTGTGGCAGGTTGCGGAGAGATTTCCATCGATTATAAGAAGAAACTTTTTAGTGTGGGCGATGTGCAAGTGAAAGAGGGCGAATGGCTTTCTTTGGACGGCTCTACTGGAGAGATTTTTGTTGGTCAATTGCCTCTCGTTGAGCCGAAACTGGAAGGCGATTTCTATAAACTGATGGAATGGGCAAGCAAGGTGAGTAAGATGAAAGTTCGCACCAATGCTGATACTCCTGCCGATGCTCAAAAAGCCAGGGAGTTTGGAGCTGTGGGAATTGGCTTGTGCAGAACGGAGCATATGTTCTTTGATCCGCAAAGGATTAAGTCTATGCGAAAGATGATTTTGGCGAATAATACCGCTGAGAGAGAAGTTGCTTTGGCGGAGCTTTTGCCTTATCAAAGAGACGATTTTTACGGAATTTTGAAAGCGATGCACGGGTTGCCTGTGACTATCAGACTTTTGGATCCGCCTTTGCACGAGTTTTTGCCGATGGACGATGAAAATCAAGGCGAATTGGCGAAAGAGCTGGGGATTACTTTGGAGCAAATCAAAATGAAAGTGAATGCTTTGCACGAGGTAAATCCGATGCTTGGTCACCGCGGTTGCCGTTTGGGTATCACTTATCCAGAAATCACCAGAATGCAGGTTAGAGCCATTATGGAAGCGGCTTGTCAGTTGACCAAAGAAGGTGTAGTCGTGCATCCTGAGATTATGATTCCGCTGATTGGCAAGAGCGAGGAGTTCATTGACCAAAAGCAAGTTGCTATGGAAGTGGTGAACAAGGTTTTGCAAGAGACCGGTCAATCTCCAAAATACGAAATTGGGACGATGATAGAAATCCCAAGAGCCGCTCTTACTGCCGATTTGATTGCCAAAGATGCTGAGTTCTTCTCCTTTGGAACTAACGATTTGACTCAAATGTGTTTCGGATATTCCAGAGACGACATCGGAACTTTCTTGCCTGATTATTTGGACAAGAAAATCTTGAAGGTTGATCCGTTCCAAAGCATTGACCAAGAAGGTGTTGGACAACTTGTGAAAATTGGTGTGGAGAGAGGTCGTTCTGTTAGACCAGATTTGTCTGTGGGAATTTGCGGAGAGCATGGCGGAGACCCTGATTCTGTGAAGTTCTGCTACAAAGTGGGAATGAACTATGTGAGCTGTTCTCCATTCAGAGTGCCGATTGCTCGTTTGGCGGCTGCACAAGCTTCGCTTGAAGATTAATTTAGTTAGATATAATAATGGAAGTGAGCCTGAAAAGGCTCACTTTTTTATTTGGGGTAGGATTGCTCTCTTTATAAATGGTTTTGCGAAACCTGTGTGTTGTTTACGATGTATGACTATCTTTGTTGTTTGCCTTTTCTCTCTCGCTCCCAGGCTGAAGCTTGGGAGCGAGAGCAAGATAGACAACGGGCATGAGAAATAGAATGGTAGGAATCCCAAACCTCCCTCATTCCCGCGTAGGCGGGAATCCAGTCGGGGATAGGGTTGGGACATTGGCACTTGCTTTTTTTAAGAGACGAGCCAAGAATGGATACCCGTTTTCACGGGCATGAGGGGAGCGAGCAGGTAAGAGGGAAGGGAGTAGCAGTAAGCCCAAGCATAATGCTGATACAATATAGTAATTTTTCGTAATTTCGTGTTGACAGATGTAAAAATAATCAAATTGTTGCTGTATGAAAATAAATAAATCGGTCAGTCGGTCAGTCGGTCAGTCGGTCAGTCGGTCAGTCGGTCAGTCGGTCAGTCGGTCAGTCGAGGCTGTGTGGTTATGATGTAGTCAATAGAATTTTATATAAGTTAAGAGATAGTTCGGATTTTTCGGGCTGTCTCTTTTTTTGTGTTTAAAAAATAAAAAAAGCGAGGAAAGAATGAAAAAATTGATGATATTAACAGTATTAGTAATGCTGTGTGGAGTGGTTGGATGTGGTAGCTCTACGAGTAATGACAGTTCTATTGACCCTGATTTGGTGGGTACATGGTATATGTCATTAGATAATAATGGTTATGAAAGAATAGTCGTTAGTAGTTCAGGTAGTTTTACTAGATATCGCAAAAAAGTTACTAATGAAAACTATTATTCAATTACATCTATGGAAGGGACTTTTTCTACGAATACTTCAACAAATCCTAAAACTTTAGTTGCTGCTTACAACTATACAAAAAAAGTATACATAAATGGACAAATTGATAATTCTAATTCAGAAACAAGCAGTGGCTCAGAAACTCGGACTTCATATTATAAGATTGAAAATTCAAAATTCTATAATGCCACCAATTCTTCTAGTTGGACAGGTGCTGATATCTATACGAAGCAATAGAATAAAAATAGAAACTAAGCCTCCGATTAGGAGGCTTTTTTTATTTAAGAGGATAGGTAAGAAAGGATATCCACTTGCCAAGCACAAAAACACCAAGCAATAGAGTAGCCTTGTGCTTGAGAGACAGTGAGTATGAGGATTATAGTAGCAAGAGGACTAAGAAGAACAGGGAGCAAAAGCAAATAAAAGATAAGAATGAATAATGAATAATTGCGGAGCACTTGTCCAGTCCTAAAATAGTGGACTCAGTTTTTTATTAATTATGCAGCTTTCTGCATCTCCAAAAACACACTTTGCGGTGTTCTATAGTCCAAACTCATATGATATCGTCTATTGTTATAAATATCAACAAAATTCTTCAACTCTCTTCGCACTTCCTTCAAACTTGAAAAAACAGCATTAAAACCAAATTCGTTCTTCAAAGTATTAAAAACTCGCTCTGCACAAGCATTATCATAACATTTGCCCGCACCTGTCATGCTCATTCTAAAATTATTTTTCTTCAAAAAATCAGTGTATAATTTGCTCGTATATTGCACTCCTTTATCACTATGATGTATGCAATCTTTAGGCAACTTATATTTTTTCAATGTCTTCCGCATAACCTTAACCGACTCTTCAGCCAAAAGAGTTTGAGCCACATTATACCCCAAAATTTTTCTGGTAGCCAAATCCGTAACTAAACTAATGTAACAGAACTTATTATTGGGCAATTTGATATAGGTAATATCTGTCACAATTACTTGCCCAAATTTTGTAACAGATTTCTTAAATTCATCGGTTAACATATTCTCAAAGATTTGCTTAACTCCACTGGAATGTTGAACTTTTTTCCTAATAAATTTACTTTGCAAATCGTTTTCTCTCATAATATCAAACAATTTATCTCTGCCCACAATAATGTCAAAATCTTCCTTTAAATGAATCTTGGTTTTTCTTGCTCCACACATAAGTCCAAATTTGCGTAACGCATTTATATGCAAGCAAATCTCATCTTCAATTTTCTTTGTTTTTTCGATGTGCTTCTTCTTTTTATAAAAACCGGACTTGCTAATCCCAAACCATTTACAAACAGAATTCATTTTAAAAGGGAACTTTTTCTCCACTATTTTCTGCCTGATTTCCTCAATTCCTGTACTTCGGGCTTTTTTTTTAATTCCATACCAAAGTCCCGCTCACCAATTTCTACACACTTTTCAAGGCACAATTTATCGAGCGTTAACTTGCTCACAGCCTCTTTTAAAGCACGATTCTCTTTTTTTAACTCCTCAATCTCTTGCAAAGCAGAGTGCTGATCTGATAGTTTCACAAAAATTACCTCCTTACAGGGCGTGTCATAATTAGCTTTTTTCAACCATCGATAAATAGTTGGAAATCCCACTCCATAATATTTACCCGCTTCCAAAACCGTCAATTTTTTGTTTTTGACATTCTTTAGAACCTCATTTCTGAAAGCTTTTGAATATCTAAAAGTTTTCTCTCTTTTGTCCAAGTTTCCTCCTAATAGAGTCCACTTTTTTCAGGACGAGGTAACTGTCGAGTTGGGAACTCGACAGTGTTTTTTGTTCCACCCACTTCCTGCACCTCCCACCGCCTACATTCTCGCATCACTACCCTCATTCTCATACCACCACGCCTTACCCCCTCGTTCCCAAGCTCCAGCTTGGGAATGCATATCTACTTAATTTATAGCAGGTTATTGATAAGCATACACTCCCAAGCTGGAGCTTGGGAGCGAGGAAAAAAAGGCAAATCAAATTTTCTTGCCAAATTTTAAAGAACTGTGATTTTGACGGTATTAAATTTATGTCATCAAAATAAAGTTTATTGTATAGAGGAGAGAGACATGGGGCTTAGTATCGCACAAAAAATCATCAAAAATCACATCTTGCATGGAGAAGAGAAAATCGGAAACGAAGTGAGTTTGAAAATCGACCAAACGCTTACGCAGGATGCCACTGGCACGGTTGCGTATTTGCAGTTTGAGGCTATGGGTGTGCCGAGAGTCAAGACGGAATTGTCCGTCAGCTATGTTGACCACAATACGATTCAGTCCGATTTTCGCAACGCCGATGACCATCGCTATTTGCAATCTGTCGCTGCAAAATACGGCTTGTATTTTTCTCGTCCCGGCAACGGAATTTGTCATCAGGTGCATTTGGAGAGATTTGCTGCTCCGGGGAAAACTCTTATCGGCTCGGATTCGCACACGCCTACAGCGGGGGGAGTTGGTTCTTTGGCTATGGGAGCTGGAGGACTGGATGTCGCCATGGCTATGGCTGGAGAGGGTTTCAACATCAAATATCCGAAAATTTTGGGAATTGAGCTTACGGGGAAATTGTCCGATTGGGTAAGTGCCAAAGATGTAATTTTGGAGGTTTTGCGACAAATCGATGTGAAGGGCGGTGTCGGCTATATCATCGAATATTTTGGCGATGGCGTGAAAACTCTCAGCGTGCCGGACAGAGCGACTATTACCAATATGGGAACGGAAACGGGTTGCACGACTTCGATTTTTCCGTCTGATGAAACAACCAAAAAGTTTTTAATCGCTCAGGGCAGAGGCAATCAATGGGTAGAGCTGTTGCCGGATGCTGATGTTAGTTACGACAAAATTATCAAGATAGATTTGAGCGAGTTGGAGCCGTTGGCTGCGTGTCCGCATAGCCCGGGAGCTGTGAAGCCTGTAGCGGAATTGGCAGGGATGAAAGTGCAACAGGTTGGCATCGGCTCGTGCACCAACTCGTCGCTCCGAGATATGTCGGTTGTGGCTGATGTGCTGAATGGGAAAACTATTAGCGACAAGTTGCATTTGATAGTGAATCCCGGTAGTCGTCAGGTGTTAGACCATTTGATTGATGATGGGAAATTTTCTTCGTTGGTGCGTAGTGGTGCGAGGATTATGGAGAACGCTTGCGGTGCGTGCATCGGTATGGGTGCTGCTCCGTGCAGTGGTGCGGTGAGTGTGCGAACATACAATCGCAATTTCTTCGGTCGCAGTGGGACTAAAGATGCTGCCGTTTATCTTGTATCTCCCGAGACTGCTGTAGCCACGGCTATCAAAGGCGAATTTACTGACCCGCGAACTCTTGGCATGGCTTATCCGAAATTTGCGTTACCCGAGAGATTTAACATAAACGATAATATGATAATTCCGCCTCAATCGGGGGAAGAGGTGGAAATTCTGCGAGGTCCGAACATCGTGAAGTTGCCCGAGTTCAGTCCGTTACCGTCTGAACTGACAGGGAAGGTGCTACTCAAGTTGGATGACAATATTACTACTGACCACATTATGCCTGCCGGAGCCAAGATTTTGCCTTTGCGTTCTAATATTCCCGAGATTTCCAAGCATGTGTTTGAAGTGGTGGACGAGTCGTTTTCTTCTCGGGCGTTGGCGGAAAACGGTGGATTTGTTCTCGCCGGGGAAAACTATGGTCAAGGCTCCAGTCGTGAGCATGCGGCTCTTGCTCCCAAGTATTTGGGAATTAAGGCTGTTATTGCCAAGAGTTTTGCTCGGATTCATCTTGCCAATCTGATAAATTTTGGTATTGTCCCGCTCACTTTTGCTAATCCGAAAGATTATGATGATGTCGCTTTGGGGCAAGAGATTTTTGTGCTGATTGGCGATTTGCGAGATGAGAGTATCTATATGATTGCCGGAGAGAGAAAAATTGAGCTTTGCCACACATTGTCGGATTTGGATGCTGAGATATTGAAAGCCGGAGGAAAATTGGCGTGGGTGAAATCGAAGAAACAGTAAGTAGTAAAGTTGGTATAAAGATGAAAGATTTGATTTTGAGACTTTTGAAGCAAGAGGTCAAGCCGGCTATGGGTTGCACCGAGCCGGTGGCTATTGCTTTGGCTGCGGCTAAAGTTAGGCAATTTTGTAACTCTGCCGATTTTGAGCAGATGGAGCTGATTTTGAGTGCGAATATCTTCAAAAACGGTTTGGCTGTGGGAATCCCTGGAACTTCGTTACGAGGGTTGGAAGTAGCGGCTTTGGTTGGATTTTGGCAGGGAGATGCCAAAGCCGGCTTGGAGGTGTTGCACAGCGTTGACGAGAGCAAAATGGCGAAGATAGACGGTCACTTGCCGAAAGTGAAGGTTGCTATTGCCGACACGGACAAAAAGGTGTTCGTCAGAGTTCGTGTCAAAAATGGTAACGGGACTTTTCAAGCGACGATAGCCGATTTGCACGATAAGTTTATCGATTATGGCGATGTTCGGGATTTGACGGTATTACAAAAAGAGAGCACAAACAGCGATGGCGACGCTGATGAGTTTGCCAAGATTTTTGAGGCTGATGTTTATGATTTGATTCAAGAGATTGAAAAGATTCCTGCTTCGGAGATTCTGTTTATGTTGGATGGTGCGAAGATGAACGAGGCTGTGGCGAAAATTGGGCTGTCGCAACGCATGGGTTTGGGTGTGGGATACACGATTAAGGAGTTGGTGGAAGAGGGCAGGATTGGTAATCACTTGCCGATGATGGCTTCGGAGCTTACTGCGGCTGCTGCTGATGTGCGGATGTCGGGTGCGGATATTCCTGTGATGAGTTCTAATGGCAGTGGCAACAATGGACTTACGGCGATTTTGCCTCTGGTGGCTTATGCCAAAATTTACAATCCCGATGATGAGAAGCTGGCGAAAGCCGTAGCGATTTCGCATGTGGTCAATTCGTATATCAAAAACAGCATCGGCAGGTTGTCGCCGATATGTTCTTGCGGAGTGTCTGCCGGAGCGTCCAGTTCTGCTGGATTGGTGTGGTTGATGGGTGGCAACAGGCAACAGATAGAGGGAGCAGTCAAAAATGTGTTTGGCAATGTAGCCGGCATGCTCTGTGACGGAGCGAAGAACGGCTGTGCACTTAAACTCTCCACGGCAGCGTATTTCTCGGTTGCCAGTGCGTTGTTTGCCTCCAAGGGGACTATCATCGCAGCCGGAGATGGAATCATCGCTGAGTCTCTCCGTGCCACTATTCATAATCTCGGGAAAGTCAGCAATCGAGGGTTGTTCGCTGCGGACAGAGCGATGATAGAAGTTATGCAGGCGAATTAGGAGTGAAGGATAAAATTTGCAATTTAGTAAAAATAAATTTGAATATGAATTAATACAAATAAAAAAAGAAATAGAAAATATAGGATTTTGGCGGAACGCTTGGACTGAAGTTTTCCATAGGAATTTGATTGACAGTGGCAATATTTCTCAGCGATTTTAATAAATTGATTTTTAAGGAGCGAAGATAGATGAACAAAATAGTAATGGCAAATCCGATAGTGGAGATGGATGGCGACGAGATGACCCGTGTGGTTTGGCCGATGATAAAGGATATTCTGATTAAGCCGTTTGTGGAGTTGAACACGGAGTATTACGATTTGCATATCAAAAATAGGGATAACACGAATGATGAGGTAACTTTTGCGGCTGCGGAGGCTGTGAAAAAGCACAAGGTTGGCGTGAAAAATGCGACGATTACGCCGAATAAAGCCAGAGTGGAAGAGTATGATTTGAAAAAAATGTGGAAGAGCCCCAACGGAACTATTCGGGCGATTTTGGACGGAACTGTGTTTCGCAAGCCGATAATCGTGAGCAATGTTCGTTCGTCTGTCCGCAGCTGGAAGAAGCCGATAATCATCGGTCGGCACGCTTATGGCGATGTTTATAAGAACGCTGAGATTTTCGTGAATAAGCCCGGGAAAGCGGAGCTTGTTTTCACTGATGACAAAGGGGTGGAGACCCGCGAGCTTATCGCTGAGTTTGACGGCAAGTCCACCGGAGTTTTGCAAGGAATGCACAATCTGACTTCGTCGATAACCTCTTTTGCCATCAGCTGTTTTGAGTATGCGTTAGACCAAAAAGTTGATTTGTGGTTTTCCGCAAAAGACACGATTTCCAAGACTTACGACCATCATTTTATGGATATTTTCCAACAACTCTATGACGAAAATTACCGCGAGAAGTTTTCCGCCGTGGGCATAGAATATCGTTATTCCTTGATAGACGGAGCAGTTGCCAAAGTGATGCAGTCCGAAGGTGGAGTGCTTTGGGCTTGCAAAAACTATGACGGCGATGTTATGAGCGATATGTTGGCTTCTGCTTACGGTTCCTTGGCGATGATGAGTTCGGTTTTGGTGTCGCCTCACGGATATTATCTCTATGACGCTGCTCATGGCACGGTGCAAGATTTGTATTATCTGTATCTGAAAGGTGCGGAGGTCTCCATAAATTCTACGGCACTTATCTATGCTTGGAGCGGAGCGTTGAGCAAGCGAGGTCAGCTGGACGGCAACGACGAGTTGGTTGGTTTTGCAGGCAAGTTGGAGCAAGCCGTGGTGTCAACTATCGAAGCCGGTGTGATGACAGGCGAATTAGCACCTTTTGCGGAGTCCGACAACCTCAAAGTCGTGAATGGCAAAGAGTTTTTGGAAGAGATAGCCACGAGATTATCGAGTTTGATGAATGGCTGATAAACTGTTCGAGTGCGTTCCCAATGTTTCTGAGGGGCGAAATTTGTCTGTAGTTGAGGTGATTGCCAATGGTTTGGTGGAGACAGGTGTCAATTTTTTGGACTATTCGGCGGACATTGACCACAATCGCTCCGTTTTCACGATGACAGGCACGGAGCAAACCATAAAAAATGCTGTCCGCAAGATGATGGCTTTGGCGATAGATTTGGTGGATATGCGAACCCACGAGGGAGTGCATCCTTGTGTGGGGGCTTTGGATGTATTGCCGATAGTGCCTCTGGGAGATGCCAAGCTGTCGGATGCGATGCAGTTGAGCAGGGAGCTTGGCGAGATGCTGTGGCGAGAGTTCGCTGTGCCGTCAGTGGTTTACGATTATGCCGAGCATAGAAACCGCTTGGCGAATTTTCGCAAAAATGGTTTCAGCGGTTTGAGAGACGGTATTTACGATTTTGGAGATAAAAAGCACTCCACAGCAGGAGCGACGGCGATTTCCGCACGGGGATTTTTGATAGCTTGGAATGTCAATTTGCTTGGTGGAGATTTGGCTTTTGCCAAGAAGATTGCCAAAAGGTTGCGTGAGAGCAGTGGGGGATTGGCAGGGGTTAAGGCGTTGGGGATTTACCTGCCTCGACAGGATATCGTGCAGGTTTCTATGAATTTGACCGATTATCGGCAGACTTCTATGCGTGTGGTTTACGACAAGATTTGTGAGATGATTTCAGGAACGGACATTGTTCCGCAATCGGAAGTGATAGGCTTAATCCCAGAAGATGCTCTAACAAACGATGACATCGAAGTGTTGGGATTGCAAGGAGTTAAGAGATTGAGTATGACAGGAGAGTTGGTTTAGGTTAGTTATTCAATCTCTGTGCCACCCCATTCAATGACAACAAATCCTTTTCTATCGAATTTTTTTAAGGGAGCGTGCATTTAATTGGGTCTAATTTCCACTCCTTTTGAATAATTATTGAACCAAATTTTCAAAAAATGATTCATATTTTTTTCAGATTTAAATCCGTCTAAATTTTTTAATTTCCTATTCAATTGTCGATTAATATTTTCAATTTTATTTGTTGTTTTATCCAAAAAATCGTAATGAAAATGAGCAGTTAATAAACCAAAGTTTCGATTAATTGATTTAATAAAACGCTTATGAATTTTTAGGCGAAAAAATTTTTCATAGTGATTAAGCGAACTTAAATTATTTTCAGCTTCTTGTAAAGTTTCAGCATTTAAAATGCTCTTAATCAAGTTCTTAAAGAAAATATTTCGTCTAAAAAACTTACTCTTTTTTGTTTTAGGAACATTGATATTAACGCTTCTTAAATAATGAACCAAGCAAATTTGATGTGGAACATCTTCAAAAAGTTGGTTAACTGGCTTAACAAAGCACTTCCCTCGCCCAAAATCTGACACAATCCCAATTATTTTGTTGTCATACATTTTTTTTAGTCTATTCAAAAAGTCTTCAGATGAACTACTATGTTCTCTATCATAAATCTTGTAATATATTGGTTTATCAAGTAGTTTGCTACTGGCGACTAAGACAACTTTTCGCTTACCGTTTATCTTAATTTCCTTGCCATCAATATAAATTGTTGTCTCATCTATATTGCTGTGTAACACATTATCCTGATATAAATTAGCTCGCTGAGGTATCCAATTAAGAGTACTATTTTTACAAATCCCATGTCTTTTAGCAACTTCAGAAAGAGAACTTTTGGTTGAAATATAGTCAGTAACAACCTTATCTTTGAATTTTGGTGCAAAATGAGTTCTCTTATTATATCCAAAATTGGTAAAACTTATTTGGCAATCTTTACAATAAAATCGTTGAGTTTTGACTTTAATTTTCCCACGATTAGTTGTTCTTTCAGAGAAAATATATCCCTTCTTTTTTGTGTTTAAGCTATCACAATTTGGACAGCGTTTTTTTTGATTATACTCATGGCATTTTAATAAATGTTCATAACTTATTCTGTCAAACATAATTAGGTCTTATTTCAGACCCAGTTATTTGCACACTCCCTTTTTTTAATATTTGTGGCTTGATTTCAATCGGGTTTTCTAATGGCTTATATACCATAAAAACACGCAAGATATTGTCAGGCTTTGGCTTGATTGACAATTTAGCCAATTTTTCATATTCTTTGCCGGCAAAGTGTATCAGATTGTATTCATTTTCTTGCATCTTCGGTAGCCAATACACGATGAATTCGTTATATTCTCTGGGTGTCAATCCCAATTCTTTTAGCGATTTTTCCAAGAACTCTGCCGTATGGCTTCCTTTGATTACAAAGCCCTCTTTGATGTTCCATTTATAATCTGAGATAGCTTCCCAAAATAGATATGAGTATTCTTTATCCTCGGAATCGTGGAGAGTGCCATTCGGTTCGGCTGTTACTTCCCAACCATCGTTATATTGGGGATAAGTGCAAAATAACTTGCCCTCACAATCCAACTTAACTCGAATTTTAGTCCGCTTTTTAGGATATAGGTATATGACAGGTTTTGCTACTCGTTGTTCCATCGTCATTCGACCATTATGGAAAAAGATTTCATTTCCATCATTATTGCTAAAAGACAACACAAACATAATAGTCACAATGAATACTATAACCAGTAGATATTTGATGATTTTCAAGATTTTACTCCTTGTGGTTTTCCTTACTCTCTTCTACGAGTTTCTTTATTTCTCTGTCAAAATCTGATATGTAATTTTTGTTTTCCGCTTCTCTAAATTTTTTGTATTCGGCATTCGCTTTTTCAATTGCTTGTTTGTGGCTTACACTTCCAGCATTTTTGAGCAACTCTTTTTCACTGATTTTCAAGAAGTCGTCCAATTTTTGGATCCAATCGCTCATTTTCATTAATCGTCCATTTGTAGCCTGTAATTCCGCAAAATCAAGATACAATGTCACAATTAAGTTGAGTTGTTTCAATTCATTTTCGGACAAATAATTCTTTGCTATGCCAATATCTTTTTGAGTTATATAGTTACCGCTGAAGTTAGTCAATTCGAGGAACGGCTTTTTTGCATCAACTCTGCTGTTTATCATTTCGGCAGCTGTCAGCCCGTGAACAGCATAATGCATCTTGTTTTGCACAGTTGCAAAAAATTTCTTGGTTTGCTCATCGTCTTTTATGTAATCGATACTGGTGGCATAAATATCGGTTATTTTTTGATAAAAATTTCGCTCACTACTACGAATATCCCTGATTCTTTGTAATAGTTCTTCAAAATAGCGAGACCTTGCTCCGTTTTGTTTTAGGCGTTCATCGTCCATAGTGAAGCCCTTGACGATGTATTCGTGAATGCGTTTGGTCGCCCAAATACGAAATTGCGTTCCTTGTGGCGATTTCACACGATAACCAACCGAGATAATGACATCGAGATTGTAATAAATAGGGGCTTTTTGCTGAAATTCGGAATTTCCGAATTTCTTTGAAACATCAGCTTCTATTAGCTCATTTTCTTTAAAAATATTTTTGATATGCTCATTTATGGTTGATTTGGCTTTGCCGAATAGTTGGGCGATTTGCTCTTGAGTAAGCCAAACCGTTTCATCTTCCAAATGGACATCGATTTTGATATTTCCATCAGGTGCTTGATACAGCAGTATATTGTTATTCATAATTTTCCATCACTCTTTCAAGAACTCGTATTCGTAAACTTTGGGCTTGATTTTGTCGGCGAGGATTTTCAGCTTTTCTCGCAAATCTCCGATGAGGCTCATATAGGTTTCGTCGTCGCTCTTGCTGTTCATTCGCCCCTTGTCGTTTCTGCCTTGGAAATACTCCCTAATGTCGTAGAAACTTGCGTTCACATTGCAGCTGGGTTGGCTGTGGTAATACCGCCAAAGCTCTCTTCCCGCATCAAAGACCGCTTTTGCCTCAGGGGAAAACTCCCTTGGCTTGTTGTCGTAGAGCTTGTCGCCACTTTCGTCGGCAAAGAGCAGGTTGGCATCTTGCTCAATCTTCAGCTTACCGCTGATGAAGTCGCTCATAAAGTTGCTGGCAAACTTCTCCTTGGCATCAACTTCGCTCTCCGTGAAAGGTATCCAGTGGTTTGTTTCGTCGCTTGAAGTAATTTTGTTTTGTCCGTGAAATAGAGCGAAAGCCAAACAATCGCTATGAAACTCTTTGTCTTTCTTCCAATTATCGTTCGGATAGAGGAATTGGTCTCTGTCGTTGAGCCAAGTTGCTTCTATGCAATGACGAACTGACAAGTATATGGAAACAGAAACCAAATTAATTTTATCAATCGAAACTCCTCTATTGCTTTTTACTAACTTTTTATGATTAATAATTTGAATAAAATTATTGTTTTGAAAATCATTACCTCTTGTGGTTAAATAGCCTATACTTTCTCTATTACTTCTATAATCAACAATCCATTTATTAATAATTTCAGGTAAATTGCCATAAAAATTTTTAATTCCAATAAAATTGGCATTTTTATCAAAAACATCAGTTGAAATTGTATCAATTTTTGTTTTTTGAGCAGTATCCCAAATAGTGAAACCTATTGGAAATTTTCCTTTTACATTGTCAAAAGTTTCGGCAGGGGCAACAAAACCGCTAATATATTTTGCAAGAAAAAACTCTTTAAATTTCCTAAAATTTGAGCCGTTTACAAATTTCATAGTTGAAAATTGTCCTAAAATACAATTAGGAATTTTGTCATAAATATTAGCCATAAAAAGAGCAAAAATTTCGTTGGAAGCATTGCCAATTTTTGGTTTGGAATAATCGTTAATTTTGAAATCTATAGTAACTCCCGCTTTATTTTCGCCTGTCCCTGTTACTGTTTTGGCAGTTGCTGCTTCCGCATAAGGTGGATTGATATAGATTATCAGCTTTTTGGGGAGTGTGCAAATAACTGGGTCTGAAATAAGACCTAATTATGTTTGACAGAATAAGTTATGAACATTTATTAAAATGCCATGAGTATAATCAAAAAAAACGCTGTCCAAATTGTGATAGCTTAAACACAAAAAAGAAGGGATATATTTTCTCTGAAAGAACAACTAATCGTGGGAAAATTAAAGTCAAAACTCAACGATTTTATTGTAAAGATTGCCAAATAAGTTTTACCAATTTTGGATATAATAAGAGAACTCATTTTGCACCAAAATTCAAAGATAAGGTTGTTACTGACTATATTTCAACCAAAAGTTCTCTTTCTGAAGTTGCTAAAAGACATGGGATTTGTAAAAATAGTATTCTTAATTGGATACCTCAGCGAGCTAATTTATATCAGGATAATGTGTTACACAGCAATATAGATGAGACAACAATTTATATTGATGGCAAGGAAATTAAGATAAACGGTAAGCGAAAAGTTGTCTTAGTCGCCAGTAGCAAACTACTTGATAAACCAATATATTACAAGATTTATGATAGAGAACATAGTAGTTCATCTGAAGACTTTTTGAATAGACTAAAAAAAATGTATGACAACAAAATAATTGGGATTGTGTCAGATTTTGGGCGAGGGAAGTGCTTTGTTAAGCCAGTTAACCAACTTTTTGAAGATGTTCCACATCAAATTTGCTTGGTTCATTATTTAAGAAGCGTTAATATCAATGTTCCTAAAACAAAAAAGAGTAAGTTTTTTAGACGAAATATTTTCTTTAAGAACTTGATTAAGAGCATTTTAAATGCTGAAACTTTACAAGAAGCTGAAAATAATTTAAGTTCGCTTAATCACTATGAAAAATTTTTTCGCCTAAAAATTCATAAGCGTTTTATTAAATCAATTAATCGAAACTTTGGTTTATTAACTGCTCATTTTCATTACGATTTTTTGGATAAAACAACAAATAAAATTGAAAATATTAATCGACAATTGAATAGGAAATTAAAAAATTTAGACGGATTTAAATCTGAAAAAAATATGAATCATTTTTTGAAAATTTGGTTCAATAATTATTCAAAAGGAGTGGAAATTAGACCCAATTAAATGCACGCTCCCGCTTTTTGCATTTCTCTGGGTCGCTTATAATCTCTTGCAAACTTTGGGGAAGTTTAGTGAAATCGTCGTTGAGGAAGTCGAACTGGAAAACATGATTTTTCAAGAGGTTAGCTCCGTGGTCTATCCGCTCGTGCATCACGCTCACATCGGCTTGGTCGAGGGTGCTGGCAAAGATATGGTATTTGTTGGTGAGCCCAGCCAGCAAGTTGCCAGTGCCGGCTGCACAATCCCAGATGTAATACTCGTCTTGCCAATCCTCTCCGAGATAGTCGCCAAGGTATTTTTGGGAAAGCTCCACCCACTGACGAGGTGTGAAGAATGCTCCCTTTCGCTCTCTGATGTCTTGAGGAACGAGCAAATCTCTCCGCTCGATGATGTAATCCTGAAACTCTTGCAGTGGTGGTCTTTTGTAATATTTCCAAAATTGCTGATAGAGGTCTCTGTTGCGGATATTGATAGTCGCATCAAACATTTGGTTGAGGTTCTCTTTGGCGATTTTGTAGCCGGAATTTAGGAAGACAACAAAAAGATTGTCGCGAATCGTAACATCATCGTCTATCTTGCTCGTGTCTTGGTCGTCCACAAACAAGTCGGCGAGGTAGAAGTCGCTGTCCAGAATATTGGCTTTGTTCAGTTCGTCCCAGTTCACCTCAATAATCGGTTTGATATGCTCCAGCCACCGCAGATAAATGGGAATAAAATTGTTCTTATCTATCTTGATTTTACTACTCGTAGTTGCGTTGGCGATGTTATTTTTGATGAAACTCTTCAGCTCTTTTTCGTCTTTCTCATAGTCATAGATGTAGGTGTTGAGGTTCAGCGACTCTATCCGCTCCTTTATCAGCAAAAACTCTTTGCTCTCGTGATTGCTCGGAGTTACATTCCAGTTGAAGTCGTTTAGATAGAAAATGTCTTGAATATTTATGTAAGGCACAAAGGCGATTTTCCCAAAGTCGAAAGCTCCAAGGAAAGCTGGTGGCATCGTCTTGTCAAAAGTTCGTGCTTTGCCGATAGTCAAGATGAGCTGGGCAAACATCGTGGTAATGTCGTAGTCGCCAGTCTTCGCCTCAGCCCACAGCAGCGGTGTCCTCTCGAAAATACTCTTCTGCGTCGGAAACACAGTGAAGTCTATATCGCCCACTATCTCCGTCGTATCAAAATGGTTAAACCAGTCAGCACCGACCTTGTTCTTCAGCTCTTCTTCACGAATGTTTTTGTATTTCATTGGTTTTCCTGTTGGTATATAGTAGTTTAATTTGGTTTTTTTGTAATAATTGCTACATCATCAATGATTTTATTTATGCATTCATTTTTAGAAATCAAGTCCAAAAAATATTTTTTTATTCCAGATACTTTTAATTTAAATTCTTTATTTGAATTTATTGCTATTGCAACTCTTATTTCATTTTGATATCTGTACTTTAATGGCTTACAAAAAATATTCCAGTCTCCATTTATTTTTTTCACATCATAATAAGTAACTGGACTAATTTCCCATTTAAAAATATTTTTATCTATTTCACAAGCAGAAGAAATTATTTTTAAAATTTCATTTATATCAATTCCCACTATAAAATAATTACCAAACTCAAATAATTGAGGGTCAAAAACTTTTCTTTCACCATTTATTTCAATAATTTCATTAGTAAAAAATGTAAAACAGCATATATGTGTAAAATAATTATTTGAAGATAATCTTATTTTTATAGGTTTTCCATTATCTTTTACTTTAAAATGCCTATCAAATAATTTTAAATCAACTACATTATTTGATTGATAAATTTTGTTTATCCCTTCGTATTGGTCAAATTGATGATTTTCATTTTCTTTTTTTGAAAAATAAGTTATTGTGTTAAAAAATAACTCTTCTTTTTCAAGTATATCTTTTAGGAATTTTTTTTTAGAAAATTTAGCAATTGCAACTGGCTTGATTTTTTGTTTTTCTATCAAATTTCTCATATTTATTCTCTCGCTCCCAAGCTCCAGCCAAGCACGATTTCATTATACTTGATAGACTTGGGAGTGTATATTTTTAAGTTCGTATGCATTCCCAAGCTGGAGCTTGGGAACGAGGAAATTGCTCACTCATTCTCCTCATAATAGTACGAATAATCTATTCCTCTCATAAACATTTCTCTATCGCTTATTTTGTCCGTGAGTGCATTTCTCACAAGAGCCTTCAGCACATTGCTCTCAGTCGGGCTGAGTCTCATAGCGGTCATATACTCGGTTTTGCCTATCCTACTCCAATCAACACATTTTTTTAAGCGTCTTTTCAAAATCAAGTCCAACCAAATCCGAGTGCTTCTGCCGTTGCCCTCCATAAAAGGATGAGCAATATTCATCTCGATATATTTATCCACAATCTCGTCAAAACTATTTTCTGGCATTTTTTCTATCTCTTGCAATGTGTTATCGAGGAAGCGAGCAACAGCAAATTGAAAGCCACCTTTGGAGATATTTTTTTGCCTTATCTGACCTGCAAAATCGTATAGACCACCAAACAGATAGGCGTGAATTTGTTGCAAACCATTAGTAGTCCCGACCTCTATGCTGTCGATGAATGAGCTCTCAAATAGGGCATAAGCCTTGGCTTTGCTCTTGTCGTCGATATTCTCTGCACTAAATGTGAACCACTCCAAAAAGCGATTTGCTTTTTTGCTCGGAAATTGCTTTCCCAAAGAGATTATGCCGTTGTAGTCGAGAACATCGGTCAAATATCGTTTGCCATCACTTGCTAAAAGTTTCAGTTGGGTAGTGGCACTAACCAACTCACTCTTTTCTTTCTTTAGCTTGGCTTTGAGATATTTCCAATAGTTTCTGTTTTTGGCATAATCATCTTGGTCGGTCAGCATTGCCATAATATCCAGCACAGAAAACCACCACTTGGCACTTTGTTTGTCCCAAATGGCTCTGACTTCTCGGTCATCAAAAAAGCGGATAGAAGTTTTCATCTCTCTTTGTTAAAAATCGTTGGCAAATCTTGTCAAGCCATAATTATCAGCCGTCGCAACATCACTATCTAAATTTCTTGACGAGCTATCGATTTAGCTTGAACTTGGCAGAAAATAAGGTCAAGAGGTAATTTTAGTCTTATGAACAAAAAAAGTTTTAGGCGAAAGAAATTATTAGATTGTTTAATTTGGGAATATTATATTTGCCAAACTCCGTTGGCTTCCGGCACGATTTGCAGCAAATATTTTCCCGATATGAGTCCTGCCACCATTCGCAGCGACTTGGTGCATCTCGAGGATAAGGGCTATATTTATCAGCCACATACCTCTGCTGGTCGCATTCCCACGATTGCTGGATATCGCGAGTACATTCGTCAGAACGAGTTTTCCGATTTGGACTTTGCAAAGACCGACACGCTCAAGCGAATTGTGTGCGATAATTTTCGGGATGCCACAGCGATGTTGGACTATATTTTGCAGATTTTGGCTACTTCCGTGGGGCAATTGTGCTTCGTCGCCGAGCCTGAGATTAGCTATGAATATCTTCGCAATCTTAGCGTTTTCAAGATTTCTCCCGTAAAGCTCCTCTTTGTGGTCAGTCTCAGCTCCGGTTTGGACAAGACCATTTTCGTGAAGTGCGATTATCAGATTACCACTCAGCAGTTGAACGCCTTGACTCGCTATGTAAATCAGAAGTTTTCGGGATTGCGGATTTATGACATTCAGACCAAGTATCTGCTCGATTCTGCCAATAACCAAGAAAACTCGTTGCTCAATCTTTTTTTGCGGGAACTATATAACGCCTTGAGCAAGATGGGCGGATATTTCTTGAATTTCGATGCCAATATCTCTTTTTTGGAGCAACCGGAATTTGACAGCAAAAACAACATTCTCAATTTTTTCGCCATGATGCGTCGTCAGGAGATTTTGGTCAAACTTATGCAGGAGAACGACCCGAGCGACAAAGCTGGGGTTATTTTGGGTGATAGTTTGCCCGATAACGCTTGGCATGAGTTCGTTCTGATTTATGCCAAATACGATTTGTTTGGGATTCCTGGTTATCTCGGCACGCTCAGTCCGCTTCGCACCGATTATGCCAAAATCATCTCTTCGCTTGTGGGGATAGCTCGCACCATCACGGCGACCACTCGCGACATGGGGATTGTCCGCTACTAATTTCCCGATAGCTTTGTAATATTGCCGTTTTCGTCGATTTGTAATCCGCAGTTGGGAGCGTCCTCTACCAAGAGTTTTTGCATATTTCGTATCACTTTTCTTTGAGAATCCACTCGTGGCACGCCTCTTCCGAGTTGTTTAATGGGGACGATTTTTCCGCTGACAAATTCGCCTTGTGGAGTTAGCTGTAGCGACAGCAGGGGAGCGATTCCGTTGGCAGCTCGCAGATTAAATCGCCCGAATGTGCAGAAGTTGCCGAGGCTGTAGATGATGAAGCGGTTTTTGTAGAGGTCGATAGTGCGGGGGACATGCGGTCCGTGTCCGAGCACGAGGTCGGCTCCGGCATCTATGGCTTTGCGAGCGAACTCTTTCACGAAGCCTCTATTTTCTCCGAGGAAAATCTCTGTGCTGTCGGGAGTCCGTTGATAGCCGTTTCCTTCCGCTCCACCGTGGAACGAGACAATCACTATATCGGCTTTTTCTTTTAGATTGCTCACGATTTTCTTTAATGTTTTGTAGTCGTTGATGTAGAGCGTTCCTTTGTTGGCGGAGAACGCACAGAATCCATATCTGATACTGTCTCTGGCGATAATGGCGGTTGGGTAATTTTCAGTTCCTGCCACCGCAATTCCCAAGGAATCCATAATCGACTTTGTGGTTTCGATGCCCTTTTGCCCGAAATCTTGGGAATGGTTGTTGGCGATGCTCATCAGGTCAAATCCCGCTTTTTGCAGTTCCACAGCGTAGTGGCAAGGCATTCGGAACAAATACGCCTTACTGCTGTCTTTGACAATTTTTACAGGGGAAGCACTGTCGCTGAAGCATCCTTCCAGATTGCCGAAAGTAACATCAGCACTTGCTAAAGTTTGTTGCAGTGGTCGCAGGAGATTGGTTACATTTTCTGGCAGATATTTTGTTGCGGGGTAAGATGTGCCGAGCATTACATCGCCGACAGCGACGATGCGGACAGTCTTTTTCCCAGTCGCAAAGAGGCAAGTAAATGCCAACAGACAGCAGAGGATTATCTTTTTCATATCCCAAGCAAGACCAAAAAAAAAGGCTATCTGTCAACCGATTTGTGTTTATCACAAAAGGAGACGATAGCCTTTACAGGATCTATATGCAATTAATTGATCATTTCCAAGATTTCAGAGCTCATCTTTACAAACTCTTGCAGTTTTTTTGGCGAGTAGTTGTTTTGCTTGATAAGAGCCAAGTCGTTGATGTATTTGCAGAGAAGAGAGATTTTGCCTTTGTCGGTTTTGCTGTCCATATTACCAAGTTTCTTTATCAATTCGTTGTTGGAATTTATTACCAATTCGTAACCGCTGACTGGCAAACTGTCCTCTTCTTGATTCATCATCGAGCTCATCTCCATAAATCTCCGCATTTGCTCATCGAAGACTATCATCGCTGGAATATCTTTCATTTTGAGAGCTTGCACTTTCACTGTGATTTTCTTGTCGTCGAGTTGCTTCTCAAAAAGCTCTTTCAATTTTTCGGAAGTGCCTTTCCCTTTGTCGTCGATTTCCTCCACGGTGTCTTTATCTACCATGCTTTCGGCGACCTGTGCATCTACTCTGGTAAAGCTCAAATTGCTGTCAGCCATTTCGTATTTTTGATAAAGATGATTGTCCAAAAGTTCGTCTGCCAAAACAACTTTGTTTCCCTCTTTGGTCAGGATTTCTACATAAGGCGAGTTGCTGTCTGTCGTGTAATGCACCTTCTTTTTCTCATCGGTTTGCTCGGCAGTCAGCTCCGATATTGAGAGCCACTTTTTGTCAGTCGTTTGAAACAAGATAATATCTTTGCAATTTTCGAAGAATTTCTCTTGTGTCAATACGCCGTATTTCACATATTTTTGGATATCTTCCCAAAATTTTTCGAACTTTTTGCGGTCATCGCCGAACAGCCTTTTCAATTCATCGCCGATTTTTTTGACGATATATCCGGTAATTTTTTGGACTTCCTTGTCGTGTTGCAAGAAACTTCTGGAAACATTCAGAGGAATATCGGGGATGTCGATTCCACCTTTGAGCAACAGGAGAAACTCCGGCAAAAGCTCTTTCACATTGTCGGCGACGAACACTCTGTTGCAAAATAGTTTCACCATTCCCGTGTTTCGCATAGAGTGGATATCCAATTTTGGGAAATACAAGATTCCTTTCAGATTGAACGGATAGTCGATGTTCAGATGTATCCAAAATAGAGGCTCTTGCCAATCGTGGAAATACTCTTTGTAAAACTCTTTATACTCTTTTTCTTTCACTTCTTTCGGGTCTTTTTCCCATAGAGGCTCTTTTTGATTGATAACTTTGTCCTCAAACTCTATCGGATAGGGCATAAATGTGCAGTATTTATCCAAAATTTCCTTGATTTTGTAGCTTTCGATATAGTCCTTGCTGTCGTTGTTCAGATAGATGCTCACGGTCGTGCCGACATTGGCTCTGCTACCTTTGCTCATTTTGTATTCGGTTTCGCCCTCACATTCCCAAGTGGCAGCTTCCGCTCCGTCTTGATAGGAGAGTGAGTCGATTGTCACTTTGTCGGAGACCATGAAACTGGAATAAAATCCCAATCCGAAATGACCGATGATATCTTTATTTTTGTATTTTTCCACGAAATCTTCCGCACCGGAAAAAGCTATTTGGTTGATATATTTTTTTATCTCCTCGTCGGTCATTCCGATGCCTGTGTCTATCACCCTGATGCATTTATTGTCTTTGTCGATTTCTATCTTGACTTTGAGTTCCTTCTTATCAACTTTCTTGTCCATTGTCTCTCGTTTGGACAGAGCATCGATAGCGTTAGCTATGATTTCTCTCAAAAAAATATCATGCTCGGAGTAGAGCCATTTCTTGATAATAGGGAATATATTTTCGGTATGAATAGATAATTTACCTTTTGCCATAATCTTACTCCTTGTTTTTAAAATTATTAGTTTTTATAACGGCATGATTTAGAGGGGTTGAATTTTGTCAAATTATTTTTGGCAGTCTATTTCTATGAGTGCCAATAAGCGAAATAAGCAAAGAAAAAAGCCACCTAAAAATTCTTCAAAAAAAAGGTGGCTTTTGCTCCACTATATGTTATAGTTTCGCTTTTTGTTCTTTGGTTAATACATTGTAGCAATCTTCCATCATATCAATTTTCAAATCTTCAATCTGTCCTCTAAGAGCATTGATTTTTTTGGCGTTAGCTTTTGCTTTAGCAAAATCGTGTTTCTTCAAGTTTACTCGTTGGTCAACCTTAGTTTTTTGGATATCTGTGCGGATATCAAAAACTTCGTCACGATGTTTTTTATGAATATCGCTCATTTTGTCTTTTTGCTCTTGGGTCAGCTCCACATCGCAGCCCATAGGGAACTCTGAACAATGGTCAAATCTTCTTTCCATCGGTTGACGACCGTTTTCATGCTTGCCAATATTTTTATGTTTCCCGTCATCGTCATTTGGTCCAAAAGCAAAGGCAGAAGTTGCCAAGCAAAGAACCATAATTATAAATCCAAATTTTTTCATAATTTGTCTCCTAATGCGTTAATTTTCTTTTTTTTGTCTACTAGTAGTTTTTTTATCTAACTGCTAATTCAGTTAGTTAAATCTTTATTTGATGCTTCATCACTTGGTGTTGCTTGTTCTTTTTGATTTTCATACCTATAGCAATTCTCATTTCTTTCTTTTGCATTTGTGCATGCACTACATGCACTTCCGTAACCATTGTTGCCTTTAGAACCTGAGCCTGAACCTGAGCCTGAGCCTGAACCTGAACCTGAGCCTGAACCTGAACCGAAAGCAAAAGCAGAAGTTACCAAGCAAAGAACCATAATTATAAATCCTATTTTTTTCATTCTAATTTCCTTTTCTCTTTTTATTATTTTGATAGTTAATCAAACATCTCACAAATTTTTTTTCTCGTTTAACAGTTATTTCTATCAGCGAATCTCCCAATAAAATCATATCTTCTATTTCCGTGTTTTTATCGAACATTTTATCTGCAATTCTGCCTCTAATTTTTTTGTATTCTTGCATATCGTTTACCAGTTCAGTTTTGTTTAGCTCAAAAAAATCCCGCATTGCATCCATTTTGGGCGGCTTCATTCGTGGCGGAGGCTCCATAGGTATTCTTGCCCGACATCTATATGCACCAATGATGAAGATAGCGTTGAAAATCAGGGAACAAACAAGTAGTCCGTAAATAAGCCACTTTTTCATAAGTTTTCCTCCAAATATGAGTACATGGAATTATTATCCAAATTTATCTCGTTTGTATAGTCGTTGGAAAAGTAATGCCCTCCGAAACTCCCGATGAGAGCAAACAAGATGAAGCAAGCGGCTATGGCGAATTTTTGCCACAAGAGACAACCGAAATCGTGCAACGAAGAAATACGGGAAGAGAAGTTTAAGCTATCAAAGGCAGGAGGTTCAATGATGCCAGACATTCCTATTTTTCTGATGTCTTGGAGAAATTTCAATCCTTTTTGACATTCGGGACATTTGCTAAGATGAGACGCAAATTTTTTACGCTCTTCCATATTCAGTTCGTTGTCATAATATCTGTTTAGGTTGTCATAAAGTTTCATCATTTTGTTTACCTCCTTATTCATTTTCCGTATCGATTTGTTCGTCGCTACATTCAGTAAGAGAACGCAGATAGCCGAATTCCCTCAAATTTTTTAGTTCTTCGCGTAAAAAGTTTCGCACTCTCGTCAAAACGCTTTCCACTGCTTTTGGGGTTAGCTCGGTAATAATGGAAATTTGTTTGTAAGAAAAATCTTGGAAAGTCTTCAACTCGAAAACATCTCTATCTTTTTGCTTCAGTTTATCCAAAGCTTTATCAATCTGCATTCTCAAATACTGGTTTCTGTCGTTATGCTCCGATTGATATTGCAGAGTCTCTTGCAAGTTTTGCTCTCTTTTGTTTTTGTTGCTGTTGTCGATAATCATATGGTAAGCAACTTTGTAGAGGTAGCTTTTGGGAAATTCGAGCTTTTCAAATTCCGGATAGGTTTTGAGGTAAGCGTTCTGCATGATGTCCAAACTTTTTTCGTTGTCTCTCACTCGTTTCAGGATGTAATTGTATAGCAAACCGGAAGTTTGAGAATAGAACTTCTCAAACTCCATTTCTATTTTTTTATTTACGGTTTCCACAGACAATTCTTACTCCTTGTTTCGAAACTAATTTGTTGTTTGATTGAAAGTTGTGTCAACTTTCCTCACGAAATTTTCTGTCGCAAATTTAACAAAATGGGAGCGTGCATTTAATTGGGTCTAATTTCCACTCCTTTTGAATAATTATTGAACCAAATTTTCAAAAAATGATTCATATTTTTTTCAGATTTAAATCCGTCTAAATTTTTTAATTTCCTATTCAATTGTCGATTAATATTTTCAATTTTATTTGTTGTTTTATCCAAAAAATCGTAATGAAAATGAGCAGTTAATAAACCAAAGTTTCGATTAATTGATTTAATAAAACGCTTATGAATTTTTAGGCGAAAAAATTTTTCATAGTGATTAAGCGAACTTAAATTATTTTCAGCTTCTTGTAAAGTTTCAGCATTTAAAATGCTCTTAATCAAGTTCTTAAAGAAAATATTTCGTCTAAAAAACTTACTCTTTTTTGTTTTAGGAACATTGATATTAACGCTTCTTAAATAATGAACCAAGCAAATTTGATGTGGAACATCTTCAAAAAGTTGGTTAACTGGCTTAACAAAGCACTTCCCTCGCCCAAAATCTGACACAATCCCAATTATTTTGTTGTCATACATTTTTTTTAGTCTATTCAAAAAGTCTTCAGATGAACTACTATGTTCTCTATCATAAATCTTGTAATATATTGGTTTATCAAGTAGTTTGCTACTGGCGACTAAGACAACTTTTCGCTTACCGTTTATCTTAATTTCCTTGCCATCAATATAAATTGTTGTCTCATCTATATTGCTGTGTAACACATTATCCTGATATAAATTAGCTCGCTGAGGTATCCAATTAAGAATACTATTTTTACAAATCCCATGTCTTTTAGCAACTTCAGAAAGAGAACTTTTGGTTGAAATATAGTCAGTAACAACCTTATCTTTGAATTTTGGTGCAAAATGAGTTCTCTTATTATATCCAAAATTGGTAAAACTTATTTGGCAATCTTTACAATAAAATCGTTGAGTTTTGACTTTAATTTTCCCACGATTAGTTGTTCTTTCAGAGAAAATATATCCCTTCTTTTTTGTGTTTAAGCTATCACAATTTGGACAGCGTTTTTTTTGATTATACTCATGGCATTTTAATAAATGTTCATAACTTATTCTGTCAAACATAATTAGGTCTTATTTCAGACCCAGTTATTTGCACACTCCCCCCAAAATCGTTTCAACTTGTAAAGGCTAAGAGAAGAAAATTTGTAAATGCCCTCACAATTTCCGAAAATAAGCAAGAAAGAGATTTGACAATCAGGAAAGAAATATAAAAATTTGCCAACTTTGTGGATGAGTAATCATTTGGAGCAATGGAGGTAATATGAGTCTATTTTGTGGTAATATAGTTGATCCTATCAAGAAGAAGATTTTCCCCGGCACGATTGAGGTGAATAATGGTAGAATTGTTTCTATTACCGAGGAAGAGGGTAAAAGTTATGACAATTATTTGCTTCCGGGATTTGTGGATTCGCATATTCATGTAGAGTCGTCTATGCTGACTCCGTCGGAATTTGGTCGGCTTTTAGTGAGATTTGGCACTGTTGCCACGGTTTCCGATTGCCACGAGATAGCCAATGTAGCAGGGATTGAGGGTGTGAAGTATATGCTGAGGGAAAGTCAAAAAACGCCGTTGAAGATTTTTTTTGGCATTCCTTCTTGTGTGCCTGCCACTGATTTCGATTCTTCGGGAGCGGTTTTGGATGCTGATGCTCTTGAAGAGTTGATGAAAATGGATGAGCTAAAATATTTGGGTGAATTTATGGATTTCCCGGGAGTTATCAATATGACTCCCAAGGTCAAAGCGAAATTGGATATGGCGAGAAAATATGGAAAATTGGTGGATGGTCATGCTCCCGAGCTTCGTGGTGCGGATGCCAAAAAATATATTGATGCCGGAATCTCTACTGACCATGAGTGTGTGACCATTGATGAGGCTCTGGAAAAGATTGATTACGGGATGAAAGTCCAAATGCGACAAGGAGTTGCGGTCAAAAATTTTGACGATTTGATTCCTATTGGTCACGATAATTTTGAAAATTGTATGTTCTGTTCCGACGATGTTCATCCCGATATTTTGCTTCGTGGACATATGAATCTATTGGTGCAAAAGGCTGTGAGGCGGGGTATTGGGTTTTTCAAAGTGTTGCAGATGGTGAGTGTGAACCCCGTTAAGCATTACGGATTGGATGTCGGATTGATGCAGGTTGGAGATTCTGCTGACTTTATCGAGATGGAGGATTTACAGTATTTTGATGTGATGCGGACTGTGATAGCCGGTGAGGTTGTTTTTGAGAAAGGGAAAGAGATTTTGCAGTATAACGAGCCGGAAATCATCAACAATTTTGTGGTTGAATGTCCGGAAAATTTGGATGTTCCGCACAGAGACGGGGAAATTAATGTAATAGAGTTGGTGAAAGATCAGGTTTTGACTAAGCGGACAAAGGTTTTGCCGAAAGTGGAAGAGGGAAAATTGGTTTGTGATTTGGACAGAGATTTGTTGAAAATTGTCAATCTCAATCGGTATAAGGGGAAGGCAACGCCCACAATCGCTTTTGTGAAAGGTTTTGGTTTGAAAAGAGGTGCTATCGCCAGTAGCGTGGCTCATGACAGTCATAATATTTTGGCTGTGGGAACAAACGATGCTGATATTTTGCGGGCGATGGAGATGATAATAGAAAACAAGGGTGGCATCGTATTTGTGGATGGAGATACGGAGTTCATTTTGCCTTTGCCCGTTGGTGGCATTATGAGTGATTTGCCGTATTTGCAGGTTGCCAAGAGTTACAAAAAATTGGAAGAGCTCAGTTGTGAAGCGGGTTCTTCGCTATTTTCGTCGTATATGAGTTTGTCTTTCCTTACGCTATTGGTGATTCCCGAGATAAAAATAAGCGACAGAGGGCTGTTCGATTCGGTTAATTTCCGATTTTTAGATTTATATGCAGATTAGATTTAGTTGGTATGAGAAGTTGATTGGTTCGTTGCGACTTTTTTCCCAGAGACCGCAATGGCGATATCTCAGTGTTTTCCCTTTGTCTATAAGGGGTTATATTTACAACAATTGTCAATTTCATGCTTCGGCTCTTACTCTTTACACGATTTTGGGATTCGTTCCTATTTTGGCTTTGGCTTTTGGCGTTGCCAAAGGTTTCGGAGTGGAGAATTTCCTGCGGGAACAGATAATCGCCCAAGTTCCGCAACAAGAGCTTATTCTTCAGAAATTTTTCGGTTTTGCCCAAAATCTGCTGGAGAGAACAAAAAGCGGAGTGATGATAGGTATTGGTCTGTGCCTTTTGTTGTGGAGTTTAGTGTCCATACTTTGGCAAATCGAGAGCATTTTCAATCGGATTTGGGATGTGAAGAAGCAGAGAAACTTCTCCAAAATGCTAACCGACTATTTTTCCGTAGTGGTCATTTTGCCGATTTTGCTCACGACCTCTGCCAGTGTGACTATTTTTGTCAGTTCACAGTTGCGACGAGTGAATGCAAGCGGATATTTTGGGAAGATTTTGGATTCTGCTTTGAGTGTCCCCGTTAAGCTTTTGCCGTATTTCATCGTTTGGATTTTGTTTATTTTTTTGTATGTGTATATGCCCAATCGGAAAGTCAAATTCAGATATGCTGTGATTGCCGGAGTGATGGCAGGTTCGCTCTACCAGTTTACGCAATACATTTATTTGTGGTTGCAGATTGGTTTGTCTTCTTACAACGCCATTTACGGTAGCTTTGCGGCGGTGCCTTTGTTCGTGATTTGGATTCGCATCAGTTGGATGATTATCCTCTATGGTGCGGAGTTTTCTTTCGTGCTGGAAAACTACAACATCTACTACGGTGTTGCTCTTCAAAGTAATATGAGCTTTAAGCAATTGTTTGTTTTATCCGGTAAGATTATCAAGGAAATTGGGAAAAAATTTGATGCTTTGGAATGCCATAGCAGTTTGGAAGAGTTGTCCAAAAAGTTACGATTGCAAAAAACACTTATATTGGCAGTTGTCGATAAATTGATTTTTTTGGGGATATTGATTAAGGTCGATTCCGATAAAAGTGGCGAAGATTTGTATTCGTTGGCGATGCCTTTGGAGAAGATAACGAACAAATTACTTTTGGAAAGGCTTGTTTCCATTGGCGATAATAAATATATTGCTGTTTGACCTTTAATTTCCTTTACAAAAAAACACCGTTTTCAGATATTGGCACTTGTAGTTTGAGAGTGTTATGTTCAAAATTTTAATTCAAAAAATGAGGAATAATGGAAATTTACTCTAAGTATATCAAAAAAATTGTCGCTCGTTGCAAAAGATACAAAGAAAATTATATCACTTACAAAGACCTTTATGAAATTTTGCCCGATACACCTTTATTTATAGATGCGGTTGATGAGATTGTGGAGGAGTTGGCGGATAAGGGAATAAAAACCGTTGATGAGACGCAAACGAAGGAAGCCGGAGAGTTAGTAAAGGTAAAGGATATCCAGAAAAAACGCAGAATTGAGAGGTTTGATGATGCGGTGAAGATGTATCTGAAAGAGATTGGGAAGATACCTCTTTTGGATAAAATGGGCGAAGTGGAGTTGTCCAAAAAAATCGAAGAGGGACAAGCCAAGATTAACAAATTCATTTTTATTTCCGGCAGCACGCTCAAGGAGTTTCAAAATTTTAAAATCAGATATACCGAGGGAAGAATTAAGCTGGAGCAGATTTTGAAGTTGGATTTTGAGAGTTGGATGGATAAGGAACGCACCGAGGAGACTTTTGAGGAATTTTCCAGAAATTTGGAGAAAATCGAAAAGAAGTTCAAAGCTATCGGAGATATGCTGGATAGATACAAAAATGTTGAAGAGAAAGAGCAAAAGAAGATAGATAAGGAAATCGACAAATTGCGTATCCAAATCGTTGAAAACTATGAGACTATGAAGTTCAATAAGAAGATGATTTCTCGTGCTATCTATCGGATTAACTCTTTGGCTGAGAGGATTATAGAGAGTAAGCAAACTATCAAAGAAATTGCCAAAGTCAAGACTTATACTGTGAACGAGATTTGTTCGTATGGGCGATTGGCTCAGAAGTCTGACGAGGATGCTAAGGCGGTGGAGAAAGAGACCGGATTGGACCCTGAGGTTTTTGTTGAGGTTTTGCGGAAGATTAAAAATGCTCGTCGTAAGATGAGGCGGGTGGAGTTGGAGACGAAGCTGAAATCTTCGGAGATGTTGGATATTTTGGAAAAAATCAACAAAGGCGAACAGGTGAAGGAGATTTCCAAGAACAAGATGATAGAGGCGAATGTTAAGCTGGTGATTAGTATTGCCAAGAGATACAACAACAAAGGGTTGGACTTTTTGGATTTGATACAAGAGGGAAATCACGGACTGATGAACGCTGTGGAGAAATACGATTACCGCAAAGGGTTTAAGTTTTCCACTTATGCGACTTGGTGGATTAGGCAGTCTATCAGCAGAGCCATTGCCGACCAAGCGAAAACGATACGGATTCCGGTGCATATGATTGAGTTGATTAACAAGCTCAATCGGACTGAGAGGAAGTTGGAGCAAAAATTGGGTCGCAAGCCTTACATCAAGGAGATTGCCGAAGAGCTTGATTTGACACCGGATAAGGTCAAGACGATAATGTCGTTTACGCCTGATACGGTTTCTTTGGATAAGCCTGTCGGGAACGATAGTAGCGAAGAGACTGTGTTGAGTGATTTTATCGAGGATGTCAGCACTATCGCACCGGAGAGAGTCGCCGAGAGGACTTTGCTCAAAAAGCAGATTGATGAGGTTCTGCGGACTCTCACTCCGAGGGAAGAGAAAATTTTGCGGTTGCGTTTTGGTATAGATGACGGGTATCATCGGACTTTGGAAGAGGTTGGTAGTATTTTCAATGTTACCAGAGAGAGAATCCGCCAGATTGAAAATAAGGCGTTGATAAAGTTGCGTCATCCGACACGGATACACCATTTGCAGAAGTTTATAGATAATTATAATATTAAGTAGAAAATTTCCCGACCATTAGAATAAGGCTGACTTTTGGTTTATATTTTAGTGGTAAGAATTTTTTGCAGTTTTAGTAATTTAAATATTCTCATTTTTGCTAAAGTTTAGAGTGAAGTTTGAGGATTTATGGAGTTTAAAATGAGTTACAAAGATTTTATGAAAATTGTGAAAAGTAGAAGAAAAATTATCTCCTTTACAGATGAAGGTGTAGAAGAAAGTGAAATATTAAAAATTATTGATGCTGCCAGATACGCTCCCTCGGGGATGAATTTTCAGCCTTGGGAATTTGTTGTAGTTACAGACAAAAAGATGATATCTGAGATTTCTTTTATTAAACCAGAAGAAATTAATATTCCTGCGATTGCGAAAGTTATAATGAAAATAAAGCTTTTGAAAAAATTTATCAAGCTCCCTCCTATTATGAATAGCGGAATCAAAAGTGCAAAAAATGCTCAAGCTTTAATTGTGGTGTGTGGTGATATTCGTAAATGTATTAACTTGCCGGGGCAGAAGTATAAATTAGTAGCTGAGAAGATAAGGCTCAAAAAGGCTTTGGATATCGTAAATGTTCCCAGTATTTATGCATCGAGTATGTCGGCGGCTTTCGAATTAATGCTTTTGGCTACTACGAGTCTTGGTCTCGGTGGACAGTATTTGACCTTGACATCGTCAAAAATCAAAGAAAAGAAAATAAAGCAACTGCTAAAATTACCTGACTATTTGAAAATCTATGACACTCTTGCTATTGGACATCCTGCTCATAAACCTAGAAAAAAATACTTGCGAGAGTTAAGTGAAATGGTGCATTTTGGTGTTTACAATGAAGAAAAATCTATGTCAGATGAGCGTATCGTAGCCAGATTCAAAACCCGAGAAGATATGAGATTTTTAGAGTAGTATTTTTTTCTCGCTCCCAAGTTCAAAATTGGGAGTATATATGTTCTTTCTAATTCCCTTATGCGTTCCCTCGGGAGCTTGGGAACGAGGTGGAATCTTCTTACAGAGAGCCTCCACTTCATCAAACACAATTCTGATTTTATTTATACTTGCATTTGTTCGAGAATTTACTACCCAAAATAATATGGAACTAAAAACATCTTGACCTTTTTTTAACGAGAACGAAGTTTCGGACAAATCAAGTTAGGATGCAGTCTGAAGTGTGAGCATTCTACGGAAGGAGTGATATTAGATATGAAAGAAACTCGCAACTTTTTTTTGGTAGGAGCACAGGGGTCAGGCAAAACGACATTCTGTGAGCAGGTGCTTGCCGATGCAGGTGTGATAGGCAGGGCAGGCAAAGTGGAGGATGGCAACACGGTGATGGACTTTACTGCTCAAGAGATTGACCAGAAGAGCTCTATAAATTTGTCTCTGGCTCAATTCGAGTGGAAAGGGACAAAGATAAATTTGATAGATACCCCCGGCAATCCTGATTTTGTCGGAGAGCAGATGGTCTCGACCAAGGCTGCGGAGTCGGCTATAATTTTTGCGAATGCTACTGCCGGATTTCAAGCGGGGTTGGAGCTTGCCATCGGGAAACTTGAGGTTAAGCCCGAGATTTGCAAAGCGATAGTTATCAATAAGATGGATCAAAAAGATGCGGATTTTGACAATGTTTTGCAGGAAATTCGCGAGCATTCCAATCTTTCGCCTGCTCCTATTTGCATTCCTATTGGTCAAGGTGCAGATTTTCAAGGCGTTGTCCATTTGATTAAGCAAAAAGCTTACATCGATGGGAATGAAGTGGAGATTCCCGCTGAGATGAAGGACAAGGTTGCAGAAGCTTTTGATATACTCAGCGAGGCTGTGGCTCAGACTTCCGAAGAGATGTTGGATATTTATCTGGAAAAGGGCGAGTTAGACCAAAATCAGCTCTTGGAAGGATTGAAATCTGGAATCAGAGAAGGTCTCATCACTCCGGTTTTCGCTTGCTCTTCCGTAGAGGACAAAGCCGTGCGTGTTACGATGGATTGCTTGATTAGGGAGCTTCCGTCTCCGCTGGATGACAACAAGATTAAGGTATTTAAGAGTGGCGAAAGAACGGAAATCGAAGCGAGTGAAGATTTGCCGACTTTGGCTTATATCTTCAAGTCGGTTTCCGAGGGTTCCGTGGGCACTGTTTGTTATGTCAGAGTGATGTGTGGAGTTTTGAAATCGGGCGATACTTTGCATGTGCCTGAACTGGGGAGCAAGGTCAAAATCGGCTCTATGTTTGTGACTGTGGGCAAGAAACGGAAAGAGGTGCATGAACTTGTTGCAGGGCAGTTGGGTGTTTTGGTGAAGTTGAAAGATTGCCAAAGTTTGAACACTCTTACCGCTGATAGCAGTTTGACTGTTGTTCCGCCAGACTTGCCGTCTCCGTATGTGTGGAGGACTATCGTTCCCGAATCTCAAGAGGACGAGAACAAACTTGGGGAAGTTTTGGAAAAGGTGCTTCAGGAAGATAAGACTTTGCATTTGGATTATAACGAGATGACCAGACAGTCCGTTTTGTCGGGTATCAGTTTGACACAGTTGAGCCTCATCAAGAAGAGATTGGAAAGTGCCTACAATGTCAAATGTGATTTGCTTGAGCCGAGGGTCTCTTATATGGAGACTATCAGCAAAAAGGCAGAGAGCCACTATCGTCACAAAAAGCAATCGGGTGGTAGAGGGCAATTTGCGGAGGTGTATTTCAGGATTTCGCCTATGGAGAGAGGAACAGGATTTAAGTTCATCTCTTCAATTGTTGGTGGGGTTATTCCCAAGGGATTTATTCCCGCTATCGAAAAAGGTCTGAAAGAGACTATTGCCAAAGGAATTGTTGCCGGCTATCCTGTTACCGATATCAGCGTGGAAGTTTACGACGGCTCTTATCATACGGTTGATTCGAGTGAAGCCGCCTTCAAGACTGCCGCTTCTATGGCTCTCAAAGAGGGATTTGTTAGTGCTTCGCCTGTGATTTTGGAGCCTATTCATATCGTGGAGATTAATATTCCGAGCCAATATATGGGCGATGTGATTAGCGATTTGTCGTCTCGCAGAGGTGTGGTAAATGGGATGAGTCAAAAAGGCAAAAATCAGGTTATTGAGGCTTTGTTGCCGTTGTCCGAGCTTTTCAGTTATTTTCCTACTCTCAAGTCGCTTACCCAAGGCAGAGGCAGATTTATCCAAAAATTCTCTCATTATCAGATTTTGCAACCAGATTTGGCTCAAAAATTGATGGATGAGAAGGACAAAGAGTAAAGTTTCTGTTGATTAACTTGTAATTTTAGAGCCTCTTGATAGTCAGTAGCTTTGTTGTAAAAAGTATTTGACATCAAGGGGCTTTCTCAAATTGTGGGGTTAGTTTACTTGCCATGTGATGTGGCTTTTGAGAGATAGCGAGAGTGGTGAAATTGGTAAACGCACTGGACTTAGAATCCAGCGGACTATGTCCTTGGGGGTTCGATTCCCCCCTCTCGCACCAGTTTTCATTTCTCTTTGGTTTTTGTAAGGAGGAGAAATGATTTTTTTTATGATTTTAATCTACAGGAGTAGGAGTTTTGATGAATATTGAACTTAAAGAGATTAGCCAATGTAAGAGGGAAGTGACGGTTACTTTTCCGTCTGATTTGGTGAATGCGGAGTATGAAAAATCTTTGAAAAAATATTCCAAGATGGTGAATATCAAGGGTTTTAGAAAGGGTAAAGCACCTTTGGCAATGGTAAGAGAGAAATACGGCGATTCGATTGCTATGCAGTTTAAGGAAGATTTTGCTTCCGACCAATACAAAGATGTTGTGGATGAGTTGGAGATTAAGCCTTTGACTCCCGGAAACATCGTGGATATCAGCGGTGATGTTGACAATGGATTGGTTGTTAAGTATGCGTATGAGGTTGCTCCGAAAATCGAAAAGGTTGACTACGAAGGTGTAGAAATGGTTTTCGAGGAAAAGAAAGCCGGTGTTGCCGAGGTTAATACCGAATTGGAAAATCTTAGATACAAATTGGCTCAATCTATCGATATCGATGCTGACCCTAAAAAGGGCGATACAATTTATGCCGATATGAAGTTTGTGGAGAGTGGTAAGGAGTTTAAGAGGAATTTCATTTATGGAAGCACTCCTTACGGCGAAAAATTTGAGGCGGATTTAAAAGGCGTGAAAGTAGGTGACGAACTTGCCTCAGAGATGGATTACAGCAAAGAAAAAGACGGCTCGGATATGAAGGCGGTTGAGTTGAAAATTACCGCTATCAAGAGATTGGAATTGCCTAAAATTGATGACGAGTTTGCCAAGGATGCTGGATTTGAAGATTTGAAGTCTATGAAAGCCGATATCAAGGACGATTTGAAGGCGAGAATGGATGTGGAAAATATGGCTATGAAAAGGCAAGCTATGGGAGTTGCTTTGGCTAAGGCGAACGAGATGGAAGTCCCTCAAGAGATGGTAAATCAGTATGCTCAGCAAATGGCTCAACCTTATGCGAAGGCTTACAAATCGCAATTGGGCAGTTTGATGCCGATGTTTGTCGGTATGGCTGAGGCTCAACTCAAAGAGATGTATGTGATGGATTTCTTCAGGGAAAACCTCGGTGTGAAACTTACAGATGCAGAGAAAGAAAAATTTGTTTCTTTTAATGCTGGTGGTATGAAAATGGATTTGGCGGAATACAAGGAAAAGTATAAAGACAGTATCGTCGATGAGGAAAAGTATTTTGCACCTGCTCTGGACAATAAGATTGTAGAAAAAATTTCTAAGAAGATGAATATTGTCACTCCTCAAGATAAGCAAAAAGAGGCTGAGGCTTCTGAAAAAGAAACTAAAAAAGAGGATAAATAATGTCTTTTGTACCTATGGTGGTGGAGCAGTCTGGTCGTTCGGAGAGAGCTTACGATATTTTTTCGCGACTTCTCAAGGACAGGATTATTTTTATAGGTTCGCAGATAGATGATACCGTCGCAAACTTGGTGTGTGCTCAATTGTTGCACTTGGAGAGTGAAGACCCTAACAAAGATATTTACCTTTATATTAACTCTCCGGGTGGTGTTGTGACCGCCGGTTTGGCGATTTATGATACCATGCAGTTTATAGCTCCCAAAGTTTCCACTATTTGTATAGGGCAGGCTTGTTCCATGGCTGCGGTGCTATTGGCAGGCGGAGCAGCAGGCAAAAGGTTTGCCTTGAAAAATTCTCGCATAATGATTCATCAGCCTTTGGGCGGTATGCAAGGTCAAGCGAGTGATATTGAGATACATACGGCGGAGATTTTAAAAATTCGCGATAAGTTGAACGGGATTTTGAAAGAGCATACGGGCAAGACTTTGAAGCAAATCGAGAAAGATACAAATCGTGATTTTTTTATGTCTGCGGATGAGTGCAAAGATTACGGAATTATCGACAAGGTGATGGTAAATAGGAGTCAAAATTAGTATGGCTGAGTTTGATGCGAAGAGATGTTCGTTTTGCGGAGAATGCGAGTCCGAAAGCAGAAGGCTGATTAGGGTTGCTGATGTTGCGATTTGCAACGAATGCGTTTCTCATTGTGCCAATATTTTTGCTGAGGAAGAGAAGCAGACCGAAAATGTCGGAGAAGTTGTCGAAAAGTTGCCTACTCCGGGGCAGATAAAGAAACATTTGGACGAATATGTTATCGGGCAAGAAGGTCCCAAAAAGACTATCGCCGTGGCTGTTTACAACCATTACAAAAGAGTGTGGAAAGCTGAACAGGACGGAGATGTGAAAATCGAAAAAAGCAATATTTTGATGCTCGGTCCGACCGGTTCGGGGAAAACTTACATTGCTCAAACTTTGGCTAAACTGCTGAAAGTTCCGTTTGCTATAGCCGATGCTACTACTTTGACGGAAGCTGGATATGTGGGTGAGGATGTCGAAAATATTTTGGTGCGTCTTCTGCAAAATGCCGATTACGATGTAGCCAAAGCTGAGAAGGGCATTGTTTATGTTGATGAGATTGACAAGATTGCTCGCAAATCAGAAAGCACCAGTATTACCAGAGATGTCTCCGGTGAGGGTGTGCAACAGGCGATTTTGAAGATTTTGGAAGGAACTTTGGTAAATGTTCCGCCGAAGGGTGGACGGAAGCATCCTAACCAAGAGTTTATCCAAATGGACACGACAAATATTTTGTTCATTGTGGGCGGAGCTTTTGACGGTATCGAGAAGATTATCAAAAATCGGGTTAACAAGAAAAATATCGGTTTCGACTCTACGATAATTTCCTCCGAGCAAAAAGAGGAACTGATGCATCAAGTCAACTATGAGGACATTTTGCGTTATGGGATTATTCCCGAGATGATAGGCAGACTGCCCGTGGTTACGACTTTTGACAGGTTGGACAAGGAAGCTCTAGTGAGCATATTGACAGAGCCGAAAAACTCTTTGGTCAAGCAGTATCAAGCTTTGTTTGCTTTGGAAGGCGTTGATTTGATTTTGACCAGCGAGGCTGTGGAAAAAGTCGCTGAGTTGGCTATGGCACAGAAGTTGGGTGCTCGCAGTTTGCGTTCCATTATGGAAAAGAGTATGTTGGATATTATGTATCATGTTCCGGATATTGAGGGATTGCAAAAGTGTGTCGTCGGTCAGGATGTGATAACCAAAGGCGAAAAGCCGGATTACGAATTTTAGATAGATAGATTATTTTCTAAAAACGCTCGAAATTTTTAATTTTGGGCGTTTTTTTTATGCTTTAACCAAATCTTAACAAAACCCTTATAAAATTTTAACATTCCGAGAGTATAATAGTAATAGGAAGTTGTAAAATCGATTTTCTGAATCAATAACTGCTAAAATAAAGGAGAGAATAAGATGAAAAAATTGCTGGTTTTATTGATGTTAGTTGCAGTGAGCGGTGCTTGCTGGGGATGGGGTAAAAAAGTAGAGAAAGTTACGATTGCGGGTTCGACCACTGTATTGCCTATCGCTCAAGCCACAGCGGAGGCTTTTATGGATGAGAACGATAACGCTGATGTGAGTGTGCGTGGTGGAGGTTCTTCTGTAGGGATAGTCAGCGTTTTGGAAGGGACTGTGGATATTGGTGCTGCTTCTCGTTTGGCAAAGGACAAAGAGTTGGAAAAAGCCAAAAAGAGTGGAGTTGAGTTGACCAAGCATATTGTGGCTTTCGATGGGATAGCTGTGATTACCGATAAAAACAATTCTATCAAAAAAATCAGTTTGGACGACCTCAGAAAAATATACAACGGAACTTATACCAACTGGAAACAGCTTGGTGGCAAAGACCAAACGATTGTTGTGATTAGCAGAGATGCCTCTTCCGGCACTTTTGAGACTTTTGAGGGAAAAGTGATGAACAAGGAAAAAATAATTGCTTCGGCTTTAAATTTGGGCTCAAACAATGCGGTGGTGACGAGTGTGAAAACTACTGATGGTGCTATCGGCTATGTTGGTTACGGCTATATTGTTCCCGATGTGAATGTGTTGGTTGTTGACGGAGTGAAAATTAGTATTGAAACCATAAAGTCAGGTAATTATCCTATTTCCAGATCTTTGCAAATGTATACCAATGGTGAACCCAAAGGAATGGCGAAAAAATATTTGGATTTTGTAAAATCTGCAGAAGGTCAAAAAATTGTAGCTAAGCAAGGTTTTGTTGAGATTAATTAGACTGTTTCGCATTGAATCATAAAATGTTAAGGATATTTTGAGATTGTGAAGAAAAAAGAAAAATTGTTTGATTTCTTAGTTTATTTATCGGCTGTATGTGTTGTGTTGGCACTCTTGGGGATAGTTTTCAGCGTGTTTGGAGAGGGAGTTAAGGTTTTCAAAGCGGTATCGTTTGGAGATTTCCTCTTTAATACCGAATGGCGACCGACAGCAGAAGAGCCGATATTTGGCATAGGAGCGATTCTTGTCGGTTCGCTCGTGGTAACCTTGGGAGCTATGGCAGTTGCTGTTCCATTGGGACTTGGTTCCGGCATCTATTTAGCGGAATTTGCAGGGAGCAATTTCCGCGAAATTATTAAGCCGACAATTGAGTTGTTAGCCGGAATCCCCTCGGTTGTTTACGGATTGTTCGGTATGGTTGTTTTGTCTCCGTTTGTGCAAAACTATTTGGGTGCTGATATCGGATTGAACCTTTTTACCACTTCGATAGTGTTGGGAATAATGGTAGTGCCGATTATCTGTTCAGTGAGCGAAGACGCTTTGTCTGTAGTCCCTAACTCACTGCGAGAGGCTTCGCTGGGTTTGGGAGCAAACAAGTGGGAGACCACAGTGAGGGTCGTTGTGCCGGCTGCAAGAAGCGGAATATTGAAATCTTTGGTTTTAGGCTTAGGCAGAGCGGTAGGAGAGACTATGGTGGTAGTGATGTTGGCAGGAGGCTCGGCGATAATCCCAAAGAGCATTTTTAGTCCTGTGCGTCCGATGCCGGCGACGGTTGCCGCTGAGATGGGTGAGACTGTGATAGGCTCTAGTCATTATCACGCTTTGTTCGCTATTAGTATGATTTTGTTCATTATCTGCTTCGGACTGGTTTTAGTAGCGAATTACCTATCCAATAGAGGAGTGGAAGTATGATGAGTAGAGCCAGTAAAGGCAAGTTAGGCAAGGCGTTTTTGATATTGTGCATAGCAGTTACTTGCGTATTTTTGCTGATTTTTTTGGCAGATGTTCTATTCAGAGGTGCGTCCGTGTTGTCTTGGGAATTTTTGTCTGATAGACCTCGACATGAGATGACGGCGGGCGGTGTTTTCCCCGCAATTTTCGGGACATTTCTTTTGACCTTGGTTTCGATAATTATCGCAACGCCATTGGCGATATTGAGTGCAACTTACCTTACTTATTATGCCAGAGAGGGAGTATTCAAACGCACGGTGCAAATCGCCTTGGATACATTGGCGGGAGTGCCGTCTATAGTTTACGGGTTGTTTGGACTGACGATATTTGTGAAGATGATGAATATGGGTGTGAGTTTGTTGGCTGGGGCTTGCACTTTGGCGGTGTTAGTGTTGCCGGTGATAGTCTCCAACGCCCACGAGGCTTTCAACAAAGTTCCGCAAGATTTCATAGAGGCTTCTTACGGATTGGGTGCGAATAAGATGCAGACGATTTTGAAAGTGGCTTTGCCGGTTGCGTTGCCCAATATCCTAACTGGTGTGATAATAAGTATCGGGAGAGTTGCCGGAGAGACTGCTCCGATTATGTTTACAGCGGTGACTTTCTACTCCAGATTTTTGCCCACAGGCTTGTTCTCGGAAGTTCTGGCGTTGCCTTATCACATCTATGCATTGGTTAGCGAGGGTGTGCACCCCGAGAGTCAAATACCGATAGCTTACGGGTCAGCTTTTATTCTGATAGTTCTTGTTGTCGGAGTGAGTTCGCTTGCCGTGGTAATGAGATACAGGATTAGAAAAAATCGATGAGAAAGGAAAATTGATGAGTATAATAAAAACGGAAAATTTTAACTTGTGGTTTGCTGATAACCATGTTTTGAAAAATATAAATATGGAGGTCGAGACGAATAAGATTACTGCTCTGATTGGACCTTCTGGCTGTGGCAAGTCTACTTTGCTCAGGACTTTCAATAGGATGAACGATTTGTCGCCAGTGCTGAGGATAGAGGGGAAAGTTTATTTGCAAGACAAAGATATTTTTGATAAAAGTTGCAATGTGAATGAACTGCGAACCCAAGTGGGAATGGTGTTTCAGCGACCAAATCCGTTTCCGAAATCTATTTACGAAAATATTTGCTACGGTCCCAAATTGCGAGGAGTTCCCAAAAAAGATTTGGAAGAGAAGGTGGTAAACTCTTTGAAGTCTGCTTGGATTTGGGAAGAGGTGAAGGACAGATTGCACAAGAGTGCTACCAAGCTTTCCGGTGGTCAGCAGCAACGATTATGCATAGCCCGAGCCATCGCTAACGATTCGAAGGTGCTTTTGCTGGATGAGCCGACTTCCGCTCTTGACCCGAAATCGACACTCAAGATAGAGGAACTTTGTCTGAAGTTGAAAAAAAGAATGACAATTTTGATAGTAACACACAATATCGGTCAAGCCGGTAGGATTTCGGATAACACGGCGTTTATGTATTTGGGCGATTTGATAGAGTTTGGCAAAACACGACATATGTTTACCAATCCGAGGGAGAAGATGACCGAAGATTATTTGCAAGGGAATTTCGGTTAATAGAGGGATTTTAAGGAGAATGGGAATTTTATGATTCAAAAGAATATTTATGAGTTGAAAAAAATACTCAAAGAGCAAACTCTGCGAATTTTGGAGATGTTGGAAATTTGCGAGAGAGCATACAAGTCAGGGAAGACGGAAGAGTTGCCCAAGATAAAAGATTTGGAGAAAAAGGTCGATATAACCGATTTGGAGTTGGAAAAGAGAGCTTTGTATATTTTGGCATTGCAAACTCCACATGCCAAAACTTTGCGGGAAGTTTTGATGATTCGTAGCATCAATACCGACTTGGAGAGAATTGGGGATTTGTGCGATAACAACAGAGTAATTTTGACTAAATTGTTGGAGATTGAGTCTGTGAAGTTTAAAGATGAACTTGTGCAGATGTTGGAAAAGACTAAGAAAATGTATATGGACGCTTCAAAAAGTTTCTTTGAGGAAGATGGTGATTTGGCAAAAAAAGTTTGCAAAGAAGACGATGTTGTGGATGAATTAAAGGACGAGATTTTGCGAAAAATAATAGAAGAGCAAGTGGAAGTGAGCAGGGCTTTGCTTATTAACAATTTTTCCAAGAATATCGAGAGGATTGCTGATTTGGCTACCAATATTGCCGAAAGTAGTATCTTTGTGGAAGAGGGCAAAGAGGTTCGGCACTGGGTTGAGTGAAATTTATTTTTTTTCTAAGCCTCACTTTTTTGACAGAGTGAGGCTATTTTATTTGCAAAATTTTATTCTTGACAAAAATACTGGGGATTAGAGCGTGAGGGAAACCAAGAGAGGTTATATGAATTTTTCTACCAAAAGTAGGTATGGGCTGAGAGCTTTGGCTTATATAGCGAAGTCGAAAAAGCCTATGTCATTGCATGTGATAGCTGGTGAACAAGATATGTCTCTTAGCTATTTGGAGCAGTTGGCGGCTAAGTTGAAGAAAGCGAATATCTTGGAGAGCAAGCGGGGGAAATACGGCGGATATGTTTTGGCTCGCCCTGCGGACAAGATATACATCGGAGAGGTTTTACGAGTTTTGGAGGACGATATTTTGCCGGTAGAGTGTTTGGGCTCTGAACAGCAATGCATCAAAGAGACGAGTTGTATCTCCAATAAGGTTTTTAAAAAAATTTATGACAGCATCAGAGAGGTGGTTGATAAGACTACTTTGCAAGATGTGCTGTGATTGTGGGAGAGATTGTGATTTATATGGATAATTCGGCTACAACCAAGGTTCGCCAAGAGGTCGTGGAAGCGATGTTGCCATGTTTTACTGAGCAATTTGGGAATCCTTCCAGTATTTATCATTTTTCAGGAGCAGATGCCGGCAAGTTGATAAACAACTCTAGAGAGATTATAGCAAAGTGTATCGGTGCGAAATCTAACGAAATTTATTTTACAGCCGGTGGCACGGAGAGCGACAATTGGGCGATTAGGAGTGTTGCTAAGATGTTGCGGGGAAAGGGTAATAGGCTGATTACTTCCAAAATTGAACATCATGCTGTTTTGCACTCTTTTCAGGCTTTGGAGGACGAAGGTTTTGATATTGTGTATTTGGATGTGAACGAGTATGGTCAGGTTGATTTGGAGCAACTGCGTAACGAGATAAACGAAGAGACATCGTTGGTGTCTATTATGATGGCGAACAACGAAGTTGGCACGGTGCAACCTGTGGCGGAGATTGCCAAAATTGCTCATGAGAATGGAGCATTGTTTCACACGGATGCCGTGCAGGCTTTGGGTAGTTTTGAGATAGATGTCAGCAGGATGGGTATAGATTTGGCGAGTTTTTCTGCACACAAAATTTACGGTCCGAAAGGCGTTGGTGCTCTGTATGTGAACAACAAGGTGAATATCGAGCCGTTTATTTTGGGTGGAGCTCAAGAGCGGAAGAAGAGAGCTGGCACGGAAAATGTCCCAGGAATTGTCGGTTTCGGCAAGGCTTTGGAGTTGCTTGATGGCGAGCTGGAGTTTCATCAAAAGCATTTGAGAGAGATGAGTAATTTGCTCATTCAACGAATTACCAGTGAGATTGACAATGTGGTTTTGACAGGTCATCCGAGCGAACGGCATCCGGGAATTGCCAGTTTTTGTTTTGAGTTTGCAGAGGGAGAGGCGATAATCTTGGATTTGAATTTTGCTGGAATTTCAGCTTCCACTGGTTCGGCTTGCACGACGGGTTCTGCGGGAGCATCCCATGTTTTGCAGGCTATGGGTATTTCCGATATGATTTCTCACGGCTCGCTTCGTTTGTCTGTTGGTTATTTCAATACGATAGAGGAAGTTAACACGGTGGTTGATGTTCTCAAAAAAAGCATAAAAAGGTTAAGGAAAATGTCTCCGTTGTGTGATTAACGGAAGAAAATATAGATTTTAGGAGAGTAATATGTATACGGATAAGGTATTGGATCATTTCCAAAATCCTCGAAATGTGGGGAAGATAGACGATGCCGATGGTATCGGAGAGATTGGCAGTGCTCAGTGTGGCGACATTATGAAGATTTATATCAAGGTTGATGAAAACGATGTAATTAGCGATTTGAAATTTCAAACTTACGGATGCGGAGCGGCGGTTGCTTCCTCATCTGTAGCTTCTACAATGTTGATAGGCAAGAGCATAGATGAGGCGTTGAAATTCAGAAACAGGGATGCTTTGGAGGCTCTTGGCGGACTTCCGACGGAGAAGGTGCATTGTTCCGTCTTGGCTGAAGATGCTATCAGAGCTGCTATTTGGGATTATAGTCAGAAGTCTGGTAAAAAATTCGAGGGGTTGAAAAATTATGAGCCAGCTGCACGCCACTAATTTGTTTGAATGCATCGGCAATACGCCTTTGCTTCGACTGAAAAATATTGAGCAAAAACAGGGAGTGAAGATTTTTGCCAAATTGGAGTTTATGAATCCCGGTGGTTCTATCAAAGACAGACCTGCGATGATGATGATAAAAAGAGGTTTGGAGAGTGGCGAACTTACCAAGGATAAGACCATTATTGAGGCGACTTCGGGAAATACTGGCGTTGGTCTAGCGATGATTGCCGCTCATCTTGGATACAAGTGTAAGATTGTGATGAGCAGTTCCGTCAGTCAGGAGCGTATTCAGATTTTGGAAGGATTTGGTGTGGAAGTGGTGCTCTCCGAGGCTGATAAAGGGACTGATGGTGCTATTTGCTTGCTGCGAAAAATTGTGGCGGAAGAGCCCGAGAGATATTTTTATCCCGACCAGTTTAGCAATCCTGCAAACCCTCTGTCGCACTATGTGGGCACAGCTCCTGAGATATATAGGCAATTGGACGGTAAGTTGGACTATTTCGTTGCTGGTATGGGTTCTACAGGCACTTTGATGGGATGTGGAGACTATTTTAGAGAGAGAAATAAAAATATCAAAATAATAGGGTTAGAGCCTCATCTTCGTCACAATTTGCAAGGCTTGAAAAATATGGTTGAGTCTGTGCAACCGAAGATTTATCAAGTGCATAAATTAGACCAAGTGCGAAGTGTTTTTTGCAAAGAATCTTTTGATATGACCCGAAGATTAGCTGGGGAAGAAGGACTCTTTGTTGGCATGAGTTCTGGAGCTAATGTGTTGGGAGCATTGCAGTTGGCAGAGGAGTTGGACGAAGGTGTGATTGTTACCGTTTTGACTGACAGAGGAGACAGATATTTGTCCACGGACTTGTTTAGATATTGATGATTAGTGGCTTTTTGGCTGTTTGCATTTTCCAAATACAAAATTCTTGACATCAGATGTAGGGAAAATTGATTTGCATTAATTGAATATTTTTGGACCTATAGCTCAGTTGGTAGAGCTTCCGGCTCATAACCGGACGGTCAGTGGTTCGAATCCACTTGGGTCCACCATTTTACTTGAGATATTTGTTAAGGAGTCAGAGGGTGGATTAGTATTTTGTTGAGGACAAAAATAATTAACCGAATTGACTCTTTTTTTGTTTGTGATTTTTTAAATTTAAGGAATAGTTAGTGCGAGTAGGCGATTTATTATTCGAATACAGAACTTCCATTGGTAAGAGTTTGGAAGAGGTCTCTCTTATCACGAGGATTCCTGTGGAGACTTTGGCTTCGATAGAGGCAAACGATGATGATTACTATGAGAAGAAAGCGTTAGCACGGAATTTTGTATATACTTATGCCCGATTGATAGGAGCGGATACCGGCAAGGTTTTGGACGCTTTTGATTCCGAACATTTTGGAACGAAAGTAGTCAAAGAAAGTCTTGGAAATTTTACGGACAAGAGAAGCATTTGGAGCAGTAAATGGTGTTTGTATGGGCTACCTATTTTGGTTGTGTGTGTGATAATGATTTCCGTTACCGGCTATATTCACAAAAATTTTGATATGAAGATTTTCTCCAAAGATAAGAGTGAAAGTGAACTTCAACTTGATGCCAAAAAAAAAGAAGAGATGGAAATTATGCAAACAAGGATTTTGCTTGCTGATAGCACCGATTATGTTGGGACTCTTGTTTTGAGTGAAGACAGCCCTCTCAATGTAAATATGAACCCTTAAATTTACTGGGTAGTTAGATAAAATGATAAGCGTAGATGAAGTAAAAAAAATTGCCGAGCTTTGCAAACTCGATTTCGACAATCCCGAAAAGTTTACCGAAGGGTTTGATGGGATTTTGGAGTATGTGAAGGTTATAGGAGATGTTGAGGCTTCTTCTGCGATTTCCGTTGAAGATTGTTTGCAATATGACGACTTGCGAGACGATGAGTTGGAAAAATCTTTTGCTCGTGAACTGGCTTTGCTCAATAGGCAATCCGAAGATTCTGAGGTCTATTTTAGCGTTCCCAAGACTGTAGAACGGTAATTTTCATGAAATATCTTTTTGGTCCTATTTTATCCAGAAGATTAGGGCTTTCTTTGGGCGTCGATATTGTCCCTTACAAACATTGTAGTTTTGATTGCGTGTATTGTGAGGCGGGCAGGACGACTTGCTTGAGCACAGAGCGGTCGGAGCTTGTGCCGACAGAGGAAGTAATCTTCGAGTTGGATGAGTATTTGTCCGATGGTCCTGAGTTGGATTTTGTTACTTTTTCCGGTAACGGTGAACCCGCTTTGTCCACTTGTTTGGAAAAAATCACCGACTTTATGAAACAAAAATTTCCCCAATACAAATTGTGCTTGATTACCAATTCCTCTTCTTATTTAGAGCCACGAGTGGATGTCTTGGTGCCGTCGCTGGATGCGGTCAGTCAGGAAGTCTTTGAAGAAATTAATCGTCCTGCAAAGGGGATTTTGGCGAAAGGAATTGTGCGGAAACTGGCTGGTTTTCAGAAAAAATTTTCAGGCGAAATGTGGCTGGAGATTTTTTTGGTCTCCGGAGTGAACGATACCGCCGAGGAGTTGGGCAAACTTATCAAGGCTGTGCAGGAAATCAAACCAAATCGTGTGCAGTTAAATTCGCTTGACCGTCCCGGAAGCGAGGCGTGGGTGCAACCTGTAGAATACGGGAAATTGCAAAAAATAGCTGAACTTGACTGGGGAGTGCCCGTTGATATTCCTACAAGGAATTATAAAGTTGGGAAACGAAAACAGCTGGATAAAAATCTTCCTCAGCAAATCGGAGAAATTGTAAAAAGAAGACCGTGCACGATTTTGGAACTGTCAGAAATTTTGGGAATAAATTTGCATGTCGTCAGCAAAGAGGTGGCGAAGTTGGTTACAGAGGGCAGATTGGAATACAGCAAAGTTGAAAATCTGACTTTTGTAAAATCCAAGTAATCTCTAATTTCCCTTTTATTCGAGTTAATAATATTTGGTTTAATTTATTAGTTGTCAGATAAATTCGGCTAATTGGAATTTCAGCGGTGTTATTATTTTCCGAAGAGTTCAAAAAAGGATAAAAAAGTCTTGACTTTACTTCGTTTGACTTGAGGTTACGATAAAAATTTGGAATTTGTATATGTTAAAATCGATGATAGAAAAAGCTTTTGGGAATAGGTCTTCCAAGAAGCTGAAAACTCTTTATCCTGTTGTAGATAAAATAAACGGTATTTTTAAAGATTTGCATCTTTTGTCTGATGCTGAATTTAAAAATAATCTGCAAGGGTTCAAAAACGATATTCAGAGAAAACTTGCGAAAGAGAAAGATTTGTTGGCTGAGCTGGAGAAGGAGTATCAAGCTGATAAAACCGATGCTACTCACGACGCTCTCAATAAACAGCAACAGCAGTTGAAGAAATTTGCCAAAGAGGTGTTGGACGAATATTTGCCGCCTGTTTTTGCGTATGTAAAAGAGACTTGTCGCAGGCTTGTTGGCTCTCGCTACACGGTGGTTGAGCAAGAGCAAGTTTGGAATATGGTTCCTTTTGATGTTCAGTTAATCGGAGGAATTGCTCTGCACGATGGAGAAATAGCGGAGATGGCGACAGGAGAAGGGAAAACCTTGGTGGCTGTGTTGCCGCTATTCCTAAATGCGATGACTGGCGATGGAGCACATCTTATTACGGTTAACGACTATCTGGCAAAACGAGACTCTCAGTGGATGTCTCCGGTTTTTGAGTTTCACGGGCTAACTGTCGGCTGTTTGCAAAATATGATGGAGTCTGAAGAGAAGCAAAAAATTTACGCTTCGGACATCGTCTATGGAACTAACAGCGAGTTTGGGTTTGATTATCTACGCGACAATATGGCGGTGGACAAGAGCCAATTGGTGCAAGGGAAGCTGAACTATGCTATCATCGATGAGGTCGATAGTGTTTTGATTGATGAAGCGAGAACGCCTCTGATTATCAGCGGTCCCGTGCCGGAGAGCAAAAACTATTTCCCCGAATTTAAACCTGCGATTTCCCGACTGTTCAAATTACAACGAGATTTGGTGGGTGAGTTTTTGAGTAAAATCGATGCGTTGGATGTGGAAAAGGACAGTTTTGAGATTGGCGGATTTTTGTTGAAGATAAAAAGAGCTTTGCCCAAGAGAAAGGCTTTTTTGAAATTGATGAAAGACGCACGATATAAGCAGGCTTTGGTGGATGTGGAGAATGCGGCTATTCGCGACAAGAAGATGCACGAGTTTGATGACGAATTGTATTTTGTGGTGGATGAGCGGGGGCATTCTTGCCATTTGTGTGAAAAAGGTCAGGCGGAAATTGGCAAGTTGGAAGACGATTTGTTTATCATGGGTTCGTTGGATGAGGTTTTGGACGAAATTGATTCAGATGAAAATTTGTCTGCCAAAGAGAAATTAGTGAGGAAAGAGGAAATTTCCGAGAGATTTTTGGATAAGAACGAAAAACTCCATAATATCGACCAACTTTTGAAAGCCTACGCTTTGTTCAATAAGGACGAAGAGTATGTGGTGCAAGACGGCAAGGTGATGATTGTGGATGAATTTACGGGCAGATTGATGCCTGGTCGGAGATTTTCGGAAGGGTTGCATCAGGCGATAGAGGCGAAAGAGGGTGTGAAGATAGAGAAGGCTTCGCAAACTTTTGCTACGGTAACTATCCAAAATTATTTTAGGCTTTACAATAAAATTGCTGGTATGACGGGAACTGCCGTGACAGAGTCCAAGGAGTTTGCCGAGATTTACAATTTGCCCGTTTTGGAAGTGCCGACGAATGTTCCGATTACTCGTGTCGATTACGACGATATGATTTATCTGACGAAAAACGAGAAATATCAGGCTGTTATTGAGGAGATAGTTTATTGGCACAAAATGGGGAAGCCCGTGTTGGTTGGCACGGTTTCCGTTGATGTCTCTGAGCTTTTGTCCAAAATGCTTTCGCGACGGAAGATTTCGCACAATGTGCTTAACGCGAAGAAAAATCAAAAAGAGGCTGAGATAGTAGCACAAGCCGGTCAGCCCGGAGCGGTGACGATTGCTACGAATATGGCAGGTCGTGGGACTGACATTAAACTTGGAGATGGAGTTATCTCCCAAGCCAGAGAAAGCTATTTGCAAGGTTACGATAAAAAATTCAACGATGAGTTTCCTTATGGTAAAATGATGGACGGCTTGCATGTGATAGGCACCGAGAGGCACGAGTCTCGGCGGATAGATAGGCAATTGCGTGGTCGTGCAGGTAGGCAGGGCGACCCGGGAACTTCCAGATTTTATCTTTCTCTGGAAGATAATCTTATGCGATTATTTGGTTCGGACAGGATAGCTCCGATGATGAAAAAATTGGGTTTGCGAGACGGAGAAGCTATCTACCATCCTTGGATGAATAAATCGGTGGAAAAGGCTCAAAAACGAGTGGAATCTTACAACTTCCAAATCAGAAAGAATTTGTTGGAATACGACCAAGTTGGCAGCAGCCAGCGGGAGATAATCTATTCTTATCGGAAAAAGGTGTTGGAAGGTCTGAGTGTGCGAGGAGAAATTCTCGATTTTATCGAAGATTTTGTTTATAATCGGCTTGATGAATATTCCGCTGTCAATTCTGAAGGCGAGATTGATATTGCAGGTTTGATAACTAAAGTGAACAGGATGTTGGATTTGCAGTTGGAGCCGGATGATTATGAGCCTGTTGATTTGGAAAAGAGATTGGTGGAAGATGTTTTGTCTGCTTATCACAACAAGGTGGACAGAATGGGCGATAACCTTGTGGAGCAGATAGAAAGATATGTTCTTTTGGAAACGGTTGATGAGTTGTATCGTGAGCACTTGCATGAGATGGACTCGCTCAAGGAAGGCATCGGGTTGCGTTCTTACGGGCAAAGAGACCCGCTCATCGAGTATAAAAAAGAGAGTTTCAAACTTTTTGAGGATTTGTTGACCAACATTGCGGAAACGGTTGCCAAGAAGGTTTTCATTTTTAGGATAGCTGTGCAACCGAACAAAATGCAGAGTGACGATAAATTGAATTTATCTCATTCCAATACTTCTGCTTATGACCCAAGTCACATTGATGAATCCGCTCAAGTTCGGCAGAGGGTAGTGGAGCAGAAAATCGGCAGAAACGACCTTTGTCCGTGCGGTAGTGGGAAAAAATATAAGAAGTGTTGCGGGAAGAATGAGGTTTAATGAAAAACGAAATTTGTCGCAAATTAGTTCATTTGACTTCGTTGGGCATTCCTTTCGGCTACAAATATTGGCTCGATTACAATAAACCGTGGGCTTTATTTTGGATTTTGCTTGTTTTCTCTTTGTTTTTTGCTTATGAGTTTTTGCGAAGGTCGGAGAGCAAATTTGGTCTGTTTTTGAATAGATATTGTGGCTTTATCCTACGAGACCATGAAAAAAAAGGAAAGTTGGCAGGCTCTTTTTATCTGTTGATTTCGTGCATAGTTTGCGTTGTTTTTTTTCAAGGAGAGGTGGCTTTTTTGGCTTTAAGTTTTTTGGGAATTGGAGATACAGTTGCTGCTTTGATTGGGAAGAAATTTGGGAGAATTAAAATCGGGAATAAGAGCTTGGAAGGTTCTTTGTCTTGTTTCGCTGCTTGTTTGGGTTGTGTTTATTTTTTTGGAAACAGAGGGGTTGCTCCTTCTGAAATGCTTTTTTGGACGATTTGTTGCCTTGGGGCGTTGGTTGCCACAGTGACCGAGTTAGTTCCCGGGAAGTTGGATGACAATTTGAAAATGCCACTGGCTACAGCTGTTGTGCTGGCGATTGGTTTTAACATCGGAGGATAAGAGATTGAAATTGCTTTCGTTTGTGATATCTGTGCTTAATGAAGAAGCAACTATTGGGACGCTGTATCGAGAGATTAAGGAAAATATTCCCGGTGGAGACGATTATCAAATCATTTTTGTGGATGATGGCTCAGGAGACGGCAGTTTTGGCGTGATGAAAAATCTTGCTGAGGCTGATAGCAAAGTTCAAGTCATTAAGTTTCAGCGAAATTTTGGGAAATCTGCGGCTATTCAAAAGGGTTTTGAGTCAGCAGAAGGTGAAATTGTCTTTACCTTGGATGCGGATTTACAAGACAATCCCAAAGAGATTCCCAAATTTTTGGAGAATTTGGACGAAGGTTATGATATGGTTAGCGGGTGGAAAAAAAGAAGATTTGACCCGCTCGGGAAAACTTTGCCATCCAAGATTTTTAATTTTGTTGTTTCCAAATTTTTCAGAATGGACTTGCACGATTACAATTGCGGTTTCAAGGCTTATAAGAAAAAAGTTGTTGATAATCTCAATATTTACGGCGAATTGCACAGATATATCCCCGTGTTGGCTAAGGCGAAAGGGTTTAGTTGTGGGGAAGTGGTAGTGGAGCATCGCAAGAGAGAGCACGGAAAGTCTAAATACGGAGTGGAACGCTATTTGCGGGGATTTCTCGATTTTCTTACTATCAGGGTAATCACAAAATACAAAAAAAGCCCGATTTATTTTTTCGGAGGTATGGGTTCGCTAATGGCTTTAGCAGGGTTTGCTCTCTGTTTGTATCTTTTGTATATCAAATATTTTTTGGTTGAGGGGATATCCGGCAGACCGCTTTTGATGTTGGCAGTTCTTTTGTCCGTGATAGGCGTGCAATTCATTTCCATAGGTCTTATTTGTGAGTTGATGGTGCATATGAAAGACAGCAAGTCCGATGGTGTGGTGATTGACAAGGTAATTAATTTTTCAAAAAATAAGGAGATAATATAATGTATAAAGGTAAGTTAGCTATTTGTATAATGGGGATTCAGGGCTGTGGCAAAGGCACTCAGTCCAAAAGAATCAAGGAGCTTTTTGATTTGGCTCACATCAGCACCGGTGATTTGTTTAGAGCACATATAGCCGAGCAAACTGAGTTGGGCAAAGAGCTGAAGGGATATTTGGATGAAGGTGCACTTGTTCCCGATGAGTTGGTAATCAGATTGTTGAAAGATGATATTGATAAGCAAGGCAAAGGCTTTATATTGGATGGATTTCCCCGCAACACTTCTCAAGCGGAATTTCTTTTGCAGGAGTTTGCGATAGATAAAGTGATTTATATGGATTTGGCTGAAGATTTGGCGATTGCCAGAATGTCCGCCAGACAAAATTGCCCTGTCTGCAAGATTGAATATAATCTTATTAACAAGCCGAAAGTTGTGGATAAGTGTGATAAATGTGGCGGTGATTTGCAAAGAAGAGCCGATGATAATCCTGTGGCAATTGCCAAGAGAGTCTCTACTTTCAATGAGCAAACCGCACCTCTTTTGGACTTTTTTGCTTCTAAAGGTCTTTTGGTAAAGGTCAATGCTGATCAAACACCGGAGCAGGTTTTTGAAAAAATCAAAGAGAGTTTACAGTAAAATCGAGAAATTAAGTACTACTTTTCGGGTAGTACTTTATTTTTTTGCCGCTTTAAATCTTACTTTCTTATTGTTGGGAATTAAGATTTCCGATATTTCGCAAAATTTTTTCATCCGCTATTACGCTCACATTGTTCTCGGTTGCTATGGAGTTAATGTTTTCTTTTTCTATTTTGAGTTCCTAAAATTTCCCCTTGTTCGCCGGATTTTTATTGTGGTGGAGAGCTTGCTGGTTTTCTTTTTTGCGTTCAATTTGGGAGGAAGTCTTTTCTTTTTGTTTATAATTTTTCGGCAAATTTCCAGATTTCTTTACACATTTTCGGTGAGTTCTCAGGATATCCCGTTCCCGATTAAATATTACAACAACCCTTTTTATTTGGTAATCATAACTTTCTTGCTGATGATTTTTTTGGGGGCAGTGCTTCTCAAGTTGCCGATGTCGGTAGTTAGAGGGAATATTTCTTTGATAGACGCTTTTTTTACCTCCACTTCGGCAGTTTGTGTTACGGGCTTGGTTGTGGAAAATACTTACACCTATTTTACTCTTTTCGGGCAAGTTGTGATTCTTATCTTAATCCAAATAGGCGGACTGGGAATTATGACGATTTCTACTTTATTTGCTCTGATAATCGGCGAAAAAATCAACTCCGCAGGTAAGACTATGGTGGAAAGTGTAGGTGGATATTTGAGAGGATTTAGCATAGGCGGAATCATCCGAAATGTTGTAATTCTCACATTTACCATTGAGTTTGTGGGTGCGATTTTGTTGTATTTCAATTTTAGAAATTTGGAATATTCTTATCTAAAATCGGGATATTTTGCTGTTTTCCATTCCATTTCCTCTTTTTGCAATGCTGGATTTTCCCTCTATCCTGGGAGTTTTGCCGACATAGATTTGAATTGGTCTATCGTTTTTGTCGTTCCTATGCTAATAATTTTGGGCGGATTAGGATTTCCGTGCCTCATCAATTTTTGGGAATTGATAAAAAGCAGGAATTTGCAATTTAATCGCTTGTCGTTGCATACGAAAATTGTGGTGAATACAACTGCCATTTTGTTGATTGGCGGAACAATTTTTTATTACTTTTTTGAGGTCAATAGTTCCATGAACCATTTTGGGAGCTTGGAGAGAATAGGACACTCTTTTTTCCAGTCAGTTACTACCAGAACTTGTGGGTTTAACACTATCGACCAAGCAACACTTTCCGATTCTTCGTTTATTTGGACTTTGCTTTTTATGCTGATAGGTGCTAGCCCAAGTTCCACAGGTGGTGGCATCAAGACAACAACTTTGGCGATTGTCGCCGTGGCTGTTATTTCACTGCTGACAGGGAACAAGCGGATTACCGTCTTCAAAAGGAGCATCCCTTTGGAGAAACTCAATCAGGTGATGGCGTTGCTTGCTATCTCTATGCTGACTCTTTTGATAGCGATTTTCTTCCTTTTTGCTTTGGAGCCTTTTGGATTTAAGGAGATTATTTTTGAGGCTGTTTCCGCTTTTGGCACTGTTGGATTGAGTATGGGTATAACTTCCGGTCTTTCTTGGGCAGGAAAATTGGTTGTTATATTTTTGATGTTTTTCGGTAGAATAGGACCGCTTACGATTATTTTTGCTTTGTCGGACACCAAGAAGGGCAAAGCCTTTTTATATCCCGTTGAGAATATTAACATTGGATGATGTATTTTCGGGGGAAAGGAGTTGAATAGATTATGAGTAAATATGCAGTATTGGGTTTGGGCAAATTTGGGATTACGGTTGCTTCGGAGTTGTTTGAAGCCGGAGCAGAAGTGTGGGCTGTGGACATAGATAAAAAGTTGACCGATAAATTGCAAGCGTTGGGATTGGTCGGCTCTGCCGTGAATGCGGATGCTACGGATGAGAATGTGCTTAATCAACTCGGATTGCACGATATGGATGCCGTGATTGTGGCGACCTGCAACAACATTGAAGTGAATATTACAATCAATATGTTGTTGAAAAAGCTTAAGATTCCCGTTGTTTTCAGCAAGGTAAAAGACCAAATCCATAAAGATATTTTGGATAAAATGGGCGTGTCCAATGTGATTTTCCCCGAGGAGAAAGTGGGAGTTGAGTTGGCGAGAACGATTTTGCACAACAATATTTTGGGCTATACAGAAATTTCTAAGACACACTCATTGATAGAGATAGAGATTCCCGAGCAATTTTTTGGCAAATCTCTGTCCGAGGCGGAAATTTTGGCAAAATACGGTCTGAATGTTATAGCGATAAAGAGGCGGAAAAAATTTGTGGATGAATACGGAACCAATCAAATTCATTATGTGATGAACGACCGACCGAAAGCTAACGACATTTTGTCCGACGGAGATTCGTTTTTGTTGATTGGGCTACAGGAAAATGTCGATCAATTTATGGCGAAATTCAAAAGGAGCTGATAGATGAAGTTAAAATTGACCTTGAGAGTGTTTGTGATTTTTTTCGTGATATTTGCAATTGCTCAATTTGTTTATACACTGCGTTTTACAGATGCCTACTCTATCGCAGATGCTCACATTAAGAACGCTTTTATTAACAATCTTATGATTTTGGTAATTTTGCAATTTGGTTTGGGAGTGACTTTGTTTTTGTTTGTTCCCAAATTTTTGACGAGGATGCTATCGGGAATTTCCAGAATTATCAAAGATATTGCTATCGGGAAATTTAATTCGGAAATCGTCGTGCCTGATGCAGAGAAGGAAATTACCGGTGTTTACGAAAATCTCCGAATTATGTATAATGAGCTGAAGGAGTTTGACGAGCTGAAACGAGGTAAGGTTTTGGAGCAAAAATCAAGATTTGATGCCTTGTATAGTATAGCTTCCGACGCTTTTTTGGTGGTAAATGCTCAAGGTATTGTGGCGAGTTTGTCTCATCAAATCAGAGATTATTTCCCAGAGATAGAGGAAGGGACTAATTTGATTAATGCCAATTTGAGTCCGGGCTCACAAAAGTTGAAAGAGTATGTGACGAGCGTTATTGAGGAAAAAGATGCTGTTGAGCCGATTTTCTATAATATGAAAAAATTGGAGTTGCATTTCGGGCTGAAAAGTGCAGTGGTGCGGAGTCAGACTTTGGAAATTATTGGCTATGTGATTGCCATCAGTGTGAAAAACAGTGCAAAGAAGAAAGAGAAGAAGGGTGAGCAGTAAACAGATTTTTGAGGTTACCGATGAAGATGGTTTGCGACTGGATAAATTTTTGCAAGGGAATTTTGTTTCCCGAGCTAAGGCTGAAAAAGTAATAAATGCTGGTTTGGTTAGGGTAAACGGAGAGGAGCAACAGAAGAAGAGTTTCAAGTTGTGCAAGGGCGATTTGGTGGAAGTGGCGAAGGAAGAAGAAGCACCAAGTGAAAATAAGCTAATTTCGGAAAAAATTGATTTCGGTGTTGTTTACGAAGACGATTATCTCGCTGTGGTAGATAAGCCTGCCGGACTTTGTGTTCATCCGGGAAATGGGCAATTTCACGGAACTTTGGTCGGAGGATTGTTGGAGCGGTTCGGCGAGGATTTGGCGAATATGGACACGGTCAGACCAGGGATTGTTCATCGGTTAGACCAAGATACTTCAGGATTGATGTTGATAGCCAAGAACGATAAAACGGCACTTGAGTTGGTCAAAATGTTTTCCGAGAGAAAGATTGATAAGCAATATTTGGCATTGGTTTTAGGTAATGTAGAGCCACGCAGTGGGAGAATAGAAAATTTTATCGCTCGCAGTAAAAAAGACTTTCGCAAAATGGGTGTTTATTCACAGGGGAAGTTGGCGATTTCCGAATATACAACTCTGGAAAGTTACGATTTTTTTTCGCTGGTCAAGGTCAAAATCTTGACTGGCAGGACTCATCAGATTCGAGTTCATTTGGCTCATCTCGGGCATCCGATTTTGGCGGACGAAGTTTATGGGAATAACAAGAGTGCAATTCTCAGAGTTCCGCCGTCTTATGGGAAAAAGATGGGGAACTTGTTCAAAAATCGTTTGCAGAGGATGGCGTTGCACTCCTCCACACTCTCTTTTGTTCATCCTATAACTCGAGAAAAATTGGAATTTACGGCAGATTTGCCCGAAGATATGGCGTATGCGATAAATTTTTTTAAAGAGAATTTTGAAAGTTACAATTTATTGGACGGTGTTTCACATGTATAGTTGGCTTCTCAAAAAATCTTTCGTTTCTTATATTTTGTTTCCAATATCTTTGGTGTTTGGATTTGTGGCAGACAGGCGAAGGAAAAAATCTTCTCCTTGGAAGCCTAAAAATGTGAAAATAATCGGAGTGGGGAACATAGTTTGTGGTGGGTCAGGCAAGACTCCTTTCGATATTTCTTTGGCAAAATTTCTTCAGTCAAAAGGGTATAAAATAGCGATTTCTGTGCGTGGCTACAAGAGTGAGTTGGAAAATACCATTACGCTCATCAGTGACAGGCGTAAGTTATTATCTCAGAGCTTTAGTGCGGGAGACGAGCCGAAACTATTGGCGAAACGGTTGCCAAGCATACCCGTCATCGTGGGAAAAGACAGATTGTTGGCTGTGAAGTCGCTTTTGCAAATTTATTCTGACTTGGATTTTATTATTTTGGAGGACTCTTTCCAAAATTTCAAAGTTGCTCACGATTTCGATTTTGTGTTGTTCAAATCTAAAGTCGGTTTGGGCAACGGTTGGTGTTTGCCAGCAGGATATTTGCGAGAAAATTCTCCAGCTCTTGAGGATGCTGATTGCATAGTGCTTGATGGGGATAATGAGCAGGTGGAGAGTTTGGCTACTCGGTATGGTAAACAGTTGAGAAAGGGTAAGATAGAGGCGAGAGGATTTTTTGATGTTGAAGGACAAGAGGTTGCAGTCGAGAGATTAAAAAATTCGGTTTGCTGTTCTTTGTCTGCCATAGCTGATCCCAACTCTTTTGAGAGGAGTGTGGAAAATTTTGGGATAGAATTGGAGAGAAATTTTAGATTTCCCGACCATAATAATTTGAAAAAATTGCCGTGGAAATATTTGAAAAATGCGGATTATATTATAGTAACGGACAAAGATTTGATGAAATTGGAAGATTGTGAAGAGCTAAAAAGAAAGTTGGTTAGTTTGCGGATAGAATACAAATTTGATTTTGAAGCCGTGCAGGGCTTAGTGTGAAGAAAGTTGTTTTTGTTCTGATTTTTTTCTGTTCCTGCTTGTTTGCAAAATCCGGTTACATCGTTTATGATATTCTTGCCGACTCGGTTGTGGCAGAGCAAGGGCAGAATGCGGAATTAAACATCGCTTCAAATTTGAAACTGTTTACTTCCGTGGTTGCTTTGCAGGAATTGGGCTCCGATTTCAAGTTTGCCACACAGTTTAAAATTGATGGAGACACTCTTTTTGTGAAAGCAGGCGGAGACCCGACTCTAGTGATGGAGAAGCTCTACATCATTTGTTTGAAATTGAAAGATTTGGGTGCTGGGAATATCAAATTTGTGGTAATTGATGACATGCTCTATTTCCCCAATGGGTATGAAGATTTGCCACGAGCTGTGAGCGATAGGGCGTATTATGCACCTATGAGTGCTTTGGCTCTGAATTACAACACCTATCAATTGGATTTTGTGAACGGTCAGCTCAAAGTGAAAACTCCCGGGGAATATTTTTTGCTCAGAAACAACGACAAAATGGAGTCGGGGTTAATTGGAACGAAGCCTTATAAAGATAGGCTTTTGATAGAGGCAAATTTTACTTCGAGGTTTAGGAAAACGGTTTACAAGAGGGTTTACAATCCGACGAGCCATTTTTTTTATATGATGTATTATTATTTGGATTTGCAGGAAATGCCGAAATTGTTACGGCGAAATTTGGACGACAAAATCTTTGCTAAGGGGAAAGTTTTTGTGCATCGTTCCATGCCTCTGAAAGAGGTTTTGCGACTGATGAATGTGTATTCTTCCAACTTTATTGCCGAGTCCATCGGCTGTTACTTGGGCAAGCTGAAATACTAAAATTCCAAGATGGGTAATAGGGTTATCCAAGATTTTATCGAGGAAAATTTGGGAGAAGAGGTGCAACTGGAGAGTTGTAGCGGGCTTGGCAAAAATTACTTGTCAGCAAAAACGATTTTGAATTTGTTGAAATATGCTTGGAGTAAGCCTTTTTTGCGATTGGATTTTTTTGCGGGTTTGCCGGATTTGGGCAAAGAGGGAACGCTAAAAAGTTTTGGTAATGGAATGAAGGTTAAGGCGAAGAGCGGGTCGCTGTATAATGTTAGTGCGTTGTCGGGATTGTATATGAATGGTGAAAATCGTTTGTTTTTGTTTTCATTCGTGGACAACGCTCCATACGAAGAGGTGGAAGCCAAGCGAGATAGTTTTTTGGATAACATACTGAGTTCTTATTGAGTTAGAATAAAAAATAATTTAGATAAATTGAGATTAGGGGTTTTTATGAAAAGGTCATTAACGGGGATACAAACCAGCGGGATTCCTCATTTGGGGAACTATTTGGGAGCCATCAAACCGGCTTTGGAGCATTCTAAAAAGTTTGAGTCTTACTATTTTATGGCGGATTATCACTCGCTGAATACGATAAAAGATCCGGAAGTGCGGAAGGACAGCACTTACAAAATCGCTGCGACTTGGCTTGCGTGTGGATTGGACCCCGAGAAAATACATTTTTATCGTCAATCCGATGTGCCTCAGGTCTTTGAACTTGCGACTATTTTGGGAGCTTTTATGCCCAAAGGTTTGTTGAATAGGGCTCATTCTTATAAGGATAAAGTCGCTAATAATCTGGAAGCGGGCAAGCCTGCCGACGATGATATTAATATGGGGCTGTTCACTTATCCCGTTTTGATGGCAGCGGATATTTTGCTTTTCAATCCTCATATTGTTCCCGTAGGCAAAGACCAAAAACAGCATGTGGAGATGTGTGCAGAGGCTGCCAGAGTTATCAATCATACTTATGGAGAGGAGTTGCTTGTTGTTCCGAAAGGCGAGTTTACGAAGGATAAGCAGGTTGTCGGTTTGGACGGACGGAAGATGAGTAAATCTTACGGCAATACCATTCCGCTATTTTTATCAAGCAAAGATTTGCGGAAAATGATAATGAAAATCAAAACCAATTCTCAAGCCGTAGAAGAGCCGAAAGACCCTGATACATGCAATGTTTTCGCTTTGTATAAATGTTTCTCGACAGAGGAAGAGCAAAAGAAGTTGGCGGACTTATACAGAGCAGGTGGCATGGGTTGGGGCGATGCCAAGCAGATATTGTTTGAAGCTATCGATAAAGAGGTAGCTGATAAAAGAGAGATTTATAATCAAATCGTGGACGACAGAGACAAATTGGACAGGATTTTGTTTGCAGGTGCGGAAAAGGTAAAACCTATTGCTCAAAATAATTTGGATAAATTGCGACGAGCTATGGGATTTATAGTCAGATGAGCCTGCTCTATATAGGGTTGGGTGGATTTGTCGGGGCGTGTTTTCGCTTCTTGAACGGAGAGTTTCTCACGGGGCTGTTTGAGCAAGCCAGAGTGCCATATCCGACTATGGTTACCAATGTTTTGGCATGCTTTTTCTTCGGCTTGCTTTTCCCTATGGCGGAGAACTGCGGATGGTTCTCGGAAAATTTGAGAAGATTTGTTTTTGTGGGGTTTCTGGGCGGATTGTCCACTTATTCCAGTTATATGTTTGAGGCGTTCGCTCTCTTGGAAAAGGGCGATTTTTTCGCCGGATTGCTTTATTTAGCTTTGCATTTTGTTTTGGGGATAGTAGCCATCTGGTTGGGACTTCAATTGGGGTTGAAGTTTGTCTGAAGTTGGAACATCTGTATTTTCACATTCCGTGGTGTCTGAAGAAGTGTAACTATTGTAGCTTTTATTCAAAGCAAGATTTTGATTTTGAGCAATATCTCGAATTAGCGAAAAGGGAATTGTCACAATTTCCCGATTTTTCTCCAAAAACTGTTTACTTCGGAGGAGGAACTCCTTCGCTATTGAGTTCTGCTCAGTTATCCAAGATATTGGATTTGTTGGACTTGAGTAATGTCTTGGAGTTGACAATCGAGTGCAACCCCGCTGATGTAAGCCTCAACTATGCGAAAGAGTTGAGAGAAATCGGTTTCAATCGTGTTAGCTTGGGGATACAATCTTTTTTGGAAAGTGAATTGAAGCTGTTGGGTCGCAGAGCGACTTTGGAGCAAAATTTCCAATCTTTTGCTTTCCTCCGAGAAGCTGGTTTCGATAATATTTCCTGTGATTTAATTTATGGATTGCCAAATCAAAAATTGGACGATTTGCTTATTTCTCTAAGCAAAATGGTGGAGTTGAGACCGGAGCATATTTCTACCTATTTGCTTTCGTTGGACAAAAATGTTCCTCTTTATACTCAAAAAAATTTTATTCCCTGTGATGAGGAGTTGGAAAATTTTTATCTGGAAATCCGAGAAACTCTCCTGAAAACAGGATACCAGCATTATGAGCTGTCGAACTTTTGTTTACCCGAGCACGAATCTCAACACAATCTCGCTTATTGGCACGGAAAATCTTATTTGGGAATCGGATACGGAGCGTGCAGTTGTTATCGCAAGAATGGTAAGCTGATACGAACAGATGGATTTGGTGGGGACGAAGAGATAACTACGGAGAAAGAAGAGGCGGAATTTATTTTTTTGAATTTGAGACTGACAGAGGGACTGGACACAAAAGTTTTCGGAGAAAAATTTTGTGCTGATTTTGGGGAAAAGTATTCTGGCATTTTAGAAAAATATAGAGAGTTTTTTTCGATTTCAAGGGAGCGAGTGTCGCTCAAGACTGAAGCGTATTTTGTGTCGGATGAGATATTATCGGAGTTTATTATCTATGAATAAGGCAAAATTTTGTTGATGAAAAAAAATTGACATATATCTTGGTAAAATAAATGTGCAAAGTGACGATTGTAATTATTTAAGGAGAGAAAAAATGAAGAAAAGTTATATTTTAATTTTGGGTTTGATTTTGATGTTTGGTTGTGCTTCTCGTGAGGTTTCCAGAGTTTCTGCGGATAAGCAAACCGATTTGAGCGGTTATTGGAATGATACCGATTCCAAACTTACTGCCGAATCTATGGTCGAGCAAAGTTTGTCTGCTCCATGGCTTGAGGAATACAAATCTGCAAATAGCGGAAACAAGCCTGTGGTAATCGTTGGAGTGGTTGGCTTGAAAAATTCTACCGAGCATATCAACACCATGACCTTTGTTAAGGATATTCAAAAATCTTTGATTAATTCTGGTAAGGTTAAATTTGTGGCAAGCTCTTCCGAGCGTGGTCAGGTGAGAGACGAGAGGATGCAACAACAAGAGCATGCATCTATGGAGACCGCCAAAAGACTTGCTGCCGAAACGGGTGCAGATTTTATGTTAACCGGAGATATCAGCGTTATTTTGGACGAGTATGAAGGCAAAGAAGCTAAATTTTACCAAATAGATTTGCAACTTATTAATGTGGAAACAAATGAGATTGCTTGGGTCGGAGACAAAAAAATCAAAAAACTTATCGGCAAAAATTCTCATAAATGGTAAGATTTTTAATTTATTTTAGTTTTATTTTTTTGATTGGTTGCGGTTCTGCTGCAACCAATCTTTCGCATTATACTCCCGTGGACAAGGGTGTGATGTCTGGCAACTATGATGTGGCGATAAGAAATATCCAGAGCAGAGACGGATATGATGAGAAAGAAAAGGTTCTCTATTATTTGGATTTGGGGATGGTTTACCATTACGCAGGAAAGTATGCCGAGAGCAATGAAGCCTTGGAAAAAGCGGAAAGGTCTATTGATGAACTATACACCAAGAGTGTCTCCAAAGCTGCTCTATCCTATATGCTCAACGACAACGCACTTGAGTATAGCGGAGAGGATTACGAGGATATTTACATCAATCTGATTAAGGCTTTTAATTATCTGAAATTGGGAATGGTGGACGATGCTTTTATCGAAATTAACCGACTCAATCACAAATTGTCTGTTTTGGAAGCGAAGAACAGGAAGTTGGACAACGCCTTCAACAAGAGCAAAGACAGCAAGGTTAAGATAGACTCTCCGACCAATAAGTTTTATAACGACGCTTTGGGTAGATTTGTCAGTATGAAGCTTTACGAGTCTTTGGGCAAGCTGGACGATGCGAATATCGATTACGACAAGATAGAGAAAGCGTTTGCCGTGCAGACCTCTATTTATGATTTTAACGCTCCGAGTTTGCAACAACCTTATACCGCCCCGAAGGACAAGGTTGCTCTCAGTTTGGTGAGTTTTGCCGGCTTGGGACCGATAAAAGTGGCAAAGAGTTTGTATGTGCACACTCAGCCCAATATTGCTTTTTACGGCACTTCTCAGACGAACTCCGGAGGAAGCACCAACCTCAACAATTTGGAACATTTCTTTTGGCCTGGTTTGCAAGGTGGTTACAATTTCAAATTTCAATTGCCGATTTTGCAGTCAAGATCGTCCAATGTGAACAGAGTCGAGGTGTTGGTTATGGACTCTGTCGGAGTTATTGCCAGGCAAGATTTGCAATTGATGGAAGATTTTGACAAAGTGGTGCAGTCCGTATTTGAACTCGGCTACAAGAGGTTGGTTATCAAGACGATAACAAGAGCCGTTGTCAAAGGAATTGCCGGAGAGTTGGCGAAGAGAAAAGCTAAAGAAAAACTGGGAAATGACAACATTCTTGTTTTCTTGGGCGGACTTGCACTGGATGCCGGACTGAACGCTACGGAAAATGCGGATTTGAGAGCGGCGAGATATTTGCCGTCCAAGGGGTATATTTCCGAGATTTATCTTGAGCCGGGTGTTTACGATTTGGTGGTCAATTATTATGACAGAAATAATAATTTGCTCAAACAGGACGATTTGGGCAAAAAGCGAGTTGGTTTTGATTTGACCAACTTTTATCAATCTTATTGTTTAGAATAAAAGGAGATTCTCAGTTATGAAATGTTTAAAAATTATTTTGGGGATGTTTTTATTATATTTGGCAGGCTGTGCAGCATCAAGCAACAATCCACCATTGTGGATGGCGGACAAAAATCAGGTTTATTCGCAAGATAAATATCTGTCGGCTCTCGGTAGCGGAGACACTTACGAAGATGCCAAAAGAGTAGCCAATGGGAATTTGGCACAGATATTCGGCTCTAATATCTCCACCAGTAGCAGCACTGTGCAGAAATATACGGAAATATTAAAAGCTGAGGGAGTGATAGAAACTGAAGACACGAAAAGCGAAAAGTCAGTGCAAGTTTCTTCCGTTCAGTCTCTTATAAATATCAAATTTGGGAAAAAATATGTCGATGACAAGGGTGTGACTCACACTTTGGCGTATATAGACCGCCACGAAACTGCTAAGATTTACGAAGAAAAAATTTCTGCTAACGAAGATAATTTGGAATATTTTTTGGATAAAGCCGAGGAAAGTGAAGACAAAATTTTGAAATTTGGGTATTACAAAGGTGCTGCGGCTTTTGCTTTGTTGAATAGAGATTTGATTGACCAATTGCGAATTATTAGTCCGAAAGATGCGGAAACCAGCGTAGTTATTCATTCGTATGCCGAGATGTCCGCCAAAGTCAGAGAGATAGGCAATAGTATCACTTATGGTGTTGAGATAGAAGGCGATAATAACGATATGGTCAAGGGAATCACTGAGACTATTTTCTCCAATTTGGGATTTAACGGTTCGGCTAAGCCTTTTCTTGCTGTAAAAGGGAAAGTGAGTTTCGAGAAGGTGGATTTGAGCAAAACCACCAAATTTTACAAATGGGAAATCAATCTTAAAATAAATCGCACGGATAACGGCAATACGATATTTTCTATAGACAAGGTCAGCAGAGACGGTGCACTCAGCTATGAGAGGGCAAAGCAAGTTTCGTATTACAAGATAAGAGAGTATCTCGGCACAGAAATTCAGACTAAATTGAACACCTATTTTGATTCCGGTTTATGATTAGAAATTTATGGACCCTAAGAATCGGATAGACTATCTAATTGATGAGTTAAAAAAGCACAATTCGCTATACTATCAGCAGACTGCCCCGCAGATTTCCGATAGAGAATACGATTTACTTTTGGCGGAGTTGAAGAGGCTGGAGGCGGAAAATCCTCAATATTTGCGGGCTGACTCTCCTACGCAGTCTGTCGGCAGTGACTTGTCCAGTCAGAGTAAAACGATTGCTCATCGTGAGCCGATGTATTCTTTGGACAATCTGTTTTCCGTTGACGATGTTGTTAGGTTTTGGAAAAATCTGGATTGTCCGAAGCTCAGCATGGAGCCGAAATTTGACGGCTTTTCCATCAATATTTTTTATCAGAGCGGTTCACTTCGCTATGCGACCACTAGGGGCAATGGCAAACAGGGCGAGAATGTTACCAACAATTTGTCGATGGTGGCGGCAGTTCCCAAGGAAATCGGCTACGATGGAGAAGTGGAAGTTCGTGGCGAAGTCTATATGCCTAAGCCGGAGTTCAATCGCCTTATCGCTTTGGGATACGATTTTGCTAACCCCAGAAATGCCGCTGTCGGTTCGATAAAATTGAAAGACAAATCTCAGGCTCAAAACCGCAATTTGCGTGCCAGTTTTTATTCTGTTGGGTATCACGATAAACTACAAGTCAATTCTCAAAATGAGATTTTTGAATTTTTGCGAGCAGAAAATTTTGCGGTTAGCGATTTGACACAATTTGCTCAAAACGAAGAAGATATTAGGAATTATTGCGAGAAGTTGGATAAATTGCGTGCGGAGTTGGATTTTGAGATTGACGGGATTGTTTTCAAAGTTGATGATTTTGGCTTGCAAAAAAAGTTGGGCTTTACCAGTAAATATCCACGATGGGCGATGGCTTACAAGTTCCCTGCGGAAGAGAAAATTTCTACGCTTTTGGATATAGAATACAATGTCGGCAGGACTGGTGCTATAACTCCCGTGGCAATTTTGGAGCCTGTGCAGATTTCCGGTAGCACGGTTTCGCGAGCCACTTTGCACAATTTCGCACTTTTGCGGGCGTTGGATTTGCACATCGGGGACAAAGTCCGTTTGATAAAATCTGGAGAGATTATTCCCAAAATCATCAGTGTTGAGGAGCGTTCCACAGAGAGCCAACCTCTTGATTTGCCGACAAATTGCCCTGTGTGCAATACGGAGTTGCAATACGGGGATTACATCGCTTTTTGCCCGAATGAGTTTTGTCCGGCACGAGGCTTGCGGAAGTTGGAGCATTTTGCCTCAAAAGGTGCTTTGGATATTGTGGGGCTTGGTCCTCGGCAGATTGCTTTGTTGGCGGACAATGGAATTTTGCAGAAGATAGAGGACATTTATAATCTCGATTACGAGAAAATTTTGTCCTTGGAGCGACAAGCCGAGCAGTCTGTGAGCAATTTGAAAAAATCGGTAGAGGCTTCCAAAGCCAAATCTTTTGCCAAGGTGCTGTATGGTTTGGGAATAGAGGGAGTTGGTGCACAAACGGCAGAGTTGCTGACGGATAGGTTCAGGAGTATTGACAAATTGCAAAATGCGGAGTTAGCAGAGTTGCAGGCGATAGATGGGATTGGTCCGATTTTGGCTGAAAATATCGTTTCCTATTTTGCAAATCCCGATAATTTGTGGACGATAAGTGAGTTACAAAAGGCAGGATTGCAATTTTCTGTAGCTGAAAATGAGGCAAAAGAGGGGGAACTTCTCGGGAAAACTTTTTTGATAACGGGCAAATTTTCCTCTTATTCACGACAAGAGTTGAAAGATTTGCTCACGGATAATGGTGGTAAATATCTCTCCGCTGTTTCAGCGAAACTCGATTATCTGATAGTCGGGGAGTCTCCGGGTTCCAAACTCTCCAAAGCGGAAAATCTCGGCACTGTGAAGATAGTGCAAGAGGACGAATTGGCAAGTTTGATAGAAAATAGGTAGGTTGAGGAAGATTTTTGGGAATAATTTTATTTATAGAAATATCGTTTTAAAATGTTAAAAAAATTGGATAAATAAGAGGGAGTAATATGGCAAAATCAATAGAACCAAATATTGCTGACTTAGCGAATGGTTGGCTTAAATCCTACAAATTAGATTATAAATTAGAGCAAGAATCTTTAAACTCTGAAATTGATAAAGCTCTTACTGATTATTTTACTAAAAATGGTGGAAGCGGAGCAAATCGTCCTGATGCAAAATTACTTTTGAAAGATAAAAATTCCAAGTCTTATTCTATTCTTATTGAATACAAAGGTTATAAAGATAAACTTGTAAAACTCGGGAGCGTGCATTTAATTGGGTCTAATTTCCACTCCTTTTGAATAATTATTGAACCAAATTTTCAAAAAATGATTCATATTTTTTTCAGATTTAAATCCGTCTAAATTTTTTAATTTCCTATTCAATTGTCGATTAATATTTTCAATTTTATTTGTTGTTTTATCCAAAAAATCGTAATGAAAATGAGCAGTTAATAAACCAAAGTTTCGATTAATTGATTTAATAAAACGCTTATGAATTTTTAGGCGAAAAAATTTTTCATAGTGATTAAGCGAACTTAAATTATTTTCAGCTTCTTGTAAAGTTTCAGCATTTAAAATGCTCTTAATCAAGTTCTTAAAGAAAATATTTCGTCTAAAAAACTTACTCTTTTTTGTTTTAGGAACATTGATATTAACGCTTCTTAAATAATGAACCAAGCAAATTTGATGTGGAACATCTTCAAAAAGTTGGTTAACTGGCTTAACAAAGCACTTCCCTCGCCCAAAATCTGACACAATCCCAATTATTTTGTTGTCATACATTTTTTTTAGTCTATTCAAAAAGTCTTCAGATGAACTACTATGTTCTCTATCATAAATCTTGTAATATATTGGTTTATCAAGTAGTTTGCTACTGGCGACTAAGACAACTTTTCGCTTACCGTTTATCTTAATTTCCTTGCCATCAATATAAATTGTTGTCTCATCTATATTGCTGTGTAACACATTATCCTGATATAAATTAGCTCGCTGAGGTATCCAATTAAGAATACTATTTTTACAAATCCCATGTCTTTTAGCAACTTCAGAAAGAGAACTTTTGGTTGAAATATAGTCAGTAACAACCTTATCTTTGAATTTTGGTGCAAAATGAGTTCTCTTATTATATCCAAAATTGGTAAAACTTATTTGGCAATCTTTACAATAAAATCGTTGAGTTTTGACTTTAATTTTCCCACGATTAGTTGTTCTTTCAGAGAAAATATATCCCTTCTTTTTTGTGTTTAAGCTATCACAATTTGGACAGCGTTTTTTTTGATTATACTCATGGCATTTTAATAAATGTTCATAACTTATTCTGTCAAACATAATTAGGTCTTATTTCAGACCCAGTTATTTGCACACTCCCTAAAACTCAATGCTGATGGGCAGGTTGAAAATAAAAAAGCTGATAATAAGCCAAATTTTTCAAATATCAATTCTTATGCGGTAAATGGTGCTGTGCACTATGCAAATGCCATACTTCATTATACTGGATACACAGATATTATTGCCATAGGAATGACGGGCTACAAAGATGAAATGGGAGAATTGCAATATCAAATTGGAGTATATTATGTTTCCAAAACTAATTTTGGTATTGGTCAAAAAGTAGGTGAGTTTTCCGATTTTTCTTTTTTGAAAAAAGAAAATTTTGATGCTTTTGTTGAAGATGTCAAAACTTTGAGTTTAAGCCAAGAAGAAATTGATAAACTCAAAGAGCAAAAAGAAAGAGAAATTGATGTTAGTTTGGTAAAACTCAATAACGATATTTATCAAAGTGAAAAAGGCTTGGGCGAAAACGATAGAGTTTATTTGGTGGCAGCTTCTATTATCGCTACTTTGGGTATTCCTGATAAAGTTCCTGTTTTGGAAAAAGATGAGTTAAAGTCGCAATCTTATGTCGGAGGACGAGATGGCGATATAATGATCAATAGAGTTAGTGCTTATCTAAACGAAAAAGATTTACCGAAAGAGAAAAAAGACCTTATCATTAGAACATTGTCCAACACACTTTTGACGGACAATATCAATAAAGTTGAGAATGATGAAAGCCAGTTAAAAAGAGTTTTTAGTAAAATTGTTGATGATTTGGGAATTTATTATAAAATCGGCTTAACTACTGATTTCACAGGAAAACTTTTTAATGAAATGTATGGTTGGCTTGGCTTTACTCAAGACAAACTCAACGATGTGGTGCTTACTCCCTCTTATGTGGCTTCATTTTTGGTAAAACTTGCCAGAGTGAACAAAGACTCTTTCGTTTGGGATTTTGCCACAGGCTCGGCAGGACTTTTGGTAGCTGCGATGAACGAAATGCTCAACGATGCCAAAAATACTATCACTTCACCTGATGAATTAAGACAAAAAGAGTTGAAAATAAAAGCTGAACAATTACTTGGATTGGAGTTGCTCTCCAGTATTTATATGTTGGCAGTTCTTAATATGATATTGATGGGCGATGGCAGTTCCAATATTTTGAACAAAAACTCTTTGAGCGATTTTGACGGAAAATATGCATTTGGAAACACTAACAATAAATTTCCCGCCACCGCTTTTGTGCTAAATCCTCCTTATTCAGCACCTGGCAACGGAATGGTGTTTGTGGAAAAGGCTCTAAATATGATGAGCAAAGGTTATGCAGCAATCATTATTCAAAATTCGGCAGGTAGTGGGAAAGCCAAAGAATACAACAAAAGGATTTTGCAAAAGCATACACTTTTGGCAAGTATCAAAATGCCTATAGATTTGTTTATTGGCAAATCCAGTGTACAAACCAATGTTTATGTTTTTAGAGTGAACGAGGCTCACAACAAAGATGAAGTAGTGAAGTTTATCGATTTTTCCAACGATGGCTACACCAGAACCAATCGCAAAAAATCCAGCAATAACCTGAAAGATACAAACCAAGCCAAAGAAAGATATGAAGAGTTGGTAAATTTGGTGCGGTTTGGCAAAAACAAACTCAATATTTTCACAGAAAAAGAGTATCACGAAAGCACTATTGACCCACAAAATGGTGCCGATTGGAACAAAACTGCTCCCATAGACACCAAACCAACTTTGCAAGATTTCAAAAAAACGGTGAGTGATTATCTTGCTTGGGAAGTATCCAATATTCTAAAATCTCAAAAAAGCGAGGACGACCGCTTGGGAAAATAGTTTCCCCACTCAGCGAGAAACTGGAAAGTGTTGAGTGGGGAGAATACAGATTGGGGGATTTGTTTGAGATAAATCCGACAAAATATTACAAATTAAAAAATGAAGAGATAATTTCTGAAAGTGGTAATGTTCCATTGATTTCAAATTCTTCATCTAATAATGGGGTAATGGGATTTTCTAATTTGGAAGCAAATAACAAAGGAAATACAATCAGTTGCTCTGATACAACTTTAGGAGCAGATACAATGTATTATCAAGAAAATGATTTTATAGGATATTCTCATATTCAACATTTAGTCCCAAAATTTGAACCTTTTAATAAAGCTATTGCAAGTGTTATTATTTCTGCTTGTAGAGTTTCCACTTCTAAACAATATGATTATGGGAATAAATTTAATCGTGATGCTATGAATAAAACCAAAATCCAACTTCCCACTAAAAATGGCGAAATAGATTTTGAATTTATGGAAGAGTTTATAGCGGAGCTGGAAGCGGAGCGAGTGGCGGAGCTGGAAGCCTATCTTTTGACAACAGGTCTCAAAGATTATGAGCTCACCCAAAAAGAGCAAGAAGTTTTGCGATATTTTGAAAATGAGAAGTTTGAGTGGGGAGAGTTTGCAATTGGGGAATTGTTTGAGATAAATTCTTATAAAAAAAGATTTGATGCTAACAAGGTTTCTATTTCAGAAATTGGTAAACCCTATGTTGTAAGAACGAGTTTAAATAATGGTATTCGTGGCTATATAAATGAGGACGAACAATTTTTGAATAATGGAAATACAATCTCTTTTGGACAAGATACGGCAACAATGTTTTACCAAGAAAAGCCTTATTTCACAGGGGATAAAATAAAAATTTTAAAATCCAAAACAACTAATTTCAATAAATTGAATGCTTTATTTTTTATTTCAACAATGACAAAATCTTTTAGTTCATTTTCTTGGGGTAGTTCAAGCTTTAATGTAAATATTATTGCAAATCAATTAATGAATCTCCCAACTCAAAACAACGAGCCAAACTATAATATAATGGAAACTTTTATTTCCGCCATTCAAAAACTGGTTATAAAAGATGTCGTAATGTTTGCCGACAGCAAAATAGCAGCCACCAAAAAAGTGGTGGGAAAATGAAAAATAAAAGATAAAAAATAAAAATGAAAAGATACGGAGCACTGTCGAGTTGGTAACTCGCCAGTGTTTTTTTGTTCTTCTTCCCTCGTCCTCGTGAAGACGGGACTCATTCATCTTTTCGTGTTGGCGTCCTGCTCCAACCCAACTGGATTCCCGCTTTTGTGGGAATGAGGAGGTGTGATGCCCAAAGCAAGATTGTCTCCTTGCTTCTTACACCTTCCAACAAATCTTCTAAATTAGATTTACATATTTTCAGCATTTTTTTGCAAGACTGCTATGAATACAATTTTCAAACCAAAATTTTTTACCGTGCTAAAGGCGGGAATAGAGCGAAAGCAGATAGTCGCTGACATCCTGTCGGGAATAGTAGTTGGCATCGTTGCTTTGCCTTTGGCGATTGCTTTTGCTGTGGCTTCTGGTGTCTCTCCTGAGAAGGGGCTGATTACCGCCATTGTTGCGGGTTTCATCATCTCCTTTCTTGGTGGTAGCCGTGTGCAGATTGGCGGTCCGACTGGTGCTTTCATTGTCATAGTTTACGGTATTGTCGAGAGTTATGGAGTGGACGGGCTTATCATTTCCACCATTTTAGCCGGAGTGATTTTGATACTTTTCGGATTGCTCAAGATGGGAACATTGCTCAAATTTTTCCCTCATTCTCTGATAGTCGGTTTTACCAGCGGGATTGCCGTGACGATTTTTTCCACGCAAATCAAAGACGCTCTGGGGCTGAATATTGCCAAAGTTCCGTCAGTTTTTCATCAGAAATGGCTCGTGTATTTCGCTAATATTACACAGATAAATTGGACTGCGTTTGCCATCACTCTGTTCACAATCTTGATAACATTCTATTCCAAAAAAATCACTTCCAAAATCCCCGGCTCTTTCTTGGCGATTGTCATCGTTACGCCGTTGGTCTATTTTTGCAAACTCGATGTGGCGACGATAGAGTCGTTTTTCGGCTCTATACCAAACAGTTTCGCTTTTGCTCTTCCGACTGTCAGATTTGCCGATTTGCACAATTACATCGCACCTGCTCTCACTATCGCCTTGCTTGGTGGCATAGAGTCTCTGCTCTCGGCTGTGGTAGCCGACGGAATGATTAGCGGTAAACATCGTTCCAATACGGAGTTGATTGCACAAGGGATTGCAAACATTGTTACGCCTTTTTTCGGAGGAATCCCCGCTACCGGAGCGATAGCCCGCACAGCCACGAATGTGAAAAACGGTGGAAGAACACCGATTTCGGGTATGGTTCACGCCGTTACTTTGCTCCTGATTATGCTCTTTCTTGGTCGTTGGGCGAAGTTGATTCCCATGTCGTGTTTGGCTGGAATTTTGATAGTAGTTTCTTATAATATGAGCGAATGGCGGTCGTTTGTGGCTATTTTGCGAAGTTCGTATTTTGATGTCCTCATCTTGCTCACGACTTTTTTTATTACCGTCCTCTTTGATTTGACTTTGGCAATTGAGATTGGCGTCATCTTGTCGGCGTTACTTTTTATGAAGCGGATGGCAGATATCAGTGAAAAGCGGATTGACGATGTTGTGGACAACGACCTTTTGGACAACTATTCCGATTTGCCACAAAAGATAAAAATTTACGAAATAAGCGGACCGTTGTTTTTCGCCTGTGCCAGAACTTATTCCGAGGCGATAGAGGAGATAGGGCTAAAATGCAAGGTGCTGATTATCAGGATGCGTCATGTTTCGTTTATCGACCAGACTGGTCTGCGTAACCTGCACGATGTTTTGTCTATTTTGCGGAAGAAAAATATCTCTGTGATTATTTCTGGTGTGAATGCCGAAGTGAAAGACGAGTTGATTAAATATAATTTGACGGATTTGGTCGCTGAGGAGTTGATTTTTGACAATTTTAAAACTGCTACCGAGAAGGCTGAAGAACTTTTGAAGTCGAGCAGATTTTAGTTTTGCTGGGTGTGAATTTTGCAAAAAAGGATTGACACCGATTTGGATTATTAATTGCGTGAAAGACGAATGTTGAATTTATGGAGAACGAAATAGTGAAGAACGAAATCGGACACGGCGAGGTTGCTTTTATGATGATGCGAATGTATGGTATGATGATGAGCATGCCTAATGTTGTTCGGTGGCGTTTTTGACCTAAAAAATTCAGTGAGACTGGATAGAAAAGGAGTCATCGGATAAACGGTGGCTCCTTTTTTATTAAATAAAAGGCAGGAAGTATAAAAAATGAAGACGATTGAAGAAATCAAAAAGAGGTTGGCGACGGGAGAAGCTGTAGTTATCACTGCCGAGCAAGCTACGCAACTCGCCAAAAAGAAATCGAGTGCGGAAATTTGCAAGGAAGTAGATGTGGTGACCACGGCGACTTTTGCTCCGATGTGTTCATCAGGCTGTTTTTTAAATTTCGGTAATTTGGATTTGCCTATTAGGATGGAGAAAATCTATCTTAACGGAGTGCCTGCTCACGGTGGTTTGGCTGCTGCTGATACCTATTTGGGAGCGACTGCCGAGAATCCGGACAACCCTGGTTATGGCGGAGCACATGTGATTTGCGATTTGATAGCTGGCAAAAGCGTTTGTTTGGAAGCACAGGGCAAAGGAACTGACTGCTATCCGCGGAAAGAGGTGAAAACCTATTTCAAGTTGGACGACATCAATCAGGCTTACCTTTACAACCCGCGGAATGCTTATCAAAATTATCCAGCTGCTGTCAACTCAAGTGGCAAGGACATTTACACTTACATGGGGAAATTGCTTTCCGATTTCGGTAATGTAAGCTATTCCAGTGCGGGCGAACTCAGCCCTCTGCTCAATGACCCGCATATGCAAGCAATCGGTGTCGGCACGAGAGTTTTTTTGGTAGGAGCCAGAGGATATGTGAGCTGGCAAGGCACGCAGTATGACAATCAGCGAGAGTTGAACGAACACGGCATTCCCTTGGAGCAGTCGGCAGCTTTGGCTCTGATAGGCGATATGAAGAGGATGAACCCCGATTTTATCAAACCCTTGGTGTTGCAAAATTACGGTGTGAGTCTTTTCGTGGGAGTCGGCATTCCTATTCCTGTCCTCAATGAGGAGATAGCTGCCAATGTGAGTGTCGCCAATGAGCAAATCGAGACTTTCGTTCGAGACTATTCTGTGAACGGGCATCCTGCTCTGGCAAAGGTCAATTATCAGCAACTTTTTAGTGGCGAGATAGAAGTTGCGGGGAAGAAAATCAAGACATTCTCTTTTTCTAATCTGGACAAAGCCAGAGAGATAGCGGATATTTTGGCGGACAATATTAAGTCGGGAATTTTCAAGATTAATCAGCCGGTGGAACTGTTTGAAGACAAAATTGTTCAAAAGCCATTGATTTTGCGGGAGAAGGATGAACGATAATTTCCGCATTTACAGGAGTTTGAGCACTGGAAGTTGGGAGAGGGTGCAGGCGTGCCACAAGGACAGCGATATTGTGGTGCATTATTTGGCAAATGTGGACAGAGATGTCATCGGGAAAGAGCTTTTGCAACAGATTGTTTCTTTGCGGGAGAGTTTGGAGAGCTATTCCGATTTTGTTAGCTTGCGTTCACTATTGCCTGTGGATGTGAAGATTGGAGATACTGATGATATTGTGGAGCTGAAGAAATGTTCGCAACAAGCGGGAGTTGGACCTCTCGCGGGGATTGCTGGATTTTTTGCCAAAAAAGTTGGAGAGTTTTTGTTGCAAAAATTTAATTTGGGTAAAATATTGGTGGAAAACGGTGGAGACTTGTATCTGTTCGCAGATGAAGAGACGAAGGTTTTGCTACCTACCGGAGACGAAAACAGTCGGGATTTGAGTATTACTATTGATGAATTTCCTATGGGTGTTGCGACTTCTTCCGGCAAGAGCGGACCGAGTTTTAGCAAGGGGAGAGCCGATAGTGTGTGCGTTGTGGCGAGGAACGCTGTTTTGGCTGACTGTTTTGCGACTGCCTATGCCAATCGTCTGAAATCCGCTGAGGATTTGCAAGTTGTTTTGGATGGCTTAGACCCCGATGTGCTTGGGTTTATCGCCTGTATAGATGGTCAATACGCTATCAAATCCAAATTCGCCGTGGAGTTTTGTTGATGTTTCAAATAAAATTAAATTTTGGGATGAATAAATGAAAGTTGTAGAAGCTATAAAAAAAGGGAAACCGGTTTTGTCGCTGGAGGTGTTGCCTCCGGTCAGAGGTTCGGAGCTTGGTAAAGTGCTTGACCCGTTGGAGAGGTTGGTCAAATACAATTGTAGTTTTGTCAATGTTACCAATCATCAGCGGGCGTATAAGTTGGTGCAGACTGGTGCAGGAGTGGTGAAGGAAGCGACAAATCGCAGAACTGGCACGGTGGGAGTTGCTGCTGCTATTCAGTATAAGTTGGGTATCGAGGCTGTTCCGCATCTTATTTGTGGCGGTGTTGACAAATATGAATTGGAAGATTTGCTTATAAATTTGAATTTCTTGGGTATCAAAAATCTTTATGTAATCAGAGGCGACCCACAGATGGGTGCCCGAGTTTTTGTTGCCAATGAGGATGGATTTGAGCATGCCGATCAGATGGTGGCTCAGATTAAGCGGATGAACGAAGGGCAGTATCTTTTTCCCGTAGATAATGCGGGGAAGAGCGATTTTTGCATTGGAATTGCAGCTTATCCCGAAAAGCATTTTGAAGCCTTGAACATGGAGAGAGATTTGTTTTATCTGAAACAAAAAGTTGCTTCGGGTGCGGATTATATCATCACACAGATGTTTTATGATGTGCAAAAATTCAAGGAGTTCGTCAATTTGGTTAGAGCTGAGGGCATAGATATTCCGATAATACCGGGGATTAAGCCGATAGGTTCGCACAAGATTTTGATGACTCTTCCCAGAGCTTTCTATTTTGATGTTCCCAAAGAGTTGGTGCATGGTTTGTTCGAAGCTGGTAGTCGCGAAGAGGAGAAAACATTCGGTCTGGATTATGTAACTAAAATGATAGAAGAGTTACTCGATTTTGGCGTTCCAGGGATACATCTATTCACCATGGGCAGTAGCAGATTGACAGAAAATTTGTTAGATAGATTCAAAGGTATTTTTTAATATATAGTCAATTATTCTGTGTGGCTGTTTTTCAAAAGAAAAAGCTACATAAAAAAATCTTGACGATAAATCTCTGATTAATTTAAGTCAAACACGATTAATATTGAATTGGGAGGTAATATGTTAAAAGTAGTTAAATTGCTATTTCTTGCTGTATTAGTTTTTTCTTTTTGGGGATGTAAAGAAGAAAAAGTCGAATCAAAAGTTATCAAAATAGGTGTTTTTGAGCCTTTGACTGGAGCCAATGCTGCCGGTGGCGAGTTGGAGGTTGAGGGTATTAAAATGGCTAACGAGATGTATCCGGAAGTTTTGGGTAAGAAGATTGAGTTGGTAATTGTTGATAACAAATCTGACAAAGTAGAAGCTGCTAATGCTGCCGTTCGTTTGACTGACAAAGAGAAAGTATCTGCTATCTTGGGTAGCTGGGGTTCTTCTTTCTCTATGGCTGCTGGTCCTATCGTGGCCAAAGCTCAAGTGCCAGCTATTGGTATTTCTTGCACCAATCCTTTGGTTACCAGAGGCAACGATTTTTATTTCAGAGCTTGTTTTATAGACCCCTTCCAAGGTTCTGTAATGGCAAATTACGCTTATACAAATCTTAGTGCTCGCAAAGTTGCAATAGTTCGTGAGATTTCCAACGATTATTCCGTTGCTTTGGCTAAGTTCTTCACAGATGATTTCATCAAACTTACCAGTGATGAGAATGCTATCGTTACTGTTTTGGATTATAATACAGGAGACCAAGATTTTACTTCTCAATTGACCTCTTTGAAGGGTAAAAAAATTGATGCCATTTTTGCTCCCGGAAATTATACCGAATCAGCTTTGGTAATGAAACAACTCAAAGAAATTGGTCTTGATATTCCTATGCTCGGTGGTGATACTTGGGAAACTCCAGAGTTAATCGAGATAGCTGGACCTGCTGCAGAAGGTGCTGTTTTGTCTACTTTCTTCACTTCCGAGACTCCTATTACCAAAACTTCTGAAGTTTTCTTGAAAGCTTATAGAGAAAAATATGGCAAAGAGCCTGCTGCTGTTACTGCTCTTGGTTTTGATGGATATTTATTGGTTTATGAAACTATCAAAAAAATTGGCACAGCAGATCCTGTCCAATTGAGAGATGCTCTTGCTAAAACAGAAGGTTTTGAGGGTGCTGCCGGCATAGTTACTTTGGATGCTAACGGTGATGCTATCAAACCTGCGATTATCAAACAAATAAAAGACGGTAAATTCACTTATCTTACTACAGTAGAAGCTAGATAAGTTTTGTTTATTTTAACGACTCTTTAATCTGCTTTGATTTTTTCTTCGGATTAAAGAGTCTTTTTATGAATGTGGCTTTACTTGTTGCTTTTGTTATATTTTGTAGAGGAGAATTAATAAATTGGATATTTTTTTTCAACACTTGATTAACGCTCTTTCTTTGGGTAGCCTTTATGCCTTGATAGCTATCGGATACACGATGGTCTACGGGATTATAAGGCTGATAAATTTTGCTCACGGTGAGATTTTCATGATAAGTGCTTATTTTGCATTTTATTTATTTGGAGTGTTTTTGTTGCCATGGTGGCTGAGTTTTTTATTGGCCATCTTGCTGACTATATTGACCGGAATTTTTGTGGAAAAAATTGCTTACAAGCCTCTTCGTAATTATCCTCGAGTTTCGGTGATGATTTCTGCGATTGGTGTCTCTTTTTTCTTGCAAAATTTGGGTATTGTTGTTTTCGGAGGCAGACCGAAGGCTTTTCCGGTTCCTGAAATTTTTGGTAAGATTGTTAAGATTGCTTCCGTGCAATTTGTAGGAGTTTCCGCTTACATTCCTGTTGTTACTATTTTGGCACTTTTGGCGTTATTACATATAATTTACAAAACAAAAATAGGCATGGCTATGAGAGCGTCCAGTTTGGACATAGAGACTACAAGTCTGATGGGAATTAGTGTAAACAAAGTTGTGTCTATCACTTTTGCTATTGGTTCGGGTTTGGCAGCTGTAGGTGGTATTATGTGGAGCATGCGTTATCCTCAGTTGATGCCCGTGATGGGACTTATTCCCGGGCTTAAGTGTTTTATTGCTGCTGTCGTCGGTGGAATTGGTAAGATTAAAGGTGCGGTTGTTGGAGGTTTGGTTATTGGGTTTGGGGAAATTGCTATTGTCGCTTTATCTCCTTCATTATCAGGATTTAGGGACGCTTTTGCTTTTGTGCTTTTGATTGCTATTTTGATGATTAAACCAACTGGTATTTTTGGCTCTAACGCTATAGAGAAGGTGTAGATTATGGACAAAAAGCTTAAATTAAAGTTGAATATTGTGTTGGTGATAATTGGCATCTTGTTTTTGTCCTTGTCCGAATCTATTTTCGGGTCTTATCAAGTGAGAATCCTTAATCTGTGTGCTATCTATATAGTTTTGGCTGTGAGTTTAAATTTGATAAACGGCTATATCGGGATGTTGTCTTTGGGCTCAGCAGGATTTATGGCTTTGGGAGCTTACGCAAGTGCTCTTTTGACTATGTCCGCACAAGTTAAAGAGATGAATTTCTTTTTGACACCGATTGTTCCGATTTTGGCTAATGTGGAGCTACCTTTTATAGTTGCTCTTTTGATAGGCGGAATTTTGTCTGCTTTCGTTGCTTTTTTGATTGGATTTCCAGTATTGAAACTTACCGACGACTATTTGGCTATTGCTACTCTTGGCTTCGGAGAGATTATCAGAGTTGTTTTCACAAATTTGCAATCTATAACTAACGGACCTTTGGGGTTAAAAGGATTGCCCGACTATACCAATATTTATTGGAGCTGGGGTTGGGCTGTTTTTACGGTGATAGTTATCGGATTTTTGATAAAAGGAAGTTACGGCAAATCCTTTAAAGCAATTCGGGAAAACGAAATTGCCGCTAAAGCTGTCGGGATTAATGTCATGAAATACAAGCTGATGGCTTTTGTAATCTCGGCTTTTTTCACGGGAATAGGTGGTGGTCTTTTGGCCCATCTTATCGGAACTATTGACCCTTTGATGTTCCGGTTTATTCTTACTTTTAATATCGTTTTGATTATCGTTTTGGGTGGACTTGGTAGCGTTTCCGGAAGTATTATAGGTTCTATTATTTTTGTTATAGCTTTGGAAGGGCTTCGTTTCTTGGATGCTCCGATGAATTTTGGATTGTTCACTATACCTGGTGTCCCCGGGACTCGCATGGTGGTATTTTCTGCCATTTTACTTTTTATTATTCTTTTTTATCGCAAAGGAATCATGGGAAGGCAAGAGTTGTCTTGGGAAAAAGTTTGCTCTGTTAAAAGCAGATTTAAAAGGAGCAAATGATGAGCAGTATATTGAGTTGCAGAGATTTAACGATAAAATTCGGTGGACTTACCGCTGTTGATACTTACAATATGGAGATTGAACAGGGGGAGATTGTTGGTTTGATTGGTCCTAATGGGGCAGGGAAAACCACTATTTTCAATATGATTACCGGAGTGTATCTTCCTACTAACGGCGAAGTTTACTTGAACGGAGAAAAAATAGACGGTTTGAAAATCGAAGAAATTGTGAAAAAGGGTGTTGTTAGAACTTTTCAAAATATTCGCCTTTTTGATGATATGAGCGTTTTGGAAAATGTTTTTATCGCCCAACAAATGAATATTAGCTCCAATATTTTTGCTTCTATTTTGCGGACAAAGGGTTATCGTGCAGAAGAGAGTAAAATGTTCGAGAATGCGATGTTACTCTTGAAAGAAGTTGGATTAGAGCAGTTTGCTGAGTATAAGGCTTCGAGTTTGCCTTACGGAAAACAAAGAAGATTGGAAATTGCCAGAGCTTTGGCTACCAAGCCTAAGGTTTTGCTTTTGGATGAGCCTGCAGCTGGTATGAATCCTCAGGAGTCAGTTGAATTGATGGAGTTTATTCATCAGATTAGGGATAAATTTGGCGTTACTATTTTTTTGATAGAGCATCATATGCAGGTGGTTATGGGTGTTTGCGATAGAGTGTATGTGATAGATTACGGGGAAACGATAGCTAAGGGTGTTCCTAGTGAAATTCAGAAAAATCCTAAAGTGATAGAAGCTTATTTGGGGGTTGATTAATATGTTAAAAGTTACAAATCTCAGTGTGAATTTCGGTGGTATTACAGCTATTGATGGTATAAGTTTTGAGGTGCCCAAGGGCAAAATAATCTCTCTAATCGGAGCAAATGGAGCAGGGAAATCCACGACTCTCAGAACAGTTGTCGGCTTGGAAAAGGCTAGAAGCGGCAGTGTTGTGTATGACGGAAACGAAATTTTGGGCAAAAGCGTTGTGGACATTGTCAAATCCGGTGTGGTTTTAGTTCCTGAAGGGCGAAGAGTTTTTGCTAATTTGTCCGTTAAAGAGAATTTGATTATGGGTGCTTATAATATTAAAAGCAAGCCCGTTATTTTGGATTTAATGAAGTATGTTTTTGAGGTTTTCCCCAGATTGGAAGAGAGACAGTGGCAAGAGGCGGGAACTCTCTCCGGAGGGGAACAACAGATGCTTGCCGTGGGTAGGGCTTTGATGACTAAGCCGAAGTTGATTATGATGGATGAGCCGAGTCTTGGATTGGCTCCTTTGATTGTAAAAGATATTTTGCAGGTTATTCAGAGGATTAATGAGGGTGGTGTTACTGTCTTGTTAATTGAGCAAAATGCCAAGGCGGCTTTGGAAATTTCTGATTATGCTTTCGTGCTGGAAACTGGTAGAGTCACTATGCATGGCACTGGTAAAGAGCTTGCGAATAATGAAGATGTGAAGAAAGCTTATTTAGGAGAGGAAGCAATATAAAAATATCAAGGCTAAATTTTGAGCTTTATGTATAGAAGAATTTTAATATAGGAGGACAATAATGTCGAAAAAATTAACGATGGATGGAAATATGGCAGCGGCTCATGTCGCTTATGCTTTTTCTGATGTGGCTGCGATTTATCCCATTACACCGTCATCAGATATGGGTCAATATGCGGATTTGTGGGCTTCTCAAGGGAGAAAAAATGTTTTTGGACAAATTTTAAATGTAACTGAGATGCAATCGGAAGCCGGTGCTGCAGGAGCTGTGCATGGGGCACTTTCTGCTGGAGCTTTTACCACTACTTTTACCGCCTCACAAGGTCTACTTTTGATGTTGCCGAATATGCATAAAATTGCCGGCGAGATGCTTCCCACGGTTTTTCATGTTTCTGCTCGTTCTTTAGCATGTCAGTCTTTGTCTATCTTCGGAGACCATTCCGATGTAATGTCGGCAAGGAATACAGGATTTGCTCTGATGGCTGCATCTAACTGTCAGGAAATTATGGATTTGGCAGTTGTTTCGCACTTGGCTACGCTCAAGGGAAGAGTTCCTTTCCTCAATTTCTTTGATGGTTTCCGCAACTCTCACGAAATATCCAAGTTAGATGTTTTTGATTACGATGAAATCAAGGGTCTCTTGGAGATGAAATATGTGAAAGAGTTTAGAAGTTTGGCTTTAAACCCTCAAAAGCCGATGGTGAAGGTTGCTGCACAAAATCCTGATGTATATTTCCAAGGAAGAGAGACTGTTAACAATTATTACGCTAAATTGCCGGAAATTGTTTTGGAATATATGGATAAAGTTGCCAAATTGTCAGGAAGAAGCTATAAACTTTTTGATTATGTAGGTGCTCCCGATGCTACCAAGGTAATAATTTGTATGGGCTCCGGTGCTGCTACAGTGGAAGAGACCGTTAACTATTTGGTTGATAAGGGAGAAAAAGTCGGACTCGTGAAAATCCGTTTGTATCGTCCTTTCTCCATCAAACATTTCAAAGATGCTTTGCCATCTACGGTAAAAGAAATAGTTGCTTTGGATAGAACGAAAGAGCCGGGGTCAATAGGCGAGCCTCTCTATATGGATGTTGTTGCTGCTCTTGTTGGCTCTGACATCAAGGTTGTTGGCGGTCGCTACGGACTGTCTTCCAAAGAGTTCACACCTTCTATGGTTAACGCTATTTTTGACAAAGCCGGTAACGGTTTGAAACACGGCTTTACTGTTGGTATTGATGACGATTTGAGCGGGACTTCCATCAAGGTGGAGAAGCATATCAATACTCTTACCAAAGGAACTGTTAGTTGTAAATTTTGGGGACTTGGAGCAGACGGAACTGTTGGTGCTAACAAAAACTCCATCAAAATTATTGGTGACAACACCGATATGTATGCTCAAGGTTATTTCCAATACGATTCCAAAAAATCCGGTGGCGTTACCAGAAGTCATTTGAGATTTGGGAAAACTCCTATTTTGGCGGAGTATCTTATTGTTAATGCCGATTTTATCGCTTGTCATAATCCTGCTTACATAGGCAGATACGACCTTTTGGAAGGAATAAAAGAGGGTGGAATTTTCCTCCTTAACTCTCAATTCAGCCAAGAGGAAGTTTTTTCCAAATTGACCAAGGATATGCAAGAAACGATTATAAAGAAGAAAATCAGATTTTATAATGTAAATGCGTTGAAAATTGCCAGAGAGTGCGGTTTGGGTGGTAGGATTAACACCGTGATGCAAGCGGCGTTCTTTGCGATTTCCGAGATTTTGCCGAGAGAGGAAGCGATTACTCTGATAAAAGAGGCTATCAAGAAAACCTATCTCAAGAAAAAAGGTCAGGCAGTCGTGGATATGAACTGGAAAGCTGTGGACGAGGCAAGCAAGGCGTTGACACAGATAGATGTTCCTGCCAGTGCCAGTGTATGGGTTGAGCCTAAGAGGTTGGTTCCTGCTGATGCTGATGACTTTACCAAGAGTGTAATCGAACCGATTATGCACGAAAAGGGCGATGAGATTCCAGTTTCAAAAATGCCTTTGGACGGATGTATGTATTCCGGCACTGCCGCTATGGAAAAACGAGGTGTTGCCGCACAAGTTCCGAGTTGGATAGCCGAAAATTGTATCCAATGTAACGCTTGCTCTTTGGTTTGTCCTCACGCAGCTATTCGTCCCAAGTTGATTGCCAAAGACAGTTTGGCTGATAAACCTGCTGAATTTACGACAATCACTGCTATGGGCAAAGATGGCGATAAATACGAATACAGAATGCAAGTGTTTGTGGACGATTGCCTTGAGTGTGGAGCTTGTATTAACTCTTGTCCCAAAGGTGCTTTGGTGTTCAAGCCTGTCGAAGAAGAGTTGGTGCAACGAGAGAACTTGAAATATTTCCAAAGCAAGCCAGAAGATGTTTGCGGAGATGTTATCGCTCCTACCACTATCAAAGGTTCGCAATTCAAGCAACCACTTTTGGAGTTCTCTGGTGCTTGTGCTGGCTGTGGCGAGACTCCGTATGTGAAATTGCTTACTCAACTTTTCGGCAACAGAATGCTTATCGCCAATGCTACCGGTTGTTCTTCCATTTGGGGCGGAACTTTCCCGTCTATTCCTTATTGCAAGAATAAAGACGGATACGGTCCTGCTTGGGCGAACTCTCTATTTGAGGATAATGCAGAATACGGGCTTGGTTTTAGATTGGCTGTCAACTCCAACAGAGCCAATTTGAAATTTAATATTGAGGCGTATTTGCAAGAGGATAGCACGAGTGAACTTGCTAAATTGCTGAAAGATGCGTTGGCTAATTTTGATGCAAAAGACGAAGATGCTATGAGCAGAGCTGCTAAGATTAGAGAACTTTTGCCTTCCGAGAGCAAGAGCGATAGTCTGTCTCGTGTTATTGAGTTGCAACATTACTTTGTTGACAAATCTGTTTGGGCTTTTGGTGGAGATGGTTGGGCTTATGACATTGGCTTTGGTGGATTGGACCATGCACTTGCCACAGGCAAAAACATCAATATTTTGGTGATGGACACCGAGGTGTATTCCAATACAGGCGGACAAGCTTCCAAAGCTACTCCGATAGGTGCTATTGCCAAATTTGCAGAAGCAGGTAAACCTCTGAACAAGAAAGACTTGGGTCAAATGATGATGAGTTACGGATATGTATATGTGGCTTCATGTGCTATGGGTGCCGACCGCAATCAGTTGATTAAGGCTATGCGTGAGGCAGAGGCTTATGACGGACCATCCATTTTGTTCGTTTACTCCCCTTGTATCAATCACGGTATCGATATGAGCAACGCTCAAGCCGAGGAAAAATTGGCAGTTGATACCGGTTATTGGCCTCTTTACAGATACAATCCTGCGTTGACAGCCGAAGGAAAAAATCCTTTCATATTGGAGAGCAAACCTCCTGTAAAAGATGTCAAAGAGTTCTTGCAAAACGAGAAACGCTACACATCTCTGATGGCTATGAACAAAGAAAAGGCAGAGAAGTATTGGAAAGCGGCACAAGATTTTGTGAATGCTCGTTACGACCATTACAAGAAGTTAGCCGACTAGATTTATACAACGATAGAGAGCCTCCTAAACTTTTTGGGAGGCTTTTTATATGGGAATTTAGCACTCAAAGAAATAGTTTGACAACTTTATTAATGGTAAAAAAATGACCTTGTAATTGGCACTCACTAAATGTGACTGCTAAAATGATATTGTTTTAGGGAGATTTTGGCAAATGAGCAATAAAGAAAATAAAGATAAAAATAAGATTGATGAAACGGAAAAAGTTGTCGATTCTGAGCTAAATGAGGAAATTTCCAATGAAAAAGAGGCTGACGATTCTCAAGAAAAAACGACTGAAAAGAAGAAAGTGAAGAAGCTGTCTGACAAAGAGAAATTGGCGGAAAGTCATTTGGAAATTTTGAAACTCAAAGATAAGTTGGCGAGAAATTTGGCAGAATTTGAGAATTTTAGACGAAGAAATATCCAAGAAAGAGAAAGATGGATAAAGATGGCGACGGAGAGAATTGTTTTGGAAGTGTGTGAGGTTTTGGACAATTTTGAGAGAGCCATCGAGTCCGGAGTGAAGGAACATCAATTTGACGATTTCAAAAAAGGGATGGATATGATTTTTTCCCAACTTGGCAATGTCTTGAAGAAAGAGGATGTTTGCAAGATTGATTGTTTGGGAAAAGATTTCAATCCTGAATTTCACGAAGCTCTATCGCATATGCCGTCCGCTGATTTTGAGGAAAACAAGATTGCTGCTGTTGTGCAAAATGGCTATATGATGAACGACAAAGTCATCAGACCGGCAAGAGTTTTGGTCTCCAGTGGAGCACCAAAAGAAGAGAAAGAAGAAGTGTAAAGTTTTGGAGAGAAGATGAAAGTTTTGGCAATAAACGGAAGTTCGAGAGAGAATGGTAACACCAGTATTTTATTGGATAGGGTGTTGCAACCACTGCAAAAAAGCGGGTTTGATTGTGAGAAGATTTGGCTTGGTAATGGTGCGGTTAGGGTTTGTCTTGGATGTAGAAAATGTGCCGAAAATAAAGATAGAAAATGTGTGATAGCTGATGATAAGATTAACGGTTTGATAGAAAAAATGGCAGAGGCTGATGTGATAATTCTCGGTTCTCCGGTGTATGTAGCCGGCATTACCGCACAGATGAAGGCTTTTTTGGATAGAGCAGCTTTGGTTTGCAGGGCTAATGGATTTCTTCTCAAGCACAAAATTGGTGCTTCCATTGTCGCTATGAGGAGAGCTGGAGCGTTGCCTGCCGTGGATATGATGAACCACTTTTTTGCAATTCAGCAGATGTTTACGGTTGGCTCGACCTACTGGAATTTCGGTATGGGCAACAATATTGGAGAGGTGGAAAGCGATGGCGAGGGTATGAAGAATATGGAGAATTTGGGAGAAAATATTGCTCATTTGGCTCAAAAGCTGAGTTCTCCTGAAAAAAGGAGGAGATAGTGGTAGATTTTAGATTTCAACTTCCTACGGAAATTTTCTTTGGCAAGAAGGCTTTGGACAATTTGGCAAGTCTTGTCAAAGGAAAGAAAGTGCTATTGACTTATGGATTTGGTAGTATAAAAAAAATGGGATTGTATGACGAGGTTGTTAAGGTTTTGCGGAAAGAGTGTCCTGTTTATGCGGAATTGTCGGGGATAGCACCAAATCCGAAGATTAGCAGTGTGCGAGATGGTGTTAAGATTATCAAAGAGAAAGGGTTAGACTTTATCTTGGCTGTAGGCGGTGGCAGTGTAATAGATTGCAGTAAATGTATCGCTAGAGCTGTGTATTACGACGGCGACCCATGGCAAATGGTAAAAGACAGCTTGGAAGTGGAAAATGCCATTCCTCTTGGCTGTGTTTTGACTTTGTCGGCTACTGGCACAGAAAGCAATATTAATTCGGTAATTTCCAATGATGAAACAGCGGAGAAAATCCCGAGCTACAGCCGGCTTCATCTTCCGAAATTTGCTATTCTCAATCCCGAGTTTACTTATTCCGTGGATGCTTATCAGACTGCTGCCGGCACGGTGGACATTATGGCACATGTTTTCGAGCAATATTTTTCCGCAAATTCGGATGCGATGGTGGCTGACCAATTTGCCATAGGAATCTTGAAAACTTGTATGAAATATGCACCTGTTGGCTTGATGAAACCTGACAATTATGAGGCTCGGGCAAATCTGATGTGGTCGTCCACAATGGCTTTGAACACATTGTTGACAGCGGGCAAGGTTACCGACTGGGCGAGTCACCAGATTGAGCATGGAGTTTCCGCTATTTCCGACATTACTCATGGTGTTGGACTTGCCATTATTTTTCCAGCTTGGATGAATTATGTCATTTCCAAAGGTGCCGATGTCAAAAAATTTGAGATTTTGGGCAAAGAGTTGTTTGGTTTAGAAGGGAAAGATCTGGCTTTGCGATTTGTTTTGATGCTCGGTCAATTCTTTGCATCTATAGGTATGCCAGCCAAACTTGCTCAAGTGGGAATTAAAAAAGAAGATTTGTCTTTGATGGCTGAGAGAACTATGTTGGGGCGGTCTTCCATAGGAGGATTTATGAAATTGAATCAAGAAGATGTGCTAAATATATTGAACGCTGCGTATTAACAAAAATAAATTAATAAATAAAATTAAAAAGTTTTAAGGAGAGATATTATGGGAAAGATTATAGGTATAGATTTGGGAACCACTAACTCATGCGTAACCGTGATGGAAGGTGGTAAACCTGTTGTTATTACAAATTCGGAAGGTAACAGAACTACTCCTTCCGTGGTCGGATTTTCTAAGGATAATCAAAGGCTTGTGGGACTTTTGGCGAAAAGACAAGCGGTGACCAATCCGAAGAACACGATTTTTTCTGCTAAAAGATTTATCGGTAGGCAATTGAACGAACTTGCCGAAGAGATTAAGACTGTTCCGTATGAGGTAAAGCAAGGCAAGAGCGAAGCGGTTTTTCATATTGATGTGGAAAATAAGGATTACACTCCGCAAGAGATTTCGGCTATGGTGCTTACCAAGATGAAAGAGACCGCCGAGTCTTATTTGGGGCAAAAAGTGACCGAAGCTGTGATTACAGTTCCAGCTTATTTTAACGATGCTCAAAGACAAGCTACCAAAGATGCCGGGAAGATTGCCGGTTTGGATGTGAAGAGGATTATCAACGAGCCTACGGCTGCCGCTTTGGCTTATGGGGTGAACTCCAAAAAAGAGGAAAAGGTCGCTGTTTATGACCTTGGTGGTGGAACTTTTGATATCTCTATCTTGGATATTTCAGATGGAGTGATTGAGGTTTTGTCAACTAATGGCGATACTCACCTTGGTGGTGACGACTTTGACCAAAAGATTATAGCTTGGATTTTGAAGAAATTCAAAGAGCAAGAAGGTATAGATTTGGGTAACGACCCGACTGTGATGCAACGATTGAAAGAGGCAGCGGAGAAGGCGAAAATTGAACTTTCTGGGACAACAACTGCTTCTATTAATTTGCCGTTCATCACTGCTGATGCTACCGGTCCCAAGCACTTGGATTTGTCGTTGAATAGAGCGGAGTTTGATTCTATGGTTGCGGATTTGATTGCCAAAAGCATAGAGCCGTGTCGCAAAGCTATGAGTGATGCCAAATTATCGACTTCCGATATTGACGAGGTTCTTTTGGTAGGAGGCTCAACTCGTATTCCGGCTGTGGTAGAGGCTGTGGAAAAATATTTTGGGAAAAAAGCCAACAAGTCTGTCAACCCTGACGAAGTTGTAGCTACGGGAGCTGGTATCCAAGGCGGAATCCTCAGTGGAGACGAGAGCGTAGACGATGTTTTGCTTTTGGATGTTACACCGCTTACTTTGGGTATAGAGACTCTTGGTGGTGTGATGACCGCTCTTATCGAGAGAAACACGACTATTCCGACCAAAAAATCGCAAGTTTTCTCTACTGCCGCTGACAATCAACCTGCCGTGAACATCAAGGTGTTGCAAGGCGAGAGACCGATGGCTGCCGACAATAGAGTGCTTGGCAATTTTGACCTTGTGGGCATTCCACCTGCACCAAGAGGTGTTCCGCAAATCGAAGTTACTTTTGACATTGATGCCAACGGAATTTTGCATGTTACCGCCAAAGATAAGGGAACTGGCAAAGAGCAATCGATTAAGATTGAGAGACCGGGTTCACTTTCGGAAGAAGAGATAGAAAAGATGGTCAAGGATGCTGAGGCTCACAAAGCTGATGACGACAAACGCAAAGAGCTTATCGATGCGAAGAACGAGTTGGATACTTTGATTTTCTCTACGGAAAAATCTTTGAAAGAGTATAGCGACAAATTGGCGGACGATGAGAAGAAAAAGATTGAGGACGCTATTAAGGATGCTAAAGAGAAAAAAGATAAGGCAATGTCCAAGGAAGAAGTGACTGCTGCTCGTGATGAATTGGCTGCCAAAGCTCAAAAGATTGGCGAGATTTTGCAGGCGGAAATGCAAAAAAATCAAGCTAATGAAAACGCTGGTGCTGGTGCTGAGAATGCAAGTGCAGGTGATAACAATGCAAAATCTGAAAACGGTCCTGTTGATGCTGATTTTGAAGTCGTTGACGATGACGACAAAAAATAGTGTGATATTTATTTAAAATGTGTTGTGAAGAAGGCGAGGAAATTATTCTTCGCCTTCTGATTTGGCAAAAGGTCAATTTTTACTTGGTTTAATGTGACATGAATGAAAACAGATTGAGCCAAATAAAAATTGAAGAAGCGAAAGAGATTATTAAAATTTTGGAGACAAATATAGATTATGGCAAAGAGAGATTATTATGAGGTGCTGGGCATTGATAAAAGTGCCAGTGCTGCGGATATAAAGAAAGCTTATCGCAAATTGGCGATGAAGTATCATCCCGATAAAAATCAGGGCGACAAAGAGGCTGAAGAGAAATTCAAAGAGGCTTCGGAAGCGTATGAGGTGTTGTCGGATAACGACAAAAAGTCTCGTTATGACCAGTTTGGTCATGCAGGAATGGACGGAGCTTTTGGGCATCAAGGTGGATTTCGTTGGTCAGACTTTTCGCATTCGGGAGATTTTTCGGATATTTTCGGTTCTGAGGGATTTTCTTCGTTTTTCGGGAATATTTTTGGTGGAGGTCGTCGCTCAGGTCGCAGAAGCAACAGAGGCGAAGATTTGAAAGTTGGAGTGCACCTGACACTCAAAGAGATTGCCGAGGGGTGCGAAAAGAAGATAAAAATCAAAGTCAAAGTTGCTTGTCCCAAATGTGGTGGCAGTGGTGCCAAAGACGGCAAGAAAGCTACTTGCTCACAATGCGGTGGCACTGGTCAGGTGCGACAAGTGCAGAACTCTATTTTCGGGAGAATGCAGACCATAGTTGATTGCCCGAGTTGTGGTGGCACTGGTCAAAAAATCGAAAATCCTTGCCCCAATTGCTTAGGGACAGGAAGAGTGGATGAGCAAAAAACTGTTTTGGTCAAAATCCCCGCTGGTGTCGAAGAGGGGCAATATTTGCGGTTGGACGGACAAGGAAATGCTGGTCACAATGGCGGACAAAGCGGAGATTTGATTGTCGTTATTTCTGAGAAAGAGCACGATTTGTTCGTTAGAGATGGGGAGAATCTTTATGTTGATTTCCCTATCAATGTTTCGACAGCCGTCTTGGGTGGGAGTTTGATGATAGACTCCATCTACGGTGGTAAGCTCAAATTGAATGTCAAAGAGGGCACTGAAACGGGAAAGATTTTGCGGGTCAAAGGGCAAGGTTTGCCTGTGGTAAATCGTGATTACAAGGGAGATTTATTTGTAAAATTGTCCGTGAAGATACCGACAAAATTGGACAAGGATGAGAAAAAACTGTATGAAAAACTTGCCAAATTTGATGAAAAGCGAGAGCTAAGCCCCAAGAAATCTTTTTTGGATAAAGTAAAAGATTTTTTTTAGCGAGTTGTTTTTGGAGATATTTTGAAAAAAATTAAAAAGATTTTATTTCTGTTTTTGCCTTTTGTGATTTTCGGTTGTGCATACAGTGTCAGTGGTCGGAGTTTGTCGCATCTTAACACGATTACGGTTCAGACTTTTGCTAACTCTACGGACGAAGATTGGCTGGACGAGGATTTGCTGACCTACTTTTCTACGCAATTCAATTCCAACAGTGATTTGAAGACACAGACAAAAAATGCGGATTGTATATTGAAAGGCGAAATTTTGACTTATACGGACGAAGTTTACAAATACGATTCTGACGATAATATAGAGAGTTATCACATTATGATGAGTTTCAAGGTCACTTTTTACGACTTGGTGAAGAACAAGACTCTTTATTCTGTAAGTAGTAAATCTTACAATATCACTTATGCTATTAGCGATAAGACCGATATAAATGTGGATGTTACTATCACTAAAGCTCAAAACAATAATCGCGATAAGTATGAGCAGATTATTAAGCCCAAGATTTTTAAAGAGTTGTTCGATGAGATTAACAACTCTACTTTCGAGTCTTGGTAATAGGTAACACTTGAGAATAAACAAATTTTTGGCTTTTTGCGGGTTTGGCTCTAGACGAAGTGTCGAGTCGTTGATTTTGGACGGCAAGGTGAAGGTCAATGGCGAAGATTGCAAGGAGTTCAATTGGCGGATTGATCCGAAAGAAGATAAGGTCGAAGTTGACGGGAAAGTTGCCGAATACAAAGACGAGAAAATCTATCTGATGATTAATAAGCCTCCCGGATATTTGGTGTCGCATAGCGATGAATTTGGGCGGAAACTGGTTTACGACTTGGTGCCTGATTTCGGTGTTCATCTGTTTGCTGTGGGGCGACTTGATTTTATGTCTCAAGGACTTTTGCTCCTCACGAGTGACGGCGATTTTGCCAACAAAGTCATTCATCCCAGTTATAAATTGGAGAAGGTTTATAAGGTTGAGGTTGACGGTTATTTCAGCAATGAGATGGCGAGCACTTTGCGTGCTGGTGTGGAGATAGATGGCATCAAGACTTTTCCTGCCAAGGTTTTTATCAATAAGGCTACTAATGGCGGTAGTGTCCTAAAAATAATCATCCAAGAAGGTCGGAAGCGACAAATTCGTAGGATGATTTCCAGTGTCGGTTTGAATGTGACGAAGCTGACTAGATTGCAGATTGGCGGTTTGCAGCTCGGTTCTTTGCCTATGGGGATGTGGAAGTTTTTGGATGAGAGGCAGATTAGGAAGATTTTTTCTTTGAGAGAGAAGAGGTCTAATTGATTTTATGTTACCTTTCTTTTTTTCGTGATAAAAAAAGAAAGAGTAACGCCAAAGAAAAAACTCAAAATCCGAAGCCTCGCCTCTAAAATATTCAACTCCCTCGTCATTATTGTATGCTCAACCTGTAATGTCCGATTAGCAATTAAGGAAGAGACTACAGGCATCGCACAATAATTGACATCAGTCGTTTTCTATTTTTACGAGCCTCGACTTATGGATTTGTTGCCAACTAACCCCATACGAAACACGCTTTGGGTTTGGTATCCTCCTTATTCCGCATCACCACCTACATTCTCGCATCACCACTCTTGTTCTCGCACCACCGCACTCATTTCCACATCACCGCCCTCTCATTCTCGCGAACGCGGGAATCTACGGTGAGACTGGTTGGGACATCAGCACCTGCTTCTTTTGAGAAGATAAGGAAGAATGGATCCCCACTTGTGTGAGGATGAGGGAGAGCAGGAGCAAGAAGATACCGCCACGCTTTATCCCAATGCATACAATAAATAAATAAATGAGCAGTAGTTAATCAAATAGCGAGATTGTTTTTTTGCAGAGGAGTCAAGCAGTTGCTTGGTGAGGTAGGTCTATCTTTTGGCATAACGATAGCATCTGAACACATAAATACGGCTAATCATTTGAGACTTAATTTATGTGGTCAGATTACGGCAAAAAAAGGACAGGTAAGAACGAAAACAAGAATAAATCCCCATTTCCCAAGCACAAGAGTGGTAAAGCAATTAGATAGGCGTTGTGCTTGATAGACAACGGGCATGAGGATGAGGAGAGAGTAGCAGGAAGCCCAAACACAGTGTTGATACAACATTGTAAATTTTTCGCAATTCTGGGTTGACATATTTAAAAAATTTTTAACTCCTGTCGTTATGAAAATAAAAAAATCAGTTGGTCAGTTGGTCAGTTGGTCAGTTGGTCAGTTGGTCAGTTGGTCAGTTGGTCAGTTGGTCAGTTGGTCAGTCAAGGGACTGGTGGCTTAGCAGGTCAACTAAATTTATATAGTTTAAGAGATAGTTCGGTTTTACCGAGCTGTCTCTTTTTTTGTGTTTAAAATAGGAGATAAAAGAATGAAAAAGGGTTTGAATTTAGTTTTGTTAATTTTAGTGGTATTGCTTATGGCTTGTGGTGAGAAGAGTGTTAGTCCTGTAGGGAATGATGCAGGAAGTGGTACTGATGGAACTGGCGGAAGTAGTGGAACATCTGGGACTTTTACTCAAGAAGGAGTACAATCTTTTCAAGGTAAAACAGATGAGTTGGGAAGTTATCAATTTACTTCTTCAGAATTAAGTAAGCCAGTAAAGGTAACGGTTACTAATGCATCTGGCGAAAAACTGCAAAATATTGAGGTTTCTGCAGTCGCAAAAAATGGAAGAACTATGATTATGGTATATGATGAAACAGATACTTATGCACCTTATATTTATATGGGGGATCCAGTTGTTGAGGCTAATTCTTCCATTTTGGGGAATAGAAACATAAATGCAAGTTCTATTAATGCTCCCCGAGAGATTTTCATATTAGGAACAACAATTGCTCTTTTTAGTGTTGTTATGATAGCTAAGTCACAAATAGATATTGCCTTTAATCAGTATAAAATGGCAAAGTTGGAGATGGGAAATGAAGCTAATGTATCAGAAAGTTATACTTGGTATAGGCTTAATTTGGCTGAATTTACTGAGCTTGTTAAACTTAAATTAGCCAATTTAGTATCTGGAACAAGTATTGCAATAAGTGTTGCCACTCTTACTCCGTCAGTATCAAGTGCTATTATTGGTATTGGAACAATGGTAAGCGAAGAATATATTAATAATTTGATTTCAAAAATAATAGAAAAAGAGAATTTGAGTAATATAGATTTGGATGGCTATTTTTATGTGAAAGAAGCTAATACTCGCATAAAAAGAGCTCTAACCATTTTTAAAGTTGTTCCTTCGTCAGCATGTGATCCATATGAACCTAATAATTCAATGGGAAAAGCTACAGAATTATCGAGAAACAAAGAAAATTCACTTATTATTTTTGATGATGATGTTGATTATTTTAAAACTTATGCCAATGCCAATAATGAAATATCTGTAAAAATTGATTTTAAAAATAGTAATGGAGATTTAGACTTAGAATTGTATTCTCCATCTGGAATGCTGTTACAAAGATCTAATTCGACTAGTTCGGATAGTGAGAAAATCACTTTTAATTCTGGTTCTACGCCAGGATATTATTATGTGAAAGTGTTAAAAAAAGTAAAGAATAATTCTCTTTCTGTCTATAATATTGAATTTTCTTCTGTTGGTGGTACAACTAGTAGTTTAAAGGAAATTAGGATTGTTTTATCTTGGGGTCAAAATCCAAGTGATTTGGATGCTCATCTTTGGACACCAAGAATTAATGGAACTATTTATCATACTTACTATCGTAGTAAATATTCGAGTAGTAATAGTTCTACAGTCCCTTATAATAGTTTGGATGTTGATGATATTTCTTCCTACGGTCCAGAGACTATAACTATTTACAAAATGGTTGAAGGTAAATATTATTTTTCTGTTCATCACTACGCTGGCAGTAGTTCCTTGCCATATTCTGGTGCTTGTGTAAAAGTGTATGGAGATAATGCCTTGCTAAAAACCTTTACTGCTCCTTCAGGAACTGCTTCCAGTAAATACTATTGGCATGTATTTTCTATTGATGGAACTACGGGAGTGATTAGTGGCATAAATTCTTATTCTACCTCTATACCTACTCAAGTATCCAGTAGTAGCATCATTGAGGCTAATACAATAGACTGCAAAGACAAAAAACAAATTAATTCAAAAGAGGAGGGAAGGTGAAAAAAATACTTGGTTTATGTATAATTACTACACTACTTTTTGCATTCTTGGGGTGTAAGGATATTTTCGGTAGTGATGATGACGATCACAATGAAGAGCAAACAAATGAAAATATAGCAATTTATTTAAACTCTCCTATTTCAGGAGCAACTAATCAACCTATAAATGTGACTTTTCAATGGACTGGAACAGCTACTACTTATGATTTGTATTTGGGGAATAGCTCGTATAATCTCAGCAAAATAGCTAGTAATTTGTCCAATACGAGTTATACAAAATACAATTTGGACTATAAAACTAAATATTATTGGAAAGTGGTGGGGAAAAAAGGAAGTGAGAGTAACGAGAGTTCTATTAGAAATTTTACTACTGAGAACAATGAGACAAGTGTAAATTTATCTTCTCCCACTAATGGGGCAACCAACCAAACAACAAGCATAACATTAACTTGGACGGGGAATGCCGAAAAATATGATGTTTATTTTGGGACAAGTTCCTCAAGTTTGAGTAGAATATCTAGTAATATTACCAGTAATAGTTACACAAAAAGTAATTTAAACTATCTTACAACTTACTATTGGAAAGTCGTAGCCAAAGGGGATGAAAATAAAACAAGTGATATTTGGAGTTTTACCACGAAAAAAGAGGGGAATTCAATAAATATTGATTTAAATTTAGTTCTGGTGAAAGCTGGATCTTTTCAGATGGGCTCCTCAATTAGTTCTTATTATTCTTCTCCTATTCACACAGTAACTATTAGTAATGATTTTTATATAGGAAAATATGAAGTAACTAATGAGGAGGTTGTGAAAGTATATAATTGGGCTAGAAATAATATTAGTGGGTTAAGTTTTAGCTCGTCATCTGTCAGTTATAATGGTAATGAATTATTAGATTTAAATGATGGTGGATGTCAAATAGGGCTTTCAAATGGTTATTTATATGTAAAAAACTATAAGGAAAAATATCCTGCTGTTGAAATTACTTGGTATGGAGCAAAAGCTTATGCTGATTTTTTAAATGTTTTATTTGGAACTAACAAATATAAATTACCTACTGAAGCAGAATGGGAATTTGCTTTCCGAGGTGGAAATAATAGTAAAGGATATACTTATTCAGGCAGTAACACTATTGGAAATGTTGCTTGGTATAAAGAAAATACAAGTTCAACAAATAAGGTAGGACAAAAAAATGCCAATGAACTGGGAATTTATGATATGAGTGGTAATGTTTGGGAACTGTGTTCAGATTGGTATAATAGCTATAGCAGCGGTAGTCAAATAGACCCAACTGGTCCAAATAGCGGAACAACTCGAGTCCGTAGAGGGGGTTGTTTTGTTAATTCTAGTGTTAGTTGTCGCTTTGATTTTCGTTATGGTTCTTCATCTTTAGAGAGTGAAAATGGTGTAGGATTTAGACTTGCTTGTGCAAAAGATGGTGTTTCTGTATTTGCTTCCTCTCCAGCCAATGCTGCTACCAATCAATCCACTAATGTTACTCTAACATGGACTGGCACAGCCTCTACTTATGATGTTTATATGGGAACAACTTCGTCAAGCCTTAGCAGAATAGCTAGTGGACTTTCAGGAAACAGTTATACTAAAACAGGTTTGAATTATGGAACTACTTATTATTGGAAAGTGATTGGCAAAAAAGATGGTAAAAGCGGAGAAAGCGAGATAAGAAGTTTTACTACAAAAACTGAAGAAATTGATGTTAATCTAACTTCACCAACCAATGGTGCTACCAATCAAGATTTGAGTATTAATTTATCTTGGACAGGCAATGCAGAATATTATGAGGTCTATTTGGGAACTTCTCTTGGTAGTTATAGCAAAATTGCTACAAACATTACTGCTAACAATTACATTTTAAGCAGTTTGAATTATGGAACTACATATTATTGGAAAGTGATTGGCAAAAAAGATAGTAAAATCACTGAAAGTTCTGTGAGGAATTTTAGCACTAAAATGGTCAACTCCATCGGTATGGAATTTGTTTTGGTAGAAGCAGGCACTTTTATGATGGGATCTACCTCAGGGGATAGCGACGAAAAACCAGTTCATCAAGTGACACTTACTAAAGATTATTACATAGGCAAATATGAAGTAACCCAAAAGCAATGGGTAGCAGTGATGGGTTCTAATCCTTCTAATTGGAAAGGCGATAATTTACCTGTGGAACAAGTTTCTTGGAACGATATTCAAGAGTTTATCACCAAACTCAACCAAAAGGAAGGCACAGATAAATACAGACTACCTACAGAAGCTGAGTGGGAGTTTGTTGCCAGAGGAGGCAATAAAAGCAAAGGCTATACTTACTCTGGGAGCAATAGTATAGGTGAAATAGCTTGGTATGAGGATAATGCAGGTGGCAAAACGCACGAGGTGGGGACAAAAAAAGCTAATGAATTGGGGATATATGATATGAGTGGTAATGTTGGGGAATGGTGCTCTGATTTGTATGGAGCTTATAGCAGTGCCGCAGTAAGCGACCCTACGGGAGCAAGCAGAGGCTCGTATCGCGTGTGTCGTGGTGGCTTTTGGCTCGTCAACGACCCCTATTGCCGTGTTGTCGACCGTCGCGGTACCAATCCGAGTTACCGCCTCTACTACGACGGTTTCCGTATAGTTATGGAGAAGTAGCATATAGTTGTGAAAAATTTTGAGATGTTCTTTTAGCACTAAGTAAAGAATAAAATTTTTAAAATAAAAGGAGAAAAAAATGAAGAAAGTAATAATTTTAGGAATGTTGATGATGGTGTTGGGTATCTGTGGATGTAATATTTTTGAGAACGATGATGACGATAGTAGCACCAGTAGCTCTACAAATGAGTTAGTTGGGACTTGGGTTCGCTCATCAAGTAGTGAGTATGAAAAAGTAACTTACAATAGCAATATGTCTTTTACAAATTCTCTCAAAACATCTATTACAGATGATAATAATTATACTTTAGAAACTCAAACTGGAACATATACTGTCAACACAAGTTCCAGTCCGAAAATTGGGCAAGGATCTTATACTTATACTAGAACAAAATATACTAATGGTGTTGCTGGAACTCCATCAAGTGGCTCTTCTGCATATTTTTGTTATTATAAGGTTGAGAATTCAAAATTGTATCTTTCAGCGAGTTCTTCCAGCTGGACAGGTGCATATGTTTATACGAAGCAATAGATTCTATGGAATTGAGGAGAAGAAAATAAAAAAATTACTAAAGAAGAAATTAAGCCTCCAATTTTGGAGGCTTTTTTATTGAAATATTGGTAAGTTATCAGTGGCTTGGCGGGCAGATGACAATAATTATTCATTTCCAATTATAAATTACACAAAGCCTACCAATTGGTTTGTTTTTGTATTTTGTGTTTATAGCCTTTGACATATGTTTCAGAAATAAAAGTCTGACCTTGAAAATTATTTGAAATATTTGTTTTAAACTTCGCCATATGAAAACCATCTATGATTTTATTTCTCTTATTCAAGTTTTTGGCAAAAAAGTTGGACAAAACCTTGCTTTACTAAATCTTGATGTCAAATTTTTTCAAGTGAGATGCTTTATGAAAAAGAAAGTTTTATTGATGATTTTAGATGGATGGGGATACTCAACAAATAGGGTTGGAAACGCTGTTGCTGATGCGAAAACTCCATTTTTGGATGCCCTTGAATCTAAGTATGGTAGCTCGTTTCTTTTGCCTTCTGGTTTGGCTGTCGGTCTGGAAGATGGCACTATGGGAAATTCCGAAGTTGGTCATCTGAATATTGGTGCAGGTCGCATCGTTTACCAGCTGAATACTCTGATAGATAAAGCAATTGCCACGGGTGAATTTGACAAGAATGAGGCTCTGAACAAGGCGATTGACAATTGTCTAAAAAGCGGTAGCAATCTTCACATAATGGGTTTGTTGTCCGATGGCAAGGTGCATTCTAATCCCAAACATTTGCTTGCTTTTCTGAAATTGGCGAACTCTCGCGGTTTGTCTTCCGACAAGATTTTTTACCATTTGATTACTGACGGTAGGGATACTTTGCCCAATTCTGGGAAAGGTTTTGTGCAAGAGTTTTTGGATGAAACCAAAGATTTGTGTCAAGTTGCCAGTGTGTGTGGGCGTTATTGGGCGATGGATAGAGACAATCGTTGGGACAGAGTGGAAAAGGCTTATAACTGCTTTGTGAATAGGCAAGGCAAGTATTTTGACAATCCTGTTGATGCTGTGGAGAGTAGCTACGCTGACAAGGTAACTGACGAGTTTATAAAGCCTTGTGTCATTGACAACACGCCTGGGGTAAAAGATGACGATTCCTTGTTTTTCTTTAATTTCAGAGCGGATAGAGCAAGACAGATTTCTTACAGTTTCTTGTTGCCTGAGTTTGGCAATTTTGAGCGAAACGAATTTAAAAATTTGTGTTTTGTAAGTATGTCGCCTTACGATGTTCATTTGGAAGATTATTTGAGTGTAGCGTTTCGTTTGCCGGCACTCAAAAATATTTTGGGTGAAGTTGTGGGGGATTGTGGATTAAAGCAGTTGAGGATTGCCGAAACGGAAAAATATGCTCATGTAACTTTTTTCTTCAATGGAACACGGGAAGAGCCTTTTGCTGGCGAGGACAGAATTTTGATACCGTCTCCCAAGGTCGCTTCCTACGATTTGCAACCTGAGATGAGTGCTTATGAGGTTGCGGATGCTTTGCTTGAGCAGTTGCAAGCAGAGAAATATCAGATGGTTATTTGCAATCTGGCGAATTGTGATATGGTCGGTCATACGGGCGACTTCGAGGCGACAAAAAGGGCTGTAGAAACTGTGGACGATGTTTTGAGCAAGATTATTCCTACGGCTTTGAGCCATGAATACGAAGTGCTTATCACTGCCGACCACGGTAATGCGGAGAAGATGTTGAACGAAAATGGCGAAGTTTTTACTGCTCATACCACTTCTCCGGTTAAGATTATCTTGGCTGGTAATGGCAGAGACAGGTTGACTGACGGCAAGTTGGGAGATATTGCTCCGACGATTTTGGAGTTGATGGGAATTGATAAACCCGCTGAAATGACGGGAAATAGTTTATTAAAATCATAGATTGAGAGAGAGTTTTGAAAAGTTTTGAGATAATTGACGGGATTTTGGAGCGAAAGACTTCGGCTGTTTCCGTGGTTGAAAATGTTTTTGCCAAAATTAGCGAGAAAGAAGAGTTGAACGCTTTTATCACCGTTTTGCAAGAGCGAGCGTTGTCTAAAGCAAAAGACATTGATGATAGGATTAGCAAAGGGCAAAAAGTCGGAAAATTGGCTGGGTTGCCGATTGCGGTCAAGGACAATATTGCGATTGCAGGGCAGAAGATGACTTGTGCTTCGGCGAGTTTGCAAGATTACATAAGTCCCTTTGATGCTACTGTGATAGAGAAGTTGGAGCAAGAAGATGCCATCATCGTGGGTAAGACAAATCTTGATGAGTTTGCTATGGGTGCCACTGGCGAGTACTCTCATTTTGGAGTGGCGAAAAATCCTTTGGACAGTTCGTATGTGGCAGGAGGCTCCAGTAGCGGTTCGGCTGTGAGTGTTGCCGGAGATATGGTGCCGGTGGCTTTGGGCAGTGAGACCGGAGGCTCCATTCGTTTGCCGGCGAGTTATTGCGGATTGGTCGGATTAAAGCCAACTTATGGGAGTGTCTCTCGCTATGGGTTGACAGCCTTTTCTTCGTCCTTAGACCAGATAGGAGTTTTGAGCAAAACCGTTCAGGAGAATCAGCTTATTTTTGACATTATCAAGGGTCAGGACAAAAACGATATGACGAGCAAGCCTTATAAAAGCGAAGTTTCTAACAAGAATATCAAAGAGATTGTGATTGGTTTGCCCAAAGAGTATTTTGATGTTTTGGATGAAAATTTGTCCGAGGGAATTTTGAATTTTATTGAGAAGATGAAGTCTGTCGGATTTCAGTTCAAGTCGGTTTCCATTCCTTCCAGTAAATTTGCTGTCCCTACCTATTATGTGCTGACGACTGCGGAGCTTTCTTCCAATTTGTCGAGATTTGACGGCGTGCGTTATTCCAATAGAGCCGATGTTGATGATGGAGTGATGGAGATGATTAAGGCTTCGCGTTCCGAGGGTTTTGGACAAGAGGTAAAGCGGAGAATAATGCTTGGGACTTATGTGTTGTCGGCTGGTTATTTTGATGCTTATTATGGCAAGGCGTTGCAGGCGAAGAGCAATTTTGAGCGAGAATTTTCCGAAATTTTCGCTAATGAGTGTGACATTTTGCTTGCTCCGGTTGCCAATTCGTTGCCTCCCAAAATAGGCGAAAGGTGTGAAGACCCCGTGGCGATGTATAACACGGATGTTTTCACTTGCAGTGCTAATATCGCAGGGATTCCTGCTCTGAGCATTCCTATCGGCAGAGTTAGTGCTGATTCGCCTTTTTCGCAGAGCGTTCAATTGATGGGGAACAAATTCAGTGAGGAGTTGTTGTTTTCCATTGGGAAAGAGATAGAAAAATTAAATTCTTAAGTGAAGGAGATAAAAATGATTAGTAAAGAACTCGTAGAAAAAAATTTGGATAAGATTAGACCTGCTATTCAAGCTGATGGTGGGGATGTTAAGTTGATAGAGATTTGTGATGATGGAGTCGTAAAGGTGCGTCTTACCGGAGCTTGTAGTGGTTGTCCGATGGCAACTTTGACCCTCAAGCAAGGTGTGGAAAAGATATTGAAAGAGAACATTCCTGATATTAAAGAAGTTGTTGCTGGTTAAAAAAAATTAGGTGGTAGTATGTGTGGAATAGTTGGATACATTGGCGATAAACAGGCTTTGTCCATAATAATTGGCGGCTTGAAAAAGCTGGAATATCGCGGATATGATAGTGCTGGTGTTGCTCTTTGGCATGATAATGATATTAAGGTTACAAAGGCGGTCGGCAAAATAGCCAATTTGCAAGAAAAGTTGGGCACAGAAGATAATGTGTCAAATTTGGGAATTGGGCATACTCGCTGGGCAACTCACGGCGAACCTACTTTGGAGAACGCTCATCCTCATCGTAGTATGGATGGGAAAATTTGCTTGGTTCACAACGGAATTATCGAAAATTACAAATTTTTGCGTGAAGAGCTGAGTAAGAAAGGGTTTGAGTTCAAATCGCAGACTGATACGGAAGTTTTGGCAAATTTGATTAGTTATTTCAAAAATAAGGGAAACGACACCAAAAAAGCGATTCAGATTGCGTTGAAGAAAGTTGAAGGCACTTATGGTATCGCTGTTTTGGACACTGAAAATCCCGAAGTTTTGTATGCTGCCAGATGTGGAAGTCCTTTGGTAATCGGTGTGGGAGACGATGAAAATTTTGTTGCTTCCGATGTTAGTGCTATTATGATTCACACTTCTAATGTTATCTATTTGGACGATTTCCAGATGGTTAGCATTAGTAAAGACGATTTTGAGATTACCACTTTGGACGATGAGCCGATAGAAAAGAAAATTGATGTTGTCGATTGGGACATCTCTTCCATTACCAAGAATGGATATGAGCATTTTATGCTCAAGGAGATTTGTGAACAGGCGGAAACGGTTAGGAACGCTTTCAGAGGGCGAATCAACAAGTCGGAATGTTTGGTTAGGTTGGGTGGCTTTAACCTTACATCAAAAGAGATACGAGACCTTGAGAATATTCAAATTGTTGCTTGTGGCACTTCGTGGCATGCTGGTTTAGTTGGGAAATATTTGTTGGAGAAAATCGCGAAAATACCCGTAAGTGTGGAGTATGCCAGTGAATATCGCTATCGCAATCCGATAATCCCCAGACACACAATAGTGATAGCCATCAGCCAATCTGGCTCTACTGCCGACACTTTGGCGGCGATACGAGAGGCTAAAAATAGAGGAGCGAGAGTTTATAGCATTACCAATGTTGTGGGAAGTGAGATTGCTCGCGAGTCTGACGGAGGGACATATCTGCACGCTGGACCGGAGATTGGTGTCGCTTCCACCAAAGCTTTTACATCACAGGTAACTGTTTTGGTCCTTTTGGCTCACCATTTCGGGCAAGTCAGAGGGTTTGCCGATAGTGAACAGATAATGAAATTCATCTTGGAGTTGGAGTCTTTGCCTGCCAAAATTGACGAAGTGTTGAAGTGCAAAGATGAGGTCAAAGAGGTGGCTGGGCTTATTGTTGGTGCTTCGAACGCTTTATTTTTGGGAAGAGATGTTAACTTCCCTACGGCTCTGGAAGGTGCTCTGAAGCTCAAGGAAATTTCTTATATTCATGCAGAGGGCTATCCGGCTGCCGAGATGAAGCACGGTCCGATTGCCTTGATTGACGAAAATATGCCCATTTTGGCTATAGCTCCTTCCGACATCATCTATCATAAGGTTATTTCCAATTTGGAAGAGGTTAGGTCTCGAAAGGGGAAGATATATGCGGTTGCTTCTAATAGAGATGCGAATTTGGAAGCGATTTGTCAGAGGGTATTTTACATACCGCAAACTACTTGGTCGCTAATGCCAATATTGGCGAGCATTCCGTTGCAATTGTTGGCGTATTATGTGGCTTATGGGAAAGGTCTGAATATTGATCAACCTCGTAATCTTGCCAAGAGTGTGACTGTCGAATAATTTTAGGGAATGGATAGTGGCGTGTCCAAAAAGGGAGATATTTTGAATAATTCATTGGTAGAAATTTATTTAGAAACTGTAAAAAAATTTGGGAGCAAAACAGCTTTCATTGATACAACGAGTGGCAAAAAACTTAGTTATTCCAAATCTTTGGTAGCCGTGTTGATGTTGGCAAAAGAGATAGAAAAGCTCTCGGGGAAGAGGGTAGGCGTGATGATACCGACATCTCCAGGTGGAATGTTGGTCTGTATTGCTGTTCTTTTGTCGGGCAAAGTGCCTGTGCTGATTAATTATTCAACGGGTGCGATTGCTAATAGTTTGTATGCAATTAAAAAGTGCAAATTGGATGTGGTCATCACTTCCGAGAAACTTTTGGAAAAATTGGAGATTGAGCCGATAGATAAGATGGTTATGGTTGAGGATTTCCTTGGCAATGTTACTTTTATGGACAAAATCAAAGCTCTTTGGAAAAGCAAAAAATCTTCGAGAAAAATTTTGTCTGAGTTTCACAGAAGAGGCGGTGAAGATTGGGCGGTGATGCTCTTGACGACAGGTAGTGAGTCCGAACCGAAAGTTGTTCCGCTTTCTCACAATAATATTGTTTCTCAGTTGGTAGCGATTCCCAAGATACTTGATTTAACCGACAAGGATATCTTTTTGTCTTCTCTTCCGTTGTTTCACAGTTTCGGATTTACCACTAATTTTTGGTTGCCTATCTCCTTGGGTGCTACGATGGTAACTGTGGCTAACCCCTTGGATTATAAATTGGTATGTCAGACTGTGCCCCAATACAAAATTTCTTTTATGACGGGAACACCTGTGTTTTTTAAAGCGTATTTGCCCAAATCCAATTCCGACACTTTTGATACTGTCCGCATAATGATTTGCGGTGCCGACAAATTGCCTGAGGGCGTTCGTATGGCTTATTATGATAAATTTGGGAAAACTCTTTGCGAAGGATACGGAGTGACCGAGGCTTCGCCTGTTATCAGCACGAACACATCTGCTTATCACAAGCCTGGTAGTATCGGCAGGCAATTGCCTGGTGTGCAGGTCAAAGTTGTGGGGAGAGAGTCTGAGAATGAGCTCCCCAATGGTCAGGAAGGTAGGCTTTTGGTAAAGGGCGAGAATGTGATGAATGGTTACCTTGTTGATGAAAAATTGGATGGAAGTTCCCTAAAAGACGGCTGGTATGACACAGGAGATATTGCGATTATTGATGAAGAGGGTTATATTTGGCACAGAGGTAGAGCTAAAAGATTTATGAAAATTGGTGGTGAAATGGTTAGTCTGGTTGTTGTTGAGGTGGCTTTGCAGAAGTTTTTCCCACCGGAAGTTTCTTATTGTGCGGTGGAGATTAAGCAGGAAGACGGCAGTTCTTGTGTAGGATTGGCTGTTAACCAAGAATGTAACCTTTTGGAAATCAAAAAGTTTTTGGTGAAAAACGGCATTAGTTCCATCAGTTTGCCGTCCAAACTTTTTATTCTGGATGATATTCCTATCTTGGGCAGTGGCAAGGTTGATTTCAAGTCTGTTCAAAATGAGTGCAACGAGAAGAGTTAGGATTGGGTTCAACTTTATGTTAGTAATGAAATTTTGGAGAGGGGGCTTGTCTAAATGATTTTGCAAGAAATGTTTGTTGAAGTTGCTAAAAAACAAAAGGATAAAGTAGCTTTCATTGATGGGACGACTGGTAAAGGAATCAGCTATACCAAGGCTTTAATTGCCAGTATTATCTTGAAAGACAAAATTGCTCTGTATGAAGAGAAAAATATTGGGATAATGATACCGACTTCTGGTGGCTGTATGATAGCCATTATTGCTACTCTGATGGCGGATAAAGTTCCCGTGATTATTAATTATTCGACCGGAGCTATCAAAAATTCCGTATTTGCCCGCAAAAAATGTAATTTCGATTTGATAATAACTTCTTCTGCTCTTTTAGAGAAGCTGGAGTTAGAGCCTTTGCCGGGAATGATTTTTATCGAAGAGTTTATTGAAAATATCTCTTTATTTTCCAAGGTAAAAGCGGGAGTGATTGCCAAACTTACCACCTCCTTTATAAAGCAAATGATTCACATAGGTAGCGAGGATGAGATTGTGGTGATTTTGTTTACTTCAGGTAGCGAGAAGACTCCTAAGGCTGTCCCTTTGACCCACAAAAATATTTCGCAACAATTAGTGAGCATCCCTCAGGTGTTGGAGATGGATGAAAATGAGATTTTTCTTTCTTGTTTGCCTCTGTTTCATGTGTTCGGATTTACCACTATGTTTTGGCTACCGATTTCTTTTGGATGCACGATTGTTACTCACCCCAATCCTTTGGAATATAAGAAAATATGCAAATCCATCGCTAAACATAAGGCTACTTATTTAGTGGCAACTCCGTCATTTTTTAGGTCGTATTTGAGTAAAGCCGATGACAACACTTTTGATTCTTTGAAAGTTATGGTTTCCGGAGCGGATAATCTGCCGGAAAATGTGCGGTTGGAATATCTTAATCGTTTTGGTAAAGAGGTGTGGCAAGGATACGGAGTGACGGAGGCTTCGCCTGTAGTTTCCACAAATAACAGGGAGTTTCATAAGCCCGGCAGTTTGGGGAAGCCGTTGCCCGGAGTGGAAGTGAAGATAGTAGGCATAGATTCTGGAGAGAAGTTGCCGGTTGGGAGCGAAGGCAAGATTATGCTTCGTGGCGATAACATTATGCAAGGATACTATCGGGATGTAGAAGAGACCAGTTATCATATGCACAATGGCTGGTATGACACGGGCGATATGGGAGTTTTGGATGAGGACGGTTTTTTGTGGCATCGTGGCAGATTGAAGAGATTTGTCAAAATCGGCGGAGAGATGGTAAGTATGGTTGCCGTCGAGAATGCGTTGCAAGACTTTTTCCCCGATACTGTTTTGTATTGTGTAGTGGAGCTGTTGGCTGCAAAAAAGGGGTCTGCTTTGGCTATAGCTGTAACCAAAAGGACAAATTTGAATAAGTTGAGAACACATCTAAATTCCAAAGGGTTTACAGCGATTTATATACCCAAAAAGCAGATAGTGCTAAAAGAGATTCCGCTTATGGGTAGCGGTAAGGTTGATTTTAGAGAAGTTCAGAAAATATGTGACGAAATGGAGCAAGTGAGATAGGTGATAGATATGAAAAATTATAAATTGTTGGCAGGAAAATTCGTTGAGATTGCGAAGAAAAATCCTAAAAAAGTAGCTTTTGTCGATGGGGTAAGCGGACAGGAATTTACTTACGGAAGAGCTTTGATAGCCGTGCTTTTGCTAAAGAAGAAATTTGAAGGCTATAAGCAAAAGAAGATAGGTATGATGGTGCCTACTTCAGGTGGAGCGATTATCTCTCTTATTGCTGCTTTGTCCGCCGGTAAAGTCTCCGTGATGATTAATTACTCCACGGGGATTATCAAAAACTGTCAATATGCCAAAGAGAAATGTGGAGTTGAGCTTATTTTGACTTCCAAAAAACTTTTGGAAAAATTCAATGTGGAGCCTACCAAACAGATGGTGTTCTTGGAAGATATTTTTGTTTCTCTATCTTCGTTGGACAAGGCTTTGGCTTTTGCCAAGTCCAAACTTCCTGTTTCTTGTTTGAAAGCGATGGTTAATAAACTTAGAATTCAAGATACTTGCGTAATGCTATTCACTTCGGGGAGTGAAAAAGAACCGAAATGCGTGCCCATCAGTCAAAAAAATGTGTTGAGTCAGCTTAACTCTTATCCTTATTATATTCCGATGCGTAAGGAAGATGTGGTTATGGCTAATTTGCCGCTGTTCCATGTGTTTGGCTATACGGTTTTGTTGTGGTATGGCGTTTACTATGGAGCGACTTTGGTTACACATCCAAATCCGTTGGAGTTCAAAACATTGTGTGAGATTTTTGAAAAATACAAGGTTTCGTTTACCATGGGAACTCCCAATATGTTCAGTGCTTATTTGCGTTATGCCAATGAGCGAACTTTTGCCAATATCAAGACGATGATAGCGGGAGCGGACAAACTGGGCAACAAAACCAAAAATGAGTATAAAGACCGTTTTGGTGTGGAGTTGTTCGAGGGATATGGAGTAACGGAGGCTTCACCAGTTATCAGCACAAATATCCCAGGGTTTGACAAGCCTGGTTCTGTAGGCAGAGCTTTGCCGGGAGTTGAGGTGAAGATAGTAGATGACCGCACCAGAGAGATTTTGCCTAACGGGAAAGAGGGGAAAATTCTTGTGCGTGGCGAAAATGTGATTAGCAGTTATTACAACGATGAGGAAGAGAGTTCGCTTCGTTTTTGTGATGGTTGGTATGATACAGGTGATATGGGAATTTTGGATGAAGATGGGTATTTGTGGCACAGAGGCAGATTACGCCGTTTTGTCAAAGTAGGTGGAGAGATGGTCAGCCTTGCCGCGATAGAAGAGTCGCTCGGCAAAATTTTCCCCGAAGGTTTGCAATATTGTATGGTTGGCTTACCCGATGACAAAAAAGGAGCTAAGCTTGTTTTGGTTACCAATGACAAAGTTAGTAAGATAGATGTAGCCAATCAACTTACGGAGGATGGATTTTCTAAAATATATTTTCCAAAGAAATATCAAGTAGCTGAGGAGTTGCCGATTATGGGTAACGGGAAAATTAATTTTAGAGCGGTAGAGCAAATGGCACAGGATGAGGAGAGTTGATGAATGTTTTGTTAAATTTTGTAAAAAATGCCAAGGGATTGGGGAAGAAGCCAGTTTTTATTGATGGTGTTTCCGGAAGTAAGATTTCCTACAATAAAGCGTTGGTAGCTATGTTACTTCTGAGGGGAAAGTTCAAGGAATATTCCGGTAAAAATGTTGGTGTTTTAGTTCCCACTTCTTCGGGAGCGATACTCTCTATGTTAGCATTATTGGCTTGTGGCAAGACTCCCGTGATGATTAATTATACGGCAGGCGTGAAAAAAAATTGCGACCATGCCAAGGTTCGCTGTGACATAAAAAAAATAATTACCGCACAGGCTTTACTCACAAAATTGGGCGTAAAAAAGAGCGAAGATATGGAGTTGTTGGAAACAATTTTCAAAAATTTTTCTCTCTTCGCAAAACTCAAAGCTGTTTTTCTGTCCAAACTTCCGTATGTTATTTTGAAGTCCCTATTGTATAGTGCTGACGAAAACGAAGATAACATTATTTTGCTGTTTACATCGGGAAGTGAAAATGCCCCTAAGGCTGTGCCCATTACCAACAAAAATGTTGAAGGTCAAATTTTGAACACGGTAAAATGCTACGATTTGACGAGCAAAGATAGGTTTTTGGGGACATTGCCTCTGTTTCATGTTTTTGGTTTTCAGGGCAATTTTTGCATTCCGCTTTATCTTGGCTCCACGATTGTAACTCATAGCAATCCTTTGGATTATAAGATTATTTGTAACTCCATCAAGGAGCATAAAATCACTTTTATGCTGGGAACGCCCACTTTTTATTCGGCGTATTTGCGAAAATGTAGTTTCGATACATTTAAGTCTGTGCGAGTCGCTATAAGCGGAGCAGACCGCTTGCCCAAAGAGTTGCATAAAAAATATTTGGATGAACACAATCTCCTTTTGATAGAGGGATATGGAGCTACTGAGACCAGCCCGATTCTCACTAATAACAGGTTTGAAGATTATAGGCTTGGCAGTGTGGGTAAGCCATTCCCGGGAGTTCAAATAAAAATTATTGATAATTTTTCTGGCGAAGAGCTGAATATTGGCAAAACAGGAAAGATTTTGGTCAAAGGCGAAAATGTGATGAAGGGCTATTACAACGATGTGGAAGCTACGGATTTGCATTTTCGTTATGGATGGTATGACACGGGAGATATGGGATATTTTGACGAAGACGGATTTTTATGGCTCAAAGGGAGACTAAGACGATTTGTCAAAATTGGCGGAGAGATGGTAAGTTTGGTGGCTCTTGAGGATGTTTTGGAGGAGTTTTTTAAAGGCGAAGAGATTTTGTATTGTGCCGTGGACATCCCTAACGAGAAGAAAGGTGCTGACATTGTATTGGCTGTTACGCAAAAAATCGATACCATCAAAATGAAGAAGTGGGTAAAGTCCAACCTTAACGATATTTCCGTGCCGAAAACTGTTTTTGTTTTCAAAAGGATTCCACTTTTGGGAAGTGGGAAAGTTGATTTTCGTAAAGTGGAAAGAGTGTGCCGAATTTTTTCTCAAAAGAGAACTGTTCTGGGAGAAATTGCTAACGGGATGGGTATAATTAATTAAGATTTGAATAGTTACGGAGAAAGGTATGAAGATTGAAGCAAGTTTGTATAACGAAGACAAATATTGTTTGCATTGTGGGACTAAGCTCGAGATTAAGATAGATAGGGAAGATAAAATAAGACCCATTTGTCCTAATTGTGGCTGGATTAGATATTTGAACCCTGTCCCTGCTTCTGCGTGTTTGATTTTTAATGATAAAAGCGAAATCTGTATTATCAAAAGAAAATTTGAACCTTCTGTTGGCAAATGGGCTCTTCCTTCTGGATATGTCGAGATAAATCAAACACCTGCGGAAACTGCTGTGGAAGAGATGTTGGAAGAGACAGGATTGAGTGGAGAAGTTGGGGAATATTTGGGCTATTTTGTAGATAGTTCGCCGATTTATCATAGGGTTATCTCATTTGGTTTTGTGATGAAAGATTGGACTGGTGTGCCTACAGCCGGAGATGATGCTGTTGGTATCAAATTTGTATCCTTAGATTCCGATTTTAGTTTTATTCCTTTCTCTTCACATCGTCATTTTATCGAGTGCTACAAGAAAAAATATAGAGCATAACAGGAGAAAAAGTGCAAAAATTAGGAATGTTTTTCGATTTGCTTTTGCGTAGAGCACAAGGGGTTTTATCTGATTACAACAATTTTTATCAAATTTTTGCTTTTTTATGTGTCCTTGTTTTCAGTTTTGTTTTGGTGAAACTCTTTTTAAAAACTTTTAAAAAGAGTAAAGTTGCAAAAAGACATGAAAAATTTTTGAACATATTCAACATTGTTCTTTTCCCGTTATTCACTGTTTTGGGTTTGGCTATTGTATATTTGATTAACGAAAGATTTTTTTCCCATTCTTATATTTTGCTAATTTGCTTTAAATTGTGTTTATTGTGGTTGGTAATCAGGGCGATTAAGATTTTTCCTAACAATAATATCTTTTTCACAATTATCTCTTTTTCTATCATTAGCTTAACTGTTCTTTCCATCTTGGATGTTGACCAAAAATTGCTCACTTTTCAGCTTGGCAAATTTTCTATCAGCCTCTACGATTTTTTTAAAAGTCTTGGACTGTTCTGTTTTTTAATTTGGTTGTTTTTTCAGATTAATCGTCGGGTAGAGAGATTTATTCATCAGCAATGGAATTTGCCTCCAAACTCCAAAGAACTTTTGGTAAAAGTCAGCAACATATGCATAATTTTGGTTTTTGCACTGGTCGCTTTGAATATCCTCGGACTTGATTTGACGCGATTTGCGTTCCTTACCGGAGCTATCGGTATTGGTGTCGGTTTTGGTTTGAAAAGTATTCTTGCAAATTTTGTCAGCGGGTTTATTTTGCTTATGGACAAAACTATTCAAAAAGGTTCTGTTGTTGAGATTGAGGATATTTCAGGGACAATTACCAGTATTGGTGTGCGAAATACGATTGTTAAGAGTTTTGACGGCAAAGAGATTTTGATTCCCAACGAGAAATTTATAAGCGATAAAGTTGTTAATCTGACGCTTTCTGATAGACAAATTCGTTTCAAGGCAAAAATAGGAGTTAGTTACAATTCTGAACCAATAGAGGTGAGAAAAATTTTGCAGGCTGTTCTTGATAAAAATAGCTTCATCTCGAAAAATCCGAGCCCCAAAGCCTATTTATCTCAATTTGGTGACAGTTCCGTTGATTTTACGGTTTTCTTTTGGGTGCAAGATATTTCTGGAGAGATTCATCAGGCCAAAGAGCAAGTTCTTTTGGATATTTGGCAGGCACTCAAAGAGAACAAAATTGAGATTCCCTATCCTCAGGTTGATGTGCATCAAAAATAAAGAGGTCATATGCTAAAAATAGTCATTTTGTCTATTGGCAATGAACTGTTGATGGGCAAAACAGTAAATACAAATGTCTGTTTCATCGGCGAAAAATTAACTGAGTTTGGGTATAGTGTTGTTGCGAATTTGGTTTGCAGAGATAAAAAAGAGGATATCTTAAAAATTTTGGATTACTCTTACAGTTTGGCTTCGGTAGTGGTGTGCACCGGAGGATTGGGACCTACCGACGATGATATTACCCGAGGAGCGATTTCCGAATATTTTGGGAGAAAATTGCTTTTTGATGATAAAATCTGGCTACAAATAAGTGATATGTATATGAAATTTACGGGGCAAATTCCTCCAAAAAATAATAAAGCTCAAGCTCTTGTTCCTGAGAGTTTTCAAGTATTTCCAAACGAAGTTGGAACTGCTCCTGCTCTATACAAGGTTGACGATGAGAAGAAAATTTTTATTTTGCCCGGTGTGCCTTCCGAGATGAAATATTTTATGGATACTCTTGTTCTGCCGAAAATTAAACTTATCTCTCCTCCTCAAAAATTTTATTTGAACTCTGTGAGAATGTTTGGTTTGCCCGAGGCTTTGATAGCCGAAAAGATGGAAGAAATTATCATCAAAGAAGGTGTGAACTTAGCTTATTTGCCACAGGGTGGTTCTATTATCTTGCGAGTTTATGGAGAAAATTTTGCAGATTGTGCCGAATTGTTGAGAACAATCGAAGACAAATTTTCCGCAAATATTGTTGCTCGGGGAGAACAAGATTTGTTTTCTTCACTGCACAGTAAATTGATTGATAGTAAGTTAACTTTTGCTATGGCAGAGTCTTGCACGGGCGGACTTTTTTCTTCGTCAGTTGTAAATATTCCTGGAAGTTCTGCTTATTTTGTTGGTGGAGTTGTCAGCTACAGCAACGAGATTAAGAAGAATATTCTATGTGTTGATGAGGAGCTATTGCAGGCAAAGGGTGCTGTTAGTCAAGAAGTAGCGGAAGCTATGGCTTGTGGCGTTGCTGTGAAATTTGGCACAAGGCTTGCAGGAGCTATCACGGGAATCGCCGGTCCTGACGGAGGTTCTGCGGAAAAGCCGGTCGGCTTGGTTTGGTTTGCTATTTACTACGATGAAGAGGTTTTTTCGTTTAGCAGAGTGTTCAGAGGCGACAGAAACACAGTGCGAATGTTTGCTTCCAATTTCTTTGCTGGAAAACTTTTGATTTTTTTAAAAGGTAAAGAAGTTTTATAGAATTTAATTACAATAAGAAAATAATTTTGTAAGGTGTATTTTTTTAGATACGCCTTTTTTTTTGTTCAAAATTTCCATTTTTCTAATTTTTTAATATGGAAAATTAAATTTTATGAGAAGATACGACAAAGCTAATTGCTTATGATTACAACGAGAAAAGGGATTCTTGAAAAGTTTCTATTGGTGAAATAAAAATAAGTATAATTTAACTATTGACAAAAAAAAAAGCAAATATTAGAAGGGTGATCGTTCACACGGCTTAGAATTCCATGGTTTAAAAACTATTGATTGTTTCATTTTATTTTTTCGTTCAGAGTAGTTGTGGTTGTATTTTGCCTGTGTTCTTTATAATGTGTACAAAAAAAATAAAATAGAGGATAAAACAAAGGTTGTTTCTTTGAAACGGAAGGGAATATCTGCGTTTTGTCGTGAGATTGAGGAGGTCTCGAAATGAAATTTGAGGATATTAAATTAGGAATGGAAGCTTCAGTTACCAAAACTGTTACTGAAACTGATGTTGTTATGTACGCTGGTATCACTTTGGATACCAATCCGGCTCACCTGAACGAAGAACATGCTAAGAAAACTATGTTTAAGACTAGAATTGCACACGGAATGTTGAGTGCTGGTTTTATTTCTGCTGTTTTGGGCACTAAATTGCCGGGTGAAGGGTGTATTTATTTGGGTCAAGAGCTCAAATTTGTGGCTCCTGTACGCATTGGCGATACTGTAACAGCTAAAGCCAAGGTTATTGAGCTTATTCCTGAGAAAAATTTTGTTATTTTGGAAACTAATTGCTATAATCAAGATGATACGGTTTTAATCAAAGGTAAAGCTACCATTATGCAAAAAGCTTAGTTTTCTGCTTTTGCGAAATATTTTAGAAAAAAAAGAGAAGTAATAGGAGGAAATGATGCATTTTGAGATTCCAAAAACACATGAACTATTTAGGCAATGTATAAGGGAATTCGTAGAGAAAGAGGTTAAGCCAATAGCTGAAGAAATTGACGAAGAAGAAAGATTCCCCATAGAGACTGTCGAGAAAATGAGTAAAATGGGATTGATGTCTGTCCCAATTCCGAAAGAATATGGCGGAGCAGGTGGAGATAACTTGATGTATGCTATGGCAGTAGAAGAGTTATCAAAAGCTTGTGGAACTACAGGAGTTATTTTATCAGCACACACCTCTTTGGGAATGGGTCCTATTTTGGAATTTGGCACCCAAGAGCAAAAAGATAAGTATCTGCCTAAAATGGCTAGTGGTGAATGGTTAGGTGCTTTTGGTTTGACTGAACCTAATGCAGGAACTGATGCTGCCGGACAACAAACTACAGCTTATTTTGATGAAAAAACAAACGAGTGGGTTTTGAATGGGTCTAAAATTTTTATTACCAATTCAGGCTATGCTCACATTTATATTATAATCGGAATGACCGACAGGTCTAAAGGGTTAAAAGGTATTTCTGCTTTTATTCTTGAAGCTGATACTCCCGGATTTAGTGTTGGCAAAAAAGAGAAAAAAATGGGAATTAGAGGTTCTGCAACTTGCGAGCTGATTATGGAAGATTGTAGACTTCCCAAAGAGAATCTTCTTGGACAAGAAGGTAAAGGTTTCAAAATCGCTATGATGACACTTGATGGTGGTAGAATTGGTATTGCCGCTCAAGCTTTGGGTCTTGCTCAAGGAGCTTTGGACGAAACTGTCAGTTATGTTAAGGAAAGAAAACAATTTGGTAAAGCAATCGCTAAATTCCAAAATACTCAATTCCAACTTGCAGATATGTATGCCAAAGTGGAAGCTGCAAGATTATTAGTTTATAAAGCTGCCTGGAAAAAAACTAATCACATTCCTTATTCCGTAGATGCTGCTACAGCAAAGTTGTTTGCTGCAGAAACTGCTATGGAAGTTACCACTAAAGCTGTTCAGCTTCACGGTGGTTATGGATACACAAGAGAGTATCCGTTGGAGAGAATGATGAGAGATGCTAAGATTACTGAAATTTATGAAGGCACATCTGAAGTTCAAAGAATGGTAATAGCAGGATCAATATTAAGTTAGTATCTTAATATGCTTGAACTAATAATGAAATTTTAGGGGAGAAATAATGAAAATAGTAGTTTGTATGAAACAGGTTCCTGATACAACTGAAATCAGACTAGATCCTGTGACAGGTACATTGATAAGGGATGGTGTTCCTAGTATTATGAATCCGGATGATAAGGCAGCTTTGGAAGAGGCCTTAGTTCTTAAAGATAAATATGGTGCACATATTACAGCGATAACAATGGGTCCTCCTCAAGCTGATGCTATCTTGAGAGAAGCGTTTGCTATGGGTGCTGATAGAGGAATTTTGTTAACCGATAGAAAATTTGCCGGTTCAGATACTTTGGCTACCTCTACAGCTTTGGCTGCTGCTATCAAAGGTCTTGAATATGATATTATCATTGCGGGTAGACAAGCTATTGATGGCGATACTGCACAAGTGGGACCTCAAATAGCAGAGCATCTTGATTTGCCACAAGTATCATATGTCAAAGAGTTGGAGTTTGGAAAAGATAATGTTCTGAAAATCAAAAGAGCTATAGAAGACGGTTATTATTTGGTAGAGGTTAAAGCTCCATGTCTGCTTACTGTATTGTCGGAAGCTAACAAACCAAGATATATGCATATCAGAGGGATTGTAGAAGCTTTTGATAAAGAAGTTGAGATTTGGACAGTGGATAATATCACTGTTGATGAGACTAAATTAGGGCTTGATGGTTCTCCGACCAAAGTGAAAAAATCTTTCACAAAGGGTGCGAAACAAGCTGGTAAGGTACACGAAGTTGAGCCTAAAGTTGCAGCTGACATCATCGTAGACAAATTGAAAGAAATGTTTATAATATAACGGAGATTACAATGAACATTAAAGATTATAAAGGAATTCTTGTCTTTGCAGAACAAAGAGAATGTAAAATACAAAATGTTGCTTTAGAGCTTATAGGAAAAGCTAGAGAACTTGCTGAACCTTTAAATGTAGAAGTTTCTGCTCTTCTTTTGGGTGATAATATTGGAGGATTGGCAAAAGATTTAATAGCATACGGTGCTGACAAAGTAATAGTTGCAGATGATAAAAAATTGGGTATTTATGATACTGAAGCTTATGCCCAAATTTTTACTAAAGTTATTAACGAAAAGAAACCGGAAATCGTTCTCATGGGTGCTACCACTTTGGGTAGAGACCTTGCTCCTAGAGTTTCTTCTAGATTGGGAACAGGTTTGACAGCTGATTGTACCAAGTTGGATATTGGCGAAGATATGGGTCTTCTTATGACTAGACCTGCTTTTGGTGGTAACCTCATGGCTACCATTATGTGCCCTAATCACAGACCTCAGATGTCTACGGTTCGTCCTGGTGTTATGCCTAAGAACGAAAAAGATGAGGCAAGAAAAGGTGATATTGAAAAACTTGCTGTTAGCTTAGACGAAGCCAAAATGAAAGTAAAGGTTTTGGATATTGTAAAAGAAGCTGCCAACAAAATTGATATTACAGAGGCTAATATTTTGGTTTCTGGTGGTAGAGGAATGGGTGGTCCTGAGAACTTTAACTTGTTGGAAGGATTAGCTGGTGAGATTGATGCTGTTGTTTCTTCTTCCAGAGCTGCTGTTGACTCAGGATGGATGCCTCACGATAGACAAGTTGGACAAACAGGTAAAACTGTTAGACCTAATGTTTATTTTGCCTGCGGAATTTCTGGAGCTATTCAACATGTTGCCGGTATGGAAGAATCTGAATTCATCATTGCTATCAATAAGGATAAGGGTGCTGCTATTTTTAATAATGCAGACTTGGGTATTGTTGGTGATTTGTTCAAAGTTATTCCTTTGGTAACAGAAAAAATCAAAAAAATTAAAGCTGATAAGAGTGCTTAATTCGTAAAATTGTGCTTGCTTCCCAAAAATTGGGAAGCAAGCTATCTGAAAATTATAAAGAAGATTGTGTTTAGAACACTTGTGTTGTAGCTAAATTGCTACTAATTCCTGTATAATGTGGGATTGAATTTATCCTATTTGCAGGATTAAACTATTGAAAATTTTAGGAGGGATTAATTATGGAGATAAAAACGATTGGAGTTGTTGGTGCAGGACAAATGGGTAATGGCATTGCTCAAGTTTCTGCAAATGAAGGTGCTCTTAATGTTATAATGTGTGATATAAAAGACGAATTTGTTCAAAGAGGTCTTGCTACTATTGATAAAAATTTGTCTAGAATGGTGAGCAAAGAGAAAATAACTGAAGAGCAAAAGAAAGAGATTTTGAGCAGAATTGCTGTCACTACAGATATTTCTGCTATGAAAGATGTTGATATTGTGGTAGAGGCTGCTAGTGAAGTAGAAGAGATCAAATTTGCTATTTTCAAAAATTTGGATGAAATTTGTAAAAAAGATGCTATTCTTGCTACTAATACTTCGTCCATTCCTATCGGAAGAATTGCTAAAATTACCAGCAGACCGGAAAAAGTTATTGGTATGCACTTTATGAATCCTGTGCCTGTGATGAAGTTGATTGAGATCATCAGAGGTTTGGCTACCAGTGATGAAACATTTGATATTGTCTGGAAATTGAGTGAAAAGTTGAACAAAGTTCCCGGATTGGCTAACGACTATCCCGGATTTGCCTTAAATAGAATACTCATTCCTATGCTGAACGAAGCTATTTATGCTTTGTATCATGGTGTAGGCTCCAAAGAAGATATTGATAATATTATGAGATTTGGTGCCAATCATCCTATGGGTCCTCTTGCTCTTGCCGATTTGATAGGTCTTGATACTTGTCTTGCTATTATGAATGTTTTGTATGATGGATTTGGAGATTCCAAATATAGACCTTGTCCTCTTTTGAAGAAATATGTCGAAGCTGGTTGGCTTGGTAGAAAGACCGGTAAAGGGTTTTACGATTACAAATAATTAGCTTTTAATTCTTAAAAAATAAAAAAAATATAAGGGGAGTACTATGAAAGTTAATATTGTTAGTGCCGAAGAGGCTGCAAAATTAGTTCCAGACAATGCGGTTATTGCTACCGGTGGTTTTGTTGGAAGCTGTGTGCCTGAAGAGTTGGAAATGGCTTTGGAAAAAAGATTTTTGAGTGAAGGTAAGCCTGAAAATTTGACTCTTATTTTTGCTGCGGGTCAAGGAGATGGTGGTAACAAAGGCTTAAACTATTTCGGACATCAAGGACTTTTGAAAAGAGTAATTGGTGGTCACTGGGGATTGATACCCAAGGTTCAGGCTCTTGCTCTTGAAGAGAAGATTGAGGGATACAATTTGCCTCAAGGCGTTATTTCTCATATGTTTAGAGATATTGCTGCCAAAAAACCTGCTACTATTACTCATGTTGGTTTGAAGACTTTTGTTGATCCCAGGGTTGAAGGTGGTAAAATCAACAGCATTACCAAAGAAGATGTGGTAGATGTTATTGAGATTGATGGGAAAGAGTATTTGAAATATAAACTTCTCCCGATTGATGTAGCTTTCTTGAGAGGAAGTTTTGCTGATGAAAACGGTAACATTACCATGGAAGAAGAAGCTATCACAGGCGAAAACTTGTCTATAGCTGCTGCTTGCAAAAACTCCGGTGGCAAAGTAATTGTGCAAGTTAAAAAGGTTGTGAAAGTTGGTGAATTGGATCCAAAACTTATTAAAATTCCTGGTATTTATGTAGATACTGTTGTTGTGAGCAAGGATGAAGCAAATCATATGCAAACCTATGCCGAAGCTTTTAATAAAGAGTATTGTGAAAACAAACCTGGAACGAGTGCTACCATTCAACCTATGCCTCTTGATATGAGGAAAATCATTGCCAGAAGAGGTGCTATGGAACTCATTCCTAATGCAATTGTTAATCTTGGCATTGGTGTCCCTGAGGGAGTAGCTGTTGTTGCTAACGAAGAAGGTCAAGGCGACAAAATGGTGCTTACTGTAGAAGCTGGACCTATCGGTGGTGTTCCCGCTGGTGGCAAAAGTTTTGGTGCTGCTGCCCATCCTGAAGCTATTTTGGATCAACCTTATCAATTTGATTTCTATGATGGTGGTGGTTTAGATTTGGCTTTTCTTGGGTTGGCTCAATGTGACGCTAAAGGAAATATAAATGTTTCTAAATTTGGTCCTAAAATTGCCGGTTGTGGGGGTTTCATCAACATTACTCAAAATGCTAAGGTAGTTGCTTATTGCGGTAGTTTTACTGCAGGTGGATTGAAAGTGAAAGCTGACAATGGCAAGCTTGTTATTGAAAATGAAGGTAAAGTTAAAAAATTCATCAAAGAAGTTGAGCAAGTTACTTTTAGTGGTGATTACGCTATCGAGAAAGGACAACCTGTCAAATACATCACTGAGAGAGCTGTGTTCGAGTTGACTAAAAAAGGTATAACTCTTACTGAGATTGCTCCCGGGATTGATTTGCAAAAAGATGTCTTGGACTTGATGGAGTTCAAACCTGCTATTTCAGATGATTTGAAAGAGATGGATGCCAGAATTTTCAAAGATGAATTAATGAAATTGGAAATATAATTAAAGAAGAAATTTAAGCTTACTTAGCTTAAAAACAAAAAAAACAGGAGGAATTGAATATGCATGTTATAGGAATTATTATTTCTTTGGCTTGTCTTATGTTCTTTGCATATCGTGGAATCACGGTGTTGGTATTGGCACCACTGATGGCTATGCTCGCCATTATCTTAACAGGAGGTGAATTTGGACTTTTTGAGGCATACGGTACTAAATTTATGCCAGGTGCTGCAAAATATTTTGCTAGTTATTTCCCAGTATTTATTACCGGTGCTATCTTTGGTAAGCTGATGGGAGTGTCTGGGGCTGCTAAGTCTGTTTCACACTTTATATCAGAAAAATTAGGGAAAGACAAGGCTATCCTTGCAGTAGTTACTGCTACAGGTCTTTTGGTTTATGGAGGTGTTTCTTTGTTTGTTGTTGTGTTTGCTATTTACCCTCTCGGTGCTACTCTCTATAGAGAAGCCGGTGTGCCAAAAAGATTATTGCCTGCATCTATCGCTTTGGGTGCGTTTACTTTTGCTATGACAGCCCTGCCTGGTTCACCTCAATACATCAACACTATCCCAATCCCTTATTTTGGAACTGATACTTTTGCGGCTCCGATTTTGGGAATTATCTGTGGTGCAGTTGAGTATGTTTTAGGCGTTATGTGGCTTAATAGTAGAGCAAGAAAAGCTAATGCTAAAGGAGAATTTTATGGTGACCATACTAATGAAGGTGTAGAAACAAGTCATGAAAAAATTCCTTCCTTCTGGTTAGCTCTTTCACCTATTATTCTTGTTTTCATCATTAACTTTGCTGCTACTAAATCAGGACTTTTTAAAGGTATTTGGCCTGTAGTTTTAGCTTTGGCTATTACTATCGTTTATTGTATTATCATCTTCAGATCTTATATTGATGATATCAAAGGCGAAGTTAATGCCGGTGCCATTGGATCTCTTTTACCAATCATGAACACATCTTGCGAGGTTGGTTACGGTAGTGTTATCAAAGCTTTGTCTGCTTTTGCTATCCTTAAAGCTGCTGTTATGTCTTTGCCTGGTCCTCCACTGATATCTATCTCTTTTGCAACTACCGCTTTGGCAGGTGTTATCGGTTCGGCTTCAGGTGGTACAGCTCTCACTCTCGAAGCTTTGGGAGAGACCTTTAACCAAATTATTGTTGCCAACGGAATGAACGCAGGTGTTGTTCACAGGGTAATGATTATAGCTGCTGGCGTGTTGGATAGTTTGCCACACTGCGGTGCTGTTATCACTTTGCTTTCAGTTTGTAAATTGGACCACAAACAATCTTATCTTAACTTGGCTATGTGTACTATCGGTGTTCCATTTGTCGCTACTGTTGTTGGTATTATTCTGGGCTCAATGGGTATTGCTTAAATTTAATACACTGGAAGACGCGTTCTTCTCAGTGGAGAATGCGTCTTTTTTTGGATAAAAATTTAACGATTTCTTAGAAAAAATTAGATTGTCAGAAGATTTTTTGCTACAAAATTTGCAAAAATTAAGAATTTATTAAGCAATTGTGCATTAGTGAAATTTTGTGTGAGTTATAATTGTATTTAAAATGGAGATAAAAAAAATGAGTAGAGTATTTATTGTATCTGCTAAAAGAACAGCTATAGGTTCGTTCATGGGTTCGTTGTCCACAGTTTCACCTGGAGAGATGGGTGCTATAGTTGTAAAAAATATTTTGGAAGAAACAGGTGTCCCCAAAGAAGATATCGATGAAGTTATTGCCGGTAATATTTTGCCTGCAGGTCATGGTCAAGGGATAGGAAGACAGGTAGCTCTTTTGTCCGGTATCCCCAAAGAGGTTACAGGTCATAGCATTAACATGGTCTGTGGTAGTGGTATGAAAGCTGTTATGAACGCTTATGCCAGTATTAAAGCTGGTATTAGTCATTTGATAATTGCCGGAGGCACCGAGTCTATGAGTTTGGCTCCGATGTTGATACCTTCAAAAGTAAGAGCTGGAATGAAAATGGGTGATATGACTTTGGTAGATCATATGATTAATGACGCTCTTACAGATGTTTATAACAAATATCATATGGGGATTACTGCGGAAAATGTTGTTGCAAAGCACAATATTTCTAGAGAAGAACAAGATGAATTTGCTTTCACTTCTCAATCCAAAGCCATCAAAGCTATAGATAGTGGTCGTTTCAAAGATGAAATTGTTGAGGTTGTTGTAAAAACCAGGAAAGGTGATGTTGTAGTTGATCAAGATGAATATCCAAATCGTGCTACAAATCTTGAGAAACTTGGTAAACTTCGTCCAGCTTTCAAAAAAGACGGAAGCGTTACTGCCGGTAATAGTTCAGGAATCAACGATGGTGCAAGTTTTATGTTGGTAGTAAGTGAAGAGGCTCTCAAAAAATATAATCTTACTCCTTTGGTAGAGCTTATTGGCATTGGTCAAGGTGGTGTAGACCCTTCAGTTATGGGTCTTGGTCCTGTTCTCGCTATTAGAAACGCTCTTAAATTTGCCGATCTTAGCTTGAAAGATATGGAGCTTATTGAGTTGAATGAGGCTTTTGCTGGTCAAAGTATAGGCGTGATTAATGAACTCGAAGAAGAGCATGGCGTGAAAAAGGAAGATTTTTTGAGAATTTGCAATGTTAATGGGGGTGCTATAGCTCTTGGTCATCCAGTTGGTGCCAGCGGTAATAGAATTGCCGTTACCCTGATTCATGAAATGAAAAAAACCAAGGCAAAACTTGGTCTTGCTTCTTTGTGTATCGGTGGAGGAATGGGCACAGCTATAATTGTAAAAAATGTGTAAGAGAACTGAAAATCTAAATTGATAGTTAGTTTTACTTAGAAAATTATAAAAGCATTAGGTCTGATTTGACCTGATGCTTTTTTATTTAATAACAAAAGGTCACAAAAGAGTTTGACATAAATTTTAAGCAATCGTAGAGATACAACATATTAAATTTTTTTGGAGGATTGAATGTTTAGATTCGAAGAAATTGCAATCCCAAAGAGTCTGTCGGAGGCTTGTGAATTGCTGACTGAAGTTGGCAGTGTTCCTGTTTCTGGTGGACTTTTTTTGCGACTTGCAAAAGCCAAATGCCGAAAAGTCGTGGATTTGTCCGAGTTAGGATTGGACTTTATCAAAAAAAACGGTGATAGTGTGGAGATAGGAGCAACTACTCCTTTGCGAAAAATTGAGTTGGAGACCGCAAGCTATTTTGATGGTGCTTTGAGCATTGCCGCTTCCCATATTTTGGGAGTTCAGTTTAGAAACTTGGCGACTATCGGCGGAGCAGTTATGGCAAAACACGGATTTTCCAATTTGATTACTGTTTTGTTGGGCTTGGATGCCAAACTGGTTTTTGCTTCAGGAAAAATCGTTTCTCTGCTGGATTTTATTGAAAATAAGGTTGAAAAAGAGTTGTTGGAAAAGATTGTTGTCGAGGATAATTTTGATAAAGTCAGTTTTCAGCTTTTGCAACACACTTCGCTGGACATTGCGGTTTTGAATGTTTGCACTGCCAAAAAAGGCAAAGAGATAAATATTAGTGTGGGTGCCAGACCGCAAATTGCCGTTCGAGCAAAGTTGGCTGAAAAGAAATTTGCCGAGAGCGGAGATATTTTGACTGCTGCCAAAGTTGCGGTGGAGGAAATTCAGTTTGGCAAAGATGTCAGAGGTAGCGGAGAGTATCGCAAGGCACTTGCAGGCAGTTTGATAGAAAAAGCAATTTTGGAGGTGAGCAAATGAAATTAGACCTTATTTTGAATGGAGAGCCGAAATCTTACCTCATAAAAGAAGACGAATATCTTTTAGATGTTTTGCGAAATAACGGCATTGCCAGTGTGAAAAGAAGTTGCGACTCCTCTTCTTGTGCTATGTGCACGGTTTTGTTGGACGGCAAGCCGATTCTTTCCTGTTCGTTTTTGGCTGCTCGTGCTCAAGGGAAAGCGATTACCACAGTTGAGGGCATCAAAGACGAAGTGGCGGAGTTTTTTAAAGCGATGAACCAAGAGGGTGCTATCCAATGCGGATATTGTGATTCTGCTTTGGCGGTGACCGTTTATGCGATGATAAAAGAGCTTGGAACGGATTTGAGCGATGAGCAAATCAGACATTATATCAACGGAAATGTTTGTCGTTGTTCAGGTTATATGAGCCAAATGCGAGCCATAAAAACATTTTTGGGAGGTTTGAAATGAGTAAAGTTGTCGGAATTGCCGTTCCCAAAAAAGACGGCGAAGGAATGATAAAAGGTAAACCTCTCTATACCAACGATATGGCGATGCGAGATCCCGATGCTTTGGTGGTCAAGATTATGAGGTCGCCTCATCCTTTTGCACGGATAAAATCTATCAATAAATCTGTTGCGGAAAAGATGGAAGGTGTGGCAACAATCATCACTCATTTGGATGCCGATGTCCCCAGAACCATTTACACTCGTGCAGGGCAAGGCTTCCCTGAGCCGTCTCCTCACGATAAATTTATCTTGGACGAATATGTTAGATATGTGGGCGATGAGGTGTTGGCGGTGGCGGCTGTAGATGCCAGAACGGCGAAAGAGGCTATCAAAGCTATCAAAGTGGAGTTTGAGGTGCTGGAGCCGGTTCTTGATTTTGAAAAAGCAGAAGGTCATAAAAGTGTTATTCACCCTGAGCCGGAAGCTCACGAGATGTTTCCCATAGGCTTTGACCCCAAAAACAATTTGGCTTGTTCTTACTCTTGCGAAGATGGCGATACCGATTTGGAAATGTCCAAAAGCGAGATAGTTGTCGAAGACACTTTTTACACTCAAGCACAGGCTCACTATTGTGCCGAGACCCACAATTGCTACACTTATATGGACGGACATGAGCGGCTCAATGTCATCAGTTCCACCCAAGTTCCTCATCATATCAGACGGATTATCTCCAAAGCCTTGGGATTTGACCGCTCTCGGATAAGAGTCCACAAACCCAAAGTTGGCGGAGGCTATGGCGGAAAACAACAAATTCACGGCGAAATGCTTGCATGCCTCACCACTCTCAGAACAGGAAAATCCGCAATTTGCAATTTTAGCAGAAAAGAGGTTTTTGAGTCCACATTCTCGCGACATCAAATGCGAATTAAGGTGAAAATTGGAGCGAATAAAGACGGCTCTATCAATGCCATAGATATGAATGTTTTGTCCAATACAGGAGCTTACGGCGAACATGCTCTCACCGTGTTTATGCTTGCCGGTGGGAAAACCTTGCCTCTTTATATCGTGGAAGGGCAAAGCAAAGCGGTTAAATTTGGCGGAAAGGTTGTCTATACAAACAAAACTCCAGGCGGAGCTTATCGCGGTTATGGAGCGATGCAAGGCAATTTTGCTTTGGAATCTATGATGGATATTTTGGCGGAAAAAGTCGGAGTTTCTCCAGCTAAAATCCGTGAAATCAATATGATAAAAGAGGGACAAACTTCGCCTTTGTTCAAACTGATGGGAGAAGGAACGGAAGGCAAAGCGATGAATATTGAGTCTTGTAAACTTGATTATTGCATGAAAAGGACCAAAGAGCTTGCTAAGTGGAACGATGAAAGTCAGGTGATTGACCTTGGCGATAACAAGGTGCGAGCTCAAGGAATGGCGATTGCCATGCAAGGTTCGGGCATTCAAGATATCGATATGGCTTCGGCGGTTCTCAAATTGAATGACGACGGATTTTTCAATCTTCTCATCGGTGCTACGGAAATCGGGCAAGGCTCGGACACGATTTTGAGCCAAATTGCCGCCGATGTTTTGAATGTTGATGTTTCCAAAATAATCGTTTACTCTTCCGATACGGACACAACTCCTTTTGACCCGGGAGCTTATGCTTCCAAAACCACTTATGTTACCGGCAATGCGGTCATCAAAGCTGCTAAAGCTATGAAAGCGAAAATCGAAAGTAAAGTCGCATCTTTATGGAATATTGAGCCGAAAAATGTGGAGTTTGACGGACAATTCATCAAGTCGGCTGACGGCAAAAATTCGATTTCCATCGAAGAGTTTAGTTCGGATATGTTCTACAAAATGTGTGGTGGTCAAGAGCAATTGATGGTTTGCGAGTCTTTTGTGCCAGAGGTTTCACCTCCGCCGTATATGGTTGCTATTGCTGATATTACGATAGATAAATCTACTGGTCATTATAACATAAATGATTATTTTGCGACTATCGATTGCGGAGGAATTATCAATCCGTCTTTGGTGCAAGTGCAAGGCGAGGGCGGACTGGTGCAAGGAATAGGAATGGCTTGCTACGAAGATGTGGTTTATTCCGCAGGTGGACAGATGATTACCAATAATCTTTTCAACTACAAATTGCCAGCCAGAAAGGAAGTGCCCAAAATTACCGTTGAGTTTGCCGAATCTTACGACCCGACAGGTCCTTACGGAGCAAAATCCATAGGAGAAATCGGAGTGGATACACCTATGGCAGCGATTGCCAATGCAATTTACAAAGCAACAGGAGTGCGAATAAAAACTCTTCCACTTTTCCCCGAAAAGATTTTGTTGGGAATGAAAAATAGGTAAATTTTGACTAAAAGCTATCTCAAAATTTGGGATAGCTTTTGTTATTTCTACAATTTTTTACAATGTGTGTATTTTATTGAGAAAAGGAGAGAAAGCAAAATTAATTGTCATTAATTTAACAATTAAATTCTAAAAAAACCTAAAAATTTATTGACTGAAAAGGTGGAGCTAAGATGGTTTGGGTGTTTGCTCTATGGGCATTGGAAATGAGCGAGGCTTGTTGTTATCTCTTTTCTGGATTTGAGAAACATATGGCTTGTGGTTGGAGAGTTGGGAGCTTAGAATAGATTCAATTTATTCAGGAGTAAAATAATGAAAGAAAAAATCCAGGCTTTACAAGAGAAAATTGCTCAAGCACACCTTGGTGGTGGTCAAAAAAGAATTGATGATCAACATGAGAAAGGTAAGTGGACAGCGAGAGAGCGTATAGACTATCTTTTGGACGAGGGTAGTTTTTCCGAAATGGATATGTTTGTGACACATAATTGTCACAATTTTGGAATGGAGAATGACAAGACTATTGGGGATAGCGTTGTTACAGGTTCAGGGGAAATAGATGGTCGTCTCGTTTATTTGTTTGCACAAGATTTTACCGTAAACGGTGGGTCTTTATCTAAGGTTCATGCCGACAAAATTTGTAAGGTTATGGACGAGGCTATGAAGGTTGGAGCACCGGTAATAGGTCTATTGGATTCTGGTGGAGCCAGAGTGCAAGAAGGTATTGATTCTTTGGCCGGTTTTGGCGAAATTTTTGTTCGCAATGTAATGGCTTCCGGAGTAATTCCTCAGATTTCAGCGATTTTGGGTCCGTGTGCAGGTGGAGCCGTTTATTCTCCGGCTATTACCGACTTTGTCCTCATGAACAACGAAAATTCTTTTATGTTTATTACAGGTCCTAAAGTTGTAAAAACTGTCCTTTTTGAAGATATTACTACCGAAAATTTGGGTGGAGCCGATGTTCATATGCAAAAATCTGGTGTTGCTCATTTCAAAGGAGAAGGGGAGCAAGATACTTTGGACCATATCAAGTATTTGCTTAGCTATATTCCTTCCAGCTTTGAGGATAATCCTCCAGAGTATGAATGCACTGACCCAATTGATAGGGAAAATGTTGGTCTTGAGGATATTATCCCCGATAACATCAATAAAGGTTATGACATCAAAGATGTTATAACTGAAATTGTTGACGAAGGTGAGTTTTTTGAGGTTTCCAAAGATTACGCAAGAAATATAGTTATCGGTTACGCTCGTATGAATGGGAAAACAGTTGGCATCGTGGCTAACCAACCTGCATTCTTGGCTGGTTGCTTGGATATCAACGCATCTGTAAAAGCTGCTAGATTTGTGAGATTCTGCGATAGCTTTAATATCCCGCTTGTAGTTTTTGAGGATGTTCCGGGATTTATGCCAGGCTCTACACAAGAGCATAATGGCATTATCAGAAATGGTGCTAAGCTGATGTATGCGTTCTCTGAGGCTACTGTTCCCAAAATCACACTTATTTTGCGAAAGGCTTATGGTGGAGCGTATATCGTGATGAATTCTCGCCATCTTTATGCCGACAGAGTGATTGCTTGGCCTTCTGCCGAGATTGCTGTTATGGGTTCTAAGGGAGCTGTGGAAATTTTATTTAGAAGAGCTTCCAAGGATCAAGAAGATCCTAAAGCGTTCTTGGCTGAGAAAGAAGCAGAATATCAAGAGATGTTTGCCAATCCTTATGATGCAGCTTCCAAATCTTATATTGATGGAGTTATTCTTCCTGCTGATACAAGACACTATCTTATCAAAACTTTGGAGCAATTAGCAAACAAAAAAGCTGAGTTGCCTGCTAAAAAGCATGGTAATATTCCGCTTTAATTGAGTTTAAATTAAAAATTAGGAGTTAGTAATGAAGTTTGATTTTGATTATTATGCCCCAAAATCAGAAAGTGAACTTTTGAATCTTTTAGCCGATATTAATGATGCAGTTATTTTGGGCGGTGGAACGGATTTGATAGTGAACATGAGGGCAGGGCTCAAAAAGCCTGCTGCTGTTATCGACTTTAAAAAAATAGCCGGTTGCAATAAGATTGAATTTTCTGATAAAGGGTTGGTTATTGGTGCAGGTGCTACCGTTAACGAGCTGTTGGAAAACAAAGTTGTGAAAGAGAAATATCCTATTTTGGCTAATGCGTGTCATGCTTTGGCTTCTCATCAACTTCGTAACAGGGCTACTGTTATAGGTAATGTGGTTAATGCCTCTCCATCTGGTGATTTGCCTCCTGTGTTCTTGGTTTTGGATGCCTCTATTAAATTGGTTAGCAAGAAAGGCGAAAGAGTTGTTCCTTTGAAAGATTTTTTCACTGGCGTTAAGAAGACCGTGATTACACCTAATGAGTGGGCTAAAGAGATTATCGTGCCTGCAAGCAGTGCAAATGCTAAAGGCGATTATAAGAAACTTACCAGAATTAAAGGACACGACTTGTCTTTGCTTGGTGTGGCTATTGCCAAAGGTAAAGATTTCCTTGCTGTGTCAGTGAATGCTGCTGCTCCGACACCCGTGTTGGTTGGCAAATATTCTGCTGATACCAAGGCTGATAAGGTGTTGGATGAAATCTCAAGTAAAATATCTCCTATTGATGATGTTCGTTGTAGCAAAGAGTATAGGATGTTTATGGCTAAGAAATATGCTAAAGATATTATGAAGGAGATTGCATAATGAAAACTATTTCTGTAAAAATTAATGGTGATTTATATACCAAAGATGTAGCCGATAGTCGCATTCTATTGCACTTTTTGAGAGAAGATCTTGGGTTTACTGCTGCCAAAGAGGGTTGTGGTGCTGGGGAGTGCGGAGCTTGCACTATTTTTATGAATGGCAGAGTTGTTAATGCATGTCTTGTTTTCGCTGCTGAGGCTGATGGTGCTGAGATTATTACTTTGGAAAATGAGTCTAAAAACGGGGAATTGTCTGAGTTGCAAAAGGCTTTCCAAAAGCATCAAGCTGTTCAATGTGGATATTGCACAGCCGGAATGATAATGTCTGTAAAAGAGCTTTTGCTTCGTAATTCAAAGCCGTCTGTTGACCAAATTAAGGAACAAATTGAAGGAAACTTCTGTCGTTGTACCGGATATAGTCAAATTATAGACGCTGTTTTGGATGTAACTGGACAGTTGGATAAATAGGAAAAGGGAGAATATTGTTATGTACGAAAATGATAAAAATCTCAAGTATGTAGGTAAAAATATCCCGCGTAAAGACACCGTTGCCAAGATTTCTGGCGAGGCTCTTTATGTTACCGATATGGTAGTTCCGGGTATGCTTCATGGCTTGGTAAAAGTTAGTCCTTATGCAAGTGCAAAGATTTTGAAAATAGACACGAGCAAAGCTGAGGCTTTGCCTGGAGTAAGAGGCATTTTGACCGGTAAAGAGCTGAGTTACAAAATTGGTCTCTACTTGGTAGATAAAGATGTTATTGCCAAAGATTTTGTTAGACACTATGGCGAGGCTGTAGCAGCTGTAGCTGCGGATGATTTGAAGACTGCTCAAAAAGCTATTGACCTTATCGAAGTTGAATACAAAGAGTTGACACCTGTCCTGAATGTTAAAGACGCTCTCAAAAAAGATGCTCCTGTTATCCATCCTGATTTGGGCAAATACGATTATTTTGAGCCTTGCTTTACTCCTCAACCGGGAACTAATATCGCAAATCACACCAAAACAAGAAAGGGTGATGTTGACAAGGCTTTTGCAAATTCCGACTTGATAGTAGAACGAGAATATACTAATCCTGCAGTGCAACATGTGCCGATGGAAACTCACGCTGCTATCGTTCAATGGAAAACCAACGACAATATTCAGATTTGGTCTTCCGCTCAATCTGCTTTCACTGTTAGGAATTTGATGGCTAACTCTTTTAATTTGCCTCATTCAAAAATCAAAGTTACCATTCCTAATGTTGGTGGTGGATTTGGTGGTAAAGCTGGCGTTGGTATTGAGCCTCTCGTGGCTTGCCTTTCCAAGAAAGCTGGTGGTCGTCCTGTTAAGTTTGTTGCTTCTCGTGAAGAAGAGTTTTATATGTTGCCAAGAAGAACTGGTCTTACTTATAACATCAAAACTGGTCTTGCTAAGGACGGTAGGATTTTAGGTCAAAAAATGACTCTCTATTGGGATGCCGGAGCTTATGCCGATTATGCTGTGAATGTGACTAGAGCGACTGGTTATTCAGCTAACGGTCCTTATCATATTCCTGATGCTTGGCTTGATGGTTACACTGTTTATACCAACTTGCCATATTCTACAGCCTATAGAGGATTTGGTCATGTTGAGTTTTCGTGGGGTCTTGAGAGGCATATGGACTTATGTGCACAAGCATTGAAAATGGACCCGTATGAATTCCGTAAAGTGAATATGTATAAACCCGGTTCTACTACTATTACAGGCGAAGAGATTACTGCTAACTCTGGTGATGTCCGCAAATGTATGGAGACAGTTAAGGAAGCTATCGGTTATGGTAAGTTGAGTGCTGAAGAAAAAGCTGCTGAGGCTAAAGGCTTGAAAATTGGTAAAGCTATGGTGACATTCAAAAAAGCTCCTGCTATGCCTGCGTTTACTGGCTCTACTACTACTATCAGAATGAACGAAGACGGAACGGTTAACGCTAACCTTACTCTTACCGAGATAGGTCAAGGTGCTTACACTGCTATGGCTGGAATGATTGCCGAGAGACTTCGCATTCCTTATGAAGATGTAAATGTTACACTTTATTGTGATACTGAGCACGACCCATACGATTGGCAAACAGTGGCTTCCAAAGGTTTGTTCATGAGTGGAAATGCTTCTATCAAAGCTGCTGATGATTTGTTGGCTAAAGCTTACAAGGTTGCTGCTGAAGTGTTGAGATGTGATGTTGTTGACTTGGATCACCAAGACGGCAAAATTTTTATCAAACACCACACTAAATCTTTCGTTACTTTCGCACAACTGTCTGTTGGATATGCTTATCCTAACGGAAACGGTATTGGTGGTCCTTTGTTTGGTGTGGGAAGCTACATTGCTCAAGGTCTTACTAACTTGGAAAAAACTACCGGACAAGGCTATCCTGCTTTGGATTGGACTATGGGTGTTCACGGTGTGATAGTGGAAGCTGACCCAGAATCAGGCGAATATACTATCCGCAAGATTGCCACTGCTATGGATTTGGGCAAGGTTATCAATCTTGGTTGTGCTAAAGGTCAAACTTTTGGTGCTGTTATCCAAGGAATGGGAACAGGTGTTTGCGAAGGCTACATCTACAATGATAAAGGCGTTTTGATGAACCCTAACTTCACCGATAACAAAATCCCTACTTCCAAAGATATGCCTCTTGAGATGGAATTTTATCCGATAGAGACTCCGCAACTTGATGGTCCTTATGGTGCCAGAGGTATTGGAGAGCCACCTATGGTGTCTGTTGCTGCCGGTATAGGTAATGCACTCAAAGATGCTTTGGGGATAGAACTTCTTAATTTGCCTATAAAAGCTGAAAATGTTTGGGAAGCAATTGCTGAAAAAGATAAATTCAACATTGCTGACTATGTAACAAAAAAATAAAAACTCACAAAAAAAGGAGAAATTATGCAAAAAGTTGATGGAAAAACTGTTATTCTTGGTTTGCAACACACATTCGTGATGTTTGGTGCTACTGTGCTTGTGCCAATCCTTACCGGATTGGATGTTGGTGTAACCTTGTTTATGGCAGGTATTGGTACTTGGTTATTTCACATTTTAACCAAGTTTGAGGTTCCCGTATTTTTGGGAAGTTCGTTTGCTTTCATGCCGGGAATATTTGCAGTTGTTAAAATGGAAGGTGGTACTTTATCAGAGGCATGCGGAGGTATCGTATTAGCTGGTCTTGTGTATGTTTTGGCTGCTATTATCTTTAAGATAGTTGGTCATGAAAATCTTCATAAGATTCTTCCTCCTCATGTTACCGGACCGGTTATTATTTTGATTGGTCTTCTTTTGGCTCCTGTAGCTATTGGTAGTGCTCAAGCTAATTGGCCTTTGGCTTTGTTCACTTTTGCTGTTGCAGCTTTTGTCAAAATTTTCTTTGAAAAGAGAAACAAATTGCTTTCCATGCTGCCAGTTCTTACTGCTTTGATTTGTGGATATGTTGTTAGTATGATCTTCGGTTTGGTGGATTATACTGCTATCAATGATGCTGCTTGGTTTGGTATTCCTAAATTTACCATGGCTACTTTCTCAGGTCGTAGTGCTGCTATTATCATTCCTATCGCTATCGTTACACTTGTTGAACACTTTGGTGATGTCCTTGCTATTGGTAATGTTGTTGGAAAAGATTTCATCAAAGAACCTGGTGTTCACAGAACTGCTCTTGGTGATGGGCTTGCAACCAGTTTGTCTGCCTTTTTCGGTGGTCCTGCTAACACTACATATTCTGAGAATACCGGTGCTGTTGCTCTTACAGGAGCAAGAAATCCTGTTATCATGAGAATTGCTGCTTGTTTTGCTATTTTGCTTGCTTTTATTCCTAAGTTTACCTCTATTATTAGCACAATTCCAGGTCCTGTTATCGGTGGTATTTCTATCTTGCTTTTTGGTATGATTTCTTCTATCGGCATCAGCAATATGGTTCAAGCTAAAATTGACTTTGCAGATCCTAGACCTTTGATGACCGCAGCTACTATTTTGGTTATTGGTCTTGGGGGAGCTAGTATTTGTGTAGGTAGTGTTACTTTCCAAGGTCTTGGTTTGGGAGCTTTGGTTGGTATTCTTTTGAATGCTATTTTCTTGATTACCACTAAAGAACCTATCAAAAAGCTTGGTGATTAGTAATTTTTAATTGACTAGACTTAAAGGCGAAATAAGAGGAAGGCTTTTTGCTCGGGAGGAGATGGTTGGCAGTGTGCATACCATCTTTGGTAAGGCGATAAATATACTGGTAGATAATCAGTATTATACATTGCTCCGAGACGAAAATTTGCTTTCCCCTTATTCGCTTTTAGTTAAAACTTTATTTGATAGTAAGGTTGATTTGAAAAACCAACTGGTTTATTTTCAACAAGATAAGGTGAAAATAGGGGAGTTGGTGGAGATTGAGTTGCAGAGAGAGACGGTTGATATGTCTCTTCGGGGTGCAAGTGAAACCGAAACCGAATTTAGTTTTGATGTTCGCAAATTAATAGAGTTTATAAGTGTCTATGGTAAACCTGAAGGTTTATTGGGAGTTGTAGATAGGACTGTTTCTTCTGTGTGGAGTGACAAGGCTTTGAGGGTGTTGGGAGATGAAAATTTGGGGAATTGTGCTGGACTGGTTGGATTAGGGATAGGGTTTACTCCGAGTGGGGACGATTTTGTGTGCGGAGTGCTTTTGGGACTTGATGCGTTGGGTAGGGAAGATGAGTTTGAGGATTTGGTTTCTTGTTTGGATTTGCAGAGAACGAGTTTGGGTGGTAGGAGTCTTCTTTTGGGTGCTTTGCAAAAGGAGTATCCGCTCGCTTTTAGGGATTTTGTTTGTGGTGTTGGTAAGGGGCGTTTAGACAATAAGATATTTAATTTTGGGTCCACTTCAGGAACTGATTTTGTTAGTGGGTTCTGTTGGGTTTTAAAAAAATATAATGAAAGGAAAAGACGATGAAAGAAATCTATGTAGAAAAAGATTCGTATTTTGATTCTGTTGTGTTGATGCTTATCAATCGTGAAGTCAAAAAAATCGATGGCATTTCCGAGGCTGTGGTGGCTATGGGCACACCTATGAACTTGGATTTGCTGAACGATTTGAAAATGGTTAACGATGATGTTAAAAGTGCTACGCCCAACGATTTAATCATTGCTATCGAATCTGATGACGAAGCTATCTTGGCTGAAGCTATGGAAATAGCCAAGAAAAAGCTGAACGAGAAAGGTTCGGCTCAAGAAGGGGAAACCTATAAACCTGCTACATTGGAAGCTGCAATCAATACCTATTCCGATATTAATATGGTTGTGATTTCTTTGCCGGGTGCTTTTGCACCTTCTCAAGTGCGTAAAGCCCTTAATAACGGCAGACATGTGATGCTTTTCTCTGACAACATTCCTCTTGAGCAAGAGATTTCTCTGAAGAAATTGGCTAAAGAAAAAGGCTTGTTGATGATGGGGCCTGACTGTGGAACTGCTATCATTAATGGTAAACCGTTGTGCTTTGCCAATGTAGTGAAAAAAGGACCTATCGGCGTTGTAGGTGCTTCTGGAACAGGTTTGCAAGAGATTACTTGTAGTATCGAAAAATTCGGTTCTGGTGTTTCTCAAGGAATTGGTACTGGTGGTAGAGATTTGAAGAGTGAAGAAATTGGTGGAACGATGATGTTGATGGGTATCGAAGCTCTCAAAAACGACCCTGAAACTAAAGTTATCACTATCGTTTCTAAGCCTCCTGTAGAGTCTGTTGCCAAAAAAGTTATTGATGCTTTGGAAAATTCAGGAAAGCCTGGTGTTGTTCACTTTATTGGTCTTGATGGCAAAGATACTAAGAATGTTCATTTTGCTCAAAATTTGGAAGAGGCTGCCAAGATGGCTGTTGCTCTTGCGAATAACAAAAAATTTGAAAGAACTTTGTTTACCATTCCAGACAGTGAAGTTGACGCAATAGTTGCTAAAGAGACTGCTAAAATTGCAAGTCATCAAAAGTATTTGAGAGGTTTATACACTGGTGGCACGCTTGCTGATGAGGCTATGATTCTTCTTAATGACAGTCTTGGTGGAGTTTACTCTTTCGACCATGTTGACAAAAATTTCATTTTGAAAGATCCTTTTAAATCTACAAGACACACAATTGTGGATTTGGGAGAGGATGTTTTCACTAATGGTCGTCCTCATCCGATGATTGAGCCGGGGACTAGAGATGATAGGATTCTTTTGGAAGCTAAAGACAAAGAAATAGCTTTGATGTTGATGGATGTTGTGATTGGCTATGGTTCACATGTTGACCCTGCCGGAGCTATTTTGGATAGTTTGAAAGTGGCTAAGGATAATGCTGAAAAGAATGGTGGTTATTTGTCAATCGTAGCTTCTATTACAGGCACCGAGGGAGATTATCAAGGTTTTGCTGACCAAAAGAGAAAATTGGAATCTATCGGTGTTGTAGTGATGCCTTCTAACTATCAGGCTTCTATGTTGGCTCTTAAGATTATGGAAAAGGTAGGTAAATAAGATGGATGTTAAAGCTATAAATAAATTGTTTACTCAAGATTTAGTTGCTGCTAATATGGGTCTTGAGAGTTTTGCAGATAATTTGAGAGAGCAAGATACAAAAGCTATTCAAATTGCTTGGAAACCGCCTGCCGGTGGCGACCCAAAACTTGTTGCTCTTTTGGATGCTATAGAAGCGAGTAGCGTAGATGTTGCTGCTGCTAATGCTAAGGCTATCAAAAATATTATGGAGTCTAAGCCAGTCCTTATGGATATTGGCGTTGCACTCAAAGATATTCCTGGAATGAAAGAGAAGATGTTCTTGCATTCAGGTCCTCCTGTGACTTGGGATAGAATGAGTGGTCCTACTCGTGGTGCTGTTATTGGTGGTATCATTTTTGAAGGTTGGGCTTCTACTCCGGAAGAGGCTGAAAAATTGGCTGCTTCTGGTGCAATAGAATTTTCTCCTTGTCACCATCATAGCACTGTTGGTCCTATGGCTGGTATCGTAACTCCAAGTATGCCTGTTTGGATAATAAAGAACGAGACTTTTGGTAATGTTGCTTACGCTACTCTGAACGAAGGTTTGGGTAAAGTGCTTCGTTATGGTGCTTATGGCGAGGAGGTCAACAATCGCTTGACTTGGATGCGTGATGTTTTGGCTCCTGTCTTGAAGGCTGCTCTGAAAGCTCATGGACCTTTTGATATGAAAAATATCATTGCCCAAGTGTTGCAAATGGGCGATGAAGCTCACAACCGTAACCGTGCAGGGACTTCTATCGTTATTAGAGAGCTTGCCAGTTCTTTGGTTAAATTGGAAGAATTTAGCAAGAAAGACATTGCTTCTGTTTTTGATTTCCTTAACGAAAATGACCACTTCTTCCTTAACTTGTCTATGCCTACTGCCAAAGCGATTATCGATTCAGCTGCTAATATAGAAGGCTCTACCATCGTGACTGTGATGGCGAGAAATGGCACGGATTTTGGTATCAGAGTTTCTGGTCTCGGCGACCAATGGTTTATTGACCAAGCTCCTATCGTTGAAGGGCTTTATTTGCCAGGATACACCGAAGATGATGCTGCTCGTGATATTGGTGACTCTACCATTACCGAGACTGCGGGATTTGGTGGATTTGCTATGGCTGCCGCTCCTGCTATTGTTAAGTTTGTGGGAGGTTCTCCTGATGACGCTCTTACATTCACCAAGAGAATGTATGAAATTACTGATGGTGAAAATAGTGTGTTCCAAATTCCTATTTTGGACTTCCGTGGCACACCGACAGGTATCAACTTAATCAAAATTATTGAAACAGGAATTTTACCTGCTATCAATACAGGTATCGCTCACAAAACTCCTGGTGTAGGAATGGTAGGTGCCGGTTTGGTAGAACCACCAATGAAATGTTTTACGGATGCTTTGGAAGCATTTGCTAAAAAATATTCTAAATAAATATTAATAAAAAAAGGAGATAAATCATGACAAATAAAGAATTTATGGATATGATGTCCAAAGATATCAAAATGTATGATTTAACAATGAGATTGTCTATTCACACACCACCATGGCCAAGTTATATGCCTCTTGGGTTGCAATATTTTAAGAGAATAGCTGGAGCCCATATGGGACAAGGTGCTAATGGTCAAATAGTTCACACTTCCAACCATGTTGGGACTCACATCGATGGTGAAGTTCACTTCTTCGCTGCCGGTCGCACTATAGGTGACACTCCGATGGATTTTTGGGTAGGAGATGCAGCTGTTGCTGATATTTCTAAGAAAGTTCAAGACTATGATTTTTACACCCCAGAAATGATAGAGGAAGAGGTTGAGGTTAAAGAAGGCGATATTCTTGTAATCAACACCGGTTACAACCGCTATGGTTGGGATCAACCAGGAGCTGATGAATTGAGATATTTCGTGCGTCACCCCGGTCCTTCTCCAGAGTTCCACAAATGGGCAATCAAGAAAAAAATCAAATGGATTGGAATTGATGCAGGTTCTGCCGATCACCCAATGAACACTATTATTAGAACTTGGCATCCAAAAGACTTCATCAAAACTGATGAGTTGATGAAGGCAAAATATGGCAAGAGCTTTGATGAGTTGTATCCAATGGATGAATATTATCAAGTAATGCACTTGAACTTGTTCCCAAAAGGTCTTGTTCATGCTGAAAATCTTGGTGGCGAGTTGAACGCTCTTGGTAGCAAGAGAGTATGGCTTGGATTGTTCCCTCTTCGTGGTATAGAGATGGAATCTTCTATGTGTCGTATCATTGCTTTGGAGCCTAAATAAGAAGTTTGAGTAGTGCAAATTACTTAAAAAAAAAAGAAAGAAAATCGTAAGGAGATTTACAAAATGGGAAAAAGAGTTGATAAAAATAGCATTCCTTCTAACGAAGAACTCGAAAAGTTATTGAATTCACCAAAATCACCGGAGATGGTGCCATACCCTCCAAAAAAAATTAATCTTAAAAACGGGAAAACATTGGTAATCAGAGAATGTGATTTCTCTGATATCAATCAATTGTTGGAAGCTGTTAAGCCTTTGATGTTCGTTCCAGATGACTGGTATGATATCGTAGCTTGCAGAGTTTATAGTGAAATTTTGGGTTGGTATCGTCAAAGAATTACTGACTGTTTCGTGCTTGTTGGTACTGTTGATGGCGAAATCGCTGGTATCGTAACTTCTCGTCACAAAGACAAAGATACTGGTATGAGCCTTCACACTCTTGCTATCAAAAGAGGTTGCAGAGCTGGTGCTAATATGCTTGCTGCTAAAATGGAGCATCACCTTGACTATTTGGGCGAAAAAGAGGTTCTTATCGTTGCTGAGTCTATTAATGGATTCCGCAGATGGATGGGTGAGTATGGTTTGATGGACAAAACTGACGAATACAATAACGGTAAAGGTCTTGTTCACGAACTTGGTGGTTCACCAACCTTCTCTTTGACAAAAGAGATTTGGGAAGAGAAAAAAGCTGATTTGTGCAAAAATGATGGAACTCCTACTGCTGAAGAATTGGCTGCTACTCGTCCTTTGAAAATACCTAGAGAATATCCTCAAATCCTTGGATTTGCAAGAAACTAATAATTCTTTAGATTAAGTATTTATTATCGCAGGGTCTGAAAAGACCCTGCTTTTTTTATACATAATTGTAATTATTACAAATTTATCTTGACAACAAATCTGTTTGAGATAAGTTAGTTTCATAATTGAAATTAATAAGGAGGAAAAATGAAAAAATTTATTTGTAGTATATGCGGTTATGTTCACGAAGGAGAAGTTGCTCCCGAAAAATGTCCTCAATGTAAAGCTGACAAGAGCAAGTTTGCTGAGAAAAAATCTGAAGAGATGGTTTGGGCTGCCGAGCATGTGGTAGGTGTAGCAAAAGGGCTTGATGAAGAGGTTGTTTGCGGATTGAAGGACAATTTTATGGGTGAATGCACGGAAGTGGGGATGTATCTTGCTATGAGCAGAGTTGCCGATAGAGAAGGTTTGCCGGAAGTCGCTGAGGCCTACAAAAGAATCGCTTTTGAAGAAGCGGAACATGCTGCAAAATTTGCCGAACTTTTGGGCGAAGTGGTGAGCGACTCCACCAAGAAAAATTTAGAGATGAGAGTTGATGCGGAATGTGGTGCGACAGCTGGAAAGGTGGCTTTGGCAAAAAGAGCAAAGGAGCTTGGATACGATGCTATTCACGACACCGTGCATGAGATGGCAAGAGATGAAGCTCGTCATGGCAAGGCTTTCAAAGGTTTATTGGATAGGCATTTTAAATAAAAAATTGTTCTTCATCAAAATGATAAGGAGGACAAAATGGATAAATATACGGAACTTTTGAAAAATAAAAATATTTCACCCTCGATACAGAGGGTGAAAGTTTTGCAATATTTGGACAAAAATAGAACTCATCCGACTGTGGAACAAATTTATACGGGGATTAAAGGCGAGTTGCCAACTTTGTCCAAAACTACTGTGTATAATGTGTTGCAATTGTTGGAAGAGAAAAAGGTGATTAAATCTATCAGCGGGTCTGATGGGCGAGAGCATTACGATTTTTGCAGATTGCCACACGGGCATTTCAAATGTGTGAAGTGCGGGAATGTGTATGATGTGGAGGAAAATTTTGTGTATCAGGGAGAGCAGATGATTGACGGACACAAAATTACTGACTACAACCTTGTATTCAAGGGGATTTGTAAGAATTGTCTGAATAAAATGGATGCGAAAAATGAGAAGTAAAGGGTTGAGAAAAGCGACAAATTTTCAAATAAATAAGGAGTTTTACTCCGCCTGTGAAGTAGAGGAAATATGCCAGAGTTACCGGAAGTGCAGACTATAGTAAAGCAGCTTGGGGAAAAAATAATCGGCAGAGAGATAGAAGATGTCAATATTTCTTGCTATTCTTCCGTTTTTAACCCTCACAAGTTTGATTTACGCTCGTTGGGAATGATAAAGGAAATCGAGAGAATTGGCAAATTTATAGTTATTCATTTGAGTAGTTCGATTAAGATTGTTATTCATTTGCGGATGACAGGCAAGCTCGTTTTTGAGGAGCGAAATATTTTCTATGATAAGACTCATTTGAGGGCGGAATTCTTTTTCAAGGATGGTAGTAAACTGCTGTTTATAAGCGTGCGGGGTTTTGCCAAGATGGAAATTTATGCTGAAGACGACAAGGTGCAGGGGATAGAAAATTTGGGGCTTGACCCTTTTGACAAAAGACTTGACAAATTTTATATGGCAAGGCTGATGATGGGCAAAGGTGTGGCGATTAAGGCGTTTCTAATGAATCAAAAATATCTTGCGGGGATAGGGAATATTTATGCTTGCGAGATTCTTTATAGAGTTGGGTTGCATCCGGCATCCAAAGCTGGCTGTGTGCCACTGGAAATGGTGGATAATTTGCTGACCGTTATGCGAGAGGTGCTGAGTAAGGCGATAGAGTGCTGTGGAACGACAATTAGCGACTATCGAAGCGTAGATGATAAGTCGGGGAAGTTTCAAGCATTTTTGCAAGTGTATCAGAAAGAGTGTTGTCCTTGCGGGCATGCTATTGAGAAAATTAATATAGGTGGAAGGGGAACTTTTTTTTGTCCTGTTTGCCAAACGAGATATTAGAGAGAATTGATTTTGTTTGTTGATTGCTAACTGAAGGAGGTTAATTTGGATGCAAAAGAATTGAAGAAGGGCGTATATTGGGTTGGTGGAATAGATTGGGATTTGCGGAATTTTCACGGATATTTGACACAAAGGGGTTCGACATATAATGCTTACCTCATAGTTGATGAAAAAATAGTGTTGATTGATAGTGCCAAGCATTATTTGGCATCTGAACTTTTGGAGAGGATTTCCAGTGTTGTGGATGTCGCCGATATTGATTACATTGTGCAAAATCATGTTGAGATGGACCACTCGGGTGCGTTGCCACAAGTGGTGGCTCTGGCTCCGAAGGCTAAAGTGGTTACCAATCAGAAAGCGAAAGATGGCTTGGAAGCACATTTTGGTGGTGATTGGGATTATATGATTGTGAAGACCGGAGATGAGCTTTCTCTTGGGAAGAGGACGCTGAAATTTGTGCAAACTCCGATGGTGCATTGGCCAGATAACATGGTAACATATTGTCCCGAGGAGAAAATTCTGTTTTCCAACGACGCTTTTGGACAGCACATTTCCAGTTCCGAGCGATTGGACAACGAATACCCTTTGTCGGTAATCTTGGAGGAAGCGAAGAAGTATTATGCAAATATCGTTTTGCCGTATGGGATGCAGGTCCAAAAGGCTTTGCAGACTGTTGATGGCTTGGATATCGATTTTATTTGTCCCAGTCATGGGATTATTTGGCATGAGCATATAGAGCAAATTGTTTCGCTGTATAAACAGTGGTCTGCCAACGAAACCAAGGAAAAGGCGTTGGTGATTTATGATACGATGTGGGGCTCTACCAAGACGATGGCGGAAGTTTTGATGGATGTTTTCGAGGGGGAAAATATTTCGGCTGAGTTGGTAAATTTGCAACATACTCATATTTCGGATGTTATGACGAAATTGGTGGATAGTAAATATATTTGTGTTGGTTCTCCGACGCTCAATAACAATATCTTGCCTACGGTTGCTTCGTTTTTGTGTTATCTTAGTGGGTTAGCTCCCAAAAAGAGGATTGGGCTTGCCTTTGGTAGTTACGGATGGGGAGGACAGAGTGTAGGTATAGTGAACAAGATTTTGCAAGATGCGGGATTTGAGATGATGAATTCTTACAGGTTGCAATATGTGCCGAAAGAGGAATTGTTGGAAGAGATGCGGAACGACTTTATGAGAGAATTGGCAGAAAAACAATAGGAGGAAAAGATGTCATTAGGAAATTATATGAAAAAATCAGAATCAGAAGGAACGGAAAAGCATACGCCTTTTATAGAGGTAAAGCCTTGTAGCACCTGTGGAGAGTTGGCTGTAACCGTGAAAGTAGGGGAAAATATTTTTCATCCGAGTATGCCGGAGCATTTTATCGAGCACATCGCTTTGCACGCTCTGACAAAAGATGATAAAATAGTTTTTATCACGAGATTTGAGTTGGGTAGAGAGAACACCATTCCGTATGTGAAGACGCACATCAAAAAAGGGAAATTCAAAACTCTTTTTGCCGTGTCTCTTTGCAATCTACACGGGCTGTGGGAAAACAGTATAGATTTGGAAGATTAGGATAGTTTGGGGAAAATGGAGGAAAGAATGAGTTTGAAAGGAACAAGAACTGAAAAAAATTTGTTAGAGTCGTTTGCGGGTGAATCTCAAGCACGCAACAAATATACATATTTTGCCAAGGTGGCTAAGAAAGAAGGTTACGAGCAAATTTCCAAAATATTTGAGGAAACCGCTGAAAACGAAAAAGAGCATGCAAAGTTGGAGTTTAAGGCTTTGGGACTCTTGGGCGATACGATGGCTAATCTGAAAGCAGCTGCTGCTGGCGAAAACGAAGAGTGGACTGAGATGTATCCTCGTATGGCGAAAGAGGCGAGAGAAGAAGGTTTTGAGGATATTGCGGTTATGTTTGAAAAAATAGCCGAAGTGGAAGCTAAGCACGAGATGAGATACAAAAAGTTGTTAAAAAATATCGAAGATGGTGTTGTTTTCAAAAAATCGTCTCCGATTAAGTGGAAATGCTTGAACTGCGGTTACATTCACGAGGGTAGCGAGGCTCCAGAGAAATGTCCAGCTTGTAAGCATCCGAAAGCTTATTTTGAAGTTTGGTGTGAAAATTATTAGAAATTTATTCTGAAGGAGGATAAAATGGATAGATACGAATGCACTGTTTGTGGTTATGTGTATGACCCTGAAGAAAACAACAATATTCCTTTTGCTAATTTGCCGGATGATTGGGAATGTCCGGTTTGTGGTGTGGGGAAAGATAAATTTTCTAAAATGTAATAATTGTGTGGGGTCATCTGCGGGTGACCCTTTTTTTGAATCAGGAGAAAATAATGGACAATAATGTTTTGTATAGTATGAGTTACGGGATGTATGTGATTGGTGCAAAGGCAGATGACAAGGTTAATGCTCAGATAGCCAACACTTCGTTTCAAATCAGCTCTAAGCCTCAGATAGTGGCTGTTTCGATAAATAAAGAAAATTATACGCACGAGCTTATCAGTAAAAGCGGGAAATTTTCGATTTCCATCGTATCAACGCAGTGGGAAATGGTGGATATAGGTAATTTTGGATTTAGAGGTGGTAGAGAGTATGACAAGTTTGCCAAATATAAATATGAGCTTTCTTCTACAGGTGTGCCTCTGATTCCTTTTAAAACTGTAGGTGGGATTTCGCTCAAAGTTGTGGATAAGATTGATGTTCACACTCACACGGTTTTCTTCGGAGAAGTAGAGGATGCAGTGAGTTTTGATGCGAACTTGATTCCTATGACTTACGCTTATTACCACGGCGAGTTGAAAGGGAAAGAGCCGAAAAATGCTCCCTTGCACAGAGGATAAGATTTTATAAAAAATAGTAAAAGTGAGAAAAACATCTTGGCAGAAATTTGTTGAAATTTTGATTAACTCTTGATATGGGTAATTTAGATTTTGAGTCGTGTAGCTGTCTATCGGTCAAGCCCGATTTTGTGGCGATAGATTTTGAAACGGCAGTCTCTTTTAGAGTTTGTGCTGTCGCTGTGGTGAGTGTAAAAAGCGGTCGAATTGTTGATGAATTTTATTCGTTGGTGCGTCCGAGGGGAAATTACTACAATTACCACAATATCCAAGTCCACGGGATAACGGCTGCCGACACGGAGAGTGCTCCCAGTTTCAGAGAGATTTATCCTATCTTGCGTAATCTTTTGCATTCTAATGTTGTTGTTGCTCATAACGAGAGCTTTGACCGGAGAGTTTTGCAGGAAAGTATGCGGGAGATGGGACTCGATTATGCGGATTTATGCTTGCCAGATTGTTGGGAATGCACACTCAAGATATACAGGAAGAAGGGGTTTAAGCCTGCTAATCTGAAAGCGTGTGCAGATAAGATGGGTATAGAGCTAAATCATCACGAAGCTCTTAGTGATGCTCGGGCTTGTGCTCGATTGTATATGATGAAGTAAAAACCAAGGAGATATGAAGTGCAAGAGTTGATAGAGAAAGGTCAGAAATATTTGATGAACACCTACGGGAGATTGCCGATTGTTTTGGAGAAAGGGAAAGGGAATGTTGTTCAAGATGTTCAGGGTAAAGAGTATTTGGATTTTTTGGGTGGCATAGCCGTTAACGCTCTCGGGCATTGTCCCGAGCAAATGGTAGCCGAGATTGCCCGACAATCCAAGAAGATTATTCATTGTTCCAATTACTACTGGACTAAAGAGCAAATTGATTTGGCTGAATTGTTGGTGGAGAATAGTTGCGGGGACAAAGCCTTTTTTGCAAACTCCGGTGCTGAGGCTAACGAAGGAGCAATTAAATTGGCAAGGATATGGGCTCACAAGAATTTTAATGCGGGGAAGAATAAGATTTTGACTTTGAACGGTTCTTTTCACGGGAGAACTTTGGCGACCCTCACAGCGACAGGTCAGGAGAGTTTTCATCAGTATTTTTCTCCGCTTTTGCAGGGAATAGATTATGTTGATGCGGATTTGGCGGAAATCAGCAAAAAGATAGATGAGACTGTTTGTGGGATTTTGGTCGAACCTGTGCAAGGGGAAGGCGGAGTGAATGTTTTGCCTGTCGATTTTATGCAAGGTTTGGAAAAGTTGTGCAATGAAAACAAGATTTTGCTTATTTGTGATGAGGTGCAGTCGGGAATAGGAAGGACGGGAAAGTTCTTTGCTTATGAGCACAGTGGCATTAGACCGGACATTATCACTTGTGCCAAAGCGTTGGGTGGTGGTTTGCCTATTGGTGCTTTTTTGGCGAAAGATAGTGTTGCCTCAGCTTTTGCTCCCGGCGATCACGGCTCTACTTTCGGGGGAAATCCGTTTGTTTGTGGTGTTGCCCAGACTATTGTGAAGATTATTTGTCAGAAAGATTTTTTGCAAAATGTTCAGGAGAGCGGCGAGTATTTCCGAAAAAAAATCGGAGAATTGGATAACGACAAGGTTAAGGAAATAAGAGGATTGGGTTTGATGATAGGTGTGGAGTTGACGGAGCCGATAGCCAAGGAAGTTATGAAAAAGGCTGTTACGCAAGGGCTGTTGTTTTGCACATGCGGAAGTCAGACTTTGCGTTTTTTGCCCGCTCTGAATGTTACCAAACAAGAGGTGGACAAAGCTGTCGAGATATTGGGGAAGATTTTATAGGAGAAAGAAATTTATCTAAGTAAAACAATTTGGAGGAGTTATGTCTGCCGGTAAACACGCAGAGTTTGCTAATGTTTATAGTAAAAAGGATGTAGAACGCGATATTGCTGTTTTAAATGTTTTTTATGACAATAAACTTGATATCGAGGTTACGCAGACTCTTTTGGACGAGTTGACGGAGTTAGGAAGAAAAATTTATTTTTTTGTGCTTTATCTCGATGATAACACGACTCCGGAAAGTTATATTAAGAATAAAAATAAGTTTATTACGGATAATGCCAGAAATAAACATCTTTTCTATTTGGCTTGGAACGGTCTTATTAGAGGAGACAGTTTCAAGAAACTTTTGCAACAGAAATTTTCTTTAGATGCTTTCAAAAGAGTTCTCAGTGCGAAAAATATTCCGTATCTTTATTCAGGTCAGAAAAGATACAGGGGTAAATTGGTTTTAGCTAGCGATATGGCGAGTTTGCCTGATGGTTCTCCACGGTTAGAAGGTCGGTTGTTGGATGATGGTTCAGGCAGAAAAATGCGGGAGAAGATAGTTTGGTTTCCCAATAAAAAAGCGATGCCGGTTTATCCTGAAGGTTATGTGCCGATTAATCAAACGCATTTGTTCCTTATTCGTCACGGTCGCTCTGAGCATGATTCGGGAGGAGAAAATCCTAAATTTGTAGGTTCTGGATATTGGGATACTTGGCAAGGCAATAAGAGGATTTCAGGTTCTGTACACAACAATTTGCATGAAGAAGGAAAGGTAAAAGCTCAAAATTTGGGGGAAGATTTCAAGATTGCCGTTGATATTTTGGAGAGAGAAAATGTTCCGCTGTGGAGAAAGGAAGATAAAGTGACTGTTTTCGGGAGCGAGTCTGTAAATACCAAACAGACAGCGGAAAATTTTTTGAAAGCCTCAGGATATTTGGATATTGATTTTAAGGAAATTTTCGGATTAAATTCACAAAAATACGGAGCACTAACTCATAAGTATAAAAACGAAATTAATGAGCAAATATTGGATGTTACTGATTCTACATTTTGGGGCAAAGAAAGAAGTGAGCAGTTGAAAAAAATCAAAGCGATGTTTAAAAATCGGTTTTTTCATTATCCTGAGGGTGAGACACTTATTGAGGCAGATTGGAGGATTGGGTATAGTTTTGTTGGATTGCTAAAGTCAAATATAGGCAAAAGAGTGTTGCTCGTTGACCATTCTGGGGCTTTGAGAGTTTTTGCAGCTATTATCAAGTCTTTGGATTTTGCAGATTATTGCGGACTCAAAGAGTCTCAAGATTCTATTATTGCCATGTGTTATCAAAATGGGAAAAATGTCCGCTACGATTATTTGCAAAAAAATAATTTTCCTCTTCGCTAATCAGGATAGATGCAATCAATTTTGTTTGGAGTGATTTGTTGCTTGCTGTTTTTTTGGGGAAAGAGTTGGAAAGCAAAGGCAAAGACGGACTTTTTGACTGGCTTGGCAAACCACCGTGCATTTAACGAAATTTTGCCCTCGAAGCTGGGGTGCGGTTATTATTTTATGTTAATTGATTTGTGTTCTTTTTCGGATTGTAATAAAAAATATGGATATAGTGGAGCGGACAAAATTTTGCAAAAGTTTGCAGAGGCTTTGGTTAGATTGTCAGGAAAAGGAGATTTGCTTTTTAGATATCGCTTTGGAGACGAGTTTGCCGTGTTGTCTCCCCAAGGTGAAAAGCATTTATTGGAATTGATAACAAATTTGCGGGACGAAGGCTTTGAGAGCAGACATTCTTATTGTAAATTAAAAATTGCGAGTGATGTAATAGCAGTAGAAAAAAATATAATGTTACAAAAAAGTTAGGAGTCATAAAGATTGGATAAATTTTTGAGTTTGTCTGAGCCAAAGGTGTACTAAATAGGAGGAAATAGTATGGATTTGAAAGGTAGAGATTTTATTGCTCTGGAGGACTGGAGCAAAGAAGAGATAGAGTATTTATTAAATTTTGCTGCCGAGATAAAAGCCGATTTTAAAGCTGGAAAAGAGTTTAAGCCCTTGAAGGGAAAATCTCTCGGGATGATTTTCCAAAAAAATTCTACAAGAACGAGGGTCTCTTTTGAGATAGGTATGTATCAACTCGGTGGACATCCGATGTTTTTGTCTGCTTCCGATACTCAATTGGGCAGAGGTGAGCCGATTAAGGATACTGCCAGAGTTTTGTCGGGCTATATTGACGGAATAATGATACGGACATTTAGTCACAGCGATGTTGAGGAGTTGGCGGAATATGCAAGCATTCCCGTGATTAACGGGCTTACGGATTTGCTCCATCCATGTCAGGTGATGGCTGATTTGATGACCATTCAAGAGAATTTTGGCAAAGGGCTGAAAGGCAGGAAGCTGGTTTATCTCGGCGATGGCAATAATGTGGCTCATTCTCTGATGATTGGTTGCACCAAGATGGGAATGGATGTTGTTGTAGCTGCTCCGCCTCAATATAATCCTTTGGAAGAGTATGTGGGAAAAGCCAAAGTTTTGGCGAAAGAATCGGGTGGCAGCTTTGTTTTGACGGACGATGTTCGCTATGCCGTGCAAGATGCCGATGTTTTATACACGGATACTTGGGTGAGTATGGGACAAGAGGAGGAGAAGGCTGAGAAGGTCAAAAAATTCAGTCCTTTCCAAGTTAACGATGCACTTCTGAAAATTGCCAAGTCGTCGGCTATTGTGATGCATTGTTTGCCGGCATATCGCGGATTTGAGCTTACGGATGAGGTTATGGAGGGCAAGCAATCTGTAGTCTTTCAAGAGTCGGAAAACAGACTTCACGCACAAAAGGCAATATTGGCAGCGTTGTTGTAGTTCTATCCAAAAATTTCAGAGTAAATTATGCGTAAAATTATCCATGTTGATATGGACGCTTTTTTTGCTGCTGTGGAGATGCGGGACAACCCGAAACTGTCGGGGAAGCCAGTTATTATTGGTTCTCTGAAAAGGCGAGGCGTTGTTTCCACTTGTTCCTATGAGGCTCGTGCCTTCGGAGTTCACTCAGCTATGAGTTGCATTCGGGCTAAAAAGCTTTGTCCGAATGCTATTTTTATTGATGGCGGTTTCGATAAATACAGGGAAGTTTCCGCCGAGATTATGGAAATTTTCCGTTCTTTTACTCCTCTCGTAGAGCCTCTGTCTATTGATGAGGCTTTTTTGGATGTTAGCTTTTTGGGTAATAAATCTGCCACTTATCTGGCGAGAGAGGTAAAAAATGCGATAAAGCTGAAGACCAAGCTCACAGCTTCTGCTGGTGTTTCTTACAATAAGTTTTTGGCGAAAATAGCCTCCGGAATGAATAAGCCCGATGGTCTCACTGTGATTTCTCCTGAAGATGCGGAAATTTTTTTGGAAGAGCTTCCCATTGAGAAATTTTTTGGCATAGGCAAGGTTTTAGCAAAAAGAATGAAGAGCATGGGAATCTATACCGGAGGAGATTTGTGCAGTTGGCAGATAAACGATTTGACCCGTCAGTTTGGCAAAAGCGGTGTTTACCTATATCATGTGGCAAGAGGTGTGGACGATAGACCTGTGATGCCCGCACGAGAACAAAAATCTATCGGGAGAGAGATTACTTTTGCTCAAGATTTGTGGAATATCGGCAAGATGGAATTTGAGTTGAAGAAACTTTCTTACATTGTTGCCGAGAAATTGCAGAGGGAAAAGAGAACAGCGAAAAGTGTGATTTTGAAAATAAAATATGCGGATTTTCGAGTTATCACACGGACTAAAACTTTTTTTGTGGGTGTGGACACTTTTGAGCAAATTTTCGGAGCGATAGTGGAACTTTTGCGGTTGCACTGGGAAAAGGGGAAACCTGTTCGCCTTTTGGGAGTTGGGACAGGAGGACTGAACATTTTGGGCGAAAAAGTCTATACACAGATGTATTTGCCGTTTTTTGTATAAAAAATTCAAAGTATTTTCTGAAATTAATTCAACTTTTAATGGTGAAAATATCATAAAAATAGATTGAAGTTTTCAAAAAGGGGAGAAAGAAAAATTACAAGACTTTTTTATTAATACAACTAAAAAGAGCTGTTTTATCAACATATAGTAGTGGCTTCTGCTTGACAAAAAAGAAGTTTATAGATTTTTAATGGCTTGGAGAATGAATGAAATTTTATAATACAAATAACAGACGCGAAATAGTCGATTTGAGCACAGCTATCGTGCAAGGAATGCCCAAGGACAAAGGGCTTTACATGCCGTGTTCGTTGCCGAAGGTAAAATTTTTGTCTTCATTGAAGGCAATGAGTTTGCAAGAGATTTCTTTGGAAATTGCCAAGAGTTTTTTGGACGAAGATTTGAGCAATTCCCAGATAGAAGAGATTGTGGGGAACTCTATCAATTTTCCCGCTCCTGTTGTGGATATTGCTAATGGCATCGGTTCACTGGAACTTTTCCACGGACCAACTCTTGCTTTCAAAGACTTTGGAGCTCGCTTTATGTCTCGGCTTCTTCGGGAATTGGGCAAAAATCTGAACAGAGAAATCACGATAGTAGTTGCGACCTCTGGAGATACCGGCAGTGCTGTCGCCAATGGATTTCTCGGAGTTGAGGGGATAAGAGTCGTGATTTTGTATCCATCGGGCAAAGTTAGTCCTTTGCAGGAAAAACAACTGACAACTCTTGGGCAAAACATCACGGCGTTGGAAGTTTCCGGCGATTTTGATTCGTGTCAGGCTTTGGCAAAAGCGGCGTTATCCGATGTGGATTTGGCGGAAAATATGCAGATTTCTTCTGCTAATTCTATCAATATCGGTCGTCTTATTCCGCAATCATTTTACTATTTTGGGGCTTTTTCGCAGATTAAACAGGATAGTTTTTGGGTCAGCATCCCCAGTGGCAATTTTGGCAATCTCACCGCCTGTGTTTTTGCCAAAGAGATGGGCTTGCCCGTGGAAAAAGTGGTTGCTTCCTGCAACGCCAATAATGTAATGCCACGATATTTGCAATCGGGAGCCTATGAGCCTAAGCAAACCATTCACACTATCGCTTCGGCGATGGATGTGGGCAATCCGAGTAATATGGGGCGGTTGTTCGATTTTTATGAAAACGATTTGAACAAATTTCGTGACGACCTTGAGGGAATATCTTTTGATGATGAGACGGCTCGTGTGGCTATCCGAGAGGTTTATGACAATTTTGGATATCTGATGGATCCGCATGGGGCTTTCGCTTATTTGGGATTGAAAAAACTTTTGCCACAAGGGAAATACGGTGTTTTTGCGGAGACTGCTCATTCGGCTAAATTTTTGGAAGAGGTGGAAAATATAATTGGCGAAAAAGTGGAACTTCCGGAACGATTGGCAGATTATGCAAAACGAGAAAAAGTTGCAATGCCGATGAGCACCGACTACGCTGAGTTCAAGCAATTTTTGTTGGATTTATGATAATCAGGAGCAAGAGAGATAGCCAAAATTATGCCCGAAATTTGGCTGATAGACTGGTTGTTGGCTCTGTGGTAACTTTTGACGGTCCTCTTGGAGTTGGCAAAACCTTTTTGATTAAGGAGTTATGCAAGAATTTGGGAGTCAGCGAAGAGATTACGAGTCCGTCTTATGTGTTGATGAATTGTTATCAGGGGCGAGTTCCGATTTTCCATTTGGATTTGTATAGATTGCAAGAGGTTGATGAGTTATATGAGCTTGGTTTGGACGAGTGTTTTGAGCAGGGGATTTGTTTTATTGAGTGGTCAAAAATTGCCGAGAGTTTGTTGCCCGCTGGCACTATTAGAGTTAAAATGAAATTTTTAGAAGATAATACAAGAGAGTTGAACGAGGAAAGATGATGCAAGAAGATAAGCAGTTGATAGGTTTGAAAAAGCAGAAGTTACAGAAATTGAAGGAGTTGGGTGTAAATCCGTATCCTGTGAAAAATCAGCGAACCAATAACATAGCGGATTTGTTGGGCGATGAGGATGGATTTGTCAGCTCTTCGCAAGAGGTGATATTGTGTGGCAGATTGAGGGCGATGCGTCGTCAGGGGAAGATTGGATTTGCGGATTTGGAAGATGCTACGGGTAGGATGCAGGTTTATGTGAGCAAGCAGGAGACCGGAGACGAGAATTACGAAGTTTTCAAACTTTTTGACCTTGGCGATATTGTTCAGGTGCAAGGGATTGCTTTCGTGACCCAGACGGGACAGTTCTCTCTGAAAGCGAACAAAGTGACGATGTTGTGCAAGGGGATAAGACCTTTGCCGACTGTGAAGCAGAAAGAGGTTGAGGGGAAATTGGTCAAATTTGACGAATTTTCTGACACGGAACTCAGATACCGCAAGAGATATTTGGATTTGATTTTGAACCCTTCCGTGAAAGCGACTTTCGTAAAAAGAGCTGAGATTATTAAAAAAATTCGTGAGATTTTGGATAGTAAAGGTTTCTTGGAGGTGGACACGCCGGTAATGCAACCTCTGTATGGCGGAGCTAATGCCAAACCTTTCACGACTTTTTACAACTCGCTGGGAAAAGATTTTTTCTTGAGAATTGCGACAGAATTGTATCTGAAAAGACTTATTGTCGGTGGATATGAGAAGGTGTATGAGATTGGGAAAAATTTTAGAAACGAAGGTGTTGACCGGACTCACAATCCGGAGTTTACTTGCATGGAGCTTTATCAGGCATACACCGATTTGCAGGGAATGATGGAGATTACCGAAGAGGTGATAGTGCGGACTGCTAAGGAAGTGATGGGCAAGAGCGAGTTTCATTTTAATGGGAACGATATCAAAGTGGCATCTCCTTTTAGAAAAGCTACTATGTTGGAGTTGGTGCGAGAAAAAACGGGAGAGGATTTTTCCGCTTTTGATTATGAAAAATTGTCTGCTTTTTGCAAGAAAAATAACATCGAAATTGATAAATCCAAGGGAGCAGGAGCTTTGCTGGCTGAGATATTTGATGCTTTTGTCGAGGAAAAGTTGGTTCAACCGACTTTCGTGGTGGATTATCCGAAAGAGATTTCTCCTTTGGCAAAAGAGAAAGACGACGACAAAAGGCTTACGGATAGGTTTGAACTTTTCATTGGAGGAAAGGAGTTTGCGAACGCTTTTTCCGAACTGAACGACCCACTGGAGCAGTCCGAAAGATTGCATGACCAAGCCAAAAAAAGAGAGATGGGTGATGATGAGGCAAATGTTGTGGATTACGATTTTTTGGAGGCTTTGGAATACGGAATGCCTCCTGCAGGTGGATTGGGAATTGGTTTGGACAGGCTCATTATGTTGCTCACGGAAAATGATGCTATCAGAGATGTTATGCTCTTTCCGCAGATGAGGTAATAAATAAATAGTTATGAAAAAAATTGTTCTGTTTTTTTGTTTTTTAGCCTGTATGTTTAATCTGTCGGCGATTAAGGTTGTGTATTCCAACTCTTCGCAGGGAGAAGTTTTCAACACCAAAAAAGTTGGAGATGTTGATTACTACAATGCGTATGAGTTGAAAAAGCTGTTTGATGTGCAAATAGACGAAAACATCTTGGAAAACAATCTGTCGCTGACTCACAACAATAAGAAACTGGTTTTTTTGATAAGTGCAAGCTATGTGATTTTTGAGGGAGATATCTACAATTTTTCTTATCCCTTGCGAGTGATAGGGGGAAAATACTATTTGCCTGTGACCACGCTCTCCGTGATTTTACCGAAGTTTGATTCGCAATTTACATATAATGAGAAGATGAACGAAATCACTGTTGCAGCACGAACTTTCCAATCTTCGAGGATAGATTTGGTGGTGATAGATGCAGGACACGGTGGCAAAGACCCTGGGGCAGTGGGGAAAAGGTCGTATGAGAAGAATTTGACTTTGCAGATATCACAAAAAGTGGCGAGAGCTTTGGCGGAGAACGGAATAAATGTTCTGCTTACTCGCAATACTGATGAGTTTATCGCTCTTCGCAAACGGGCACAACTTGCCAACGATAATAAAGCCGATTTGTTTATCTCCATACATTGTAACGCTTCGAAGTATTCCAATCGAAAGGGAACGGAGGTTTTCATCCTCTCCACATCAAAGGTTACTGACGAAAGGGTGCAGGAGGCTATAGAGACCGAGAACTCCGTTGTAAGCAAGTATGAGGGTGTTTCGGCACAGTCTCATTATGATGCTTTGGATTTTGTGCTGAAAGATATGACTCTCTCGGAGCATCTGCTGGCGAGTAACGATTTGGCTCATTGTGTGCAGAATGAGATGGTCAAGAAGACAGGATTTAGTGATAGAGGTGTAAAGCAAGGTCCTTTTTATGTGCTGAAAGGTGCTTTTATGCCGGCGATATTGATAGAGCTGGGATTTATATCCAATGCTACACAGGAGAAGCAGTTAAATTCTGCGAGTTATCAGAGCAAGTTCGTGGATGCTATAGTTAGCGGAGTGATTAAATTTAAGAGAGATTATGAAAAAATTTAGTTTTTTAATCGTGTTGGTTATGTTATTTTCGTTTTTATTTGCCGAGGAAACTGACGAAGAAAAGCAAAAGAGTTTTTATAAGAAACAGTATGAAAGATTTATTGTTGATGACAATTACTTGCAGGCTTACAGTGTGTTACAAAAGATGAAGAGCAAGTTTAGCGATTTGGAAGAATTTCCAAACGAAAATAAACTTGAAAATGCTATTTTTGTAACCGGTAAATCGTCTTTTGCAAATTATAATGCTGATAAGGCTGTGAAATATTTAGATTTTTATGTTCAAAATTTTACCGCAAAAAGAGATGATGCTTTTCTTTTGTTGGCTGAAATCTACCAAAAAGCCGGAGACCAAGAGAAGGCGGATTTTTATAAAAGTAAATTAAATGGATATACTCCCAAATTTTAATACTATGTGTTTTGTAGATAAATCTTACAATGAAACCAGAAAACAAAAGGCAGAGATTTGTTTTCTATTTTGTGTAAGGTGCATTGAAAGGCGATCATTGGGAAATTTCATAGAATAATAAGTTTGCAAACATAGTTTTGTAATTTAGTTAAAAGAAATTATTTTCTAACATATAGTTAATCAAATAGTTTGACACAAAATTCTTAAAATTATATTTGAGGCAACTATTTTTAAAATAAGGAGAATAAATGAAAAATTTTATTTTAAGATTATTATTATTTTTGGTTATAGTGGGGATCTTTTCTGGGTGTAATTTGGATGAACTTTTAGGTAATGATGACGACAATAATTCTTCGCCTACTCCTACTACTCCTACTACTCCTACTACTCCTACTACTCCTACTACTCCTACTACTCCTACTACTGATACTACAATAGGCATAAGTGAGGATAATGCTTATCTGTTTACCAAAGGAAGTTGCTATAAAAAAATTAACCTAACCTTAAATGTAACTACCCCCAAATCAATTTATTTTATTTTTAGCAATACTGGTAGTTCGTCCACAGTTAGCAGTAGTAGTTATTCTGTGAGCAGTAGTAATGTTACTTTTAGCTCCAATGTTTCAAGTTCTATTTTGAGGTCGCAAGTAAGTAAATATAATTTTACTGAGCCAAATCTTCCTAAGCCTCCTAAATTAATCGAAAGGTCAAACAATAATTTGTTGAAATCTTCAGTGCAGGCATCTGTTAACATAGGAGATACTTATAATTTTTATGAAGCAGCTACAGAGCGGACAGTTGCCGCAACTTGTAGAAAAGTAGTAACTGTAGATAGTAAAACTTTAAATATTTGGGTTGCTAATGATTGTTGGACAGTTGGGGGAACGAAGTCCAAGTTAATTACTCAAACTATGGTAGATGCTATGGCAGAAGGTTTTTTAAAAAGCGGTTCAAATAACGATATTTATGATTGGGTCACCAATATTTGTGGTGCAGAATGGGGTTCACATAATTATAGTTCGGCTTTAATAAGTAGCTCCCAACCGATAAATATTCTCCTTTGCGATGTTGGGAACGATAATTATACTACAGGTGGCACGCTTGGTTATTTTTGGTCTGGAAACAATTTCTTCAAAACTTATAGCTCTAGTGTTCAAAATAGCAATCAAATGATAATGTTTTGTGTAGATGCTTTAATTTATGCAAATGGAGGAACAACTTGGAGTAGCACAGCAGAATTACCTAAAATTATTTTTTCTACACTTGCTCACGAATTTCAACATATGATTTTTTATTATCAACAAAATGTTTTAAAAAATCTTTCTCACGACACTTGGATTAATGAGATGATGTCTATGAGCATAGAAGATTTGGTTGCTTATAAAATGTTTGGCAGTTATTTGTCTTCTCCTTACTATGAGAGATTTAGTGGAACGACAGGATTAAATGCTTGCAATTATTATTCGTTGTGTAAGTGGGCAGACGGTAATGCTTCTTTGCCATATTATGCTATGAATTACGGATTTGGTTCTTATCTGCTTAGGCATTATGATGGAGCGAATTTTGTTAAGGGAATTTATTCATCAGGAAAGACGAATATTAATGCTGTAGAGTCTGCTACAGGAGTTAGTTTTTCTACTTTACAACGGAATTGGGGAGCAGCTTATTTACTCTCAAATAAGAGTTTAAGTAGCGGAGTTTTCGCTTATAATGCTGATGTGAGTAGCACATTGAATGGAGTTACCTATAATTTAGTAGAGATTAACGCTTTTACTCAAGGAACTCCACAAATCTATACTTTAGGTAATATGCAAAATGTTAATACTAAAGCCAATGTTTATTATAAGGTCGCTGATAATTTAGCCGTTGGCACTTATACGATAAATATTGTTATGAATAGCACTGATTTGGAATTAACCGTAGTGGCGAAATAGAGGAGTTATGAAAAATTTTGTTAAAATTTTTATTTTGGTATTCGCTTTTTTTCTGATGGCTATGAGCACTAACAAAACAGCCAAAGGGAAGTTGATTCTTACTGGGAACGAACCTTTTACTTACTTTTTGTTTTATAATGATGACGGGCAAAAGTTTAGATTGGAAGGTGATAGAGAGGCTATGTTGCCGTTGCAAGGCAGAAGAGTTGAGTTGGTGTATAGCGAAACTGACGAAAAATTTTTGGATCCGATAGTTAAGGTGATAGAGATAAAAGAAGATAAATAAATCTTTCGATTGGTGTTTTGTCTGTATGTTTTTTTGAAGTCGCAGAAATCTGCGACTTTTTGCTTGGTATTATTTGACAAACTTGGCTCTCCTCAAAGGATAGTTTTTTAAAATGATTTTAGGTTGATAGAGAGAATGAAAAAAATATTTTTTACAGTTTTGTTGTTGTTTAGTTGTGGCTGTGTATTTGCGTCGTCCGCATTTGGCAAGTCGGGATTTTTAAATCAAAATCTGGGCAGAGATTTTTATTCCGCAGGTATGGGTTATACAGGCTCTGCTGACTTGTTCAGGTTCAATGCCAGCTTGATAAATCCGTCTATGGCAGTCACCGCCAATAAAGTTCAGTTTTCTACCGGTTTTTCGTCTGGATGGCTATATCCCGAAACTGGGGAAAATCAAATAAATTTGTCCAAGACAGTGGAATATGACCTTCCGTTTTGCAATATTATTTTTCCGTTTGGGGACAATTTTGTTGCGTTGGATTTCGCTTCCAGTTATTCCAGCGAGTATGAATACTCCTATTACAATCCTAATAAAGTTACCGAAGATGTTTTCAACAATTTCTATAAATTAGGATTGGTTTACGCTCGCAAAACTCCATGGTTCAATATTGGAATTGGAGTTAACTACTATGTTGGTTCTGCCCAAAATGATGTTGCTACAACCTATGCGGGCAAATTTTCTTTTGTTGATAGCTCTAATTCTACGACAAAATATGATTCCACCTTCAAAGTTTCGGAAGATTTTGATGTGAATGTTTTCAGCTATTCTATAGGGGTTTCCAAGCAATTTGAGAATTTGGCTTTGGGATTTTATTATATTCCATCCATTGAATTAAGTGGGGATAATGTTTTTAGCAACACTTCGTCCATTTTCACAGTGTATAAATACAAAAGAAGTGGGACTGCTGTCGCCGGTGCTGCTTATACTTCCTACGATTCCACTTACACTTTGAAGGATAGCACTATTCAGACAGGGAAAGCGAGCAAAGAGATAAAATTACCTCAGATTTTCGGCACTGGATTTACCTATAAGTTCAACGAGTTATGGAAACTAAGCGTTGATGCGGATTATCAAATATGGGAGAACAGTTCTTACTTTTCGGGCGTGGATATGCACAACACTTTCAATTTCGGAATTGGACTTGCTTATGATATGGACATAGACCCTTGGTATTGGAATATTCCTTTGAGGGTTGGATATTATCGCAAGGAGTTTCCGTTCAAAGTTAATGGGAGCTATTTGACTGAGAACGGCTTTACGCTTGGGTTTGATATTCCTGTGAATGAGGCAAAAAATTCCAGAGCGACTGTCGCTTTGCAATATTTTACTCGTGGGTCGAAGTCGAAGAACGGTTATAATGAGCAGGAGTTCAAGTTGTCTATCGGCTTTATGGGGTTTGATATTTTTTCATCTCGCAAAAAATTGATGGACGATAGAGACATTCCGGTTGCTTCTGAAAACTATGATTTGTATTAAGAATAAAAAGGCTTATCACAATTTCACTTTTTTGGAAGATTTTGAAGCGGGCATACAGCTTTTGGGGACTGAAATCAAGGCTATAAGAGCTGGCAAACTGAATTTTTTGGATGCTTACGCTTTCGTGAAAAAGGGCGAAATTTGGCTATCTGGTCTGCATATTTCTCCTTATCTAACGGCAAGTTTTTTTAATCATGAGCCGATGAGGGAGAGGAAACTTCTTCTTACTAAAAAAGAAATCGGGAAGTTGGAAAAGAAAATTGCGGAAAAGGGTCTGACGATTGTTCCTAAAAAAATCTACATCAACGATAGAGGTTTGGCGAAAATGACGGTTAGTTTGGCTGTCGGCAAGAAGTTGCATGACAAGCGAGAGAGCATCAAACAAAAAGATATGAAGAGAGACACAGAGCGAAGCGTAAAGGCGTTCAAATGAAGAAAATTGCTGTTTTGGGATTTAGTGGCTCTATTGGCGACTCTGTAGCGACAGTGATGCGAAATCACGGCGATAAATTCAACATCTCTTTCGCCTCCGCTCATACATCCAGTGACAAACTTTTTGCTTACGCTTTGGAGTTTGGGATTGAGAAGTTGGTCTTTACGGGACTTGAAGAGAAACTGACTGATACTCCCCAAGAGATTGAAGTTTATTATGGCAAAGAAAGTTTATTAAAGCTGATTGCCGATAGCGACATCGATATTTTGCTGAACGCTATTTCTGGTTCAGCGGGACTTGAGTATTCCATTGCCACGGTTGATAACGACATCGATTTGGCACTTGCGAACAAAGAATCTTTGGTGATGGCAGGCGATTTGCTAAAGGAGAAGTTGAAGAGTTCCAAAAGCAAGCTTCTTCCTGTAGATAGTGAACATTCCGCCATTTTTCAAGCTTTGCAAGGCAATGACTATTCGGCAATAAAAAAATTGTATATTACCGCTTCGGGTGGCTCTTTTTTGGATAGACCTTTGGATTCGTTCGATTCCATAAGTGTGGAAGACGCATTGCTTCATCCTAACTGGAGTATGGGCAAAAAAATCACGGTCGATTCTGCTACGATGCTGAATAAGGCTTTTGAGGTGATAGAGGCACACCATCTTTTTGGCGTAGATTACGACAATATTGTGCCGATTATCCATAGGCAGTCTATAGTTCACTCCATGGTGGAATATGTTGACGGTTCTATTTTGGCACAGATGAGTTCGCCGTCGATGGTTTTGCCGGTTTTGTATGCACTCACTTATCCGCATAGATTTTTGGACGCTGATGTTAAAACGAATTTGTTTGATGTCGGGAATTTGAGCTTTGAGAAAGTTGATAAGCTGAGATATCCGTTGTATTATGTAGGTGTGGAAGCCGGAAAAATCGGAGGAATAGCTCCGACTGTTTTGAATAGTGCATCTGAGGTTGCCGTGATGTTGTTCTTGGAGAGGGAAATCAAATTCAACGATATTTGCAAGATTGTTTCTGCACAGCTGGAGAAATCTGAAAAAATCGATTTTCCGAGTCTGGAGGAGATTTTGGAAGTGAATAAGAAAGTTTACAACGAAGTTCTACGGGACTTTTCATAAATTTATTTTGGAGAGAAGAAAATGTTGAAAATAGCTCTTATCGGATATGGTGTAATGGGACAATTGATTGAGTCGTTGTCCGAGCAGGTCGGATGTGTTGTCGTTGCCAGAATTGACCCCAAATTGAATGTGGACTTGACTGAGGAAAATTTGCAAGATGCTGAGGTGGTCATAGATTTTGCTCTCGGTAGTTCTGCGGTTGATAATGCTAAAAAGGTTTGCAGTTGGGGAAGAAAAGCGGTAGTCGGAGCGACTGGATTTGATTTGGAAGGTTTGAAAAAAATCAAGGGCGACATTATTTATGGTTCGAATTTTTCCGTGGGAGTTAATCTTTTTTTGAAACTAATTCGTGAATCAGCCTTGATTTTTGATAAAGTCTGCGAGTATGATGTGTGCGGGATTGAGTATCATCATAATCGCAAAGTTGATAGCCCGAGTGGGACTGCGAAGAGCGTTGGCAAGGTTTTGCTGGAGAATATTGAGCGGAAGAAAAAGCTCGTTGTTGATTGCTTAAATCGCAAGATTGAGCCTGATGAGTTGCATTTCGCCAGTGTCAGATGTGGAGATATTCCAGGGACACATTCCGTTTGCTACGATTCACCTGCTGATTTTGTGGAGATTAAGCATTCTGCTCGTAATAGAAAAGGTTTTGCTCTTGGTGCTCTCAAAGCGGCAAAATTTATTGCAGACAAACAGGGTTTATTCTGTTTTGAAGATGTTTTTGACGAAATTTTGGATAAGCAGATTTAGAAAATAAACTCTTGACAATATCTTTGTGTGATTGATTTTGATGCAGATTTGTCGGGTAGCGAATTGGTTACAAATCTAAAAAATGATTCGTTTGTAAACGAGGAATCGGAAACGGAGGTAAGATGGATAATTGGGATTTGGATAAATTAAATGAGAGAACCAAACGCCTTGATTTCTTTGATTTTAAATTGGCTCAAATTGCGGGATTTTTCTTTGGGATTTTTCTGATTAAAATTTTCCCATTTTTGAGGAGAGTTGGTTTCAAGAAAATTTTGATTTTGATGTGTTTGAGCGGAGCAAGACCTCTTTTGAAGTTCTTCGGCGAATGTGAGGCTTGCGAAGACAGTGCTGACGATTTGTTGGCGGACGAAGAAAAAGAGGAAGTGTAAGGATTTTTAAATGGGAAACTTGAAGGCTATAAAAAACAGAATAGAGGGTGTTCGCTCTACTAGACAAATAACAAACGCTATGAAGATGGTGGCTGCCAGTAAGCTTCGCAAATCTCAAGAGGCGATAGAAGATGCCAGACCTTATGCCGATTTGGTTGGTGGTATGTTATCTTGCGTTAAGAAGAAAAACACTCAGTCTAATCATCCTTTCTTTTTCGTTAGTGACAATCCAAAAAATGCTTTGGTCGTTGTGACTTCCGACAGAGGACTTTGTGGCTCGTTTAATTCTGAAATTGTGAAGAGGGTCAAACTTCACTTAAAAAAGAACGAAAATACCGATGTTATCTGTATCGGGAAGAACGGACTTTCTTCTCTGAAAAAGGTTTGTGAGGTTTACGATAATTTTACTGGATTGTTCAACAGTATGGATTTTTCCGTTGCCAAAGATATTACCGCACTTGTTTTGGATTTGTATTTGGACAAGGGTTATAGCAATGTTTCTGTTATTTATAACAAGTTTGTTTCCGCTATTCAACAAGATATTATTTTTAAAAATCTCTTTCCTATAGAGCCATCTGCCGATGAGAATATCTCGACAATAGACTTTTTGTATGAGCCGAGTGAAGAGGCTATAATAGAGGAACTTGGACGGAAATATATCTCTGTGGAGATTTGGCGGATTTTGTTGGAATCTTCCGCTGCGGAGCAAGCTGCCAGAATGACTGCTATGGACAACGCTACTGAGAACGCCAGTGAGATTATAGAAAATCTTTCTTTGAAATACAACCGAGAGAGACAGGCTGCCATTACAGGTGAAATCATCGATATTGTGGGTGGAGCTGAGGCTATCAACGAATAGACTTGAAGAGATAAAATAATTTGGCTACCTCACTTTTTGAAAAGGCGGGGTAGCTTTTTTGCACTAAATCAATTAAGGAGAAATAGATGTTGAGAGTATCTATAGTGGGTGCTACCGGTTATTCCGGTGTTGAGTTGGCGAAAATTTTGTATTATCATCCGGAAGTTGAGTTGGTGGATTTGGTATCGAAAAGTTATGTTGGGCAAAAATTTTCTGAGATTTATCCTGCGTTTCGTGGAAAATTGGATATGGAGTGCAAAGAGCTGGATACGAACGAGCTTGCTCAAAATAGCGACTTGGTATTTATAGCTTTGCCTACTGGTCCCGCTCAAGCTATCGCTTCGGAATTGGTTGGAAATGGTGTAAGAGTTGTGGATTTGGGTGCTGACTTCAGATTGGATAGTATAGACGATTATGAGAAGTGGTATGGCAAGGAATACGAAGTGGAGTCTTTGCTTGATGAGGCTGAGTATAATATTCCGGAGATACATAAGAAGAATCTTAGGAATGTGAATTTGGTGGCAAATCCCGGGTGCTATCCCACCAGTGTTTTGTTGGCGTTGGCACCTATAATGGATAAGCAAATTGTTGACCCAACCAGTATTATCATTGATAGCAAATCCGGCGTTAGTGGTGCTGGCAGAGGGCTGTCTATCGGTAGCCATTTTTGCGAACAGGATGAGAATTTCAAGGCTTACAAGATTGCATCTCATAGGCATACTCCGGAGATAGAGCAAGAGATTGGCAAACTTTGTGGACAAGAGGTATTGGTGAGTTTTACGCCACATTTGTTGCCTGTGAAAAGAGGAATTTTGTCGACTATCTATTTGGATTTGATAGAGAAAATCGATTCGGAAGAGTTGCGAGAGATTTATAGAGAATATTATGCAGGTGCTGAGTTTGTGAAGGTTTTGAACGAAGGCGAATTGCCAGAGATTAAGAATGTGGTGGGAAGTAATGAGTGCCATTTGAACATCTTTTTGGATGAGAGAGTGGGGAGATTGATAGTTGTGAGTGTTATTGATAACCTTGTGAAAGGTGCTGCCGGTCAAGCTGTGCAGAATATGAATATTATGTGCGGTTTTGCTGAGAATACTGGACTTTCAGGATTTGGAACGGGAGTTTAGATGAATGAGATTAAGCCGTTGGGTGTTTGTTATCCGCAAGGGTTTATTGCCGGAGCTGTGAGTGCAGGGCTGAAAAAAGAGGGTTACGACTTGGGAGCGGTTTTTTCCGAGACAGACTGTGTTTGTGCGGGAGTTTTTACCAAGAACAAAGTGATGGCAGCTCCTGTTGTCTATTGCAAAGCTGCTCTTAACGGCTCTGTGACCAGAGGTGTGGTCGTCAATAGTGGGAATGCCAACGCTTGCACAGGAGAGAATGGATTGGCAGATGTGGGAATTGAGGCTAAAACTTTTGGCAAAGAGATGAATGTCCCTGCTGCTCAAATAATGGTTCTTTCCACGGGCGTGATTGGCTATCGTTTACCGATGGATAAGATTTTATCGGGGATAGAGGTTGTTTCCAAAAATTTGAGTGCTGAAAACGGCTTGCTTTTGGCAAAGGCGATGATGACAACGGACACTAAATCTAAGCAAGCGGGTGTTGATTTTATTCTAAACGAGAAGAAGGTCAAAATCGGCTCTGTCGCCAAAGGTTCGGGGATGATTCATCCGAATATGGGAACGATGTTGTCGGTAATAACTACTGATATTAATATTGAAAAACGGTTGTTGCAAAAGGCGTTGAGCGATGCTACGGAGTTGTCTTTTAATATGGTGACCGTCGATGGCGACACTTCCACGAATGATACTGTTTTGCTTTTGGCGAATGGTCGTGCCGGAAACGATTTAATTGCCGATGAGAATTCAGATGAATATCGTATTTTTTATAAAAATTTGCTGGCTGTTTGTGTCGACTTGGGCAAACAGATAGCTGCTGACGGTGAGGGAGCAGGGAAGTTGGTAACGGTCAATGTTAGTGGAGCAAAGAGCGAAGCTGATGCCAAAATTATAGCTAAAAGTGTTTGCGGCTCTAATTTGGTGAAGACGGCGATTTTTGGAGAGGATGCCAATTGGGGCAGAATTTTGGCTGCTGTCGGGTATTCTGGAGCAGAGTTTGATCCGAATAGAGTTTGTATCTCTTTCAGTTCTGATGCCGGCAAGATTGTTATGGCTGTGAAGGGCAGAGGTGTGAACTTTGATGAGGATGAGGCAAAAAAAATCTTGAGCGAAAAAGAGATTGAAATTTCCGTGGAATTGATGAATGGCGAGGCAACAGCTACAGCTTGGTGTTGCGATTTGAGTTACGATTACATAAAAATAAACGCCGATTACAGGTCTTAGGATTATGATAAGAAAAGCGATTAGTGCGGACATCGAGGGGTTGTATAAGCTCATTAGATTGGCGAGTGAGCACGGGAATTTGCTTTTGCGGGATAGAGACGATTTGCGAGAGTGCTTGGATGAATTTTGGGTGGAGGAAGTAAACGGCGAAGTAGTTGCCTGTTGTGCTTTGGCTGTATATAACGCTAAACTTGCGGAAATTCGCTCGATGGCTGTCTTGCCTGAATATCAAGGCAAAGGGTTGGCTAGCGAATTGTTGCAAAAATGTTTGGAAGTAGCTCAAGAGAAAGGTGTTTATGAGGTTTTGACTATCACTAATCGACCGAATATTTTTGAGAAGAAAGGTTTCGGAGTGCAATTGGATGAACAGAGAGCTCTTGTCTATCGACCGAATGGAACGAAAAGCAGTATAATAAACGAATTGAAATAGTTAGGATATTGGAAATGGAACTGAAAGTAGCCAAACGAAAAGCAGAAACCTTGGTGGAGGCTTTGCCGTATATCAAGCGATTTAGAGGGAAAACCGTAGTGGTGAAATATGGTGGAAATGCGATGGTTGACCGCCAAGCCAAAGAGGCGGTTATTATGGATTTGGTTTTGATGCGATTTGTGGGAATGCGAGTGGTGGTGGTGCATGGAGGTGGTCCTGATATTGCCGATTATTTGGATAAGATGCAGATTGAGAGTGAATTTGTTAATGGTCTGCGGAAGACGACAAAGGATGCTATGGAGGTGGTGGAGATGGTGTTGTCCGGAAAAGTGAACAAGGAGATTGTTGCGGGATTGAATTTTCACGGAGGTTCGGCTATAGGTTTGTCGGGCAAGGATGATAGCTTTATCAAGGCGAAAAAGAAAGAGATGTCTGTCAATGGTAAAAATGTGGATTTGGGATTTGTTGGTGAGATAACGAGCGTGAAAACGAAGGTTTTGCAAAATTTGTTGGACGATGATTTTATAGTGGTTGTGGCTCCGATTGGCGTTGATGATGAGCAAAATTCTTATAATATAAATGCTGACACAGCTGCGGCTGAGGTTGCTTCTGCTCTGAATGCGGATAAATTTTTGCTCCTGACTGATGTTGAGGGTGTTTATGATGGCGATGAAAAAGTGTCGCGATTGACACCTGCTATGATTGACAAAATGATAAAATCGGGTGCGATTTCCGGTGGTATGTTGCCCAAGGTTGAATGTTGCACGAGGGCACTGAATGGCGGAGTTGGACAGGTGCATATTATCGATGGAAGAATGGAACACTCTATGCTGTTGGAGATTTTTACGGACAAGGGCATAGGAACGATGATAAAAATGGATAATAAATAAAAAGAGGATAGTAGGAGAGATTATGAAAATTGTTTTGGCTTATTCCGGTGGATTGGACACATCAGTTATCATTCCCTGGTTAAAAGAAAATTATAAAGATGCCGAAGTCATAGCTGTGGCTGCAGATGTCGGACAAGGTGCAGAAGAGTTGGACGGGCTGGAAGAGAAAGCTATCAAATCTGGTGCGAGCAAGATTTTTGTGGAAGATTTGAAAGACGAATTTATCGAAGATTTTGTTTGGCCTACTTTGGCTTCGGGTGCTATCTATGAGCGGAAATATCTTTTGGGAACTTCTATGGCAAGACCTGTTATTGCCAAGGCTTTGGTGAAGATTGCCAAACAAGAAGGTGCGGAATATATTGCTCACGGATGCACCGGTAAGGGTAATGACCAAGTGAGGTTTGAGCTTACCATTAAGGCACTGGCTCCTGAGATGAAAATCATCGCTCCTTGGAGAATTTGGACTATCCGTTCTCGTCAAGATGCGTATAATTATGCAAATGAGAGAGGAATTAAGATTGCTGTTTCCCAAGAGAAACCATATAGCATGGACAGAAATGTGTGGCATTTATCGCATGAGGGTTCCGATTTGGAGAGTCCCAAAAATGAGCCGATGGACAATATCTACATGATGGTTACTCCGCCGAGTGCAGCACCGGACAAACCTACTTATGTTGAGATAGAGTTTGCCAAAGGGTTGCCTATTGCCGTAGATGGCAAAAAGATGAAGCCATTGGCAATTGTGGAGTATTTGAACAAAGTTGCCGGTGCTAATGGTGTGGGAATAGATGATTTGGTGGAAAATCGCTTGGTGGGAATGAAATCTCGTGGCGTTTACGAAAATCCTGCCGGAAGAGTTTTGGTTACCGCTCATCAGGAGTTGGAATATTTGACACTCGATAGAGACACTTTGCATTTCAAAGAGATGCTTTCCGTGAGATTTGCGGAGCTTGTTTACAACGGAAAGTGGTATAGTGTTCTGCGTGAATCGTTGTCAGAATTTGTGAAAAAAACTCAGGAAGATGTCAACGGTGTTGTCAGATTGAAGCTGTATAAGGGGAATTGCACCATAGCTGGTATGAGTTCTCCAACCTCTTTGTATGATGAGGAGTTGGTAACTTTTGAGGAAGATTCGGTTTACAATCAAGCCGATGCCGAAGGGTTCATCAATCTTTTCGGATTGCAAATGAAGGTTAAAGCTCTGAGCAAGAGAAAATAGATTATAAGAAAATAAAGTTGTATGGCTAATAAGATTAGCCTACAACTTTTTTATATGAAAAAGAGTGGGGAAAATGGGAAGACAGATTTGGAGTTTGGGTGTTGCTTTTTTTGTGATGCTCTGCTGGGGGATAGGTTATATTTGGTATAAGATGAGCTATCTCAGCTTTGGCGTATTCACGGTTGTGATTACGAAGTTTATATTGGGTGCGTTGGTTTTGACAGTCTTGATGAAGATAAAAGGGATTAAAGCTAAATATACCAAATTGAAATTTAAACAGTTGCTTTTGCTCGTTTTTTGTGACCCTTTCTTGTTTTTCTTGGGCGAAGGTTTTGCACTGAAGTATGTTTCCGCTACGCTCACTTGCATCATTATCGCCACAATTCCTCTGTTTACCCCGCTGATGGGGAGATTGGTTTTTGGCTATCCCGTGAAAAAAGGTGTTTTCCTCGGGCTCTCTTTTTCTTTTGTGGGAGTGATTTTTACGGTGGTCTCATCCGATTTGGGCTCAGGTTCTGTTTTGGGGTTTTCGCTGTTGTTTTGTGCAGTGCTGAGTTCGCTGATATATGTGGTGATTTTGCAAAATTTATCGGCAGATTTTCCCGTTATGCAGTTGGTAAGAGACCAATTTTTGATAGCCTCACTTTATTTTTTGCCATTTTTTTTGATTTTCGATTTACCCGAACTTTCTCAAATCCAAATCGTTCCGAAAGCTGTGGAAGGAATTGTTTTTTTGGTAATTTTTGAGACTATTTTGGGATTTTTGGGTTACAACTATCTTATCAAGGAGATGGGAGCGGTTGCGACGAACTCCTTTTTGAATTTGATGCCAGTGGTAACGATGATAGGCTCGTATTTTATGTTGGGAGAGTCTATCACTTGGCAAAAGATATTGGGAGTGTTTTTGGTGCTTGTTGGACTTTTTGTGATTCAGTTCCCCAAATTTTTTGATGAAAAATCGAAAATAAGATTTTTGTTTCCCGAATGATTTTTTGGGAGAAGAGAAGATGTTTTTCGTGCTTGACAATTAACCTTTGCGGTTTTGTTTAGCAAAAATTTAGTAGGTAAGGGGTTGTGAAAGATGCAATATACGACAACTAATAAGATAAAAGAGTTTTTGGGCAAAGAGATTTGTTTGCAGGGTTGGATTCGCAATACGCGAAAAGCAAGCAGTAAATTGCGGTTTATTATTTTTAGAGACGGACTTGGAGAGTTGCAGGCTGTGGCGAGCAAACCCGATATGGATGAGGACGCTTTTGAAAGAGTAAAATCTCTGAGTTTGGAAACTTCCGTTGAGTTGATAGGGACACCGCTGGTTCATCCGAAGTTCGAGGACGAAGTGGAATTTCATCTCAAAGATGTGAAGATTGTCGGCGAGAGTGTCGATTATCCTATCGGGAAAAAAGAGCATGGACCGGATTTTTTGCTGTCGAATAGGCATCTGTGGCTTCGGTCTCGCAAGCAAATAGCTATGCAAAAAATAAGGCACACTGTGTATTTTGGCATTTGCAATTACCTAAACTCGCAAAACTATTTCCGTTTTGATTCCCCTATTTTGACGCCGAATGCGTGTGAGGGGACGACGACTTTGTTTGAGGTTCCTTATTTCGATTTGGGCAACGCTTATCTTTCTCAGAGCGGTCAGCTCTATTTGGAGTCGGGCATTATGGCTCTTGGCAGAGTTTACGATTTCGGTCCAGTTTTTAGGGCGGAAAAATCCAAGACTCGTAAGCATTTGACGGAGTTTTGGATGATGGATGCCGAGGCGGCTTTTGTTGACCACAATCAGAGCATGGATATTCAGGAGGCTTTGATAAAGTCGGTTATTCACGAAGTCTTGGAGAAGAATCAAAAAGATTTGGAAGTTTTGGAAAGCGATACAGCAAGGCTCAAAGCCGCTTGTGGAGAGTTTAAACGCATGACCCACAGGCAAGCAATAGATTTGCTGAAATCAAAAGGGTTTGAGATTGATTATAATGAAGATTTTGGAGCGAAAGAAGAGGCTGCCATCACAGAGGGGAGCGAAGTTCCCGTGTTCATCGAGAAGTGGCCTGCAGAAATCAAATCTTTTTATATGAAGCGAGACCCGAACAATCCCGAGTTGGTCTTGGGTAGTGATTTGTTGGCTCCCGGAGGTTTCGGCGAGATTATCGGCGGTTCTGAAAGAGAGGTCGATTATGAAGTGCTGAAAGCCAAAATGGAAGCCGAGAAGATGCCGATGGACGAATATAGTTGGTATTTGGATTTGCGAAAATACGGGTCTGTCCCTCATAGCGGTTTCGGTATCGGTTTGGAACGCTTTGTTGCTTGGATTTGCGGGACTATTCATATCCGCGAGACGATACCTTTTCCGAGAATGATTTACAGGATTAATCCTTAAGGCGGAAGATGAAAGAGTTTGATGAACTTGTGCAAGTTGTGAATGCCCTGCGGGATAAGGTTTCCGGTTGTCCGTGGGATTCCGAGCAAACCAGCGAGAGCTTGATTCCCAATTTTATCGAAGAGGTTTATGAAGCGGTAGAGGCTATCGAAAAAAAAGATATTGCCAATTTGAAAGAAGAGTTGGGGGATGTGCTACTGCATATTTTGTTTCAGGCACAAATCGCCGACGAAAACAAAGATTTCGATATAAAAGATGTGATTAATCAGCTTAACGACAAATTGATAAGGCGGCATCCTCATGTTTTTGGTGAGATGAAGGCTAATAGCGGAAGAGAGGCTAAGCATAGTTGGGAGTCGGTTAAACGCTTGGAAAAAAAGGAACGGAAGTCTGTTTTGGATGGTATCCCTAACGGTATGCCGTCGCTGATTATTGCCAGTAGGATGCAGGAGAAAGCGGATGCATTGGGGTTTCGTTGGGACTCTGCTGAGACAATTTTGGACAAGGTAACCGAGGAGTTTTCCGAGTTACAGCAAGCGATTTCTGCCAAAAATGCGGAACAATCTCAAGAGGAGTTTGGCGACTTGTTGTTTGCTTTGGTAAGTTTTGCCAATCATCACAAAATTGATTCGGAAAGCAGTTTGCGGTTGGCTTGTAGCAAATTCAAAAATAGATTTGGATACATAGAAGAGCAATTCAAAATCAGAAGCAAAAACTTTTCAGATTCCACTGTGCAAGAGATGGAAGATTTTTGGCAAGAAGCTAAAAAGAAAGGGCTTTAATCAAAACTTGTAAGCTATTCGCAATCCCCATGTTTCGTAACTAACAGTTGGGGTGATGCTAAAATTTTTCTTTGAGAATTTGGTCGTAAAAAGATAACTGAAAGCGGTAGCTATGGCAGCTCCTGCGTAGACATCGGACTGATAGTGTCTGTCCGCTCTGACTCTGGAATATCCCACGAATGAAGCCAAAAGATACGCTGGAGCACCAAGATACCAGTTGTATCTCATTTGGATGTAGGATGCGGCGGAAAACGATGCGGATGTGTGTCCTGAGGGGAATGAATGGTCGTCTGCTCCATCGGGGCGTTCTCGACTGATGCTGTATTTCAGGGCGTATGTAGTCGCCAGTGTTGAGGAAAAAGAGTAAGCGAATTGCTTTAGTCCTTCGTAATCTCCATAAAGAATGCTTCCTGTTGCCGCTGAGATAGGAAGTGCAATCTGAATAATATCTCCGGCATTTTCATAATCTTTTGTATTTAATCCGAACGAAAATGTGCTAAACAAAATAAGCATTAGAAGTAGGATAATTTTTTTCATTTTCATTAGAATGTATATGAGGCAGCCAGACCATAGCCGTTGCCGACAATAGCAGGCAGAAAGCTGAAATTGCTTTCTTCATTATTTTGACTTTCTCCGTTGGACTTAACTCTTTTTCGTCCCTTGTCAACCGCCAATTTGCCATAAACTCGACCGATTAGAATAGCCAAAGGATAGTCGCTAATCCAGTGAACACCGTTGTTTATCATCTGAAATGAGAGAGCAGTCATCAGGGCAATGCCGAACGGTTTAATCCAAAAATACTCGGGATAGTTTTCCGTGATGACAGTGTAGGTCATCATCGAGGTGGCAAGGTGACCGGAGGGGAAAGCATCGTAGTGGGAGACGCTTTTGTGATATGCTACTTGGCTGGGGAGTGGTCTCCATTTATCTCTATAAACACCATTTTCGTCTGGGTTTGAGCGAGGGGAAGTTCGTCCGGTTACATGTTTTAATATTTGGACGGTAAACAATCCCGAGGTAATCATTCCTTCCGAGATTTGTGATGCGGTTTGCAGGGCTCTGTTATCTTTTGCGGACAATCCGTAAGTCAAAAATCCTGCCATTATGCTGAGGTGAGTAGCTCCGTCTCCGATAAAATACAGCCCTGATGCCAAGTCGCTGGGTAATTCCAAAAAGGGGAAACCAATTGTGTTGGATGTTTCATCACTAATTCCAAAATCTCTTCCCCAACGGCGTCCCTCGGCAGTGACTTCTTCGTCGCATTGCACCAAGATTACGGTAGATAAGGCTGTCAGATACATCCAGCCGAAGTTATCGGGATTGCCACCTGCTTTTACAAAATCCCAAACATCTCCCGGGGCTTTTGTGATGCAGTCGAATAGGCGTGGGCGATTATAAATATATGTTTCTCCGTTAATTGAGTAAGTGGTGTCGTTGATTTTTTCAGCCCAAAGAGAAGCAAACCCCAATATTACGAGAGAAATTACAAATTTTTTCATGTTCTAAATCCTTGGAAATATCTCTGTGCAATTTTTTTGTTTTGGTATTAATGTCAAGGATAGTAGGACAAAAAACAATAGATAGGGTTTGACAAAAATTGAGCGGAATTCTCGGATTGGAGAGTAAAAAAATTTTAAGGATGTGTTGTTATGAATATTTTTATCAAGGGTGGTTACCTGATAACTCCGTGTGAAAATGGCGAAGTGAAGGTAGAGAAGAAAGACATTTATTCGGAAGATGGAATTGTGAGGTTCAAATCGACTAAGCCTATTGACCGCGAGATTGATGCCTCCAATCAAGTTATTTTGCCAGGGCTGGTGAATACGCACCACCATATTTATTCCTGCTTGTCCAAAGGGATTCCTTGCGAAGTTCCGTTTTGCACTTTCGAGAGGACTTTGGCACAATTGTGGTGGCTTTTGGACCAAGCCTTGGATTCGGAATCAACGAGATTATCGACTGTTTTGAGTATGAGGGATTCGCTCAAAGCTGGAGTTACGACCGTTTTTGACCATCATATTTCGGGGAATGTGGAAAACTCTTTGAGTGAAATGGGCGAAATTTTTGAGGCTTATGGTGTGAATGGCGGTTTGGCTTTCGAGACTACCACTCGCAATGGGCAAGAGTTTTTTGAGAAGTCTGTAGCTGAGAATGCCAGATTTGCCAAAGAGGTTGAGAAAAATCCGAAATTGAAAGGTCTCACGGGAATGCACGCTCTTTTGACTTTGCCGGACGCTGCTTTGGAATATTTGGCGAAAAAAACGGTTGCCCCCATTCATTGCCATGTTGCCGAGGGTGGAGTTGACCAAGAGTATTCTTGGAGGAATTATGGCAAGCCACTCGTGGAGAGATTAGACCAATTTGGATTGCTTCGCGATAATTCCTTGATAATTCACGCCAGTAATTTGACTCCGAATGAGTTGAAAATTTTAGCTTCCAAGAATATTTTTATTGGTCAAGCTATCGATTCCAATATGAATAATGGACTTAATGCGGCGAAGCTGAACGAGCTCGTGGATGCAGGGTTGAAGATTACCGCCGGAACTGACGGAATGCACTCGAGCTGTCTGAAGGCACAAAAAAATTCCGCCATTGTGACAAAATTCCAAAGCAGAAACGCCGATTTGGGATTCCCCGAGATGATTTCTATGTTCTTTAATGCTTACGATATCAAGCAAAAATACGGTTTCCCCTTGGGCGTTATCGAGGGACAAGAGGCTGATTTGGCGATTACCGATTATGAGCCGATGACCTCTTTTGATGCAGATAGTTTCTTCGGGCATTATTTCTTCGGGATTACCGAGGCGAGAGTGCAACATGTTATCAAAGAGGACAAAGTGCTTTTGGATGACTTCAATGTTAATTCAGAGTTGGATGACAAATTTGCAAATTTACTGGACAATCAGATTGCGATTTCGGATAAGATGTTTGCCAGATTTGAGAATTTGAAGAAAAAATCTACTTATTTGAAAAGAATGTATCATATTTGACATTTTAAAAGCATTATGTTTATCTGAAAATGAGAAGGGAGAAAAATTTTCTCCCTTTTTTAATTTTTGTTTAGATTATTTTGTAACTTCTACTGAACGGGTATGCAAACTAAGATAAGTACCAAACATATTTACAAGTACATTTGAGAATTTATATTCAGTTTTGATTTGATAGTCATTGCTGTTTGCTGCCATTTGTTCAGTATTAACTTCATTTACAGGAACTAATCCCCATAAAGCATACCATTGCCATTTTTTTGTGGTTTCATTCTTTTGGGGTCCGTTACCTACTGTATGAATGTGTGATGCACATCCGATCATTTGTAGCGTGAACACTACAAGTACTAACATTAAAATGAATTTTTTCATTCTTTTTCTCCTTATTTTATATTTTGTTCAATTTTATTTGATTAAAATATTCCTACGCTATCTGTAACTACCGGTATTCTTTCTTTCATAGCTGTGCCTTCTACAGCCCAGCCGTATTTACCATAGATGAATGGAATATAAAAAAAGATTCTATAGACTTTTACATCGGATAGAGCACAACAACCAGGTGCTGATTCTATTGCGTTATCTATCGCTTCTTCTAATTTTGGATTTCCTGTGGGAATAACCATAATGATATTTTTTGAGTCTGAGCCAGCAACTTTGCCAATAGAAGCAAATTCAGTGTTGGGATTAAAATTTTTGGTTGAGACAAAAGTGAAGCCCGTAACTCTGTTAGCACAGCCTGTTAACCCCATCAGGGTGCATAGAATAATAAAAGTGATAATCTTTTTCATAGTTTCTCCTTACGACCTTAACTTCAATTTTTAGAAAGAAAGTCAATTATAAATTTAGTTTATTTATATATGGATAGTTGATAATTCCTTTCTCCGTGATAATGCCAGTTATGTTTTCCGCTGGTGTTACATCAAAAGCAGGATTGTAAATTTGCATCTCTAGAGGGGCGACTTGCTTGCCGAAGACGAAACTTACTTCGTTGTCGCAGCGTTCTTCGATTTCGATTTCGCTTCCGGTAGGTGTATTTAAGTCAATAGTGGAAGTGGGAGCGACAACATAGAAAGGGATACCATAGGTTTTTGCCAGCACGCTGAGCATAAAAGTGCCGATTTTGTTGGCGGTGTCGCCGTTCGCTACGATGCGGTCTGCTCCGACCAAGATAAGGTCGATTTTCCCGTCTCTTATCAGAGTGGCGGCTACGCTGTCGGCAATGAGGCAAGAGGGGATTTTGTCTTGGACAAGTTCCCATGCGGTTAGGCGAGCTCCTTGCAGTCGTGGGCGAGTTTCATCGGCGTAAACGAAAATCTCTTTGCCTTGGGCGATTGCGGAGCGAATTACTCCTAAAGCGGTTCCGTGACCTACGGTTGCCAATGCTCCAGTATTGCAGTGAGTTAAGATTGTTGCTTTCTGCGGAACGATTTCAGCACCGTTTTCGCCCATTTTTTTGTTTATGGCGATGTCTTCTTCGGCGATTTTGTCGGCTTCGGATTTCAGGTTTCGGCAGTTTTCCTCGTTGGTTAGGTTTTCGTCAATGATGGAAACCATTCGGTTCGTTGCCCACACGAGATTGACAGCAGTTGGTCTGGAAGCATCGATTTTTTTCTTTGCTTTTCTTATCTCTTTGCTAAAATTGCAGGAATTTTCAAACTCTTTGGCAGCGAGCCAAACTCCGTATGCAGCCACAGCACCGATTGCCGGAGCTCCTCGCACGACCATTTCGGAGATTGCGTAAATCACATCCAAATAGCTTTCGCATTTAAATTCTGTATATTTTCTCGGCAATTTTCGTTGGTCTATCAAGAAAAGTTCGCCATTTACTAATCGCAGGCAACTGATACTCATTATTCGTCTCCAAATTTATCTATATTCCAAAATTCACTTTTTTGGGGAGATTGCAAAGATTTGTAGATTTTTTCAGGCAAGTTTTTACAATCTAAAATTTTCTCTATCTCGTTAATATTTTTACTTAATTCCATTCTATTATTGTCCTTTGCATAAGGGCATTTGTAGTCAATCAAAGGCAAATTGTGCCTTGAAACAAGGCTCTCCAACTCTTTTTCCCGCAAATATATCAGGGGGCGAATTGTGTCAACACCTGATTTTGTATTGGTAAGCACAGGCAAAAAAGCACCGATTTTGTTGTGTTGGACAAGGTTAATAAAGAATGTGGCGGCAACATCGTCTGCGTGGTGTCCGAAAGCGATTCGGCTTATGTTTTTTCCTCGTAAATGCTCCGTGATAAATCCTTTGATAAATCGTGAACAAATGTAGCACTCTTTTTTGGAAAATTTGCCGTAATCCATTTTGACATCAAGCTCTGTATAGGGCAAATTCAACTCTTCGCACAAGTTTTTGACAGGAGTCGTGTCGTATTCAGCGACTTTGGCATGAATGGGGTAGAGGTCAAATTGCCAAGATTTTTGCAACTGGCTAAGCAGATATAACAAAGCTACACTGTCTTTTCCGCCAGAGACGGCAACACCAATGGTGCTACCATCCGTAACCATATCATAATCTTTAACTGCTCTGGCAATTTTGCCGATTAGATTTTTCAACTTCCGAAGAGATTTTTATTTAATCACAAAGTTAACAAGTTTCTCGGGGATGAGAATCTCTTTTAGAATTGTTTTGTTCTCCAAAAACTTTTGCACATTATCCAATTCTTTGGCTTTTTGCAAAACTATCTCTTTGGGAGCGTTGGCTTCTATTTCTATTCTTCCGCGAATTTTCCCCATCACTTGCACTACCAAAGTAACTTCGTTTTTAACCAAAAATTTTTCATCATAAGTCGGCAGTCCCGATTCGTGCAACAATTTTTGTTTGCCGACCATCTCCCAAATCTCTTCGCAGAGATGAGGAGCAAATGGATAGATAATCTGGGGAATTAATAAGTGAGCCTCTTTGTAAATCGATTTTTCCGCATCGGATGTGGGTTTTTTGGCACTTGCAAGATTGTTCAAATGTTCCATCACAGCAGCAATGGCGGTGTTGAACTGCAATCTGTCTTGCACATAGCCGATAGCTTTTTTGATAGTGAAATGGTTGGAAAATCGCAACTCTTTATATTCTGGAGAGATTTCGCCAGTGCCACTATAATCGTTTTTCAAGAAATCTTTGTTTTTCAAGAAAATTTTGTATATTCTGTTCAGAAATCTGAAAGCTCCGCCAACAGCTTTGTCGTTCCAATCTACATCTTTTTCGGGTGGAGATGCGAACAAAACGAAGGTTCTCAAGGTGTCAGCTCCGTATCGTAGCAGATAGTCGTTGGGATTAACCACATTCTTTTTGGACTTGCTCATCTTTTCCACACCACCGATTTCTACGGGAGAGTTACAGATGAGGCATGTAGCTTTTTCGCCGTCAATGGCAACATCTTTGGGGAAGAGGTATCCGTCTTTCGGGCATTTGTAGCTTGCCATACAGACCATGCCTTGTGTGAGAAGTCTGGAGAAAGGCTCGTTGCAATCCACAAGTCCGATATCACGCATAAATTTGTGAAAAAAGCGAGCATACAAGAGATGCAGGACAGCGTGCTCTATTCCGCCGATGTATTGGTCGACTGGAAGCCAGTAATTGGCTTTCTTTTTGGCGAAAGGAATAGAGTCGTTGTGGGCATCGCAGTAGCGGGCAAAATACCAAGATGAGTCAACGAAGGTGTCCATCGTGTCGGTTTCTCTGGTTGCTTCTCCGCCACATTTCGGGCAAGTTGTTTTCAGCCAGTCAGTTGCAGACAATAGCGGATTTTGCTTGGTTTTACCTACTTGGATATCATCGGGGAGTAAAACCGGTAGCTGGTCATCAGGAACCAGTTGTATCCCACATTTCGGGCAATAAACAACAGGGATAGGATTGCCCCAATAGCGTTGACGAGACAAACCCCAATCGCGAATTTTGTAGTTGATGCTTTTTTGTCCCATTTTTTCTTCGTCTATCCAGTCGGCGATTTTGTTTAGGCAATCACGATTGTCCAGACCGTCAAATTGCTTGGAATTGACCATAGTTCCGTCATCTGTGAAAGCATCGGTCATAGTGGCTGCATCGAGAGTTTTATCTTCATTTTGGACGACCACTTTGACTTTGATACCGTATTTTTTGGCAAACTGAAAGTCTCTGGTATCGTGAGCGGGAACAGCCATTACAGCACCGGTTCCGTAGTCCATCAACACATAATTTGTCACCCAAATTTCGACTTTTTCGCCATTGACCGGATTGACACAGTATTTTCCGGTAAAAATCCCTTCTTTTTCTTTGTCATCAGCGGTTCGCAAGGTGTTGTCTTGGTTTAGGACTTTTTGGCAAAATTTGTAAAGTTCGGAGTTTTCGCCCTCTTCTTGCAAAAATTGTTGAGTAAGAGTGTGTTCGGGAGCGATAGCCATAAAAGTCACTCCGAACAGCGTGTCCGGTCTGGTGGTGAAAACGGGGAGTTTTTGGTTGTCGTAAATAAAATCGATAGTAACACCGGTGCTTTTGCCAATCCAGTTTTTTTGCATCAGCTTCACCTTGTCCGGCCAATCGATAAGGTCGCTGTCGTCCAAGAGTTCTTCTGCGTAGTCGGTTATTTTGGCAAACCATTGTTCCAGCTCTTTTTGCACGACTACAGCATCGCAACGCCAGCACTTTCCTTCCACTACTTGCTCGTTAGCCAAGACGGTGGAGCAGTCGGGACACCAATTCACAAAAGATTTTTTTTTGTAAACCAATCCTTTTCCATACATCTTTTTGAAAAGCCATTGCCCCCATTTGTAGTAGTCCGGTCGGCAGGTAGAGAGTTCACGAGACCAATCAAGTCCGAATCCCATAGCGATCAACTGTTTTTTCATCTTGGCGATGTTTTCTTCGGTGGTAATTCTCGGATGTGAGTTGTGTTGGATAGCGAAATTTTCCGCCGGCATTCCGAAAGAGTCGTAGCCCATCGGTTGCATCACATTGTAGCCGGATTGCATGTAAAATCGAGACAAGGCATCACCGATGGAATAGTTGGAAATATGTCCCATATGGAGGTCTCCCGATGGATAAGGGAACATAGACAAGATATATTTTTTCTCTTTTTTGCTTTCGTCTTCGGATTCGAAAATTTTTCTCTCAGCCCAAATCTTTTGCCATTTTTTTTCGATGTCAATAAAAGGATACTCCATAAACTTATACTCCTACGATAGTTTTCGGTAACGATAGAAATTGATGAGCTTGTATTTTGTAAAGGGAAATTTTGAAAAACAAAAACCCCTGTTTCAGATGATGAAACAAGGGTTTTATTACAGCAAATGATTTATTTTTTCAAGTTGTAAAAAGCTTTGATTCCTGCGTATCTTGCGTTGCATCCAAGTTCTGCCTCAATTCTGAGGAGTTGATTGTATTTGGCGATTCTGTCGCTTCTGCTGAGCGAGCCGGTTTTGATTTGTCCGGCATTTACACCTACAGCCAAATCAGCGATGAAGGTGTCGGAAGTTTCGCCACTTCTGTGGGAGATGACATTGGTAAAACCGTTTGTCTTGGCAAGTTCTATAGCAGCCAAAGTTTCCGTGAGAGAGCCGATTTGGTTGAGCTTGATTAAGATGGAGTTAGCGCAATCCTCTTCTATGCCCTTAGCGAGTCTTTTGGTATTGGTAACAAAAAGGTCGTCGCCAACGAGCTGAATTTTGCTTCCCAATTTTTGTTTGAGCAATTTCCAACCTTCCCAATCGTTTTGGTCGAGTCCGTCTTCGATGGAGATGATAGGATATTTTTTGACAAGATTGCACCAAAAATCTACCATTTCGGCAGAGGATAGCGTTTTGCCTTCAGCTTTCAGCACATATTTTCCGTCTTTGTAAAACTCACTGGAAGCGGGGTCAAGTGCAAAATGAACATCTTCTCCGGGCTTGTAACCAGCCGATTTCACAGCGTCCATTAGGCAAGATAAAGCCTCTTCGTTAGAATTTAAATTTGGTGCAAATCCACCTTCGTCACCAACGGCAGTGCTGTGACCTTGACTGCCGAGCAGTTTTTTGAGGCTGTGGAAAATTTCAGTGTTCATTTGCAAAGCTTGGGAAAAAGTTTTTGCTCCGGTTGGCATAATCATAACCTCTTGAATATCTATGTTGTTATTAGCGTGCTCGCCACCGTTGATTACATTGCTCATGGGAACAGGCAATAGAGAAGCTGAGGTGCCTCCGATGTGTCGATACAGCGGGATGTCCAACTCTTCGGCGGCTGCTCTGGCACAAGCCAAAGATACTCCCAAAATGGCGTTAGCACCGAACTTTGATTTGTTTTCCGTTCCGTCTGCTTCTATCATGCATTTGTCTATTTCCATTTGGTTGATGGCATCTTTACCAAGCAAAAGAGGTTTGATGGACTTGTTTACATTATCTACAGCCTTCAGGACACCCTTGCCATAATAGCGACCATTATCGGCATCTCTGAGTTCTACCGCTTCGTATTCTCCCGTGGAAGCTCCCGAAGGAACGGCTGCTCTGCCTACGATACCGCTATCCAAAGTTACTGCTGCCTCTAAGGTAGGGTTACCTCTGGAATCTAAAATTTCCATTGCTCTTACATCGACGATTTTTGACATAACTAATACTCCTTGAATTTTAAAACTTTAATAAAAGTAATCTGCCTTCTAAAAGGGAAAAACAGTATTCTGTTGTCAATATTTATTTATTCTCTTCTTGACGAGACAGTTTTTTTTTTAGTGATGGTAATGTTTAAATTTTAAAAATAGAAAATTTGTGCAGTTCTTATGTGCAAAAAAGAAGATGATATATGCCGAAAAAATATTTAAAACGAAATTTTTGGATTTTGTTGTTAGTTGACATTATTGGATTGTCCGTAGGGTTTTGTGCATCTTATTGGATTAGGATGGATTTAGACTATTTGGTTAGCAATATTAGGACTATACTTGTTGGACTGCCTGTTGTCCTTTTGATTAAGTTAATTTTCCTTTTCAAGTTCGATTTATACAGCGGGATGTGGCGATATACGGGGATTAAGGATTTATTAAATTTACTCAAAGCTACTATATTGGCTTTTATTCTTACACTTTTCATTGCTCATTTACCAATCCACAATTTTTTTCTTTCTCGCTCAGCCATTATTATAGATTTTGTTTTGGGTATTATGGTGTTAGGTAGTTCTCGGATTTCTGCCAGAATTTATTTTGAATACTTCATAAAAGGTGATTATTCTTCAAATGTCAAAAGAATTTTGATTTTGGGAGCAGGGAATGCCGGAGAGAAAATTCTTCGAGATGTGCTAAAAAGCAGAGGTTTGTCTTACCATGTTGTTGGTTTATTGGATGATGACCGAGACAAAATAGGACATAAGATTCATGGTATTCCTGTTTTGGGTAGCATAAGTATGGTGAAAAAAATAGTCAAAGACATGATGATAGACGAATTGATAGTGGCTACTCCTTCTGCGACTAAATGTGAATTTAAAAAAATCATCGATAAGTGCAAATCGGCTGAAATCAGATATCGGATTATTCCTAGCATAACTGAGATAATAAGCAAAAAAGTTGGTATAGATTCTGCCAGAAAATTGTCTTATGAGGATATTTTGGGTCGAAGTGAAGTTTCCTTAGACTCCAAAACTGTTTCACAAGTGATTAGCGATAAAATCGTTTTGGTGACTGGAGCAGGTGGCTCTATCGGCTCAGAATTGTGTAGGCAGATTGCGAACTTTAAGCCGAGAAAACTTTTGCTTTTCGATGTTGCCGAATCTCCACTGTATCACATTGATATGGAGTTGTCCAATAATATGCCGTATTTGGATATAGTGCCGATTATAGGGGATGTAAAAGATAAGGTTCACTTGCAAAAAATCTTTGCCAAATACACTCCGGAAATTGTGTTTCATGCTGCGGCATACAAGCATGTTCCCATGATGGAGTTGCAACCGTGGAAAGCGATAGAGAATAACACTTTTGGGACGGAGACTCTTGCTGGTGTGTCCGCAGAATTTGCAGTGGAAAAATTTATTTTGATATCGACGGATAAAGCTGTGAATCCTACGAGTATTATGGGTGCTTCCAAAAAGTTGGCTGAGTTGGTTATTTTAAATAAAAATAACGGGAAAACGGCTTTTTCCGTGGTTAGATTTGGCAATGTTCTTGGGAGCGTAGGCAGTGTTATTCCTCTATTTGAGAAGCAGATTGCTCATGGAGGTCCCGTTACGGTGACACATCCGGATATTGTTAGGTATTTTATGACTATTCCCGAGGCTTCTTTGCTTGTCCTTCAGGCAGCTTGCTTGAACAAGGGGAAAGATATTTTTGTTTTGGATATGGGTAAACAAATAAAAATTGATAAAATTGCCCGCGAGATGATTGAATTTTTTGGCTATGTTCCGGGGAAAGATATTGAAATAGAGTATATCGGTTTGCGACCCGGGGAAAAACTTTATGAAGAACTGAATGCAAAATTTGAAGATTTAACGCCTACTTCCAATCCGAAAATTAATTTGGTATTGTCGAAAGAACCGCGAGAAATCGATCAAGAATGTTTTGAGAAATTGCGGAAAGCGGCGGTCGAAAAAATTGATTTGGAAATTAGGGAATTGGTAGAACAAATTTTACCTGAGTATAGTTTTGCAAAAAAAGGAGAATGTTAGGATGAATATTTCCGTGGTTGGAACTGGATATGTTGGGCTTGTGCAAGGAGTGGTTTTGTCCGATTTTGGGCTTAATGTTATCTGCATGGATACCAATAAAGAGAAGATTGGTATGTTGCTGAGGGGTGAAGTTCCTATCTATGAGCCAGGACTTCGTGAGTTGGTGGAAAAGGTGCGGAAGTCTGGTCGAATTACTTTTACAACTGATATAAAGAAGACGGTCGAAAATTCTGATGTTATTTTTATTGCAGTGGGGACCCCGCCGAAGGAAGACGGGTCGGCTGATTTGCAGTATGTTCTTTCCGTTGCCAAGGAGATTGGGAAGCATATAAATGGATACAAGGTAGTGGTTGATAAATCGACAGTGCCGGTCGGAACAGGCAGAATGGTTGCAGATGCCATCCGTAAAGAGCTGGACAATAGAGGCGTTAATTTTGATTTTGATGTTGTCTCTAACCCTGAATTTTTGCGTGAAGGCAAAGCAATCGGCGATTGTATGCTGCCGGATAGAATTGTAATTGGGTCGGATAGCGAAAAAGCCAAAGAGGTAATGAAAAATGTTTATAGGGTTCTTTATCTGAATAAGACTCCTTTTGTTTTCACTGGGTTGGAGTCTGCCGAGATGATTAAGTATGCTTCGAACGCTTTTTTGGCTGTAAAAATCTCCTTTATAAACGAGATGGCTTTGTTGTCTGAAAAGATTGGGGCTAATATCCAAGAAATTTCCAAAGCTATGGGAATGGATGGAAGAATTTCGCCCAAATTTTTGCATGCCGGACCGGGATTTGGAGGTTCTTGTTTTCCCAAAGATACTAAGGCGATAGTTGATGTTGCTAAGCGAAACGGAGAAAAGCTTTGTGTGATAGAGGCTGCTATAGAGGCGAACGAAAAGCAGAAAAAGAGGATGGTGGAGAAGATTCTCAACAAAATGGGCTCAGTGAAAGGAATGACTTTTGGAATTTTGGGATTGTCTTTTAAGCCGGAAACTGATGATATGCGGGACGCACCTTCTTTGGATATTGTTAAGGGGTTAGTGGAAAATGGAGCGAAAATCAGAGCTTACTGCCCCGAAGGAATGGAAGAAGCGAAGTGGCGGTTGGAAGATTGTGCGAAAAGCATAAAGTATTGTGCAAACGGATATGACGCTGCCGAGGGCACTGATGCTTTAGTTTTGGTAACCGAATGGAATCAATTCAGAGGGATGGATTTGCAAAAAATTGCCGATTTAATGAAAGGAAAGCATTTTTTCGATTTGCGAAATGTCTATTGGAAAGATGCGATGGCGAAAGAGCTTTTCGACTATAGTTGTGTAGGTTGTTGATAGATTTTAGGAATAGACAAGAGGCGAACTTTTGTGGTTTGCCTTTTTTATTGGGAAAAATTCAGGATTGTCCCCGAGAAGAACGGTTGAGTTAGTCCGTTGTCGAGAGTTAACACGATATCGCCGGTTTTGCTGATTTTTTTTACAACTCCCTCAAATTTTGCAAATTGTGTGCCGATAGTGATTTTTTTGTCTTGCAGAAAAGAGAAATTGTTCAGATAATTTTCATCAAGACCGTTTACGAAGTAGTCGTCCAAATTTTTTTGAAAAATATCGATGAAAGCAAGAAGAAATTCGTTGTTATCTATTTTGGTTAAATCTTTTAGTGTAGTGGCGGTGTCTTTAAGTTCATTGGGAATACGAGAGTTTGTGTTTATGCCGATGCCGATTAATAGATAATTAAGTTTTTTTTGAACAATAATCCCCGCTAATTTTTTGTTTTTCAAATAGATGTCGTTAGGCCATTTTATCAGTAAATTGTTGGAATCATAAAATTTTTTTATGCACTTGTGCAGGCATTGACCGATGAAAAGGGTAAAGTTGCTTGGAACATCGAGATGCTTGATAGCCATAGTAAACCACAATCCGCCCACTGGAGAGAGCCATTTATTATCATGACGACCTATTCCTGAGAGTTGTTCTTTGGCGATGAAGAGAGTGTTTCCCGAAAGGAATGGGAGTTTATTTTGTGCTTCAATTAGCGTGGAAACACATTTTTCGTATTCAAAAATTTGCTCAAAAGGATAATCTTTTTCTATGTCCATTATTGGAACTATTTTGAGTTAATTTTCTTTAGATAAACGAGAATCGAAGTGATGTCGGCGTGGCTGATACCGGAAATTCTGCTTGCTTGTCCGAGAGAGAGAGGTTTGATTTTTTGGAGTTTTTCTCTCGCTTCGAGTGTAATGGTGTCAATTTTGGAGAAATCGAGATTTTCGGGGAATTTTGTCTCTTCCATTGATTGAAAGCTCTTGATATCTTCCAATTGTCGCTTTATGTAGCCTTCGTATTTGATTTTGATTTCGATTTTTTCTGCGGCAAGTTTTGAGATGTCATGGGCTGGTTTGTAGCCGAATTGTTGCAACTCAGTCAAATCTATCCCTGGTCTTTTTAAGATTTGGGCTAATTTAGTTGGCTCTTTCAAATCGGGATGTGAAGTAGATTTGCGGTTTTTCAAAAAATTTATCTCCCTATCAACAATTTTGCAAGTGTCTAAAAAGGCTTGGTATCTTGCGGAGGAAACAGTCCCCAGAGCATGTCCGATTGGCATTATTCTTTCGTCGGCATTGTCTTGGCGGAGATAAAGTCTGTATTCGGCTCTGGATGTGAACATTCGGTATGGTTCGTCAGTTCCTTTGGTTACCAAATCGTCGATTAGAACGCCAATGTATGAGTTGTCTCTGCTCAAAATCAATTCCTTGCTGTTTCCGTCCAGAGATTTCACAGCGTTGATTCCGGCGATTATTCCTTGTGCCGCTGCTTCTTCGTAACCGGAAGTTCCGTTGATTTGTCCAGCAAAATACAGCCCTTTTACCAATTTGGTTTCCATAGTCGGCTTGATGTCCGATGGCTCTATGTAGTCGTATTCTATGGCGTATGCATAGCGGATGAACTTGGCATTTTCCAAGCCTGCGATTGAGTGGATAAATTGGTGTTGCACTTCGGGAGCGAGGCTGTTGGACATTCCGTTTACATACCCTTCAAAAGTGTTGATTCCTTCGGGCTCGATGAAAACTTGGTGTCTGTCCTTGTCGAAAAATCTATCCACTTTTGTCTCGATGGATGGGCAATATCTTGGACCTGTTCCTACAATTCTGCCCGAATAGAGAGCGGATTTGTCGAAGTTTGACCGAACAATATTGTGTGTCTCGGGATTGGTGTAGGTGAGCCAGCAACTGCAAAGATTACGGACGGGAATGTCTCTGTATAGGCTAAAACTGCTTGGGTCTGGGTCGCCGGGTTGCTCTATTAGTTTGGAATAGTCTATGGTTCGCAAGTCGATTCTCGCCGGAGTTCCTGTTTTGAATCGTTTGACATTAAATCCTGCTTGTTTTAATCTATTCGTGAGGTAGTCGGCAGCCGGCTCTCCGGAGCGACCTCCACTATAGCTGACATCGCCGACATGGATAACTCCTTGCAGAAATGTTCCGCAAGCTAAGATGACTTTCGGTGCGTAATATTTTTGCTTGAGGTGAGTAACCACACCTTCAACTTTGCCGTCTTTGATGAGTAAATCGTCAACGCAACTCTCGATAATATCCAAATTCTCTTGGTTTTCGCAATTTATCAGCATTTGTAAGGAGTATTGTTTGCGGTCATTCTGACTTCGCGGAGACCAAACAGCTGGACCTTTTCCTCTGTTGAGCATTCTGAATTGTATGCCAGTCATATCGGCTGTCTTCGCCATCACTCCGCCGAGAGCATCTATCTCTTTGGCGATGTGTCCTTTAGCCGGACCACCGACTGATGGGTTGCAAGACATTCTCCCGATAGATTCGTATTTGATGACGAACATAGCTGTTTTAGCACCCATTTTGGCGGCGATACAAGCGGCTTCGCATCCTGCATGACCTGCTCCGACTACAATTACATCGTATTTCATAATGTCCTTTTTATACGCTTTTTTTTTGGGTAAATAGCGAAATCACAAAAATGCCACAAGCTATCCAAATGAAAAATAGTGCCATAATTTGTGCTTGATTGATGTTTTCTTTGAAGATAAACTTGCTCAAGAAAAAAGTTATTGTTGGTGCCAAGAATTGAATATATCCTTGGGTCGAGAGTTTAATTTTTTTTATCCCAGAGGCGAAGAGCAAGAGAGGCACTCCGGTGATTATTCCTCCGCAAATCAGAAGGATGTAGCCATATAAGTTGATGGAGTAGCTTTCCGGTGAAATAAACAAAAAGGCGAGGGCAAAGGGGAAAACCACGAGATTTTCGATAAACATAGTTTGCACGGGAGAGTGTTTTATTTTCTTCTTTATCAGTCCGTATACAGCAAAGGTGGTGCAAAGTCCGAGAGAGACGAAGGGGATAGTGCCGAACCTGAAAATCATAATTCCTATGCCTGTTGCGGCTATTATAATTGAGACGATTTTGAGTTTATCGAACTTTTCTTTCAAAAATATTTTGCTAAAGAAAATCACCATAAGCGGATTGATATAGTAGCCGATAGATGCATCTATGACCTTTTCGTTGCAGATTGCCCAGATATAGATGCTCCAATTGAGGAAAATCAGCCAGCCACAGAAGAACAGAGTAGAGAAATCTTTTTTGTTACGAAAAATATCTTTGATTTGAGGTGCTTGCTTGTAGATTAAAACGATGACAAACATCATTACGCACGACCACACGATTCTGTTCCCGATGATAATCCACGGGCTGACATTGGACAATAGTATCCAAAATAGCGGGGATGTTCCCCAAATAATATAGGCGGAGAAGGACTCTATTCCACCGAGTAAACTTTGATTATTGGAAATTTTCATACGGCTATTTTTTTCGGGTTGGATTTTTGGTCAACAGATTATGTTTAATTGAATTACAGGGGATGATTTATCGCTTCAAAAATGGCTGGACAGAGATTTGCTTCCTCTTTTATGGAGCTGTCGTCTTTCAAGATTTCCGGAACAAATGGATATTGTTTGCAAAATTTGGGACGGCAAGAGTAAATTTGACATCTGTTTTTACTATCCAAATAGCAATTCGGGTTGAATTTGCTATCGCTTATGACGAGCCAGCCTCTTTGCTTTTTGCAATTTTCCTGTAAAAACACAAAAAGCGGTTTCTGCAAAAGCGATGCTATCTTTTCCGCTTCTTCCATCGAGATATACACAATTCCGCCTTCTCTTTTGCAACAAGCTCCGCATTGTTGGCATCTAAAGAATTTTTGCAATTTTTCTCTAAGATTCATTTTTGGTTTTGGGAATGATTGAGTATGTTTCTTTCAAATTGGCAAGAAGTCGCTTGGAGAAGTGAACAATGCTTACATATTCTGCATCGGTTTCTTCAAAAAATTCCAATTCGCCAGGGATTTTAAACTGGATATCCAAGTTTAAAGCCGAATTTATTTCCATAAAATCAGGAAGAACTAAGTGTCTAAAAAGATTCAAATAGGGTTTGTAGTCTCTGTTCTCTACTTTTAATTTGTTCAGCACAAAAAAGATATCCGCTATAAGAATTAGATTTCTATACAAAATCTTTGAAGTGTAAATGCGGGGATTTTTTTTGAAAAACAGTCTGTCTTTGAAACGCATCTCCATTTCGTTTTTTCGGAGTTCGGACAAATTGCTGCGTATTTTTTTCAGAGTTTTCCAATACAATTCGTATGAGAAGAAGATATTGCTTCCTTGTTTGTAAAATAGCAACTCTTGGGTTAAGATATCTTTTACAGTGTCCAAATATTCGTCGTAATTTTTGCGAGGGGAAACTATCATGCTCACTGCCAAAGCGATGATGGCACCAAGTCCTGTTTGAAAAATTCTGGACACAACGATTGTCCAAGACCAAGGGCTCAAGATTCCAGCTAAGGCAATTACCATAACAGAGGCAAAAAATATTGTTTTGAAGTAAGAGATTCTACCATAATAGATGGTAAAATATCCGCTTATTCCCGCCAAAGAGAGATACATCAACGGAGAGTCGCTAATCCAAATGATAATTCCGCCGACTGTAGCTCCCAAAATTGTGGACAAAATTCTTAAGAAACTTTTGTGAAGAGTTTGCTCGTAGCGAGGGCAAATAAGCAACAAAATGGTCAAAAGAGTCCAATACGGTTTTTGGATATCCAGTAGCAATGTAACGACAATGGCGATAGCAGAGGAAAGGGAAATTTGCAGGGCGAGGCGTTTGTTAGTTCTCATAGGTGATACAATCGTCTATTTCTTTGGCTAAACTTGCCAGTCTTTCCAAGCTGACCAATATCTTGCATTGGTGTTGATTTGGAGTTGTCAGGTAAAAATTTTTTAGCTCGAGACAACGGGAATTTAGTTCCTGATGATTTATTTCTATTTTTTTGGAGAAAATTTTATATGCCAAATTTTTATAAGCTAAAGCGAAAGGGTCGATAGTGGATTTGATGTTTTTCTTAAATTCTGGCAAACAATCGCTGAAATTAAACTCAATAATTTTTAAAGCTCTGAAAGCAGTAGCGGTGAAGAAAATAAGTTTCGTATAGAATTTCTTTTGTTTGGTATCGGCTTTCAGAGTTTCTTCCAAATTTTCTATTTCTGTGATGATCTCGATGTAGTAGAAGAAATCCTCTTTATTTTGCTTGTTATTGTTCTTATCGGTGGATTTGACTATTTTTTTTAGAGAAACAGGGATTCTGAGGAAAACTCGAAGAAACAAGTATTTTATGTTACGAAGATTTTTACTTTTTAGGATGAGTATGTCAGTGGAAATAGAGATAATTCCAGAGATTAGAGAGAGGAACAAATAGTGGAAATCGGCTTTCCCGGGAGATAACAGGAAAAAATACACACAAAGATTTAGTAAAAACTGATTTGTAAGGTTGTTGTCAAAGAGTTGAGATTTATCTTTTAGGTAAAAAGCGAGGTAAATTATGAGGACGAGTAGAGCTGATTTGAAGTAGATAAATGCTGTAAATAGCGGAATTGTGGCGAGAAAAATCCCTAAGCAACTTGCCCAAAAGAGTGTGTAGGAAGCTCTTTTTTTCAAGCTGATGCCTGTTTTGGCATAGACCAATTGCGAGGAAAAGATGAAGGAGAAAATGTGGTATTGGTAGTCGCTGGTCAGCCAAAGAGAGATGCATAGCGAGATTAAGACGCCCAAAGAAGATTTGAGGCTATCAAAAAACAGGTTTAGTTTTACGGGGTTTATATGTTTAAAAATAAATTTTTCCATTAGTGTCGGGAAAGTCAAAACAAGGTGACCAATTTAGGTCACCTTGCAGTTGTTAAAATGGTTAGAAATTGTCGTAAACGACAATCTCTTCCGTTGATTTTCTTATTCGCTCTTCCTGCTTGTCGTCTGGATACCCTATGGTTATCAAGGATAAAACAGAATACTCTTTTGGCAGGCTTATCAGTTCGGCAATTTTTTCTTGGTTAAAGGCACCAAGCCAGCATGAGCCGAGACCTTCGGCTGAAGCTTGCAAGAGGATACTCATAGTCATCCCGAAGCCGTCAGCCAAAGAGGACGGATGTCCGCAAGCCATGATATGCTCCAAGTTGTTGCAACAAACAGCGATAACTAAGGGAGATTTTGCCGGAAAATCTTGTTTGCAAACACCGGTGAGTTTCTTTAATTTTTGCTTATCCTGAATAATAACCAGTTTCCAAGGCTGAATATTTTTGGCAGATGGAGACAATTCGGCTGCTTCGATTATGCTTGCTAATTTTTCTTCCTCAATCGGCTTATCTTTATACGCTCTGCAGCTGTATCTTTGCTTGAAACATTCCAATAACATAATTTCCTCTTAGACTTTGCCTACATTTTGTATGGCATCAACAATCGGCTTGTAACCAGTGCAACGGCAAGCGTTGCCCTCAAGTGCTTCTTCTATTTGAGCGAGTGTAGGATTGGGCACTTTGTCCAGAAGAGCTTTGGCACTCATCAGCATCCCCGGAGTGCAGAATCCGCATTGCACAGCACCGTGCTTAAGGAAACTTTCTTGCAATTTGCTAAGAGTTGCGTTTTGCTCCAAATTTTCCACGGTCTCTATGTTCCTTCCTTCCAATTGTCCAGCCATTATCAGGCAAGAGTGAACGGCATCTCCGTCCATTATCACAGTGCAAGCTCCGCATTCGCCGACAGCACAGCCTTCTTTGGTGCCAGTCAGTCCCAAATCTTCACGCAAAACATCCAAAAGCCTTTTGGACTCATCGACATCAAGTGTGTATTTTGTATTGTTAACTGTAAAATTAATTATCATTTTGAACCTCTAAATTAAATAAATTTTTCCAAACTATCTTTGAACAGATTGATGAAAACAGGCTTTTTGTATTCGCTTGACCATCTGCCGCCGATTTGTTCTTCTATCAAATCCGCCAAGAGATTTTCTGCTTTGTCTATCAGAGCACTATCCAGTTTTTGGTTGATAAGAAGTTCTTCGATTTTTTGCAGGCGACACGGCTTAACGAACAAAGCTCCACAACTGATGATTACGCTCTCCAAAATGCCGGAGCTGTTTTTGGCACACATAGTCAGGAGAGAGAGTCTGGTAATGTTGACAGCACCTCTTCTGCCGAGTTGGAAGTAAGAGTATTCGTAGTTTTTCTCTGGGATAGGCAAGATGATGCTTTTGATGATTTCGCCTTCTTTGATATCTGTCTTGTATCCGCCAACAATAAATTTATCGACATCAACAGTTCTTTCTCCGTTTTGGCTAACAAGCAAAACCTTGGCACCATAGGCGACAAGCGGAGGCAAACTATCTGCAGATGGAGATGCGTTGGCAATATTGCCGGCAAGAGAGCCTCTCATTCTCGTTTGTTTGGCACCAATCGTGGAGATAGCCTCAACCAATGCGGGGAAGTGCTTTTGCACAATGCTGTTTTCTTTCACTTCGTTTATTTTTTGGTTAGCTCCGATGACAACAGTTTTTCCATTCTCTGCGATTCCCTTTAATTCAGGCAATTGGTCGATGTTTACCAAAGTAGTGGGGGATTGCTTACAGCGAAGTTCTATTACCACATCCGTTCCACCAGCAATCAACTGGGAATTTTTATTGCTTGTCAGCATTTGGCAGGCTTCGCTCAAACTCTTCGGGTTCAGCATAGTAACATTAGAGATGATATCTTTCACATCTTTGCTGCCTTTGTGAGCCTCACTGGCTCTTTCCGGTTTTACTAATTGTTTGCCGAGATAAACTTTTTCCAATGTCAACGGAATCTCGTAGCTGCGTTTTTTGGTGGCGTTATTCAGAGCGTTGGCGATGCAGGCAGCACCGAGTTCCAGAGTTGGTTCGCCGATGCTTTTACCGCCGTAAGGACCGATAGCATCGGGATTTTCCACGATGATAGGCGAAATCTCTTTGATGTCTTTGATGGTTGGAATGATGTATTCGTCAAAGTTTTTGGATTTCACGACACCGTTTTGAATATTGTAATGCTCCAAAACGCCGTAACCCATACCTTGGGTAACACCACCGTAAATTTGACCTTCCAAGCCCAAGTGGTTGATAGCCTTGCCGACATCGTGAGCGGCGGATATTTTATTTACCGTGATTTTCCCCGTGTGCGTGTCCACAGTGATGTCCGCAACTTGACAGCCGTAAACATAGGTAAAATAAGCGTTGCCTTGTCCGGTCTCTTCTTCCCAAGAAACCTCGGGAGCTTTGAACCAACCGTAAGCACTGAGGTTGTATCCGGCAAAATATGCGGTGGTGCAAGCATCTTTGAAGCTGATTTTGTTTTTGCCGATTATTTCGCCATTTCCCCATGTGGTGTCATCGAGAGAGTCAACTCCGAGTTTGTCTTTATTGGCATCGAAAATTCTTTGTTTAATTTTATTCGCTGCGTTCAAAACAGCGTTTCCGCCCATAATAGTGCCACGAGAGGCAACTGTTGGACCTCCATCATTTATGGCTGCAGTCGATGGTTCGAGGAAGTGCATATCTTCGTATTTCATTCCCAGACACTCTGTGGCGACTTGGGCGAAAGTCGTTCTCAAACCTTGTCCGTTTTCGTTCAGACCAGTCCAGACATAGCCTGAGCCGTCTTGTTGCACGGAAACAATGGCTGATGTGGCATCCGTTCCTTCGGCACCGAGAGCACAGCCTCTGAACGAACAAGCAAGACCCACGCCTTTTTTGTATCTGTCGTTTTCTGCGTTAAACTTTTTGTATTTGGCGATTTTTTCCGAATATTTTATGTCGTCGGTGGCTTTCTTTATCACTTCGCTCAAAGAGACTTTGTGTGAATCCAAGATTTGTCCAGAAGCGGTAACTGAGCCTTGAGAGTATCCGTTTTTGGCTCTGATTTCCAGTGGAGAGAGTCCGCAGAGTTCGCCGATTTCATCCATCAGAGATTCTTGAGCGAAAATGATTTGCGGAGAGCCAAAACCACGATAAGCAGCGGTGTAGGTGTTGTTTGTGTAAACCGCTCTGATGTCTGTGCTGACATTGTCAATCTCGTATGGACCCGTGGCTTGCACCACGGAACGCCAAGTTACGAAGAAACTCTGTGCCGAATAAGCACCGGAGTCTGCCAAAATATCGACCTTCATTGATTTAATTTTGCCATCGTTGTTGAAGCCGACTTTGTATTTCATCAGATACGGATGTCGCTTATAGCTCTCTTTCATCGACTCTTCGCGAGATAGGCTAATCTTGTGTGGCTTGCCGGTAAGCATAGCGAGCATGCTTACTCTACAAGCTACTGCGTTTACAGTGTCGTCTTTTCCACCGAAAGAGCCACCGAGATTAGAACAGCGAACATCAACTTGGTTTAGCCTCAAACCCAAAAATTTTGCAACTTCGCGTCTGGTTGTGTGTGGGTTTTGCACCGAGCCGTAAACTTTCACGCCCTTGCATGTCGGGTCGGGCACAGCCACCAAACTCTCTGTCTCTATGTAGCCGTGTTCGTGAAATCCTGTTTTGTATTCTCTTTCTATCACTTGGTCGCATTCAGCGAAGCCCTTTTCCACATCTCCTTTGCGGAGCGGATAATGCACCACGACATTTGTTTCATATTCTGGTCTTACCAGTGTTTCATCTTTTGCTGATTCTGTGATGTCAAATACGCCTTTTCCAGCTTCATACTCTACCTCTATCATATTGGCAGCGAGGTTGGCAATATTTTTGCTGATAGCACTGACGATGGCTACCACATCTCCAGAGTAATAAACTTTGTCCTTACAAATTACGAATTGATCTTGACGAATGGGACCTATTTTGTCCTGCCCAATGACATCTTTATGCAGAGCGATTTTAACTACTCCCTCCAGTTTTTCAGCTTTGCTGATGTCGATTTTTTTAATCTTTCCACAAGGTATGTCAGTGTACTTTTGAGCCATATAGAGCATATTCTTAAGTTGTATATCATCCCCATAGATGGCTTTGCCGGTTACTTTTTCATACCCGTCTAGTCTTACGACTTTTTTTCCAACTATGTTCATCTTTTCTCCTTGTAAGATAATTTCCCGTTAAAAAAAAATAAGCGAACAGATTGACAAGAGAAATTTAAGCGAAAATATTTTGACAGATTGGACAACCGTTTAATCTAAATCTTGTTTGTTCCATAGATGTTTTGTAGAGTTGATTAACTCGCATTACAATAATTTTGAGGTTAGATGAATAGAAGATTTTTTGTCTGCTTGGTTGCGTTGCTTGTTTGCGGAGCGTTGCCGGGTAGAGAGATAAAAGATATACCGGTTCCTTTTGGGTCTAAATATGTCCGACTTAACGAGAGGACAGATGCTGCCTTCGGTCTGATAGGTGGAGGAGGAATTTCCAGCTCGAAATTAGTATATACTGTTACCGAAGAGAAAACAAAATTTTTTTTTACCGCCGGAGCTCTTTTTGAGAAGCCTTTTACCCAATATTCCGTAGTGCGACTTGAATGTCTTTATGCATATAAAGGATTTTGTGTTGAAAGGGCAGGATATGATGAATATACGGGAGAAAGTACAGAGATTAATAGCGAAGTCAATTTAAGCTACATAGAAATTCCGTTGCTTTTTTGTGTAGGAACAGACAGGCTGAAAGATATCAGCTATTATCTTTTTGGTGGTCCGCAATACTCGTATCTCTTTTCGGCATCCTATATTACTAACAGCACTAGTGGCAATGGTTCGCACGGAAGTTTGATGCAAATAGACAATTACGATTATGGGGTCGTTGCTGGTGTGGGAGTGAAATACAAAGAGAGATTATTCTTGGAATTTCGCTATGATTTGGGTTTAAAAGAGGTAACTATAAATTCCAAGAGTGCTTTATTAGAGAATAAAACCTTCAAAAACAAAACATTTTGGTTATCTGTGGGACTAATTTTTTATAAATAATTTAATAGATATTTTGCGATTTCCCCAAATTTAACATTATTCTGTTCGCCTGTTTCCAGATTTTTGACGGTAATTTCTTCGTTTTTTTGTTCCTCTTCGCCTATCATAAGCAAGAATTTTACTTTTGATTTGTCAGCAAATTTGAACTGTTTTTTTAGTTTGTCCGCTTGCCAATAGACGAAATTGGAGATGTTGTTTTCAAGTAAGATTTTGTTTATTTGGATATATTCAGCGAGATATTTTTCATCCAAACAAGCTATCATTACGGAAGCTGAGGAGTTTTCGGGATAATTTATCAGCCCGAGAGCGTCCAATTGGTAAAAGAGTCGGGTAGCTCCGATGGAGATACCAACGCCGGGTAAGGAAGATTTGGTGTAGTGCGTAGCCAAGTTTTCGTAGCGACCGCCCGAGCAGATGCTTCCGATTTGCGGGTGTTCGTCCAGCGAGGTCTCTATCACTGTAGATGTGTAGTAGTCCAGCCCTCTGGCGATGCAGGGGTTGAACTGGAAGAAGTCGCTTTTTAATTCGTAATATTTCAATATTTCCCAAATTTTCTCTAACTCTTGCTTCCCCTCGGCAAAAATTTGGTTGTTAGGGGCAAATTTTTCCAATTCCTGAAGAGGATTTGTAGAGTTTTTGATGTTGAGAAATGCGAAAATCTTTTCGGTTTGCTCCGAAGAGAGCCAAGTTTGTAGAGAAGTTTTTACTTTCTCTTCGCCGATTTTCTCCAATTTATCTATCTCTCTCATCACTAATTTTGTGGTTTCTTCATCAATGTCAAGTGATTGGAATAAACCCTTGAATAGTTTGCGGCTGTTGATTTGGATGGTAAATTTGCCAATCTGCAAGGCGGTGAAAACTCTGTAGATGAGAGCGATTAATTCCGCATCGTAGGCGATGGAGAGGTTGTCTTTGCCGATGATGTCCACATCGCATTGATAGAACTCCCTGTAGCGACCCTTTTGTGCGGACTCGCCACGGTAAACCCTCTGGATTTGGTATCTTTTGAAGGGGAACGACAAATCGTTTTCGTGCTGAGCGACAAAACGGGCAAGAGGAACAGTGAGGTCAAATCTGAGAGCGTATTTAGGCAATTGTTCAGTCTCTCCGAGAGAGCCTGTGGGAACGGCAAAGTAAATTTGTTTCTCGGTCTCGCCACCACTTTTTGTGAGCAAGATTTCCGATTTTTCCATCAGTGGAGTTTCCAGAGGTGTATAGCCGGAATTTTGGTAGCATTTTTTTATTGTGTCTATCATCTTATCAAAAGCCAATTGTTGAGCGGGGAGTAGCTCCATAGTTCCAGGGACTGTTGATGGTTTTATCATTTGTCGCTCCTAAAAATAAAGTTATCAGCCATAATGCCGAAAGAAATTTGCGAAAGTTTTTCCGTAAAATGAATATTGTAATAATCTCTTCCATAGTAATACTTTAGGAAGAAAGAAAAATCGTCCAACCATTTCGGTTTAAAAGAGTTAGTTAGCTCTACAGTAAACCTGTCTTCAAAATTCGTGTCTCTCATATATCCGAAAAAGAATCCCAAATTGATTTTGAGCCTGTGTAAAGTAAATTTTTCTTCATCATAAATATCGCTGTCCTTATTGTAGAAGAGATTAAATCCTTTGCGGAAATTGGTTATCAATGTTTCGCAGGAGAGATTAAGTCGAGCCTTAGGGTAGAGCGGTCGCATTTTGCTGTAAGTGCCGACGAAGATTTGCAACTCGGAGCCCCAAACAGCTTTGACAAAATTCCTTTTTGGGTCTCTGAAGAGAGAGAAATTTTTGATTGAGATATAATTTGTAGAAAAATTACCGGTTTTATAATTTATACTGCCGTCTTCGTTGTAAAACTCTCCGTTTTGCCCGTTTGAGTAGTGGTAGAAACCGATAGCGTTGATAAAGTTTTCTTCGTTCAAAAATTTTGGAGTGGAGAAGTGATAAATATTGATACCTGGGTTGTAACTCGGAGTATAAATCGGAACAGACTCTTTGTCTAACATTCTGAGTGTGATAGAGATATCAGCATCTGCTGCCCAGTTTGCATTACGGCGAAAATTGATGAAATAGTGGTCAGATATTCTTCCCTCAAAGACAAAATTTTCCTCATTGCCAAAATTAGCGGGAGCGAAATAACTTCTCGGATGAGAGGAGTTGATGGTTTGTTTAAATTGCCCATACTCTTCTTTGTTGATAGCCAAGGCAACCACGGGGAGCAAAGCCAAGATAATCAGCAGTCTAAATCGCATCGTCTATTCTCGCTTGGACAAAATCTTCCGATTGCAAAACGGAGTGTGTTTCCAAGAATAGTCGCAAAAAGGGGACTTTCCCCAGTTTATTCCTAAAAATTGATTTCCACCAATCTTTCTCGTCTGGATAAAATACTGGTTTTGATGTTTCGATGTTTGCCAGTTGATTTGCTTTCAGTATTGCATCCTCGAGATAACCTACTTCGTCCACCAATTTTACCGACTTGGCTTGAGACGCTGTGTAAATTTTCCCTTGTGCCAAATTTTTGACAGTAGATAGAGGGATGTTTCTGTTTTCGGCTACGAAACCGCAAAACTCTTCGTAAACACCGTTGATATGCTTTTGGATAGCGTTTACGGTTTTTGGCGATTGCGGATTAAAAATATCGATGCTTTCCGAAAATTGCCCGAAGCTGATACCGCTGTAATTTACCCCAATTTTTTTACTAAGTTTATTCGCATTGGGCAGAAGGGCAAACACGCCGATAGAGCCGGTGATAGTGTAGGGCTCGGCAAAGATATAGTCAGCGGACGATGCCAAATAGTAGCCACCCGAGGCAGCAACAGCACCCATGGAGATTACCACGGGGAGTTTGCATTTTTTGATGATTTGCCCCGCTATCAGATGCGAGACAAGGGCACTGCCACCCGGCGATGTTATCCGCACGACGACAGCTTTGATTTCAGGATTTTTCTCTATTTTCTCAAAAATCTCTTTTGTGGACTCAAACTCTATATTTTGTTCCAACTTGTTGCCGTCATTGTTTATCGAACCGGACAAATAAACAACGGCAACCTTGTTTTCGTTATCGGCAATCTCATAGGCAGGCTTGTATTCCTCGATATTCACGACATTTTTTATGTTGTTGTTTGTGAGGAAATCTTGGTAATACGCCAAGGAGTCAACCAAGTAGAGAGCATTTTCTCCGCCGATAATCATAGTGGAAGTGTCGGCAAAAATTTTGTTTATTTTTGACAGAGGCACATCCAAATTTTCTGCCAATTGCTTTTGGTAGCGGTCGAAGAACTCCCCATAAACTTTTTTGTTCTCGGAGATACTCTCATCGCTTGCTTTATTTTTGGTAAAAACTTCGCCGTAAGATTTGTAGTTGCCGACACGGATTACGCTCACATCTATGCCGATTTTGTCCAAAAGGGACTTCATATAGAGCCTTTTTGTGCTGAAACCAAGCAAGGAAATTCCCGCTGAAGCCGATGGATTGAGATAGATTTTGTCTGTGCAGGAGGCTACCAAAAATTTTGTATCGGTGCAGAAATAGGCGTAAGATAGCACCTTTTTGCTGGACACTTTTTGGAAAGATTGCAGGCAGTAAACCAGTTCGTCGGCTTGAGCATAGGAGAGAGGGGAGATTCCCGAGAGTTTGACGATTATTCCGTCGATTGCCTTGTCGTGAATAGCAGAGAACAGCTTTTTTCTTAGGGCGTTCATTGCCAAGGGTGTGTCCTTGTCGTGAAATAAATTTGGGCTTGTTTGATACTCTTCCAACTCTCTATCCAAATCCAACAGCAGATACGAGTTGTTTTTTATCTCTTTTTTTGTTTTGTTTTGTATAGACCTAAACACGAAAAATCCGCTCACAAGCAAGACGGCGATGAATAAAAATAAGAAGACAAAAGAGGTAAGACATCCCAAACTATAAGATTTCCAGTTCATATTAGTTCCCGATTAGATTTTCTTACAAGAAACTTTCTGATTGCCAAATGTCAAGATAATCGTCTTACTTTGGTGTTGGGGAGAGCTAAAAAAAAATCATTCCTTGTTGCTGGATACTAACCACGAGAGGACAGTGAGTCCCGAGTAGAGATTTACGGTTTCTACGAAGATATTATCGGGAACTTCCAGCTTGATCGGAGTGAAATTCCATATTCCCTTGATGCCAGAGGAGACCATCAAGTCTGCTGTCTCTTGTGCCACTGTAGCCGGTGTGCAGATGATGCCGATTTGCACGCCCATTTTTTGGGTAAGCTGGGCAAATTTCTCCAAAGGATAAATCTTGATTTTGTTTATCTTGGTGTCGAAGAGACTGATGTCGGTGTCAAATCCCGCCAAAATCTCCACGCCTGTGTTTTGGTTTTCCGACTTGAGCAGAGCCTTGCCGATGTTGCCAACACCTATCAAAAAAGCGGAACTGATGGTATTAATGCCCAAAAAATCCTCAATAGCCCGTATAATATCGCTGATGATCGTGCCAACTCGTGGCTGACCTACTACGCCGATAGTGCCCATATCTCTGCGGACTTGTGAGCAGTGCGTAGATGTGAGAGAGCCGAGAGTGGCAGAAGAGATTATCTTTTCTCCTTTAGCTCTTTTGTCCTTTAGGATGAGCAGATATCTCGACAATCTTCTTAACAATAAAATCTGAATTTGTTGCAATTTATTCCTCCTCGAAAACACTGGAATGTAGAAAGCATACAAGTTGTTAATTTGTCAAACACAGAATACGATTTTCACATAAAAAAAAGACTCTCTCCGAAGAAAGAGTCTTTATAATTTTGTCTAAACAATCTTAGAATGCATATTCAAGATAGGTAGTAAGAGAAGTAAGAGCATCGTCTTTGGCAGTTGCACTGGTAGTTTTTGTAGTAGCATCGCCAGGAATTACATAAGCACCGGTGAATTTCCAAGTTACATTCTCTTTTACAGCCCATCTAAGACCGAGGTCAATTTCTGTACCGAGAACATTGTCTTTTTTGCCATCAGCCAAAGTAACATCTTCAGCAGTCATTACATAACCTGCAGCAAAGTGTAAAGTAAGAGCAGAGGTAAGAGGTTGATTAGCATTAACAGCTATAGATATTTGACCTTGATCGGTTACTATATTACCAATACAACCATAGTGGTCAATTTCGTTAGCAGCACCAAAATATTCAAGACCTGAACAATAGAAAGTATTTATTCCTTTCCAACTGAGCTTATCTGTATCGGTAGATTTTTTACCTTGGATATAGAGAACATCGCCACCGAAAGAAGTACCGGTAGAGGCAAGAGTGTAGCTTGGTTTTACGATAAGAGCAAAAACAGAACCGCTAACATTTTTGTTGGTAGAACCTGTAGTAGCATCATAACCACCAGTCAAGATTACAGGGTTGATATTTACAGAGAAATCTCCAGAAACCATATTATACCAAGGAGAAATCCAGTAGTAGTTAGCTTTTTTGTAGCCAGTTACAGTTACATTTGTTTGAGCGATAATATCAAGACCGAGAGTACCAGGTCCAACATTATTCACTGCTAAATCAGCCATCAAAGCATGAGAAACATCATCTGCGTCAGTAGCACCATAACTAGATGCTTGAGTAGATGTACCATTGCTAACAGTAAAACCACCGAAAGCTACAGAAGCATCACCGAAAGATCTAGCGAAGTTGTAACCAAAATAGGTAGCATCAATAATCATGCCGTTTTTAGCATAAAATGGTTGATAACCTGCAGTAACGGTAAAGCCCAAGAAAGCGTCAGGAATTACTAAATAAGCTCTGTCTACATTAAATTCTTCCTTATCAACTGTACTAACATTATTAGAAGGGTCACCGTTGGTCAATCTGAAACGAGTAACAAACTTTACCCCGTTTTCAGCCTCTCCTGTCATGTAAAGTCTTAATCTTTGACTTTTCCATGTAGCTGTGCTAGCATCTTTATCGTAGTTATCATTTAGCACCATACCACCTCTAGCACGTATAGTACCTGAGTAGCTTACATCAACAGCCAGCAAATTTCCGATCGCAAAAAGAGCGATCAAACTAAGTACGATTAGTTTTTTCATACTAATTCTCTCCTTTTTTTTGTTTGTTAAATTTTAAATATCCTCTCGGACGCTCCTTTTGTATATTTGGTAAACTTAGTGTCAAGGTGTTTTTCTTTTTTTTTGCTTTTGAGGAGCGGGATCTAAGGGTATTTTGGGATGAAATTCTATTTGTAAAAATGGTCTTTATATAAAAATACCCTCCGTCTTCTGAGGACAAAGGGTATTGTGAAATTATTTATTTTAAATATGTTAGTCAGAATGATATCATATAGGACCTTGGTCAAGCATTGCTTCAGCGACCTTGATAAATCCGCCGACATTGGCACCTTTGAGGTAGTTGACGAAGTCGCCTTCTTTTCCGTATTTTACACAAGTTTCGTGGATGCTGGACATAATTTCGTGGAGTTTGGCGTCCACTTCTTCTCTACTCCAGCCGATGTGCATGGAGTTTTGAGTCATTTCCAAGCCTGACACGGCTACACCACCTGCGTTCACAGCTTTTCCCGGAGCGTAGGTGAGTTTATTTTTTTGGAAAGTCTCTATAGCCTCTGGAGTCGAGCCCATGTTGGAAACCTCTGCAACGAGCATTGCTCCGTTCTTCACGAGGTTGTTGGCATCTTCTTCGTTGAGTTCGTTTTCACAGGCACAGGGGAGAGCGATGTCGCATTTCACTTCCCATGGGTGTTTGTTCGGAATGAACTTTGCACCAAATTTTTTGGCGAATGGCTCTACCACATCGTTGTTGGTAGCACGGAGTTCCAAGAGATAGTCGATTTTTTCCCCAGAAATACCATCGGGGTCGTAAATATAGCCATCAGGACCGGATATAGTTACCACTTTTCCACCGAGTTCGTCAGCTTTTTTCACTGCACCCCAAGCAACATTACCAAAACCTGACACGGTAATGGTTTTGCCTTTGATTGTTTCGTTTTTCATTTTGAGGACATCTTGCACGAAGTAGATAGCACCATAGCCTGTCGCTTCCGGACGGATGAGTGAACCACCCCAGCCTAAGCCTTTGCCTGTGAGCACACCGGTGTGTTTGCCTGTGAGCTTTTTATACATTCCGAATAAATAAGCGATTTCTTTGCCACTTACACCGATATCTCCAGCGGGGACATCAGTATCCGGACCGATTACTCTCCAAAGTTCAAGCATGAAACATTGGCAAAACTGCATAATTTCTGTGTCAGATTTTCCTTTTGGGTCGAAATCAGAACCGCCCTTAGCTCCACCCATGGGCAGAGTGGTCAGACTGTTTTTGAAGATTTGCTCAAATCCGAGAAATTTTAGGACCGACAAATTTACGGTAGGATGGAAACGAAGTCCGCCTTTGTAGGGACCTATGGCGTTGTTGAATTGCACACGATAGCCGATGTTCACTTGCACTTTACCGCTGTCATCTACCCAGGGAATCTTGAACGAAATGATTCTATCCGGCTCAACAATCCGCTCGGCTATGCCGGCTTTTTTGTAGCGAGGATTTGCTTTGTAATATTCCTCGATTGACCCAAGCACTTCGCTGACCGCTTGCAGATATTCGTTTTCGCCTGGGTGTTTTTTGCTAAGCATTTCAATGATTTTTTTCATAATTTGCTTCCTGTTAATTTATTTTTTCTCAAGGCGTTATCATATGCAATAAAACCTTGAAAGAATCTTTAATTTCGCCCGAAAACTTTTATATAAATTTTCGATTGCCGTGACGGACGATGGGTTTTGCTAAAATTTTGTCAAGGAAAGAAGGGAGTTATTTGGAGATAAAGAAAAGAAACCTGATTTGTCAGTATGTTGTAGCAATAGCTTAGATAGTCAAAAGAAGATTTTTACTAAAAAAAATACCCTCTACTTAAAAAAAGCAGAGGGTATGTAGATTTTTTAATTTGAGATTGATGGATTATACTAATCCTTGGTCAATCATAGCATCGGCAACTTTGATGAAACCGCCGATGTTAGCACCTTTTGGATAGTGCACGAAGTCGCTTTCTTTGCCATATTTTACACAAGTTGCATGGATGTTTTTCATAATGTCTTTCAGTTTGGCGTCCACCTCTTCGCTAGTCCATATGTGACGCAAAGAGTTTTGAGACATCTCCAAACCTGACACGGCAACACCACCGGCATTGGCAGCTTTGCCCGGTCCGTAGAGGATTTTGTTGTCTATCCACACATCTATAGCCTCTGGAGTGCTGGGCATATTAGCTCCCTCACTTACAGCTATAACGCCATTTTTTATCATAGTTTTGGCTTCTTCGCCACTGATTTCGTTTTCACAAGCACAGGCAAAAGCAACTTCGCCCTTTTCAGCCCATGGTCTAGCACCGGCAACATATTTTACACCGTATTTGTCGGCATACTCTTTGATGCGTCCTCGTTTGACATTTTTCAAGTCCAAAACGAATTGCAGTTTTTCTTCGTCAATACCATCAGGGTCGTAGATGTAGCCAGCAGAGTCGGAAAGAGTTACCACTTTACCGCCAAGATGGTTTACTTTTTGGACAGCATATTGAGCCACATTACCGGAGCCGGAAACCAAGACTGTTTTACCTTTGAAAGATTCGCCTTTGGTTTTCAGCATTTCGTCAGCAAAATACACTGCACCGTAGCCTGTAGCTTCAGGACGGATAAGAGAGCCACCCCAACCGAGACCTTTGCCTGTGAGCACGCCCGTGAACTCGTTGCGGAGTTTTTTGTATTGACCGAACATATAGCCTATCTCACGACCACCAACGCCTATATCGCCTGCAGGGACATCTGTGTTAGGACCGATGTGACGGAAGAGTTCAGACATAAAGCTTTGGCAGAAACGCATAACTTCTCTGTCGGATTTGCCTTTTGGGTCAAAATCGGAACCACCTTTACCACCGCCCATTGGGAGTGAAGTTAGAGAGTTTTTGAAGATTTGCTCGAAACCGAGGAATTTCAAAGTGCCTCTTGTTACGCTTGGATGAAAACGAAGTCCACCTTTATATGGACCTATAGCTGAGTTAAATTCGATACGGAAACCGCGATTGATATGGATTTCGCCTTTGTCATCTATCCAAGGAACTCTGAAGCTGATTTCTCTCTCCGGCTCAACGATGCGTTCCAAGATTTTGAACTCTTTGTATTTTGGATTTGCTTCTACGAAGTCCCAAATAGTTGAGATCACTTCTTCGACTGCCTGAATGAATTTGTCTTGACCCCGATTTTTGATACGGAGTCCCTCCATGAATTTTTCCATTTTCATTACCTACCTTTACCTTTATGTTGACGACAAAATTAATTCCCACCTTTTCTGTCAACTACTAATTTTGGGAAAATACTGTGGAAGTGTTGTTATAGCAGGGTTAGATTGGCGTAACTAATTATTTTTGACAGAGTTATTTTGAGCAAAAGCACAGATAAACCTGATAACTAAGAGTTGACAACACGGAAGTGAGATTTAGCTTGGACTCACAAATTCAGTTGATTTACTATTTTATAGGAGGTTATTTATGTTGAGCGAACTAAAGCAAGGAAGAGTTTTTGCGGGAAGAGTTACAGCTGGCAAGGATGCTGTGCAAGCTATCTCGGATTTTGCCAGAAGCAAGGGAATAAGATTTGCCAAAGTTAGCGGAATTGGTGCTTTTGAGAAGGTGAAGCTTGGCTATTTCGATGGTAGTAAATACCACTATAAGAGTTTTGATGAGCCGATAGAGGTTGCCTCTATGGAGGGGAATATCTCTATCAAAGAAGACGATATTTACGCTCATCTCCACATAAACATTGCCGACAAAGATTTCAACTCTTATGCTGGACATCTGTTTGAGTCGGAGGTGTTTTGCTTGGAGTTTTTTATTACGGAATATACCGGACACGAATATGTGCGGGCTGTCGGTCATGAGATACCGTTGGCTGTTTGGGGCGATACTATTTAGATTGTAAAAGAATAAAGAGGAATAATTATGGATATGAATTCAATGCACGATTTGATTACGCATATGCCTGATCATCTGTATCAGGGATATCACAAAGCGGAGATAGCCAAACAAGAGGGCGATATAGATAAGGTTGTGATTTGTGGAATGGGTGGCTCGGGGATAGCCGGACACCTGATAAATGGAGCGTATGGAGAGAAATTTTCCGTGAGAGTTGCCAGCGATTATCGCCCGGGATATTTGGATGCCAAAACACTGGTGATTTTGATATCTTACTCTGGAAATACGGAAGAGACTTTGTCTTGCTTCTCCAAAGCCAAAGAGAAGACTGCTCATCTTGCCGGAATAACTACCGGTGGAAAGTTGGAAGAGATGATGGGCGGAAACTACCCGATTATTAGGTTGAAAAGCGGTTTCCCTCCGAGGGCGGCTATCGCTTATCTGTTCGGTGGAGTTCACAAGATTTTGGAGGCTTACGGTTTGGTGCCGAGCATAGTCAAAGAGATAGATGCTACGGTCAGTCAGTTGGCGGGGAAAGTGCAAGCTGTGTTTGAGGATAACTCGCACGACCAAAATATCGCCAAGCAAATCGCCAAGAGTCTTAAAGGGAAGATTGCGATTATCTATGCTGCTGACCCTGCCTATAGTTGTGCGGCTTACAGGATGAAGTGTCAAATCAACGAGAATGCAAATTCGCCAGCTTTTTGGCACTGTTTTCCCGAGATGAATCACAACGAGATTGAGGGGTATTATCATCAGGATTTGCCGTTGGTGCCCGTGATTTTGTCCGATTTTGATTTGGGTGAGAGATACAAAAAGAGAGTGGAGATTTTTTCCGAGTTGTTGGACGAGAAAATCGATATTTTTGCCGAGGGCAATTCGTATATAGAAAAGGTGTTTTCTTTGATTTTCATTGGGGATATGATTAGCTATTATCTTGCTATGGAGAATGGGGTTGACCCGTTTGCTATTGAGAACATCTATTTTTTGAAAGAGAATTTGTAGGGGAAATTTGTTTTACATCTATTTTATTTTAGTTTTATCCGTGATAGTCGCTTTGCACGAAATAGGGCATTTTGTGGCTGCACGGATTTTTGGTGTTCGGGTAGAGGCTTTTTCCATCGGTTTCGGTCCTGTCTTGTTTGAGAAGAAAATTTGGCAGACGAATTTCCGAATATCTCTGATACCTCTGGGCGGATATGTTAAGATGTTTGGCGAGAATATCAAAGAGGCTTCGGCTGAGCCGGACTCTTTTTCTGGTAAATCGTGGTGGCAAAAATCTATCATAGCTTTTGCCGGTCCTTTTGCTAATCTGTTGGTGGCGGCTCTATTTTTTGTGATGTCGTTCATGTTCAATGTCTCTTACCAAGATTTTTTGCCTGTTATCAACGAAAACGCTCAGGGCTTTCAACGAGGTGATGTTGTCGTGGAGGCTGATGGTCAAAAGATAAGGAGTTGGTCGGAGATAGGCGAGAATGCTAAAAAATTTATTGTGAATAGAGATGGCGATTTGCTCGCTGTTACCATAGATGACAAATTCTCCGTAAATCCTGCTGTTGAGCCTGTAATAGGCGAGGTCGCTGTGGGTATGCCTGCCTATCAAGCGGGATTGAAAGAGGGCGACAAGATTTTACAAATTGAGGACAAAGAGATAGTTTCTTGGCACGATATTGGGCTTGTTATCATTGGAGCGGGAAGCGTAAAGGTGATGTTTTCACGGGGAAATCAGATTTTGACAAGAGAGATTGAGCCTATACAAGATCCAGTTTCGGGCAAATATCTATTTGGGATTACCGCTCCTCTTGCTACATTTAACAAGGCTCCCTACGGCTTCCTCACATCTATAGAGAACGGTTTGTTTGCGACCGGTTCTGCAGTGTGGCTAAACTATTATGGGTTGTATAAATTGGTGGTAAATCCGCTTGACTTGGCGGACAATTTGTCTGGACCAATAATGATTTCTCAGTCTGCGAAGAGCTTTTCCAATAAAGGTGCGAGTTCCATTTTTGTTTTCATCGCTTTCATCAATGTGGTGTTGTGTGTGATGAATTTGCTTCCTATTCCGATTTTGGACGGTGGTATGATTTTGTTCGCAGTTTTGGAGGGAATATTGAGGAAGCCCGTTTCCGAGAGCATCCAAATGAAGTTGCAATATGTCGGCTTTCTCCTGATAATGTCGTTGATGTTTTTCTCTTTTTACAACGATGCGGACAAATTGATAGATAGGGTAAAAAATACGAATTTTACGGCTGAAGGAGTTTAGACTATGTTCATAGATTCGGCGAAGATTAAGATAGTGTCAGGTAATGGGGGAGCGGGTTGCACCAGTTTCCGCAGAGAGAAGTTCATTGCCAAGGGCGGTCCTGATGGTGGAGATGGCGGGAATGGCGGTAGTGTGTTCATTATGGCTGATGACCAACTGAATACCTTGATAGATTTCCGCTCAAAAAAAGCTTATCGTGCCGAGCGAGGTCAGTCGGGGCAAGGCAAAAACAAATTCGGTCGCAACGGGGAAGATATAGTTATCAAGGTGCCTCTGGGGACGATGGTTTTCAACGCTGACACCGGAGAAAAATTGCTGGATTTGACAGAAGCCAACAAAAAATACCTGCTTGCCAAAGGTGGAATTGGTGGCAAAGGGAATGCTCGATTTAAGAGTGCCACCAACAAAGCTCCTCGTTATCATCAGCCGGGGACATCGGGAGAAGAGTTCGATTTGCAGTTGGAGCTGTCGCTGATGGCAGATGTAGGCTTGGTCGGTTTCCCCAATGTAGGAAAATCCACGCTTTTGTCTGTGGTGTCCAGTGCCAAGCCGAAAATTGCTAATTACGAATTTACGACTCTGGAGCCGAGGCTCGGGGTTGTGCAAGTTAGCTCTTACCAATCGTTTGTGATGGCTGACATTCCGGGCATTATAGATGGTGCTGCCGCCGGAAAAGGGTTGGGTGACCAATTTCTTCGACATATCAGAAGGACAAAAATCTTGCTTTTTCTCTTGGACGGGACTTCCGAGAATATCCGTGAAAACTATCTCACTCTGAAAAAAGAGTTGCACTTATTCGATTCCTATTTGGACAGAAAGCCCGAATTTATAGTGATTACCAAAGCGGATTTGTTTCATAAGATGCTGGATTTGAGCGAGTTCCAAAATCCCGATAATATAATGTCTATCTCTTCTGCGACGGGCGAGAATATTCGCAACTTGGTTACAACTTTATATAATTTAATTCAAAATGAAGCGAAAAAGAGCTTGGATTGAGCTAATCCTTACCAAAGGTTTGGGGGTAGGCACTGCCTACAATTTGATTCAGAAGTTTGGAGAGCCGAGTGGGTTTCCCGAGTTTGAGAGTGAAATAAGCACGATTTTAACACCCGAAGTTTTTCAAAATTTCAAAGATAAAAATTTTATTAAAAATAATTTAAAAATTGATGAAATCCTCGAAATTCTCGATAAACAAGAGATTAGGATGATAACTATTTTGGATGATGATTACCCTGAAATTCTAAGGAATATCAAAAATCCACCAATTGTGTTGTTCGTGAAAGGGATTTTGCCAAGTGAAAAATCTTTTGCAATTGTTGGCACGAGGGCATTGAGCGATTATGGGAAATCTGTTACGCAAAAAATAGCTCGAGAAGTTGCTGCTGCGGGGTTTACCATTATCAGCGGACTCGCTATGGGAGCGGATGCCATAGCACACACCTCCGCAATCATCGAAAAAATGCCCACTGTAGCTGTTTTGGGGCAGTCTGTTGACTCAGTTTATCCTGCGGTAAATGCAGGACTTGCCAAGAAAATCTTGGATACAGGCGGAGGACTAATCTCAGAAAATCCGCCCGGCACGATAGGTGCTCCGTGGCTTTTCCCAGCTCGCAACAGGATAATAGCTGGATTGTCCAAAGGGATTTTGGTGACTGAGGGAGGTATAAAATCTGGAGCGTTGATTACTTATAGTTTTGGTTTGGAACAGGGGAAAAATATTTATGCTGTTCCCGGAGATATTCAGCGGTCACAGGCACAAGGTCCGAATTTTTTGATAAGCAAAGGTGCTAAACTGGTGACTTGCGGACAAGATATTCTGGAAGATTACGGATATTTGCCCAATACACCCCGAGAGACAGATGAAGAGATAAAGTTTGATGACCCCAAGCAAGAGAAAATTTATGAGATGATTTGCAAGAGTCCGAAAATTTCTTTTGATAATTTGCTGATAGAGACAAGCTATGGTTTCGGGACATTGAGTTCGGTGCTGATGCAACTGGAGTTGAGAGGTCTCATCAGAAAATTAAGCGGTGGGATGTATTGCCGAAATTAGGGCAACTATCGATTAATTTTTGCGAGCAAATACAAAATTAATTTAGCAATTTCTTCCGTAGAAAATTCTCGCGTGTCGATGGTCAAGTCGGCAACTTCGAGATACCAATCCAATCTATAAATAAAAAGCTGTTCCAGTTTGTCCAACTCTTGAGAGAACAAAGGTCTTCTCTTGTCGGAGTTTACCCTTCCTACGATGGTCTCCAAAGGCAAGTAGAGGAAGATGTTATAGTAGTTCTCTTGCAACTCTTTTCTGGCTTGCTCTTGAGTGATGATGCCACCTCCGGTAGCCAAGCAAATCGGCTCGCTCAGGTTGCTTACAGATTTTAGGACTTTCAGTTCCAACTCGCGAAAATGTGACTCTCCGTGGGTTTTGAAGATGTCGCAGATTTTTAGCATAGCCTCTTTCTCTATCAAAAAATCCAAATCCAAACCTTTTGTATCCAAAGCGTTGCAAATGGTAGTTTTACCAACGCCCATAAATCCGATGAGGCTGATGTGCTTTTTGGTTGTAGGCAGAGAAAGAGAAGGGACACTTAGTGTCCCTTTGTATTTCAGTTCTTCAAATTTTTTCAGATGGTTTGCCAGCATCTTATTTCAAAGCGTTTTTCAATTTGTCCACCATGTCGGTAGCTTCCCAAGGGAAATTCTCGCGACCGAAGTGACCGTAACTGGCTGTTTCGGCATAGATAGGTCTTTTCAAATTCAGATGCTTGATAAGTTCGGCAGGTTTGAGAGGAAACACTTTTTTCACGGCTTCCACTAATTTTTCGTCATCAACTTTCCCAGTGCCAAAGGTATCTACCAAAACGGAAACAGGGTTGGCAACTCCGATGGCATATGCGAGTTCCACTTCGCATCTATCGGCAAAATCGGCAGCGACAATATTCTTGGCAATGTATCTTGCCATATATGAAGCACTTCTGTCAACTTTTGACGGGTCTTTCCCGCTAAAACAGCCACCCCCGTGGCTACCCTTGCCACCGTATGTATCCACGATGATTTTTCTACCGGTCAGTCCTGTATCTGCATGAGGTCCACCCAAAACAAATCTTCCCGTAGGATTGATGTGAAATTTGGTGTTTTCATCCAAGAGGTTTTTGTCTATAACGGGTCTAATCACTTTCGCCAAAATGTCTTCACGAATTTGTTCCAAAGTAACTTCGGGGTCGTGTTGAGTGGAGATAACTACAGCCTCAACTCTGACAGGCTTGTCGTCCAAATATTCGACAGTTACTTGTGATTTGCCGTCAGGTCTCAGATAGGTCAACTCTCCCGATTTGCGAACTTCGGAAAGTTTTTTGGTGAGTTTGTGACTGAGCATAATAGGTAGAGGCATCAGCTCTTTGGTCTCTTTGCAGGCGTAACCAAACATCATTCCTTGGTCTCCCGCTCCTTGTTCGTGTTGGGAATATTCGTCCACGCCCATAGCTATGTCTCTAGATTGCTTGTCGATAGTGGTAATCACAGCACATGTTTTGGCATCTATGCCGTAATCCGCATTGGTGTAGCCGATTTTTCTTAGGGTTTCCCGCACTACAGATGGGATGTCAACATAACAGCTGGTGGTAATTTCGCCACCTACCAGTGCCATACCTGTAGTTACGAAAGTTTCGCAAGCGACTCTTGCCTCCGAATCTTGAGAGAAAATGGCATCAAGAATGGAATCCGAGATTTGGTCACAAATCTTGTCGGGATGTCCTTCAGTTACCGATTCACTAGTGAAAAGACTTTTTTTCATTTTTAAAGCTCCTTTTTAGCATTACTTCTATTTATTTTTTTATGTTGCGGTGCAATATGGAACAAATCCCCGCAACATTCTCTATGCAATTATGAGAAAAAATTTATAATCAAAGGTCAAAGTCAAGAGAAATTTCTGCCTTTTTTGTTTCGTTTCTTGTGAACAGTTTTCCAAGCCTTGATTGGCAAATGAGCGAACTTTTTACTGTTAAGGCTTTTGACAATTTTGTCCGAAAATTGAGCGTCAACCTCTACATCGGTTTCTTTTCTCTTTATCTTAATTTTACCCAACTTTGTGTTTTTTTGGGCGGATTTCATCAGAGAGAAAAGGTCGGACAACAGAAAATCGTCATCGCTTCCCAAGTTGATTTTAAGCATATCAAAATTAACTTTTTCACTTATATTCAAATCCGGAATTTTGTGATATCTTTCCCATAAATCCGCCAAATGTGAACCGACAAACGAGCAGATTAACTCTTCTTTGGAAAATTCATTGAAGCTGTCATAAATACCCTGAACATAACCTTCAAACTCTGGTGGAAGTTGGAAAGATTCTATTTTTCTTTTGAGTTGTAGCAGATTATGTTGGCAGACCTGTTCTCCCGTGGGAATTTTTTGCTCTACAATGGATATGTTTAATTTTTGTTGAAGAAAATTCAGAGCTTTCTTTTCTCGCTGACTGATGATGGATAGACAAATCCCTTTCTTGCCAATTCTGGCTGTTCTTCCGCTCCTGTGAATGTAGTCTTCGGTATTGTCCGGCAGAGAAAAGTTAACAACATGTGTGAGGTTTTTCACATCCAAGCCTCTGCTCGCCAAATCTGTAGCTATCAGCACAGTAGTTTTTTTGTTTTTGAAACTGTTAATCACTCTGCTTCTGTCAGATTGAGACAAATCGCTGTTAAAAATCTCTGCACTGTAATTTTTTCTTTGCAAGATTTTGGTGAGGTCTTCGGATATTTGCTTGGTTCGGCAAAAAACTATTCCGTAAAACTCAGGATAATAATCCAAAATTCTCATTAAGACATCCGGCTTAAGCTTTGCCGAGCACAGATAGTAATCGTGAGTAATGTCGATATTAGATTTATTTTGTTTCCCGATTACTATTTTTTGGGGGTTTATCATATACTGACTTGATGCCAAATTTTCCACTTGCCTGTTCATAGTGGCGGAGAAGAGCAAAGTCCTTTTATCAGGATTTAAGAATTGGATGATGGCGTTTAACTCTTCGGAAAAGCCCATTTCCAACATTCTGTCTGCTTCGTCCAAAACCAATGTGTCTATCTCCGACAAATCCAATATTTTTCGGTTGAGCAACTCCAAAACTCTTCCCGGAGTGCCCACGATTACAGTGGGTTGAGAGCGAATGGATTGTATTTGCTTTTGGACATCTTCTCCTCCAAGAATGTTGGCTATTATGAAACTGCCCGTGTTGGCGGAGTAATCCTTTAACTCTTGTGAGACTTGCTTGGCAAGCTCGCGAGTAGGAGTTAATATCAAAAATTGTATTTTTTTCTTTGTGTTGTCAAATGACTGCACCATCGGCAATCCGAAAGTAGCGGTCTTCCCAGAACCTGTTTGTGATAAAATAATCAGGTCGTTATTTGTGCCTAAAATTTGCGGTATGGCTTCAGCTTGCACAGCTGTGGGTGTAGTGAAATCTAAAGCCTGCAATGTTTTTAAAATTTCGTGGTTTAATCCGAGTTGTTCAAAATCGTTCACTAATGCTCCTTATAATAAAAATATCCAGTGAAAACTTATTTGCAAGGGAAGATGTCAATTGTTTTGTTGACTTATATTTTGTGTTCAAACTTTCTTCCGATAATTTATTGACACCATTATTGTTGATTTGCAGTTTGCTTGATACAGATTATTTCAGTGTGAAAACTGATGGAAGGATTTTTATGTTAACAACGAGAATTATCCCGTGTTTGGATGTGGAAGATGGCAGAGTGGTGAAGGGAACAGGTTTTAAAGAGATTCAGGATGCGGGCGATCCGCTTGAGTTGTCAAAAGAGTATTATTCGCAAGGTGCGGACGAACTGACTTTTTTGGACATAGGTGCTACTTACAAGAGTAAGCAAACTCTTTTGGATGTGGTGGAGAAGATTGCTAAGGTTGTTTTTATCCCGCTGACTGTTGGAGGTGGCATCCGCAGTTGTGAGGACATTCGCCAAGCACTTTTGGCAGGAGCTGACAAAGTGAGTATTTGTTCTGCTGCGATTAAGAATCCCGATTTGATAAAAGAAGCGGCGAACTCTTTCGGTAGCCAATGTATAGTGTTGTCAGTCGATGCAAAACGCACGGGAGACAGTTGGAATTGCTTTGTAGCCGGTGGTCGCGTAGACACAGGCTTGGATGTGTTTTCATGGGTAAAAAAAGCTATCGATTTGGGAGCAGGAGAGATTTTGCTAAATTCGATAGACGCTGACGGCACAAATCAGGGATATGACATCGAACTCACGGAACGAGTCAGCAGCATTTCCAGCGTGCCAGTGATTGCTTCTGGAGGTGCCGGCAAGTTAGAGCACTTTGTGCAAGGAGTGAAAGAGGGTAAAGCGGATGCTTTGCTTTTGGCTTCGTTGCTACATTACAAAAAATTAACAATTCCTCAAATCAAAAATTATTTGGTTGAACAGGGATTGAATGTTCGTCAAGGAGCATAGGATGTTGGATTATAACTTATTGAAGAACAAGTTCTTTTTGTTGGCAGGACCGTGTGTTTTGGAGAGTTTGGAAGTTGGTAGGCAAGTGGCTGAGTATTTGGTGAGAAATTGCCCTTGTCCGGTGGTTTTCAAGTCTTCGTTTGAGAAAGCAAATAGAACCAGTGCCGAATCTTATGCTGGACCCGGTATTGACGAGGGTCTGGGCAATTTGCAAAAAATAAAGAGCGAGTTCAACCTTCCTATAGTAACCGATATTCATTTGCCATCACAAGCTGCTTTGGCGGCAGAAGTGGCGGATATCTTGCAAATTCCTGCGTTTCTGTCTCGTCAGACATCTATCTTGCAAGCGGCTGCGGAAACCGATAAAATTATCAACATCAAAAAAGCTCAATTTATGGCGGCGGAAGATATGAAAGGGGCTATCAAGAAATGTGGGGGAAACGACAAAATTTTGCTAACGGAGAGAGGAACGAGTTTCGGATATCACAATCTTGTGGTGGATTTCAGGAATTTTGTGAAGATGAATTCTTACGGATATCCTGTGATTTACGATGTGACACACTCTATGCAAGAGCCGTCCAGTGGGGCGGTTAGCGGGGGGACACCGCAATACGCTTTACCATTGGCTTCGGCAGCTTTGGCTACAGGTGCTGTTTCTGGACTATTTGTGGAGGTGCATCCCAATCCAAAAAAAGCTCTATGTGATGCCAGCACGATGCTTGATTTCGAGCAAATGGATTCGCTGTTCGATATTATCAGACCTTATTGTTGATGAAGAAAATTATTCCCTTTATCTGCATTTTTGCTTTGTTCGGATGCAACTTCATTTCGTCTGACTCTTCCGACAATAGTCAAACTGAGGCTAATTCTACCATTAGAAGTAAGGCTGTGCAAATTTCTATTGGGAAGTTAGGTTGCCCATACTCTCTGGGTAGTGACGGACCAAGTAGTTTTGACTGTTCGGGGCTGATAGTGTATAGCTATCAAACTGCTTTGAACAAGAAAAATATTTTTGTGAATAGTTCCGGTGGAGTTGTTTCGGACGCCAACATTGAGTCTCTGTTTTTGTATAACACGAATTTGCTGTCTGTGAGCAATGTGGATTTGGGCGATATTATTTTCATCGGAACAAATAAACTTTTGCCGACTCATGGAGGGATTGTTTGCCGAATTGCTGATAATAAAGTTGAGTTTATACACGCCAGTTCTACCAAGTTAAAGGTCGTTCGTGATACGGCAGATGTGAGTTCAGGGGATATAATTGCTTACGGTAGGATTAAGTATTGTGATTGAGGTTAACTCGATATGGATAAATTGATAAGAGGCACGGGGAAAGGTCTTGCTTTTTTGGCTGTAAATTCGACGGAAACAGTCAGGAAAGCACAGGCAACGCACAACTTATCTATCACCGCCAGTGTCGCTTTGGGACGGTTACTGACAGCCGGATTACTCTTGGGTGCACAGTTGAAGAGCAAAAAAAATAAGCTGACGCTAAAAGTAAGCGGCGACGGACTCTTGGGGAATATCGTAGTTGTTGCTACTCAAGATGGAAGGGTCAAAGGCACTATTTCCAATTCTTCGCAAGAGGTAACAAATACGAATGGCAAAGGTTTTAACATCCCCAAAGCGATAGGGAAAGGCACGCTGACACTTATTAAAGATGAGGGCTTGAAGCGACCATATAACGGGCATGTGGAGTTGCAAACTTCCGAGATTGCCCAAGATGTTGCTTACCTTCTGATGCAATCGCAACAAATCGCTTCGGTTGTTGTGCTCGGTGTATTGATTAACGAGAAAGCGGAAATTTTGCAAGCCGGTGGTTTTATAGTTCAGTTGTTGCCCGATGCGGATGATGAGACTATTGCCTGTTTGGAACAAAAAATGAAGAAGTTTCCGAATTTTACGGATTTGATGGATATAGGCTATTCAGTTCAGGAAATTATAGAAAAATTTGTTGTGGATGATGCAAAAATTTTGTCCACCTTCACGGCGAGATATGAATGTGATTGCAGTGCCGAGAGATTTAAAAGCGGAATAATGCTTTTGGGCAAAGATGAGATAGAAGAGATTTTAAAAGAAAAGGGTAAAATTCGAGCTACTTGTCAGTTTTGTGGCAGAGTGTATGAGTTTGGCAAAAACGATTTGTAAATCCTAAATTCATTAAACTTGTTGAAAACAAAATTGTTTTGCGGTTATTTTTTGATAGGGAAACTTGGAAAGAGGAAAAAAACTTGACGATTAGTTATTAGCTTTAAAGTTTCGTAAAAATCAGAGGTGAATATGAGTAAGAAAATTGATTGGAATAGTCTTGGCTTTGATTATCTGAAAACCAATAAGATGTTTGTTTCGCGTTACAAAGAGGGTAAGTGGGACAACGGAAAAATGGTGGATGATGACAGTTTGACTATCCATGCTGCAGCAACGGTACTTCATTACGGACAAAGCTGTTTTGAGGGGTTGAAGGCTTATAAAACAAAAGAAAATAAGGTTGTTTTGTTTCGTCCCGAGGAAAATGCAAAACGGATGATTAGATCTTGTCAAAGGGTTCTGATGGCGGAATATCCAGAGGAAAAGTTCGTTGAAGCGTGCAAAGAGGTCGTAAGAGCAAATGCAGAATATGTCCCTCCTTACGGTAGTGGGGGAACATTGTATATCCGTCCGTTTATGTTTGGTGATGGAGCGAATATAGGCGTGAAGCCAGCTCCTGAGTATGTTTTCTGTATTTTTTGTGTTCCGGTTGGTGCATATTTTAAAGGTGGCCTTGCTCCAGTTAATTTTAATATTTCTGATTATGACCGTGCAGCTCCAATGGGAACAGGTGCGGTGAAAGTAGGGGGCAATTACGGAGCCAGTATGCTCCCTCACAAAAATAGTGCCGAAGCCGGATTTGCTGATTGCATCTATTTGGACCCTGCAACTCATACCAAGATAGAAGAAGTTGGTGCCGCAAATTTCTTCGGAATAACCAAAGACAACAAGTTTGTTACTCCTAAATCTCCCTCTATTTTACCAAGTATCACAAAGTCTTCGTTATTGCATGTGGCTAGAGAATATTTGGGAATGAAAACCGAAGAACGAGATGTTTTTATCGATAACTTATCTGAGTTCAAAGAAGCGGGAGCTTGCGGAACAGCCGCAGTTATCACTCCCATAGGCGGGATTAGCTATAAAGGAAATTTGCATGTTTTTTATTCGGAAACGGAAGTGGGACCGGTAACAACTGGTCTTTATAATAAATTGACAGGAATACAATTCGGCGATGTAGAAGCTCCGGATGGTTGGATTGTTGAAGTTTAATTAAGTAATGGGAAATAAGAAAAATTAGAGTGGAGGAAAAGATGAAAAAATTTTTAGTTTTGTTGGTTGCTTTTTTGATAATAATTGGTTGTGCAGCAAAAAAGCCAATTGATGCTACCCCAGTTTCGACTGTTGATAATACTAAGGAAGAAGTAGTTGTGGAGGTGGCACAAGACCAAAAAGAGCAACAAGTAGAAGTGGTGAGTGTAACACCAGTGGAAGAGCAAGAGCAATTGGCAGAGGCTGAAGTGGTTCAAGCACCTGAGCCAGTGCAAAGTGAAGGTGTTTATCGTATTAATTCGGGTGAGTGTCTATACGATTTGTGTTTCAAAAAATACGATGTTTATGTTTGGCAACTTGCAGAGATGAACGGAATTGAAAATCCGAATATTGTCCCTGCAGGAATGGAATTGAAAATACCGGCAAGCAAAGTAAAGCCCGTTAGTAGTGGCAATTTTTACAAAGTTGACCTTGGCGACAATCTTTCCACTATTGCTAAAGAAACAGCTAAGACTCAAGAAAGCTTGGTTGAGTTGAACAATATTGGAGATAAAAACTTTATTAAAGCCGGTTCTCTTTTAAGGTTGCAATAAAAGATTTGACACAAAATCGTTTGCAAAAATATTGAGCACAAAATTTTAGATTGTCCCGTTCGTCTAGTGGTTAGGACTCCAGATTCTCATTCTGGCAACAGGGGTTCGACTCCCCTACGGGATGCCATATTTATACTTCCGTAGCTCAGTTGGTAGAGCAACTGACTCTTAATCAGTGGGTCTAGGGTTCGAATCCCTACGGGAGTACCATTTTTTTGAATATATAAAACATCTGTTCTAAAAGAAATTTTGGAGCAGATGTTTTGTTTTGTGAGAAATTATTTGACAGCATTTATTAGATAAAAAAATTAGCACTATATCATTTAGATTGCTAAAAACAAATTTTAGGAGGATATTATGGCAAAGAAAATGGAATTTTCTCATAAGTCTAGAAATTTATTAAAAGCCGGTGTGGACAAATTGGCTGACGCTGTGAAGGTAACTATAGGACCAAAGGGTAGAAATGTTGTTCTTGATAAAAGTTATGGTTCTCCAGTTATCACTAACGATGGCGTGACTATAGCTAAAGAGATTGAGTTAGAAGATAAATACGAAAATATGGGTGCTCAGTTGTGCAAGGAAGTTTCCGAAAAAACCAACGATGTTGCCGGAGACGGGACAACTACTGCTACTATTTTGACTCAAGCTATTTTGGATGAAGGGCTCAAATTTTTGACAGCTGGTGTAAACCCGATTTTTCTTAAGAACGCTTTGTTAAAGGTTTCCAAAGAGGTTGTGGGGAACATCAAAGGTTTGGCTAAGGATATCAAAACCAGCAAAGAGGTTGCTCAAGTTGGCTCTATTTCCGCCAACAACGATGAAGAAATCGGTAAAATTATTGCTGATGCTATGGATTCTGTTGGTCGCAACGGTATTATAAATGTGGAAGAGGCTAAGTCTATTGATACCTACTTGGAAAAAGTGGAAGGTATGCAATTCGATCGTGGTTATGTTTCTCCTTACTTTGTGTCTGATGCCAACAAGATGATTTGCGAATACGATGACCCATATATTTTGATTTACGACAAGAAAGTTTCTTCTATGAAAAATATTGTGGAACTTTTGCAAAAAGTGGCTCAAAGTGGAAGACCATTGCTTATTATTGCCGAAGATATTGAGGGAGAGGCTCTTTCTACGCTTGTTATCAACAAGTTAAGAGGAACTTTGAATGTTTGTGCTGTCAAGGCTCCGGGCTTTGGAGATAGAAGGAAAGAGATGTTGCAAGACATTGCTATCCTCACTGGTGCGACCTTGATTAGCGAAGAGGTTGGCAAGAGTTTGGAAAATGCAGAGATAGAAGATTTGGGTTCTGCCAGAAAAGTTATTGTGGATAAAGACAACACAACTATTCGCGAAGGTGCAGGCAAACAAGATAAGGTAGATGAAAGAGTTGCTCAAATCAAAGTGCAAATCGATTCGACTACATCCGATTATGACAAAGAAAAATTGCAAGAGAGATTGGCTAAACTTTCCAGTGGAGTTGCTGTTTTGAGGATTGGTGCTGCTACAGAAACTGAGATGAAAGAGAAAAAAGCCAGAGTTGATGACGCTTTGCATGCTACCAGAGCTGCTGTGGAAGAGGGAATTGTTGCCGGTGGCGGTTTGACTCTGATGAAAGCTGTTAGCGAAGTGAAAGCAAACAAAAATTATTCGGCTGAAGAAAAAATAGCTTTGGACATTTTGAAAAAGGCTTTGACTGTTCCTACGAGGCAAATTGCTGAGAATGCTGGAGTTGAGGGCTCTGTAATTGTAAACAAAATTATAGAGAATTTGGATAAAAAAGATTATGGCTACAACGCTGCTACTGGCGAATTCTGTGACCTTGTGGAAGCAGGTGTTGTTGATCCGGTTAAAGTTGTGCGTAATGCGGTGCAAAATGCTGTAAGTATTGCTGGACTTATCTTGACCACAGAGTGTATTATCACAGAGGTGGAAAAAGAGGGCGGTGCTTCGATGCCTGCAGGGATGCCGGGAATGGGCGGTGGAATGCCAGGAATGATGTAATATAATTTAGCAAAGAATATAAAGGGCGGATTTAATTAAATTCGCCTTTTTTGTTTGTTTTAAAGGTTTACTTATTTTATTTGCAAATAAAAATTGCACCCGAAGATGAGAATTAGTTAAATTTATTGGAGAAAAGGTGAAAATAGCAATTTTGTATAAAGGTAGGTCGTCCGAAAGAGAGGTTTCTTACAAGAGTGGCAAAGCTATTAATACGGCGTTGCAAGCACTTAACCACGAAACTTCTTTAATAGACCCTTCCGAATATTCGTATTTTGAGTTGATTAACGAGATTAAGAAATTTAATGCTGATTTGGTTTTTAACGCTTTGCACGGTGGAGAGGGAGAAAACGGCTTACTGCAGGGCTTATTGGAGTTGGAGAAGATACCATATACGGGTTCAGATTCCAAAGCGTGTGCTGTTGCTATGGATAAATATCTTTGTGAACGCTTGGTCGGATACTATGGCGTGCCTATAATAGAAGGGAAAATTTTTCACAGTGAAAGCGAGAATTGGGAAGGGAAATATCCAATAGTGGTCAAACCCAACGATGCAGGTTCTTCTGTAGGAATAACTGTGGTTGAAAGCGAAAACCAATTTTTACCTGCTCTCAAAACCGCTTTTCAATATAGCTCTTCCGTGATTTGTCAGGAGTTTATCAAGGGCAGAGAATTAACAGTTCCAATTTTGGACGATGAACCTTTGCCGGTAATAGAGATAAAGCCAAAATACGGATTTTTCGATTTTGAAAATAAATACACCAAAGGTTCTACTGACTATATAATTCCCGCTGAGATAACGAAAGAAGAGACTGAGGAAATCCAACGGCTCGCAGTTTTAGTTTATAAAGCTGTCGGAGCAGAAGTTTATTCCCGAATTGATTTTAGATATGATGGGGAAAAATTCTATTTTCTGGAAATAAATACTCTACCGGGGATGACGGATACTTCGCTAGTGCCGATGTCAGCCAATGCAATTGGGATGAGCTTTGAGTCGCTGGTGGACAAGATTGTAACTCTTAGCTTGGATAAGAAATAACAGGCAGGATATATGTTAGGAACTATAGTAAATACCGCAACTGTTTTAGTAGGGTCTGTTCTTGGAATTTTGCTAAAATCGAGACTTCCCAAAAAATCGACAGAAATCATTTTTCAAGTTATCGGGCTTTTTGTTGTTTTCTTGGGAATAAAAATGGCGTTGGAAGTGGAGCAAATTATTCTTATGGTTTTGTCTCTGATTTTTGGTTCAATCATCGGGCAATTATTAAAATTGGAAGACTATCTGAATAGATTTGCGGAATTTTTGCAAAAGAAATTCGGAGGAAACGGAAACAGTTTTGCCGAGGGATTTATCGCTTCAACTCTCCTATTTTGCACTGGCTCCATGATAATCTTGGGTGCATTGGAAGAGGGTAGTGGCAAAACGCCGACACTCTTTTTTACAAAATCGATAATGGATGGAATAACTTCGATTTTTTTGGCTGCATCTTTCGGTAGAGGGGTTATTTTTTCTTCGTTTGCCATTTTTATAATTCAAGGATTATTGACTTTATTGGTGATGTTTTTTGGCAACTTCTTGTCAATTTCGGTTGTCAATTTGATAGGGACAGTCGGTGGTGTTATTCTTTTAGGGTTGGGATTGAACATTTTAGAGTTAAAAAAAATACCCGTAATAAATATGCTGCCTTCTCTTGTTTTAGCCGGAATTCTCGGCTATTTCTTTGCATAATTTATTTAGGAAAATCAAAAAAAATCACAATAACTTATATATTAGATAATTGTTTAAAATATAACGAAAAAGGTTTGACAACATTTTTGGCATAAAAAAGTTATGCTGAAAAAAAATATTTAGGAGTAGAGATGTTTATAGATGGTGTTAATATTATGATATTGGGAACAGGAATTGTATTTCTGTTTTTAGTTGTTATTTGTTTATCGATGGTTGCAAGTTCTGCATTGATTCAGAAATTTCAGTCTTGTTTTGCTTCCGCACCTTTGAGTTCAGGAGGAAATAATAACGCAAGTCAAGATGATGAATTGATTGCCGTTATTAGTGCTGCTGTAGCTTGCCGAAGATAGTAGGGAAGTTTAAGTTATGTCTTTGAAAAAGATTAAATTTATGGATACATCCTTTCGGGATGGATTCCAATCTGTGTATGGTGCTCGTGTAAAAACCGAGGATTTTTTGCCAGCTGTCAAAGCGTCTGTAGATGCGGGTATAGAGCATTTTGAGTTTGGAGGCGGAGCTCGTTTCCAAAGTTTGTTCTTTTATTGTAATGAGAACGCTTTTGATATGATGGATAAAGTTCGCGATGCTGTGGGGAAAAAAGTTAAACTGCAAACTTTGGCTAGAGGTATCAATGTTGTCGGGCTCTCTCAGCAACCGAAAGATATTATCAAGATGCATGCGAAGCTTTTTAAAAAGCACGGCACAACCCATATTAGAAATTTTGATGCTTTGAACGACATAGAAAATCTCAATTATTCAGGTAATTGCATTTCCAAAGAGGGACTGCATCATCAGATTTCTATTGCTCTTATGGGGCTTGCTCCTGGATTGATAGATTCAGGAGTGCATACAGCCGATTTCTATATGGAAAAACTTGATGATATTTTGAATAAAAAGATTCCGTTTGATTCTTTGGTTTTCAAGGATGCATCGGGAACTTGTCCCCCCAAGATAGTTTATGAAACTGTAGCTAAAGCAAGGAAAAAACTGGGAGACAAAGCAACTTTGTGGTTTCATACTCATGCTACGGCGGGGATAGGTGCTAACTGTATAATGGCTGCTATTGAAGCTGGAATTGACGGCATAGATTTGGCTCAATCTCCTGTTTCCGGCGGAACTGGTCAGCCAGATATTTTGTCTATTTGGCATATTCTGAAAGGCACTGATTACACCTTGGACATCGATTATAAAAAGCTTTTGCAATCTCGTAAAGTCTTTGAAGATTGCATGAAAAAGTATATGATGCCTTTGGAGGCTAAGCAGACTGCGGCTAATATTGTTTTGTCGCCTATGCCGGGCGGAGCTCTCACTGCCAACACTATGATGATGCGTGATACAAACACCTTGCATCTTTTCCCTCAAGTGATTGAGGAGATGTCGGAGGTGGTTGCCAAGGGTGGTTTTGGGACCAGTGTAACTCCCGTTAGTCAGTTCTATTTTCAACAAGCGTTCACAAATGTAGTGCAAGGTAGATGGAAGAAAATTACAGATGGCTATGGGAATATGGTTCTTGGTTACTTCGGCAAAACCCCCAGACCTGCTGATGCTGAAATCGTTGCTCTTGCTGAAAAGCAACTCGGAAAGAAACCTTTTGAAGGAAACAATCCTTTGGATATTTTGGAAGATGGTGTTCCTTTGGCTAAGAAAGTCCTGAAAGATAATGGGCTTAGTGTCAATGATGAAAATATTTTCATCGCCGCTACTTGCAAAGAGAAAGGTATTGCTTTTCTGAAGGGAGAAGCCAAAGAGGCAATTTATTATATTAAAGACGAAGAAATTAAAGAAAAAATAAATAAAAATGAAAGTGTATTAAAAGGAGTTAAGATGTCTGAAAACTTAATTGTGACTGTAAACGGTAAAGACTATAAAGTAACCGTTAAATCTGAAGGTGGAGCACCGATTGTAAAATCTGCTTCTCCTGTGACAAAATCTGTACCTAATGTCGTTGCGAAAAAAGTTGCCCCTGTAGCTGCTGCTCCAGTTGCTAAACCTGCTGCCGGTGCTGTTGCCGGAAGTGTAACTTCACCTATCGCTGGACAAATTGCGTCAATTAACGCTTCGGTTGGTGATAGTGTTTCTGCTGATACTGTTGTATTGGTGTTGGAAGCTATGAAAATGGAAAACGATATTTTTGCTGAAAGAGCAGGAACTATCAAAGAAATTTTGGTTAAGCAAGGAGATACTGTAGCCGAAGGCGATCCTCTGTTTGTAATAGATTAAATTATTTTTAGGATTTTGGCTTATGAAATTAAAAAAATTAGTTATTGCCTTGGCATTGATGCTCACTTGTTCAACGCTTTTGGCAAATGAAGGTATCTCAGTAGGGAGAGGATTCATCGATTTATACGAAGGTTCCGGCTTAAGAGGATTTCTTGTAAATTCTGGTTGGAAAAACTTTGTGATGATTTTGGTTGGCTTTGTTTTGCTTTACCTTGGCATCAAAAAAGGTTTTGAACCTCTTATCTTGGTTCCGATGGCTTTTGGAGCAATTCTCTCGAACATCCCTTTTGCGGGATTTAACGAAGCTGAGGGGATTTTACATTATGTTTATGCTGTTGGTATCAAAACAGGTGTTTTCCCGCTGTTGATTTTTATGGGGATTGGTGCTATGACCGACTTTGGTCCGCTGATTGCTAACCCCAAAACTTTGCTTTTGGGTGCAGCCGCTCAATTCGGTATTTTTTTTGCTTTATTGGGTGCTTTGCTTTTGCCGGCTATCCCTTCTATAGGATTTGATGGATTTGATTTGGCTGCTGCTGGCTCTATCGGCATCATTGGTGGTGCGGATGGTCCTACATCAATCTTCGTTACATCCAGATTGAAACCTGACCTTCTTGGTCCGATAGCTGTTGCGGCTTACTCCTATATGGCTTTGGTTCCGATTATTCAACCGCCTATTATGAAATTCTTTACCACCAAAGAGGAAAGAATGATTAAGATGGAAACTTTGAGACCTGTTAAGAAGCTGGAAAAAATCCTGTTCCCTCTTATTTTGCTCTCTCTCTGTGCTTTATTCTTGCCATCAGCTACACCGCTCATCGGTATGGTTGCTTTTGGTAACTTGTTGAAAGAGTGCGGAGTTGTGGACAGATTGAGTAAGGCTGCTCAAAACGAGTTGATGAACATCGTTACCATCTTCTTGGGACTTGGTGTTGGTAGTAAGTTGGCAGCTGAGAATTTTCTCAATTTCAACACAATTGGAATTTTGATTCTCGGCTTGATAGCATTTATCGTGGGAACTACCGCTGGTGTTTTGTTCGGTAAAGTTATGTGCAAAATGAGTGGTGGCAAGGTAAATCCTCTCATTGGTGCTGCCGGCGTTTCTGCCGTGCCTATGGCTGCTCGTGTGGTGAACAAAGTTGGACAAGCGGAAAATCGTTCAAACTTCTTGCTGATGCACGCTATGGGACCTAATGTTGCAGGAGTTATCGGTTCAGCTGTTGCAGCTGGTGTATTGCTTGCTCTGATTAAGTAAATTTGAAATTAGTAAATTTATGCCGACAGAATTAATTTTTCTGTCGGCTTTTTTATTTGACATTTGCAAATCGGTTTTTTTTATTGCTTGCAAATTTGATATCTATTAAGGAGTAGAGATGAAACAAATCACAAGCTTGGATATGGCTCTAGAAGAGGCTGCGAAAGCGACCACAAAAAAAAGACTGGTTGTTGCTTTTGGGCAAGATTCACATTCCATAGAAGCCACCAGTAAAGCTATCGCTTTAGGAATTGTGGAAGTTACTTTAGTTGGAGATAAAAACAAAATTATTGAGGTTTGCCAAAAGGAGAAAATCGACTCTTCGATTTTTACAATAGTGGACGAGCCTGAAGAAATTCCTGCCGGAGAAAAAGCTGTTTCGCTGATAAGAGAAGGTAAAGGCGATATAATAATGAAGGGACTTATTTCCTCAGACAACTACCTTAGGGCTCTTTTGAACAAAGAAAAGGGATTGTTGCCTCCCAAATCTGTTCTTTCGCATATTGGTATCGTTGACAATCCTTCTTATCACAAACTTCTGATGTTTTCCGATGGTGCGGTTTTGCCTGCTCCGACTTTTGAGCAAAAAGTGGCGATTGCGAACTATTTGGCAAAGTTTGCACGGGCTCTCGGTGTAGCAAAACCAAAGATTGCTCCTATTACCGCGATTGAAAAGATGCAACACAAAATCCCTTCTTGTGTGGAGGCTGCGATGCTCTCAAAAATGGCTGACAGAGGACAAATAAAAAATTGCATCATCGATGGACCTTTGGCATTGGATGTGGCTGTGAGCAAAGAGTGTGCCGAGATTAAAGGAGTAAAATCCGAAGTTGCCGGCGATGCGGATTGTTTGCTTTTCAACGCCATAGAAGCAGGGAATGTTTTTTATAAGACAATTTCCAGGTTTACAGAAAGCAAATTTGCTGCCGTGGTAATGGGAACAAGCGTTCCTTGTATCTTGGCTTCGAGAGGCGATAGCACCCAAACCAAGCTGTTTTCTATAGCTTTGGCTACATTTTTGGGGTAAAAATAGTTGGAAATGGTGGTCTTGACAGAAGGTCACCATTTTTTGAAATTTGTGATTTCCTGTTTAACATTTTGTTAATATATTAGTTAGTTGTTTTTTTTGTCTTGACAAAAGTTAGGTGGATAAAAAGTTGAGATGAAAGAAATTAGATAAAGGAAGAAATTATGACGAAAGCAAATTTAGTTCAAAAAATTTCTAGAGATACTGGAATAATAAGAAAAGATGTAGCGATTGTTGTTGATGCATTTTTGGAGTCAACTATCGAGAGTTTAAAAGAAGGTAGCCATATTGAAATTAGAGGATTTGGAACTTTTAAAAATAAGATTCGCAAGTCAGGTATAGGCAGAAATCCTAAAACTGGTGTGGAAGTTGATATTCCTGCTCGTGTTGTGCCTACTTTTAAATTTTCCAAGTCGTTCAAAGACGATGTGATAAAAAGTAATAAATCTTAGTTTAGGAGTAGATAGATGCCTTGTGGAAGAAAACGGAAAAAGAACAAAATAAGCACACATAAAAGAAAGAAAAGACTTCGTAAAGATAGACATAAAAAGAAGAATAGATAAAATTTAACTTCTCCTCGGAAATATTATTTCTGAGGAGTATTTTTATGAAAAAATTAACACTAATACTACTGGAAATTTTGGTTTTTGGTAGTATTTTTTCTTTTGAAACTCCTGAAAAGCTAACATTCTCCTTGGAATACGGATTTATCACTGCTGGAGAAGCTACTCTCAGCATTACGAAAGATGTTTATTGTGAGCAGTTAATTCAGGACGAGCCGGTTGCGGTTTATAAGATAGAATCTTCGGCTAAATCGAACTCTTTTTTTGACGCTTTTTACAAAGTCAGAGACACCATTACCTCGATTTGGAGCCAAGAAAGTTTATTGTCGCTCAAATTTAGCAAAGACCTTAAAGAAGGTAGTTACAGGCAAAAGCGGGTTCATTACTATTTCCACAATAAACTCTTAAGTTTTTACGAAAAATACGATTTTGAAGAGGGAAAATATATAAAATCCGTGATGAAAATACCCGAAAATACCTTGGATATTTTGTCCGCCTTCTATTTAACGCGATTAAAAGATTTGGATGAGTTCACCAAAAAGAAAGAGCCTTTTTACATAAATGTTACAGCGGACGGCGACAACTATTTTGCTAAAGTGCTGTTTATGGGCAAAGAGAAAGTTTACTCTCCTTTGTTCGACAAAAAAATAGAGTGCTATAAGATACGACCTATTTTGGCTGATAACGCATTATTTAAAAACGAGGGCAAGATTGTGATATATTTGACTGCTGATGAAGAGAAAATCCCGATTTTGCTTGAGAGCAAATTTCTATTCGGCAAGTTTAAAGCTGTTTTAAGAAAACTGGACAGAAATTGAATTTTTTGAATACAAAAGACTATTTTTTCAATCTTCCGGAAAATCAAATTGCTCAAAATCCCCCACAAAATAGAGGAAGTTGCAGGTTGATGCATATGCAAAGAGACACCGGAAAGTGCACAAATTGTATTTTCCCCGAAGTTATTGATTTTCTGCATTCTGGCGATTTACTCGTTTTAAACCAAACCAAAGTAATTCCGGCAAGGCTTTTTGGGCATAAAACTACCGGTGCCAAGATTGAGATATTTTTGCTCAAGGAGCTGGGAAACAATACTTGGCAATGTTTGTTGAGACCAGCTTCGAGATTAAAAATAGGCTCTATAATAAATCTTGGGTTTGATTTGAAAGCCGAAGTCATCAGCAAGAACGGACAAACTAATGTCATTAAACTGTATTCTCCCGATGGGAATACTGTTAAATATTGGATAGAGAAAATCGGCAAAATGCCGTTGCCTCCTTATATTAAGCGAGATGCAGTCGAGGCGGATAAGCAGCGATATCAAACGATTTATGCCAAAGAGGATGGTTCTGTAGCTGCTCCTACGGCAGGTTTGCATTTTACGGAAGAGCTGCTCAACAAACTGGAAAGTAAAGGTGTTAAAAAAACTTTTGTGACTTTGCATGTTGGACTTGGAACTTTTTTGCCGGTAAATACACCAAACATTTTAAATCACAAAATGCATAAAGAGTTTTGCAGGGTTAGCGAAGAAACGGCAACGCTTATTAGGGAAACGAAGAGCAAAGGAAATCGCATTATTGCTGTTGGTTCTACTTCTGTCAGAACTTTGGAGAGCTTTTTTGACCCAAGAGAGTTTGTTGCTCACGGAGAAAAAGAGACAGATATTTTCCTGTATCCCGGGGAAAAGTTTAACATAATTGACGGGATGATTACCAATTTTCATCTGCCAGAATCTACGCTGATTATGATGGTTGCTGGATTTGCAGGGTATCAAAACACAATGAATGCGTATAAAAAGGCTGTTGATGATGGGTATAGATTTTTCAGTTACGGCGATGCCATGATTATCCTATGATGAGGTTTACTGACGATTTCGCTTTTTGGGTGGTCGAGATTGCGTCTTCCGACAACAAAAATTTTCCTGCATTTTTCAATCTGTTTTTTTACAAAAAGGGTAGAATATCAAAAAATGCTTTTTATTCATCTAAATCTTTCGAATTGAATTTCCCCGAAAGTGATATAAAAAAAGTAAGCTACTTTGGCGAACTTGAAATAGACGAAACGATAGAAGCTATTCAAAGGAAAGCAGATGGGTTTCCTCTCTTTGTTTTTGCAAATCAGGAGCTAAGCCCATTTTTACAGGAAAACGGATTGCAAGACTTTCTGTGGATTTGCAGGTCTATTTTGCCGTTTTTAACCTCTCACTCCTTAGAATCTTTGAGCAAAAATTTTGGGCTAACAATCCCCTCATCGCAAAATCTAAAAGAAAAAAACAAATTTTTCGCAAGGCTAACGGTAAAAATTTTGGACTATGTTCAAGATAAATTTACACCCGAATTGTGTAAATTAATGCACGATTTCGGCAAAGAGGGTGGTGTTCACGGAATAGATTTTTTGGACGAAATGTCGGGATTTCTGTTGTCTCAAAGCATATTAACCAAGTCCAATCTCAGCAAATATCAAGAAGATATCAACTATTTTGAACACATTGTTTCCGAAGAAAAAAAAATAGAAATCGACGATTTTTTTGAGGAAAACGGTCTTTTGAGCAAGAAATTTGATTTTTATCAAGTCAGAAAATCTCAAATAATGATGGCGGAAAATGTTCTTGATGCTTTTGAAAATGGCAGGATTTTACTTGCGGAAGCCGGAACGGGAACGGGAAAATCGTTGGCGTATTTAGTTCCGTCCATTATCTATAGCAAGTCTACAGACAAGCAAGTTGTCATCTCGACGAACACCATGAATTTGCAAAGGCAATTGATGACTAAGGATTTGCCGGTTTTGGTAGATAGTTTGCCGATTAATTTTAAAGCCTGTCTGCTGAAAGGCAGGTCTAACTATCTGTGTTTGAGTAAATTCAATCAGCAAAAAAATGATAGTTTTGATTTATCGGAAAGTGAATTTGCACAGATGTTTTTAATTTTGCCTTGGATTTGGTTTACCAATACGGGAGACATTAGTTATCACTCAGGGTTTAGTCAGGGGTCCAGATTGTGGAGCAAGATTTGCAGTGATTCCAATTTTTGCACCAACAGAAAATGCTCGTTTTACAAAGATTGCTATCTGTATAAAGCAAAGGCGTTGGCCAAAAAAAGCGATTTGGTCATAGTCAATCATTCGCTCTTGGTGATAGAGTTGCTCCTCGGTATGCCGACACTGAACTCAGCGGAAAATTTTGTGATAGATGAAGCCCACAATTTTCATGGAGTTGCGTTGTCTCATCTGGGTTTACAGATAAGTTATTGGGAGTTGTCCAAGTTTTTTGATTCCATCCACAACAAGAAAAACAAATTTCAAAAAGGAATTGTTCCGCTTATAAAATCGAAATTGGTTGGTAGCAGCGTTTCTGCCGATGACAAAAAAGAGTTTGAAAATGTTTTGCAAAAGCTAATTGAGGAAGTAAGCCAAATTAGCTCGGTAGAAGATTTTTACAGGGAACTGTTTTTGCATTTCAAGGATAACGCTAATTATGGTAAATTCAGATTGAAGAAGATGATAGCGGAAAAGGCTTTGGCAAAAAGCTCCCAAGATTTTCAAAGAATTTTTTCCGATTTGCTCCTTCTATGTAGCCTTGTGGATTTGCAAGATAAAGCAACTTTTGTCGATTACGATACGGTAAAGGAGAAACTAAAAAACATCAAAGAGGAGTGCCAAAATTATTTGCTCTTTTTTACAACATTGATGAATCCCGATTATGCTAACAATTGCTTGTGGTTGTCTGGCGGAGAGAGTTTTTATTCTTTGTCTGTAAACTACACTCCTATCCAAATCGACCAGAAGATAAAGGAGATTTTATACGATAGGGCAGAGTCGCTAATTTTTTGTTCTGCGACTATCGCCTTACGCGGGAAATTTGATTTTTTCAGCACTAAGATGGGGTTGAATTTGGTAGAAAATCAAAATAGAGTTGCAAAACAATTGTTTAATTCGCCTTTTGATTATGAGAAACAAAGCAAGGTCTTTGTCGCCAGCGGGCTTGATTTGCCGGGAACAAAAACAGGAGAGAAACAAATTTTTTCCAACATCGTGAGCATTTTACACGAAAACGAAGTTGGGAGCTTAATCCTATTTACTTCGTTATCTGATGTACGGAAAGCCAGAGATTTTTTAGGGGTAAATTTGCAAAACAGGCTGATTTTATCGCAAGACGGAAGTAAAAGCAGGGAATCCTTGTTGGAAGAATTTCGAGATACGAGAACAAGCATCTTGTTGGCTACCAACTCTTTTTGGGAAGGAATCGACATCGCCGGAGAGTCTCTCCAACTTCTGATTTTATATAAACTTCCGTTTGCTGTCCCCACTGACCCTTTGGTGGAGGCGAACTTGGAGTATCTGCAAAACGAAAGCAAAAACTCTTTTACTCATTATATGTTGCCGAACGCTCTGCTCAAATATAAGCAAGGTTTTGGCAGATTGATTCGCAGTAAGAGCGACAATGGAGTGCTGGTCAGCTACGACAATAGGATTTTTACCAAAAGTTACGGAAACTATTTCAAAATAATTTTGCCGACAAAATCGGAACTTGTTGACTACAAAGAGTTGCCGTCAAAGATAAAGCAAGCCTTGAGCGAGGAGATTCAGTGAGACGGTTGAAGTTAATATTGGAATACGACGGGACAGACTATGTGGGAATGCAGTATCAGCCGAATGGTGTCTCCGTTCAAGAGGCTGTGGAAGTTGCTCTGTGCAAAATCTGCAAACAAAATGTTCCGATAGTTGCCAGTGGCAGGACTGATGCCGGAGTCCACGCTTTGTGCCAGCCCGTGCATTCAGATTTTCCCATTGACGCCATAAATCCTCAAAATCTGCAAAACGCCCTAAATAGCTTGCTTCCTGCCGATATTAGAGTCAACAAGGTTGATGTAGTGGCAAACGATTTTCACGCACGATATCACGCAAAAAAGAGAACCTATCAATACAAAATCACCAACAAATTGACGGCTTTTAACCACAGGTATTTCTCTTGTTTCAATTTTGCGGAACTTGATTGCGAACTAATCAACAAGTATTTGGAACTTCTTCAGGGTGAGCACGATTTCAGTAATTTCTGTAAAATCAATCCTGCCATAAAAAGCAATGTTTGTTATATTTTCTCAGCATTTATTTGCCCGCACGAGAATTATTGGATTTTGAAAATTTCGGGGAATAGATTTTTGCACAACATGGTGAGAAGGATTGTAGGCACTTGTTTTATCTTGCACCAAGAGAGAGCAGAGCCGGAGAAAATATCGGAAATTTTAAATGGCAAAGATAATTCCGCTCGATATAAATTCTGTGCTCCGCCAAACGGATTGTATTTGGAGAATGTTGAATATTAAAATACAAATTTATCCAGAAAATCAATGAAAATTTTCAGCACAAAAAGAGCTTAAAGAAACTTGACATTAAATTTTGAATTGAGCTTTTTGCTTTATAGTGATTTTTCAGCATTTGTTTTTCGCATATATCTTTTTTAGGTAGTTTTATGAATAAAGTTAAAGTTTTTGCACCGGCGACGGTTGCCAATTTAAATTCCGGTTACGACTTATTAGGGTTGGCTATAGATTATCCTGGAGACGAGGTCGTTTTGACCAAAAAGAGTTCTTCGGGGCTTGTCATAACCAAGATAGAGGGAGACGAAGGCAGATTGCCTTTGGAGGCGGAAAAGAATTGTGCGACGGTTGCCATCCAAGCGTATTTGGATTATATGAATTGTAAGGAAGGGTTTGAAGTTGAAATCCACAAAAAGATGCCTATAGGCAGTGGATTAGGCTCTTCTTCCGCTTCTTCTGTAGCAGGAGTTTTTGCTGCAAATATTCTTCTTGGAGAACCTCTCTCAAAAAAGGAGTTGGTGCAATTTGCTATGCAAGGAGAGAAAATAGCTTGTGGCAGTGCTCATGCGGATAATGTTTCGCCATCGTTACTCGGAGGAATAGTTTCCGTTAGCTCATACAATCCTTTGCAAATTCACGAAATTGATTTTAATTTGGATTTATTTGTAGGCGTTGTTCATCCCGACATAGAGATAAAAACTGCTGATTCCAGAAATGTTTTGCCTAAGTCAATCCCGATGGAAGATGTTGTGAAACAAACCGGTTATCTGTCGTCACTGCTTTTAGGGTTGAGTCAAGGGAACGAAGAGATGATAAGTTTCGGCTTACAAGATGTTTTGGTAGAGCCATATAGAGCGAAGTTAATTCCCGCTTTTGTTGAGATAAAAAAGATGGCACTAAAAATGGGAGCGATTGGTTGCGGGATTTCGGGCTCTGGACCATCTATTTTCGTGATGAGTAAAAATAAAAAAATAGCCGAAAATATTTGTAACGAAATAGGCAAAAAATTTGACAGTCTGAATATCAATTCTCAATCGTATTGCTCAGCTATCAACAAGGAAGGGGCAAAAGTTGTCTGTGAATATAAATAAATTTAACGAGGGAATAACAAATATGGATACAAGCAAAGAAATCTTTCTTAAGGAATCGAGAAAATTTCAATTTTACGAAAAACTGCGGGAGAAATTTACGATTAAAAGGAAATCGTCTGACGACACTTCCAATTTGAGTGATTACCTTTTTTTGTTGCCTGATATTTTTGTATTGATTGGCAGGTTGTCTTTGGAAAAAAGGCTTTCCGTTGCCAACAAGCTCTTTATGTCGGCGATAGCTGCTTATTTTTTGTTGCCAATCGATATTATTCCCGATTTCATTCCTTTTGTTGGCTTTTTGGACGATTTGATGGTGGCGATTTTTGCTCTCGACAGTTTGTTCAAAGAGGTTGACAGCAAAATAATTTTGGATAATTGGAGCGGAGAAGAGGATATGTTACAGCTCGTTAAGAAAGTAGTGGATTTGGCAAATAAGCAAACTTCAGGGAAAATATTAAGGAAGATTAAAAATTTTGTGAATTTTAAGGGAGGAAATGATGAATAAAAAATTGTTATGGATTTTGGGTTCTATAATTATTTTGGTTGCTCTTGTTTTTGCAGGGGTAAAAGTTTATTATAATGTAAATCAAGAAAAATGGTTGGCAGTTGCCAGTGAATCTGTTCGCAAAGGTATGCAATATCAAAACAATGCAAAAATCAAGGAAGCGATTGCTGAATATGAAAACGCTTTGCTTTACTATGGTCGCACTGTAGAAGATGACCACCAGTTATACATCGTTTTGTTTAACAATATTGCTGGTGCTTACGGTTCTGACAAACAATACGAAAAGGCAAAAGAGTATTATGAAAAGGCTCTTACTTTGTATAAAAAGTTGAATGGAGAAACTCCAAGTGCTGTGTTGGCAAGTTTTTACAACAATGTTGGCGGCGTGTATTTGGAAGAAAAAAAATACAGATTGGCTGGTGCTAACTTGATGAAGTGCTTGGAAATCCTGAAAGGTTTGCCTAAAAAAAGCAGAGACGATTTTGCGAGAATGGCGGCATCTTTGACAAACTTGGGAGAGATTTACAGAGATAATGCGGATTTCCCTAACGCCATTAAGTTTTTTAGTCAGGCTCTGGAAATCGACAGACAAAACTTGGGCGAAGATAATATAGTTACAGCGGTTGATTACAACAATTTGGGGCTTGCCTATATGAATAACAAGGAGTATAAAAAATCTCTGAGCAACTATCGGAAGGCTTTGAAAATTTTGATTAGCATTAATCCTGACGATTTGAATGTGAAAGTGCTGGAAAGCAACATCGACTATCTTAACAAGAAAATTAAAGAGAAGAAGAAATAGGCTACAGTGAAAGCAGAACTTGTCCTTGCCACTGGCAACTTGCATAAAGTGAAAGAAATCAAGGAGATACTGGGTAAAACAAGCTACGAAATTTTGTCGGCTTTGGATTTTGATTTGCCCGAAATTGATGAAGACCAAGATAGTTTGCAAGGGAACTCTTTTAAAAAAGCTGGCATAGTTGCCACTACTATCAAGAAGCCGGCTATTGCTGACGATACGGGATTGTTCGTTGATGCTTTGGATGGGCAACCAGGAATTTTTGCTGCCAGATACGCAGGAGAAGGTTGTAGCTTTGCCGACAACAGAGCCAAGATGTTGCGAGAATTAGCTGGGGAAACCAACAGGAAGGCTTATTTTGCGACCGTAATTACCCTTTGTGATGCTGATGGGAAAATCGTTGGACAGTGCGAAGGAAGAATGAAGGGTAAAATTGCTCTTGAAGAAAAGGGGACGAGAGGATTTGGTTATGACAACATCTTTATTCCCGATGGTTATGACAAAACTTTTAGTGAGTTGAGTAGCGAGCAAAAAAATGAAATAAGCCACAGAAAAGAGGCGTTAAAGAAGATATCGCCAATAATTGAAAAATATTTTGAAAACTTAGATTTATGAATAAGGAGGGAACCTTGAATCAAGAATATATTTGTCCGAAATGCGGAAATAAAGAGTGCGAGATAGACCAAATGGCAGCGACAGGTGGTGGATTGAGCAAGATTTTTGATGTGCAAAACAAAAAATTTACTGTAGTTACCTGCACGAGATGTAAATATTCTGAATTTTACAAAGGTCAAACCTCAACTTTGGGAAATATTTTCGACTTTTTTACCAATTAATGGGATTATAAAACTATGATAAATAAAGAAATTTTTCGTCAATACGACATCCGTGGGGTTGTTGATAAAGACTTAACCCCTGAAACAGTCTATCTTTTGGGTAGAGGTTTTGGATCTTATTTGATAAGAGGAAATTTTAAAACTTGTGTAATCGGTGGCGATGCCAGACTTTCGTCTCCTTTGTATATTGAGAGGTTTAGCAAAGGGCTGATAGAGTCAGGAATCGATGTAGTTGATGCTGGCATTATGGCCACCCCCTGTTTGTATTGGGCTATCCAACATCTTAACATTGATGCAGGTGTGATGATTACTGGAAGCCACAATCCTCCTGAGTTTAACGGGTTCAAAATGAATATTGGTTGCACGGGTAGCATCTTTGGGGATGAGATACAACAAATTTACTCTTTTATTGCCAGCGAAGATTTTGTAAATGGAGATGGAAAGCTGACCAAAAATACTGACATCGTTGAGTTTTACATCAAAGATTTGATTTCTCGTTTTAAACTGCAAAAACCCGTAAAAGTTGTGATAGATGCCGGCAATGGAGCAGGTGGACCGATAGCTCCAGCTATTTTGAAAGGAATAGGAGCGGAAGTAAAAGAGCTTTTTTGTGAGCAGGATGGAACTTTTCCCAATCATCATCCCGATCCGACTGTTCCCGAATATATGAAAGATTTGATAACGGAAGTCAAAAACTCGGGCTACAGTATTGGAATTGGTTTGGACGGAGATGCGGACAGAATCGGCGTGATTGACGAAAAGGGGAATATGCTTTTTGGAGACCAAATTCTTAATATTTTTGCTCGGGATTTTCTAAAAAGCAACCCCGGAGAAAAAGTGGTTGCCGATGTAAAATGCTCCAAAAATTTTTATGATGATGTTGTCACTCACGGCGGAAAAGCTATTATGTATAAAACCGGTCACTCAATGATTAAGAAAAAAATGAGTGAGGACAGCATAAAATTCGGTGGCGAAATGAGCGGGCATATTTTTTTTAAAGACAGATATTTTGGGTTTGACGATGCCATTTATGCTTCGTGTAGATTTTTGGAGATTTTGAGCAAAAGTGAAAAAAGTGTCAGCGAGTTGTTGGAAGATTTACCTACGCTTTACAGCACTCCGGAAATTAGATTTGACTGTGAAGATAGCAAAAAATTTGAGATTGTTGAAAAAATCAAACTGTCCTTTATAAATAAAAAATACGATTGCATAGGTATTGATGGTGTTAGAGTAAATTTTGAAGATGGTTGGGGGTTGATAAGAGCCTCTAATACTCAGCCGGTGCTTGTTATGCGGTTTGAAGCTAATAGCCAAAAACGAGTTGAGGAATTGGAAAACATATTCAGAATTGAATTGGATAAACTCTGTAATTGATGATTGAAATCGAAAATTTATCTGTTGTTCTTTCGGGGCAAACGATTTTAGATGGAATAAATTTAACCATCAAAAAAAACAAGCGAACCGTAATTGTTGGGGAGAGTGGCTCTGGGAAGAGTGTTTTGGTAAAGTGCATTATCGGGTTGCTAAAGCCGACTTTTGGCAAGATTACTATCGAAGGAATGGAGTTGGGGAAAATCAAAGGCAAAAGTGTCTTTGAAGTTCGCAAAAATTTGTCAATGCTTTTCAAGGTTCTGCTCTTTTGGACTCTTTTAATGTATATCAAAATATAGCTTTGCCTCTTTTTGAGCATCGTAAAGATTTTACAGAAAGCAAAATAAGAGAGATAGTTCTCGATAAATTGGCAATGGTTGGTTTACAAGAAAAGGAGTTGGACAAAATGCCTTCGGAGTTGTCGGGTGGAATGCTGAAAAGGGTGGCACTGGCAAGGTCGATAGTGTTAGACCCGATGTATATTATTTACGATGAGCCGACGACTGGTCTTGACCCAAAAACTTCGAGAGGAATAATCGAACTCATTAATTCCATACACGAAAAGGGCGATTATACCTCTATTATCATAACTCACGACAGAGAGTGTGTAGAGAAAAATTCCGACGCCATCGCACATCTGAACAACAAGAAAATAGACTATTACGAAAATCCGAAAAATTATGTTTGGGCTGTTTAAACCAAAAAAAATTGATTTTGGTTCTCTGATAAAAAACAGAAACAAAGTCATTGTTTTGCTTGGCTTGGATTTTTATGAGAATTTGAATTTTCTATCTTATTTAAACTCTTGGCATAATAAATTCAATGAGATAACAATTATTAGCGATATTGAGTTCAAAGATTTTTGGGATGCATGTTTTTCCTTAGAAAATCTAAAGTTTATAAACTTTATTCCCAGTGATGAAACTGATGTTATCATTCTTGATTTGGCTCAAGAGAAGAAAAAGCTTTCGTTTTTTAAAAATTCTCTTATTTTGAGCAAAGACGAAAAAATATGCAATTTCAAATTCTCTCCTTGGGAAGAGGTTCTCCCGACATTTGTTAGGCTTTTTTCTTTGGAAATAGAAGAGAAAAATATTTTAAAAAATTTGAAGATTGCTTCTGACAAAAAAGAAAAGATTCTAATTGATATGCCGTTTAATTCGAAAATCAAAAGGTTGAAAGAGAGTTACGATATCATTGCTACCAAAGATGATCCTGATTTAAAAAACTCTACTTTTCTTGATTTATACAAGGTGGCTATTAACTCCAAGAAGATTATTTGTCTTTCCAAAGACAGAAGGATATTTTGGGAAACTTTGGAATTAAATCCAGTGTTTGTTGAGAAAGGACAAGATTATGCTCACTTACTCGAAAGATGAATATCGTAGTTTTTTAAAAAATCTTTGCCATGATGATTGCACTTCCGATAATTGTATTTTGAAGGAGTTCCTGACAAGAATGCAACCAAATATAAGGATGTTAATCCAACTGAAATGTTTGGAATATTTCGGGAAAGATTGCAATGAAAAGTTGTCGGGAGAAGAACTAATGAAAGAATGGGTTACCCGAGGATACGCCGAAAGGTTCAGCGATTATTATGATGATTTTGTTTCCAAGAAAAAAATAACCGATATTAATTCCAAAGAAATTTACTTAAAAATTGTAAAAGGAGTCTAATGTGGATATCAGATTCGCCAAGTTGCAAGATGCAGATGTAAGAGGCAAAACTGTTTTGGTTCGAGTTGACCATAATGTTTTGAAAAAGGGAGAGATAAAAGACCCTGAAAGAATTAACAGAACAATCGGAACTCTTTATAACATCGTTGAGAGAGGCGGAAGGCTTATTTTGATGAGTCATGTTGGTCGTCCTCGCAGCAAAGATGGTAGTATTCAGATTAAGGAGATGGACTCCGTTGAGCCAATTGTCAGATATTTGGAAAATAGGCTTTATACAAAATTTGTAATTCCCAAAATTGACTTTGGTAAATCCATTAAAACGATTGATACTTCGATTAACTTGTTGATAAGACAACTGCAAAAACGGAAAATTGGTGGTATATATTTGCCCAATACGCGTTGGTTTGAAGGCGAAGAAGCGGGTGGAGAGGAAGAGGATATCCTGAGCAGACAATTGGCGGGATTGGCTGATATTTTCGTCAACGATGCTTTTGGTTCGTGGCAGGCACACGCCTCAACTTGCGGAGTTGCCAAGTATCTTCCGTCCTACGCAGGATATCTGATGCAATATGAAGTTCAAAATCTGAAGAGTGTATTGAAACCAAAAAAGCCGATGATTGCCGTGATTGCCGGAATGAAATTTGACACGAAGATAGAGACTTTGACCTCTATTATCAAAACAGTTGACCATTTGATTTTGGGTGGTCATATTTACAATACATACATTGCGGCAAAATACGATTTGGATATTGCGGGAGTTTTGCCAGAGCAAAAAGAGCAAGCTAAAAAATTTATACAAGCGGTTAAAGATGATGAGCACAAGATACTTCTTATCAGGCATCTCGTCGAAGCTGATAAATTGGCAGGGAAAGATGAAGCTGACTGGAAAGAGGTGACCTTGGAAGATTTGCAAAAAAGAAAAAAGGTTGGTTACATAGTAGATGCGGCATCTTCGTTTGTCGAACAGGACGATATAAAAGCTGCTTTGTCTTCTGCAAAAACTATTTTTGTTAATGCTGTTATGGGTTTTAGTCCTCATTATTTGGAGGGGAGTATAGCCCTGTACACAGCTATCGACGGGAATAAAAAAGCTCATAAACTCTATGGCGGTGGCGACACGAACCAGGAATTTAAATTGGGACTGCCCAATCTTTTCCGTAAGGCAGACGATGACCCTAACTACTATTTTTTCACAGGAGGAGGAACTATTTTGAAAGTTCTCGAAACTCGTTCCATTAATGCCTTAGAGCCTATCAAAGCCTTGGTGGAAAGCAACGAAAATATGAAGAGAGGTTACTTTGAATAATACTCTAATTATTATCCCTACCTATAACGAAAGATGCAATATTGAATCTTTGTTTGCTAAAGTTTTTGAAGCCAAAAGCGATTTGGATATCTTGATTATTGATGATAATTCCACTGACAAAACCTACGAATTGGTGCAGGAATTAGCGGACAAAGACCCAAGAATTAATTTGATTGTGAGACCGAGAAAGATGGGACTTGGTTCTGCTTATATTCGCGGGTTCAAATTCGCTTTGAAAAAGGGATACGAGTATATCATGGAGATGGATGCAGATTTGTCTCACGACCCAAGCGATATTCCCCGATTGTTGGAAGCGTGCAATGATGCTGACTTAGTAATAGGCTCTCGCTACATAAAGGGAGTGCACATCGTCAATTGGCCACTGAAAAGGCTGTTTTTGAGTTATGGAGCATCTTTTTATGTCAGGTTTCTCACGGGAATGCAGATTAAAGACCCAACCGGCGGTTTTAAGTGTTTTAGAGCAAAAGTTCTGAAAGCTATTAATTTAGACAAAGTTCATGCTGAAGGCTACTCTTTTCAAATTGAGATGAATTACAAAGCATGGAGAAAGGGTTTCAAAATAAAAGAGATTCCCATTGTGTTCACAGACAGGACGCTAGGGCAATCAAAGATGAGTAAAAGCATTGTTTTTGAAGCAATTTTTATGGTTTGGAGATTGCGATTTAGCCGAAAAAAATGATTTATCTCCTGTTTTTATTCTTCTGTCTTTCCGCTTTTTTTTCGGGATTGGAAACTGGGTTTTTAACCTTGGACAAAGTTGCTCTCAAGCTCGACGCCGAAAAAAGCAAAATTTCCAAAAAAGTTTACTCTTTGTGCTTGAATATAGAAAAAGTCATCTCTTCTGTTCTCATAGGAAACAATCTGTCCAATATTGCCCTCGCTTCGCTGTTTACATATTATTGTTCGCAAAATTTGAGATTACCCTATTCTTCAGAGATTTTGTCGCTCTTTCTCTCGGGATTTATGGTGATTTTTGCTGAGAGTTTACCCAAAATTTTGTATAAAGAGTATTCCGAGGAGTTAGTTAAAAAATCCTTACCTTTCTTTTTGTTCTTCTACAAGCTATTTTATCCGTTCAGCTTATTTATCTCAAAACTAATAAAAAAATTGGAGGGTGACGAGAAAATCTTGGAAGAGAAGATATTGCCTTACCAATTAGCCAGCATCCTGGATGATGAAGACGAAGAAACTAAAGAAGATTTAATACAAGAAGGGTTAGAATTTTCTGTGGTGGAAGCTCGAAAGATAATGACACCGCGAACTGACATTGTCGCCATCAATCAAGAAGAACAGTTGCACGAGGCTATAAATCTGGCGAAAGAAAGCGGATATACGAGGTTTCCCGTCTATTTGGAAACTATCGACAAAATCGTTGGAGTGCTGACTTTATACGATTTGTTGAAGGTTGATAAAAAGAGTATTCAAGACATAATGCGAAAACCGCATTTTGCTCCCGACAATATTGAAATTGATAAACTTTTGCGAAATATGCAAAGCAACAAAAGCGTTTTTTGTGTGCTTGTCGATTCTTATGGTGGCACTTCGGGGATAGTAACTATTGAGGATATTTTAGAAGAGTTGGTCGGCGAGATTGAAGACGAATACGATTTGGATAACGAAATCTTGGTCAAGCAGCTGAATAGCGACTCATTTTTGATAAATGGGAAAGCTGAAATTGACTATCTGAACGAAGAATATAAACTGGATTTGCCTGAGAACCAAGATTATAACACTATTGCCGGACTTATTTTGTTTACCATGGAATCTATTCCCAAAATCGGCGATAATCTCAGAATAGGCGATTGCCAACTGACTGTTGAAAAATCGGACAAGAAAGCTATTAAACTCGTCAAATTGGTTAAAAAATGAGAGAGAAGATTTACATAATTGACGGTAGTGCTTTGGTTTATCGAGCACATTACGCTTTTTCTCGCAATCCGCTGACCAACGACAAAGGCGAAAATATAAGTGCTATTTATGGCACTTTCAATATGTTTTTTAGCTTTATTAAAGATTTCAAACCAGACAAACTCGCTGTTACTTTTGACCAAAAAGGTGGCTCTTTCCGCAACGATGTTTATCACGAATACAAAGCAAATAGACCTCCGATGCCAGAAGATTTAATCTCTCAAGTCAAAATCATTCAAGAAATTTTCCAATCTCTAAATATTGAGAATCTGAAAAAAGACGGGTATGAGGCTGACGACATTATCGGTTCTTTCGCCACGAAAATGAAAAAAGATTATGAGGTCGTGATTGTTTCCGGAGATAAGGATTTCTTTCAACTGATAGATGAGAGCGTGACGATGTTCGACCTGAGCAAAAACTCTCTGATTGATATAAATTTCGTCCAAGACAAGCTGGGGATTTTACCCGCTCAAATGATTGATTATTTGGCGATAATGGGGGACAGTGCGGACAATATTCCCGGGATAAAAGGAGTAGGCAAAAAAGGTGCGGAAAAGCTTTTGCTGGAATTTTCAAGTTTGGAAAATATTTATGAAAATATAGATCAAATAAAGCCGAGTTCTCTGCAAAATAAACTAATTGAAAACAAAGAGAACGCTTTTTTGTCCCAAAAGTTAGCCACTATTGTCACAGATTTGCAATTTGACAATCTCAACTTAGCGTTCAGCACGGAAAAGCTGAAAGATTTGTCTGCTTATTTAAAAGAGCAACAATTGTGGAATTTGGCAGAGAGGATTAGCAAATTCGCTCCAAAAGAGATTCCCAAAAATTATTCAAATGTCCAGCTGACATTGTTTGATGAGCCTTCCAGTCAACCAAATAGCGATGAATATTTTAGTTTTGATTACGAGCTAATTGATACCCCAAAAAAGTTGCAAACATTGTTAGATAGGCTTGGAGAAGAAGAGATAGTTGTGATAGATACCGAGACTAACGGGCTTGACCCTTTCCAAGATGAGCTTGTGGGCATCAGCTTTTGTTTTCTTGATGAAAAATCTTTTTATTTCCCAATCCTGCACCAAGGCATCACATGGACAAATAATGAGTTAAACTCAATTTTCGACAAATTGAATAACAAAACCCTCATCGGGCACAATCTTAAATTTGACTTAAAATTTCTAACCCAAAATGAATTTTCGCCCAAAAATGTGATATATTTTGATACGATGATTGCTGTTTATCTGATGAAGCCCGGGAGAGGCGGATTGAGCTTGGAAGATTGTGCTTTTCAGGAATTTAGCAAGAAGATGATACAGTTTTCCGCTGTAACAAGCGGTGCAAAATTTAGCGAGATTTCCCCAACAAAAGCTGCCGAATACTCTTGTGAAGATGTTTTTATAACTTGCAAATTGTATAAAAAATACAAATCCAAATTGGTCGATTTGCAACTATACGAATTGTTTACGACTATTGAGATGCCTTTGGTTCCGGTGTTGGCACAAATGGAATTGAACGGTGTGTATATAGACAAAACCGTTTTGCAAAAGCAAAGAGGAGAGTTGGAGCAACTGATAATTGTTTGTGAAAAAAATATTTACGATTTGGCAGGCGAAAAGTTCAACCTGAACTCTCCAAAACAGATGCAGGAAATTTTGTTTGGAAAACTGCGTTTAACAGCTACCGCCAAAACAAAAACCGGCTTTTCTACCTCCGAAGCTGTTTTGGAAAACCTGATTAACGAGCACGAAATTGTGAAAGAAATTTTGAAATTCAGAACGATAAACAAGTTGCTTTCAACCTATATCAACGCTCTGCCAAAGCTGATTAATCCCGTAACGAAGAGGGTTCATACCAATTTTAATCAAGCAATTACTTCCACAGGCAGACTATCCAGCTCAAATCCAAATTTGCAAAATATTCCCGTAAAATCCGATGAAGGCAAGAAAATCAGAAGAGCGTTTGTTGCCCAAAACGACCAATATTGCATCGTAGCTGCCGACTATTCGCAAATGGAGTTGAAAATTTTAGCAGCGTTATGCCAAGATGAGATTTTGCTAAACTCATTCAAAAATAATGAAGATGTGCATATGCAAACGGCAAAATTGATTTTTGAGGGGAACGAGATTGGAAGAACGGAAAGAGCCTTGGCGAAAACAATAAATTTCGGGATTATCTACGGTATGGGAGCAAAATCTTTGGCAAAATCGACCGGAATTTCGGTTGTTGAAGCAAAATCCTTTATCGAAAAGTATTTTGAAAAATTTAAAACGGTTAAAGATTTTATCGAAAATCAGATTAAGCAAGCTACTCACGAAGAGTCGGTGCGGACTTTTTTTGGACGAAAACTTCAGTTGCCGGATATTTTGTCCACTAACAGCAGACTCAAGGCTCAAGCTGAGAGGATTGCCGTCAATATGCCTATTCAGGGGACGGCTTCCGACATCATAAAACTGGCGATGACAAAATTGCAAAAGGTTTTGCCCGAGAATGCAAAAATGGTTCTTCAAGTGCATGACGAGTTAGTTTTTGAAATTCCGAAATCTGATATCGAAAATCTTCTGCCTTTGATAAAAAAAGAGATGGAATACGAGTTCGATTGCGGGATTAAGCTGACTGTTGACATAAAGGTTGCCGATAATTGGCTGGACGCACATTAGATTTGGCATGAAAAGCAAAGTCATCTCCGCTTCTGCAGGCACAGGCAAAACCTATCGTCTCGCCTTAGAATTTTTAGCGGCTCTTTTGCAAGATAGAGCCCTCAAGCCCGAAGATATTTTGGTGATGACATTCACCGTGAAAGCGACGAGCGAGATAAAACAGCGGATTCTTGACTTCCTCAAAAATTGCCCGAACGATAAAGATCTGCAAGAAAACTTGAGGAATATCTGCAATTTAGAATTGTCTGCGGACGATTTTTCATATTTAAGCTCTTTTAGCGACTATCTGCTCTTCGACAAAAGCAAACTCAAAGTTTACACCCTCGACAGCTATTTGCAATCTCTTTTTAATTGCCTAATATCGCAGGAGATAAGCGACTCTTCTTTTTCCGTTGCTTCTTCGTTGTCGTCCCAAAAAAGAGAAGAGGTATTGGAAAAAATTTTCGCTTTGAGAGAATCCCACAAATTTTTTATCGATAGACAAGATAAGAAGTTAGACAAATTTTCGGAATTTGTAAATGAATTGCTTTCTATAAATTTGCGAGAATTTCAAAGCAAGAATATAGAATACGAAAAGGAGTTGGACAAGCTAAAAAAAGGTTTATCCGATTTGCAATTTGTTGCTTCAGCCGTGAGTCCCAACAATCCAATTCCTGCAGACAAAATGTTTCTCAAGCCTTTTCGAACTCTTTTAGAAAAAGGATTGAGAGTCCTTTCCGAAGATTTTGCCGTTGACTTTTCCAAAATCACTAAAGATGAGCAATTTTATTTGGAAGCTTTCAATAATTTTGGGAACGATATTTGGAAGAAATCGCCTTTTTTGAAAAAAATTAAATGTGATAATCTCGAGACCTTGGAAAAATTTAAAGAGGCATACTCGGAATTTCAAAAAATTTTTAGCAACTTTCTAATAAAAACCAAGGCTTATATCGAGCATAATCAACTCTTGGATTTGGCGGTAAAAGCCCAAAATTATTACACCGAAGAGATTGATGGAAGATTAACTTTTGCTGATTTCGGGAGAATTTTGCAAGACTATTTCTCCAAAGGAAATTTCTTAACCAACTCAGGCAAATTAAAAGAAGAATATTGGCAATTTCTTGATGTTTTGCCTAAAGTCCTGATGATAGACGAATTTCAAGACACTTCGGTCAGTCAATATTTGAATTTACTGCCGATAATTAACGCAATAAAAGAGAAAAATGGCTCTGTAATTATCGTGGGAGACACCAAACAAGCTATCTATTCTTGGCGAGGCGGAGAGCAGAGACTCTTGGACAAAATGGCTGACATCTTGCCAAATTGTGAGTCTTTGGTTTTGAACACGAGCTACAGGAGTAGTGTCAATATTGTAAATTCGGTCAATAATCTTTTTAGCAAAAATTATGGTGATTTGTGGAATTATCAAGCGGTAAATTCTTCTCTCAAGGCTGAAGGTTTTGTGAATTTTGAGATAAAAAAGAGTGAAGCTAAAAAAGAAAAACTGAAAGATTTAATCACTTCTTTTGTAAACGAAAACATAGTTCCTGTTCTCAAAAATAGCGAAATCGATTTGTCAAAATGTGCCATAATAGCGAGAAAAAATAACGAATTGTCTTTTTTTGCAGAAACTCTGAAAGCCAATGGCGTTGAAACCTATCAAAAGCAAGCGGACTCACTTTTGGAGCACAAAGCTATCAAGCCATTTATCTATTTCTTGAAATTCCAAGCTTATGATGATTTATACTCCCTCTATCAATTTTTGAAAGGTGCACCTTTATTCTTGGATGGAACGAAAATCAAAAATATTTTGGAAAACAAAGAGTTACAAGATGAATACAAAATAAAAAACTCGACTGATATTTTTTCCGAGTTTATAAGGAAATTTAATTATTTAGACTATTTCTCCGACGGGAACGACCAAAAAAATATTTTGGCTTTGGCAAAAATATTGAGCGAAATCGACAACAATATTCCACAAATTATAGAATATTTTGATGAGAACAAAGACAAGCTAAAAAAAGTGGATGAAGTCAATAAAAATGCTATTAATTTGATTACGATTCATTCTTGCAAAGGACTGGAATTTGATACCGTTTTCTATTTTATGGATTGCTCAAATAGAAAAAATAATACTCCCGAACTGTTAAATTATATCTTTTATAATTCAGACTTCTCTGAAGTTGAAGATAGTATTTTGACATACAGTTATAAAAATTTGCTCGAAGATGTCTATAATGTGAAACAAAAAAATGATTTGGAAATATTGAATCTTGTTTATGTTGCTCTCACGAGAGCGGTAAAAAATCTCTTTATTTTTACCAATTTTGATATGGGAAAAAGTGGAGATGATGATTTGAATATCTTAGAAAGGTTGTCTTATGAGTTGATGAGCGGCTTTGCTGATAGTGAAATTGTCGAAAAAACAGATGAAGTTTTTAGTGCAAAAATAGGTGTATGCGAAATTGCAAAAAAGACTAATGAAGCCAAAAAGTCGTCGGACAAGTGGAACGAGCAATCTTTAGATTTATCAATCAGTTACGAAACAAAGACTACACAAAAAAGCAATAGAGAAAATTTGTTATTCGGGGAGATGATTCACTACTATTTGAGCTTCATAAAGCGGAACACTGAAAAAGAGAAAAGATTAGCCCACAAAATGACTCTTAAAAAATTTGGTTTGAAATGGAAAAATTACTTGCTCGTTTTAGATAAGCAAGTTTCTAAAAATCCTTGGTTGTATGACAAGCAAAAATGGGGGAATATCCTCTGTGAAATGCCGATAATAGCTGAAGGTAAAGAGCATAGGATAGACAGGCTTATGGTTTCTCACGACAACAAGGATGCGTTTGTGGTAGAGTATAAAACCGGCGAGATTACCAACGAAAATCAATTGGAAGTTTACCGTGCCATTTTAGAAAAAATGTATGGGTTTGCAAAAATTGAGACTGCGTATTTGGAAATAAAATAGCTTAAATCAACGCTGACATTATCAGCCTAATCGGCGGATAAATCACATAATGAAGGATGTTGATGCCGAACAAGTAGTCGAGTCCAAAAATCACCAAAAGTAAAATTATCCCCTTTTCTTCGTTGAGGGTGTATCGAGCGAAAGCGGAATCTGACAAAAATCCTCCCAATACTTTGCTCCCGTCAAGCGGAGGCAGAGGAATCAAGTTGAAAATCCCGAGACCTACATTCAGTTGAATACCGATATAGATGAAAGTTAGCAGGTAAGTGTTAAATGTGTTTGCCACAAGAATGTAGCGAAGTTTATTGAAAACAAAAGCCAGCAAGACAGCCAAGAAAAAATTCATCAGAGGTCCGGCGGCAGCTGTTATCGCCATATCTCGCTTTACATTCTTGAAATTCATCGGATTGATTGGCACGGGCTTTGCCCATCCAAATCCGGCATAAAAAAGCAAAACTGCCCCAACTACGCTTATATGCTTGATTGGGTTTAGCGTAAGCCTTCCCGCTCTCTTTGCGGTGTCATCTCCCAAAACATACGCAGTATATCCGTGTGCCAGCTCATGTAGTGGGATAAATAGGAGAATTCCCAATAATTTTATTAAAATACTCATATCATCGGGAAAATCCAGCCGTCGAAAATGTCAAGCATTCTAAGCCTAAATTTTAAATTTTTGCTGATTTGGATTTTGTTTCTCTCTTAAGCTAAATTTTTATTTACATTGTCTTCAATCACTTAAAAAATATGTAAAAAAGAGAAAGATTTAAAATTTGACAAAACAAGAGGTCGAAAAATTTTTACTCAAATAAAATTTTAATTGTTTGTGTTTTGTTTGCATCGTGTAGGGAAGGAGATTTCCTATGGAAATCAGAGAGGATCTCTTTTATACAGAGAACCATCATTGGCTTAAAGTTTTTGAAGATAATGTTGTTTATTTAGGCTTAACTGAATATATTCAAGAGAAATACGGAATTATCGGTTTTGTGGAATTACCTAAGATTGGCTATGAATTTGAAAAGGGTGAGGTCTGCGGATACATCGGCACCAAGGACGGATTAAAGCCAATTATTTCGCCTGTTAGCGGGATCATTGAGAGGATAAACGAAGATTTGGACAACGAACCGGGGTTAATTAATTCCTCTCCGTATGAAAACGGCTGGTTACTTCGTTACAAAGTGGACGACCCCAGCGAGTTTGATTTTTTTTACAAAAGTGATGACTATTGCTTGATGATAAAAGAATGAAAAATAAAAAACTTCTTTTTATTTTAGCCGCTCCGTCGGGAGCAGGGAAGAGTACTATTTGTCATGAACTTCTCAAAGTTCGCGACGATTTGGAGTTCTCTATCTCTTTTACTACTCGCAAGCCTCGCACCGATGAAGTGCATGGTGTTGACTATTTTTTCATCTCTGAAGAGGAGTTTGAGAAAAAAATTGCCAACAAAGACTTTTTGGAGTTTGCCAAAGTTCATTCCGATTATTACGGGACAGAAAAAAAGTATGTTCAAAATAGGTTGGATGCCGGCAAGCACATTTTGCTCGACATAGATGTGCAAGGGGCGGAGCAAATAAAAAAACATAAAGATTTAAGTTCTGTTTCTATTTTTATTATGGCTTCTTCTGTCGATGAATTGCTTGCTCGTATCAAAAAAAGAGGGCAGAACTCCCCGCAAGATATCTTGGTTCGCAAGCAAAGTATGATGACGGAACTAAAAAGAATAAAAGAGTTTGACTATTTGGTTATCAATAATGAACTGTCAAAAGCGGTGAGATTAACTAACTCAATTATCGAAGCCGAAGAGAATAAAATTTCTAATCTAATTGATGTTCATTTTGAATAATGTAGGAGATACCTAATATGTTTGATAAAAGAGTAAGCCAAGTTTTGGAAGGACTTAACAAGAACTATCTTTTCTTGATAGCCGCAGAAAAAGAGGCTGAGAGATTACGCAAATTACCTTCTGTGATTAGAGAACAATTTAAGAAGAAAATTGCTCATACAGCTATAGAACATGTAGCTTTCGATAATATTCCAGAATACTCTATCGATGATGTAGAAAGTGCCGAAGAGGAAATTGTTGAATCCTAACAAACAATTTTTGCAGTATTTTGAAGAGCTGAAACTCGCCGGGGTCAATCATTGGCATTTTTCTCCATCCAAGAATGCGGAGTGTGCTTGCCAAGCGTGTTCTTTGGCTAAAACAAGGACGAATATTGTGTTTGGAGAGGGCAATCCTAATGCCGATTTGTTTATAATTGGGGAAGCTCCTGGCGAAGAAGAAGACCGTTCGGGAAAGCCTTTTGTGGGAAGGTCCGGTAAATTGCTTACAAAAATGTTGGAGGCAATAAACATCGATAGAAAGGATGTTTTTATTTCCAATGTGGTCAAATGTCGTCCTCCGGAAAATAGAAATCCTTTCCCGGAAGAGGTCGAAAAATGTATTCCAAATTTGTATGCTCAATTAGAACAAATTAAACCGAAAGCTTTGCTCTTATTGGGAAAAGTTCCTGCAAGTTCTCTGTTGGGGTTGGACGACAAAATGCAAGATTTGAGAACAAAAGTTCACTCTTTCAGCAATATTCCCACTTTTGTTACATATCATCCGTCCGCTCTTTTGAGGCGAAATGAGTGGAAAAAGTTGGCTTGGATTGATTTGCAAAACCTACAAAAATTTTTAGAAACTGTATAACTTGAGATTATGGAAGAAAACTCTTTAAAGGTCTTACCGCACAATTTGGAAGCCGAATCTGGCATCCTCTCGGCAATGATGATTAACAATCAAAATGTTGCCATTGCTCTCGAAAAACTACAAGAATGGGATTTTTACAAGAACTCTCATCGTCTGATTTTTAATGCCATTAGAGAACTCTTTGATGAGAACACGGAAGTGGACATAATCACTATTGCCAACAAACTTAAAAGCAAGGCAAATTTAGAGAAAATTGGTGGATTAGCTTTTCTAAATCAACTCTCCGATGTGGTGATGAGTGGTGGCAATTTAAAATATCACACCAAAATCGTTCTCCAAAAATCAAGGCTACGACAACTGATAAATGTCTCCAACACAATTTTAGAAAAATGTTACGCTGATGATGAGCCTGTTGATGAGATTGTGGAAAAAGCTGAGTCTTTGGTTTTCAAGGTTGCAGACAATAAAATTGGTGACGGACTCCGAAGTGCTGAATCTTATTTGGGTGGAGTAGTCCAGACAATAAACGAAAAATCTTTAAGCAAAAGTCAACTCTCGGGTATGAGCACAGGATTTCCTGATATCGACAAACTTATCGGCGGTTTTAGCAAGGGACAATTTTTGGTTTTGGCTGCAAGACCAGCGATGGGGAAAACTTCACTTGCTTTGAATTTTGCCCATAATTTAACTAATATGTCTGACAGAAAAGTTGCTATTTTTAGTATGGAGATGGAAGGAGAAGAGCTTTTGATACGGATGCTTTCCGGTCCTGCCAATGTTGATGTGGAGTGCATGAATAGAGGAAAAGGAATGAACGCCGAAAAACTCAGAGGCATCTCCCAAGCGGCTATGATATTATCAAAATCCCATTTGTATATTGACGATGCCGGAGCAAACACTTTGAGTTCTATTCGCTCCAAGGTTATGCGACTAAAAGCAGAACTTGGCGGTTTAGACATGGTTATTATCGACTACCTGCAATTGATGAGTTCAAATTCACGCGAACAACGATATCAACAAATTTCCGATATTTCCAGAGGTCTGAAAATTATGGCTAAAGATTTGGACATCAATGTGATAGCTCTATCTCAACTCAACCGTAGCGTAGAGAGCAGAGACAATAAAAGACCGTTCCTCTCCGATTTGCGTGAGTCTGGCTCTATAGAGCAAGATGCCGACCAAGTAATTTTTATCTATCGTGACGATTACTACAACAAAGAGAAATGTGAATATCCAGGGACTGCCGAGATTATAGTAGCAAAAAATCGTCATGGAGCAGTAGGATTTACGAGGCTGAAATTCCAGGGCGAGAAAACAAGATTTTTGACTCTCGACCAGCAACACAACGAATTTGAAGATTTTGCAGAACCTACTTCTTTATCCGATTTTGACGAAATGAATTTGGAGTCTGAACCAGACTTTGATTAATATGTTTTTAGACTAAAATGAAAAAGATATATCTGCTTTTTTATAATTTTGGAGAGTTCGTTTTTTTTTTCTTTGAATTTATAAAATCTTTAAAATACCTGCCCGTTCGTAAATACTACATCCTGAAACAGATGAAATCTATCGGCTACGATTCGTTTTTGTTAATAGTCGTAACTTCCGCTTTTATGGGCTTTGTTACCGCCGTGCAAACCATCTATCAGACAGCAGGATTAGCTCCAAAAGGTATGATAGGAATTTTCATAGAAAAAACAACCTTAACCGAATTGGGACCTGTATTGATAGCATTGGTTTTGAGCGGAAAAGTCGGAGCATCTGTCGCAGCGGAAATAGGCTCAATGAAAATTTCCGAACAATTGGACGCTCTACACAGCATGTCTATAAATCCCATAAACTTCATCTATATGCCGAAGATAGTCGCAGGTGCCATAGTTTTCCCCATTCTTACCATTCTGTCCAATTTTGTTAGCATTATCTCCGCTTTTCTTTTGTCGTATCTAAATCATGGTATTAGCCTCTATATCTTTTTTGGCGGTATGCGGGACAAATTTTTGCCTTTTGATTTGTGGGGCGGATTGATAAAATCCCTATTCTTTGGTGTGGCAATCACCAGTGTGGGCTGCTTCGTGGGTAGCAGGACAAAAAATGGTGCAGAAGGAGTGGGCATTGCCGCTACTGCCACCGTGGTCTATTCCAGCATTGCCATTCTTATTATGGATTTTATCGTTGCTTCGGCAATGTTTGGAGGTTAGATTGAGAAAAATTTTATTTCCACTTCTTTTTATCATAGTTTTTGGTTGCAACTCCAAAACAAATAAAGGCGTTCAAAAACAAGAAAACTTGCCCATATTGAGAATCGCCATCGTTAAAAACATCATTGGTGAATGGTTTCCAAATTCCATAACCGAGATAGTTGAAAACTCTTTGAAATACAAGCCGGCATTTTACTATTTTGAAGGCATAAACGACCTCATCACCTCTTCTGAGGATTTTGATGTGGCAATAGGGATAAACAACCCGTTCCTGAAAGAAGCTATTAAGAGCAATAAATTTAATGTGTATAAATCCGAAGAAACCAATAGTATGAAAGATTTGGATTTTAACAATTCTCATCACTTCACGCCCTTGTTTTACGATTATGTTTGCATTTTGGCTGACACGACACAGATTAAAAGCGTTCCTCGGACTCTCGGAAATCTTCAAGAAGATTTTTGCAACAACCAACTCATCTTGTGCAATCCCGAAAATTTTGCATACAGCAGGGGATTTTATATCAAAACTCTCGCTCGGTTCACACAGAGCGGTCATAGGCAATTTTGGCACAGTATGCAAAATAAAATCCGCGAAATTGCTCCCAGTCCGTCGTTCGCTCACAGAATGGTTTTGGCAAGAGAAGCCGGACTTTGGATAGGGGGTGTCAGTTATTCGTTTTACAATCCGAAACTAAAGCCAATTTTGTTAAAAGATTTGGGCATTAGAGAAGTTTTCGGTATGGGAATATACAAAAATTCCCCAAATAAAGAGATTGCCCAAAAATTTATTGATTTGCTTCTTTCGGAGAGAGTTCAAAAAATAATAACGAGCGAATTAAATCTTTATCCGGTAAATAAATCGGTTGACAACAATCCCCGATTGCCAAAAGAAAATTTTGTGGATATTTCCCGTGACGGTGTTAGTTGCGAATATGTGGAGTATAATGCGAAACGCTATTTGGACATAAATATGGATTTATTTGAAAAAATGAAAAGGAGAGTTTCTGATGAATAAGAACATAAATAAGATGCTGAAACAAGCTCAAAAAATGCAACGAGAACTTTTGAAAGCTCAAGAGGAAACCAAGAATACCGTTGTTACTGCTACCAGCGGTGGCGGAATGATAGAGGTTTCCATGAACGGAAGTTTTGACATTACAGGGCTAAAAATAGACCCTGAGGCTGTAGACCCCAGCGATGTGGAGATGTTGCAAGATATGATAATCACGGCTATAAATGATGCCAAATCGCAAATCGAAGCGAAATCGCAGGAAAGCATGTCGGCAATTACCGGCGGAATGAACATCCCTGGGTTGATGTAAATTTTTATTTAAAAGAGGTGTTATGAAATTTTTAAGAATCTTCTCGATATTTTTACTTTTTTTGTTGGGCTGTAGCTCAAAAGCGGACAATATCAAAATGACCAAAATTCCCGTTGATGTCATGGGGTTTAGTTTTGAGATTCCCGAAGAGTGGAACAAAGCACAAGATATCATCATCGTTCCCATTCAGAAATCGGATAACAACGGCGATTATTTTGAGATTGCTTTCTATTTTATGCCAGACGATGCCAAAAAAATAAGAGAAAATCTAGCGAAAGACAACAAGTTAAGTCTTGAAACACTACCTCAGATTTTGGCGGAATCCTATAGTTTGAGTAGAATTGTTGTTTGTGAAAATAGCTCTTCGCAATTTGAAAATTTGAAGACTGAAAACTGGGACAAATTGAAAAAAATTGGAAAAAACGAAAAATACAATATCCTCTTTTGCAAAGCCGATAATTCCCAAGGGATAGACGAAAATTACGGAGAAAAATACAAACAATATTTTTCGATTTTTGATAAAATAAGAAAGTCTGTGAAAACATTTACTCCGAAAAATCCCGAGCAACCTGGAAACCCAGCTAATTCTCTCAGTGGCAAAATAGATTTTCAGGCTGAAGATTTAGAGGGAAATGCGGTAAACTCCTTGGATTTGTTCAAACAAAACAAAATCACTATGGTAAATGTTTGGGGGACTTATTGCAATCCGTGTATAAAAGAGATGCCGGAGCTAATCGAGCTAAACGACGAATATGAAGATTTTGCTATCGTGGGAATAGTAATCGATGCCAACAATAACGAAGAAACCGCTATATCAATGGTGAAGAAGCTCAAGATTGACTTCACTAACCTTGTCCCGAACAGTGGCATGAACGATAAAGTTTTGAGATTTATTTCTGCTGTCCCTACCACTTTTTTTGTAAATAGAAACAGCGTTGTTGTAGGAGAGATAATTGTTGGAGCGGATGTCGAAGGATACAAAAGAAACATAGAGAAACTTTTAAAATAGATAATGAAAAGAGGTTTTCTGTTTCTTCTGATTGCTCTTCTCTTCGTTGTTTTCGGTTTCTACAGGCTTGAACATCTCTCTGTATTTTTGAAGGCAATCAATATCTGCTTGGAGTGCATCGGTGTCGGATAGAAGAACGGTTGTTCAAATTTTCTTTGCTCTCTTGCAAAATTTGCATCTGAAAGGATTTTTTACCAAGCTTATCTATAAAGGCTCTTTCAAAAAAGTGTGCGTTCCCGGGCTTAATTGTTATAGTTGTCCTGCTGCTACCGGCTCTTGTCCAATCGGAGCTTTTCAATCGGTTGTCACCAACTTTAAATACAGTTTCAGTTTTTATGCTTCGGGTTTTATTCTGCTTTTTGGCGGCATCTTGGGAAGAGCAATTTGTGGATGGGTTTGCCCGTTTGGGCTATATCAGGATTTGCTGTATAAAATACCCTCTGCTAAGAGTAAGCTCAACAAAAAACTGTCTTATTTCAAATATTTGATTTTGCTGATTTTTGTTATCATTCTACCAATTTTTTGGCAAGACGAGTTTGGGCTCAGCAATCCAACATTTTGCAAATACATTTGCCCCGCAGGCACTCTGGAAGCCGGCATTCCACTGTTGTTTCTAATCCCTAATCTGCAAAGATTAATCGGTGTGCTGTTTTATTTCAAGGTGTCGCTCTTAGTTATGTTCTCGTTGCTCAGCATCAGATATTACCGATTTTTTTGCAAAACCGTTTGTCCGCTGGGAGCTCTATATGCTTTGACCAACAAAATCTCCTTTCTGCAAATTGATTTTTCACAAAGCAAGTGTATAGACTGTCATAAATGCGAAAGCGTTTGCAAAATGGACATCGACATAAGGGAAAATCAAAAAAACTTTGAATGTATAAGGTGTGGGGATTGCGTAAAAAGTTGCCCGACCGGAGCGTTGAAATTTGCCACACCTTTTACTGCCAAAAGGACTGTTAATCAATAAAATCGCTGTCAAATTAGTCGGCAATTTCTCTTGACTTTTAAGACCTCAAAAAAAAGTTGTGTCAACATAATGGATAATCAAAAAGGAAAAGCTATATGAACTTAGAAAAAACTAGAAATATTGGTATTAGTGCTCACATTGATTCCGGCAAAACTACCCTTACCGAAAGAATCTTGTTCTATTGCAATAAGATACACAAAATCTCGGAGGTTAAGGGCAAAGACGGCGTCGGAGCAAAAATGGACTCAATGGAGTTGGAGAGAGAGAGAGGAATTACGATAGCTTCTGCGGCTACCTATGTCAGTTGGGGAGAGACCGACATCAATATTATCGATACACCCGGGCATGTGGACTTTACCGTGGAGGTGGAAAACGCTCTTAGGGTTTTGGACGGTGCTATCTTAGTGCTTTGCGGAGTTGGTGGAGTGCAATCTCAGTCTTTTACTGTGGATAGACAATTGTCCCGCAACAATGTGCCAAATATAGCTTTTATCAATAAATTAGACAGAATCGGAGCAAATCCTTTCCGTGTGACAGAGATGTTACGCGAAAAATTGGGAAGAAACGCCATAATGATGCAAATCCCTATCGGCAAAGAAGATGACTTCAAAGGTATTGTTGATTTGATAAAAATGAAAGCAACATATTTTGACGGTGAAAACGGTGAAAAAATCCGCTACGAAGATATCCCCAGTGACTTGGCTGACCAAGCTGCAGAGTATCGCGAAAAAATGTTGGATGAACTTTCCATGTTGGACGACGATTTGGCAGAAGCCATATTGGAAGGGACGGAAACTCCCGAGCTGATAAAAAAAGTCGTTAGATTTGGTGTTATCAACGATAAGATTACTCCTGTTTTCATGGGTTCCGCTTTCAAAAACAAAGGTGTGCAACCACTTCTTGAGGCTATCACAAGTTATTTGCCAAACCCTACGGAAATCTGCAACGAAGGTTTCGATGTGAACAACGATGATGCTACCGTTGTGTTAAGTATGAACGAGTCCGACCCTACTGTCGCTTACGCTTTCAAATTGGAAAACCAACAATACGGTCAGCTGACTTACATCAGACTGTATCAAGGTGCTATCAAAAAAGGCGACGAGATTATCAACAACAGAACCAGAAAAAAAGTGAAAGTCGGACGACTTGCCAAAATGCACGCTGACGAGATGATAGAGTTGAACGAGCTCAAAGCCGGCGATATCGGTGCTATTTTCGGGGTTGATTGTGCACTGGGCGACACCTTTACCGACCCAAGCATTCACTACAGATTGCGTGCCTCTCACATCCCTGAGCCGATTATCTCTTTGTCTATCAAGCCAAAAGACAACAAGTCTCAAACCAATATGGCAAAGGCTTTGAACAGGTTTACCAAAGAGGATTTGACTTTCAAATCTTACCTTGACGAAGAGACTTCCGAGACGATTATCCAAGGCATTGGCGAGCTTCACTTGGATGTTTACATCGAGAGAATGAAGCGAGAATATGGCGTGGAATTGGAAGTGGGCAAGCCTCAAGTTGCTTATCGTGAGACCATTACCAAAGAAATTCCTTTTGAATACATCCACAAAAAACAATCTGGTGGACGCGGTCAATACGCTAAAATTATGGGAATTATCTCGCCAAGTGGTAGCGATGACAATGTTTTCGAGACAGATATCAAAGGTGGTGCTATTCCATCCAACTATTTCCCAGGCTGTGAAAAAGGGTTTAATGCAATGATGGAAGAAGGCTACTACACAGGTTTCCCTGCTGTTGGCATCAAGATGATCATCAACGATGGTGATTTCCATCCGGTTGACTCTTCACAACTTGCTTTTGAGCTTGCCACAAAATCTGCCATCAGAGAGAATTACAAGAAAGCTGTTCCTGCTATCCTTGAGCCGATGATGAAAGTTTCCATCGATGTTCCTATCGAATTTCGCGGTGCGGTGCTGACAAGTATCAACCAAAGAAGAGGAACCGTGTTGGAGACAAGAGACGAGGAGCACCTTGCCATCGTAGTTGGCGAGATTCCTTTGTCAGAAATCTTCGGATACGGAACTGCTCTGAGGTCTAACACCCAAGGTAAAGCCGAGCTTTCTATCGAGTTTGACCGTTACGAGAGAGTGCCGAGAAACTTGGAAGATGACATTTTGGCTGAAATCCAAAAAAACAAAGAGGCTAAAAAGTAATTAGCTTTTAAAATAGTTTAGGCTTTTTTATCGAAAGATGAGAAAGCCTTTTTTATTTGAGCGAAGAAAATTTTTTATGCAGTTGATGAAATTTGTCTAATTGCTCTTGCCCGTAGGTTTCTATTTTCTTCACAACCTCGGCAAAACTCCTCTTTTTGAAAGGATTGCTTTTGCTAAAAAACAAGTCCGCATAAGTGATTATCTCTTCAGGTAAGGTAGATGGTGTCATATCCTCAGCAGGCAAAGGAAATCCGTTCCGCAAGATAATCTCCTTGGTAAGCCCTACACCGATGTGATTGCGACAGACGAGTGCGTGCTTGGGGTAGCCCAATTCGCTCAAAATCCGAAAACCAACGAGTCCGTGAGTGATGTATGGTGGCTTGTTTTGCGGATTTTTCTTGTCCATACTCACTTCTCCGATACCTATATCGTGGAGCATAGCAGCTTCTCGGATAAACTGTTTGATTGCTTCGTCCAAATTCAAATTCTCCGCAATCTCCAAAGACATCTGCGTAACCAAAACAGAATGAACAAAATACGAATCCCACAAATCTTGGCGAATGTGTTTAAGGGCAATTTCTATACAATTCATTTAAATTTTCCTTGATTTAGATAGTGATTTTAAGAAGATTAAAAGGAAAAATCAGTCAAGGAAATATGAGTTGACAAAGAAAACTTAACTTTTTTATTGTGAATAAAAATATAAAGGAAAATAAAGGCAATTGTGTTTATCCCTCCCAATTTGGATAAATAAACACAGTTGAGGTTATTTAAATGTTGTGTACAATTTGGAAGGGAAATTAAGATAAATATTAAAAAACAAAACAACATAAATGCAAAATATTTTAATTTGAAATTAAATAGACAGGTACTATATTTTGAGAGGAGAATGGCTTATGAAGAAACGATTTCTACTTGTAACGGCGAACAATCATGAAACAAATGCATTACTAAATTGTAAAAATTTTAATTACGAAAAGAATCAGCGGGCTAAAGCCACCGATGATAACAATTTTTATAATGTTGGGGAAATAGGGAATTATGATATAATTCATTTTGAATTGCAAAATAAAGGAACAGCAAAAACAGGAGCTGCATTATTTTCAATTAATGCGGCTATTAAAGGGTGGGAACCAGATGCTGTAATTTTGCTTGGAATTGCATTTGGTAAAGAGAACGGAAATGAAAAAAACCCTAAGCAACATATTGGAGATGTTTTAATATCAGAAATTATGGTAGATTGTGAAAGTGGTAAAATAACAAATGGAAAATTCCTATCTGATGGAGTAAGAGCAGAGGCAGGAGAAACATTATTATCAGTTTTTAAGAATTACTCAAAAACATGGGAGAACTATAGTGGCTCAAGAAAATTAAAATGTGAATTTGGAATGATTCTATCAGGAAATAAAGTTGTAGATGATCTTGTCTACAAGAAAAAACTTTTTAAGGATGCACCACGTGCAATTGGTGGAGAAATGGAAGGACGTGGGGCTTATGCTGCATGCAAAAAAGCAAGAATGGACGAATGGATAATTGTAAAAGCGATTTGTGATTGGGGAGTAAATAAAGAAAATCCGAACAAAGAAAAAAATCAAATTATGGCTTCAAAGGCAGCTGTATCATTATTAGAACACGTGTTTTTAAAAAAAAATGCATTTGATAAATTGCCCAAAAAAAGAAACATATCAACAGGAAGCATTACGCAAAAAAAAAAACAACAAAATAATATGAATAAAAAACCTAAAAAAGTAGCTGGACCATTAGGTTACTTTATAAACATTGGAACAACATCATGTCGTCTTTTTGAAATTATAGACAAAGATAATTCTAAGGAACTTGAGATGATAAGCTATAACTGTGATGTTTTTAAAGACAATTTTCATCTCGATGAAATTATAGCTTGCGTAAAATCCTTATTACAATCAGAGAAAGTACATAAAAATGATTCTCAAATGCTGAGAAAAGTTTTCGTAGATTATAGATTTGGGGAAATATTTAACGAAAATGAGCCTAAAAAGTTAAAAGATGTTATCCGGAAATTCTATAAAGAAACAAATCTGTATTTTAATATTATCTCTAAAGAGAAAACAACTGAAAACATTGATCGTTTGTTTGGAAATTTAAGTGATGGGACGGCAATAATTAATATAGGTTCTCATTGCACAGATATTTTATATTATTCTGGAAAAGAATATCATGAGTACAATTTATTAGTAACGATAAAAGATGTTCAAACTTATGTATCCACTAATATTGCATCGGAAGTATGGGATGATAACTCAATTAATAAAATAAAGAAATTTATAGAAAATAAAATAGAATCATCGCTAGATGGAGTAAAGATTAATCAAGCGATTATACTAAAGGGTGAATTGAAATTTATGAATGAAATGGGATATCGACTAAAGCAAAATGCAAATGAGCAATGTCTTTCTCAAGATGAATATAAAATTCATAATAGAGAAGCGTTATTTTCTGCAAATTATTTAGAGTCCTTAAAAAAAGAGTATGACGATGAAACAATGGTGAAAAGACTACATGGCTTCAAATTTGGACATATAATTATTGAAACTATTCTTGATAAGCTAAATAATAAGATAGTAATTCCGAAAGACGATTTAACTATTAGTGCAAATATAAATGCGTATGTTTTTAATATTGTAATTAGTGGGACTACTCATGATAAAGGAACTAAATACTTGTATAAAGCCAGTAAAAAAATGGAAGAAATGAAAGATGTTAAGGTATTAAGCCCAAAATTTGATCGAAAGGGAAAGTTAAAAAAAGATATTTCTCCCGACACAGAGTATGAACACTTAACAGCAATAGATGATTGTGATGTCCTTTTTATATGTAATAAATATAATAATGGATATATAGGGGAATCGACAAAATGCGAAATATATTATGCATATGCCTTAAGGAAAACAATTGCATTTTGGCAAAAGCCAATTGAGGATGTGCAATTATCATTCATTCCAAAAGAATATTGGCCAATAGAAAATATTGATTAACTTATTACGGAAAAAAACAATAACTAAGGATGAAAAAATGAAATATTTAATTGATGTAGGATCTTCAACTGTAAAAATATATACACATGATGGGGTAAGAGTAAAACTTATTAAAGCGAAAACATTTGATTTTAAGGATGAATTTGACTCAGCGATAGGTTTATCAAGTCTGAATAAAGAAAACATGTACTCGTTTTTTAATGAAACGATAGAAGAATTATCACTTACACGTAGTAATACTAAGTTGTTTGCTACAGGAATTTTTAGAGAGCTTACTAATAAGCAAGCTTTTATTGAAGAATTTTATACTATGACTCGACTTTTTTTTAATATTGTTTCACATGAATTAGAGGCATTTTATTTGGAAAAAGCATGGATAGGAAATTGTGATTATAAGAATAAGTTAGTGATTATAAATATAGGAGGAAAAACAACGGAATTGATTTTTTACAATAACGGTTTCGTAACGGAACGAAAAATGTTATCTTTGGGTGTTGGAACAATACTAAAAAAATATAACGCGATAAATGAAGAGTACAGCCCAACTCCTTTAAGCGAAGTAGTTGAGTATATTTCAAATATGCTTCCTTTTGTTGATAGAAGATATGATACTGCAATATATACAGGTGGAGAATTAACATATATGAACGTTGCAGGATATTATTTAGAGAAAAACAATATTTTTGATGATGAAAATCATCCATCAATGATTACAATTGATAATTATTGTATTCAGAATAAACGTATATTTTCTGAAATAACAATTGCTGATTTGCGTAATATGATGCCTAATAATCCGGCTTGGATGAATGGAGCAAGAGCTTGTTCCGCAATAGCTCAAGCTATTTGTATGCAATATGGGATAAACAAAATAATTCCCTCAGACTCAAATTTAATTGATGGAATAAATGTTCAAGAGGTAAAAAATGTTGTAATTTGCGGAAGTTTTAATAAACAACTTGATAAAATTACAAAGCTAATTGGCGTGCTCAAAACTCAAGGTATTACTGTAGATAGTCCATTAAATACTGAAGTGGTTGGGTCTGAGAAAGGTTTTATTCTTTTTAAAAATGATAAAATTATTAACCGTTGCACTTGGTCTGTTGAAGCACTTCACTTAAAAGCAATTGAAACATGTGACATGATTATAGTTTGCAACTTTGACAAATATGTAGGAACAAAAACCTCTCTTGAAATCGGATATGCTTATAAATGCGGAAAAAAAATTGTGTTCTTATATGACAATGAAACCGTTGATGATTTTGATATTCCAAGCGAAATAGGTTTATTGAGAGAGACTAACCTAAATGAGGGAGAGTAAGTAAAATATATAATAAGCTAAACTACATACAACAGCCAATAACGCCCTCCACCCAAATATCTAAACTAAATCAAGTATAACAAAAAAAACGGAATTGAGTTTCAATTCCGTTTTTTAAAAATTAATCAGCTATTTTACTCTTCCACAAAGCACGCCATCAAATCTTCAAATGTTTCGCGTCTTCTTATCAATCTGTCATTACCCTCGGAATCGATGAGAACCTCAGCTGGTCGCAATCTATTGTTGTAGTTGCATGCCATACTGAAGCCGTAGGCTCCGGCATCCATCACGCCAAGAATATCGCCTTCTTCGATTTTCGGCAAATAGCGGTCGGAAGCTATGATATCTCCCGATTCACAGATATCGCCGACGATAATCACTTTTTCTCTGTCATTGAGGTCGATGTCTTCGCTTTTGCGATAAATTTCAATATCGTGATATGAATCATACATCACTTTCCTTTTGAATTGGTTAAAGCCAAGATTTGTCCCGATGTATTTCCGATAATCGTTCTCTTTTTTGGTAAACACTGTGCCAAGCAGAATACCGCATTCCGCCACGATATAACGACCAGGTTCTACACGAAACTCGATTTCTCTATTATATTCGTTAGCCCATTGCAAAAGTCGAGCGTTAAGCTCACTGCCAAGTTCGGAAAGATTGAGCCTTTGTTCGTTGTCTTGCTTGTGATAGGGCACACCAAAGCCACCACCCAAATCTATAATCTGCAAATCCTCAAACTCTCGGGCAATCCTCAAAACAACATTCACGGAGTTGATATACTCGAACCAACTCATAAAATGGCTACCGAGGTGTTGATTGATGCCGATAAGATTGAGTTTATGCTTTGCCAAAATATTTTTGAGCTCGGGGATAGATTTCATCTCTATACCAAATTTGGTTTTCTTGCCACCGGTAATCACATTTTCGCTGTGACCAACACCAATTCCAGGATTAATCCTCACAAAAACATCTCCACCGGGATTTAATTGTCCATACAAATCCAGTTGAGACAAGGAATCAACGCTGACTCTGATATCTCTGTCTATGGCAAATCTCATCTCTTCAGCGGACACATTATTGCAAATAAACAAAATCTGCTCAGGCTTAAATCCGACTTTTAGCTCCGCATACATCTCCCCAGGGGACATCGCATCTACATACAGACCTTCGTTGCGGATTATCTTCATTAACTCCAAGTTGGAGTTAGCTTTGACCGAATAATGCACCTTAAACTTCGGATATCTGACAAGATTCATCATCTCACGACAGCGTTTTTTCAGAATATTCTCATTATATACATACAATGGCGAACCATACTTCTCTATCAATTCCACGGCGGAAGTGTTGCCGTAAAACTCACTCTCTCTGCTAATTTGATCAAAATTCATCTTTCTCTCCATAAATTGCTATTCTTTGCCAATAGCTACTCTTTCTCCCATAAAAATTTTCGTCTCAAAGCCTTTTTTGGTATTCTCCAAAATATCTCGGTCAATAGTAACTTTGCCTTTTTCAAATATAAGCAAAACTGAAGAACCGCCAAATTTGAAGTAGCCTTTTTCTTGACCTTTGGCAACAGTGTCGCCGACATAAGTGTTGATGATGCTCCCAACCATCGTGGCACCAATCTCACTCATGATAATGTCTCCAAAATCTTTTGTCCCGATTAATGTCAACTCTCTTTTGTTTAAACAAAAAAGCTCGACGATTTTTTTTATGGCAATAGGGGATACAGAATAGTAATCCCCGTCAATTTTCTTGTTCTCTTCGACAACTCCACTCACAGGAAAATGAAAGCGATGATAGTCGGTAGGGCAAAGGCGGAAAAGCATCATTGAGCCACCTGCAAACTTTTTGGCAAGTTCATCATCCTGCAAATATTCGCTGAGATTAAATTTGTAACCTTTGACGATAAAATCGCTTTCGTCCAGATTTTCCCAAGCCAACACTTTGCCATCAGCCGGAGAAGCAACGGAATTTTCCATCGCATCAATCGGGCGAGCGGATTTTTTCAATTTTCTGATAAAAAACTCGTTGAAATTGGAAAAATCTTCCATTATTGCTATCGAGGTGTCGATGTCATAAGTGGAAATGAAAGAGGAAATTTTTTCTTGCGATTTCGGACTGTCCATCATCTTGCCATACCAGCCGGAAACAAATTTTCGTTTAACGATAGCTTTTGTAGATAGCCTCCCGACTGGGTTATTGTATAGCCAAATCAGCCATTTTTCGCCGGCAACCTCTTCTACTTTTACTTTGTCGGAGCTTCGCTCTATGTATTTAATCTTGTGCGAAGACGAATCGGGCATCCAAAAAGCCGTTAGCAAAACAATCAGAGCGAATAAAAACAGTAATTTTCTTTTCTTGTGTCTCAAATTCTTCATCCTTTTATCACTTTAATCGGTTCAATCTTTTTCAATTTTTGGCACGGATAATAACTAAAAAACAGGCTGGACAGTATTACCGCACAAAAGATAAAAACTCCGTTAACATACGAAATCTCTACAGGCAAATAGTCAAAACCCAATCCTTGAATAGGAATTTTTATTAGATGATAATTGTATTGCAGATGCAAGAAAACATAGGCAACCAAAATACCAACCACAACTCCAATGCCGGCTATCAATAGTCCGCAATAGATGAAAATCTTCTTTATTTGCGATTGCTGAAGTCCCATCGATTTCAAAATGCCTATCTCTCCGCTCTTTTCGCTCACCAACCGCAAAAAATTACCACTCATATTAAAAATCGCCAAAATAACTATCAAGAAAAGAACCAAGTTGAGAGCAATACTTTCTATCTTCAATGAATTGTAAATAGTTTTATCTTCCTGATACCAACCGCTCACCGTAAATCCTTCTCCTAACTTCGCTTGCAACCTCTCCGCCACAACTTCAGCGTTATCCGGACTCTTCAGATGAATTTCCAAAGATTTTGCACGCTTTTTGCCTGCAATCCTTTGAGCTGTAGATAAGTTAACAAACACTAAATTGCCTTCCGAAACTTTGTCATCACAGAAATACTCATCTGACAAGCTAAATTTATAAATCGCAGGCAATGTTCCAAATGCTGTAATTTGAGTGTGTTGCAACGAATAAAAGTAAATCGGAGTTCCGTCAAAAATATTCAAACGAGTTTTAAGAGTATTTCCGAGAACAATTTGATTGTCAGACAACTTGGTTATTGATAGAGAATTTAGATAAGGCAAAATTTTTCTATGTTTAGCAAAATCAATTCCTTGAATTTGCACTCCTTGAAACTTATTTCCTACCTTTATGACGCCTTGGGTGCGAATTACAAAAGAAAAAAATTGGATGTCGTTATCGTTTTGCAATTCTTCTATAAAGTTTTGCTCAAAAACTTGATTTGCGTTGCTTTTGATAGTGATATGTGCTCTGCTTTGTAGCAACGAATCCATCATTACTTGCTTGAGTCCGTCCATGAAGGCGGAAGAGACCAAAATCGAAAACACTCCGAAGAAAATCCCCACACAACTCAATAGCGACCATAAACTGATTGGAAATCTACTTTTCCCTTTTAAGTATCTTAACGAGAAAAAAAAAGGTAAGTTCATCTTTCCCAAGGCTTGCCCAAAAAATAATCCATTATAAAAATATTTTGTTCACCAATTTTATCTGGAATGCCCCTGCAATTCTTTTTTAAGACACAGTATTCAAAGAAATCTACACCTTTCATTTTGGCAACTTCCGAAACAATTCTTACTCCTTCTGTGACAACTTCCAAATTAGTATACTCCATCAAATTTGTATTGGAAACCAAAGTTGTTATTTTCATTTTAGAATAGTATTCAAATTCATCAAACATCTCTAAGACTGCTTTTACAGAAGAGGTTTGAGGACGCTTGGTGTTAACAACCATCCTGAGATCGTAACCTCTATTAGTGAGATTTTTTTTGTAGCGTCCGAGCACTTTCATCCCTAAAGGGTCTCCACCAATGTCCATTATAATCATCTTATCTTTTTCTTCGATTTTTGCTTGTATTCTCGGTGAAAGCATGGGAAGTTCAGTATGGCGAAATGAACCTTCGGGAGCAACAACTTCAATCCCAATGGCAGCAAATCTTTCCGTTAATTCTCTAGTTCTAAAGTAAGGATTCATTATATCCAAATCAACAATAACCGATTTCCCTTCTCTATATGCTAAATTGGCAGAATATTCACTTTTCCCGCTACCATAAGCTCCAACTACAATAATAATTTTTTTCATTTTTTTCCGCCCTATTTCTTCTTGAAAAACTTTAGCGAGTTTCTTTTAAAAACTTTATTAAAAATGAAGTGGTGTTTGACCAATTTTTCGCTCACGAATTTTATATCCTCAATTGTGTAAAAAGCTTTGGGATTTAGTGTCTTTATCTTCTTAACCAAAAACCCTATATCTATCCTATTAGCAACAACATAGATGATGTTTGATTTTTCGTCCTTATTAGATATTGCCTCAAAATAAGTTATTCTAAAATTGCTTTCCTTGAAGTAATCGATTAATAAATCCGCTTCTTTTTGCGTTATAATCCTTACCAGCACAGTCCCCATGGCAAGCTTTTCTTCGACCATCACTCCCACAACTACGCCGGCAGCAAATCCCGTAGCATACGCCAAATAACTGTAAACATTACTAACATTTTCAAAGATTTTTGCTATAACAATAAGCCAAATCAAAGCCTCAAAAAAGCCAGTAATTCCAGATAAAAGTTTATTGTTTTTGGATACAAAAATAATTCTCAATGTTCCAATAGAGACTTCCGTTATTTTCGCCAAAAAAATAAATAGAGGCAAGATGAAATAGTCAAAAACATTTGAATTATAAAGAGTTATTAAAATTTCTTTCACTTTATTTGGTCGATATCCTTAAATTTTAGTTTTGTTATATCCAAGATCAACCAATCTCTGTTTTGCATTCTTTTTTTGCGTCAAAATCTCTTGCATTAGAGAGTTATCGGTTTCGCTATTCAAATGGCTGACGAGCTTTTCGTCCAAATCTTTTATTGCATTGACCTCTTTTTTTATCCGAAAACCGTTGAGAACTTGTTCGAAATCCACGCTCTTTCCTTGCTCACTCTCCACAATAAGCTCGTTAAATATCTGCGGGAATTTGCTCTGACAAGCTAAAGCATTGAGATTGAGAGTCTCATCTGCACTCGCTGTCACCAACTCTTCAAAGATATTTCTATACTCAGAAACCAAAAAATCGGTCGAGGACAACGCCGAAACCATAGCTTGTAGTTTGCTTTTCTCGGACATACACACCATCAAGAGCAACCTTTCTTCCAAGCCTTCAAGCTGATTTTTACTTGCATTATTGTCTTTTTCAAAATAAACTTTTTTGGTTTTTACTTGAGAGGAAAAAACAGACTCCTCAACTCCAAACATTTCCGAAACTTTTTTGATAAAAACAAATCTGTCCAATTGGTTGATGATAGAGCCAGCAACCTCCAAAAGAACCTCCATCGCTTCCGACAGCTCCAAACTGTCTTTCAAATATTGCAGATAAGTAGGGGAGTTCTCGAGTAATCCATCCAAAGACTCTTTGCCTTTTTTGAGCAAAAAGCTGTCGGGGTCTTCTCCCGTAGGCAAACGAACAATTTTTGCTTCCCCTGATTGAGAAAGCACTTTGGAAGCAGCACGCAAAGTCGCCTTTAATCCCGCATCATCGCCGTCATAGAGGATGTAAAAATTCTTGCAATATCTCCTGAGCAAAGAGACCTGCTCATCGGTCAGAGAAGTTCCCAAAGATGCCACAGCATTGTGATAACCATTTTCATATAGTCGCAAAAAATCCAAATAACCTTCGCAAATTATCACCTTGTCAAGTTTCGCTATCTCATGCTTAGTAATGTAGAAACCGTATAACTCCTTGCTTTTTTGGTAAACAGCGGTGGTCGGAGAGTTTATGTATTTGGGCATCGCATTATCCATCGCCCGAGCTCCAAACGCAACGGTAACACCGGTCGAAGAAACGATAGGGAAGACCACTCTATTGGAAAATAAATCGTAATAACCTTTATTATTGGACTTAACTATACCTGATTCCAACAAGATATCTTTGTTCACATTGTTTTTTCGCAGGTAATTGTATAAAGCGGTTTGCGAGTTTAGTGAAAATCCTAACTCAAAAGTTTTGATTGTGTTTTCGGAAATACTTCTGCTCTTTAAATATTCGACAGCCATTTTCCCATGCAAAGAAAGATTTTCGCGATAAAAATCTTTTGCTAACGAATAAATTTGTAAAATTAAACTCGTCTTAGACTCTTTTTGTCGAGAAAACTTATCAACATTTACCTTAATCCCATATTGCTGTGCCAGCTTGAGAGCAGCTTCATAATAAGAGATTTTTTCGTATTCTTTGACAAAACTGACTGCATTTCCGGCGACACCGCAACCAAAACATTTGAAAATCTGTTTTGTCTGACTTACAACGAACGAAGGTGTATTTTCCTGATGAAAAGGGCAACACGCTTTGTAATTGGAGCCATTTTTTTTTAGAGGCAAATATTTGCTAACAACATCGACAATATCAACACGGTCAAGCACCTTAGAATAAATATCATTCACTCTTGGTCAAGTCCTCAATCTCGCTTTTTATCTTTAGAATTCCCTTTTTCTCTTTGGATTCACCCAAAAGCTCCAAATATGTATCAATGTCCTGTAAAGCCTTTTTGTAATTCTTCGACTCCACATTATTGTTGATGGTAAACTTATATAACTTATACATTTTTTCGGTATTAATCAAATCGTAATAGATTTCGTTCGATTGAGCATAAAAGTAATTTTTATCATAAATTCCGGCCAAAAACAGAAGCAACTCCACCTTATTTTCGCTATACGGCATAAACATAATCACTCTGCTCGTTCTGCTGGCTGCTCTCTGCCAAGGCAATTTGGCAATCTCTTCCATATACAAATCTGTCGCATTTTTCAATAACACTTTGGAAGTGTTGGCATTTTTGATAACCAAGCCAAAAAGATAAGCACTGCTGGATGGCTTATCCAAATTCTTAAACGCAACAGCTCTGAAATAATTTAAATAGGGGAAATGAGGATTGTTGTTCTCCAACACTTTGCAGGCATCCCAATACTGTTTATTTTCTAAATAATATTTCCCCATTTCTAAAATTAAATATTTGTTCAAAAGGTTATCCGGATTGTCACTAACAAAACTTTTCACAAAAGTGATTTTGTTTTTCCCGCCTGCTATATAAAAGTCACACAAAGCCATCTTAAACTTAGCCTTATGGTCATCACCTTTTTGAAAATAGAGCTTATAATACTTCCTTGCAGAGTAGTAATGCCCCATATCAAAATAGACATTCGCCAAGACCAAAAACCGCTCGGTATCCTTTTCCGGTTGCTTTTTTTGCAACGAATCCCAAAAAGATGATTTCTCGTCCTGCAAATTATCAGTCAGGTTTTTTATCTCATCCGCAAAAAGAACAGCACAAAAAAAAGTTATAGTGAGAAGTAGTAATTTTCTCAAAATTTTATTCCTTTTATTAACTCTTTAGCCTTATCTTTAATCTCGTTGTTGTCTATTATTTCCTTTCCTTTTTCTATTAAATTGTCATTAATTTCTTTCTCTTTTTTGCCTTTTTCCTCGGCACTAATCGGCTCTGATGTAAACAAGATAGACTGCACTCTACTATCCAACTTTTCGAATAGTGAACTTAATTCCTTTTGCTCTTTTTGTAAACCTATTTTTTTTCGTATTTTTTCTTCCAATTTTTTGCTTTCTTTGGAAAACTTTTTGTATAAAGCATTTTTTACAATTTCATCGAGATTGGAGCTAATTTCACTCACATTTTTATCGGAAGTAAATTCACAATTAACCTTTACCCATACGGCATTTGCAGAACTTCCAACTATTTCTGCTATCTCTTTCATTTGAGAGGATACAGGTTTTTCATATTCGTATGAATACAAAATATCATTAATATTTGTAAAATTATCAACCAAAATATCGTCACCAACGACCCTCAGCGATGTTTTACCATTTAGAGAGCATGACTTAATTTTAGGTGGCAACACTTCTTGATTTAACTTTATGTTACTCAACCCAACACCTTTCATATCAACAAGAAAGCTTTCCGTTGATTTGTCGCTCAAATAGTTGAGTTCACCCGCAATTTTGATAAATTCAATTTTTTCGGAAGTTAGCGAAAGAGATATGATTGTCGGTTCTCCCGTTAACTTTTGGGCATTGGAAATATTTTTGATATTTCCTTTTATGGTGATTCCGTTATTTAGCCTTGAATTTATTTGTGCTTCTTTCAACCAAAACCGCAATTTTTGCTTTTCTTTCTTTTTTTCTGCCGAAGACGCAGTTCTAACTGTTTTGATAGCTGTAACGCCCTTCAATATCAAATCATAAACAAAATCACCGAACAGCAATTCTCCGATTTGTTTACCCTGCGTATCAGGGAATTTTACCATTTTCATAGCATTGTCGTAATCTTGTTTAGCCCAATCTTTCAGCTCATTTGCCGTCTTGAGTAATGCAATTTGCTTTTCAAATTCAGCTTTATTCTCCTTAATCTCTTTGTATAAAGCACTGCTTTCCCTGTATAAAACACCCAACTCTTTGATATCTATATCGGGATTTGATAAATCCAAATCATCAAATTTTTGCTTAATTCCGTTTATTCTTTGCTTATATTCCTTATCAGCCAACACATTTGTCCAAAATTCGTTAGCATCTTCTATCTCTTTCCGCAAAGAATCTGCTTTCGCGGGAGTAATAAATTTAGCCACACTCAAAATAGAATCTACATTCAAAGATTGATATTCCAAGATAGGAATTGATTTTTTCTTATTCTCCAAATAATTGACAGCAGCCCCAGCAAAAGCTGACTTTTCGTTTTTATCCGCTTTCTTGGGTAAACTACCATCAGTTGTTCTGTTAGTTCCAAATTCCAATCTATCAATAAGAACATTTTCACAGACAAATTGCCCTTTGAATAGGGCAGACAAGCCAAAATCTAATTCTACATATCCTGTCTGGAAAAGATTTTTCATAGGCTTATTTTTGTCTGCAACCTCAAAATCTTCCCAAGACAACTTGCCGGAAAAAATTTGCAGATTACACTTTTTAATTTCTGCTTTAGCTCCAAATACCGATTCAGCTCCAAATTCAAATATGTAAGCAAAAATTATATTCCTAGAAAAATATAAACCAACCAAAAGAACAACAAAACAGCAAACCAAATATTTGAGTTTCTTTTTAACTTTCATATCTTCTCCCAAAATAATTAACTTTATCTTGCGTAATATAACATACAGCAAATAAGCAAGTTGTCTAAATACTTCTAATAAATAGCTTTAAATAATTTTTACTTCTATTTCATCGGTTACCTTAATAATTTTAACCGATTTTCTTTGAGTAAGTTTAATTTTTTTATTTCGCAACGCATTATTTTCACTGAAAACCTTAACAAAAATAGGATATTTAACCAATTCCAATTTGATTACATTTCTTTTTATGTCAACGATAGTAGCCGTATATTCATTGCCCAATCTTTTCTTCATAAATTGCAAGTAATAAAGCTTTTGCACATCATTTTCAGCGTTTGTAGCAATTTGTTCCTTCTCGTTCGCATTGTTGACTATTTTTTTTAGTAATTTTTCGGAATTAATTGCGTTTTTTATCAACAAATGTATCCCCAAATCACAAATTCTTCTGATGGGGGAAGTGAAATGCGTATAAAAATCGATTCCTATCCCAAAATGATGTGAATTGGTTAAACTATATTCAGCTCTTTTCATACTTCGCAAAATTTTTCGCTCGAAAGTCCTCTTTTTATCATCGGAATCTAATACTTTCAATGTTCTTTGATAAAATTCCGTCGGATTTTTGTATGCTGGGACCTCAATGCTATTTTGTTCAAGCTCTTTTTTTACCTTTTGCACATCAGCATATTCAGGAGGCTCATGAACCCTATAAATGCTTGATTTTGAGGATAAAAATTTGGCCACATACTCATTAGCGATTAACATAAAATTCTCAATCAGTTTGTGCGAAGCCGTCTCTTCAGACCTAAAAATATTTATCGGTAAACCGTCCTCATCAAACTCAAATTCAGCCTCAGGCAACGAAAATTGAATATAGGTCTTTCTTTTTTTGAAATAACCCTTGGAAAGCCTATCGGCCAACAACAAAGCATCTTTATCTTCCTTAGTTATCTCTTCCAAATTCCCTTTTTCAAAAATTTCATCAACTTGCTCATAATTAAATCGCACATTGGAACAAATTACCGATTTAAAAACACTTTGCTCCAAAATTTCAAAATTTTTATTGAGCACAGTTTTTACGGTAATTGTATATTTGTCTTCGTTAGGACGCAAACTGCATAAAGAATTGGAGATAATTTTCGGAAGCATTGGAATGACTCTCTTGGGAAAATAGTAGGAATTCCCCCGTGATAGAGCCTCTTCAAATAGGGCAGAGCCCAGTTTGACGAAGTGAGAAACATCAGCGATGTGCACAAAAAGTTCATATTCTCCATTATGATTGATTTGCACGGAAACGGCATCGTCAAAATCTTTGGCACTGGCAGGATCAATGGTAAAGGTGTGTAATTCCCGCAAATCTTTCCGCTCCTTCATATCATCTTCAACATCAAAGCTCTCGTTGAGTTTTTCTGCTTCCTTCACAAGTTTATCATCAAACTCAAGAGGCAACTCGTAAGAATAGATAACAGATAAAATTTCCGTCTGAATATCACCGCTACGACCCAAAACTTCCGTTATTTTTACCCGAGGGTAAACTTCCAAATCACCCCAAAAACTAACGGAAGCAACAACTTTGTCTCCAGAATTTGCAATTTCCGGATTGATAATTTGTGCATCCCTATGAAAATGACCACCTATGCCTGTCAACATCGCTTGATTGCCTAATTTAGCTACAGTTCCCACCAAAACCTTTCTGCCTCTTTCCACAATCCTAATTACTTTCCCAACCTTCCCATTCTTCTTAATGCCTGTAACTTGCACTTCAACAAGGTCGTTATGAAACAAACCTAAAGTATCTTCAATGTTTACAAATATATGGTCGGATTCAGTAATAACAAAGCCAAACTGATGCCCTTTCATCAGAGCAAGAGCATCAAATCTTCCTGTTTCAACAGAGTTTATACCCTTAACATACTTGCTATTTGAATAAGATATTGACTTGTCTTTCTCTAATTTGCGAAGAATTTTGAGCAAGTCTTTGCGTTCATGTTTACTTATATTGCATAATTTACTTAATTCTTGCAAGTTACAGCCATCAACATTGTAAATTGCTTCTAAAACATCATTTTCATTCAACATTGGCAACCATCTCTCTGCACTTTTCTATCTCTTCTTTTATTAATAAAATATGGGGGAAAGCATCTTCGGAAGCAAACTTAGAACCCATAGTATTTGCTTCTCTTTGCATCTCCTGCACTACGAAATTTAAGGTTTTACCGCAATTTTCAACCTCCAGATTTTCGCTAAAAGTCTTAATATGATGCTTCAATCTCTCAATTTCTTCCGTAACATCCGACCGTTCCATCAGAAAAGCTACCTCGGATAACGATTTCGACAATTCGTCCGGTTCCAAATTACGCTCCAATGTGTTTTGCAAATTCTCTTTCAATCGCAAAAATCTTTTTTCTCTATAAATAGGGAAGAGACCTTCAACAATTTCAAGGGATATCTCTATTTTTTGCATTGACTCAACAAAAAAACTACGCATACTATCGCCCTCAGCAGACACTGAAGCGATGAACTCATCCAATATTTTCTCGAACTCTTGCAAAAAAATAGGCTCAACATTATCCATATCGAACCGAGTACCAACAAGTTCGCTATTGTGCAAAATAGAATCCAAACTATAGGGAAGACCCGACATCTTTTTTGCCTTTTCATAAATGTCCAAATATTGACTAAAAAGGGCTGTATTTAGCTTTAAAGAAATGGAGTTAGATACATCAATATCAATCGTAGCAACAAATCGACCTCGATTTATCCGTGATTTTACAAGCTGAACGAGATTTGATTCCAACGAGACCATAAATGCCGGCAATTTTACAATAATATCCAAATTGCGGGAATTGACACTCTTGATAGAAATAGGCCCTCTAAATTCGCCTATTTGAAACTCTCCCGACGCAAAACCTGTCATGCTTTTCATAAGTTTTAACCTTTTATTTTAAAATATCCGTAACTCATTCAAATGAAAGAGGATGCTTGTCATATCTCCAAGTTTACATAATATATATTATCAGAGATTGAACCCAAATAAGCAAACTCTCGCTTAACATAATTTTGAGATACTCTTGGTCAAGGGTTTTTTGCGGAATGCTACAATAGCTTCATTTAGAGCCGATTTTTACTTGACCTTAGTCTAAACACTCCTGAATTCCTGTTTTAGCGTTTTCCCACTTCTATTTTTTTGTTTTTGTGTCAACTTCGTATTCTGCACATTGATTTTGACAGCCAGAACAATAAAAAAACCGCTGTGACAAGCATTTGCTCATTACAACGGTATAATTTATAAATTTTCGATCAATATTTTGAGGGATATGTGTTATTTTCCTGTATTTGCGGGATTTTCAACCTTCAATAATTAAACAATTCTTATCTCGATTTTCTTTCCAAGAGCCTCTGCATATTTGCACAAGGTGGAAAATTTAACATCCTTAGCATGATTTTCCAAGCGTGAAATGAAATTTTTAGTTGTATTAACCCTTTTGGCTACTTGCTCTTGAGTGAGATTAGCTTTTTGTCTACTTCCCTTGAGCAAAGCACCAATTTTAAAAGCCTCATAACCCTCTTCAAACTCCTTTTTGAATACCGGATCATCTTTTTTCATTTGCTCTAAATGCTCATCAAAATCTATGCATCTATCAGTAGCACTCATAATATTCCTCCTTTCTCTTCTCGGCAATCTTTATCTCTATTGCAGGTGTTTTTTGACTCTTTTTCGTAAAAGCATGATTTAGACTAATCAATTCTCCATTATCAAAAAAACCCTAAAAACCTGAAAGCATTGCCATTATAGCCAACTCTTACTTCCTAAATATCGTCAGTATTTTGCAATTTCTTAAAATATTTGTCAGGTACTCTATTCTCTTCACTGATAATCTTCAATGTCCAAAGAATTTTTGTTTTAACTTTTGTCTCCAATTTCTCTATAAACTCTGAAACTTGACATTTGCCATTACTATCAACATAATATTTAATCTTTTTCACACTCAAATTGTTGTCCTGCAAGACAACTCGTCAACTAAATTTGGGAGTGTGCAAATAACTGGGTCTGAAATAAGACCTAATTATGTTTGACAGAATAAGTTATGAACATTTATTAAAATGCCATGAGTATAATCAAAAAAAACACTGTCCAAATTGTGATAGCTTAAACACAAAAAAGAAGGGATATATTTTCTCTGAAAGAACAACTAATCGTGGGAAAATTAAAGTCAAAACTCAACGATTTTATTGTAAAGATTGCCAAATAAGTTTTACCAATTTTGGATATAATAAGAGAACTCATTTTGCACCAAAATTCAAAGATAAGGTTGTTACTGACTATATTTCAACCAAAAGTTCTCTTTCTGAAGTTGCTAAAAGACATGGGATTTGTAAAAATAGTATTCTTAATTGGATACCTCAGCGAGCTAATTTATATCAGGATAATGTGTTACACAGCAATATAGATGAGACAACAATTTATATTGATGGCAAGGAAATTAAGATAAACGGTAAGCGAAAAGTTGTCTTAGTCGCCAGTAGCAAACTACTTGATAAACCAATATATTACAAGATTTATGATAGAGAACATAGTAGTTCATCTGAAGACTTTTTGAATAGACTAAAAAAAATGTATGACAACAAAATAATTGGGATTGTGTCAGATTTTGGGCGAGGGAAGTGCTTTGTTAAGCCAGTTAACCAACTTTTTGAAGATGTTCCACATCAAATTTGCTTGGTTCATTATTTAAGAAGCGTTAATATCAATGTGCTTTGTTAAGCCAGTTAACCAACTTTTTGAAGATGTTCCACATCAAATTTGCTTGGTTCATTATTTAAGAAGCGTTAATATCAATGTTCCTAAAACAAAAAAGAGTAAGTTTTTTAGACGAAATATTTTCTTTAAGAACTTGATTAAGAGCATTTTAAATGCTGAAACTTTACAAGAAGCTGAAAATAATTTAAGTTCGCTTAATCACTATGAAAAATTTTTTCGCCTAAAAATTCATAAGCGTTTTATTAAATCAATTAATCGAAACTTTGGTTTATTAACTGCTCATTTTCATTACGATTTTTTGGATAAAACAACAAATAAAATTGAAAATATTAATCGACAATTGAATAGGAAATTAAAAAATTTAGACGGATTTAAATCTGAAAAAAATATGAATCATTTTTTGAAAATTTGGTTCAATAATTATTCAAAAGGAGTGGAAATTAGACCCAATTAAATGCACGCTCCCCTAAATTTTGTTTTTTTAGCTAGTTTACAACAGAAAAGAGCCTCTTTCGAGGCTCTTTTTAAAGCAATTACCTACAAATTTAACATATTCACTACTCAACATACACCCACTGGGCTCTTCTACCTACAGCACACGGATTTCGTAACCAGAGCCGTCATACAGACCTGCTACATTTTGGGGATACAATTTGAGGTGTTGCCAGCCGAGCAAAACGACTTCATCTCCCACACAAACTTTCAAATCTGTTACATCTACCGTAATCATATCCATAGATATTTTGCCTATTACAGGGCATAACTTATCATTAACAAGAACATTGCCTTTATTTTTCAAAAGGTAATTATACCCGTCGGCATAACCAACCGGAATAATGGCATAAGTAATGTCTGTCATAGCTTTATATGTTCTATTGTAGCCAATTGTCTGACCAATTTTAGCGGTTTTTATCATAGCAATTCTACTTTTAAAAGACAGAGCTGGAACTAAATCAATCTTGTCAAAAAAGCCAATTTGTCCGCCGAAACTCATCAAACCAATCCGCACCATATTGGTAATGGGCGACTTGATAGAAAAAATGCCACCACTATTGGCAATATGAATGTATTTGGGCTTAAACGACAATTTGGACAAAATATCCTCAAATTTTTTTAACTGGTTCTCGGTATAATCAAAATCGTCTTCAGATGCTGCCAAATGAGAATAAATTCCCTCAACCTCAATATTGGGGAGAGCACAGATTTCTTCCAATTCTGCCAAACTCCCATCAAATCCACTTCTACCCATCCCCGTCTCCAAATTTATATGCACTTTGCCAGAAAATTCCCGAGCAAATTCCAGAGTAGAAACAGAAGGCGTAAGATTGAATTTTTTAAGAATAGGAATCTCAAAATCAAAACAAGGAGACAAAACCAAAATAGGAGTGTCAAAGATTCCGCCTTTGCGAAGCTCCACACCTTCCCAACAATTTGCCACTCCGAAAAGCGAAGCTCCGACTTTCAAAGCCTCTTTGGCTATAGTAACAGAGCCGTGACCGTAAGCGTTAGCCTTCACAATCTGCAAAATAGAAGTCCCTTTCGGGATGAACTTTTTTAGCTTCTCTATATTTTGGCGATAATTGGTTAAATTTACCTCTACCCAACTGCGACATTGAGGAATATCCATATTTTTCTAAAAATCTCTCGCTGCTATATTGGCAAGCTCCGACCGTTCGCCTTTCACCAAAGTTACATGCCCGACAGCACTTTCTTCTTTCAGTTTCTCCACTGCAACAGACAATCCGTTGGACTCGGAATCGAGATAAGGAACATCAATCTGATAAGGGTCGCCCGTGAAGACAATCTTCGTCTTTTCCCCCGCTCTGGTAATAATCGTCTTTATCTCATGAGCGGTCAAGTTTTGTGCTTCATCCACCACCAAATATTGATTGGTAAGGCTTCGACCTCTGATGTATGTGAGAGGCTCCAATTCCAACAATCCAAAATCGATATAATCATCAATTCTCTTTTGCTTCTTGTTGGACTCTTCCGTATCCTCTATAATTTTTTCCATATTGTCATAAATAGGTTGCATCCAAGGATTGAACTTATCCTTTTTGGAACCAGGCAAATACCCAATATCTTTACCCATAGGGAAAATCGGTCTGGACACGACCATTTTTTTGTAGAAGCCTTTTTGCACAACTTGCTCCATACCCGCTGCTAATGCCAAAAAAGTTTTACCAGTTCCAGCTGTTCCCAAAAGAGTTACCAATTTTATCTCGGGATCAAGCAATAAATCCATCGCCATCCTTTGCTCTGTATTGCGAGGAACTATACCAAATATAGATTCACTGCCCTTATAAAAATTTAGAGGATAAAAAAGCTTGTTTTCGGCACTGTATCGTGCCAAAGACTTGCGACCTTCGGTCTTGAAAACAGCAAATTCATTGGGTTTAACATTTGCTTTTTTTGGTGGTTCAAAATAGTTGTTTTTGCTATAATCTTTATGCTCTTTCTCGCTCAAATCAATTTCTCTAACACCTGTATAAATCTCATCAAACTTCACCTGATCATTTTTGAAATTTTGTGCCTCCAAGCCCAAAGCATCAGCTTTAATCCGCACATTAACATCCTTGGAAACCAAAATAACTCGCTTATCGGGATTTTTCTCTTTGAAATGCAATGCCGTGCTGATAATAAGATTATCATTTTTTTTCTCCAATAACAAATCGTGCAACTTTTGAGAAATCAAACTGGATAATCCGACAAAAAGTTTCCCGCCTGATTTGATGGGAACACCCTTTCTAAAATCGGAGCCAGATTTTTCTCTGAGCCTATCCATTATTCGTCCGAACTCTCTGGCGTTACGACTTTTTTCATCCAAACCGTTTTTGAATTTGTCTATTTCTTCCAAGACTGTGATAGGAATAACGACCGTGGAATCTTTAAACGCAAAGATTGAGTTGGGATTATGAATAATCACATTTGTATCCAAAACGAAGATTTTTTCCATTTTTCCTCCAATTTCCAAATTATAATCTAAAATAACGACTAAAAAGGTCCATCATAATAAGACGAATCTTCTTCCGTGAGTGAATCGAGTGTATCTACAGTCTTTTCTCTGTAACTCTTTACCAACAGGCTATCCAACAGATTATCCATCAGTTGGTCTTCTTTATTTACTTGTCTGACGACTTCAGCTTGTCTTTCATCTTCTACATATTTTCTGTCTCTGATAACAGCGGCATCGCTATAACTTGGAGCCTTGGGCAATTTGAATTTTTCCAAAACAAAGAAATCAGGTTTCAGACTATCGGGGTAAACTTTAACAAACCCTTTATTTTTAGCTGCTTCCCAATCGAACGGGTCACCACCAAAATCGATAATCAATTTATTTTTTTCATTATTTTTGTAACAAGTAGGAGCAAAATTGTAGCGATACGGATAAGAAATCGTAGGTTGAGTTCCGTCAATGAAGTATTCAAGCATCACGGACTCCCCTGCACTTCGTGGCAAAAGACCGGTAACTCTGGATATTTTCTTGGTTACAATGCCTTCCGGCTTCTCAAATTCCATTTTTTTGCTATCAATTTCGTTTCTCTCATTTCGGAACTCTTTGTTGTCATGAACGGCTTTTATCATAATTTTAGTCCAAATAGGCAAAGCTACATTAGAGCCTGCCTGCCCTTCGCCGATAGAACTAAAATCGTCAAATCCTACCCAAACTCCTGTAACCAAAAATTTGTTAAACCCGACAAACCAAGCATCTCGGAAATCACTGCTTGTTCCGGTCTTACCTCCGGCAGTCCAGCGATATCCCATCCAAAGAGCCCTTGTGCCAGTCCCGTCTTTTATCACAGATTGAAGCATGCTGTTCATCAAAAAAGCTTCTTGTTCGGTTAAAACTTCAATTTCTTTAGTCTCAGTTTCAAACAAAATTTTCCCTTGCGAATCTTCCACTTTAGTAATAAAAATCGGTTCAACTCGTTTCCCTTTGTTGGCGAAAGTAGAATAGGCACTAATGAGTTCGCTGGGGGTCAATTCATGAGACCCAAGAGCCACGCTTTGCGAATAAGTAAGCCTTCCCGTTAATCCAAAATTCCGACCCATATAAACAATTTTCTTTGGAGTTATATCATAGCACATTTTGACGGTATAAATATTCTTGGATTCTTTCAGAGCTTCCCTCATTCGCAAATAACTGTAATTCTTTCTGGAATAGTTCACAGGCTCCCAAAATACCGTGTCGTGCTCAACAAATTCCACAGGTTCGTCTTGGATAACTGTTGCAAGCGTATAACCTGCACGCAATGCGGCGGAATAAACTATCGGTTTGAAAGAAGACCCGGGCTGCCTTTTTGCCTGCATAATTCGGTTAAATTTGCTATGAGAAAAATTACGACCACCTGTTAAAACTCGAACATAACCGGTTCGCGGGTCCATACTGAGTATCCCAACCTGCAAATAATCTGTATTGAAATCGGTGGTGTCAGTCGGATAATCGCTGTATTTTTTTTCATAACTATTCCTATTTTCTACCTTTGCCAATTCCACATTCGCAATCGTATCGGCATAATTTTGCAAATCAAAATCCATAGGAGTGTAAATCTTTAACCCACCACCAAAAATTTGGTCAACCGAATATCTTTTTAGCAACTCCCTTTTCACATAATCTATGTAGTAATCTATAGAATTACTCTTCTTGCTATGTGAAGCAAATTGCAACAACTTGTATCTGAAGTCATCATACTCGCTCTCATAAATAACGCCCTCAGCCAGCATTCTGCGTAAAACAAGGTTTCTTCTCTCAATAGAAGCGAAAGGATATTTGTAAGGGGAATATCCCTCGGGAGCTTTCAAAAGTCCTATTAAAAAAGCTGCTTCCAACTTGCTGAGGTAACGGGCAGATTTTTTAAAATACCTTTGAGATGCAGCTTCAATGCCGAATTGTCCCGCTCCAAGATAAACTTTGTTCAAATAAAATTCCAAAATTTCGCTCTTGGAAAAAGCTCCCTCTAACTTGATCGCCAACATAGCCTCTTTAATCTTTCGACCGAAAGACCTGTCTGAAGAGAGGAACATATTTTTTGCCAATTGCTGAGTTATGGTGCTGGTCCCGGAGATTCTTTGTCCTCCTACTACCCCAAACACCAAAGCTCTGATGATTCCCAAAATATCTACGCCCCAGTGGTCATAAAACTTCTTGTCCTCTACGGCACACAAAGTTTTGCTCACATACTCGGGGATTTCATTAATGGGTAAATATTCTCTCGATTCATAAGCAAAAGTGTAGACAAGATTCCCATCCTTATCATAAACCTCAGAGCCTGTTTTAAAATCGAAAGATTTTATGGCTGTCAATGGTGGCAATTGGGAATTATAAAAGGAAAAAATACTGACAACAACCCCAATTCCCAAAGAAAGAAAACCCAAAAGCACAAACAAATAGTTTCTTAAATATTTTCTTACCATGTCAATTTCATCTCCAAGTTGTCATCAATATAAAAAACAGTTATCCCAACAACTATGCCGGAAAAAATGGAAGTAAGAGAAAACGGAGCAAACAGATAAAATAAATTGTCGGACAGCATTATAGATGCCAAATATAATTGCACGAGAGATGAAACATATGCCCCAATAACACTAACGCCCACAATGCCAAGGGTTTTCAGGAAAATTCGAGAATTTATCATAAATAGGCAAGCAACAACAGTTCCCGAAAAAGAAAAAACAAATTGAACAGAAAACAAAGTTCCTACAAGCAAATTACCGCCGACAACCTTTCCTATTGCCACAAAAAAAGAAAGCAAAAATTTGTTTTTAATAATCAGATAAAGAACCGGTATATTGGCAATGCCCAATCTGAAAAAAGGTAAAGGCTTGGGAATCAAAGATTCAAATGCATATCCGCAAATGGCAAATCCCGTCAAACAAGCCAAAATGGTCAAATCTCTTAGCTTTAATTTCATCACTATTATTTAAAGAAATTCGCCTTCAAAAACTTCTTTTATAGGAGGGAAATATTTTTCGGTCTTCTTCATTATTTGCGGAACTTTCACATACAATCTCATCCCCTCAGACATTGAATAAAATTTAATTTTGTAATTGGTCATTTTAAGCAAAATATCTGTGAAATAACATTCGTTCGTAGTAGCCTCTTTATATTTTTTGGTATTATACTTAGATAGCCAATAGATATGGAATTTTTTTAGTTGTATGTAAGGCACATCACCAAAATAATAAATTTCATAATCTTCATCTTTTGCAATTTTTTGGAAGTCTTTCGGCATTACCCACTTATTTTCCCAAAACTCCTTTTTGGAGTCGTATACCGGACCATAAACTCTGCCACCGATAATAAAATATATTCTTCTCATTGTGTAGAGAACATAGACCCCTTTGGTTTGCAACTCGTGCTTATTAAAGTCAAAAGTTGCTTTTATTGGGAATTCCATATCGTATAGGTTTCCAGCAGCTTTTTCGTCAATCACATCAAGAGAACTGCTGTCTTTTTTTCCACTATTACCATCTACAACTTGCACTTCTTTTAGATTCCCTTCGCAATTCGAAAAAATCTTGAATGAACTTTCCTCTTCTACAGTGTTCTCTACTTCTTCTTGTTTTACCTCAACCTTCTCAGTATCCTCACCAAAACCAAGAGTAAAAGAGAAAAGCAGACAAATAAAAATCAAAAATCTAAATAACATAAGCATTTCCTATTTAATTTAATTGGATATATTTTTGAGCACAACCCTTCGCCATATCCCGAATGGATTTGATATAGGCGGTTCGTTGTGTGACCGAAATAGAGCCTCGAGCATCAAGAAGATTGAATAAATGTGAACATTTCAACAAATAATCGTATGCAGGATAAACCAAATCATTCTTCAACAAAAACAAAACTTGCTCCCGATATTCATCAAATTGCTTAAATAAAATGGAAGGTGCGGAATAGTTAAAGTTGAAATTTGTGAATTGTGCCTCTCTCTGGTAGAAAAGATCGCCGTAGGTCGTTTTGTCGTTCCAAGCAATGTCTCGATAATCGTCAACTTTCTGAATATACATGGCTATTCTCTCCAAACCGTAGGTTAGTTCCACACTAATCGGGGAAAGATTTATGCCACCAACTTGTTGAAAATAGGTAAATTGCGTGATTTCCATACCGTCAAGCCAAACTTCCCATCCCAATCCCCAAGCACCCAAAGTCGGAGACTCCCAATCGTCCTCAATAAAACGAATATCGTGCTTGGATGTGTCAATTCCTATATGCTGAAGGCTCTTGATATACAACTCTTGAACATCATCTGGAGAAGGCTTGATAATGACTTGATATTGATAATAATGCTGTAATCTGTTCGGATTTTCGCCATATCTGCCGTCTTTCGGTCTGCGACAAGGCTGGACATAAGCAACAGAAGTGGGCTTATCGGACAACGAGCCGAAAAAAGTTGCAGGATGAAATGTCCCGGCTCCAACTTGCTCATCATAAGGTTGCAAAATATTGCAACCGCAATCTGCCCAAAAATTATTAAGATTTTTTATTATATCCTGAAAATTCATACTATTAACTCTCCCAAAGTGCAATAATAACTAACTTAAAAAACTATTTCAATCCGCTTCAACTTGATTCAAAATTCCATTGATAAATTTTCCCGAAGACACGGTCGAAAAAACTTTGGCAATCTCTATAGCCTCATTAATGACAACGGCTCGAGGAACACTGGTGTTTAGAAGTTCAAAAATTCCTATCCTCAGCAATGCCTTATCTACGGGAGAAATTCTGGAAAATTCCCAATTTTTCGATTTCGTAATTATAATCCTGTCAATTTGCTCCAAATTGTCCAACACTCCAGAAACTAACTCTTTGGCAAACAAAATGATAGAACTATTTGAAGCCAATTGTTCGTCATTGCCTATCTGCTCCAAAGTATCAAAAACCCTTTGTTTGTCGTAATCATCACCATAGAGTGCCTGCATAGCAATTTCCCGACCCTTTCTTCTTAAACCCATATTTGTGTTCCTAAAATATAATTACAAACTCTTTCATCAATAAATCAATCCTGACAAAACTTTCATCTAAATCCTATTTGACAAGATTTTTTTGTCTTCTTGTTATATTCTACAATTAACGGAAAATACTGCCCCCGATAAACTCACGCAAAACCGAAGTCGGGGGAATAAATGTGTCGTCTATCTCTTTTACATGCTCCAGTATAGCCAGCAGTTTGCAAGCTTTTGGATAATTAGCAGACTCTTTTTCAACCTCCAATAGCGGTCTGATAGCATGGGATTTCAGGGCTGCCAATTCATAGGTCAGAGCCGAATTAAAAATAAAATCCGCTTCCTCTTGGAATGGGAATATATTTTTGTCTTCGCCTTCTCTGATGGATTCCCAACGACCAAGAGTGTCTTCGGCAGAGTATCCACGATAGTATTTATCTCTCACTATCCGCCTCAACTGTCGAATTTCCGTTGTGGTTATGCGATTGTGTCTATCAAGATTTAGTTGGAACAGCGGGCTGATGTAAATGCTCTTCTTTTGCGAAAAAGGTATGGAATAAGTAAGTTCCCTGTTCAGAGCATGAATGCCCTCAATGATTAGGATATGCTTAGAACCAAGTTTGATAGTGTGTCCGCTTTTCTCTCGTGTTCCCGATTTGAAATCATATTTAGGGAGTTCAACCTCTTCCCCTCTTAAAATTTTGTTTAAATCCTTATTCAGAAACTGCAAATCTATCGACTGCAAACACTCAAAATCAAAATCGCCATTAGGCTTACGCGGAGTGAGAGTTCGCGGTAAAAAATAGTCATCCAAACTGATTACCACGGGCTTCAGCCCGAAAACAGACAAATGCAGTCTCAGCTTGGAAGCGAATGTCGTTTTGCCCGAAGAAGACGGACCGGCAATAAGAACCAATTTCACCAATTTGTCGCACTGAATGGCGGAAGCAATTTTAGTGATTTCCTGCTCAACTCGTGTCTCATCCATCAAAATTTGTGTTTTGATAGAGCCATTGTCAACCGCCTGATTTAGATACCCCAAATTATACATTTTAGTGAGAAGAAGCCATCTTTTGTAAGATTGATGAGCATTGAACAGCCGTTTTGATATATCGAAATTAGAGTTGAACTCTCCCGTCTCCCACGATGCCATCCGCAGAATAAACCCGGGACTATAATCGGAAAGTTTGAACTCCCCCACTTTGCCTGTGCTATCCAACAAATCTCCCACAATATAATCACAATACTCTTCACAGCAATAAATATCTACTTCCTCAAATTTCAAGAACTCAATGTTTTTCAAAACATCTTTTCGTTCACTAAAAATTTCTTTGGCTTCCTCCACCGACACTGTTTTCTTCACGATAGGCAAATCGCTATCGATAATCTCTTGCATTTTCGTCTGAATCGTCTCAACCATACTGCGAGACACATAGTTACGACGAAAATCCTCTATATACAAACCGTCTTTCACGGAATTTTCTACCACCAATCGTCTTTGTTTGTCCGTTAATGAATAATACGCCTTGAACAAAATGAAGCTAAGTGTTTTTTTGTTTAAATCAAAAGCCTTTAGTTTTTCCATACTATTTCCTCCCTCTCTCAAAATCTCCGTAAATTTTTTCGCTAATTACTTTTCCGATGTCAGCTTTGCAACTATTTTTTTCGGCAAAATTTTTATACTGCTCGTAATTTCCCAAAATTTGTAGAACAGCATCTTTCAAACTCTCTTCTGTGCACTCCGTCTCCTTCAACACAATTCCCCTTCCCGATTCGGTGTAAGAAAGAGCGTTCTGATATTGATGATTGCCTGCTGAAATCCCCAACGGAACCAAAATGGCGGGCACTCCGCGAGCTTGTAGCTCCGCAATGGTCAAAGCTCCAGCTCTGCAAATAACCAATCCTGCCCTATTATAAATCTCGGGCATTTTGTTTGAAAACCCGAAAATATTGACTTTTTCGCTTTTGAAAGAGGAATACAACTCAATATTTTTCTCTCCAACCTGCCAATCTATTTGAAACTCTCTCTCCAACAGAAAATCCAAAATTCCCAAAAATTTCTCATTCAGAAACTCTGAGCCCTGCGACCCTCCAACAACCAATATGTTATTCCCTTTGGAAACAGATTGACTTTGGATTGGATTGCCTACGAATAAACTTCTTTGAAAATAAGTGTTTCCCTTTTCGTTTCCCAAAAAAACGGTTTTAGCATATTTCCCCAATTTTCGCGTAACTAAGCCCGGATATGAGTTTTGCTCATGGAAATAGATGAGAATTTTTCTTTTAGCCAATTTATTGTAAAAAATGGCTGCTAACGCCGGTGGAGCACAAACAAATCCCCCACTTCCCACAAAAATATTCGGTTTAAACTTGAAGAAAAAAAGCAAGCACTTAAAAAAGCTGAAAAATAATTTAATGGGAAATAAAATGTGTTTGAAGGTAAATTTCCTATACAATTTTTGGACAGCTATGGGAAAATAAGAAAAATCAACTGCAAGTTTTTCTTCCATAGAGTCTGCGTTCCCCACAAAAACGACTTCGTTGCCTTTTTCTTTTAGAGCGTTACCTATCACTAAAGCGGGGATGATATGACCAGCTGTCCCACCTCCCGATATTACAACTTTCACCAATTCAAATCTCTTTTTTGGTAAGATTAAGAATTATGCCAATGGACAAAGAGTTGACCAACATCGAAGTCCCTCCATAGCTGATGAATGGCAAAGTAACCCCTGTCGGCGGTAGCATGGAAATAGTTACCCCTATATGGACTATGACATTGTAAAAAATATTGTGAATTAAGCCAACTCCCATAAGTTTCTTGTAAAGATTTGTTTCCGAACTCAGAAGTTTTAGGGCTCTAAAGTAGATGATAGCAAAAGCGATAATTATGATGAAAGCCCCAAAAAATCCAAACTCTTCGGCTATTACCGAAAAAATGTAATCCGTGTCTGCCTCGGGGAGATTTGAGTCTTTTGCTCTGCCGTCTCCGCCAAAAAATCCGCCGGAAGCCAAAGCCATAAGGCTCTGCTTGGTAGAATAGTCCGCTCCTTCCCTGAGGACGAAAGAGGTGTCTTCACTCATCAAAAGATTGTATTTTTGGTAAACGCCAATTCTTTGCAATCTGAAGCTGGCTCCAAAACTTACAACTAAAACCAATAAAACCGCCAGAGTGGAGATAAGAACAAAAACAATTCGCTTGCTAATCCCTGCAGCAATTAACATCATAAGAAGGGACAAGCCGAGAATAATCAGAATGCTTAAATGCCTTCCGGCTAAAATAAGAGAAAATATTACAACAGAAACCAAAACAAGCTGCTTATAATGGGTAAAAAAATCTTTTAGCCCGCTAATTTTGCATTCTTTTTTTTTGTCCAAAATATAGGCGAAATACAAAATCAAAACCAGCCGTGCCAACAAACTCGGTTGAAACGAGATGAACCCGAAATGGAAAAGCCTTCTCGCTCCTCTGATTTCCACTCCAAAAAGCAAAACCAGAATGAGCAAACAAGAGACAAAAATGAGCATAAAAGGAATTAGTTTTTTGATTTTCTCCAAATCCAACTCAAAAGATACCAAAACAGCAACAAATGATATCAAAACCCAAACAATCTGCTTCATAAACTTAGCCATATGCCCGTATGAAGCTATGTTCATCACAAAATATAACCCAATGCACACAAGAAAAATGTAGGCTATCGTTATAAATCTATCCGCTTTTTTAAAAAAATCAAACATATCTCTAAACTAAATTTTTAACCAAATCTTTAAATTTTCTGCCTCTTTGCTCAAAATTGTCGAACATATCATAACTCGCACAAGCGGGCGACAAAAGCACAATATCTCCACTTAGAGCAGATGAAATTGACTTTTTTACACAATCCTCAAACTCAAGAACATACTCACAATCAACATCGTTTTGGAAAGACGAAAACATAACTTTACCAGTTTCCCCTATCAAATAAACTTTTTTACATTTTTCTTTCAAAAGAGGTAAAAGTCTATTAAAATCTTCGCCCTTATCCGAACCACCCAAAATCAGAACAATTTTTTGGCTGAATGCTTGCAACGCACACAAAGTCGAATCCACTGTGGTAGCTTTGGAATCGTTAACAAAGACAATCCCTTTGCTTTCATAAAACTTCTCCAAACGATGCTCCAAAGGCGAAAAACTGTTTATAGCTTTCTGAATTAAATTATTAGGAACTATATTATAACAAGCGAGAACAGAGAATGTTATGTTTTTTAGATTATGGTTTCCCAAAAGGGTTTTGTTACAATTTTTGAATGCAAATCCATTTACAACAATTTCATTTCCATATAAAAAATCTTCCATTGTCAAACAAGATGAACTTATTTGTGGTCTATTTATCTCGTTTGAAAATATAGCTTTATCTCGCTTTGATTGATTTTTAAAAATGTTATATTTGATTTGAGCATACTCCTCAAACGAAGAATAACGATTAAGATGATCGGGTGTAATGTTTAACAAAATAGCTATGTCAGCTTTGAAGGCTTCCAATAATTCCAACTGGAAACTGGAGAGCTCCAAAACCAAATAGTCAAACTGCTCTTTCTGCAAATCGTAAGAGGTTATAGGAAAACCAATATTCCCTGCCAATCCAGCTTTGACTCCTCCAACATCCAAAATGTGCTTAATTAGCGAAACGACAGTGCTTTTCCCGTTCGTTCCTGTCACTGCAATAATCTTGGTTTTTTCAGGCTTCAATAGATAACCTAACTCAATCTCAGACAAGATGTTGATGCCATTTTTACGAGCTTTTTTCAGAATGGGAATATCCAGCCTTATTCCGGGACTCACAACGATAAAATCGTTATCCAAAACCTTATCCGAATGGTTTCCCAATTCAAATTCACAACCTAATCGTTGCAACTCGGTCAAAGATTTTTCGCTCTTATCGGACACAAAAACTTTCACACCCAATTGCAAAAGTCTCTTTGTGGCTGCAAGTCCTGAAATCCCCAAACCGAGAACACAAACTTTTTTATCTTTAAAATCCATAATCTACCGAAGTTTTATCGTCATCAATGCCAAGGCGGCAAAAATAACCGCAATTATCCAAAATCTAATAACTATTTTTTCCTCTGACAACCCTTTTCTCTCGAAATGGTGATGTAGCGGAGCACATAAAAACAGTCGTTTGCCTACTCCAAATTTTTTCTTGGTATATTTAAAATATGAGGTTTGCAAGAAAGAGGAAAGCGTTTCCGCTACCAAAACAAAAGCCGTAATTCCTAATAACAATTCTTCCCTAATGATTATGGAAATCACCGCCAGCAAACCACCGAGGCAAAGAGAACCGGTATCACCCATGAAAATTTGTGCCGGATTTGCGTTATACCACAGAAAACCCAGCGTTGTGCCAATTATTGCAAAAACGAACACGCAAATCTCTGAGCCCTCTTGAATGAACTCCAAATGAAAGTGATTGCACAAAATGACATTGCCTTTCATATACGCCAAAATGCCTATAGGTATCAGACAAATGCAGACCAAACCTCCGGCTAAGCCGTCTAAACCGTCACTTATATTTACAGCGTTAGACGAGCCGACAATCAAAAAAATCAAGAAAGGAATAAAGAAAAAGTTTAGTTCCCAAAAAGTGTTTTTCAAAAAAGGAACAGAAATTTTGCCCAAAACTGAAAAATCGGGATGAATTATATAAAGGAAGCAAAAAGTCAAGAGAGATAAAGATATCTGCCCCCATAGCTTATGCTTGGCTACCAATCCTTCTCCATAGCCTTTTATGTTCTTTAGGTAATCGTCTATAAATCCCAAAGCCCCCAACCAAATCGCAACAAAATACAGAATAAGAATATACGGAGAACTCAAATCGTTCCACAACAGCGACGAGAGCATAAGTCCACAAATTATTATAACTCCACCCATTGAGGGCGTGCCTTGCTTGGTGTTGTGCTGAGGCATAAACGAGTTGATGCTCTCTACAATTTTCATTCTCTTCAAGTATTTGATAGTCCAAGGACCGACCAAAAATGAGAACAGAAACGCCGTCACGAAAGCAGCTGCAGAGCGAAATGTTACATATCGAAGAACATTAAGTAAAACATTATTTTGCCCAATATAATTATATAAAAAATAAAACATTTATAATTCCTTTGATTTACTTTCCAAAATCTTCTTTAGTTTTGTCAACCCAACTCCATTTGAACCTTTGATCAGAACAACATCTCCCGAAGAAAACTTTGGGAGATTTTCGCAAAATCTGTCAACATTCCCATAATAATATGTCGGATTGTAGTGCTTAGAGAGCCTGCCAACACCAAAAATTGTATAGCCTGTAACAAATTTGCCAATTTCTGCGTGAAAATCGATTTCCTTGTCTCCTAACTCCAACATATCTCCCAAAATTGCAATATGATTTCTATTTTTCTTATAATTTTTCCAAAATTTTATAGATTCTCTCATGGACAATGGATTTGCGTTATAACAATCGAAAATAAAATCAACGCCATCAATATTTTTGATTTCTAACCTATTTTCCAAGTCAAGAAACTGAGATAAACCTTTGGAGATTTTAGAGTTATCGACACTCAAAATCATTCCCACTTTTACAGCTATAGCTGCTGCATCTGCTCTAAATCTCGGTTGATTCCCCAATTCAAAAATCTGTTTATCGATTTTGACAAAAACATTTTCATCTTTCTCAATTATATCAAAATCCAAACTCTCATCAAAAAATTCCTTTGCCAATGTCAACTTTATATCGCTATAATCAAACAACCTCTTTTTTTCTTGATAAACGCCCTTAATTGTCCTGAAAGCTTGCAGATGACTGGCACTCACATTGGTAATAATCCCGATATTCGGGCAAACAACCGATGCAAGCTTTTCTATTTCCCCCGGGTGATCAGTTCCCATTTCTATCAACAAATATTTGTGCGAAGGGGTTAGGCGAAAAATCGTCTTAGGGACTCCAATCTGATTATTTTCGTTGGCAAAAGTTTTCAACACTTTCCCGTCTTGGCTCAACACATTGCTTAATATCTCTTTCGTGGTGGTTTTTCCCACACTACCGGTAATGCCGATTTTCACAGGATCGAAATGCGATAAATAAGCTTTAGCCAAAGATTGGTAAGCATCCACTGTATCTTCAACGACCAACACCCTGTCATCTTCAATTTCGCATTCTTTATTAACAACTGCACAGCACCCTTGAGTTTCCAGCACTTGTCTTACAAATTGATTTGAGTCAAAATTTTTCCCAGGTAACGCTATAAACAAAGAGTTTTCCTCTAAATTTCTTGAGTCCGTTACAACTCTCTCAAACACAAAATCCAAGGAAAAATTTCCTCCAAAAGATGAATTGAGAACTTTCTCAACCCAAAGCGGATCAAAAACTTGTTTGAACGAATTGTCCAAATTTCCTGATAAATATTCTAAATCAGAAAACGGCAAAACCTCAAACCCCCTATCAATCTTTTTTTCTGCTCCTCGCCCTAAAACCAAAAAAATGTCTTCTTCCTTACTGATTGACAATCCATAAGTTATAGCAATTTTACGAGACTTTATAATAACTATTTTAGACATATCGTTACCATCAGCTATCTCGGAGACAATATCAACCACATTTTCCTTGCGGGAGTTGTCCTCGCACACTATCACCAAATCTGAATTTCCAACGGCAATCTTGCCCATTTTTTTGCGTTTATCGCGGTCTCTATTTCCACCACAGCCAAACAAAGTAATTATCCGTTTCCTGCCTAACTTTTTTGCAAATTGCAACACTTTCTGCAACGAGTCCGGACTATGAGCGTAATCGACCAAAACATTGTCCCTAATAAGATTGTATCTGCCTTCCAAAGGCTTTATTCCCTGTAAAACATCGGTAAAAACTTTACCCAGCATAACATCCAACAGCGACAAAATAAAAGCCGAATTGAAAAGATTAATCTCGCCTAAAAGTGATGAGGAACAGCTCAAATCGTTTAGATAAAATTTAATCCCTGACAAATCGCTTTTCTCACATTTATAATAATAATCGGCTTTCTTATCTATTGAGGAAATCTTTAGTATTTTATTGCTATCAAGTATCTTACCTTGCTCGTCATCCCAATTTATCAGAGCAATGCTCCCACAAAAAATCGCATTTTTGAGAAAATTAATTTTAATTTCTACATAGTTTTCAAAAGTCTTATGAAAATCCAAATGATCTTGAGATAAATTTGTGAAACAAACAAAATCAAATTTAATCCCTGCAACTCTTTGTAAAGCAATAGCATGTGAAGAAACTTCCATCAAAACAAATTCAACCTTAGCCTCTACCATCTTGGACAAAATATACCGCAATTCTATAATGTCGGGAGTCGTCCGTTCGTTCGTGAACTCTTCCGTCCCTATTAGATATTTACCGGTTCCTATCACGCCGGCTTTATACCCTAACTTAGTTAAAACTCTGTGAGTTAGGAAAGAGCAACTCGATTTCCCGTTAGTTCCGGTTATACCCACTATCTTCAACTTGTCTGACGGGTTGCTGTAAAACTTGTCTGACAAATAGACGGCTGCCAAACGACTGTCTTTACACACAATTACAGGAACTTTTGTCTCGATTTTATCTTCGGCGATAATTAACGATGCCCCGTTTTTGATAGCATCATTGACAAAATCGTGTCCATTTTGCAATAAACCCTTTATGCAAATAAAGATATAGTTTTGCTTTACCTGTCTCGAGTCGGATGCGATGCCCGAATATAGCGAAATGTCTACTCTTTCTATCTCTGTCATTCTGCCCTCAAATCAAATATAAATCCAAAATCGTCTTGGGATTTGATAACACCTGAGCCTGTAACTTCAATGTTGATGTTTTGCTCTTTTGCTAAACTAAAAGCCTCACGCATTGTTAATCCTACAAAATTCAGCGAATCTTTTACCTCTAAATCTTTTTCATTCCCCATAATTATCGATATGGGTATTCCGGTGGCAAACTTCAAGTGCGACTTAGGAAACTGGTCAACCACAATTGAGTCTTTCACTTGCTTTTGGATTATCTTGCCAAATATTTCCTTTTCTTCCAAAATACGATTAACTTCAGCTTTGTTCAGTCCAATAAAATTAGGCATCTCCAAAATCTTCTCCTTGCCCACAACATTGATATCGGGGTCAACCATCATCTTGGTTACGATTTGGCGAAATGTCGGAACGGCAGACTGTGCAGCGTAACGATATTTCCCCTTCGCCCCTTCATACACAATAAGAATTAGATACTTCGGATTTGCGATAGGGAAAAAACCACAAAACGAAGACGAATGCACCAAATTATCTTTCTGACTTCTTCCCAATTCTTCAGCAGTTCCCGTCTTCCCCGCAATATGCATATTTTTGATGTTGGTTTGGACAGCAGTTCCGCCCTCCACAACTTTACTCATCATACTTTTGATTGTCTTAATGTTTTCATTGGTGGAAATTTTTGAAAGAATTTTTTTGCTTTTAACAATAGATTTCCCATTGGGTAGTTCAATCCTTTTTACGATATAAGGTCGAAGAAGGTAACCACCATTAGCGATACTGGCATAAGCACTCGCCAATTGCACGGGTGTAAGGGCAATCTCATGACCGATGGACAAAGAGGTCAGCGTGTATCCACTCCATTGAGATGGGTCGCGTAAAATCCCCGGTTCCTCGCCATACATATCCGTCAGAAGATATGAGCCAAACCCCAACTTTTTCAGTCTGTTATAGAGCGACTCTCCACCTACTTTTTCCACAATCTTCATCACGCCCACATTAGACGAATATTGTAAAATTTGCTCCAAGTTTAAGGTGTCGCTTTTTCTGCTATCGGACTCATGGTCTCTGATAGTTCTAGTCTCGCCTTTCACTTTGTAAGGAGAACAATCAATCTTGGAATTTAAGTCAAAAAGCCCATTATCCAGTGCCAACTGCAAAATGAATGGCTTGATAGTCGAACCCGGCTCGAAGAGGTAAGAAATCGAATAATTTATGAACGGCAAGGAAACTTTCCCGTTTTTATTGTCGTATCCGCAGCTCGCCAAGATTTCACCGGTATTGGGGTTCATCACTATCCCCATCGCAGATTTAGCACCATACTTTTTTATTCCGTCTCGCAAAGTCGAAGTCAAAATTTTTTGAATTTCCCCATCAATAGTTAAGACAATGTTTGCACCATCTTTGGCTTCTGTCTCGTAGTTCTTTCTAATGTAAGGAGTTCCGTTTACATAAAATTTTCGCCATCCGTCTTCCCCATGCAAATTTGTTTCAAAAAACTTTTCCAGACCACTGAGACCAACCAAATTTTCACGAATAATCCTGCTATCTGTAACCATTTTGCTCACACTTTTAGCTTCTCCGATTATCGGTTCCAAATCCAATTGAGAAAGGTAATTCCGTTTAGAGCCGTTGTAGGAAATCAAGGGCAAAGGCAAATTCGCCTTGTTAAACTCATCAATAATACTCTTCACAACTGTTGCTGGCACCATGTTTTTGATATAAACCGACTCAAGACTCGAAGATTTAGTGAGCAGCGGATGAGTTCTCATTTTGAGATTATCGTCCAAAATCCTGGCAACCGAATAGTAGATAGACAATAAATCGTCCCCTGTTCTGCGTGAATGAATGCTCAAGAGGTTTTTGTCGATGTCTATTTGATAAAAATCGTCCGAACTAACCAAAACTCGTCCGGAACGATCCAAAAAATCGCCTCTTTTAGCGATTAGAATTTTTTTGTGCGGAATGTGTCGCGATCGCCATACTTTTGCCAAATCAAACGGGTCAAAAACCTGTATTATAAACAAATAAACAAGCATAATAATAAGAATTGTAAAATTGGCGACCTTAATGAATTTCATATTTTATCGGTAAATACAAATACCAAATTAACTTCCTCTTTTTCAACTTTAGCATAAAAAATCTCTTTGGGAGTAATCATACTCAAGCTCCCATTCGACAATATTTTTTCTTTAACTTCCTGTGTCAACTGATTAACCTTGCTTTCAATGTCCTTATTTTCCGCAATTAGAAGACTGTTAGAATTTTCCAACATATTAATTTTTTTCGTGTTTTCACGCAAAACTTGCTTGTTCAATTCCCCAATTACCACAAAAAACAGCAACAATACCGAAAAAGCTATCATCAATCTCCTCATCTTTATCTCCTTTCTGCCACTCTCAACTTGGCACTTCTTGCCCTGTTATTTTTTTCAATTTCCAATTCAGATGGTGTTATAGGTTTTTTGGTTAAAATCTTTAATTTGGCTTGATGCCCGCAAGTGCATTCGGGCAACCCAGGCGGACAGATACAACTCTCTGCATATTGTTTGAATAGCGACTTCACAATTCTGTCTTCCTTGCTGTGGTAGGAAATTATCACCAATCTGCCACCTATTTTTAACGCATCTATCGCTTTGGGGATAACTTCGGAAATCTGCTCCAACTCTTTGTTTACAAATATTCTGAACGCCTGAAACACTCTGGACAAAGATTTTTTGTCGTGCTTGCCAATTATCTCCGCCAACTCGGCTGTAGTCTCCAACGGTCGATTTTTTTCAATTTGACTGGCATAATATCCAGCTTTCTTCTCTTCGCCAAATTCATAAATTATTCGCTTTAGTTCGTCTCTGCTGAAAGTGTTAATCACCTTCTTCGCACTCAACTCAGACGAAGTGTCCATCCGCATATCCAATTGTCCGTCGTTGGTGTAGCTGAACCCTCTCTCCGCTGATAACACTTGCACAGTCGAAACCCCCAAATCCAATAAAATTCCGTCAACTTTGCCAACCTTGTGCAAAGCCAATTCCGAGCGGAAAGATGCAAAGTCAGTTTTGATTAGTGTAAATCTTCCCATAAAGTCAGACAAAACTTTTGTCCCGTAGTCAATGGCTCTTTGGTCTCTATCGATGCCAAAAACAAAACAATCAGGATTAGATTCCAAAATTTTCTTGGTGTGTCCGGCTTCGCCCAGCGTAAGGTCAACATAAACGCCGTTAGATTTGATATTTAACAAATCAATACTCTCGTCCAACAACACAGGTATATGTTTAGTCACATTATCCTCTCAAATCTTTTGGGGTTAAATTCGGGAATTTTTTAAGTCCTTCTTCAATTTTCAGTTTGTGCTCTTCTGGCGACCAAAGTGAAATGTAGTTACCGTTCCCTTTTAAAATAGCCTTCTCATCTATGCCTGCATATTCCAAAAGCTCTTGGCAAATTTTAACACGACCTGAAGCCTCAATTTTTTGCTCTTTTGCATAATCTGCCAAATAGTCAATAATCGCAACTTGCTCGTCCGTCCCCTCTTCCATTCTCGCACAATATTCGTCCCAATTATCCAGCGGATATAGAGCGATAGACTTGCCTACACCGATTGTCAAAACCACTCTGCCAAAAGATTCTGGAGAAAATTTTTCTTTCATCTGAGTAGGTATAACAATCCTGTATTGGTTTAGCGTTACCTCTGAAATTCCATTAAACCTTCCGGACATATTCTCTCCTGAATAATGACTTTTTGTGATTTTAAATGACTTTATTATAGTTATAATGAAAATGTCAACAGTTTTGTTTATTTATTACACAAAAACATAAAAAATTTGACAAAAAAATTCAAATTTGTGGCTATTGCGGATGAGTTTTTTGACAAGGAGACAAAATGAGTAAAATTTTAATTAAAAATCCACTGATTGTGATAACCCAAAATCAGAACAAAGACGAATTGAAAAATGTTTGCATCTTGATAGAGAACAACATTATCAAATCTATGAACTATTCCCCGAAAGCTGACGAAAAATTTGATAAGGTAATCGATGCCAGTGGCAAATTGGTAATGCCGGGTATGGTGAATTGCCATCATCATCTCTTTCAGACTTTGACCCGCAATGTCCCCCGAATGCAAGATAAAGAGCTTTTCCCTTGGCTCACAAACCACTACAAAGTGTGGAAAGGGATTGATAACGAATGCGTTTACATCTCCGCAAAAGTCGGGCTATTGGAATTGATGCTAACAGGTTGCACGACCTCTTCCGACCATATGTATTTATTCCCAAAAGACACTGACGGGAAACTGATTGACGAAGAAATCCGTGCTGCGAAAGAGCTAAAAATCCGTTTCCAACCTACACGAGGCTCCATGACACTTTCCGACAAAGACGGAGGGCTACCACCCGACAATGTGGTGCAAAATACTGACGAGATTTTGGAAGATAGCAAAAGGCTTCTCAATCTCTATCACGACTCATCATACGGCTCTATGCTCCGAATTAGCCTCGCACCGTGCTCTCCGTTTTCTGTTACAGGCGAGCAAATGAAAGATGTCGCAAAGTTTGCCAAAGAGCATAATTTGATGATTCACACTCACCTTGCTGAGACAAAAGATGAAGAGAATTTCTGCTTGGAAAAATTTGGTGCTCGTCCAGCAAAATACTTGGACGATTTGGGTTGGATTGCCCAAAACTCTTGGACAGCTCACTCAATCCACCTGAGTGATGAAGAGATAAGCCTAATGGGAGAAAGAAGAATGGGAATTTCCCATTGCCCCTCGTCCAATATGCGTCTTGGCTCGGGAATTGCCAGAATAAGAGAGATGTTAGATGCCGGAGTGAGCGTAGGGCTGGGCGTGGACGGCTCTGCCTCCAACGATTCCTCGAATATGCTGGCTGAAGCAAGACTTGCTATGTTGTTGTCTCGACTCCGCGAAGATAAGAAAAATTGGCTCTCTGCCCGCGATGTTCTGTGGATGGCTACCAAAGGCGGAGCTTTGGCTTTGGGTCGAGACGATATTGGTAGCTTGGAAGAAGGCAAATGTGCAGATATCGTTGCTTTTGATATGAATAGGATTGCTTATGCCGGTGGGATGAGCGACCCTGTTGCCGCTTTGATTTTCTGCCAAGACACCAATTCCGTGGACACTTCCATCATAAATGGAGAGATTATCATCGAAAACGGTAAACACAATTTTGATATTAACAACTTAATAAAACGACAAAATGAGTTAGCTGGAAGAATTTTGGAAAAAGCTTGCAAGTCCACAGGCATAGATTTTACGAAAAGAGAAAAGTAGATTTAGTCTTAAAACCGGAAAAGAGGTCACAAAACTTGCGACCTCTTTTTTTTATCTAAAGTTAAATCAATTAGATGGCTTTGATATCTGCACCCAACTTTCGCAGTTTTTCTTCTATCTGTTCGTAACCTCTTCTGATATGATAAATTCTCATTATTTCCGTAGTATTGTCGCTGGCAAGACCTGCCAAAACCAAAGCGGCACTGGCTCGTAAATCTGTTGCCATAACTTTGGCTCCACTATAAGAGTCCACGCCCTCCACAAGTGCTATATTCTTATCAATCTGGATATTTGCTCCCAAGCGACTAAGCTCGGCGACATGCATAAAGCGGTCAGGGAAAATCACATCCTCAATGATGCAACTCCCAGCGGAAATCCCCATATATGCCATAAATTGTGCCTGCAAATCGGTGGGAAACCCCGGATATTCCGAAGTTATAACTTTTTTTGCCGACAATATCTTTTTCGGTGGATGAACGGTTATTTTCCTTTCGCCGATAGTGAATTTGCATCCAGTTTCTTCCATCTTCTGCAAAAGTGCTTTTAATTGCTCAGGGACACAGTTATCTACAGTAATCTCGCTTTTTGTAATCGCTCCTGCCAAAAGAAAAGTTCCCGCCTCTATTCTATCGGGAATAACCTCATAATCGCAAGCGTGCAAAGAAGAAACGCCCTGCACTTTTAGGGTAGAGCTTCCTATCCCTGAAATATTAGCACCCATTTTCATCAGGAAGTTACACAAATCGGCAATTTCAGGCTCTTTGGCAACATTGTCTATTATCGTTTCTCCTTCAGCCAAACAAGCCGCCATCAACATATTGGCTGTAGCCCCTACGGAAATCTTTTCAAAATAGAACGAACAACCTTTTAATTTGCTTACTGAAGCCGAAATATTTCCGTGATTGATTTGAATCTTAGCCCCCAAAGCCTCCATCGCTTTCAAGTGCAAATCGACAGGACGAGCACCTATGGCACAACCTCCGGGGAAAGAAACCACAGCTTTTCCCATCAGAGCAAGTTGCGGAGCCAACACATAGATAGACGCCCGCATCTTGCGGACTATATCGTAGGGAGCTTCCTGAAAAAACACATTTCCCGTGTTCAATCTCATCGTGGAGCCAACATGCTCAACCTTCACACCCATGGTTTCCAAAAGATGAGACATAAATTTTATGTCTTGGAGTTGAGGAATGTTTTCCAAAACAAACTCGCCTCTGGCAAGCATCGCAGCAGCCATAATAGGCAAAACAGCGTTTTTTGCTCCTCCGATACGAACCGAACCAGAGAGCTTCTTTTTTCCATTAATTACAAACTTTTCCATTCAAAACCTCTTTGTCTGCCAGCCTCATACAAAACAATCGCCACGCTATTGCTGAGATTAATAGAGCGAATGTCGGGATGCATAGGGATAGTAATGGTGCTGGCGGAATACTTGTTCAAAATCTCTTCCGGCAATCCTCTGCTTTCCGGACCAAAAATCAAGAAATCGTTCTCTTCATAGGTAACGGAAGAGTAAACCCTGCTCGATTTAGTTGTGGCAAGGTAGAACCGTCCGCCGGAATTGGAGCTCAAAAAATCTTCCCAATCATCATAAAGTCGATAGTGCAACTTCTCCCAATAATCGAGTCCCGAACGACGAATACTCTTATCATCTATCATAAATCTCATCGGTCTTATCAGATGCAACTTTGAGCCACTACCAACGCAAAGTCGCCCGATATTGCCAGTATTCAGAGCTATTTCCGGCTGATATAAAACGATGTTAAACAACCTCCGTGACTCCAAATTTGCAAACTTCCGCACGACATTTTTTCCCTTCTATATGCTCAATATATTCGGCTTTAAAAAATTCCAATGTTGACAAAACCGTATCGGCAGCAGATTTCCCAACGACACAACAAGCAGATTTTTTGATATCCTCAGCTATCTCCCGAAGAGTGTCCAAATCTTCACTTCTCCCCTTGCCAGCTACTATTCTTTCTAAAATATCAAACAGTTTTCTTACCCCTATTCTGCACGACAAACATTTACCGCAACTCTCTCTCAATGCAAATAAAAGCGAATGTCTCGCCACATCAACCATACAAGAACTTTCGTCCATCACAACGATGTTGCTAAAATCCGCAGCAAATCCTATCTGGGCAATTGACTCACAATCTATGGGGAAATCCAACTGTTCCTCCGAAATACAAAAGCCCGAAAGACCACCTACCAACGCAGCCTTGAACATGCCATCATCTTTCATCCCACCGCCAATATCAAAAATTATCTCTCTAAATGTTGCTCCAATAGGGGCTTCTATCAATCCCGAGCGGTTAATCTTACCAGAAATGACCAAAACTTTTGTCTGATTTTGCTTACACTCCTCCGCACCATTCAAGATTATCCACGGAATTTTGGCAAAAATCTCGGTAGTCCCAATCTCAACAAGAGTATTGGTCAAGCCAAAGTTGGCGAAAGCAAAATTTTCTACCTCTACGAAGCTATCGCTCTTCTCAACTCTTGAGGCTAAAAAGGTGTCGCCAATGCCGATAAACTCTCCAACTCCCTCTCTTATATGCAAATCAAAACTAAAATCACTTCCAAAAATATTTTTGCCAAGAACCCTATTTTCTTTTAAGATTTCTATCGCATTTTGCAAAAATTCAATTGCGTAAGGGAACTCAGAACTAACTGAAATGTAGCCTTCGTCAGCACCAAGAGCGTAACCGGCAATCAGCATTCCCTCGATAATTAGAAACGGATTGCCTTCCAAAAGCGACCTGTCAATGAAGGCAGAATTTTCCCAACAATCTGCATTGCAGATTATGACCGTTTTCTTCTTCGGAATATTATCTACAGCACTATTCTCATATTTTCCGAGATTTTCAAAACCACAACTTTGCAAAACAGACAAAATCGCATTCTTTGAACTTTCTAAGACCTTTTGTAACGCCCTGAAGCCTTCCCTATTCTCATAATCTTCGAAAGATTCCGGATTGAGTTTCCCAATATTTCTTATGGCAATCCTCTTTTGTTTGGGGAAAAAAGCTTTTGCCAAATTCGCTTGCTGGTCCATTATCCTGTGACTTATAACGACATTATCACCCAGCAGATGCTCCTCAAAAATCGTTTCCAAAACTTCTGGAGTAACGCGAGCATACACTGTCCGTTGATGGTCTTCGCCTTCCACAAAAACCAACGGCTCGTTATAGCACATACCGATACAACCTGTGGTGTCCAACTCAACCAAGCTTTTATTCCGGCTCAATAACTCGCGAGCTTTCTCCAAAACCTTGCCGGCTCCGACAGATTTGCCACAAGTCCCCATCCCAATAACCAATCGTTTCATTCAATTTCCAAAATTTTAATAAGATTTAGCGAAAATAACCCTTTTTTTACTGGGCTTCCCGCAATAAATACATTTGCCCTCTTCGCTCTCAGAAGAAAAAGGAATGCACCTAATTGTCGCTTTTAAATCCTGCTTGACAGCCTCTTCGCACTCCGCACAACCACACCAATGAGACAAAGCAAAGAGTTGCTTGTTCTTGCTCTTGAAAATCTCGTAAAACTCATCTTTTGTATCAATTTTCTTTATGTTGTCATCAAGGAAAGATTTTGCTTTGTTGTAAATATTGTGATGAATACTGTCCAAAGTGGAAACTATTTGCGACAAAAAATCCTCCCGCAAAATGCTCTCTTTGCCCTTGTGAGCCTTATCTCTCCTGCCAACAAACAAAGAGTCCTTTTCCAAGTCTCGCAAACCAACCTCAACTCTGACAGGAACACCTTTTTTTATCCAATCCCAACTGCGAGCGGAAGAGGTAGCGTCGCTATCATCCAAAATCACAACCAAATTTTCGCCGTGATACGAAATATTTTCCAAATCTTTCTTCAACTCTTCCAAGTAGCTCAGCACTTTTTTTGCGTCCTCAGGATTTTTGTAAATGGGCAACAAAACTATCTGTGCTGGAGCGACTCTCGGTGGTAATATCAGTCCGTCATCATCGGAATGAGCCATAATAAGCCCGCCTATCAGACGCGTGGAAACTCCCCAAGAAGTCGTCCAAGCGTATTCCATCTCTCCGTCTTTATTCTGAAATTTTATTTCGGAAGATTTGGCAAAATTTTGTCCCAAAAAGTGGCTCGTTCCGGCTTGCAAAGCCTTTTTGTCCTGCATCATCGCTTCCACACAATATGTATCCGCAGCTCCGGGGAATTTCTCCGATTCCGTCTTTTTGCCCTTTAGCACAGGCATCGCCAATATCTCTTTGCAAAAATCGGCGTAAATATCCAAAATCATTAAGGTCTCTTGGACAGCCTCGTCAGCGGTGGAATGAACGGTGTGACCCTCTTGCCACAAAAATTCGGCAGTTCGCAAAAACAGCCTCGGTCTCAACTCCCATCTGACAACATTAGCCCATTGATTGATGAGCAAAGGCAAATCTTTGTAAGAGTTTACCCATTTGGAAAAAGACTCGCCGATTATCGTCTCGGATGTCGGTCGCACCACCAACTCTTGAGTCAGCTTACCTGCGGGAACCAAACCTTCTTGACCTTCGACTTTCTCCAATCGAGAGTGAGTAACCACAGCACACTCTTTGGCAAAGCCTTCCACATGTTCAGCCTCTTTTTCCAAATAGCTTTTGGGAATAAATAACGGGAAATACGCATTTTTGTGACCAGTTCGCTTGAACTCTTTGTCCAAGGCTTTGCGAATATTTTCCCAAATAGCATATCCCCAAGGCTTGATAACCATGCAACCCCTAACAGAACTGCTCTCCGCCATATCAGCAGCCTTTATCACCTCTTGATACCACAGCGGATAATTTTGCTCTCTCGTTGGATTTATTGCTGTCTTTGCCACTACTTATCTCCTTAAAACTATCTTATTCTTTTGAAAAATCTTCCGCTTCTCAGACCATTTTCGCCAACGGAAAACAAAATCAAATAAGGTGTTCCGTTGATGTCGTCTCTATCCAAAAATCCCCAAAATCTACTGTCAAAACTGTTTTGCCGATTGTCTCCCATCACAAAATATTTCCCGTCAGGAACGACGACCGGTCCAAAATTATCAATCGACCCCATAAACTCATCTCCCCAAAAAATATCCAGCTGGTCAATTCCAGTGTAGCGAGGCAAAATTTGGGATAAAATATTGTTCACAAATGGCTCGGCAATCTCTTGCCCATTGATGTAAGTAACCCTGTCTTTTATCTCCACAGTGTCGCCCGACATCCCTATCACTCTCTTCACCAAATTCGCCCGAGCGTAGTAGCAAATCCCCAAAAAAGTTATCTTGTCAATCCCGAAATAGAACCAATCTTTTTTGTCCCAATACAAAGGCGGATAAATTTTGAGATAGTCTCGTCTGGTGTCCCTAAACTCGTTCTGTGTGCATGGCAAGCCGGGCTCATCAGCTTGTGCAGGATTGCGAAAAGTGACGATATCAAATCTTTTGGGTTCATCAAAATAAAACTTCAATTTATTCGCAATAAGATAATCCCCGACCAAAAGACTTTTTTCCATCGAGCCGGAAGGAATCTTGAAGTTTTGGAATGTGTAATTGCGAATAATCATCGCAACGACCAAAGCAAACAAAATGGCTTCAATCCATTCCTGCAAAAACCCTTTCTTGCGTTTTATTTTTTTTGACATAAATATAAATTTTGCAAAATTATAAAGAGATGTTATCCAACGACTTCTCGTTGGGTGATATAGCTTTCGGCATTTTCACAATCTCGCGAACGGACGCCAAATCTTTCAAACCGCTTCCCGTGAGAAGAACACAAGCGTTGCTTCCACTCGGAATATTACCCTCTTGAGAATATTTCAACATTCCCGCAAAAGCACACGCAGCGGCAGGCTCGGAGAATATTCCCGTATTTTGGCTCAAGGTGAGACTGGCTTCCAAAATCTTTTCATCACTCACTGTAATGCAATCGCTGTCGTAGTCGCTCAAAAACTGCTTCATCATATAATAGTTGGCAGGAACATCCACGGAGATAGAATCCGCCAAAGTCGTAGCACTAACGCATGTGAAAGCGTCAGTTTTGTAGTTGTTGTAGATGTTGGCACTTTTCTCCGACTGCACCACCACAATCTTGGGGACTTTCTTGATAATGCCAACCTTGAGCAAGTCCTCAAAACCTTTGAAAACTCCACCGGCAATACAACCGTCTCCGGCAGAGACGAAAACCAAGTCAACGGCTCTGATTTGGTCATAAATTTCAAAAGAGACCGTCTTCTTGCCCTCAACTGTGTGCGGATTGTAAGCGGTATTGCGATTATACCAACCGAATTTCTTGCTGGCAGCGATAGACAAAGCGAAAGCATCATCGTAAATCCCATCAACCGGCACGAGTTTCGCCCCATACATCATCACTTGAGTGAGCTTGGCGATAGGTGCAGCAGTAGGCACCATTATCACGGCTTTTTGACCTTGGCTCGCACAAATCCCAGCTAAAGATGAACCTGCATTACCTGTCGAAGCAGCAACAATCACCTCTTTCCCGTTCTCCTTGGCATAAGCACTAACGATGTAGGAAGCCCTATCTTTGAAAGAAAAAGTCGGATTTACGCCCTCGTCCTTGATGAACAGATTAAAATCCAAATCGCCATACTTGGGCAAGTTATTGTATTTATACATCGGCGTCTTGCCAACTCGCAAATTGGGGAAACTATCGGCTGAATCTATCGGGAGCAAATCAAGAAAACTGTTCTTCTTCAATTTCTCAAAATTTTTGTCAATCTTGGAGTAATCGTAAATGACCTTCAAAATCCCCTTAGTCGGTTGTCCCTCGACATTGGATGCCTCGCATGTCGGGCAAAGATACTCAACCTCGCCTTTGGCAAACTCACGACCGCAATTCACACACTTCAATTTAAACATCTAAAAACTCTCCTATCTTGTCAAAATGGCACTCAAACCCACAATGTAGGCTATCGAAAAAATTATATTTAGGTAAAACGCAGCTTCCAACTTCAGCTTGTTCTTGATTTTCTTGATTTTAGAGACATCTGTGTCAAACCACGATTTACGATTTTTATTGATGTAATACAAAACAAAAACGAACAAAACAGAGAGAACTGAAATCTTAATCCTATCGTCCAAGATAGCGAAAACCACAAGCACTCCGATGAGCAAAACTCCCAGTAGAACAAGTTTCTTTTTCATATCGTTAACCTCTTTTTATTGTAGGAGAGTTTTTTTTGTTTACAACTCTGTCAAATGAAAACAGCATAAATGCAATTGGAAAATGACAGTTACAATGGATAATTTCCCTGCCCTGACCCGACTGGACCTGACCACTAAAATGCAGTCTCAAAGATTAGCTTTATTTTAGTGGTCAGATTAGCGTTCAGAGTTTTACCACCACGCCACCAAGGAACTGCTTATTTTCGGTAAGTATGTCCCTGTCCGCTCCCCCAACTGGGTTCCCGCCTTCGCGGGAATGAGGTGGAACAGAGGCTCAAACGACTGCACAGCAAGTCGAAGTGCTAAACTCTGAACAATCCCAACCTAAAATATTTGACAATATCGACAAGCACAATTCCTTGCACATAATTTTTAGCGAGGGAAAGTGATAAATTTTACCAAAATGGTTGGGCTTGGCAACGACTTCGTTGTTATCGAGGATTTAGAAAAAAAGATAACAAATCCCAGCCTATTAGCCAAAAAAATATGTGACCGTCGTTTCGGAATAGGAGGCGACGGACTTATTCTATTACGCAAAACCGAGCAAAGCCAACTCAAGATGGACTATCTAAACACTGACGGCTCATACGCAGCTATGTGCGGCAATGGACTCAGGTGCTTCGGCAAATTTATCTACGACCAAGGCTTGGTAACAGAAAATATTTTTACCGTTTTGACTGACGACGGACAAAAAAAAATCGAACTCTTTGGCGATAAAAACGAGATATCCTCTCAAGTAAAAATTGAGATGGGAGTCCCGCTTTTGAGAGAAACTTATTCTCCTTGGAAGAATATTTGGAACTATCCCATTTTGGACAATAAATTCAATCTCTATCTTGCTCAAGTCGGCGTTCCGCAAGGTGTCATCTTCGCTCCAAACGGAAAAGAGTTAGTGGAAAAATACGGTAGCACTATCGAGAAGTTGGAACTTTTCCCCGAGGGAATTAATGTGAATTTTGTCGAAATTTCAGACAAAAAGAATATCAGTGTTTTCACTTGGGAACGCGGTGCCGGGCACACTTTGGCTTGCGGCACAGGATGCTGTGCCAGTGCTTTTATTGCCAATTCCCTCAACCTGACAAACTCCGAAATGACCGTCCATGCGGAAGGCGGAGAGTTGAATATTTCCATTCTCAACAACACTATTTTTATGAAAGCAGAAGCGAAGACAATTGGTGCAGGAATTTTTTATGAATAAAAATCTTTTGGAAGTCAGCATCGGGATAATCGCCTACAACGAAGAGGCTAACATCGAAAACCTTATCTTTGCTTTTCTAAATCAGAAATTGGACAAAGTGCAAATCAAAGAAATCATTGTTGTTTCTTCAGCTTGCCACGACAATACTGACGATATCGTGGAAAAACTCATAGAGCAATTCCCCATCGTTTCTCTCATCAAGCAAAAAGAGAGAGAAGGGAAATCTTCCGCAATCAACCTCTTTTTGCAAAAAGCCACTGCCGACAATTGCCTGATTAGTTCCGCCGATGTCATCCCCGAGGACAATGTTGTGGAGATATTGATTTCCGCATTTGAAAACGAAAAAATCGGAGCAAGTGGCGGTCGTCCTGTGCCGATTAACAGTCGCAAATCTTTGATTGGATTTTGTGTGCACACGCTGTGGGAGATGCATCACGAGATGGCTCTTGTTTCCCCAAAACTGGGAGAAATGATTGCTTTCAGACACTTATTCGATTCTATTCCCACGGAAAGTGCAGTCGATGAAGCGTCCATCGAGCAAAAAATCAAAGAGAAAGGTTTGATGAAAATTTATCTGCCCGAAGCCATTATCCACAACAAGGGACCGGAAAATTTTCACGATTACAAAATCCAAAGAGTCAGGATTGCCATCGGGCATCAATGGCTCGCAAAATATTGGGAATACCAAGTCGCATCGGGGAATAGCTTACTGCTCATCAAGCTCTTTCTCAAGCAATTAATAAAACACCCGCTGTCGTTTCACAAGATTTGCCTAACTATCTTATTGGAAATTTATTACCGAATGGTAGCAAAAATCAAATTCACTCTCACCAAGCAAAACCCAACAATCTGGGAGATAGCTAAATCAACCAAAAACCTAAAAACTAAATAGAGGATATTTCAATGTTAATCGTTTTGCTCAAAACTTTTATTTATAAACTGCAACGAAAATTCGGCTGGCCGAGGATTTTACCCATCAACTACACCATCAGCCTAAGCTACAAATGCAACTCACGATGTAAAACTTGCGGGATTTACTACAAAAAATCGAAAGAGTTGAGTTTGGAAGAGTATAAACGATTTTTCAAGCAAGTCGGTAAATCTCCTTATTGGATAACTCTATCGGGTGGCGAGCCTTTTTTGCGAAAAGAGTTGTTTGAGATAATCAAAATAATATACGACATCTCCAAGCCGGCAATCATCAACATCCCTACAAATGGATTGCTACACGAAAAAATCGCTCCACTTACCAAACAAATCTGTCAGTATTGCAAAAAAACCCAAATAAACATAAATTTGTCCATAGATGAAATCGGCAAACAAGACGACATCATCAGAGGTGTAAACGGTGCTTACAACAAAGCTTTGCTCACTTTCCAAGGTTTGAAAGAGGTTAAAAACACCTGCAAAAATTTGAATGTGGGCATTCACACAGTCATCTCCCGATTTAATTCGCAAAATTTTGCATTCGTGAGCCAAACTCTTATGGATATGCAACCTGACGCATATCTAACGGAAATAGCCGAAAATAGAGTCGAACTGGACACGCTAACTAGCCAAATCTCCCCTGCCCCATGGAATTACGCCTCGGCTGTCGATTTGCTCATCCACAAAATCAAAACCGACACCTATCACGGATTTAACAAAATCACCCAATGTTTCAGATTGCTCTACTACGAAATGGTAAAAAAAATCTTGGCGGATGAGACGAAAGTTTACGATTGCTATGCGGGGATTGCCTCTATGCAACTTGCTCCCAACGGCGATGTTTGGTTTTGCTGTATGAAAGCACAAAATATCGGAAATGTAACAAAAGAAAAATTTTCGGACATTTGGTTTTCGGGAAAAGCCGATAAAATCAGAAAAGAGATAAAAGATATCAATTGTTTCTGCCCGTTGGCAAATGTCGCTTACACCAATATGCTGATGAATTACAGACTGCTAATCAAGATTTTTTCAAACCTCTTGAAATCAAAAATCAGTTAGATGAAGTATATCGAAATAACACCCGAAAATTTTTGGGTGAATTTAGAAAAGCTATCTGCAAAAGTAGATTTAGATTTGCTAAAAAAGGCTGTTGATTTCGCCACTAAAGCCCATGAAGGACAAAAAAGGAGCTCGGGAGATGACTATATAATTCATCCCCTGAACACAGCCTATATCCTCGCCGAACTCAATATGGATACCTCGGTGCTTATCGCTGGCATATTGCACGATGTTATCGAAGACACCAAATACGACTTTTCTGATGTTAAAGAAATTTTCGGCGAAAGAGTTGCCAACTTGGTGGAAGGCGTAACCAAAATCTCCGATTTCCATTTCAAAGATTCTTCTCAAATGGAAAAACAAGCCGAAAATTTCCGTAAACTATTGATTTCCATCACGAAAGACATCAGAGTTATCTTGATAAAATTGGCGGACAGACTCCACAATATCAGAACCATCAAATACTTGTCCGAGTCCAAGCAAAAAAAAATTGCCCAGTCCACTCTATCTATTTATGCCCCTTTGGCAAATAGATTTGGTTTGTCCTCCATAAAAAACGAATTGGAAGACCGTTGCTTAAAAATTTTGCATCCCAAAGCTTACAAAAGAATTGCCAGCTTGGTGCAACTGAAAAAAGAGCAAAGAGACAAATTTCTGAACGATGTTGTCTGTGCCCAAATAAAAAATCAATTAACCAAATACAAAATAGAGGCAAAAGTTCTCGCCAGAAGCAAACATTTTTACAGCATTTTTAGGAAACACAATGTCAGAGGCGTGCCTTACGAAGAAATTTTGGACTTGAACGCCATAAGAATATTAGTCAACACTCAAGAAGAATGCTACTACGCTTTCGGTGCCTTACATGCGGTTTACAAACCACTAAACAAAGTCAAAGACTACATAGCGAGTCCAAAACCCAACGGCTATCAATCTCTGCACACTGTTGTGATTGGTCCCGAGAATAAGAAATTGGAAGTCCAAATCCGCACTCACACAATGGACAAATTCGCTGAAGAAGGCGTTGCCGCTCACTGGAGATACAAAGAAAATATGAACTATTCCAATAAAAATTTGGGAAAATTGGCTTCTCATGGAGTGAACCAAGATTTTGAATCGCAAATAGGGTTTGTTCGACAATTTTTGATGAACAATATTGAGTTGGAGAGTGAGGACTTTTTGGACAACCTGCAAATGGATTTGTATCCCGAAATTATCATCGTGATGACTCCACAGGGAGACTTAGTCGAGCTCCCTCAAGGCTCTTCCATTTTGGATTTTGCGTTCGCCATCCACTCGCAAGTCGGCTCTTGCTGTGTCAGCGGGAAAATCAACGGTGTCATCAAGCCTCTGAAAACAGAATTGGATACTGGCGACAAAGTCGAAGTGGAAACCTCCAACAAAATCAATATAAGCGAAAACTGGCTGAGGTTTGTCAAAACCTCAAAAGCTCGCTCCAAAATCCGCTCCTACATCAAGAAAAGACGGCTGGAAGATGCTATAGAACTGGGGAAAGAGATTTTTATAAAAAAATGCCGAAAATATCATCTAAAATTCAATTCTGAACAAGAGATTGTCGATTTAGCCAAAAAATTTCATATCTCCAACGCTCAAGATTTTTACGCAGGATTAGGACAAGGTAACATTATTTTCCAACAAGTTCTCGAAAAACTGACAGCAAATATTCCGGAAAATACCAAAAAATTAGCTGATAAGAAGAAGGAAGTAAAAGTAGAAGTCGTAAGTGGCGTGATGGTGGACGGGCAAAAAAATCTGATGATAAGATATGCCGGATGTTGTTCGCCTGTGCCGGACGAAGAGATTATCGGCTTTGTGACCAAAGGTAGAGGGATAATTATTCATCGCAAAGATTGCCACGAACCAAATTTTTTATTGATGAAAGAGCAATCTCCCGAAAGGTTTATTGCCGTTGAGTGGGATTATTCCGGAGGACAGAAAAACAAAAAGGGTCAAAAAAGCCGGCTCAGGATAGTTTGTAAGAATAAAAACAATATTTTAATCGACATTCTTTCTGTTATGGCGAAATTTGATTTAATAGTGGAAAAGACGAGCAGCAAGTTGCGTAAAGATCACGATTTGGAAATCTCTTTGTTTGTGATAGGCGATACTCCTCAAGCCCTTAATAATGCTACGCAAGAGCTGGAAAAAATGGGTGCGATAAGGCATATTGAAAAAAGAGTAAAAAGATCATAAAAAAATAGGAAATTTGTGCTGTGGAAAATAGAAAGAAACTTATTAAAAAAATTGTTGCCGCTTTCCTTGTAGCCGGCATTGTTATTGTCCTCTTCTTCTTGGGCTTATTCTCCACCGATATCGTTATGAAGTTGGTGGTCGATCACGGGAAAGAGGTTAGAGTTCCGCAATTGGTAGGGCTCACCTACTCACGAGCTACTGACATCTGCAAAGATAACAAACTCTACATACAAGATTTGAAAAGAGAGTATAGCAGTGCCTATCCTGAAGGGTGTGTTATCGAACAAAATCCAAAAGACAGCTCTTTGGTAAAAAGATTTCGCACTATCGATGTTGTCATCAGCAAAGGGGCTAAACTCATCAAAGTTCCGCTGTTGAGTGGCACAGATTTAGAGTTGGTCAAAGAGCAACTGAACGCTCTCGGACTAAAAGTCGGGAAAATTTCCAAATATTATAATCAAAAAATGGACAAAAACATTGTTCTTTCGTCCGTGCCAGCAGCAGGCAAAGATGTGGAAATGGGTGGGCAAATCGATTTGGATGTCAGTCTTGGTAACCTAAATAGCAAAAGTTCCGGCTCATCTTCCAAATCCGATGATGACAAAGTAAATTATGAAGACCTTTTCGAGTAACATCAAAAGAGTCCACAATCTTCAAAATAGCCTGACGGAAAAAGAAGTTGCTTTAGTTTGCGACAATGCCAATTTGTTATATTTGGGATTCCAAGAGGCTGATTTTTTACTTGTTTCCAAAACTGAAGTCGTTTACTTCATTACCCATAGAACGCGATTAGAAGCAATTTGGACGGGAAAAATCACACCAAGTTACGAAGATGGCAAAGCGGAAGAGAGCAAAAATATCCTTGGAATACTAAGAAAACTGAAAGTTGAAAGCATCTATACAGATTTAAACCTCTCTCTTCAATCCCCCAAAATCGAACATCTTGTGCAAACAAACAATCTTCTGAAAAAAAAATTAACCAAGGTCAATATATGCAATTTAGCTCTGAAATTGGCACCTCTGCGAATGGTAAAAGACGACTCCGAATTGGAAAATATCAGGAAAGCCAACTTTATTACCAAGCAAGCTCTTGGACATTTGGAGAAGTTCCTAAAACCCAATGTCACTGAACTGGATTTGAAAAGCGAATTTGACTATTTTCTCGCGAAAAAAAATGTCTCGGAACTTGCTTTCCCCTCTATAATCGCTTGCGACGAAAGCTCGTGCGTCTTGCATAAAGAGAACTATAACGGCACGCTCAAAAATAGTGTTCTCTTCGATGTCGGAGCAAAGTCCAACAATTATTGTGCGGATGTTTCCCGAACCTTTTTCCTTAAGCCGTCTGCCCTACAAGAAAACGCTTTGAATCTTGTTGTCAATGCTCAAAAAGAGGTTATCAAAAACATAAAATCAGGAATAACTTTGAAAGAACTGAACAATATATGCAAAAAAACTCTTTTTGAGGGCTTAGCCAAATTGAATATAATTTCCACAGAGGAGCAATTGCCCGCCTATTATATGCATGGAGTTTCTCATCATCTGGGCTTGGAGGCTCACGACTATAGCCTGCCTGATATTCCGCTTGCAAAAGGAATGGTTATTACGGTTGAGCCCGGTCTCTATTTTTGGCAAGAACAATTCGGCATCAGAGTGGAAGATGATGTGATTGTGACAAACGAAGGTTGCCAGCTAATTTGATTCATCTATCAACACCATAATCTCCACCATCTTCGCCAAATCCTGTTTCTCCCCGATTATGACCTTTAGTTGAAAATTTTGCGAGAGGTCAAACTCCACTTGATACTTGCTGGTCATCAAATCTCTTAGTTTCGCTTGCTGTGGAACGATAGCAAAAGTTAGAAGAAATCTCTTTTTGAAATGTTCAACCTTTTTGATACCTGCTTTTTTTGCCAAGACACTGATGGTGTAATACGCAATGGTTGACAAAGTGTTGACGCCTATGGCTCCGAACCTGTCCTCCAACTCGAAAACCAACTGGTCAAAATCGGTCTTGGATTTGAAATTAAGCATTCGGGAATAAATCTCCAATCTCAACTCCGCATCGGCGATATAATCAGCAGGAATATAAAACTCTCCATCCAAGTTGACATCAACCTCTTTGACCTTGTAATGCTCTTTTTCGCCCATATTGGTTATGGCATCTCGTAGCAAATTGTTATAATAGTTGAAACCTATCTGAGCAATATTGCCAGATTGCCCCGTGCCGACCATCGAACCAACTCCCCTAATTTGCATGTCCAACATCGCCACCTTATAACCGTTGCTTCCCTGCTCGGACAAGGATTGTAGCCTCTTATACTGGTGCAAATCGGAATGCTTGGGCAGCAAATAATAACAATACGCTCTCTGGGAACTCCTGCCTACGCGACCACGAAGCTGATACAAACTCGATAGCCCAAATAAATCGGCTCGATTCACTATCATCGTATTTGCATTGGCGATATCAATCCCATTCTCAATAATGCCCGTGCAAACCAAAACGGAAAATTTGTTGTGGTAAAAATCGAGAATTATCTCCTCCAACTCCGTCTCTTTCATCTGCCCATGAGCAGCTTTCATACTCACATTCGGCAGCAATTCCTGAAGTTTCTCCAACTCCTTGCCAATACTCTCGACTCTATTGTGCACAAAGAAAACCTGACCGCCTCTATTCACCTCTTTCTGTATAGCATGTTTCAATAAATTTTTCTGATAGTAGCTAACAACCGTCTTCACTGGCAATCGGTATTTTGGACCGGACAAAATCAAACTTATGTCTTTTACACCGCTCAAAGCCATATTCAGCGTTCGCGGGATAGGAGTTGCCGACATATAGAGAGTGTCGATGTTTCTTCTCAACTTTCGCAATTTCTCCTTCGCCCTCACTCCAAATCTGTGCTCCTCATCGATAATCAACAAGCCCAATTTGGAGAAATTTATATCGGAAGACAACAATCTGTGCGTGCCAATTACAATGTCCACTTTACCTTCTGCCAGTTCAGACACTGTTTTCTTTTGCTCGCTTTTTTTCACAAATCTGCTCAACATTTTTATTCTGACTGGATACATAGCGAGTCTCTGCGAAAACACGGTGAACAATTGCTCGCAAAGTAGCGTAGTCGGCGACAAAACAGCAACCTGATACGAAGAAGAAACCGCTTTGAAAGCAGCCCTGACGGCGACCTCAGTCTTGCCATAGCCCACATCTCCGCACAAAAGCCGTTCCATCGGTTTGTCCGACTCCATATCCTTTTTTATCTGACAAATCGCCTCCGCTTGGTCTCTGGTCGGCTCATACAAAAATTCATTCTCCATACTCTCCTGCAACTCATTATCTGGCAAAAAAGGAATCCCTCTTTCTTTAGACCTCTTGGCATAAAAATCAACCAAATCTTTAGCAACCACCTTAATCTGCTCTTTGACCTTGAGTTTAGTATTTTGCCATCGCTTCGAGCCGATTTTGTCTTGCTTGACCTCTATTCCCTCAGCAGCCACGAATTTGGACACCTTATCCAAAGCGTATGACGGCAAGTAAATTGCATCTCCGCCTTGATAATACAACACCAAGCATTCAATGGTTTTCCCATCAACTACAGTGGTTTTTAATCCCCCGTAAATTCCAATCCCATAGTCGGAATGAACCAAATATTCGCCTTGTTGCAAAGTCTCCGCTTTCTTTATTGTGGGATTGCCTTTAAAAGAGTTTTGTTTAGAGATATAGCGGTTAAAAATCTGATGGTCAGTAAAAACGGAAAGTTGCACATCCTCTAACGAAAAACCTGTAGAAAAAACACCGAGATTATAAGAAATTTCAAATTCGTTATTCAAAATTTTCTTAACTCTCTTGATTTGAGCCTTGTTATCTGCCTGCAAAACTATGGCATGACCACTATCGGAAAGATTTTTTATCTCCAAACGCAAAAGTTCCAAATTCCCCTGAAAATTCATCCCAACTTGCATAGGCGAGGGCAAAAATTCTTTTTCAGAATCGTAGATATTGCTAAGAAAGTAGGTCGATTGCAAAACGGAGTTTAACACATCATCTTTGACAAAAATATCCCAAAATTCTACCAAAGGTCTCTCTGCCTCTTGCATAGCCAAATCAGCCTCTTTTACCAACTCCGCATGAACAGACGACAAATCCAAATCGTCCAAAAAGATTAGGACATTCTGCTTTTCTATCATAGCTTCAACAGAGAAAATCCCTGACAAATCGTTCTCAATTCCATGATAATAGCCAAACTCTTTTATCTTGTCACCAAGTTTGTCACTCGTGGGGACAGCCTCAAATAAGGAAAACTCTCTTGCAGGCAAAATCCTTATCAGCTTGAGTTCTATGGTTGTTAACTGCGTTTGCAAATCAAAATAGCGAATTTTGGAAATCGTATCGTATTCATACTCTATTCGCACTCCGGATTCCTCTCCCGGGATACAAATGTCGAAAATTTCTCCTCGAGTTGCAAACTCTCCACCATTATACACTTGATAGCTTTTGCAATATCCCAATCCTATCAATTTTTCGCTCAAAACCTCTTGGGAAATCTCTTCCCCAACTTGCAACTTGATAGAGGTAAATTTGCTTTTTTTAGGCAAATTGCGTAAAGCCGCAGACGGCGAGAGACAATAAACTCCAGATTTATTAGAGAAAAAACTATCCAAAACCACAATTCTTTGTTCCAAAACGCCCAAAGACGAAGACCTGCCCTCATAAGGCAACAAATCAAAATCTGGTAAAAAATGGGCAAAATCGCTTTGAATTTTGTTGATATCGGAAATAATCTCCTGAATTTTTGCAATATCTGAACTGATAAAAAGAACTTTTTTCTTCTTATCTACACTCAAAAAATATAACCGCAAAGCTATGTCTAACGCACAATTAGTCCCAAAAACCGTTCTCTCGGGCAAAGATAAAAACTCTTTTATCAAAGACGATTCGGCAATTTTATCAAGAATACTTTTCATAATTTTCTCTTTACACAATCTATGAAAAAAACCTGTTGTCAATAGTTTTAGAAGAATATGAAAAAAAAAATAGTTGTTTTCTGCATAGTTTTTTGGTGTGTTGAGGCTTTCCCCAACGCTTTTGGTTATCTTGAGGATATCTCAAAATTCGGTCCTCGTGTGCCAAATTCCAAAGCTATAGCCAGAACTAGACAATACATCGTCAGTAATCTGAGTGCTCTCCCCAGTATCAAAATCAGGGAAGACACTTTTTTTACAATTTTGCGGAATAAAGCCCAAATCGGCGTAAATATTGTAGCGAGACTAAATCCGGAAATTCAAGAAAGAATCTTGCTCTGCACTCACTATGACTCTAGATATACAGCTGACGACGACAAAAAGACTGCTCATCTTCCAGTATTGGGAGCAAACGATGGAGCTAGCGGAGTTGCCGCATTGCTCTCCATCGCCAAAGCGAACTCCAGCTACACTACCAAAATCGGTTTGGACTTTGCTTTCTTCGATTTGGAAGACCAAGGCGATAATAACTCATCAGAATACTGGGCGTTAGGCTCGAAAAATTTTTGCAACAAAATATCTGTAAATACTTATAATTTGGTAATCTTATTAGATATGATAGCAGGGAAAAAACAAGAATTTCCTCAAGAAAAATTCGTTAAATCCTCTTTCCCTGAGATTAACAATATTTTTTGGAAAAGGGGAAAGCTGAGCACAAACGAAGGTTCATGGATATATGACGATCATCTCCCCTTTATCTCTCTGGGAGTGCCGACTATCGCTGTAATCGGTTGGCCGTATAAATACCATCACACTATCTACGACACACCTGAAAATTGCAGTCCCAAGACTCTGAACAAAATAATAAAATTGACCTACAGCTTTTTAGTCTTTTACAGCGAAAATCAACACAATTTCAAATAAACCGTTTCTTTCTCTTCCAAACTCTTTTCAAGACTTTTCGCAATCAGCTTCTGCTCTGCAATTTTATTGTGAAGATTTTCCAACAACTCTTTGTTTTGATAGACCTTCTTGTCGGACAATAGAGCATAGTTATCTTCAAGCTCATTTCTAACACTGTCCAACCTCTCCTCAATCTCGAATATTTCCTGTTCCATTGCTTGCAATTTATGCGGATTTACTCGTTGATTTTTCGGCTTTTCTATCTCTTTTTTTGTTTTTTTTCTCTTTTCATAAACAAAATTCTCGTAGTCGCAATCCAAACTCTCTTTGATAGTATTGTCGGAAAAAATCCAAAATTTCGTCGCCAATTTATCTACAAAATATTTGTCATGGCACACAAAAAGCAAACTGCCTTTATAAGCAGACAAAGCGTTCTCCAACGCTAAAATCATCTTCAAATCCAAGTGATTGGTCGGCTCATCCAAAACAAGAAAATTGGGATTTTGCAAGATAAGTCTGGCAAGATGCAATCTGGATTTCTCTCCTCCGCTCAAGGTGGAAATTTTCCGTTCAACATCGTCCCCAATGAACTCATAAGCTGCCAAATATGACAAAGGCTTGCCAATCGGCTCACCGGGCATCAAGTCCCAAATGCTTTGCAAAACAGTCTGCTCAAGCGGGAAATCGTAGTTGCTTTGTTCAAAGTATCCGATTTTCAGATTGCTGCCTTGCTTCACTTCGCCAGAGAGAAGTGGCAACTTACCACATATCGTTGACAAAAATGTCGATTTCCCACAGCCATTTTTACCAATTAAAGCTACTCTATCTCCACAGGAAAGCAAAAGATTGATGTCCCCAACCACAACTTTATCCTGATAGCCGACAGACAAATTGAGACATTCAATTACTTTCTCGCCCGTTCGCATTGTCCCGTTAAAAGCGAGAAGCATACCTCTTTCTTCTTGTGGCTTTTCCAAAATTTCCATTTTGTTCAAAGTCTTCAGGCGGGAAGCTGCCTGCTTGGTCTTTTGTCCTGCCATATTGCGAGCAATAAAATCTTTGGTTTTGGATATCTCTTTTTGCTGAAGATTGTATCTTTTCTTTTGCTGACCGCACAGCAGAGCAAACTCTTCTTGAAAATGGTTAAAATTCCCGTTATAAATCCTAAGCCTCTTGTGATGCAGATGAAAAAGCTTAGTGGTAACTTTATCGAGAAAACCTCTGTTGTGCGAAATCACCATATAAGGCTTTCTCAAGTTGGTCAGATACTTCTCAAGCCAAGATATCATCACGAAATCAAGATGGTTGGTCGGTTCGTCCAAAAGAAGCAAGTCAAAATCGGACAAAAGAACTTTTGCCAATTGTAAACGGGCGAGTTGACCTCCGCTCAAACTTCTTAAGGGCAAATCCCAACTCTCCTCATTGAAATTCAGATGAACAAGAACGGACTTAATTTTGGAATCCAAGACAAATCCACCCAACGCTTCAAACTTCTCTTGCAAATTCGCCAGTTGGTGAATCTCTTCATAATTTTTCTCAACAGCCAATTTTTGCGTAAGTTGATGAATTTCCCGCTCCAAGTCGTAAAGCTCTTTGCCAACTCCAGCAACAAATTCCCAAACAGAAACATTGTGATTACCCTGAAATTGTTGCTCAAGAACAGCAATTTTGAGATTGGATTTTTTGTCGACTTTCCCTTTTAGCAGCGTTCTTCCGTCCAAGATAGCGGAAAATAAAGAGGATTTCCCACAACCGTTATCGCCAATTACGCCGATTTTATCGGCATCTTGTATCATAAACGATACGCCGGTCAAGAGTTCTTTATCGGAATAGCCGACACACAAATCGCCGGCAGATAAAATCATTCTTCTTGATTTCCTATGAACTTTTTAACTATCTCCAAAGGCAATTCCAAAGGTGCTTGACCCTCTTTTAATCCAATCAAATGCACAACTTCTTTGGAAATATCGTTGAAGTTGATTAGATAATTTTCGCCCTTATATCTGATTTTCGAGCCGATTTTCGGGTATTCCTGATAAATCTCTTTTTCGTAATCCAAACAACACAAAAGTCGCCCGCAAGGTCCTGATATTTGCGACAAATTGCCGGAAAGATTTTGTTGCTTAACCATTTTAACGGAAATTGGCTGGAATTTTTCAAGATGTCCATGACAACAATAAGGGCGACCACACGAGCCTATTCCACCCATATTTTTTGTCCTATCTCGTGAAGAAATCTGAATAAACTCTATTCGCTTCCCAAAAATCGTCGCCAACTCTTTGGCAAACTCTCTAAAATCGACTCGCCCCTCGGAAGTAAACAAAAATAGCATCTTCTTACCGTCGAATTGCTGAACACCATAAAAAAGATTCATCTCGATGGAGTGATGCGTAATTGTCTTATTGTAAATCTCTTCGGCTTTCTTCTCCTCGTCTTTCAGAGCGTGCAACTTTGCCAAATCCTTTTCATCAGCAACCCGCAATATCTTCTTATACTCTTCCTCTACTGCAAACTCTTCTCCGACAGAAACCACCGTAGCAATATCGTAACCGTATTCCAAATTGACAATCACGCGTTGCAAAGGCGAAATATCAAACTCTGGTGAATGATAAAACTGTTGTCTGCCGGTTCTAAATGTAATTTTAACAGCCATAAAATTTTAACTCTTTTTTATAAATATTTTCCAAATTTTTCTTTTCCTCGGAGGTTATTTCCTTCCCTCTTCGAGCCATCATAATCTTCAGCGATGCAAAGAACTTGTCTATTTCATAAAGGGAAACGCTCTCCACAGTGCCAAATCTAAAATCATCAATTTTGCCCTCAATCAACTTCGTCCCAAAAAGACAACAAGCCGTGCCGATATACGCTCCGGTGTTTATCATGGAGCCTATTCCCAATTTGGTGTAATCACCGATAACACAACCCAAAAACTGCCTCTTGGTATTAATTTTGTCTTGCCCAAAAGAGAAAGATTTTACCTGCGAATAGTTGTTCTTCAAATCGGAACAAGTCGTCCCTGCACCCAAGTTTACCCAAGAACCGATGTAACTCTCGCCAATAAATCCGTAGTGCTGTTTATTGGAAAAATCGTCAATAATCGCTCCATCAACCTCGCCCCCGATTTTACAAAAATTGCCGATTGTCGTCCCGTTTTTCAGATGAGCAAAAGGATTTATCAGGGAATTTCCCCCAATATAGCAAGGTCCTTGCACAACTGCCTGACTGCCAATTTTAGCACCATCTTCGATAACAACCGCTCCATCTCGGGCATCTATCACTGCTCCTGGGTCGATGGTAACATCTTTGCCAAGCCAAACGCTGTAAGGATTGAGCATCGTCACAAATTGATTGGGAATGCTAAAGCTATCGGCTCTATCGTAAACTAACTTGAAATCTTCGTCAATCAGCTTCCCGTTATCAGCTACCAACTCCCACCAATGCTGGAACAAAGCACCTTCACAATATTTAACATCACTACAGTCTTTGAGTCTTTCGTAGGTAAAACTTTCGGGAATCTTAACCCTAATGGCAACAACTCTTCCAGATAATTTCTCAACCAATGAGCTATCAGCCACCAGCGATTTTATCTCCTCCAACACATCAGTGTCCAGCTTTGCACCAGAATTTACAAACAAATATTCCCCTGCTGATAATTTCAACTCATTCAGCTTTTGACAATTTTCAAACTCCGCAAAATCCTCAAACAATTTTACTATTTTCTGCCCTTGCGTAAAGCACCCATGCCGCAATGAGGAAACACCACGCGAAGAGCTGAACGGAGAAAGATATCGATTGTCCGAATCGTCAAAAACAACGAGTTTAAGATTCATAAATCAGCACTTTTTTGTTCTTCTTTCGCCATTGGTCGTGAAGTTGCAAAATCTCCATCTGAAACAAGGTTTTTTTGTCCTCATCACGAAAGGTGAGAATATCCATCCAATGCATTTTGCCGTCTTTCCCTTTGAAAGATTTTTGAGGAAATTCCACCTGCAAATGACCGTCCTTTCGCAAAATAGAAACCTCGTTTATATACACGCCCTCGCATATCTCGATGATAGCCCGTGAGTCCACGACACCCTTGGAGACATCTTTGAAAATTACTTTCATATTACCTCTAATTGCTGTATTTTGTGTCTATCCGGCACAAAGCACTCAATGTTCATTTTATTTAATTCCGTCTGTAAAATCTCAATAGCAACTCTCTCGCTCCAATAGTGACCTACATCGAGAATGGAAATTTTACTGTCTATAATCTGATGATATTTAAAATCCGCCGAGACCAAAATGTCAGCTTTCCCTTCTAAAAGAGGCAACAGATGACTGCCATTACCGCCACAAACAGCCACAGTTCGCACCTTGTCCTGCAACGCATAGAGCTTCACAAACGGAGCCTGCAACCTCTCCTTCACAAATTCTGCAAAATCAGCAATTGCCGTTTCGGGAATTTTGCCTATTAGTCCGAACTCTTCTGTTTCACTAATGTGGCTTATTTCGGTCAATTCCAGCAAATTTGCTAATCTGTAATTTATTCCCTTTTCGGCTATATCCAAATTGGTGTGAGCACAAATCACATTAATCTTATTTTCTATAATTCGCAGATAAAGCTCGTTGCGAATGGATTTCAAAGGAGAAATAAATAAAGGATGATGAGAAACTATCAAATTTGCACCAACTTCAACCGCCAAATCGACCACCGTTTCGTCTATATCCAAACAAACAACAGCCTTAGCCACATCCCTATCAACTCTACCAATCAAAAGCCCCACATTATCCCAATGCGATGCCGACTCCCAAGGAGCAAAATTATTTAGATTATTCAAAATTTCGTTGATTTTCATACGCTCTCAAAGAAATGAACGAAGGCTTTATTAGTCAATAAATTATCGGCGGGAAATTTGTATTAGTGTGCATTATTAATTCCCCTTTCTCGCTCGTCTTTTAATCTGTCCGAAAAATCAAAAAATAATTCACAACAAATAAATCTTTTGTATCGAATCTGCAAGTAAAATATTCTGCTCTATCCTCAACTCCACCAAGCCATCAATTTCGTTCAAAGACAACAAATGACCAGAATTTACGAAATTGCAAACTTCAATTTTCCCCTCAACTATCTTGGCAGGTCGATATTCCTGTCTGTCCAAATCTTTGGTGCGGACAAACTCTTTCGCCATTGGCAAATCGAGTATAAGGGAATTTGGAGATAAACCAAGAAATCTCCTAATCAGTCGTGAAGCAAACAAATGAAAAACCACAAAACTGGAAACCTGATTACCAGGTAAAGCAAAATACGGCTTGCCCATCACTTCGGAAAAAAAAGTCGGCTTCCCGGGCTTAAACTTCATTTTTTGGAAAATAAATTTCGCTCCCAACTCTTGCAACGCCTTGGGAATATAATCAAAATCGCCCATAGATGCACCGCCCGAAGAAAGCACCAAATCGCACTCCGAAACCGCTTTTTTAATAGCATCCACAGTCGCAGACAAATCGTCGCTAACTACTCTGTATTCCACAGGAATAGCACCCAAATTTCGCACCTGAGCCGCCAACATAGGGCTGTTGCTATCGAACTTCTTGCCACTTGCCAAATCGCTAAAATCTTCCACCAACTCATCGCCGGTCACCAAAATACCAACTCTGGGATTTTTATAAACCTTAATCTCTCTCTTGCCTACAGATGCCAAAATCCCAATGGTTTGAGGAAAAATTTTTTGCCCCGAATGCAAAATCGTCTCGCCATTTTTCACATATTCGCCCTGATAACAAATATTATTGGCAACTTCCCCTTTCACCACCAACTTATTGCCGTCAATCTGCACATCTTCCACAGGCACTAATAAATCAAAATCTTTGGGCACAACCGCACCTGTCATAATTTTGACACATTCGCCTTCTGCGTATTTCCGCTCCAAACCTTCTCCGGCTTTTTGCACAGCCACTATTTTGGGCAAAAAATCGGTGCTTCTGTAAGCATAGCCGTCTTTCAAAGCCTTGTCATAAGCGGGCTGATCAAATGGCGATACCACATCTTCCGCCAAAGTTCTATCCAAAGCCTCACTCAACGAAACGGTCTCCACCGATAGCGGCGACAACTCATACTCGTCTATCAACTTTACAACCAAATCAGGCTCTATAAATTTCATAAAATCCCCTTAAAAATCTCGTTTCTTAAAATACAAAACCACATTCGGAGATTTTGACTAATATATCAAGTCTTATTTGTGGCGTAAATTTTCTCATATTTTTTTACCCGATATTCTTTAACAAATTTACCATCTCAATGGCAGAAATTGCTGCATCAAAACCCTTGTTTCCAGATTTTGTTCCTGCTCGCTCTATCGCTTGCTCTAAATTGTCAACCGTCAAAACTCCAAAAACAATTGGTTTTCCGCTATCCAAAGAGACCTTGGCAATTCCTTTGCTTACCTCTGCGGCAACATAATCAAAATGAGGAGTCGCTCCTCTGATAACAGCTCCCAAGCAAATTACCGCATCAAATTTGTTAGCTACTTTTTGAGCAACAAGAGGGATTTCGTAAGCTCCCGGAACCCAAAAAACTTGAATATTCTCTTTTTTTGCATCATGACGAACCAAAGCATCGATTGCTCCGCCTAGAAGTTTATTCCCGATAAATTCGTTAAATCTGCTTAAAACTATGGCAAAAGTAAAATCCTTCGCCTTAAGAAAGCCCTCGTTTATTTTGATATTATTCATTTTTTTCTCCTTTGAGATTATTATAAAAGATGTCCCATTTTTTCTTTTTTGGTCTGTAAATATTTGCAATTGTTTGGAGTTTCTGGGATTTTAAGAGGAACGGTCTCCACAATTTCTATTCCATAACCACTTAAGCCAATAACTTTTTGCGGATTGTTGGTAAGCAATTTAATTTTTTTCAAACCCAATTCGGCTAATATTTGAGCTCCACTTCCGTAATCTCTCAAATCAGCAGGAAAACCGAGTTTGATGTTGGCTTCCACAGTGTCCATTCCCGCATCTTGCAACGAATAGGCTTTTATCTTGTTTATTATGCCGATGCCTCTTCCTTCTTGCCGCAAATATAGTACAACTCCTACTCCCTCTTCGTTTATCATCTTCATAGAGGTTTGCAATTGATCTTGGCAGTCGCACCTTAAAGAGCCGAAAGTATCACCAGTGAGACACTCGGAATGAACCCTCACCAAAACAGGCTTGTCTGTGTTTATATCTCCCTTTATCAAAGCAAGATGATGTTCTTTGGAAATTTTATTTTCAAAGCCGATAATTTTAAAATCTCCGAATTTGGTAGGAAGATTCGCCTCCGTTTCTCTTAAAATATTGTTTTCTCTTGCCATTCTGTATTTTATCAAATCCGCTATAGTAATAATTTTGAAGCTGTGTTTTTTGGCAAAATCCATCAAATCTAAAGTTCTTGCCATATGCCCGTCATCTTTCATAATTTCGCAAATAGCTCCCGCTGGGCATAAGCCTGCAAATCTCAATAAATCAACAGCAGCTTCGGTGTGTCCTGCTCTTTTCAACACTCCCTCTTTTTTGGCAATAAGTGGAAAAATATGACCGGGACGGACAAAATCGTTTGCTTGAGCATTTACATCTGCCAACATTTGAATAGTTTTTGCTCTTTCATGTGCCGATATTCCCGTGGTGGACTCCTTATAATCTATGGAAATGGTAAAAGCGGTTTTGAAGCTGTCTTGGTTGTTTTCCACCATATGACTCAGATTCAGCTTAAAAGCAATTTCGCTGGAGATAGGAGCACAAATCAACCCTTTGGCGAAACTTGCCATAAAGTTGATATGTTCGGGAGTGATTTTTTCTGCCGAGACTATCAAATCTCCTTCATTTTCGCGATTCTCATCATCAATCACAATTATCATTTTACCGATTTTCAAATCGTTTATTGCTTCCTCAATAGTATTAAATTTCAACATAAATCCTCTTTAAAAAAAGCCGTTTTGGCTTAAAAAATCTTTATTTATTAAATTTTCGTTTCTCTCCCCCAAAACGAACTTTTCCACATATTTTCCCAGAATATCGCATTCAATATTTATTTTATCGTTCAATTTTTTGTCTTTGAAAATAGTTTCGCTGTAAGTTATGGGAATTAAACTTACTTTAAAAATTTTCTCATCAACATAAGCTATTGTCAGACTTACTCCGTCTAAAGCTACCGAACCCTTGAAAACAATGTATTTCAAAATCTCCTTATCTGCTTCTATGGATAGCCAAATAGCATTTTTTTCTTCTTTTTTGGAGAGCAAAATTCCCGTGCCGTCAATATGTCCGCTTACTAAATGCCCGTTTATTCGCTCATTGATTTTTAAAGCTCTTTCCAAATTTACTTTATCATTATTTTTTAGTTGATTTAGGTTAGTTTTTCGGAAAGTTTCTGGCATTACATCAGCAATAAAAAAATTTCTTTCAAAATATTTTACACTTAGGCAAATTCCATTTACGGCGATGCTGTCGCCAAGTTTTATCTCTTCTACTACTTTCCTACAAAAAATGGCAATTTCGTTGGAAACAAGAGAGATATTTTTTATGATTCCGATTTCTTCCACTATTCCCGTGAACATTTTTTTAATCCTTTTTTAAATAAGCTGTAATTAGCAAATCTTCTTTAAATTTTTTATAGGAAATATCTTCTAATTTGCTTGCTTGAGGAATATCTTTTGCACTTGCTCCTGCAATAGGAGAGGGAGCATTTTTGCCTCCGATAATCAGCGGACAGACGAAAAATAAAAATTTGTCAATTAACTTTTCTTTAAGTAAAGAATGATTTAAAGTAGCTCCACCTTCCACTAATATGCTACAAATTCCTAATTCATACAATTTTTCAAGTAAGTTTTTTAAATTTACTTTGCCATTTTTACTTGTGGTTTTTAAAATGATTAAGCCTTTCTCATTTAAGATTTCTTCTTTGTTTATTTCAATTTTATCACTACAAGCTAAAATGGTTTTTATTTCTTTGGCAGTTTGGACGATATTGCTTTCCAAAGGAATTTTCCCCAAGCTATCCACCACTATTCTTATAGGATTTCTGCCATTTTTTATTCGGCAAGTAAGTTGCGGATTATCCTTTAAAACGGTGTTTATTCCTACCATTATAGCATCATTTTCTCTTCGTAATTTGTGAACATAATTTCTTGATTTTTCATTAGAAATCCACTTAGAATTTCCGTTTTCACAGGCTATTTTTCCGTCCAAACTCATCGCCGATTTTAAGGTAATAAAGGGCAATTTTTGGTTTATGTTTTTTAGGAAAACTTCGTTTAATTTTTGGGCTTCTTTTTCCAAAACTCCGCATACCACCTCAATTCCAGCTTTTTTCAATTTTGCAATTCCTTGTCCTTTTACTTTTTCGTTGGGGTCTACCATTCCAATCACAACTCTTTTTATTTTTTTTTGGATAATTAAATCTGCACATGGAGGAGTTTTGCCAAAATGTGAGCAAGGTTCTAAATTTACATACATGGTAGAATTTCCCAAACTTTCAGTTGCATTATTTATGGCATTTACTTCCGCATGAGCAAAGCCATATTTTTGATGCCAACCTTCACCAATTATTTTTCCATTTTTGACAATTACCACTCCTACCATTGGGTTCGGTTCAACTTTTCCTTTGCCTTTTTTAGCAAGAGAAAGAGCTTTTTTCATATAAAATATATCTTCCATAAAAAACCTTAAAAAATAAAAATCCCTGCAAATATGACTTTACAGGGATTAAAATAAATAAAAATATCTTTAATAATTTTCTTTCATCCAGACTTTACTGTCGGCTTTGGAATTATCACCAAATCTGCTTTCGCTCGCGGGCTTTACCGCCGGTATGGAATTGCACCTATCCCTGAAAATTAATTATAATTAATAAGTAAAAAATTAAGGATTTTTGTGTCAAGGATATTTTTTTGATATGTGGAAAGATACAGTCTCAAAGTTGGTGCAAATTTGAAAATTTAATTTATCCAAGATGCCAAGAAGAAAATTAATCTTTAAAAGAGTTTGACACGGAAACGATACTTTTCTACAAAAATATCGAGGACGATATGAAAAACAATCACGAATTGGAGATAAAACTGTTTTTGTTAGACGATGAGCGGAAACGGTTTATGGGAATCGGCATCGTTTGGCTACTAAAGGCTGTCATCGAACACAACTCCTTGAAACAAGCTGCGGAGAGCATGAACTTATCCTATTCAAAAGCAAACAAAATGATAAGACGAGTAGAATCAGTTACTGGAAAGAAACTGCTTTTTGCAAGTAAAGGTGGCATAGAACGAGGTGGCAGCACGCTTACTCCATTTGCCTTAAAATACATAGAAACCTATGAAAAGATGAGTAATTCCATAAAAGAAAATTCCCAAAAATATTTTCACCAATTTCAAGACGAGATGGAAAAATATCTGAATAAGAATTGAAAAAATCTAATCTTTCCCTATTTCCCTTAGTGCTCTAATCCTATCCAAAACAGGCGGATGAGAGTAACTGATGAAAACTCTGAGCGGAGAAGGTGTCAAGTTGCTCAAGTTGCTGAACGACAACTCCTTCAAGGCGGAAATCAAACTTGTTCCGCCATCAGTCGTTTTAGCACTGTATTCGTCCGCTTCATATTCATGTTTCCGAGAAAAATAAGCTGAGAATATATCAATAATCGTGGATACCGGAGTAAAAATAAGGCTAAACAAAATCATTCCAATGTAAGTGCTACTCTCGCTCACACCAAAATCGGCATAAAGATTGGCGTTATTTACAAAAAACGAGAACAAAAAAAGCATAAATCCGGTAGTCAAAAAACTGGTAATAAGCCCTTTCTTTACATGCCCATTCACACAATGTCCGACTTCATGAGCCAAAACCGCAACAATTTCCGAAGTCTTCATTTTTTCGATTAAAGTGTCATACAAAGCAATCCGTTTCGTTTTCCCAAATCCCGTAAAAAAGGCGTTCGCTTTCGTAGAGCGTTTTGAGCCGTCTATGGAGAACAAACCAGAAATCTTAAACTTTTGCCTTTGCATATAGTCGGAGATAGCGTCTTTCAGTTCCCCATCAGGTAGAGGAACAAATTTATTGAACAAGGGCAAAATCACCACAGGAGCAACGAAACTCAAAAACAATCCCAAAATTATCAAAGCAATCCAAGTATAAACCCAAGCCATAGTGCCGAACGCATTGAAAATATAGACTATCAGAGAAAAGATGCAACAAACTAAAATCAGAGAAATTGTAACTCCTTTGATTTTATCCAAAACAAAAGTTCCGACAGAGGTTTTATTGAAACCGAATTTTGACTCCAAAACGAAAGTGAAATAGACATCAAAGGGCAAACTGAAAACGGTCAAAACAAGTATGACAAGCCCAATGAATACAGAGCCGGAAAAAACATTGCCAAATCCAAACCCTCTGACAAAATTATCGAGATAAGAAAAGCCATTGAATGACAAAAAGAGGAGATAAAGCAACAAAGTTATGCTACTTTTACAAATGCCAAACTTGGTTTGTGCTTTGGCATATTGCTGACTTTTGGCGTATTTCTCCTCATCAAAAACATCGGAAAATTCCGTAGGCATAGGCTTATCAAGGCACTTCAAAGTGGAGATATCGCAAACCAAATCAAAAAGATAATCTGCAATAAGTAGGACAATTATTAAGCTGAAATGCATTCTAATTCTTTAGGAGCTTTACCAGCAAACTATTGGCAATATTGGGGTTAACTTGCCCTTGAGAGACTTTCATCAACTGACCGACAAAAAAACCAAATAACTTATCTTTCCCCGAACGATATTGTTGCAACTGTTCTGGATTGGCAGTAAAAATTTTCTCAATCATCCCCGTGATAATCTTCTCATCGGAAATCTGCACAAGCCCCAATTCGGAAACAATTTTCTTGGGAGAACGAGGATTTTCCACCAATTCGGCAAAAACATTTTTCGCCATTTTGGAACTAAGCTCTCCCGAAGAGACCAATTTCGCCAGCTCCCCCATCATCTCGGCTGTAATCAAACAGTCTTGAATTTCGAGTTCCTCTTTGTTCAAAAAAGCCAAAAGTTCAGCTTGTATCAGATTGGAGACCGTTTTGGCGTCCCCAGTCAGACAAGCAGTTTCATAGTAAGAAGCGATATGCTCCGTCTCCGTAAGAACAACAGCGTCCTGCATAGTAATGTTGTATTGCTCAACGAATCGCTTCCGCTTGGCATCAGGCAACTCAACCAAATGGTTCTTGAGATTTTCTATATGCTCATCAGGGACGACAATCAGCGGAATATCTGGCTCGTTAAAATAGCGGTAATCACTACTGCCCTCTTTAATCCGCATAATGGACAAATTCATCGTAGCAGGATTTAGAGTTTTGGTCGCTTGCAAAATTCTTTCGCCGCTTTTCAAAGCCTCTTTTTGAATATCTGCTTCGATTTCGATAGCTTTTTGCACATTTTTAAACGAGTTCAAATTCTTGATTTCCACCTTGGTCCCGAGCTCTTCCGTATCACTGATAGAGATGTTTACATCACACCGAAGCGAGCCTTGAGCCATATTGCCATCGGAAATTCCCAAGTAAATAAGGATTTGTTTCAGTTTGTGCAAATACTCGTAAGCCTCTTCTCCCGAATGCATATCGGGCTTAGAAACTATCTCCAAAAGCGGAACTCCCGCTCTATTGTAATCCAAATAACTGCGACCGGAAGGCACATAAGAAGAATCGTGCATACTCTTGGCGGTGTCCTCCTCCATATGAATCCTCTCTATGCCAATAGTTCTCCCGCTGTCCAAAGTCAAAAACCCTTCCGAACAAATCGGCTTATTGCTCTGACTGATTTGGTAGCCTTTCGCCAAGTCAGGATAAAAGTAGTTTTTTCGGGCAAACTGCACCTTATTATCTATCTTGCATCCGAGGCTAAGCCCCAAAATAATCGCATTATCTATCAATTTCTTGTTAACCTTGGGAAGAGCACCCGGCATCCCGAGACAAACTTGGCATGTGTTAGAATTGGGCTCGCGACCAAACTCCGTAGAACAGCCACAAAACGCCTTGCTTTTGGTCAATAACTGGGTATGAACTTCCAAGCCTATAGTAACTTTCACTATTCACATTCCCCGCAAAACATCAAAAATACCACTTAACTCCCCCGTAAACCTGCACACCTTTGTCAGGATAGCCCGAGTATTTATTCAGTTTATTGTCCAATAAATTAACGAAATTCAAGTTAAAGCTAAGTTGACTGGAGTATTTCCAAACTTGCTCAAAATTCAGGTTCAATTTATCATCAATTTTTTCACCCACATCATTTTTGATAAAATTATCAACTTCAAAAATAACCGTAGAAATAAATTTTTCAAATTGAGTATGCGAAACGGAAATCTTGGCAACTCCGCCCGGCTCATAAGGGATATAATCTTTGCTTCTATTTATCACAATCGCTCTACTATAAGAAGCCGACAAGCCGAAATTTTTGTAATTATATTCAGAAGTTAGTCCGGAACAGTTAACCAAAAAATCCCCGTCTTTAGCAATATAATCTTTGTCCGATTTCCCTTGATTGTAATAGATATGGCTCATCTTGTAACTCAGATTGTTACTAACAACCAAATACCTTTTGTAGCCCAATTTCAAGGTAAAATCAAGGGGCGTTACCTCTTGTTGCAAATCGTAATCTGCATTTTGAGCGTAATTTTCCGCAAACACATCCAAATAAGTCAGCTTGGAAACACTCGGATTATTCTCTATAGAAAGATAAATTTTCCTCGGCAAAAAATACAACGCAGAGAAAACAACAGACGGCATAAAATTATCGCTCGCCAATCCAAGCCACAAATCAATGTTATAAAAGCCCCATTTGTTAAACTCTTTTCTGGCATCCAGTTCCGCATTAAAATTTTTGTTGTAATAGAAAAAGTCAGCCGTAATGGCAATATCTCGATATGCCCCTCTTGGTGTAACGCAGAAATTCACATAATCTTTAGTCAGGGAATTGCCATAGTAATTCTGATTGATATTTTCAAAAACAAAAGCTAAGCCAACACCTTGCAATGTGCTGTCTGTAACTGCTAAATCAAAATTGAGTTCGCCTTTGGTAATATCGGTAGTGAGCGAATTTGCTTTGGCATCCAGTCTATCTGCTTTGAAGTTAAGCCTTGATTTGTCCAAATACGGTGTCCACAAAAAAGATTGCCTAAAACTATGCCAATCGTCGTCATACAAATAGTTTTGAGATTCAAATTCAAAATTTAAGATTTTTTTTATAGGATGATGATAAACACCCTTAAAATTCAGACGATGCCCATAGCCAAGCCACAAATCCAAAAAGCCTTGCTTGGCATTGGTAGCAGAGCTGTCTATATCGGGGAAAAGTTCAAGGCTCTGGAGTTCAGCATCAAAATTGACATCTCCCTCTATTTGCCACTGCTCGGACAAATCGTCATCAAAACGAAATTCGTCCTTTTGTTGCAATTTATCTTTGCCCTCAATAGTAACAGAGGGTAAATCCAAATTCTCGGAATCTACCCCCAAAAGTAAATATGGAAAAACCAAAATTACTAAAAAAATCGCTCTAATTTTGTTCAACTTTACATCCGACAAAATTACTTCTTTTTCTTCTTCAAATAGACTTCAACCAAAATAGGACTGGCAACGAAAATAGAAGAATAAGTACCGATAATTACCCCAACTAAGATGGCGAATGAAAAGTCGTGAATAACCGTGCCACCAAATAGATACAAGGACAACACCACCAAAAAAGTGGTAAGCGAAGTGATAACAGTCCGACTCAGAGTCTCATTGATGCTAAAATTTACGATATCAGGAAATAGCATACGAGAATTTTTCTTCAAATCCTCTCTAATGCGGGCAAACACCACGATGGTGTCGTTGAGAGAGTAACCAACCAAAGTAAGCAAAGCGGCAACTATCTCCAAGCTAAATTCCAAATTTAAAAAAGAGAAAACTCCGATGGTAATAAAAACATCGTGAGCCAAAGCGATAACAGCAGCAGCTCCGTAAGTAAATTTCTTGAATCTCCACCAAATATAAATGATAATCCCAATCAAAGCATACAGAATAGCTTTAAGAGCCTTGCCCTTCAACTCATCCCCTATCTGAGGACCAACTGTTTCGGAACTTCGGACCAAATCTTCGCTCTTGGAATATTCAGGCAATTTCTCTTTCAGGATGGCAACAATATCGTTTTCAATATCAACAGCGTTCTCACCGTCGGGAATTTGCACTGAAAGCAAAAATATGTTTTTATCTTTTTGCATAGCAAGTTGTTGCAAACGAACATTTTCGTATTTGCTACCCGAAAAAGCGTCTCTAACATCTTTGAGAGTCAAAGAGTTATCATCGCCGGAACTAAGATTGACCTCCATAGCTACTCCACCTGTAAAGTCTATTCCGTAGCTGGGACCGCCTTTCACTATCAAAGAAACAACACTGGCTATTATCAACAAGGCAGACAAAGCAAACATCATTCTTCTTCTGCCTACAAAATCTATTTTAGAATTTTTAAATAATCTCATAATCTATATCCTTAAATACTAAGCTTTTTCAAATTTTTATTCTGAATAAATTTTTCAAAAAAGAGCTTAACCAATATCAAAGTGGAGAAAAGCGAACCAACTATTCCAATAGACAGAGTAACGGCAAAACCTCTGATAGGACCACTTCCAAATTTATACAAAACAGCAGCAGTGATAAGAGTAGTGATATTTGCATCCATAATAATCCAAAAAGCTTTTTGAAATCCTGCGGAAATAGAAGCGGAAACACTGCGTTCCAAATCCAACTCCTCTCTAATCCTCTCAAAAATAAGCACGCATCCATCCACAGCCATACCTATGGTAAGCACGATACCAGCAATACCCGGCATAGTGAGAGTGGCGGAAAACATAGTCAGAGCTGCCAAAATGAAAAGAATATTGGCAACAACAGCAACAATAGACAAGATGCCTGACAAGCGATAGTAGAAAACCATAAAAAGAAGAATAACTGCCAATCCCAAAAGACCGGCAAGCAACCCAGCTTTAATGCTGTCAGCACCCAATGTAGGTCCAACGGAACGGCGTTCCAAAATAGTAACAGGAGCAGGCAAATTACCGGCACGCAACACAATAACAAGGTTTTGCACCTCTTCCATACTCATACTTCCTGTAATACTGGCTTTGCCGTCCACTATTCGCGAATTGATAGTCGGAGCCATATAAACAACTCCATCCAACACAATCGCAAGTCGTTTGTGCAGATTGTCAGCTGTTATGTTGGCGAATTTCTTTGCACCTTCAGCGTCAAACTCCAAAGAAACATAAGGCGAATTAGTTTGAATACCGCCTACATCTTGTCCAACTTTAACATCGGCAGATTTAAGATATTTGCCGGACAATTGAACTTTCTTTTGCAAGAAGAACAATGGAGTGTAGAGAGCAATCTCATTTTCATCGTATTGAGTTTTGCCCAAATTAAAACTATACTCTTGAGGCAAAATCGCCTTTATTTTCTTTTCACTCAATAGCTTCTTAAACAACTCCAAATTTTCCTGAAGAATCACAAGACTACTGTTTCCGTTGTAATTAACCAATGATGTGAACAACTTAGAATATTTATCTTTCTTTGCCTTAGATTTATCTTTTTCATCATCCAAAACAGACTCGGAAATATCCTCATCGCTCTTTGCCAACTTTTCAGTCAAATATGGAAATTTCTTATTGTTCTTTTGCAAATATTCATCAATCTCTTTGATAATCCCAGACAGTTCTTCGGTTTCGCCAAGGATTTGAAACTCAAGCAATGCGGTCTTGCCAATAAGCTTTTCAGCTCTCTTAAAATCTTTGACACCCGGCAAACTCACCGCAATGCGATTATCCCCAACTCTCTGAATAGACGGTTCGGTAACACCAAACTCGTCCACACGATTGCGAATAATCTCCAAAGAGGTCTCAACAACATGATTTTTTTGCTCTTGTGTAAGGTTCAAATCTTTGTCATCAACCCCCAAAACAATTCTCATACCACCTTGCAAATCCAAACCGAGATTGAGTTTTTTGGAAGTAAAACCACTTCCGGAAGTAGCTGGGAAAACCAATGGCAACAAATAGTAAACAATCGCCAAAACCACCAAAACTACTATAGTAAATCTAAATTTACCTTTTTTCATTAATTATTCTCCTTATAAAAAGAATGCATCTCTAAAGCTTTCGCTCCAATTCATTGATTTTTTTTGAAATTCTATTCACCTTAAACTCGATAGCATTGAGAATCCAAAATTGAAAATGACTGACTTTACTCTGCAAATGCATCATCCAAATCAGTTTGATAGAAACCAAAAACAAGCCTATCTCAACCGTCAGAACGCTAGACCAATTGTCAAAATAGAAAATATTCCTATATAAATCCACCAAAAAGAGAACTATGACCAAAGAAACAAAAATAACCGTTATTACCTTGGAAAAATTACCAGTTCTACCACCAATCTGTCCCAAAATATTCCGTAACTTTTCCTTCTCATTTTTGTAAGAAGCAAGTTCGTCCAATAATTGTTCAAACTCTTGGTCGGAAATTTTTTTTTTACTTATCATCCTCTATTCAGAGCGTCTAATCTGGCAATAGCCCTATGCAAAGCAAACTCGGCTCTACGAACATCAATATCTTTGGAACCGTCGTCAAGTCGCTCTTTAGCTCTCGCCATAGCACCACTGGCTCGTTCCTTATCAATATCGCAACTATTTTCAAGGCAATCACAAGCTATCTTCATCTTGCCGGAATCCACAAAAGAAAATCCGTCATGAATAGCATAAACCTTAGGCTTACCGTCTTGCTTTTTATACAACCTCAAGACTCCCGGTTTCAGCTTGGTAATAAAAGGAGTATGACCCTCCATAACACCAAACTCACCATCAAGCCCCGGAGCAACAATATACTCGAAATCTTCGTGCAAAATTTCACCACTCGGTTGTACGATGGTCAAATCTATCATTTTTGCATTCCCTCTGCTTTTGCTCTAACATCATCAATGTCACCAACCATCAAGAAAGCTTGTTCCGGCAAATCATCACATTCTCCGTCCAAAATGGCTTTAAAAGAAGCTATAGTTTTCTTCAGAGGGACATACTTCCCTGGGACATTGGTAAACTCTTCGGCAACGAAGAACGGCTGAGAGAAAAATCTCTCCAATTTACGAGCTCTGCTCACAGTGAGTTTATCCTCCTCGGACAACTCGTCCATACCAAGAATGGCGATAATATCTTGCAAATCTTTGTATTTTTGGATAACTCTCTGAGTCTCTCTGGCAACTTCATAATGCTCTTTGCCCACAATTCTCGGCTCAAGAATACGACTGGTGGAAGCAAGCGGATCAACAGCCGGATAGATGCCCAATTCCACAATGGAACGAGACAACTGTGTAGCGGCATCAAGGTGAGTAAATGTAGTGGCTGGAGCCGGATCGGTAAAGTCGTCGGCAGGCACATACACCGCTTGCACGGAAGTAATAGAACCGTTTTTGGTGGAAGCAATTCGCTCTTGGAGTTCACCCATTTCCGATGCCAAGTTCGGTTGATAACCCACAGCAGAAGGCATCCGTCCCAAGAGAGCCGACACCTCCGAACCTGCTTGCGTAAAACGAAAAATATTATCAATGAACAAAAGAACATCTTTTTGGGCAACATCTCTAAAATATTCGGCAATGGTAAGCCCTGTAAGAGCAACTCTTTGACGAGCTCCCGGAGGCTCATTCATTTGTCCGAACACCATGGCTGTATTTTCAATAACACCAGATTGTTTCATCTCACGCCAAAGGTCGTTCCCCTCACGAGTTCTCTCTCCCACTCCGGCAAACACGGAAAATCCACCGTGCTCTTTGGCTATATTGCGGATAAGTTCTTGAATAAGCACCGTCTTACCAACTCCAGCACCTCCGAACAAACCAATCTTCCCGCCTTTCAGATAAGGCTCAATAAGGTCGATAACCTTAATCCCCGTCTCCAAAATAGCTTCTCTAGTATCCAAATCCTCAAACGGCGGAGCATCGCGATGTATAGGATAATACTCTGTAGCTTTAATCTCGCCCGCTTCATCTATCGCATCGCCGGTCACATTCAAAATCCTACTCAAAACACATTCGCCGACAGGAGTCTTAATCGGACCACCTGTATTTTTCACATCCATCCCATAAGTAAGCCCGTCGGTAGAGTCCATAGCAACTGCTCTAACTTTGTTTTCGCCAAGGTGCATTTGCACCTCCAAAACCAAGCGTTTGCCTTCAGCTAAGTCTATGGTAAGAGCAGTATGTATAGCAGGAACACTACCTTCATCAAACTCCACATCTATCACAGGTCCAATTATTTGAACAATTTTTCCGTCTGTCATTAGGAATCCTCCACATCCGAATTTTCGCCAAATTATTTGGTTCAATTCTTCTTATCAACTATTTTTTTCTTTTTTTATAATTTTTCTAAAACTTCGTCCGAGATTTCAAAATTTGCATAAACTTTCTGCACATCATCACAATCTTCCAACATATCAATAAGGTTCAAGAGTTTCTCAGCAACATCGTCCGCATTTACGGTATTTTTCGGGATTTTGGTCAACTCAAATTTTACCACATCAAAACCCTCGGAACTCAAAGCGTCCGCAACCACATGCAACTCTTTGGAGTCGGTATAAACCAAATACTCTCCATCGTCAAACTCCACATCCTCCGCACCGCAATCCAAAGCCTTCAGCATAAAATCGTCTTCGCCCAAATCGCTTTTAACCGTAATCTCCCCTTTGGAATCAAAAACCCAAGAAACAGCTCCACTCTCCGCTAAGTTTCCACCATATTTGGAGAATATATGTCTTACCTCGGCAACAGACCTCTTGCGATTGTCCGTGAGGCACTCAACAATGATAGCCACTCCGGCTTGTCCATAACCTTCGTAAGTAATCTCTTCGTAGTTAACGCCTTCGGTTTCGCCGGTGCCTCGCTTAATAGCCTTTTCTATATTATTGGTAGGCATATTTGCGACTTTGGCGGTAGATATTGCCGTTCTCAGTCTCGGATTGGCAGATTCATCGCCACCACCTTGACGAGCAGCAACAGTGATTTCCTTAATAAGCTTAGTAAAAAGTTTGGCTCTCTTTATATCGGCAGCTCCCTTCTTATGCTTGATAGAGCTCCATTTATTATGTCCTGACATACTCTTACAATCTCTCCTTAAAAAAATATTGTTTCCTCGAAAGCAATACTGTCGTAAAAAGGGAAATGTCGTTATAATTGTCAAATAGTTTCTATTCCTTGCTCTAAATAAAACAAAGTTTGCTCACAGATTTTCTCAAATCAAATGAGCAAACTTTTATATTCAAAAAATTAAACTATCGGTTTCAGTCGTGCGGTAAAATGTCTCAGCACTTTGGGCTCATACTCAAATTCAAAACCTTTCAATTTTTTAGCATTATTTGCGACCTCTATCACGGTTTGTGCTATATACCGCATATGGTTGTCCGTATAGACTCTACGCGGAATGGTAAGTCTCATAAGCTCCAAATCGGATTGCAGATTTTCTCTGGTGATAGGGTCTCTGCCAAGCAAAAACGAACCGATTTCCACTGGTCGCACTCCTCCTTCCAGATAGACTGCGTTACACACAGCTTGAGCGGGAAATTGGTCAAAAGGAATATGAGGACAAATCTTGGCACAATCTACGAAAACGGCATGACCTCCGGTCGGATACTGAATGGGAACTCCAGCCTCTCTCAGCAAATCGCCCAAAAATTTGACCTGACCGATGCGGTAATGCAGATAGTCGTAATTAACGCCCTCTCGCAGACCTATCGCCAAAGCCTCCATATCTCTGCCATTAAGACCGCCATAAGTCGGGAAACCCTCCATCGGCACGAGATATGACCTGCAAGCATCATAAAGTTCGCTGTCCTCTTTGATGGCGATAAGTCCACCCATATTCACTATAGCGTCCTTTTTAGCCGAACAAGTGAGGCAATCTCCGTAGGAATACATCTCCTTGACTATGTCCGTAATCGAGCTGTTTTTGTAATTTAGGTCTCTCTCTTTGATAAAATAGGCGTTCTCTGCAAATCGAGCAGAATCGAAAATCACAACGATATTGTTCTTTTTTGCCAATTTACTCACACTTTTGATATTGTCCATAGAAACAGGCTGACCACCACTGGAGTTGCAAGTGATGGTGATGATGATAGCAGAAATATTTTCCGCACCTTTCTCGGAAATTATGCTCTCCAATTTATCCAAATCGAAATTGCCTTTCCAATCGTCGTAAGCATCTGTATCGAAAGCCTTGGGAGTTATGGTGTTAAGTGCAACTCCTCCGCAAAGTTCTACATGAGCCTTGGTGGTATCGAAATGCATATTGCTGATAAAAAAGTCTCCTTTTTTCTTCAACAATTGCGGAAATAAAATCTGTTCAGCTCCTCTTCCCTGATGTGTGGGAATGATGTATTCATAGCCGAAAGTGTCTTGTGCAGCCTCTTGCAAATGATAAAAATTACGGCTGCCAGCATAAGACTCATCACCAAGCATCAATCCCGACCATTGCCTGTCACTCATAGCACCAGTGCCACTGTCGGTCAATAAATCTATAAAAACATGCTCGGCTTTCAAAGAAAACGGGTTATATCCCGCTTCAACAAGATACTTTTCCCTTAATTCACGACTAATCAAGGAAATAGGTTCAACCATTTTGATTTTAAACGGTTCAGGTATTATTTTCACTTTTTCTCCTTAAACTTTACTATTACCAATAAATAACATATTTAAGGCGAAAAATTTAGATATAATCGGGGATAACCCGATGAGGCTCCTTTGCGTATTTAGTAAAAATGTTCGTAAACATCTCAATTTTTTCGTAAATAATTAACCACATAGTCTCTTACTGCTTCTTGCAAAGGCGTGGCTTGGAAATCGGGAAAGACAGTTCTTAGCTTATTCATATTGGCTTTGGTAAAATACTGGTAGCTTCCCAATAAGTTCTCCGGCATCGGAATATACTTGATTTTCTTCTCTTGACCCATAGCACTAAAGATTGCTCCGGCAAGTTCGTTCCAAGAGTGTGCAAATCCTGTCCCCATATTATACAAACCGCCTATTCCCTTGACCTGCAGAAAATCGCAGACAACTCTAGCACAATCTTTCACATACACAAAATCCCTCTTTTGTCCGCCGTCTTCGTAATCAGGTCTGTTGGAAGCAAAAAGTTTGATTTTGCCCGAATCCAAAATTTGCTGATAACCACGATAAGCCATAGAGACCATAGAACCTTTGTGATATTCAAAAGGTCCAAACACATTAAAAAACTTCAATCCAATAGCTTTTGACCAAAAATCGTTTTTATCGAGCCACAAATCAAAAAGATGTTTGGAAAATCCATACCTGTTTATCGGTCGCAGAGTTGCCAGTTTTGCATCATCTTCAAACCCCAACGCTCCATCTCCGTAGGTAGCAGCAGACGAGGCGTAAATAAAAACAGCGTTGTGTTCGGTAGCGAGATTAAACATAAGTTGAGAATAATGGAGATTGTTGTCCATTAGGTAGTCCATATTCTCTTCCGTAGTCGCCGAGCAAGCACCCATGTGAATTACCTGCTTAATCTTGCCAAAATAGTGAAAATCGTCAGCAACCAAGTCGTAAAATTCGTGCTTGTTAAAATAGTTCTCAAATTTACACCCAACCAAATTGTTCCACTTTTGGCTCTTCTCCAAATTATCCACTACTATAATGTTCTCTTCGCCTCTATTATTGAGCTCTCGCAGAATATTCGCCCCAATAAATCCGGCACCTCCGGTCAAAATAGTATACATAATTTACCTCTTTAGAACTAACAGATTTTTTGTAAAATCTCTTTTTCAATCAAAGCAACTTTTGCTAAAGCTTCGTCATAACAACCTTTGGCTTTGCCCGACCAAAAACTGCAAAATTCGCCGTCTTTTATATACTTTATGTTTATCATCACATTGTAATAACAACTCTTGGCGGCACTCTCCAGCCCTGCACAGGCAACTGCCAAATCACTTATCAAATTAACATTCGTGGTGTTTACCAGTCCTTGCAAAACCTCCAATCCTCTCAAAGAAATTTCCAAAGCGGAATATGGAGGTTGAATAGCAGTCTGCAAAGCATTTTGCAACTCTTTGTCCCGTTCTTCCCCTTTGGGCAGAGAGCACACTTTGCTTACCAATCCGAACGCTTGCTCATCAATTCCCTTTAGATACAGAAACTCGTTGCTCAAACACTCCAATTCTTGCAAAGCATCGGAATTTGCTTCCTCAAACTGTGCATATTTCTTCTTGCCTTTTGTCAAATTTAGCACCATCTGTGCAGCGGCAGAGCCTATCGCACCAAAAACACAGCCCGCAGCACCTCCACCCGGAACGGGAGATTCACTCGCCAATTGCTTGATAAAATTTTCCATTCAATTTCCCTTTATTTCTCATCGAACTAATCTGTTCATTTTCACATTTCTCGGTCAATCTTTTTTGTCAAAACGGGATAAACAAAGATTTTCTCGCTTTCCCGTCAATAGACTTGGACTTATGACCTTTTCCAGTGGTATCCGCAACTATGAAAACATCGCCCTGATGAAACTCTCTAATCTCGCCTGAAGTTACCTCGATAGAGATAGCTCCCTCCAAAATAACGATATACTGTCGTCGCGGAGCCGTATGCCAATCATAATCGTAACCCGGCTCGTTCTCGCGGAACACCAACGATTTCACAGGAAAATCTTGCGACAATTTGCCAATTTGACCCTTATCCATAATGTCAATCTCGACATCTTCAAAAAAAGAGTTTCCCGCATCATCGCAGGAAATTTTAGTAATTATCACAAAACTCTCCCAATAAAATTTCTTCTACAAAACTTCCGTATAACCACAGAAACCTTTGTATTTGTATCTTACGCTTGTCGGCTTGAACTCAAGATGAACAAAAATCGGGTTGTTCACTCTGCCAAAACAGTTCTCAATCTTTGGATTGATTTTGAACATTTTCGACTTTTTGTTTTCGCCACCACTCACATCAGCGATAGCGGAAACTCTAATCTCAGTCCCAGTAGCTTTGTCCCAAAACAAAAGCTCAACATTTGGGTTATTCTTCATCTCTTTGTATTTACCGCTCTCGATATGCGTAGAACTCCACAACAGAAAATTGTCATCAGCCGGAGTAATCAACATCGGTCTCAAACGAGGTCGCCCTTGTTCATCCACAGTCCCCAGAGTCGCATAAGGGTAATCTTTAATCATCTGAAGCACTTCTTCTCTTGTCATTCTCTACTCTCCTAAGTATTTCCTATATCATTTTCCCTTTTCACTAAAACAGCCACCACAAAAATCAAACTCAAGGCAACAAATATCCATTCGTAATTTATTGTCGAATAGAGCGAACTGCTATCGCTGATATACAAATCACTAATTATAATGCCTTTCTCAAAAAGCGGTAGCTTTTCCAAAATTCTTCCCGTTGGCAAAACCACAACAGAATACCCCGTATTGGCACAGCGATAAATAGACTTTCTGATCTCTATCGCCCGAAAAACAGCCATCTGCATATGTTGAGTCGCACCCACTGATTTGCGAAACCAAGCATCGTTGGTCAAATTCACAACAAAATCAGCTTTGGCAAGTTTTTTTAGCACTTTTGGGAAAGCAATTTCATAGCAAATCACTGGCGAAAACGAATAACCATCAAGCGAATAAAACTTTGCTCCTTCTCCATATTCCCAATTAGCTTGCCCCAAATTTAGACTCCACAAAAACGGAAAAATATCCAAATAAGGAATCCTCTCGCCAAGCGGAACAAGCACGGTTTTGCTATACTTCGGGTAAAATTTGTCCGTCGAATCAACTTGCGAACAAGAATTGAAATACTTAACTCTCTCCGCCGTAACCTGATAATCCAAAAATCCCAAAAACAGATTGGCATTCACTGTCTTACTCAACTTGGAAATTTTGTCATACAAATTTTTGTTGTGAAGAGGAAAATCCATAAGGGCACTCTCTGGCAACAAAAGCAAACCTATCTTCTTGCCTTTCAACAAATTAAACTCTTCGTTATAAACCTTGAGCATCCTCGGTGTAGCGTCTATGCTGTGCTTGACCTCTAAAGAGATGTTCGGTTGCAAGATTGCGATTTTTTTGTCTGCCTTCCGTAATTTTACCGAGTTCAAAAGGTAAAACCCGAAAATCGCCCAAACCAATAAAATCAACACAGAGCAAAGCAAAAATCTCTTATCTTTTGTTTTAGAATAAACAAACAGACTGTAATTGATGGCGATTATCAGAAAAGACAAAATACTCATTCCGCCAAGAGAAACCAACTGGATTAGATACAGATAAGCGGATAATGAATAGCCGAGCGACATCCACGGGAAAGCAATTTCCGTGTAATTCATATAAAATTCCAAGGTTATCCAAAAAACAGCGAAAGAAAGAAATTTGATTTTCGGGAAATATTGCCAACACTTTCTGACTAAATAAAATACGATTAGGAAATACAAAACGAAAAATAAGACAATCCCGATGTATCCCCAAAAAGTGACATAAGCTATCCAATAAATGTAAATCCCGTTGAAGAAAATACTGAATAAAAACGAACCTCGCCATAGGTTTATCTTGTCCGAGCCGAGCCAATAAAACAACGGAATTAAACAGAAAAAGCAGAAGAAACCGCACCCGACATCCATTCGAGCGAGTGCCAATAAAATCGCCGAAATTATCGGCAAGCAATAGGTTGGAAGTTTTTTAATAGACATCAATATCTTTTAGAAAGCCTTGTATATAAACTCTGGATTGCCAAAAATTGAAATCCAAAGCGTAAATTATATCCAATGTGGAATCGTATTTTAGTTGCTTCTGATAGTCGCCCAAACCAAAGCCGATGAAGTTAATCTCGTTTTCCCCGTTTGTCAGCCTGACCTGCAAATGATTAGCCCCAACAATTCGCGGACTATTGGCTATCTTCAGACCTTTGGACAAAAACACAGGTTTATGGTTGCCAGGACCAAAAGGCGAGAGTTTGGTTAGAAACTTTACGAAATCGTTGTCAATCTCCGCAAAATCAAGCTCCATATCCACCCTAAATGTCGGCTGCACCATCTCTTCAGTCAAATTTTCCTTACAATAGTTTTGCACCCTCTCTTCAAATCTCGGCAAATATTCCTGCAACAAACTGATGCCCGCCGCATACTTATGACCACCGTAAGCTATCAACAAATCTTTGCCACTCTCAATGGCTTTTACCATGTTAAACCCGGGGACACTTCTGGCTGAACCGCGTAATTTGCCACCTTCCTCGCCATAAACAATCGCCGGACGATTGAAAGTCTCCACCAACTTGGAAGCTACTATCCCGATAATCCCCACATGCCAACTGGGGTCTCCGACTATTAGAGTTTGCATTTTATCGAAATCTGAATATTTTTCCTCTATCTGCTGACAAGCCAGCTCGAAAATTTCGTCCTGCTGATTGCGACGAAGCGAATTTAACTCCTCCAACTCAGTAACGATGGAATTGATTTCGTTTTCATCTTCACTAAGGAAAAGGTTTACCGCCTGTTTCACATCGCCCATACGACCGGCAGCGTTGATTTTCGGAGCAACATTGAACACCACATTCCCCGAAGTAAGCCTATCGGGATTCAGACCTCCCGACTTTATCAGAGCAGTAAGTCCCTTGTTAAAGCGATTTTTTATAGACAAAATACCCAATCTGACCAGTGTCCTGTTCTCCTCTGTCAAAGGCACAATATCTGCCACAGTCCCCAAGCAGACAAAAATCAAATTCGGATAAAGATAACGATTAGGGTCAACCTCCAGCAAACTGCAAACTCCGCTTAACAATTTGAAAGCAACTCCCACTCCTGCCAGATATTTGCATGCATAACCGCTGTCTTCCAATTGCGGATTTAGCACGGCATCAGCGGACGGAATCTTGCCCTGTGGTAAATGGTGGTCTGTGATAATGACTTTGACGCTTTCCGCCTTCAGCTTGTCCACCACATCAGCAGCAGAGATGCCACAATCGACCGTTATCAACAAATAAGGAGGCTCTTCTAAAATCCTCTCCGCACATCTCATGCTAAGCCCGTAACCATCTTTCAGCCTGTCAGGAATAAAAAAGTCAATATCCGCACCCAGCTCTCGCAAGCCCCTGTAAAGAACAGTTACCGAAGTGATGCCATCAGCGTCAAAATCACCGTAGATAATGATTTTTCGCTTTCTCTTAATTGCTTTTACCACCAATTCGACAGCTTTTGTCATCTGTTTAAAAGAAAAAGGATTTAACAAATCTCCAATTTCAGGAGATAAAAAAGATTTTGCTTCTTGCAAAGAGTTCAAATCCAAATTAAGCAAAATTTGTGCAAAACGGCTACTACAAGACAGCTCCCGTTCAAGTTCCGCGAGCAAAGATTCATTTTCTTTGTTTTCAGCCAATATCCACGAAGATTTCATAACAACATTCTTTTGATTATTTTAAGGAGAAGATATTAAGCCGAATTCTGTCTTTGACCTACTAAACAGCCAAACTATCTCTATTTATCTCGGTCGATTATCACTAACCGACTCTTGCTGCCTACCCGAGACCTTAGCAAGGCGAGCAACCTATCAGTCCCCTATTTGGCATTGCACCGATTGAAACTCCCTGTCCACGAGGCTCACGCTCCGTGCCGGTGATCTCTTACACCACCATTTCACCTTATCAAGCACCTATTTTAGCCTTTTTAATATACCTATTTTCTACAAATTTGAAAGCTAAAATAGGTGCTTGGAGTATCTTTCTGTTGGATTATTCCTTGTTGCCAAGACTTCCGTATTAAGAAGCAATCTGCTCTGCGGTGTTCGGACTTTCCTTCGAAGCCAACAAAATCGACTTCGGCAGAGATGTTATCCTCTCCTCAAAAATATATCTTTATTTATTTTCTTCCAATTTAATCAAAAACCTGCCACAATTCTCACACACTTTCGGCTCACTGCAAGTATCAAGCTCCAAGAGCAATTGTGGACGCAAACGAAAGCCACATTCACTGCAAGCGTCTTTATAAGCAAAAGCAACAGCTTTACGATTCTTCTTCTTTATCAAGAGAACATATTGTTTTACAAGGGAGGTCGGCAATTTTCCGGCAAGTGCATTCCTCTCGGACTTTTCAGCTTCTATCTGCTTGTTCACTTCGTCAATCTGCACCTTGATAGTAGCCTCACCCTCTTCGAGAGCTTTTTTTGCAGATATATTGTTCTCTTCGGCAACTCTCTTCTGCTCATTCAATAACTTCTCTTCTTCCATCAAACCGAGCTCTTTTTCATCAAGTTGCACATTTTTGCTTTTAATTAGCGTTATTTCACTATTTAAAGCCTTGTATTCCTTGTTGTTAGATATAGAGTTAAGTTGCTCTTTGTATTTCTCGACCAAGTTCTTGTTAGTCTGCACTTCCAGCTCCAACAAGCTTTGCGACTCCTTGCACTTTTTTATTTGCTCAACAAGTTCATCCAACGCCGTTCCTGTCTCGCTCTTCTTATCTTGCAGACCTTTGAGCTGTTCCGGCAGATGTGCGGACTTTTTAAGCAAATCGCTAATCTTATCATCTATACCTTGCATTTTAGCCAAAATTTGCGATGAGTTCATTTACACCCCTTTCGTTAAACATATCTATAAAATTTTGTTTGAAACTTATTAAATCGTGTCAGGTGTCAACAACTTTTATTTGAAAGAAGGAATTTTTGCATAAAAACAACAAGATTAAAATTTCTTGACAACCTATGCCCCGAAAACTCAAATAAATCAAAAAAGGAGACCAAGTAAAATGAAAAAGCTAATATCTCTACTCATCTTGCTCACACTCATATTCACTTCTTTGCTTGCTATGTGGCACCCAAGAGACTACTATTTCAGAGACCCAGTAGAGTTCAAATATCAGAAGTCAATCTACCACGAGACAGTCCAAGAAGCCACCTATCATTTGCAAGAGGGCGAAACCAAGAACGAAGCCTACGACAAAGTAGTGCGAATGCTCATTGGCAAGACTCTCATCGACAGAGGAGTCGAGGTCTCTGGTAGTGTTACCACCTACGATGCCGAAAAGAACGGCAAAGTTACATCGTTTATCGAAAAAGAAATCAATCTCCTGCTCGCAGGAAAAGGCGACAAATTCGCTTACAGAATAACCAAAGAAAAGTATGACGATTTAGAGAGAACATACTACATCAAGGCTACCTGCTATCTGAATAAAGATGACTATATGGTTGGGACTTGGAAGACTAAGTTTGACCTATACAATCATTACAAGACAGGTCAAGACTATCACAAAAATCAAACAGAAGCATTTTACTTAGATGGGACAAGCCAAGTTTCCACAGACCCATACAGAGTTCCATATTCTTATAGCGAAAAGATGTTAGTTTACGATGGAGATATTTGCGACCCCATCATTGAACAATCGAAAGACAGGCTTGTTACCAAAGCTGTATTCCCTCCCAAAGAAGGCTACAAAGGAGGCTATACTATTACTGTTTTTACAAGAATTTATTAATAGAGTTTGTGATTTCTATCGAGAAGAATTAAAAAGAATGTTTCCCCTTGTTTAAATCCGTGAACTCTCGCTTTCCCACTCGTTCTAAGTTCAAAAAAAATAATTTCTTTTTTTTCTATATAAGCCAATTTCCCAGAAAGCCTCTTGATAATATTGCTGCCTTTGTGAGTAGTTAAGGCAAAACCATTCTTACTGTTTTTACTACACTTGCCACCAGAGTTAAATATCTTTTGCCAAGTCGAATTTCTTAGTTTTTTTATAAAAGATGTAAGCCCCTTTAACTCTTTCTTTCCCCATTCACTAAAACACTCAAACCCATCATTAAAATATTTTAAGCTAACATTGGGGAAATCTTCTTTTGGTTTTATAGATGTATCATAAAAGGCTTTTTTGTTCTCGTTATTTACCTTTGCATTTATCCTATGCACTCTTGTTTTCTTCGTTCATTTTTTTGTAAAAATCTTTCATACTCTCTTTGGAAATAATATTGTGAGAAGAAACCTCAATAGGTAAATTCCCTCTTGCAAGCAGCCAAGGAGCTTCTTGATGAGTTAATCTTTCCAAATATTTTGCTTCATAAATACCATAGACATCCAGTATTTCGCTAAGATGTGAGGTTATTTCCTTATCGAAAACAGGGCAATCACTTGGGCAAGGAATAGGGTCAAATCCATTCCCTTTAAATGCTTGGAAAATACAAGGAACAACCGGACCGTGAGCCCACGCTTCTATTTCTTCGGGAAACAACTCTTTGTCGTTGAGAGCCAAATACCACGCTTGAGCATAGTAAACTAATTTTTGCAACTTTAAATGAGTTATTAAATCTCCACTTGCCAAATCAATATTGCACAAAAACCATTTAGCAATAGCTACAGCATCAATTTTCTTTCCCATAACTTACTCCAAAATTATTTCTTTTTTAACGAACTGGTAACAATATCTTTATGTTCTTTTAAGATGTCATTTCTGAGCATAATTCCTATCATTTTAACAATGTCATAGATAGTAACAGCAATACCATTAGTAACAGGATTTTCATATATGTAGTTTTTAGGCTCGTTCAATTCTTCTCTTTGAGTGTTATCAATTGCCCTTAAACACGCTTGTTCAAAGTCTAAATAATTTTTGTAAGGAGCATTGCTAAGGACTTTATCGGTTAACTCTTGCTTCATAGACAAATAAGCAGTTTTAGCCCCGCTTTTTTCTACAAATTTAATACCGTTTTCTGTTAAATTAATGGGGCTACTTGACTGAATTAAAGCTTGGGGAGTATAATTCTTTACAACCACTTTTTTTTCGTGTAATGCAGTGCATAAATTCATCAAACTTGCACCTATAGCATCAAGCTTCCCACCAAAAGAATCCATCTTTTCATTAACATTAACAAAGCTTTTATCTATATTACCAAACTTTTTGTTAGAATTTTTGCATTTATTCAAAAACCCTTTAATCTTAATAGTTACAATAGCGGTTAAAACTATACAACAAAGAAGAAATATTCCATAGTTTGCAGGATTAGCAAAGATGCTCTCAACAAGCGATATCAAGATAGCTTTCATTTCGTGTTTCCCCTCAATTTTGTGGTTTTACCGTGGTCAACCAAGAGGACTTTTCCTTTGCCATCGTTTCCTCCTATGCCCACTACAATCCAATGGGCGATTGTGAGGATAATTGTCAAGAGTTTTGCCTTTAAAACAAACCCAAAACATTCTTTTCGAGGAGAAAGTCAAGACTTTTCTCAAAATCCGTTTGTGTCGTCTCTTGCTGTTTCCTCTTCTTCTTCGGGCTTTGGCTGTGGAGCCAAGTTTTGCACAGGAGTTTGAGCAGTAGGTTGTGCCACTCTCTTTGGCGTTGCCATACTCGTATCATTGCCCTTCTTCTTCCCTGTTCTATCAAGGTTATTATCCCCCAAATAATCCACATAGCCCCTTGCCAAATCGTTGTCCAGCCTTAGTTGATTGGGGTCTGACGGAATTGTTGTTTAAGTTCCCTGCTCCTCTAATCCTCATGCCCGTTCTTAACTCGTTTTTTATAAAGAAGCTAGTGCTAATGTCCCTACCTTGTCCCGACTGGATTACCGCTTTCGCTGGAATGAGGATGGATGGGAAAAGTAGCTATCTTAACAACCTTATAACAAAAGAAGTTTTTTTGGCTCGTTTCCCCTTTCAAAGAATGAACAAAGATTAATTTTTTAGATTTGACAATAAAATAAGTTACAAAATACTGACTTATCGTGATTATTACACATTGTGAGAATCCTAATTTGTTTTTTATAAGGAGTGAATTAATGTTTGTCAATAACGGAAGTATTTATTTGACCTTTACTTTGTATTTCGTGTTTATGCTGTTCATCGGTTTGCACTTTTATCGCAAAACAGAAAGTTTGTCCGATTATGTTTTGGGCGGTAGGTCGCTTGGTCCTTGGGTTGGAGCTCTGTCGGCTTGTGCTTCGGATATGAGCGGTTGGCTTTTGATGGGACTGCCCGGAGCAGCTTATGCTTTCGGACTTGCCGGAGCTTTTTGGATGGCTTTAGGTCTTGCTATCGGCACTTGGTGCAACTGGAAATTCGTTGCTAAAAGACTTCGTAGATTTACCGAATCAGCCGACGATTCTCTGACAATTTCCGAATATTTGGAAGTCAGATTTCAAGATAAATCCAAAACTCTTCGTTTCCTATCTGGTGCTTTCATCATTATCTTTTTTGTAATTTATACCTCCTCGGGATTTGTCGCCGGAGCCAAACTTTTCAACACCGTTTTCAGCATTCCCTACATTTACTCCCTGCTCATTTCCGTAGTGGTTATCATCAGCTATACCTTTTTGGGCGGATTTTTGGCTGTGTCTTGGACAGATTTTTTCCAAGGACTCTTGATGCTGTTTTCCATCTGCTTCGTCTGTATTTTTGGATACAAAATATTTTCCAGCAATTTTTCTTTGATAAGCGACCATTTATCGATTTTCAGAGAGTTTGGAGCCTCAGAAAATCTTTCGCTACTGACAATCTTATCTTCCATGGCTTGGGGGCTTGGCTATTTCGGGCAACCGCATATTCTCACCAGATTTATGGGGCTGAAATCAGAAGAAGATGTCCGTCCAGCCAGAGTTATTGCAGTTTCGTGGACTGTTGTCAGTCTTGCAGCCGCCACTTTGATAGGGCTTATCGGCTATGCTTACACTCACTCTACAGCCGTTCCTGCGGGCTTCGACTCCGAAAAAGTTTTTATGCTCTTAATCGAAGTTTTCTTCCATCCGCTTGTTGCCGGAATAATGCTCGCTGCCATTCTTGCTGCCGTGATGAGCACCGCCGATTCTCAACTCATCGTAGTAGCCTCTTCTTTTACCGAAGATTTTTACAAGTTTTTTACCAAAAGAGATGTCAGCGAAAAAGAGTTGGTTTATGTCAGCAGAATTACTGTTGTAGCCGTTGCCGTGTTAGCGGGAATTATTGCTTCCAATCAAAACTCTTCGGTTCTCGGCTTAGTTTCTTATGCTTGGGCAGGCTTTGGAGCAGCCTTCGGACCGGTGCTTTTATTTAGCCTCTTTTGGAAAAGAATGACTCGCTATGCTGCCATTGGGGGAATGATAAGCGGAGGAGCGACCATCATCATTTGGAAAAATTTAAGCGGTGGTCTTTTTGATTTATACGAATTATTGCCCGGATTTATTATCGCCTCCATTGTAATTATTGTTGTTTCTTTGTCAGGCAAAACTCCCGATAGAGAAATGACGAAAATATTTGATAAATAAAACGAGAGGAACAAATGAGCTATCTGTCTATCGCCGTCAAAGGCGGCTACATTATGATAATTTTGGCAATGCTTTCCATCATCGCTTTGGCTATTATTATCGAAAAATTCTTAAGCCTTAAAAAGAACAGAAAAGAGAAAGAAGATTTCTTATTGGAGTTTGGCAAAGTGATACAAGAGAAAGACCTCAACAGAGCTAACCAATTGTGCGAAGCTGTCGATTCAATTCCCATCTCCAGAGTCTATGCTGGAGTTTTGTCAAATATGGGAAACGAAAATGTGGAACAAACAATCTCTTCCTGTGTGCAACGCGAAATCCTCACTATGGAAAAAGGGTTAGGAAGTCTCTCCACAATTGCAGCCGTAGGACCTTTGTTCGGTTTTATGGGCACTGTTTTGGGAATGATAAAAGTGTTTATGAAAATCCAACAAACTGCTGGAGGCGTTGACATCTCTCTTTTGGCAGGAGGTATTTGGGAAGCACTAATTACCACGGTTGCCGGTTTGGTCGTCGGTATCGTTGCCTTGAGTTTTTACAATTTGCTCTTGGACAAACTCGACTACGAAGCTGTTGATTTACAACAAAAAGCAAATATGATAATCGGGAAATTTAATTAACCATGATTTTGAAGAAAAAAAGAATTAGTTCCATAGCTTTGATTTCGTTTACCGACATTATTATGCTTCTGCTGATTTTTATCCTTGTCTCGTCGAGTTTCATCACTTATTCGGGCATCAAGGTCAATTTGCCGGACGCTTCAAGTAGTCAAAGCGACTACACAAACAATATCTTCATCAGCATCAATCACGAAGGTCAAGTTTATTTAGACCAAAATCAGATAGATTTGGACGATTTGCCGGGGTTACTCAAAGAGAAATTGGACAACTCACAACCAGGGAAAATTATCGTGGTGCAAGCGGATAAGAGTTTGGAGTTTCAAAAAATAGTCAAAGTTATGGATGTCGCCAAATTGTCCGGAGCAACCAAGTTCTGCCTTGCCACTCGCGGAGTTGATTTAAAATAAACTTTTGTTATGAACGACAAGCGATTGAGTTTTTTGATTTCCGTTGCGACACACTTGTTTTTTGTGGCAATATTTTTGGTTTTGAGTTACGATACCGTTCTGAATAAAATTCCTCCCACAATTCAAATTGTGGGGATTTTTTCCTCTGATGCAAGTGGACAGAAGAGCGTTAAAAAAGGTTTGGATAATCGCTATGTTCCCAAAAAAATCAATTTACCCAAAAGTATAACCAAATCTTTGGACAAAAAGATTACCTCCTCGCCCGAAAAAATTGTTGTTAAAAATAAAGTGATTACGCAAGAAAAAATCGGCAACTCCATCAATAATCTAAATCCCGAGCCGAAGTCTCCCACTCTCAGCCAAAACAACAATTTGCCGGACAACCAAGATTTTTTTGAGCAATTTTCGGAAGAGCTAAAGAAAAGCGAAAATGAGCAAGATTTTCAATTGGAAGGTGAAGTCGTCAGCCGAAAAATTGTGAGCAAAGTTTTGCCTAAATATCCTGACGGACTACAAAAAAATGCCAAAGTCAAACTTCGTTTTTCCCTCTCTCCGCAAGGAACTGTCTCCAATATCGTCATTATAAAAAGAGCCAATCCTCTGCTGGAAAAAGCAAGCAGAGAGGCTTTCGCTCAATGGAAATTCAACCCAATTTTGGGCGAACAAAATCAAACGGGATTTATCACTTTTGTCTATCAAATCAAGTAAACTAACTCCGCAAAATACCAGCGAAGCAAAGAATTTTTTGAACGAAATCGGATGCAGTTCGGCGGGCATCGAAGTGATGGCGGACAAAATGTTGCCTCTGAATATCCGGCTTGACAATCTCCTGTGCGGTAGCGTTAATATAATGAAACAAGAGGCTCTGGCAATCGGCATGGATGTCGCCGCTCACAAGATGTGTGTATGTGGCAAGATTGAGAGGAGCAACGCCATTTTGATAGGAAACAGAAGAAAGATTGCACAACTTGTCGAAAGATTAGAAAAACAAAAAAACTATTTTGAATTTGCACAAATAATCGGAGAAATCAAAAAATACTTATGAAACAAAAAACCTTAGTCGCCATCACTGGAACAATAGGTTGCGGGAAGTCGTCGCTCTGCAAATTCTTGGAAGAACTGGACTGCAAAATAGTTTATGCCGATGAAGTCGGACACCAAATTTTACCCCTGGTCAAAGACGATTTGGTCAAAGAGTTTTTCGAATCGATATTGAATTGTGATAACGAAATAGACAAAAATTCTTTGAGCAAGTTAGCATTTTCGGATAGCGAAAAACTAAATAAGCTAAACGAGATTACTCATCCCGTGATTTTGGCAACAATCGAAGACATTATAAAGAAACAAGAAGAAGATTTGATTTTCGTGGAAATCCCGCCTGTTTTTTCTCGCAACATCAGCGATTGTTTTGACTTGGATGTGAATGTCGAAACCTCTGTGGACTTGCAAATTCAGAGACTGCAAATCAAAAACAGCTCTCTTCTCTCTAGAATAAACTCGCAAAAGAACAACGCTCTTATCACAAATTGCAACCACATAGTGGAAAACTACGGCTCTTTGCAGGAACTACGCGAAAAAGCTCATGAGTTGTTGGCTTTATGCAAAAAGATTACACCGAAAAGAAAAAAGCCTCTTTCCTCTGTTTACCTGCCAAAAATTTGTGTTTGTGTTAGCAAATCTGATGTCCAAAATGCCAAAAAAGAGATAGATTACATCAGGAGTTTGCATTATTTGGCGGAGTTTCGCTTGGACTATCTGAACGAAATTCCCAATAATTTAGACACTTGGAACAAAAGAGGCGTTATAGCAACCCTGAGAACCGTTAAACAAGGCGGAAAAGCCAATCTTACGGAAGAAGAATACAAGAAAGCTATTTTGCAAATTGACAAACTTGGGTTTGAATTTATCGATATTGAATACGATTTGGGCAAAGATTTGGATTTCAGCGAATTGAACTCAAAAATCGTTTTATCTTATCACAATTTTGCAGAGACGCCTAAAAATATAGTGGAAATCATCTCTAAAATGGAGATTTTGGGAACTCCTTACCTAAAAGTTGCAACTTTGATAAACAACATAAATGACAACTTTTTGCTCTTTAATGCCTTGAAGAAATTTCCCAACCTTATTGCTTTCGGCATGGGAGTCAAAGGGGAATTTTCGCGAATTCTTTCCCTAAAGTACGGCTCGCCTTTCACCTACTCTTTTTTACCAACTGGGAAAGCTGTCGCTCCGGGACAGATAGATTTGAGCACTCTCACCGATATGTATGGAGTCTTGAACACCAACGAAAATACCTGTGTTTACGGGCTTATCGGCAAAAATATTGAGAAGAGCTTTTCTCGAGCCTACCACAATCAGCAATTCTTGAGCAAGCAAATCAACGCCTGTTTTGTAAATTTCCCTATCGACAGCGGACCTGAACTCGAAGAATTTTTGGCTAATTTCAAATCGTATGGATGGAAAGGTGTGGCTATAACAATGCCTTTTAAACAAGAGGTTTTGCCCTTACTAAATAAATTGGATGAAACCGCTCAAAAAATCGGTGCCGTCAACACCCTCAAAAACGAAAAAGGGAAATTGCTCGGATTTAATACCGACTATATCGGAGCGATTAAACCTCTCTCCTATAATTGTTCTCTTGCTGGTAAGAAAGTTTTGCTTCTCGGGAATGGTGGTGCTGCCAAAGCTGCTCTATTCGGGCTATTAAAAGAAAACGCCAAGGTCACTATAGCCGCAAGGTCATTGCAAAAAAATGATGAGCTATCCAATATCGGCGATTTTACCTCTTGCACCCTCGAAGAAGCCGAAAAAAATTGTGTTAATTTTGATGTGGTTATCAACGCAACCAGCGTGGGAATGAACGAAAACAAAAGTTTAGTAGCAAAATTCAGACCTGAACAAGTTGTGATGGATATGGTCTATCAGCCGAGAAAAACAACAATGCTACAACTATCAGAACTGCAGGGAGCAACCGTTATTTTCGGCGATGAAATGCTTTTTGCTCAAGCATTCGAGCAAGAAAAGATTTGGTTTGATAATTAGCTTTGTATATTTTAGATTTGTGTTTGAACTCCAATATCATCCCTCTATCTTCTGATTTAAGTCTAAACTAAAAGCTCCCTCTGTAACGCCGGAAGTTGAGATTACATCTACACCACACGCACCATATTCAGCCAAATTATTCAAATTTACGCCTCCGGACGCTTCCAAAATTATCTTGTCATAGAGCGATTTATCTCTCAATTTTTGCACAAAATATGACATCTGTTCCGGTTTCATATTATCCAGCATAATAATAGGAATCCCCTCATAATCACTATTCGCAAAAGTCTCGGCTACCAAGAAGCCATCTTCCAAATTTTCCACCTCAATTTCCACGGGAACTTCCACATTTTCACACAATTGTATCACTGATTGAATAGCTTCATTGCCCTGAAATCTCCGCAATATATCCAAATGACAATCCTTAATCATAATGTGCTTGTCAAGACCTATGCGATGCGTAAGTCCACCACCCACATAAACTGCTCGCTTTTCCATTAGTTCACATGTAACTACTTTTCGTGTGGCAGCTATCATCGCTCCTGAGCCCTGCAAAAGATTAACGAATTTGGAAGTAGTTGTAGCGATTCCCGACATTCTCCGCACGACATTCAAACCAACTCTCTCCAAAGAGAGTAACGATTGCACCAATCCGGACAATTCCACTAATCGCTGACCTTTCTTAATGTTGTGCCCGTCATGCACCAAAAAATTAGTATCAATCCCTTTAGATTCGTATAAAAATTTAAGCTCCTGCTCACCACAAAAAATCCCGTCCTCTTTGCAACCAATAACAGCATTCATCTCCAAGTCGGGCGGAATAACGGTCTGCGTAGTAATATCGCCGAAACCAATATCCTCTCTCAATGCTGTGTTGATAAATTCTCCGACCTGCCGACGATACTCCGGATTATCAAAATTGAGATTTTTCCCCTGTTGATAAACTTCGTTAACTCTTTTTAATCTATCCATTTCCCAAAAATATTAACTCAAAAGAAGCATTCTATCAATGCAAACCTTTGCCTTTTCCATAACTTCTTTATCTAAAATAATCTCGTTTTTTTCAAACGCCAAACAATCTCTAACCATCTCTAAAGTCGTCAACTTCATGTCACTACATAGAGCATTAGACTTCAGAGGAACAAAAATTTTCTCAGGAACTTCTTGCCTCAGTTTAGCCAACATTCCCACCTCCGTTCCCACAACAATAGTCTGTGCATCTATCTCCTTGGAAACAGAAATCATCTGAGAAGTAGAGCACACATAGTCGCACATATCCACAACTTCTCGTTTGGACTCCGGATGAATCAAAATCGGAGCATCGGGATACTGCTCTCTCACAATTTCCACATCCTCAATAGAAATGCAATCGTGAACATAGCAATATCCATCTGCTAAAATAATCTCTTTCTTGCTGTTTTTTGCTACGAACGAACCCAAATTTTTGTCAGGAACAAAAATAATCTGATTTTGCGTTAATGAATTTATGACTTTCACAGCATTAGCACTGGTCACACAAACATCACACTCGGTTTTCGTTTCAGCGGTAGTATTTACATAGCACGCCACTATAGCATTCGGGAATTTCTCGCGTAGCTCTCGAACTTTCTCCGCATTTACCATATCAGCCATCTGACATCCGGCATTCGCAGCCGGCAGCAAAACTTTTTTCCTGGGATTTAAAATCTTAGCAGTTTCAGCCATAAATCGCACACCACAAAAAACAATAATATCGGCAACAACTTCGCTGGCGACCTTTGCCAATTCCAAGCTATCTCCAACAAAATCGGCAACCTGATAAATTTCTTCAGGCTGATAATTATGTGCCAAAACTATGGCGTTTTTGTTTTTTTTTAATTCGTTTATTTCTTTTAAAATCGACATAATATCACTTTAAATTCGAGGAAAAATATCTTTCTTGATAACCGTGCACATTTCAAATTTTTCGTCTTTCTTCGGAAAATCTCCGCGATAATGACACCCTCGGGATTCGTTGCGAGACAAAGCACACGCAGCTATAAGTCGAGCCACCAAAGTAAGATTGCGAAGTTCCAAAGTTTGCAGGGAAGCGGGGAACAATTTGTAAATATCATGAGCCGATTTCGCCAGAGAAGCTGTGATTTCCGCCGACAAATACAACCTCTGCCTATTTCTCTCTATTCCGCAAAGATTGGTCATAACTTCCCTTGTAACATCCCAAAACTGATTTATCGTTGCCAAATCAAGTTTCTTACTTGTCTCTACGCTTTGCCAATCCGGAATCGACAAATTAGACAAATCTTCGTTCTTAGTTTGCAAAGCGTGTTTTGCCGCTTTTTGAGCAAAATAGCATCCCTCTGGCAACGAATTGGAAGCAAGTCTATTGGCTCCCATTAGCCCTGTACAAGCACTCTCACCCACAACATAGAGATTTTTTATATCGCTCAATCCGCTTTCATCAACCTTCACACCTCCGCACACATAGTGAGCAGCAGGCACAACAGGCACTGGATCTTTTTCTAAATTGTAGCCGTTCTCTTCACATTTTTTATAAATATTAGGGAAATGCTTTTGGAAAAACTCTTTGTCCTTTCCGGTAACTTTTGTAGTCAAGTTGAGCCAAACATGCTCCAAACCAAGCTCTTTTATCTTGGTGTCAATTGCTCTGGAAACTATGTCTCTTGTCGCATGAGAGCCTCGTTTATCAAAAGACAAAACAAAATCTTCCTCACTATTTTTTGCCAAAGTCAAAATTCCACCGAGATTTTCCCCTCTCAACGCTTCCGTTATCAAAAATCTTCTTTCGCCAAATTCGACTTTGGGCTGATACAAAACAGTCGGGTGAAACTGGATGAACTCCATATTGGAAATTCTCGCTCCCGCTCTAAACGCCATAGCAATTCCGTCTCCGGTAGCGGCAGAAGGGTTACTTGTGAATTTGAAAACTCTACCGGCACCGCCTGTCGCCAAAATAGTCTTTTTCGCCTTTATGGTAAAAACTTTGTCGTTCTTAATATTCAAAACATAAGCACCCAAGCACTTATCTTCAAAATTTGTGCTCCCGAGCAGATAATTTTGTGTAATTAAATTGATAGCCATATGGTTATCAACACACTGAATATTGTCGGTTTTTTGAACTCTGTCCACCAGCGTTTCTATAATGTATCTTCCGGTATGGTCATCAACACAATAAATTCTCTCGCGTTCATGCCCACCTTCCTGATGTAGCAAAAAATCTCCGTTTGCTTCTCTGCTAAAATTAACTCCTAAATCCAAAAGAGAGTTGATAGATGAAGAATAAAATCCTTTGATACAGTCCCTGACCACTTCCTCAATGCATAAACCATCACCCGAGATTAAAGTGTCTTGGCAATGAGATTCGTAGTTGTCCAATCCCGAAGCAATTCTCTTTTCATCAACAGCTGCTATACCTCCCTGGGCATAATAAGAATTATTTTCCGACAATTCGCCTTTGGAAACAAGAACAACTTTATTCGTTTTGTCCTTGCTCAAATGAACAGCCGCCATCAAACCTGCAATCCCCGAGCCAATCACCAAAAAATCACATTCTATATTGGAGTTCATAATTACTCTCCGTTAAATCTCAAATTCTATTTTGAGAGCATCTCTTCCAACATCTCACTTGTCACACTCTTTGGTCTGATAATAGATGAATTCACGCCTCGGGCAATAATCAATTGAGCACAAAATCCCAAAATCCTCGAAACTCCAAAAATAACGGTATAATAATCAAATCTCTCCAAGCCAAGCGTATATAAAACCGCTCCGGAGATAGCATCAACATTCGGATACACAGAAGTAGCTTTCCCTTTCTCTTTCAAGACAATTGGAGCAACTTCACTCATTAAACCAACAATCTTAATAAGAACATCATCGGGAAGATATTTATCAGCAAATTTTTTAATCTCGGTAAATCTCGGATCGGTTTTTCGCAAAACAGCGTGTCCATATCCCGGGATAACTTTGCCGGCATCCAACCAACCTCCAAGATATCTTTCCAGCTGCTCTTTGGTAGGACAGCCATCAAATTCGTCTTTGATGTCCAAAACAAATTTCAAAGCGTTTTGATTTGCCAGTCCGTGCAAAGGTCCGGCTAAAGCGTTTAAACCTGAAGAAACAGCTCTATACACATCCGACAAAGTAGAGTTGACAATCCTTGCTGTAAAAGCACTGGCATTGCACCCTTCGTGGTCACAATGGAGAACAAGGTAAAGCCTGATTAAATCAGCAAAAACTTCCTCGTCAGGCGTATCAATTCCCAACATCGCAGCAAAATTAGCAGACCAATCCAAGTCAGGATCGTAACTTTGAATCAAATCAGTTTTTTCGTAACTAATCCTATAAATCGCAGCAGCAATACTGGGGATTTTCGCTATCAATTCCATAGAATCTTCTAGAGTTGATTTCCAAAAATCTTTTTTCCGCAAACCCTCTTCATATTTTTCACGGAAGATAGATTCTCTTTCCAATATCAAAACCGCAATACTCAACATCGTCATAGGATGAGTATTTACAGGCAAAGCAAATAGAATATTCCAAACCTCTCGAGGCACAGAAGAACGCAAAGTCAAACTCTTTTGCAGCATTTGTAATTCATCATCTTGAGGAAGTTTGCCGGTACACAATAAATAAAAAATTTCTTCCGCACATTTATCTGCCAAGTCTCCGATAGGAATACCTTTGAGCATTAGACCATTTTCAGGGTCAACATAAGAAGTGTTGCAAACAACCTCAACAATACCTCTCATCCCCGCAAAAATATTCGCAGGAGTAACTTTACAAACCTCTTTATCCCTATAATTAGCCAAAATCTCAGCGTTTTTATCTTTTATTCTTATTACCTCTTCCTCAATTCTCTTTCTAAATGATGCCATAACTCTCTCCTTACAAACAATTATAATTTAGTGTGACCAAATCCGCCCTCACCTCTCACAGTTGTATCCAGCATTTCCACACACTCAAATTTAACTTCCGGCAATTTTTGAAACACCATCTGGGCAATTCTATCGCCGTTTTTAACAGTAAAACTTTCCTTACCAAAATTAAACAAAATTATTTTCACTTCGCCTCTGTAATCAGCATCTATCGTCCCGGGAGAATTAAGAACTCCGATACAATGCTTAACGGCAAGACCACTGCGAGGTCTTATTTGAGCCTCATAACCTTCGGGAATCGCCATAGCAAATCCGCAAGGAATGAGACCAACAGAACCGGGAGCAAGGACAAAAGGCTTATGCAAACACGCACCAAGGTCAGCTCCGGCAGCAAAATTGCTCATTATTTTGGGCAAACGAGCGTTTTTATTCAACAACTTAAACTTTATTTTTACCATTTGCTAAGGTAGATATAATCGGTAAATCGTTGCAACATCAGACCCTTATCATGATATTTGTCCAAAATCTCTTTAGCTCTTGTCATAAGTTTTTCCACTTCATCTTTGGACTCTTGCAATCCGTATAGAGCGGGATAAGTTATCTTCTTTGATTTCATATCTTTGCCTATAGATTTCCCTCTTTCCTGAAAAGAACCCTCAATATCAAGAATGTCATCCACAATCTGAAAAGCCAAACCTATATTTCCGGCATACTCATCCAATAACTCCGTATCTTCTTCCGATGCTCCCGCCAAAAGACACGCCAAGGTTGCAGTCAATTTAATAAATCCCGCAGTTTTATTGTTATGAATATATGCCAATTTCTCTTTATCTACAGTTTTGCCTTCACAATTGATATCTTCCCATTGTCCTCCGACCAAACCACGAGCACCTGCCATTTCAGAAAACTTTTGTAATATCCCTGCTTTAATTTTGTAATCCACTTCCATTTGTGAAATGATATCGAAAGCATAAATCAGCAAAGTGTCGCCAGCCAAAAGTGCCACATCTTCCCCAAAAAGTTTATGACAAGTTGGTTTTCCCCTGCGAAAATCATCATTGTCCAAATACGGCAAATCGTCGTGAATAAGTGTGTAAGTATGCAACATTTCAAAAGCGACAGCCAACGGCATTATCGGTTCAATCTTTTCACAGAAGATAGAATAAATTTTAATCAGCATGTAACTTCTAATGCCCTTACCACCAGCAAAAAGCGAATGTCTAATAGCCTTATGAATATTCTTCGGATATTCGTCTTTTCTCGGCAAAAATCTATCAATCTGAATGTTAACACTTTCGCGTATTTTTTTGAGGTCTTTCTTTAGAGCTTTGTACACAACACTACTCCTTATCCAACTCAACCAAAATATTTTCTACACTTTCCAATCTTTTTTTACAACTTTTAATCAAAGTTTGCCCTTCTTTATACAAGTTCAAAATTTGGTCAAATTCCAAATTCTCTTCCTCAAGTTGGCGGACAATTTCGTCTATTTTTTTAACTTCGTCTTCAAAACTTTTCTTCATTTTATTCAACAATTTATAAAAAAAATTTACTCCAAATCATCCCTATACCGTCGATGGGGATTTTGAAGTAAAATAAATCGGACTTAATTAACAGCTAAATCCAAATCTGCAGACTTAGCAAGATAAGGCTCAGGGTCTCTATAGCTACCATACCTGCGAACTTCATAATGCAAATGAGTTCCCGTAGATCTTCCGGTAGATCCCATCAAACCTATAACTTCGCCTTTTTTTACCTTTTGTCCATCTTTTACCAATAGTTTTGACAAATGAGCATAACGGGTAGAAAATCCATACTTGTGGTCAATCAAAATATTGTTTCCAAAACTACTGGAGTATTTGGTGTCAGAAACCACTCCATCAGCCGTAGCATGAACTAAAGTTCCTTTTTTATTGGCTATATCAATACCCTCGTGAAATATTTTCCGTCCAAGAATAGGATGAATCCTATAACCGAAAGGACTGGTAACATAACCATAAACAGGATAGATAGTGGGCATATAGTCATACATATCTTGGCGAAACTCACTGTTTTTTCGCAGTTCGCCCATCAACTCAAACTCCAACTCCGACATAGCTGTCAATTGCTCAAGTTGTAACTTCAGAAAAGCACAATCCAACCTCAAATCTGAAGAAAGTTCTGAAGTAGCACTATCTAATGTCGGCACACCACCTATACCCATCTCTCTGATTTGGGGATCAACAGGCTTGAAATTTCTTTGCTTGCGGATTTCACTTTCCCAAGATTGAATAACGCTGAGATCTCCCTTAACCGAATCTATAATTGCACTAAACTTAGCTAATTGGCTCTTCAAAATTTCGTTCTCTCTTTCCAATTTGTCCTGTCTGGAGACTTTGCTAAAATAAGAGACAGCCACACCACCTTTCCATAACAGAAGCATAGCAAATAAAGAAACAAAAAAGAGAAGAAACAAAAAAAATCTATTAGAAAAAGAAAAAATATAACTCTTTGTCCACTCAACATGTCCAAAACTAAAAAACCAACGCTTTCTCAATTATATCTCTCCTTATTTGAAATTAGTTTATGTATATACAGGTCACTACGGGCATAGATAAGAAAAGCTTTGTCCGTGTCAATTAATTTTTAATCTTTTTTAAGCTCACAACGCACTGTAAAATAAAATTATTACAAAATTGCGGGGATTTTTATATTTCTATTTTTCAACTATGCTACTGGCTTTTTTGGGTTAATTTATCAACTTAGCCAAAATCTGCAAAGTTTTTTTGTAGTCAGAATTCTTTACTACAACTATAACAGTAGAAGATAAAGCCTCGAAGCTCACCTCTATAACATCTATAGATTTCAATGAATTAATCATAGGTAAAATCCTGTCCCACGACAATCTTTGTCCTACAATTCCGACTACGCTGAACTCTTCTTCGCTAAGATTAAATTTGGATTGCAAAGAATCAGGAGAACTGCTCTCAAGGCAAGTCCCATAGACATAAGCATAATCTGTAGCCAAACGCGAAAAGAATGGATTAAACCCGAAATGACTAATTTCATTAATTAACTCGGAAAGGTTTTTTTGACTCAAATTCTCTTTGTTCACCCAAACTCTTTTCAAATTTTGCAAACCAGAAACACCGACAATGGGCATTTTGTCAATTTGTCGTTCACAGGAAATAGTCGTGCCTTCCGCCTCAGGAATTAGCGTATTTTTTATCTGTATCGGAATGCCTGCACTGGCAACCGGAGCAATCGCCGCACTATGAAAAACATTTGCTCCAAAGCATGCAAGCTGTCGTAACTCCGCATAGGTAATCTCGGGGACTAAAGCAGGTGACTGTGCGATGCGTGGGTCGGCAGCCAACACACCTGAAACATCTGTCCAGTTTTGATACAAATCGGCATCAACGCAAACAGCCAAAATTGCACCTGAAATATCAGACCCACCTCTAGAAAAAGTTTTAATATGACCACCACTATCCAGTCCATAAAACCCAGGAACTATGGTCGGCACTTTTTTATCCAGAGCTTTCTTCCCCAATTCATAAGTTTCGGGATTAATACTGCCGTCATCATAAAGGCGAACAAATTCCGTAGAATCCACGAACTTAAAACCCATATATTCACTAATCAACAAAGCGTTGAGATACTCCCCACGAGATGCTACAAAATCTTGGCTAACTCCCTGCAAAATTTCTTCGGCAATAATATCCAAACTATTCAAAACGGATTTACCTTCAACTTCAAGCTCTTTTATCATCTGCACAAATCTCGATTTTATCTCATGCAAAATTTGTTCAAATTTAATCTTCTCCGATTTATTTGCAGCCAAACTGTATAACAAATCTGTTACCTTGATATCACTATCAAATCTTTTCCCCGGAGCTGAAACAACCACCATTGACCTCTCTGGGTCGCTTTTGATTATAGAAGCAACTTTCTTTATATTCTCGGCATCTGCCAAAGATGTTCCACCAAATTTACAAACTATCATAAACAATATTCCTTTTTTATAGAAATTAATTTAGACGAAGATGATTGGTAATCTCATCAGCAAATCTAACAACATCATCCGAGTATCTTTCCAAAAATTCATGCGAAATCCTAATATTCGGACCAGAAACAGACAAACAAGTCAACACTTCATCTTCTACACCAAAAATAGGAGCACTAATGCTTATAAGTTCATCCGAAAATTCTCTATTCTCGATAGCATATCCTTGCTTTTTACATTTATCCAACTCTTTAATAAATTTATCTTTGTCTGTGATAGTGGTTTCGGTTAATTTCTCAAATTTTAATTTGCTCATTATTTTTCCCCTTTTATCTTTGGGCAAATATGCCAAAAATAATTTTCCTGAAGAACAAGAATGGATAGGGAAAACGGAAGTTTTCTCGGGATTAAGCATAAGATGGTGTTCAGGCGACCTAATAGTATGAATTGCAAATACCTTTGTATCTATCATACTTGTAAGATACACATTTTCATGCACCAAGTTCATCAATTTTTCCATAACAGGCTCGGCAATATTTTTGATAACTTTGGTCACCGGAGCAGTTCTGCCCAAAGACAAAAGCTTAAATGTTAAATTATATCCTCTGTCTCCTTTATAAATATAGCCAATTTCACTCAAAGTCGATAACAATCTGTAAGTATTAGTCTTGTTAAATTTTAACTTTTGAGAAACTTCGGGTGCAGTCATCGGTTGATTGGCGGCTATACACTCCAATAGACGAAAAGCCTTTCCAACCGACGAAGAAACATTATACTTAGCCACAATAATCCCCTTTTATTAATTTCATTTACTCACTTTTACAAATATCCCGTTGCTTTTTATCAAAACTCAAACCTATCTAAAAAAACTTTGCCGTCTTTTAACTGAACAAATGAGTTGTGTGTAAGCCAATCTCCACAATTGGCATAAAAACCGTTCTCTATTTTTTTTAAAATAGGATTGTGAGTGTGCCCCATTACAACCAAATCAAAATTTTCGTTTTTTATTTTGTTTTCAGCAAATTGCAAAAAATCGTTCTCTTTTCTTTCTAATTTTTTGGTATCAGTTTTTCTATTTCTAGAACTTCTCGAAGCAAGAGAGCCGATTTTTATCGCTGTAACCGGATGAACAATGCCAAAAAATATCTCAAAAATTTTGGAACGAATAAGGTATTTATAAATCTTATATCTAAAATCGTTTTGACTATGAGAATCGCCATGAGTTACAAAAACCCTCTTGTTGTCAATTTCCAAGCTACAACTGTCCGCAAATATTTCTATATCAAGATATTTTTGCAAGAAAAAACGAAAATAGAAATCGTGATTCCCTGACAACATTTTGATTTTGCATCCTGAATTTGCCAACTGTCTTAACGCAAAATACACGGGGAAAAATTCGGAAAGAACGATATTAGACCAATCATACCACAAATCGAAAAAGTCTCCGTCGATTATCAAATAATCGGCTTCTCCTGTTATCTTTTCCAAAAATTTCACAACTCGAATTTGTCGCTCTCTATCGTCAGAGCTTTTAGGCACAGGCTTGAGGTGTGTGTCCGAAATAAAATAACAATTCATAATTAATTATACTCTTTTTCCAATTTGTGAATGTAGCGTCTATACAAAATAAGTGTAACGATAAAAGCCAAAACATCGGAGATGGGAAACGAAATCCAAATACCAAACAATCCCAGCCAAGGAGCCAACAGGTAAACAAAGGGAATCAGGAAAATCAATTGTCTGAGTGTATTGAGTATCAAAGCAGGGCGATATTTCCCAATAGCCATAAACCCCATAGAGCCTATCATCTGGAAGCCTACCAAAGGATAAGCCAAACTCAACAGGATTAGAGCGTGACTGCCTTTGGGCAAAATTTCCACATTCTTGGTAAAAATACTGATGACAAAAGACGGGAAAAAAACCAAAATCACAAATCCCAATGTCGTGACTACCGTTGCCCAAAAAGTCGCCTTATGAAAAACCTCTTTGACCTTATCGAATGTTCGTGAACCAAAGTGATATCCAGCCAAAGGTTGCATCCCTTGAGCGAGCCCGTAAACAGGCATACAAATCAGCATTGCCATTCGATGATAAATACTGAAAATTCCTATGGCAATTCCGCCACCGTAAACAGCCAAACGGTTATTGAGCACAACCAACAAAATAGAGGAACTTACCTGATTTATAAAAGAGGAAAACCCAAGAACAAGTGTCTCCTTAAAAATTTCCCATTTGAAAATCATTTTCTCAAAATGTATCCTGCTACCGTGTTTGGAAAAGTGAAATCCAACATAAATAACTGCAGTTATTTCGGCTATCACTGTAGCCAAGGACGCTCCGAATGTTCCCATATTGAACAAATATATCAGAAAAAAATCCAAGATGATATTCATTCCGGCTGCCATAACCAGTATCCACATAGCTGCATTGCTCTTCCCCTCAGCACGCAAAAGAGAGTTGGCAACTAAGGAAATCATAAAAAACACAGTGCCCAAAATCATTACGGCAAAATATGGCTTGGCGTGGTAAAATACCAGCCCCTTTGCACCAGACAATTTCAAAAATACAGGGAGTAACAAATAGCTGATTAAGGTTATTAACACTCCGATGACAACAGTCCCAATGCCAACAGTGCTCAGCGTAGTGTATGCTTTGTCTATGTTGCCCTCTCCCAAGGCTCTGGAAATTATAGAACCTCCCCCAACTCCCAACATCATCGCTACGGACATAATGAAAATTTGATAGGGGAATCCGATGAAAATGCCCGCAATGCCACGCGGTCCAACGCAATGCCCGACAAAAATCGTATCCACCATACTGTATGTCGCAACAACACTCATCCCCACAATCGCTGGTATCGACATATTCAGAAGGGCTCTATTAATATTGCTGTCTCCGAGAGCATTTTTATAAGCGGACATCTGATTTACCTACAAAACCGAAAATTTCTTCTCGTTACACAAAAACAAAAGATTCTTGAAAATACATAAAGTGGTAACTCTGCCAACTCCTCCGGGAACTGCTGTGATAGCGGAAGCGACCCGTGAGCAATCTTCATAATCAACATCGCCAACCACCACTTCTTCGCCGTTTTTGCAAACCTGATTAATTCCCACATCTATCACCACAGCACCTTCTTTGAGATAATCGGAAGTCACTGCCTCGGGGTCACCTATGGCTACGACCAGCAAATCTGCTTGCTTGGTATATTTTTGAGGATTGGGAGTATTGATGTCAATCATCGTTATCTCGACTCCGCCACGATAAGCCAGCAAATTGAGAAGAGGCTTGCCAACCAAAGTTGAAATGCCCATCAACGCAATCTTACTGCCAAATTGCAACAACCCATAATGCTTGATAATTTCATAAACCGCTTTGGCTGTGCAAGGCTCGGGAGCTTTATCTCCTGACAAAATTTTTCCCAAGCTTTCGTTGGTAATTCCCTCAACATCTTTCTCTGCCGGCAAATACGAGCAAATGGAGTCAATGTTTATAGATTTTGGCAATGGTCGCTGAATCATTATCCCGTCAATTTCGCTATCATTCCCAGCTGAGATAAGAACACCTTCCAACTCTTTTTGAGAAACGGAAGAAGGCAATTTAACAATTTCGCAATTTATACCCAATTCCCAACTTTTTTTTTGGATGCTCTCGGAATAGATAGAAGAGGCTTCATCGCCATCAACCAAAATCACAGCCAAAGTGGGAACTCTGCCCAACTTCTTCAAGTCAGCATTTATTTCAGTTTTTAGACGGTGCAGAATCGATATTACTTTTAACTTGCTCATATTTTCGTTTTATTCGCTCAATATTAACGGTCTTCCCGTCTTTTATCTCCACAAAAACAGCGTTTATCTCCAGACCTTCCCACGAAGGATGATATCTCTCCGGCATACCGCTAATAGCTTTCTGTATCACTATCTCTTTCTTTACACCTATTCCCGATAAGTGTCCGCCACACATCCCAACATCAGTAATATATCCTGTCCCTGCGGGCAAGATTTGCTCATCGGTCGTCTGAACATGAGTGTGCGTTCCTACACAGCAAGAAATTTTTCCGTCAAAGTAAAATCCCACAACTCTTTTTTCCGCTGTAGCTTCCGCATGGAAATCTACGAAAATGTTTTGGCAGTCGGCTAATTTCGCCTGCAAAAGCTCCTCCAAAGCAGGTATCGGCATATCTGCATTCGGCATAAAAATCTGTCCTATCAAATTGACCACTGCACACTTTTCCCCATTAGGTGCTTCAAACAAAAAATATTCTCCACCCAAGGCACTCTTGGGAACATTAATCGGCTTCAAAATCTCGGGACTCTCAGCGATAAAATCTAAGCTCGGTTTGTTATCCCACAAATGATTACCGGAAGTAAAAACATCTACTCCAGCTTTTTTCATTTGCAAAATAGTCATTTTGCTAACTCCCCTCCCATGATTGAGGTTTTCACAATTGGCAATGCACAAATCAATGTCAAATTCCCGTTTCATATCAGGAAGATATTTCTCCATCAAGTAACGACCGGGACTCCCATAGATATCCCCAAGGAACAAAATTTTCATTATTTGGCGATGCCTGACATCCTATTTTCTCTGATAACAGTAACTTTGATTTGCCCGGGATATTGCATCTCCGACTCAATCCTACTCACGATATCCTCTACCAAGAAGACGCAATTATCTTCTTGTATTTTTTCAGGGTCAACAATCACTCGCAACTCTCTACCAGCTTGCACGGCAAAAGTTTGCTTTACTCCTTCTATTGAATTGGCAATCTCTTCCAATTTGTCCAAACGCTCAACATAAGACTCCAGCACTTCGCGTCTTGCCCCCGGTCTCGCTCCGGAGATAGCATCGGCGGACTGAACAATCGGGCAATAAACATTTGTCGCTTCAACTTCCTCATGGTGAGCCTTGATAGCGTCAACAATCTCTTGCTTTTCGCCATTTTTCTTGGCAAAGTTCGCTCCAATAATAGCGTGAGTTCCCTCCACCTCAAAATCTATAGCTTTCCCAATATCATGCAAAAATCCCGCTCTTCTAGCAAGTCTTTGATTTAAGCCAAGTTCAGAAGCTATCATTCCGGCTATCCAACCCACTTCCATGCTGTGTTTTAGCACATTTTGCCCATAACTCGTGCGATAATGAAGCCTACCTATCAAGTTAACAATATTCTTATTAACTGTTCCGATATTCATTTTTATGCACGCCTGTTTACCATAATTAGCTATTCTTCTTTCGATTTCCTCTTTGGACTTCGCCACCACCTCTTCTATTCGTGCAGGGTGAATTCTCCCGTCTTCAATAAGCTTTTGCATCGCATAAGAAGCTATCTCTCTGCGGACAGCGGAAAAACAAGACAAAACGATAGCACCCGGTGTATCATCAACAATCACATCAACACCTGTCTCTTTCTCAAAAGTCCTGATGTTACGACCTTCCCGTCCTATCACTCTACCCTTCATCTCGTCCGAAGGCAAAGTAATAACATTCACCACAGAATCGGAAGCATAATCAACAGCCAATTTTTGCACTGTTTCCGCCAAAATTTTAGCCGACTTCTCTTTGGCATTCTCTTTCACTTCCTGCTCAATGTCGTTTATTTTGCGAGCAACTTTCTCTCTGGCATCAGTCAATAAATTCCCCATAAGAACTTCCAAAGCTTCGTCCTTGGAATATCCGGAAATCTGCGACAATTTGTCGTTTTGAGCCAAAATTAATTCGTCAATTTTGCTCTCTTTTTCATCAACCATTTTGGATTGCTCTTGCACTTTATCCTCAAGACCTTTCAAGCTCTCCTCTTTCTTGTCCAAAGCCTCCAACCTTGCATCCAACTTGCTAATTCGCTTGTTATAAGCCGACTCCTGCCTTCTGAGTTCATCTTCTCTTCCAGCAATCTTTTTTAATCTCACCTTCTCTTTTTTGGCAATCACATTATTAGCTTCAATTAATTTTTGGCTCATAATCTTCTCAGCTTTTTTTTGAGCCTCTTTTATGGTTAACTGAGCTTTCTTATAATTTCCGGAAAGCCTTACCTTCAAAAAAACAATAAAAACCACCAAAAATGCGGCAGCACCAAATAAAGTATAATTTAGAGTTTGCAAATTCATTAACATCTCCTTAAAAAAAACAAAAACCCATAATACCGTGTAGCTAAGCTTATCTTGAACTTAAATTCAAGGTGGGATATTCATCTAAACCTACTTCGCAAATCCGAGTACAATCTCGGCACAAGCCAAAAGTAGAAGCTTACATCCCTAATTATAATTAGTTCAAATGATATAATTAGCCAACTATCACAAATATTACAGGCTTTTATCTAATAAATTTTCTATTCTGATAATCACTTCTTCACTATCTATCTGATTAGACAAAAAATCCAAGCAAAGCAAAACTAAAATCTTGATTTGAGACATCGCGTCTCCCCTCTTCGCACTTTCTTGACTTATCAGTTTATTTAATTTTTCTGCACAAATTTTAAATTTGTCTTCACTCCCTGCATCCACCATAAATTTGTAAGAAATGCCAAAAATATTAAGTTGTACAGGAACCTTATTATCGGAACTCGTCATAAATCTTTCACAAGATTTTCTAATTTTTCCATCTTGGAAGCAATTTTTTTCAATTTATCGTCTTTCTTCCCCAACTGTTCCCTAAGATTATTTAACTCATTTTCCAAATTCTCAGAAACAAAGTCAGGTTCAGAAAAATTTACAACACCTTGATTTGCCTCCAATTCCAACTCCCTACACCTCTCCACAAGCCTGCTAATTTTTTCTTCTATTGCAGATAATCTGTTCATCTGAGTTTAGCACCAAAACTCTCTTGCAACTCACAAACTATCTTATCAAAGTCTTCCGCTACCAAACTATCGGTCAAGGTTTTTTCTTTTGAAAAGAAATTCAGAGCAAATGTCAAACTTCTCTTCTCTTGGTCTATCCCCTTACCTTCGTATTTGTCATAAAGTTCAACCGATTGGATAAAAGCGGAACTTTTCTCTATCGCCTTCTTTATCTCCTCATAAGAGTATTTCAAATCGATAACAATGGACAAATCCCTCTTCACAGACGGATATTTTTGTGGCAAAGCAAACTGAAAACTCTTATCAGCAAACAATGACAAAGATTTCTCAAAATCAAAAATCAAAGCAAAAACATCTTTTTTAATACCGAATTTCTTTGTAATTGCTTTCTTCACTCTTCCCAAGCTAACCAATTTTTGCCCCTTAATCTCCAAATCCAAACTGCAAGAAGGCTCGAACACAGTTTCACTTTGAGAGATAGCATATTTGTAATCGTCCTCTCCGAGAAAATCCAAATAGTCTTCCAAAATCCCTTTCAATTCGTAAATACCATAATCGTGTCCGCTGTTCATCCAATGCATTTTTTCGGTTTTGCCGCAAGCAACCATAGCCAACTGCAAAGGCTCGTGAGCAAATCCATCTTCTTTGGCAAAATAGACCTTGTTCAACTCAAACAGCTTAACAATCTCTTGACCCTTATTCAGATTGAGTTCCACATTTTTGAGCAATTGCGGGAGCAACTCGCGACGCATAAAAGCCATATCAGCACCGAGAGGATTAATAAGCTCAACAATCGGTTTGTCCACTATCCCACTACTCAAATCTTCGCTGACAAAACTGGTATTAATTGCTTGATAAAATCCATTCAGAACAAGGAAATCTTCGGTTTTCCGCTTAATTTCCCTCTTAAATCTATCGCCAATCACTTGATTATTGATAAACGAGGGGACATTGTTATATCCGTGCAGTCTGATAATTTCCTCTATCAAATCCGCTTCACGATAAATATCTCCTCTAAAATACGGCACGGAAAATTCCAACAAATCTTCTTTTTCAGACAATAGTTTAATCTCCAAATCGGTTAAATAAGAGATAATTTTTTTGTCGGAAATTTCAACATTGAGAAATTTGCGAACTCTCGATGGTCGCAAAGAAACCACAATATCCTCTTTTGTCTCGGGACAAGAATCAGCATAAACAGTCTGAAATTTGCCCTTGCCGACTTGAGCCATCATCTCGGTTGCTCGGGGCAAAACTTCTCCCAAAGCCTTTGGCGACAAATCCCTCTCACATCGGTAAGAAGCATCTGTAAAAATCTTGAAATGATGAGAAGTTTTATGAATGAACGGATAAGAAAAATTCCCTATCTCCAACAGAACATTTTTGGTTTCCAAACTAATTGCTGACGACTTACCACCGATAACACCGGCTATACTGAGGACTTTGACGGCATCGGCAATGACCAAATCTGTCTCCCGAAGTTCATAAGTCTTACCGTTGAGAGCCTCGATTTTCTCGCCTTTTTTAGCAAAGCGAACCTCAATAATTCCACCCTCAATTTTGTCCATATCGTAAGCGTGCATAGGCTGACCCTGCTCCAAAAGCAGATAGTTGGTAACACCAACCAAGTCGCTAACCTTATTGACCCCGTTAGAATCAAGAGCGGTGCTCATCCAAAAAGGCATTTTCTTGCTGACGGTCACGCCGTTAATCTCGGACAAAATGAATCTCGGAGAAGCCTCAGGAACATTATTAATCAGCTTAATCCCACACGGCAATTCCCCCGCAGTAAACTTTACATCGCTTGTTTCCGGCTTTTTGTAAGGCTTGCCGAGAATAGCAGCAATATCGCGTGCAAGACCAACCATTCCCAATAAATCCGGTCTATTGGGCGTAATCTCCACATCGACAACAATATCTCCATAACCTAAAGCTGACAAAGGCGAGCCAACAACAGCATCTTCGGGCAATTCCATTATGCCACTGTGGTCGCTGTCGATGGATAGCTCTTTGCTACTGCAAAGCATACCGCAAGATTCCAATCCTCTGAGTTTAGCCTTCTTTATCTTGATGTCGCCGATTACTGCATCGACAGGAGCAAAAGCCGATAGTAAGCCTTCACGACAATTGGGTGCTCCACACACGACTTGATGTTCAGCTTTCCCGTCGAAAACTGTGCAAACTTTTAACTTTTCCGCATCGGGATGTTTTTCCGCTTTGACAATCTTGCCAACAATAATATCTTTGATGGTTGTCTGAGTATCAATAACCTCTTCCACCTCTATACCAGAAAAAGTTAATTTGTCGGTAAACTCATCTATCGTAAGGTCGAAATCAATAAACTGTCTTAACCATTTCAAAGAAATTTTCATTTTGTCTCCTAAAAAACTACAACTCTATCAAAAGCGGATGGAAGCAGTAAGGCAAATAAATTTTGCTATCTAACTTCTTCTATTTAAACTGTTTCAAAAACTCCACATCGTTTTCAAAAAGCATCCTAATATCGGGAATATTGTATTTCAACATCGTAATCCTGTCTATCCCCAAACCGAAGGCAAATCCACTATATTTTTCGGGGTCGATGCCAACATTTTGCAACACATTCGGGTCAACCATACCACAACCGCCCATTTCCAACCAACCGCTATTCTTGCAGACGGCACAACCCTTGCCACCACAAGACACGCACGAAATATCTATCTCGCCACTCGGCTCTGTAAACGGGAAAAAATGCGGTCTGAAACGAGACTTAACACCCTCTCCGAACATCTTGGTAGCGAACATTTGCAAGGTGTCTCGCAAATCCGTAAAAGTGGTATTCTCCGTAACTACGAGAGCCTCCACCTGATGAAAAACCGGTGAATGAGAAGCGTCTGGACTGTCTTTGCGATAACACCTTCCCAACGAGATAATCTTAATCGGTGGCTTGAAGTTTTCCATCACCCGTATCTGCTCGGTAGAAGTTTGCGAACGCAAGAGTTTGCCACCTTTCACATAAAAAGTGTCGGTAACATTTCGCGAAGAATGGTCAGGAGGAGTGTTGAGAGCATCAAAATTGTGATATTCGTCTTCCACCTCTCCATAAGCGGAAATCTCAAACCCCATAGAGATAAAGACATCCTCTATCTGACGCGAAACTATGGTAAGAGGATGCAATCTGCCCAAACTCCTTCGGACAGCTGGCATAGTCAAATCTACCCCAGCAACTTCCTTACTCTGCTCCAGAGATTCCAAAGCGTTAGCAATTTTCACAAGAGCCTTAGATTTGATGATATTCACAAGTTTACCAAATTCCGGTCTCTCTTTGTCCGGCAACTCTTTCATTCTGGCAAGCAAAGCCGAAATCTCACTCTTTTTGCCCACAAACGCAGATTTGATATTCTGAATTTCGTGACTACTCTTGGCTTTGTTGAGCTTTTCTTTCAGTTCGTTGTAAATTTCCTCTAACCTTGCCTGCATGATTTAGTCCTTATTTTTTTTAATTTGCCACACTCTTCACTTGATCACAAATTTTAGCAAAAGCATCGGCATCGTTCATAGCCAAATACGCCAAAGTTTTTCTATCCAATTGAATATTGCTCTTGGCAAGACCATCTATAAATCTGCTGTAACTAAGTCCATTAATTCTGGCGGCAGCGTTGATTCTGACAATCCACAACTTTCTGAACTCTCTTTTACGAGCCTTGCGGTCACGATAAGCATACACACCGCTTTTTTCCACAGCCAACTTTGCTGTGCGATACAATTTGCTCTTAGCTCCGAAATAACCTTTGGCGGAGTCTAAAATCTTTTTTCTTCTCTTTTTAGCTGCTACATTATTTGTACTTCTTGGCATTTTATCCTCCTAACCCAACATTCTCTTTACTCTTGGAACATCGGCACTACTCACCAAAGTAGAACCTCTTAGGTTTCTCTCTCTTTTTGGGCTTTTCTTGGTCATGATGTGTCCTACAAAAGCTTGATTTCTTTTTACTTTCCCCGTAGCGGTTAACTTAAATCGTTTAGACGCTCCCTTACGAGTTTTAATCTTAGGCATAATAAACTCCCTATTCTATGAATTCTTACTACTCAACGGCGACATTACCATGTAAACCACGCGTCCCTCGTTGGAAGGAGCTTGGTCAACTTTGGCGTATTCCGTCATATCTATTCTAATCTTTTCCAATAAATCAAAACCCAGTTGCTTATTGGCTAATTGACGACCCTTGAACCGAACTGTAAACCTAACCTTGTCCTTAGCTTGCAAAAATTTTATCGCATTTTTCAGCTTAAACTGATAGTCATGTTCGTCGGTAAGAGGTCCAAACTTTATCTCTTTCGTCAGCACAATATGTTGATTTTTTCTTGACTCACGCATGCTTCTTTCTTTTTGATAATGATACTTACCAAAATCCAAAATCTTGCACACAGGTGGCTCTGCCTTTGGAGAAATTTCCACCAAATCCATCTCAGCAGCTCTAGCTCTGGAGAGCCCATCCATCAACGATACTACTCCTACTTGATTGCCTACTTCATCAATAAGTCTAATACTCTCGGCTTTTATTTCTCTATTGATTCTTTCCTTAGATACGGTGGGTTTCAGCTTGGCTTTACCCTTTCTTATTCGAATGATGATTAACCTCCTCAATTCTCTTTTACTTAATTTTTGCCAATAAAAAAGGCAAATTGTAAAGAATACAACTTGCCTACAAAATTTATCGTAGCTACGATTATTATCCTAATACAGATAATAATCTAAAATCAAAACCTTGGACAATGTCTCTAAAGTCATAGCCGATAATCTCGACCGACCCGCATCGCAAGGTAGAAACTCAAGTTTCATTTCTTTTACCACGCCAAAATTTAACTAAGCCTATACAAGTCAAGCAGTTTTACAAATTTAGAGAAAATTTTATCTCCAGTCGCTTTTCAACTTGCTGTAAATCTCCAAATCTGCGTAAACTCCACCGGTGAGCAATTCTCCTTGTCTCTCCATTCCTTCATATTTGAAACCCAATCGCTGTGGAATCTTTCGACTTGGCTCATTGCCGACTGCACATTTTATCTGGATTCTGTTAATTCCCAACTCAGCAAAGGCAAAATCACAAAGCCTCTCCACCGCTTTGGTAACGATTCCCTGCCTCTGATACTTCTCAGAGAGCCAATAACCAATTTCCGTCTTTTTGTTCACTCTGTCCGTGTCTTTAAAGCCAATCAAACCAATAAATTCGTCCGACTTTCTTATCGTGAAAACGAACTCAAATCTGTCTTGCGGAGCGTTGGCGATAGAGTTTACAAAACCCTCCGTGTCGGACAGCTCCTTGGTAAACTCCACAAACGGCAACCACTTCCCCAGATACTCTCTTTGACTGTCGATTGTATTAAAAATGGCAACAGCGTCAGATGATTTAAGTTGGGTTAGATTGATTTCGTTAGGCATTGTGAGTGTTCTCATTTTTTATTAACTTCTGTCTTTTTTAAATTTTTAGTAAACAGTTTCATATATTCTTCAACAATTTTTGATAAAATTCTAAAATTTTATACTTCAATTGTTCCCTCCTGGAAATCTTATTCTAAATTGTTTTAAACTCCCAATATTCCCGTCAAGCAAATTCCCTATTTATAACTCAAATCTATACATATTAGGTTTCCCGCCATTTCACAAAGAAAAATATTGACTGAAAATCGTGCCTCTTAACTTTGTATCGGTCGTTGCGCCCGTGGCTCAATTGGATAGAGCATCTGACTACGGATCAGAAGGTTTGGGGTTCGAATCCCTACGGGCGTGCCATTTTTTTGTTTGGAATATAGATATGATTTACGGAATTGGTGTTGATATCGTCGAAGTAGCAAGAATACAGAAATCGATTGAGAAATTTGGTGATAAGTTCTTGCAGAAGATTTTTTTGGAAGAAGAAATCTCTTTTTGTCAATGCAAGCCAAATCCGGCTATACACTTCGCAGCGAGATTTGCAGCTAAAGAGGCTTTTAGCAAAGCGTTAGGAACCGGCTTTAGCGATGGAGTCAGTCCAAATCAAGTCGAAGTTGTGAAGAGCGAAAACGGAAAAGTTGACATCGCTTTGCATTTCGAGACAAAAAAAAAATGTGAGAGCCTTGGAATTAAAAAAATTAATCTAAGTATCTCTCACGAAAAAGAGACAGCAATCGCATTCGTCGTAGCTGAACTCTAATCTTTTTGAAATTTATATGGAGATGTGTCCGAGTGGTTGAAGGAGCACGCTTGGAAAGCGTGTATACGGTTACCTGTATCTAGGGTTCGAATCCCTACATCTCCGCCATTTATTCGTCTCCGAAGCAAATCCCCACACCTCTAGCGGTCTTAATCATATCGGAGTTTTTATCCACCAAATTGTAAGTTGAGATTGCTTCTTTCAGGCTCACGGACTCCATTTTCTTGTGATTGACCACCACCATTTTGCCAAACTCTTTATTCAGCACCATCTCAAACGCTTTCACGCCAAATTGTGTGGCAAGATTGCGGTCAAAAGCACTCGGTCTGCCTCCGCGTTGCAAGTGCCCAAGCACAGAGGTGCGAACATCCGCTGTTATTGTGGGGTCAGAGCTAAACAATTTTTCCAATTGCAAACCTATTCCACCCAAAACATTTTGTTCATGCCCAACCTCTTCGCTTTTTTTGCTGAAAATGTCGCCATCTTTGGGCTTCGCACCCTCGGCAACTACCAAAATCAAGAACCCTTTCCTCTCTGTCCGCTCTTTGATTTTATTCTTCACAATCTCCAAATCGTAAGGTATCTCGGGAATTAAACAGATTTCCGCTCCGGCTGCCAACGAACTGTGCAAAGCAATCCAACCAGCATATCTGCCCATAACTTCCAAAATCAAAACACGATGATGAGACGCAGCGGTCGTTACCAATTTGTCTATCGCATCTGTCGCCACATCTACAGCGGTGGAGAACCCAAAAGTGTAGTCGGTGCAAGACAAATCGTTGTCGATAGTCTTCGGCACACCAACCATATTCAAGCCTTTTTCAAAAAGCTTTTGGCTTATAGTTTGTGAGCCGTCACCGCCAATACTGATAACTGCCTCAAATCCAGCCTCTTTCAGCTCTCTAATCATCAAATCTGACCTATCTTCCAAAACAATCTCTCCGTCGGAATTTTTCACAGGAAATCCGAAAGGACCACCTTTGTTGGTAGTTCCCAAAATAGTGCCACCCTGCACATGAATACCGGAAACCTTTTTCTTGTCCAATCTGATAAGCCGCCAAGGCTGTTGCAAAACACCATTATACGCATCCATGCTACCCCAGATTTCCCAGTCTGGCTCACTATCGGCACGCTTTACTATCGCTCTGATAACCGCATTCAAACCCGGGCAGTCACCGCCACCTGTTACAACCAAACATTTTTTTTTCATGGTTTGCCTCATAAAATTTTTTCCACTCTCGGAGCTCTCAAACGATTAGGTAGTTGAAACCCTGAACCGACAAGAGGTCGCAAATAGTATTTCAGCTCTTCGGTAACATTATTCCCTTTTTCGTTTATATAATAATCTGGGACTTTTCTTGTCTTGCCAGCAACTTCCTCGATAGGAATTAGCTTGTAATCCACAGAATAAAACCCTGTTCTCTGAATACTCATAGAGCCATCCTCTTTGTGCCAAATGGCAAATTGCACAGCTCTCTCGGCAATTTCTCTGGCTTCACTCTGGTCAACATCGGAAACACATCCATAAAAAGACCTTTGCAGATAGCCGAAAGTGTCCGCTCTCACTCGGGAAATATCCGTATTTTTCCTAACATACTCAGCCAACAAATCGCCCAAAGCTCCTGTTCCCGACAACTGCACATTGCCGTGTGCATCACACTCCTGATTTGTCATCAACTTGGTAATAATCTCTATGCCATCCTTATCAACGATGCCCTCGGAAACAGCCACCACACAGCGACCGAATTTCGCATAAACAGCCTTTATATCCCCAATAAACTTTTGCTTATCAAAGGCTCTCTCCGGCAAATATATCAAGTGCGGACCATCATCGGGATACTTTTGAGCCAAACTGGAGGCAGCGGTGAGCCAGCCCGCATGACGACCCATTATTACGCCTATGTAAACTCCTGGCAAAGCCTTGTTGTCCAAATTGACTCCCATAAAAGCCTGAGCAACAAAGCGGGCAGCAGAGCCGTAACCTGGAGAATGATCATTGCCGACCAAATCGTTGTCGATAGTCTTGGGAATATGAATTGCCCTGAAATCGTAACCATCTTTCACAGCCTCTTCTTTCACTATTCTCACGGTATCAGACGAATCGTTGCCTCCGATATAGAAGAAATAGCGAATATTATATTTTTTTAGCACTGCAAAAATCTTCTTACAATAAGCTGCATCAGGTTTGATTCTGGTGGACAATAATGCGGAAGAAGGCGTCAAGGCAACTTGTTCCAAATTGTGAGTAGTTTCTTGAGTCAAATCCAAAAAATTCTCGTTTACTATGCCTTCCAAACCATTAAGAGAGCCATACACTCTGGTAACTTGAGGGAATTTGCGAGACTCCAAAACCACTCCTACCAGCGACTGATTAATCACAGCGGTAGGACCTCCTCCCTGTGCAACTAAAACTTTACCTTCCATAAAAAATCTCCTTATTTCTACGGCACTAATCTGATTGATTTATGCTGATGTCAAGTAATATTAAATATGATGCCATTAATCTCAAATTTTTCTTGCTAAAATAAAATAGCATTACAAACTGTCTAATATGCAATTAGGAGTTGATTTATGAATTTTTTCAGTAGAAACGAGATGCTCTGGGGCAAAGAAAAACAAGAAATTTTGAAAAATTGTAAGATTAGCATTTTCGGCTTGGGCGGACTTGGTTGCAGTGTTTTGCAAGTTTTAATTCGTGCTGGAGTGCAAAATTTCCATCTATACGACAACGGCAAAATCAATGATTCCGACATTGGCAGACAGCTTTTGTATGATAGCCAAGATATCGGCAAACTCAAAACGGAAACTGCTTTTGCCAAATTGAGCCAAATAAATCCCGACTGCCAAATTTATTGCCATTTGCAAGATATAAACAAAACAAGCGAAATCCACTCATCTGATTGCTTTGTGGATTGTGTGGACGGCTTTGCAACCAAAAAACAAATTCAAAAATTGGTCGGCAAACAAAATTTCTTGGTGCATGGAGCGGTAGAAAAAAAATACGGGCAAGTCGCCACTTTTCACGGAGAAAGCGATTTTTTAAGCTTGGACGAGCTATACAAAAGAAAAGATGACAATGCTATTTCCCGTGCTATCTGCCCGCAATCCGTGATGTTTATTGGCAGTTTGATAGCCGACGAAGTTATAAATGTGGTTTGGAGAAAGCCGAAACTATTAAATAAAATCTTGCTCGCTGATTTGGGAAATTATGAGATGAGAGTGGTTGGGGAGTGAAAAAGAATTATACAACTATTTCTTAAAAAACAGCTAATTATTCTATTTGTAATATTATATCAACTTCTCCAGGCTTCATTGATTTGTCACCAAATAATTTTGTCTGAGTCTTGGTGTCTTTAGTTAAAGGCTTTTCAATAATCTTTGTTTTATAATTTGGAAAATGCTTGTTTAAAATCTCTAAAGTAGAATTAAAAGTAAATTCACGCTTGTCTGTCCTGACATAAATTGTACTCCTTTCGTCCATCATTCGTGAACTAAGTTCAAATACAGTATCAAGTAAATTGTAGTAATCAACTTTGTTTACAAATCTTCCTTTATGTTTGTCTTTTAATGATTGCGGATTTTCTGAACCTCCTAACAGCCATAATCTCAGCCACTGGTCTGCATGGTAATCTGTGATTGAATAATATGGTGGAGATGTAAACAGAAGCGAAAATTTAATATCATTTTGAATGGCTCTCTCTGAAATGTTGATTAATTGATTAGAACTATCACCAAATACAACTGCACTTTCAGTAACATTTGGTGTCCCTTTTTCATATCTCCATTCAATCTTTTTAAGAATGAATTCAAAGGGATTAATTTCAGGTGGTTTTGTTAGTCCATTTTTTTTCCACCATTCAACAGAATAGTTCATTCCCATTGACTTTGTCATTCTCATTTGATTTGACAAACATTCTCCTAATTTACCATGTAAGTAAACCAAAAGAATTGACATAAGAGTTGCATCAATGTCATTATTTATCCAGTCAAGATTTGCTCTCGCTGCTAATAGGAATTTTAGGACTTCATCGCTATAACATATCCTATAAAATTCTGGTAATTTTTTAGTTGAGCATCTATAATAATTTCGCTTACCATAAATTTCAAGTAAACGGTCAATTACATCTTCCTTATCTGCAGGTTCTAATTTTACTTTCCCAAAGAGCCAGCCTACGGGATTAATTTCAATACCTAAGCTAACTCGACCAAGCACACCACCAGCATAGATACTGCTACATCTACCTGCAAAAGGGTCAAGTATGTAATCACCTTTTTTTGAGTATTTCTCAACAACCTCAAATGCAAAATCCAAAGGAAACATGGCATAATATGGACCAAATCTTGCCCATCGAGCCTCCGCGGTTTTATAACCTTTTAATATCTTTTCCTTTGTAATCATCAATTTGATTTTTCTCTTATTTCTCTTGCAATATCCTCAAATATCCGTTTACCTAAATTTAAAGGAATTGCTGCTTCTGCATGAGCAGATACTAAAGGAGAAACGGAATTTGGATATCTACTTGAAACCAATTTATCAAGCAAATTCATAACATCTGAAAGCCTTGAAAATTGATTTGGATTTGCTGTTGAGGTATTTCTTTGTTGGTCATTATAACATGCAATTACTGGAACTATTTTTTGTCCAGAAGCAGTTTTATAAAATATTTTTCTTCCAAAATAAGTGTCTTGACCATATGGTTTTATGCTTTCAGAAAAAATAATATTTCTTTTTATATAGCCATCGTCAAGCAGTAATGCTGATTGTTTTGGAAATTTATCTGTAACTCCATCTTTAGTCGTATCAATTTCTTCGAAATGATTTACGAATGTTCCTGATTTTTCAATACCGATAATTAATAAATCCTGACCGTTAACTGCTTTCTGCAATTCATTTAGCCTATTTAATTCATAATTAATAACTTTTGTCAACCAAGATGAAGTACTAAATACAGCTAATGGTCCATCCATAATAAATGCTACTCTCCGAAGGGTTGATAACCATTCTTTTTGTTCAAATGCTCTGAGTATATGAACCAACCATACCTTTTCAAGAGTTGACATTATTTGCCCAAACATTTCACCATTACTACCACCAGGATTCATTAATTCATGTAAACGCAAAGCATCAGTTGAATATAATGGCTCTCCTGAATGAGGACAAGGATATTCATCGTATCCATAAGTCATTTCTTTATCAATACCATCAATAGGGCTTCTTGGAAGACGGCTTTCAGAGAAATGCTCTCTCTTTATTCTGAAGAGGTATTCATAAGTATCCAATAATGTTTCTCCACCGTTAGCAAATATTGTGTTACATTTTAATTCTTCAAATAATGCTCTTCGAAGTGAAGCATTTGCATTTTTTTCTGTGTCCAAAATTACATTGCAACCGGGGAAGACACTTTCTATTGTCGATGCTTTTTCTGTTTCTCTAACCTTTTTGGGGTCAATAAACTGTTTCTTTTCTAAATCATCAATAAGTTTTAAATCTATTAAAACAGAAGCTATTGTAATATATCCAAATTCAGCACCCGGAAATCCACTTTCAGCTTTAGCCGCCAAATTGCTTCCATCAATTGCTAAAACTAAATCAGGTTGTATTGAGCTTTCAGTCAAGTCTGACTTTTTAACAATTGAGCCAGTGAAAGTATCTGTTTCTTCTTCTTGTTTTCGTATTTTCAGTCTGTCTTGTAGTGATTTAACTTTATCACTATCAAGCATTCGCCTTAATGGCTCATAACTGGCAAATTCTCCTTCAAACCCCATATTAACTCAATTTAGACTTCAAATTTGTCAACCTGAACTGGAATTACAAACAGATTGCTTAAAGTTTTAACTCTTAAAAAACCCTTATCCTGTGCTCGCCTTATTGATGGCTCAAAGTCTTCAAAATCATAGTACTTGCATAGTTCTTTGGTTTCATCAGTATTGTTTAAATGGCTTATAAACCAATTCGCTGTATTTTTTAAAATATTTCTTTGAATACTACTTACTTCTTGGGTTGCGTAAACCATCCCAATTCTATATTTTGAACCTTCCTTTGCTGTCCTAACCCAAACATCGGTTAAATCTAAATCATTACCAGCTGGTAATATATTATGAGCTTCCTCCACATAAACCAATATTTCGGGAATTAATTTCTCACCCTCTCGAAATGCACTTTGGTTAGCTTTAAAAATATGCCACATTATTCTATTTGCTGAAGACTTGTTTAGTTCTGGCTCACCACTTGATTGGTCAATAATAACAAGTTTCCCTTCAGTTAAATCATTATAAATATCTTCGGCGTAATCTGTTCTTATTGATGTTGTATGTTGTGTATTTACACCACCAATTAGATTAATAGCTTTTGAATAATTAAACATTTCCAACAAACTTTCAAGTTCTGCTTCAGCCCAACCTTCTCCTGTAGCATCCTCATTCTCATCATCACGATGATTATTTATGTAATCTTGGTTGAATGTATTGTAATCAGCAGTTGAAAGGAAATGGAACAAACCTTCAAAAGCAGGTGCAAGACTATCCCAGGTTACATTTGTTTGTGACAGAGTTTGACCCGCTGCATTTATTAATCCTTGTTTACGTGTAAATTTTTTTTCAGAATAGTTAATCATAGCATTTCTTAGGTCAGCATTAAACATTCTTGAAATATTAACTGTTCGAAACGGTGGATTAAAACCTGCTTTATTTAGCAATGCACAATAAACAAGAACTCTTCTCTCAAAACGCCTTAATTGTCCATTAAATTCAACCTCATTCTCGTATTCATCTTCTACTGGTCTTTTGAAAACAACTTGTCGAAAATTTTTAATATACTGAGCTGACTGCTCCGCAATTTTAAAATCAATGATTTCTTTACCTATTTGAAGATTGTCTTCTTCATAAAAGTTTATTTTCATTAATCTACGAAATGGGTCTAGTGGATGTGGTAAAATACCATATGTAACCACCTCTGTTTCAACCAATGATTTTATTTCATTCCATAATCTTTTCTTTTCTTCGATTTCTGTTTCTTGAATATATTGTTGTTTCAGCTTATCAGCAATATTTCTTAAAGTTTCGTCTTTTCGCCAAATATTTTTTAATGCATTTGGATTACCGCTACCGTCCCTATCTTGAACATTTTCATTGGCATATTCACCGTTGGGATCAAAAATTATTTGTCCAATTCTTAATGGATTTTCTCCAGACCGTTGTGCATTTCGTAATTCAAAAACAGATTTTGCAATTATTTTAGTCGTATTGGATTTTCCTGTCCTTGTCATTCCAAACAAGGCAGATTTTTGAGATAGAAGGTCTGCTGGATAAATATAAACAGGGACATCACTAATTTGTTGATATTTTCTATTTGTTGAAGCATATCTTACAAAACCCAATTTTACATTTTCTGTGTTTCCATATTTTTCAATGTGTGCTTGAATATTTGAAGGATCAGAATAATTTACTATTAACTCAAGAGCCTTCCCGTTTGGTTTATAAACTTTTAATCCTCTGTTTGGATAATAATTTGAAATATCACTACCAAATTTTAAATTAAGTGGTGCTTCTCCATTTTCTCCATTTTCTTCGAGATAAAATGTTCCAATTATTCTGCACTGAACACCAGCAAAACTTAACAGATTTTTTGTTCTTAAATCCATTGAACCTGCTTCATCCCAATTTTTTTCAGTTTCACCACTTATTCTTTGTGCTGTTTCAACTCTAATTCTTTCTGCCTCTCTATCCTGCGGAAGCGCTATAGCATCCATTACTCTTAAAAGAATAAATGATGCATCCTCTGTTTTAAAATCAATTTCTGAATTATTGGGGTCAACTCTTGAGGCAATTAAAAAACTTAAGCTTGGAATTCCTCCGACTTTCTCTCTATAGAAATCATGAATTATTACTCTTGCGGTTTCATAGTTGATAGAATACAAATCACCAACATATTCGCTTGTTTGTATAAGTTTTTGAAACCATTGTTGGGTTTCAACTTTCTTATCACTTTCTCGCCTAGAAATTATACTTTGTTCTATACTCATCTAAACCTCAATTAAAATTTTGGAAAAAACAAATACCTATAAACACTTTAAATTAAAATCTGTCAATTCAAAATATTTAAATTAGGTTCAAGATAACTTGAGCGGATTATTTCGGAACATTTTTAGCAAAATTTTATATAAATTTTGCTTTCTATGATTAAACCTAAATTCACATTCTTTTAAGTGTAAATAGAACATATTTTTATGAATTCCTTTAAATTTTGTTAGTCTCAATTTTGCTATTCCCCAAAAGTTCTCAATCCCATTAATATGTCCATTTTTATTGGCAAATTCATTGCTCGAATGGTCAACTCTATAGTGTTTTTGGTATCCTAAATCAACCAATCCATTATAAGCTTTCCATCCATCAGAGTGAATTTCACTACCCTTTTCTATCCTTTCTTTTATTATCGCTTGTAATGTCTTTCTGCTACAATTATCAACCATTTGAGTGTAAACTTTGTCGCCTCTTTTGAGCAATCAGAAAACTTTAATTTTACCTCCAGCACCTCGTCCTCGTTTCCCCTTAACTCTTTTCGCTCCAAAGTAAGATTCATCAACTTCAATTATTCCAGAAAGATGAGAATCCTCACAACAAAATTCAGCAATTCTCTCTCTAATTTTAAGTAAATAATTGTTAACTGTTTTTCTACTAATTTTGGTCAAAAGTGCTATTTTACTAGCCTCAATATCCAAAGAAAAAAACTTAATTATTTCTCTAAATTTTTCTTCAGAAATTTTGGAGTTTTTTACGTACTTGTTTCTTATTGGCATATCAACAACTTAACTAGTATAATTCACTTGTCAAGTTATCTTGAACCTTAAATTATTTTATTTCCTAAAACCCCTTCACTCCTCTTTCTTTGAATGATAGATAAAATTTGGTGCCGAGTTTTGGTTGGAGATTTTCGAATGAGGCATCTGTGATATTTACCAAAATTTCCACTCCGATGTCGAAAAACAATTGATAGAAACTGCCTTTGAAAGCAAAATCTTGCAATGTTCCTTCAAAAACATTCACTGCCGAACTCTCGGGCTTTTCCTTGGAAATGATGATATTGTCGGGCGAAACATGAATACACTTGGGAATCTCTTCTTTAAAAAAAGATATTTTGAGATTGGTGTTTTTGATAGCAAATTTGCCGTCTTCAACCTCTCCTTCAAAAACATTGTCATAGCCGAGAAAATTGGCGATATAACGATTTTGGGGATTGTTGAAAACTTCAAACTTTTTGCCTTGTTGTAATTGCTGACCATCTTTTAGGAAGACAAAAGAATCCGCCAAATAGATAGCCTCCTCAATGGAATGAGTGACCAAGAGAATAGTCAGATTGAGACTTTTGTGAATTTCCCGAATTAGCTTGCGAACTTTTCGCTTCATATGAGTGTCAATCGCCGAAGTTGGCTCGTCCAAAAGAAGAACTTGCGGTTCAAAAATAATGGCTCTGGCAAGAGCGACCCGCTGTTTTTCTCCACCAGAAAGGTTATGAACCGACCTTTTCAAAAGATGTTCAATCTTCAATAAATGAGCAATTTTGCTTATCTTTTGCGGAATTTCAGGAATTTTTCGTAATTTTAGCGGGAAAGCTATATTTTCGTAAACATTGAGATGTGGGAAAAGCATATAATTTTGATACAAAAGCGAAATATCGCGATTTTCGGGCTTGGTATGGCTAATCTCTTTGCCGTTTAGGAATAGTTGCCCCGAAGTTTGCTTGTGAATGCCGACAATCGTCTCCATCAAAATAGTTTTGCCCGAACCTGACGGACCCAAAATTGCGGTGCATTCGCCCTTATTAATGGTAAAATTTATCTCGTTTAGAGTAAATTGGGAAAATTTTTTAGTTATCTGATTTATTTTTAACATTGGAAATCAATTGCACTACCATAAAAATGAACAGGCAGATTAAAATTAATAAAGAAGCAATCGGCTTGGAATATCTCAAGCCGAAAGCTCCAAATCTTTCAAAAATCAAAACGGAAGCTGTAAGCGGATGATAAGCCAAAATGACCACAGCTCCGAACTCCGAAATACCTCTTGCCCACATCATGATGAAACCTTTGATGATGCCGTGCCGAGCAAGTGGCAAACTGATGGTAAAAAAAGTTCTGCTAAAACCAGCTCCTAAAACTCTAGCAGATTTTTCTATTCTCTCGTCATAGCTTAGAAACCCCCCAATACTTTGATTGATGAGAAAAGGCACACTCAAAAAAAACATCCCCAAACTTATACCAAGCTTGGTATCGATGATGGTAAGTCCAAGTGCGGCAAGCCCTTTCCCCAAAAAAGTATGAGAAGCAAAAGCCGACAAAAGAGCTATCCCTGCCGCCGAATGTGGCACGACGATAGGGATATTTATAATTGAAGAAACCAGTTCTTTACCATAAAAATTGTGTCTGGCGATAATGTAAGCAAGCGGAATTCCCAGAAGAAATCCTGCAAGTGTGGCATAGAGCGAACATTCCAAAGAAGTAAAAACTGCCGAAAAAACCACAGAATCTCTCAAAGTATCGCTAAGAATAGTAAGGTCAATTCCCCAAAAAATCTTTATAATCGGAAAAACAATCATAAAGATGATTATCGCACCCAAAGCAATAAAAACTTTTTTCACTTGATTTTCCTGTTTTTACTCTTTTACAAATTTTTTTATAGAAGAAGGAAGTGATTTTTCTTTGCCGGTAATCTTTGCCGGAACGATAGCAGGTTGACCACAATCTTCCATAATTTTTCTTCCCTCTTCACTCAAAACAAAAGCTACAAACTTTTCAGCCATTTTTTTGTTTACCGCATTGTTAGGAATAGTCAATCCATAAACCATTGGAGCACCTTTTTTGGTAATGAACTCCCCAGGCTTTTTGCCGCTAATATCAAAAGTAGCTTGTTTGTAAAAATCAGCAAATTTGGCAGTCTTCAAATTTATTTCATCAGGCAATACCAAATATTTAGCTCCATGTTGCTGAGCAACAGAACGATAGATAAACAAATAGTTAAGAGTTCCGGCTTCCAACAAAGCCACCAAGTCAGTCTCTTTTGGTCTCACGATAGGATTGTTTTCTCTCAATTTTTCATACAAACCAGGTAATTTGTAATACTTTTCAGCCAATTGCCAAACAAGTTGACTTCTATAGCCACATGGGTCAGCATTAGGGTCTGAATGTCCGTAAGTTACATCTTTGCGAAGTAAAATTTCAGGCCAATTTTCAACAGTAATCTCATCGGCATATTTTGCATTATGACCAAACATAATAGCCATTTCGTTGGTTACAAAATGAATGTTCCAATCGGCAAACTTAGGAATCAAAAGTTCATCAATTACCGTATAATCAGCAGAAAACATAATATCGGCTTTTTTATTCAACTCACTGATTTTTCTTGCACATACACGAGAACCGGCTGCTTCTCTCATTATTTGCACATCTGGATACTTCTCGTTAAAAGCCTCGCTCATTTTTTGCAAAGGAATAGCCAAACTCCCCGCATGGAAAATTACCAACTTACTTTCTTTAGCCAAAAGAGACGAAAAAGCAAAAATGCAAATCAAAGCCACTAATTTCAATTTTTTGAACATAATCATGTCCTCCTTAATTTTTTTGTTATTTTAAAAGAGCAAAACTTTCGCTTTGCCTTCTACAATTTTTGTTTCCGGCGGAACGACTAAAAACCCATCTGCAAGTGAGATATGATATAAATCCGCAGGTCCGTTATAATCAAGAATTTCGATTTTTTTGTCATTATATTTTATCGGAACAAAATTTTCTCTGTCTTTTAATCTAACTTGTAATTTTCCAGTAATTTCTACTTCTCTAAATAAATTACAAACTTTGGACTGCATTTTGTAAATCACAGGCAAAACAAACAAATGGTAAGCCAAAAAAACCGCCACAGGATTACCCGGAAGCGAAAAAATCAATTTGCCCTTAAACAAATAGCAAGCTGTAGGTCGTGCGGGTCTGATGGACAAACCAGAAAAAAGTTCCTCCGCTCCCAAAGATTTCAGCATTTTTTTCACATAATCAAATTTGCCTACGGAAGCTCCACCGGTAAAAATCAACAAATCGGACTTCTCAAATTTTTGATTAAATTCCGCTTCCACCAAAGAGTATTCGTCGGCAACATGCGAAAAATCTGCCGTGTCCAACTCTTTATTTAAAAGTCCGAAAAGCAACTCTGCATTGGCATTATAAACTTGGTATTTGCCTCTTTTATCGCCAAAGGAAACTACCTCGCTTCCTGTGGTAATCACCGATATTCTCGGCTTGGAAAAAACCTCAACCTCATTTACTCCTGCAAAAACCAAAGTCGCTTTTTTTCGGATATCAATCAAAGTCCCCTTGGGATACAAAAGTTGCCCTTGGGGGATATCCTCGCCTTTTGAGCAAATATTGTTTGGAGCTTCCTTAAGCTGACAATTAAGAACAATAGTATTCTCATTTTCACTAACCAATTCTTTGGGAATAATTTTCCAAGCATTTTTAGGAACAGGTGCTCCAGTCAAAATTTTAACCGCTTTCCCTTTGCTAAGTTTTGAGGAAGGAGATTCGCCAGCAGCTGTAAAATCAACCACTTGCAAAGTTTCTTGAGTTTCATCTTCACAAATGGCAAAGCCGTCCATGGCGGATTTATCAAAAGAAGGTAAATCTATTTGAGAAAAAACGGGAGAAGCAAGAACACAATTTTCGCTTTTTGAGACATTAATTTTAAAAGAATTTAAAGCGGAAACTTTTTGCAATAAAATTTCCAAAGCGATTTTTCTATTCATTGACCTGACCCCCAAACGAACTAATTACAAGTAAAATCTAATTAAAGTCAAGAAATAAATTTACATTTTTATAATAGAAAAAACAATTTGTATTTTCACGAAATTGAATGAGATAATCTGAATTTAAACAAAGAATAAAAGGAATAAAATTATGAAAATTATCAATGTTTGCGGGTTTAGTAAATCGGGTAAAACGACAACTTCCATCAACTTGATTAAAAATCTGAAAAATAAAGGATTTTCGGTCACTTATGCCAAAGATATTCATTGCGAAAATATAACTTTTGATGAAGAAAATACGGATACAGATAAAGCTCTCAAAGCAGGTGCGGACAAAGTAATCGGGAGCAGTCCCAAAATCTGTTTTTCGGTAAGCAATGAGGAAAAGTCTTTATCAAAAATCGTAAACGAAGCTAAAACAGATTTTTTGATTTTAGAAGGTTTTAAAGATTCTGATTATGAAAAAGTGGTTTGCCTAAAAGATGAAGCCGATTTGAAAGATATTGATTTTAGCAATATTGTGTGTTATTCGGGAGTTTGCTCACAAAGTGGAAAACAAGAGATTGGGAACTATAAATTGATAGATGCCACAAAAAATTCGGAGAAAATATTCAAAATGATGTGCAAAGGCAACAGAGAAAGCAAGATGAAAATCTCTTTGAGTGTCAACGGAAAAGTCGTGCCGATGATTGACTATGTCAGCAAAACTTTTGCCGATGTGATTTTGGCTTATGCCAAAAACTTGAAGAAAATTGACGAGATAAAATCTTTAAAAATTGAAATAGATTTGGAAGAAGAGTAGCAAATAAATTTTCCTAACCGCCACCAACAGCGGGGAACATAGAAACCAAATCTCCATCTTTAAGTATCGGGTCTTCTTTGGTATAGACACCATTTACCAAAAGAATGGAGACTTCGTCTAAATCGAGCTTTATTTTCTTACACAAGTCCGAAGGTCGCATTCCTTCGCTGAATTCTATTTGCAAAACTTCGCCTCTATTATCCCTGAAATATGCAAAAAGTTTGAGGGTTATACTCATCTGGAAATTCCTGACAGAAGATCCATTGAGGTTTTTTTCTGGCGACAATCGGGACAAATAATCAATTCTTCGCTTGGGATTCCTGTTTTTTTACTAAAGAAATCCAAAGATTTTTGCGTGATATGTCTCTTGCCACACATCGGACAAGCAAGCAATTCGTGAGTAAGATGCCAAATACCAACTTGAGTTTTCGACCTGAAAACCTTAATCGCACCTGTAGGACAAGCCTCGGCACAAGCAAGACAGCCAATACAATCGGGATTCCCTTGTTCATACGGAGTTTCCACGGTGATTTCGTGACCTCTATTGATGGTGGAAATTGCTCCCGTTCCCAATTTTTGACAAGCCCTATAACACTTTCCGCAAAGAATACAACCTTCCAAATGCGGTGTCATCGGCTCAAATCTCATCTCCACATCTTTTCGCATAATCTCATCTAAAACTTTTTTGGACTCCGGAGACCTTGCCAAAAGCAGACTTGCCGACAAATCTCGCGATTTCTTAACATTCTCTGTATCCAAATAAAAAGTTTGTCCATCTTTGACCGGAAACTCACAGGAAGCGACCAACTTGCTCCAATCTCCCTCGCGAAGTTCAGCCACACACAATCTACAGCCCGCATAGTTTCCAAGCTCTTTATTGTGGCACAAAGTCGGGATATAAAAGCCGTTATCCAGAGCAACTTGCAATAAAGTTTGCCCTTTGCAAGCGGAACATTCTTTGTCGTTTATAAAAATTTTCATTATTGCCTCCCTGCTATGCTCACAGCTCCGAATTTACAAGCTTCCAAACAAGCCCTGCATTTCATACATTTTGACTGGTCGATGCTGTATTTTTTGCCGTCAACTTGGATTGCTCCAAACGAACAAACCTTGGCACACATTCCGCAACTCTTGCACTTTTCTTCGTCAATTACAAAAGTCGAAAGTTCCTTACAAACTCCGGCTCGGCAAAATTTTTGTTCAATGTGTTCCACAAATTCGTGGCGGAAATATTTTAAAGTTGATAAAAAAGGATTGGCTGCGGATTTGCCCAAGCCACACAAGGCCGAAGATTCCAAGTATTGTCCGAACTCTTCCAAAGTGTCCAAATCTTCCATTTTGCCTTCGCCTTTGCTAATCCTGTCCAAAATTTTGTAAACCTGCAAAAGTCCGTCTCTGCATGGAGTGCATCTGCCACAAGACTCTTCAATGAGAAATCCCGTGAAATAGCGAGCAACCTCCACCATACAGTCAAACTCGTCCATGATAATCATTCCACCTGAGCCCATCATTGAGCCGTATTCGATGAGTGTGTCAAAGTCGATTTTCACATCAAGATGGTCAGCGGTAAGGCAACCGCCTGAAGGACCGCCTGTTTGCACCGCCTTGAACTTTCTGCCGTTTTTTATACCACCTCCGATATCAAAAATAATTTCTCGCAAGCTCACACCCATTTCCACTTCTATCAGACCAGTGTTTACCACTTTGCCGACCAGTGAAAAGACTTTTGTTCCCGGGGATTTTTTCGTTCCAGTTGCTGCATAAGCTTTTCCTCCACCCAAAATTATGGTAGGAACATTGGCATAAGTCTCCACATTGTTCAGAAGTGTTGGGCTTTCAAACACACCTTTGTCCGAAGCATGAATGTGCTTTTCGTTGGGCTGACCGATTTTACCCTCAATTGACCGCATCAGAGCCGAAGACTCTCCACAAACAAAAGCACCGGCACCTCGCTTAATTTCGATTTTCAGATTGAAACCGCTACCCAAAATATTCTGTCCCAAATACCCTTTTCCCTCGGCACTATCGATAGCCATTTGCAGATGCTCAACTGCCATAGGATATTCGTTTCGCACATACACATAGCCTCTACTCGCTCCCACGGCGACAGCTGCGATAGCCATTCCTTCCAAAACCAAATGAGGATTACCCTCCATGATGCTCCTGTCCATAAAAGCACCCGGGTCGCCCTCGTCTCCGTTGCACAAAACGAATTTTTGTTCACCTGTGGCTTTAGCAACAGAGTTCCACTTCCTACCGGTATGGAAACCTCCACCACCTCTACCTCGCAAACCGGAATCGTTTACTTCTTGCAAAATCTGTTGACTACCAATTTCCAAAGCTTTTTTGAGTGCCTTGTAGCCACCAGCTTGCAAATAGTCTTCTATTTTTTGAGGGTCAATCTCGCCCACTTCTTTTAAAACAACTCGTTTTTGCTTGCTACAAAAAGACCAATCATTTTTGGATTTTACCCGTTTTTTTTGAGCCTTGTCGATGTAAAGCAATCTCTCGACAACCTCGTTATTCCTAATCGTTTTTTCAACAATCTCCTGAACATCTTCCACTTTGACTTTGGTGTAAGTTATCTCGTCGGGAGAGATGTGAACCAAGGGACCTTCTTGGCACAAACCGTGGCAACCGGTTCTCTTTACCCGCACTTCGTTATCTCGGCACAAAGCAGCAAATTTATCGGATATAGGACCACCACCACCGGCTTTGCAACCTGTTCCGTAACATACATAAATAGTTTTCATTTTTCCGACTCCTGCTTTTTATAGCTTTCAACTATTCCGCTGATTTCTCCCATTTGCAAATTTCCGTAATATTTGTCGTTTATCAGCATAACCGGAGCAATCGCACACACACCAAGGCAAGCTACAGTTTCCACGGAAAACATTTCATCGGCAGTTGTCTGCCCAGGATTAATGCCCAGCAATCGGTGAAGTTCTTCCAAAATTTTGACCGAACCTTTTATATGACAAGCCGTGCCATCACACACCCTAATAACATTTTTGCCCTTTTTCACCAACGAAAAAGCTTTGTAAAAGGTTACTATGGAATGCAAATAAGCATAAGAAATTTGGTAGTGTTGGCTGATTTTTCGTAAATTTTCTTCGGAAAGATAAGAAAATTTTTCTTGTGTATCTTGCAGAACCGCAATCACATCGGAAGGTTTTTTATACCGAGATAATATTTCATCCATTTAAAAATCCTTTAGCTTTTTTTAATAAAGAAAACGGAACTCTGCAATTAATACAGAGCTCCGTCTCAAATCAATTAGAGAAATTTAATTTCTGATAACTCCAATTCTTTCAATTTATCTTTGGAAGGAATACCATCATTCCCCCAACCTCGTAATTTATAATAAGCAGGAAGCATTTCCTTTACTTTACTGGTATTGCCTTTGGCTGGTCCTGTTATCACCGGCAACTCGAACATTCTCTTGGGAAGAGTATCATCAGCAGGAGTAATCCCAGCCTTGAGATTGAACAATCTCTCCAAGTTGTGTATTCTCTCTCCGATAGCCACGATACTGTCGGCTGTGTAATCCAAGCCGGTATTGGCAGCAAGTTGATCGGCAATCTCAGGAGCTCCAAGACCAAAAGTAGTGAACAAGCAAATTCCTGAAGAATCTATACAAGCAGTCAAATCTTGGAAACCTTTTACCCAAACCTCTTTGGCTTCGGTGGTAAATTGGTCGATTTTTTGTGGCACACCCAAAACCTCAGGAGAGATAGTGTAGCCTCTAACATGGGCGGCACCGTTATTCGAAGTGGCATAGTTTAAACCTATACCTTGAATAGCTCGGGGGTCGTAAGCCGGCATTTCAAGTTTTTTCACACTCATTGAATAACTGGTGTCGCCAAATTTTTCGGACAATCTGTAAGAACCTTGGGCAATCAATTTCCCAATTCCTTCCAAATTAGCTGCCATACTTACCAATTTAACCATAGCTTCTTCATCGCCAAAACCGATTTCAAAGCCTATATCCTCTTTTTTTACCAAACCTGCTTCATACATCTCCATCAAACAACCGATAGTAGAACCGATGGAAATCGTATCCAAACCATTCTCGTTACAAATGAAATTCGCCTTAACCACGGCATCAAGATTGTCAACACCGCACTCTCCACCGAAAGACCAAGCACTTTCGTATTCAGGTCCTTCACCATATCCAGCATATTTTTCGTTAGTGACCTTGCAAACCCGACCGCAAGAGATAGGACAACCGAAACAAGATTTTTTCTTAACCAATTGCTTATCCGCCAAAGACTCTCCACCAATTTTGTTGGCGGTTGCAAATTGAGCATCCGTAAAGTTGCGAGTAGGGAAACCACCAGATTCATTGATGATATTGACCAAAATGTTGGTCCCGTAAGTAGGAAGACCTGTTCCACCAACGGGGTGAGCCTTCAATTTCCCGATAACATCAATAGTCACATCAAGGGCTTTTTTAGCATCTGCTGGAATTACATTGCCAGTTCCGTGCACAGCAATAGCCTTGAGATTTTTAGAACCCATCACTGCACCAAGACCTGTTCTTCCGGCAGCTCTGTCCTTGTCGTTCATTATACAAGCAAGCAAAGCCATTTTTTCTCCGGCAAGACCTATACAGCAAACTTTGGCACTTGGAGAAGTAGCTTGCACAATCGTGTCGGTAGTAGTGGGGACATCTTTCCCCCAAAGTTCTTCAGCAGAGCGAAGTTCAACTTTGTCATCATCAATACTCAAATAAACCGGTTTGGGGGATTTGCCTTCGAAAATCACCATATCGTATCCAGCATATTTCAATTCTGGGCCGAAATGTCCACCCGAGTTTGAACCAGCAATAGTTCCTGTCAAAGGAGATTTAGTCACAACCTCATATCTTCCCGTAGAAGCTCCCATACATCCAGTCAACGGACCAGTAGCAAAAATCAGTTTGTTTTCTGCGGAAAGCGGATCAACTTTGGGCGATACTTCGTTCACAAAATATCTGACACCCAAGCCTCTACCGCCAATGTAGTTTTTGGCAAAATCGAAATTCAATTTTTCGACTTCAACCAAGCCTTTAGTCAAATTAACTCTTAAAACTTTTCCTGTCCATGCATTCATCTTACACCTCCATCCCAAAAGCTTGAAGCAACTTTTCCGAAATAACTTTTTTCCTCTCCAAAGTCTCTTCATTTTCATCAACCCAAGAGATAGCTCCTGTTGGGCAAACTTTGGCACATGAAGGATCGCCGTCGCAAGTATCACACTTGTAAACTTTACCCGCATCGGTAGAATAGGAAATATTGCCAAAAGGACAAGCAGCTACACACAATCTGCAACCTATACATTTGCTCTTGTCGTAGTCAACTCTGCCTGTTTCTTGGTTTTTGCTCAAAGCTCCAGTAGTGCAAACGGTCGCACAAGCCGGTTCTTTACATTGCAAACATGTGAGAGGTACAGAAAATTTTAATTTGGAAGCTAAAACGGAAATACAAGATTTGGTGGGGCTAAAAACGCCCTCATGAGCGAGAGAACACGCCAATTGGCAATTGTGACAATCAACACATTTCTCAGGTTGCAAAAGCAACACTTTTTTCTTGGACATACTAAAATCCTCCCTAATTTGGTTTTGTTTCCTTTCCAAATGCGGGAGGTATAATCGTTTCCAATTATGCCCTAACGGTTCAGTATTCGGCGGTTCTGATAATCGCTACGAGATAGTGAACTCGGAAACATGCTCGATTAATTTAATTAAATAATTTTTTGTCAAATTAAAAGTGAAGATTTCATCAAACAGATTTTCATTGACACAAAATTTCATTGCTCGAAGAGAGTAAAGATTATGAAAAACAAAATTTTTATTTTTTTAGAAAAACACTTGGGTGCTTGGCTAATCAAGCTTCTTTGTTTGACCTGCAGAATTGTGCGAACCAATGTTCCTCCCATCGAGATGAAAAAAATTTTCGCCTTTTGGCATTGCAATTTAATCACTCTTGCCTATTGCCACAGAAACGAAGGAGAGGCTGTTTTGGTCTCTTCATCCAAAGACGGTCAACTAATCTCCGGTCCCTTGGAAGCACTTGGATTTGAGACTGTTCGCGGTTCCTCCGGCAACAACGGAGTCTCTGCACTCAAAGCTCTGCTGAAAATTGACAACACAATTGCCACCGCCTTAGATGGTCCAAGAGGTCCTGCCAAACAGTGCAAACCGGGATTTCTCTTCATTGCTCAAAAAAAACAAATTCCCATAGTCTGCATAGAGATGAGATTCAGCTCTTGTTGGCGACTATCATCTTGGGACAGATTGATAATTCCCAAGCCTTTCAGCAGAATTGAAGCAAACTATTCCGAGCCTATTTACCTCAAAACAAAAGAAGATTGTGAAACAAAATTGTCTCTCATTGAAGAAAAAATGGGATAAACTACTCGTCGTAATTTCCCTTAAAGCCTTCCGTTTTCACTCTTCTAATCTTCTCTTTTAAAGCAGATAAAATAGGCTGGTAATTTCTTTTCTCCCAAAATGGCACTACCTCTTTTTCAAAAACAAGATAGAAACACGCTGGCAGATTTTCGGCGAGCAAAGAGTAAAACTCCAATTGTGCAGGATCTAAATTATTTTTACTGCCAGTTTTGAAGTCAAACAAAGCGTTTTCAGTCAAATAATCCAATCTTCCCCGTAAAGTTATTCCACAATCGGGAAAATATTTTTCGAGATTTTTTTCGCACTCGCCGACTGCCTGTTCAACTTCAGAAACAAAATATTGCAAACTTTCCATTATCGTCTCAACTGTATATTTTTCAAAAAATAGCTTGTGATAATTGTCAGGCAATTTGTCAGAATAGCTGGACAAAACCTTTTCAGCAATTTCGGAAATATTTTCCGGCTTCCCTTTTTGAAGATACACCTGGAAAATCTTGTGGGCAATCTCCCCCAGCAAATTGCTTTCGATACTCCTCGACGGCAAATTAAACTCTCTAATCTTCAGCACATAATTAAGGTAATAGCTCTCCGCATTTTCCAACAAACTCTTGGCTTCACTATAAGAAAAATTGTCCAACTTCTCTCCAGAATACGGGAAAACAAACTCGGTTTCTTCCCCAAAATCATAACTATTTTCACTCGGCAATATCAAAGAAAGCAACCTTTTCAAATCCAAATCAGAATATTTGGTAAACTCAACATCCAAATCGGAAGCCCTCAACTCCTCTAAAACAGAAGCTATCTGAATACTGTTAATCGGCTCTTCGTAAGTATAAATAGTAACATTCTTGTGAGATTGAAGCAGGGATAAAAAACAAAATTTGCGAATATTCTTAGCTTGCTCGCTGGAAAGAAGTCCCAGATTTTTCTTCTGCTCTTCACTAAAAAAATCTCCGTCTTTGCAGAAGCCATTTAAGAAGCCCTCGGTCGCATTATAGGCGGTAAAATCTCCCAACGAAACCTTGATATGCAAAGGTTTGATATTAACCTTATTTTTGTTAGTCGCTACCAACTCTTTTGCATTTTTGGACAAGAAGTAATCCAAAGCCTGTAATGGACTGAAATTAATTGTTTTGGTCAACTCAAGCAACTCATCGATTTTCTCAAGGTAAATAGGGCTATCGTCCAATTTTTTCAAATATGAAAAGAAGAAATCAAAATTCGAGCTCAACTCCTTGATAAAAGCAAGAAATTCCGTCTTTATTTCACTACCAAACAAAAACTTATACTGCCTGTCTATTAGATTTAGAACCAAGTTTTTATCAATAACAACGGCATCACTACTTTCGCCTTTCCACGAATGAACCAAGACCAAAGACAACAACTTCTCCAAAGGGATTCTATTATTTTTGATGCCCGTTATAAGTCCCTTGAGAGCCGACAAAAAGCGGAAACTCTTCCTATTTTTTAAGAAAAAATCTCTGCCAAAAACATTAAATGCAGGCTCAGAATAGTTGCCATAAGCACTCTTAACTCCATCATTCACCAAAGCAGCATCCATGAAAAATTTGTCTTCGTATTGCTTAATCTCGACCCGAGGAAAAGAAAAGTGCTCCAATTGTTTCACAGCAAAATCACGAACACACAATCTTTCTTTATCGTAAATTGCCTCGGGAAAAGAGAAACTGAACTCAATTCTCTCTTCAGAATTTTTCAGCCAATTCGCTTGTTTAGGTGTAAAATTCAAGCAATCATAAAAAACAATCGAGGTTTCATAAAGCGACTCAGCACTGTATTCAACGCTTTCAACCTCATCGTCTGCAAACCCCATAGACCTAATTTTCTCTAAATATTTCTCTCTGTATCCGCATTGCCTGTTCCATCGCTTTAGCTGATTAGAAATCAAAATTTTTTCTATCTCGTTTTGCTCAAACACCAAGCCGTTAACCTCTCTCCAAAAAGAAAAAAACCGTTTTGCTTTTTCAGAAACGACCTCAAAACTATCTTCGTTAGCACAGGCTTGCCAAAAAACTAACTCCCTCAATTCAGGAGATATTAAGGGGAAATCCAAGGAGTTCTTCAAGCTATCGAAAAATTGGCTTTGCGTAATGAAAGCTCCTTCGAGTATCTTCCCCGAAGTCTGCAATTTATAAAGACTTCGCTTCAAACAAAATTCATCGGAAAAAACATAAGTTTTATTGGAACAAAAAGAGAAGCCCGAAACTTCAAATCTAAAATTTATCATGACGAAACAAATTGATAGGCAATGAAAATGTCAATTATTCTGAACAAAAAAAAGCGGAAACTATTCAGTTTCCGCTTAAACAAAAAATAAAATTATTTTTTATTCCCTACGATGTTGTCAACAAGCCAGTCCATGCTCAAAAGTTCTTGAGGTTTCATAACTTGACCTTTCTTAACTCTGAGTTCGCCGTCTTGATCATAAAGAGGACCTTCGAAAATTTTGTAGTCACCGCTAACAATTTTCGCCTTCATAGCTTCAACTTTGTCTTGAACTTTCTTAGGTACATTTTTGGTATAAGGTGTAAGACCAGCTACACCAGTGCTGATATCTGGCCAAAAGTCAGAAGGACCTTGAGCTTTCCAAGTCCCATTATGAACAGCTTCTGCTACCATCTTGTAAATTACACCCCAGTGCCATACCACAGAAGTAAGGCTCTTTGTAGGAGCATAAGCACTCATGTCATTGTCATGACCGATAGCCCAAACACCTGCTTTTTCAGCAGCTTGTTGAGGAGCTGGAGAGTCTCCACCTTGGGTAATAACATCACAACCTTGCTCAATCATAGATTTAGCGGCATCCATCTCTTTGGCAGGATCGAACCAAGAACCAACCCAAACAACTTGCACTTTGGCTTTTTTGTTTACAGATTTTACACCAAGAGCGAAAGCATCAACAAGACGATAAATCTCAGGGATAGCGATAGGAGCAACATAACCGATTTTGTTAGACTTTGTCATCATTCCAGCTACCATACCGCCCAAGAATTTAGCTTGGTAAATTTTACCGTAATATGTTCCCATATTATCAGCTGTTTTGTATCCGGAACAGTGCATGACAACTACATCTGGATTATCTTTAGCTACACCCAAAGATTGATCCATGTAACCAAAAGAAGTGGCAAAAATAAGATTACATTTTCCCAATTTGATCATTTGAGTCATAGCTTTACTAGCTTCAGAACTTTCCGGAACTTCCTCTTTTTTCATGATTTTCTTTACATAAGGCAAATCACGCAAAGACTCAATACCATCATCGTGGGCTTGAGTCCAACCACCGTCACGAGCAGGTCCAATATATACCGCTCCTACTCTCAATTCGTCCACACCTGCAGCCATCAAACTAACTGTCAAAGAAAGCATCGCTACAACTGTGAGAAACAATTTTGCTCTTTTTCTCATCATCATCTCCTTGTTATGTGATATTTCTTTGTCAATTTGAGAAAATTCCTTTTTATATGTCAAACATTTTTTACTAAATATATTAACGATTTTTTTATCACATATGAATTTTTAGTCCGAAAAATAGAGGGGTCAAAATTTAGAATTTTTCCTTGCCACTATTTTTGTCATTGCTTTGTATGGTCAAGATGTTGTAATATTTTGATTAATAACTGTTTGATTAGGAGGAAGTTTGAGTGACATTTTAGTAAAAATGAATAAAATCAATAAAAGTTTCTTTGGCAACAAAGCCAACAGCGATATTGATTTTGTTCTCAAAAAGGGCGAGATTCACGCCCTGCTCGGCGAAAACGGTGCCGGTAAAACGACTTTGATGAATATATTAACAGGCGTTTACCAACAAGATTCCGGCACTATCGAATTTGACGGAAAACCTTTCAAATTAAATTTTCCTGGTGAAGCCTTGCAAAAAGGTATTGGTATGGTTCACCAGAGACTTTCCCTCGTGGGCAGTCTTACCATTTTGGAAAATATAATTTTGGGTTTGCCCTCGAATAAGGTTTGGCTTAACATGAAAGAACGCAAAGAGTTAATCATGGAGTATGCCAAAAAATTCGATTTCAAACTTGATTGGGATGCCAGATGCGACCAAGTCCCTATCGGTGTGAGACAAAAAGCTGAAATTCTGAAAATGCTGGTTCGCGATGTAAAGGTATTGATAGTTGATGAACCTACCACCGTGCTTACCAAGCAAGAAGCCGACAACTTGTTGGAAACTTTCAAAAAAATTGCCTCAACTGGCAAGGGTGTAATCTTTATTACTCACAAAATGCCGGAAGTTTTCAAAGTTGCCGACACGATTACGGTTATGCGTAAAGGAGACAAAATCGGCACTATTGCTACAAAAGATGTTGAGCCCAAAGAACTGTCGGTAATGATGGTCGGGGAAAAAGAGACAATCATCTTCGACCGCAAAGAGATTAATTCTTCTGAATGCACTATCGCTGTCGAAAATTTAACTGTCGGAGAGAGAGTGCCTACTGTGGACAATGTCAGCTTCGACATCAAAAAGGGCGAGATTTTGGGGATTGCTGGTGTTACCGGTAATGGACAACTTGAATTGATGGAAGCCATTATGGGAATTATACCTATTAAATCGGGGAAAATTTCTCTTAACGGAAAGGATATTTCAAACTGTAGTATTTGCCAGAGAATAGATGCCGGAATCAGCTATGTGCCCAGCGACAGAGTGAATGTGGGAGTGGCTGGGAATAGACCTATTTGGGAAAATTCCGTGAGTAAAATTTATCGAAAAGCCGGCTACCAAAAAAGAAATTTCTTAAGAATCAATTTACTGAAAGATTACACCGCTTGCAATATTTTGAAAAAATACGATGTTTTGCACCCCGGGATGAACTTCCCTGCTGTTTTGCTCTCCGGAGGAAACCTGCAAAAAATTATTATCGGTCGGGAAATCGAAGCAGGAAGCGACCTTTTTATCTGCTCCTACCCTACCAGAGGCTTGGATGTAGGTGCGACAGATTTTGTTAGAAAAGCACTCTTGGATTTGCGGAATCAAGGGAAATCTATCTTATTGGTTTCCAGCGATTTTGATGAGCTTTTCGGACTTGCTGATAAGTTGGCTGTGATGTATGAAGGAAAATTCATGGGTCAGTTCAAAAACGGCGAATATGACATCAGCGAAATCGGTTTGATGATGAGTGGAACTCATCAAGAAGATTTGGATAAATAAAAGGAGCTTAACTAATGATGAAATTAAAATTAATCCAAAAAGAAAGAGTAAGTGCCAAAATGGATGTAGGTATCTCCTTGATTGCCATTTGTATTGCTTTCATTGTTTGCGGCATCATAGTGGCTCTCAAAGGTGTAAATCCGCTTGAGGCTTTTTGGGTCTCTATAGACACTACTCTTTTTACAGAATACGGACTAAGCGAAGTTTTGGTAAAAGCCACTCCTCTTTTGTTTTGTGGGCTGGCTGTTGGTATAGCTCTCACCAGTAAGGTTTGGAATATCGGTGCCGACGGACAACTCTACATCGGAGCTATGTTCGCTACCGCCATAGTAATGCACTTGCCCACTATGCCGAGATTTGTCGAATTAACTGTAATGGTTGTCGCTGGTGGTATCGGAGGTGCGTTTTGGGCATTTATTCCTGCGGTTCTAAAAATTCGGTTCAAAGTTGACGAGATTATCACAACTCTGCTCCTAAACTATGTTGCTGTTTATTTGGTTGACCATTTGATTTTCGGTATTTGGAAAAATGAAGACAACTATCCTTTTACACCCGAATTCCCTCTGCAAGCACAATTACCTCTCCTTGGATTTGAGAGAGTTCACTCTGGTTTGATTTTAGCCATAATAGCCACTGTCATTATCTATGTGCTCATAAAATACTCTTCGTGGGGATACAAAGTTCGCATTACAGGAGCGTCCACAAAATCCGCAACTTACTCGGGAATCAATGTTAAGAGAATTATGTTTTCTGTCTTTTTGGTAAGTGGCTTGCTTGCCGGACTTGCCGGAATGAGTGAAGTTGCCGGAGTTCAATATAAACTGCAACACCAGCTTTCCATGGGTTACGGCTTCACAGGAATTATCGTTGCTTGGCTTGCCCGTGCCAATCCAGTTGGGATTGTCGTTTATGCCCTCTTTATGAGTGCTGTCATCACAGCTTCGGAGATGTTGGAAATGTTGATGGGTCTGCCCGCATCTATGGGAACTATCGCTCAAGGGATTATTTTATTCGCAATTTTGGGTAGCGAAATTTTCAAAAACTATAACATCAAAGTGGTAGGAAAGGAGAGAAAGTAATATGAGTTGGTATACAGTTTTACAATCTATATTGATTACAGGTGTCGCCAGTGGCACGGTTGTCCTGTTCGCCACTATCGGGGAAATTATCACGGAGAAATCCGGAATTTGTAACCTTGGTATAGAAGGAATGATGCTTATGGGAGCATGTGTCGGGTTTGGAACAGCCTTTCACTACAATAGCATTGCTCTCGGAATACTTTTAGCGGGAGTTGTAGGTTTGTTACTCTCTTTGATTTTCGCTTTTTTGACCATCACTCTGAGAACAAACCAATATGTAACTGGAATTGCTTTAACCACTTTTGGCACAGGGCTTAGTGCTATGTTGGGTGAAGAGCTAATCGGCAAATCTCTGTCTCATCATCTTCCCAATCTTGCCATTCCTCTTTTGTCCAAAATTCCACTTATCGGACTGGTATTTTTTGACCAAAATATTTTGGTTTACCTTAGCTATGTTTTGGTGATTTGTGCTTGGATTTTCCTCAACAAAACCAAATACGGACTCGGCGTAAAATCCGCAGGAGAAGAGCCTCTCGCCAGCGAAATCATGGGAATACATGTTATTAAAATCAGATATCTTTGCACTATTTTCGGAGGATTTTTGGCAGGTATTGCCGGAGCATATCTTTCCCTTTGCTACACTCCGTTTTGGGTGGAAAAGATGACCTCGGGGAAAGGTTGGATTGTTATCGCTTTGGTTATTTTCGCCAACTGGAATCCTTATTACGCTTTCGGCGGGGCTTTCCTTTTCGGAATTTTGGAAGCTATGCAACCACGACTTCAAGCGATGGGATTTCATGTGCCGACTTTCCTTTTGAACACTATTCCCTATCTTGCGACTATAGTTTTCTTGCTTTATGTTAACCTGAGAGGGAGAATTTCCCAAACTCCAAAATCTTTGGGAATACCTTATTTTAGAGAAAATAGAGACTAATTAAGTTTTAGACAACTAAAAGAGCCGAAAATCGGCTCTTTTTTTATTGATATGAAACCACAATCATTTTTCCTTTAGAGTAAAACACGGAAGATGTATTTTGTAACGCACCACAATCACTCTGCTGACTATAATGAAAATTATGGGTAAAATTTTGGTCAAATACACCAAATCACAATAACTATCGAGCAGATAAAAGAACGCTCCTCCCAGTATAGAAATGGTGGCATAAATTTCTTGCTTGAAAATGATAGGAACATCGCCAACAAAAATGTCCCGCAAAATCCCTCCAAATGCTCCCGTAACAGTTCCCAAAATGATGCAAACCAAAAAATCTAAGCTAAAATCAATTCCTATCTGAACACCCAAAATGGTAAAAAGTGCCAATCCTGCGGCATCAAAGACCAAAAAAGTTTGTCGAAGATAACTCAAATAATTTCTGAAAATAATGGCAAAAATCGTCCCCGCAAAAATGGCATAAATATAAAGTAAATCGTGCAACCAAAAAACAGACCTACCATTGATTAGCATATCCCTGAGAGTTCCTCCACCGACTGCTGTAACAAAAGCGATAATAACGATGCCAAAAATATCAAACCTCTTCTGCATCGCCGTCAAAGTCCCAGAGACAGCCATAACAAACGCTCCAGCAAGTCCTAAATAATCAAAAATTATATTCATTCTCCAACTCTCCAAAAAAACAACGCCCTGCCGAACCAAATCGTCAAGGCGTGAAAAATAAACATTCCAAATTTAATCTAAAAGATTTACCACCAAACCTGATCTGAGTTTCGGCTCAAACCAAGTAGATTTAGGAGGCATTATTTTGCCTGCATCGGCAATATCCATAAGTTGCTTGATAGAAGTAGGATATAAAGCGAAAGCAACTGCCTCGCCATTGTCAACTCTCTTGGAGAGTTCTCCCAAACCTCTGATGCCACCGACAAAATCGATTCGCTTACTAGTCTTGGGGTCTTGGATGTCCAACAGAGGCTCCAAAAGATTATCCTGCAAGATAGAAGTGTCCAAAACACCTATAACACTGCTATTGTCAATTATCTCCGCTTGGGCTGTGAGCTTATACCAACTTCCTGCCAAATACATAGAAAATTCGTGCATTTTGCTCGGTTTTTGTTCACCTGAAAGTTTCTCCACTACAAATTTCTCTTTCACTTTGGACAAAAACTCGTCAACAGAATAGCCATTCAAATCTTGCACAATTCTGTTATAATCCATTATATACAAATGAGATGCAGGGAACAAAACGGACAAAAAGAAATTGTAACCTTCATCACCTGTATGATTGGGATTAGCGTCCCTTTTGCGTTTGCCAACTATAGCGGCACTGGCGGAGCGATGATGTCCGTCTGCTACATACAAATAGTCTATCTTGGCAAATTCACTTTTTAACTTTGCGATGACTCCATCGTCAGAAATTTTCCAAAGAGTGTGTTGCACGCCATCGCCACAGTCAAAATCGTATAAAGGTGCACTCTCCATCTCTTTATTGATAATTTTGTCAATTTCAGCCTTGTCACGATAAGTCAAAAAAATCGGTCCAGCGTTAGCGTTTTGCGTCTCAACATGTTTTACTCTGTCAGCTTCTTTGTCAGAACGGGTTTTCTCGTGCTTTTTGATAATGTCGTTTTCATAATCTTCCACAGATGCACCTACCACCAAGCCAATTTGGCAAACGCTTTTCCAAACAAGCTTGTAAACATACATCGTGGGCTTCTCATCTCTGACAAATACGCCTTCTTCGTAAAAACGATAAAGATTTTCTTTCCCTTTTCGATAAACCTCGTCGGAATACAAATCAACACTTTCCGGCAAATCTATCTCCGGTTTGACCACATGCAAAAAACTATAAGGGTTGCCCTTTGCCTCTACCCTCGCTTCAGCAGAATTGAGCACATCATAAGGTCTTGAAGCTACCTTATCCACCTTATCCAACGCTGGACGCAATCCCCTAATTCCTCTAATTTTTGCCATCTGAATCTCCTTTAAACTATTTATATTTTTTCTAAATTTTCCGATTTAATCCAAGCTACAAACCCTTGTTTCAGCTTGATTTTGCTCCAAAGACCATCTTGCTCAAGCACCGTGAAAAAATTGCCTTCGTGAATAGTGAAAACAGTCTTAAAATCTTCCGCAGGACCACTATACCCCGTAGCCTCATCGGCAATCAAAACTGCCTCAGATTTCATCGCTTCGTGCTTTTGAAACGCAAAATATCCAAAAGCCAAGCAAACCAAAAGCGAAAGAAACGACAAATATCTGATGCGAGGCTTGTAAACCGCAACTATCCAAAAAACACACATAATGAACAGCAAAGCCAAGATAAGCAAAGCCAACGCATTTAGTGACAAGAGCCTATCCGCTTGCTCCCACAATTTTTCCATTTTGGTCAACTCAACAGGCTTATCCAAAAGGGTTTTCTCGGCAATTTGTAGATTTTTCAAAATCTGCCAAGAATTGGGATTTAGTCTTAACGCACGATGATAGAAAAGAATAGCTTTCCCATAATCTCCCAATTTGTAATAGCAATTACCGATATTGTAGTAAGTATCGGCATTTTCCGGCAAGTTGAAATATTCCTGCAATGCAGCCTGATATTTTTTTTGAGTATAATACTCACTCGCTTTGCTCGAAGAGATTTGAGCAAACAACAAACAAGAAAAACAGATAAAAAATAAACTAAATATTATCTTTCTCATAAGTCACCCCCAACATAAAGGCAATCTCTTTCGCCATTTTTTCAGTCAAGTTATTTTTAATTTTATCATATATGATTGTTGCTCTTGACGGGTCTTTGAGATAATAGTAGCAATAAATCGCTTTCACATTAGCCTGCAAAGCCAAATCTTGCCTATCGGGAAAGAGGTAAACGGTTTTCAAAAACTCAATCACAGCCTCTTTATACTGTTGCTGTTCGTAATAAATCAGTCCCAAAAAATAACCCGCTTTACTGACAATTTCCTCATATTTACTGCCTCGCAACTCATTGACCAAAACGGTCGCTTTCGGATAATCTTTGCTTCGTATCAGATAGTCAACCTTATAAATCTTCGCCTGTTGCAAATAGACTTGGTTTGCAAACGAAGAGAACTCAGCAAATTTGCTCTCAAAAATCGGACTGACTTTTAGCGACAGAAGCCTCAAATATTCCAACCAAATCGGCTGATTTTTAGCGGAAAGTGCACCTTTTTGCAATTTCTCAAGAGCACCCAAAGTATCGTTTTGCTTCAATTTCAACTTCGCCCAACTAAGTATCACTTCCGGATCATCCGTCTTGCACACACTCAGGACATTATCCGCTTTTTTGTATTCGCCCAACAAAGCATAATTTTTTGACAGAATCAAATTAACCTGCAAATCTTGTGGCTTAACGGACAAAAACTCCTTACAGGCATCTACGGTCTTAGTTGGATTTTGCTGATTTTGAAAATAGTTTATTTTTTTCATCATTATATCGGATTTGAAAGAGTTATCCGAATATTTGGCAAACAATTGATTAAGCTCGCTCTCGACCGCAATCGCAGAATCACACGAACCTGCCCAAACCAAACCGTCCAAAGCCTCTTGCAAAAATTTGCTTTGCGGATAGATTACGCTTTTGTAATAAACAACCGACTGACGATAATCGCCTTCGTTATAATAGCAATTCGCTATCGAAAAAAGAAGGTCGGGAGAAGTGCTTTTGCTTTTTTCCTTATAAGAGATGAAAAACTTCACGGCATTTTTATAATCTTCCTTGGCAAAATAGATGTTGGCAATGTTCAACAAATAATCAACATCGTGGCTATCTTTGTATAAATCTTGATAAATCTGCAACGCTTTTTCGTAATCTTGCCCGTTGTAGTAAACAGAAGCAATCCTAACCATTATCTCCGTCTTATCGGCATTTTTCGCCGTCAGAGCCTTGTTATAGCTTTCCAGTGCCAAATTCAAATTTTGTTTACTAAAGAAAATATCTCCTTCCAAAAGAAATTTTTCGTATAAGTTAACATTTTTCACTTTTGTCAAATACTCGGAAGATTCCGTCAATTCGCCTAATTTGTAACAAGTAGCTGCCAAGCGGGAATAGGTGCTTTCCGATTTCTCTTTCCCAATTGACTGCAAAAAATACGCTTTGGCTTGTTTGTAATTTTTGTTTTGGAACTCAATTTCTCCAAGATAAAAATAACTGCTAGCAAGTTTGAGAGAATTAGGGAAAAGATTTATAACAGCCTTAAATTTGTCTTGAGCCACAGAGCTTTTTTCCAATCGATAATTAGCTACACCTATTTTGTAATAAGCTTGGTCGGCAAACGATTTGTTTCCTGATTTTTCATCCAAATAATCTTGATAAAATTTCAAAGATTCCTGCAGCTTATCCTGAGCAAACAGACTCTCGCCACACAAGAAAATTGCGTCGGAACTCATTTGCTTATCCAACTGAAACGACAAAGATTTTTTGAGATAAAATTCTGATTTTACAAACTTGTTCAGTTTAAAATAGTTCCAACCGATTAGATAAAAAGCTGAACCGGAAAATTCGTGGGACGGATGTGCTTGCACAAAATTTTTCAAATCGTAAATAGCGTTCATCGGCGAAGTTTCCGACTTCATTTTTGCCAAATAGAAACTGCTGTTAGCCTCTATCTCTTGATTTGTGGAATTTTTCAAAACAGAGAAAATCTCTTTCGCCTTCTCGTTCTCTCCTTGAGCCAAATACACTAACGCTTTGTAAAACTTGGCGTTGGGATTTTCCAAATTTTGCAAAATCCCAAGTGATTCCGTATATTTTTTCAAATTGTAATTGGCAATCCCCAAAATCGTTTTGTAATTTTCCAAGACTTTGGGAGTCAATTTGCTTTCATCAACTTTCAGCTCCACAATCTTTTGGTGTTGCTTCTTCCCCAAAAGATAAGACAGATAGTTCAAAAGATTTTGCCCGTATTCCTTATCCTGAATGGAGCCGTTCAACTCTTCTGCGGCTTGTTCCGGCTTGTCCAGAGCCAAATAACTCAAAATCAATTGCACTCTGGCATAGCCTGTTTGTTTGGCATCTAAGGAACTTTTACTCTGAATAACACTCTGAATGAAGTCGTCACGATTGTAGGCTATGAGCGACAGAAAATAATAGACTTGCTCCAAATTGTCCTTGTAAGAGTAGCCGTCCAAAAGCACTTTCGCCTTGGAAAGTTCTCCCAAATTGTAATAACATTTCGCTCTACCCAAAACGATTTTGTCGTTGTATTCCGGTAAGAGTTTCTCCGCTTCTTCGTATCTTTGCAACGCTTTGTCATACTCTTTGGAATTATAATAGACCTCTGCTAATAAATAAATCGCTTTTTGCTTATACTGACCATCGGGGTATTTTTGCAAAAACTTCAAGATTTCCGTTTTAGCCAACGAATAATTTTTGTCGGAACAAAGACCCAAGATAAATTGCAAATCTTGCTTTTGACCCGCAAATAACATAAAAAATGAAAAAATAAAAACAGCAAAAACAACTTTTTTCATCTTATCTCTCCTATAAAAATTACAACACCTGCTTAACTTGTCGCGTAAGCTCGACGAAATCGTTTTCCGACAGCTTTTCACCACGCAAGGTCAAATCGAAATCTAACTTTTGGATTTGCTCTTTGCTTAGCAAAGGCTTCAAATTAACCCGTAGCATCTTTCGTCTATTGGAGAAAGCCAAATCAACGATTTTCATATACAAATCCAAATCCACTACTTTTGGTCTATTCGCTCTCGGCACAGCCCTAATCACACTGGAATCGACCTTGGGAGGAGGATAAAAAGAGCCACTGGGAACATCAAAAAGTTTCTTAACCTCAAAATAAAACTGCATTTTCAAGCTCAGCCTTCCGTATTTTTTATCTCCCGGGGCTGCGACAATCCGCTGTGCCACCTCTTTTTGTATCATTACGGTCAAAGAGGAAAAATAATCGATATTTTTGATAACCTTAAACAAAAACGGCGAAGTGATATTATACGGCAAATTTGCCACCACTTTGACCCTTTCCGATAAAATCTCATCCCAATTTTGCTTCAACACATCAGATTTTACTAGGCTAATTTTATCCGCAAACTTCTCCTCAAGAACTCCCTGCAAATCGTAATCAATTTCAAAAACCGTAAGATTGACCCCAAATTTCAAAAGAGCCTCGGTCAAAACACCTTCTCCACCTCCGACTTCCCACACCTCATCGTTTGGAGACAAATCGGTGCTTGCCACAATCTTATCAATCACAGTCACATCCCGCAAAAAATGCTGACCGAACCGCTTCTTAAATCTATGCATCTATTCCCAATGAAAACTCAAAAAATCTGAACTATTCCGTAATACCAAATCGCTATCAGATACACCACAGGAGCCACCAAAAGCAAGCTGTCGAACCTATCTATCACTCCGCCATGACCGGGCAAAAGATTTCCGCTGTCTTTCACTTGGCAATCTCTTTTGAAACTGGACGCCACTACATCTCCGAGTTGAGCGATGATACCAATTGCCACTGAGATAATGAGGATAAAATTTTGCTCCGAGTTAAAACAAAAAATACTAAATAGGTATCCTGAAAAAATGCAAAAGCAAAATCCGCCCAGAAATCCTTCCAAAGACTTTTTCGGACTCGCTTTGATAAATCCACGATGCTGCCCCAAACTCATTCCTATCAGGTAAGCAAAAGTATCTGTAACCCACACCAAAACCAAGACGCAAATAATCAGCATACTCTCAATAGCCCAAATCTTGTAGGCACATCCCAAAAAGAAAGCAATATACAAAGCACTCAAAATTCCACAAGAAATCCTTAGAACTCCTCCCGACAATTCGCGGGTCATATTGTAAATTGCGAGAAAAATAAACAAATATAAAAAAAGCAACAAAGTCCAAAAATAGTAGGATAGTGCAAAACTTACAAAAATAAGCAGATTTATAAATATTGTAAATTTTGGAATAATTATGCCTTTGTTTTTGACCATAGCTATAAATTCCAAACTCCCCAACAAAACCAAAATTCCCAATAAAGAGAGCAAAAAGTAGCCTCCCTTATAAAGCAAAAATAAGAAAACCGGTATCCCGACTATTGCAAAAAGAACCCTCTTTAAAAAATTATTCACTCCACATCTCCATATCTTCGTTGTCTTTTACCAAAATCAATAAGAGCCTTCTCAAACTCTTTTTTGTCAAAATCAGGCCACAGCACGGATGTAAACCAAAATTCGCTATAGGCAACCTGCCACAGCAAAAAATTGGAAATTCTTTGCTCTCCGCTTGTCCTAATCAATAAATCCAAAGGCGGCAGTCCAAAAGTGTATAGACTGCTCTCCAAATTCTCCTTGGTAATCTTTTTCACGCCCGACTCTATCAGATTGTTCACAGCCGTGAGTATCTCATCCTGTCCACCGTAACCCAAAGCTATGCAAAGAGTTGTCCCGTTATTCTCTATCGTTTTATTTTGAGCCTCAGCCAACTTTTCTCGCAAATCCTCCGGGAAACCTGACAAATCACCGATGATTTTCAAAATTATGTTTTTCTCTAGTAGATTGGACAGCTCTTTATGCAAAAAATCAAGCAACAATCGCATCAGAGAATCGACTTCATCTTTGGGTCTTTTCCAATTTTCCGAAGAAAATGCATACAATGTCAAGCACTCAAGACCAACTTCCACAGCGTATTCCACAGCCTTGCGAACAGCCTCTGCTCCGGCTCTGTGACCAAGTTTGCGAGGTAAAAACCGCTTCTTTGCCCATCTGCCGTTTCCATCCATAATTATCGCCACATGCTTCGGCAAGTTCTTAATTACTTTCTTTTCTGGCATAAAATGTTAACTCCTGAGAATTAAATACTCTTTTAGTTCCTGATTGAAATAGCGGTCTGTCATCGTGGAAATGAAATCTAAAACAATTCTCGGGTCTTCTTCGCTCTCGACAGAGTCCAAATAATCTCGACCCTTGCTATCCAAAAAATGACAAAAAATCTTAGATTTCTTATCCTTCTTTTGCAAATCTTCCAAATATTTCTCAAACAATATTTTAAATCCAAACTCAATTTTGCTTTTTACATTTTTATCGGATTGAAAATAGATTTTATCGTAGTTAAACTTCTTTAATCTCAACAAATAATCGGCGGTATTATCGCTGAACGCAACATAATTTTTCCCGTATGAGCCGAGAACCACACTCTTGATGAGCGTATCGACAATTTTGGAATTGTTGTCTCCGAGATGCTCCACAACTTCCGTAGGCAAATCTTCGCGAGCGATTAAGCCGTATCTTATCGCATCCTCCACATCCTGACCTATATAGGCTATCGTGTCCGCAATCCGCACGACACAGCCCTCCATAGTTGCAGGCATAAATTCAGGATTTTTGCCAAGATTTTTACTATTTACATAATTTTGTAATTCAACTTCGCCTTTCTTACTGTCGGGGAACAACTTTGCGGAATGCACTTCCCCATCATGCGAGACAATGCCATCACGAACCGCAAAAGTCAAATTCAAGCCTTGCCCTCTCTTGGCAATCTTGTCCACAACCCACAAGGACTGAATATTGTGATGAAACTCGCCCAAACCATACTCCAGCGAGCATTTGGACAGAGCCTTCTCTCCGTCATGTCCAAAAGGAGCGTGTCCGAGGTCATGTCCCAAAGCAATTGCCTCGGTAAGTTCTTGATTCAAGCCGAGCATTTTCGCTATCGTTCTGGAAATTTGCGAAACATATGTCGTATGCAGATTGCGATTGCTCATCTCTTCATCAAACTGATTTGTGAACGAAAAAACCTGCGTCTTCCCCTGATAACGCCGATACGCACCACTGTAGAGAATGCGGTCTCTATCCAAAGCAAAAGGAGAACGAAAAGAATGTCCGCTCTCCTCTTTTAATCTCTCAATCTTCAAGCCATCGCAAGCATAAGGGCTAAATTTCTGCCTCTTCGCTACCTCTTCGGCTATTGCCTGTAATTCCTCGTTTTTGGTCATACAGTCGCACTACAAATATTCAATTTTAGCTTTCTCTCTCAAATTTTCGGTAAGAGCATCAATAATCTTCTTGCCCTGAACCATTTTGAGTTCCTTGACAATATACGCCTTTACAGATTCAAAATCCAACTCTTGCTGGGCAGTTTGGGAATTTTTTTTGATAATATGATAACCAAATTGCGTCTTCACAGGCTCGGATAAATCTCCAACTTCCATCTCAAAAACAGCTTTCTCAAACTCGGGCACCATCTGACCTTTGGTAAAATCGCCCAGCAAACCGCCTTTTTCTTTGGACGGACAATCGGAATACTCTCTGGCACACTCGGCAAAAACCTTGCCGCCTTTTATCTCATCCAACACCTTGTCCGCTTTAGTTTTGGCTTTCTCATCGCTACTGTCCTGATTACTAAACAAAATATGACTTGCACCCACTTTTTCGGGAATTACCATTTTGTCCTTATTCTTGCTATAATAATCTTTCGCATCCTCGTCCGTAACTTCAGCCTTAGCTTCAATCTCCGAATCGATAGTTTTGTGAATCAACAAATCTCTGTGCAAATCGGCAGTAAATTTCTTGATGCTCACACCCTCTTTCTCTAATAACTCTTCAAATTTCTCTTTAGAGCCAAATCTTGTATAATAAGAGTTCAACTCTCGTTCCACTTCCGATTCGGCAACTTCCAAATTCCTTGCCTTACCCTCTGCAAAGAGAAGATTGTTTTGGACAAGCCTGTCTAACAAAAACTTTCTTTGTTCCTGAGTAACCTCTTTAGGCTTTTTATTTTCCTGATGAGCAAAAGCCTTAACAATCCTATCCAAATCGGTTTGAGTTATCTTCTCACCGTCAACACTAACTATAACTTTTACAGACATCAATTTTCCTTACACATTACCACATTGACCATACCAATACGGTCGTTGCCCATACCTTTGTAGTCTTTCTCTATTTCTCCCGGAACGACAGAGCAAAGCGCATATCCTTCCGCAGCCTTTTCATTCAAAAATTTTTCCAATTTAGTCACAAACAAATTTTTTTCTACAATATACTCCATTTCCACTCCTTAACTCACTCCTATTTCGTGAATTACAATTTTATATTTAGTAATCTATTCTTTAATTTTGATACCCAACTCATCCAATTGATAGCTATCAACCGGCGAAGGAGACTGACTCATCAAGTCCACAGCCTTCAAAGTTTTTGGGAAAGCAATAACATCGCGAATAGAGGATGCATTGGTCATAATCATCACCATTCTGTCTATTCCCGGAGCGATACCACCGTGCGGAGGAGTCCCATAGCGAAGAGCCTCCAAGAAAAATCCGAATTTCCGCTCCAGCTCTTCCTCTTCAAATCCGAGTAAATCGAAAATTTTCTTCTGAATATCCGCTCTATGACAACGAATACTACCAGAGCTGATTTCCATACCGTTGCAAACCAAATCGTAAAGCATCCCCTCTATCTTGCCGTAATCGGCTTCATTCTCAAAAAATTTGATATGCTCATCTTTGGGATTGGTAAACATATGATGACAGGCAACCCATCTTCCCTCTTCATCGTCATACTCAAAAAGTGGGAAATCGGTAATCCAAGCAAACGCAAAATCTTCATCATTGCACAGATTCAATTGCTTGCCTATCTCCCTGCGAACTCCGTCCAGCACCTTGAAAACAATCTTGTCCCTGTCGCTAGCGTAAAAAATAAGGTCACCATCTTTAGCTTCACTCACTTCCAAAATCGCTTTCTGCTCTGTTTCGTTCAAAAATTTGGCAATCCCACCGTCCAATTTACCATCCACAACCTTGGTATAAGCCAAACCGTTTCCACCAAGATGCTTGGCAATTCCCACAAACTCATCAATCTGCTTGCGGGAATAACCGCTACAATCGGGAGCAACCACACAGCGAACACTGCCACCACTATCTATGGCGGAAGAGAACACCTTAAATTCACTATCCTTGAGAGCAGTTGTCAGATTCTTCAGCTTTAAACCAAACCGCAAATCGGGCTTATCCGTGCCATAATCTTCCATCGCTTTTTTGTAGGTAATCCTCGGAAAATCAGCCAACTCTACACTCAAAATCTCTTTGAAAAGATACTTGAACAATCTCTGATTTACATCAAAAATATCTTCTTGAGACACAAAACTCATCTCCATATCCAATTGCGTAAACTCTGGCTGACGGTCAGCACGCAAATCTTCGTCTCTAAAGCATTTAGCTATTTGATAATATCTGTCAAAACCGGAAATCATCAAAAGTTGTTTGTATATTTGCGGAGATTGAGGCAAAGCGAAAAAACTGCCGTGTTGCAACCTCGAAGGCACCAAATAGTCGCGGGCTCCCTCGGGAGTGCTTTTCATCAGGATTGGCGTCTCAATCTCGTAAAAGTCTTCGTTATCAAGGAAGTTACGAATTTTGCTGATAATCTTTGAACGCATCTTGATTATACTTTGCAAAGCAGGACGACGCAAATCCAAATAACGATATTTTAGTCTAATATCCTCATCGGCGATAGTTCCCTCGTTGACTTGCACAGGAAGCTCGGGAGCGTTGTTGAGTAGCAATAATTCCTCTGCCAAAACCTCTATCTCTTTGGAATTGCCTTTCGGTTGCACTGTGCCACGAACCCAAACAACAAATTCTGCCCGCAACGATTCAACTTTCGCAAAATCGGCGAAAGAGCCGGAATCAAAAACTACCTGCACAATCCCAGTAGCATCCCTCAGCTCAACAAAAATGAGCTTGCCCAAATCTCGACGGCGATGCACCCAACCGCACAAATTGACCTTATTGCCTACGCAACTGCTATCTAATTTAGCACAATAATGACTTCTTTTTTTTTCACCCAAAAAATCCAAATTCACCTTTTCCACCCTCTTAAAAAAATTTCAGAAAACCACAGCCCTCAATATGTTAGCTCTTGACTACAACTTCCTCAATAACCACTTTTTCGATTGGTTTATCTTGGGCACCGGTCTTCACATCCTGAATTTTTAACACAACATCCATCCCGTCTATCACTTTGCCAAACACAGTATGTTTGCCGTTGAGCCAATCGCAACCGTCTTTTTTGGTAACGATAAAGAACTGACTTCCGTTTGTATTAGGACCGGAATTTGCCATACAGATAGTCCCATAGTCAACAGACGCTTTGAGTTCACCTCTGGTGTAAAACTTCTTGTCTTCTTGACCTGTTAATTTTTGGTAATCTTCTATAGTTTTTCCCATCAGAGGTTTGCCCGACTGTTGATTACCACACTCGGTTACCAAATCCACAATTTCCTTGTTGGATTCGTGTCCGTTTTTTTGCAAATATGGCACCAAAATAGCTTGAAAAACTTCCAAAGCCTTTTCCTCGCTATCCACATTACCTGTCAAAAGTTCGCCGTCTGCATAGCATTCATCCTCAAAAGAGTATCCCGGACCACCTGTGCCTGTGCCAAGCGGGCAACCGCCTTGTATCATAAAATCTTTGATTACTCTATGGAAAATGAGTCCGTCGTAAAACGGCTTACCTGTCTTCTTGCCACTCGCCAAATCAACAAAATTGGCAACCGTTTTAGGAGCTAAACCGCTGAACAACTCCAAAGTAATATCACCCATGTTAGTTTTAATAATCACTATTCTATCTCCCTTTTTACTTGCTTCATTTTTGGAATTACAAGCGCCCAATATCAGGCAAAACACCAGCAAAAACAAAAATTTTTTAATTTTAAAATTTCTCATTTGTTTTCCTTTTATACCTCAAGTTTCTGGAGTATCAATTGACTGGATTGGATTTGTGTCAATGAAAAAAAACAAGTTCACAACGCCTTATTTTATGCAAATTCCTCATAATTATATTTTTTTGTTTCGCATAAAAATAAGCGGATATTTGGGGAATTTGTATTGACATAAATTTATTAACTTTCAACTTCGTTTTAATAATTTAAGAAAAAAGGACAATAGTAAAAATGAAAATAGCTATTAACGGATTTGGAAGAATCGGCAGGGCTGTTACCAAAATTGCCGTCGAAAAAGGGATAGAAATTGTCGCAATCAACGATTTAGCCGATGCCAAAACTTTGGCACACTTGCTCAAATACGACTCAACTTACGGTAGATTCCCGGGCGAAGTAAAGGCAGAAAACGATGCCATTGTCATCAATGGGAAGAAGGTCAAAATTCTTTCTGAAAAAAATATCATTGCCTTGCCCTGGAAAGAGTTAGGAGTTGATGTTGCCATAGAATCTACAGGCATCTTCAGAAACGCCAAAAGCGATAAAGGTGGTTATCTCGACCATATCGATGCGGGTGCAAAAAAAGTTATTTTGACTGTGCCAGCAAAAGACAGCATCGACCAAACTATTGTTTTGGGTGTCAACTCTAACGAAATAGACCACTCTAAAAAAAGTTATTCCAACGCTTCTTGCACCACCAACTGTTTGGCTCCGGTCGCCAAAGTAATCGAAGACACATTCGGCATCGAAGAAGCTTTTATGACCACTATTCACTCTTACACCTCCGACCAAGTTTTGATGGACCGCCCTCACTCCGATCTCCGCAGAGGCAGAGCCGCTTGTCAATCTATCATCCCAACCACTACTGGTGCTACCAGTGCGGTAGAAAAAGTTATTCCAAGCCTCAAGGGCAAATTGGATGGTTGTGCAGTCAGAGTGCCTACAATTACGGGGTCTTTGGTAGATTTGACCGTTAAACTGAAAAAAAGCACTACTATCGCCGAAATCAATCAAGCTGTCAAAAAAGCTGCCGAAACTAATTTGAAAGGCATTTTGGAATACACCGAGGACAAAATCGTTTCTGTTGATATCATCCAAAATAGCCACTCTTGCATTTTTGATGCGGACTCCACACAAATGATTGGCGATGATTTTGCAAAGTTGATTATTTGGTATGATAACGAATGGGGTTATTCCAACAGAGTGGTGCAACTGGCTCAATTGCTGGGAGAAAAACTGTAATTTTACCTTATGTTTGATAACCTGTCAGATAAATTTCAAAATATTTTTAAAACTCTCCAAGGTAATGCCGTGCTTAACGAGAGCAACATTCAAGATGCTCTGAAACAAGTGCGGCTTGCTTTACTTGAGGCTGATGTCAATTTCAAGATTGTTAAAAATTTCATCAATGAGATTGGACAGCTTGCGGTCGGTCAAAAAGTTCTGAAGAGCCTAAATCCCAGTCAACAAATCATCAAGATTGTTAACGAGCAGCTCACCAAGTTGATGGGCGAAAGCGAGTTCAAACCGAATTTGCCGACTAACAAAACAAATATCGTTATGCTCGTAGGATTGCAAGGCTCGGGGAAAACCACAACTTGTGCTAAGCTCGCTAATTACGCTCGAAAAAATCTGAAACTCGACCCACTTTTGGTTGCTTGCGACATTTATCGTCCCGCCGCCATTGAACAGTTGGAAACCTTGGGAAAACAGCTTGGCATTCCTGTGGAAAATCAAGGCAAAAGTGATGTTATCAAGATTTGCAAATCAGCGATAAAGAGAGCCGAAAAAGAGAACAATAATCTAATAATCATCGATACAGCGGGTCGGCTTCATTTAGACCAAGAGTTGATGGATGAGCTTTCTCTGATTAAGAAAAAAATCAAGCCAGACTACATCTTCTTTGTGGCGGACGCCATGACAGGACAAGATGCTGTCAATTCAGCGAAAGGATTTTCCGAGCAAGTCGGGATGGATGCCTGTATCTTGACAAAATTGGATTCCGATGCACGCGGTGGTGCTGCACTATCCATCAGAGCCATTACCCAAAAACCTATCGCTTTCTGCGGTGTCGGCGAAAAAATTTCCGATTTAGAAAAATTTTATCCCGATAGAATGGCATCTCGCATCTTGGGGATGGGAGATATTCTTAGCTTCATAGAAAAAGCCGAGAAAAACATCAACCAAGAAGAGGCTGAAAAACTAACCCAAAGAATGCTGAAAAATCAGTTCACTCTTGAGGATTTTTTGAGTCAACTCAAAAAAATTGAAAAAATGGGTTCACTTTCTTCACTTTTGAAAATGATTCCCGGTATGAACTCATCAATGCTTCAATCAGCGGATTTAGACCCGAAGAGATTTAAACGAACAGAAGCCATCATCACTTCTATGACCATAAAAGAGCGACAAAAGCACAATCTTATCGATGGTCAGAGAAGGAAGCGAATAGCCAAAGGTAGCGGAACTTCCGTGCAAGAAGTTAACACGCTTTTGAGGCAATTCGAACAGATGAAAAAGATGATGAAACAATTTTCCAATCCGAAAAATCGCAAAAATATGATGAAAAATCTGGGCAAGATGAATGGGATGCCCAAAAACTTCGGGATGTAATGCAAAACAAAATTGACTCCATCATCGCCTTGGCTTCCCAATATCAAACAAATAATTGGATTGAGGCGTTGCAAATCCTGCAAAACGGGCTGAGCGAATTTGTCGGCAATCCGAAACTTCTAACCGCTATCGGCGACCTGTATAGCAGCAAACAGAATACAGAAAAAGCTATGGAATACTACAATCAAGCCTGCACTTTTTCTCTTGGTTCGGAAGATATTCTCTACAAAATCGCTCTCCTACATATGAGCAAATTCAATTTCGTTGCAGCCAAAAAATGCTTGGAAGAGATTTCTAATCCTTCCTGTTTTGTTATCTTTCAAAAAGCTGTCTGTTGTATCCATCTGAAGTTGAACGATTTGGCTATATCTCTATTGGAATCGACACTAAACGACCCCATAATTCCTGAAGCTGTTTTTTTTATGCTTTGTGAGCAATACATAACTTTCCATAAGTTCGACAAAGCGAAAGAGATGTTAGATAACTTGAGAAGAAAGTACCCGAATAACGACAAAATCCATTTTCTTACTGGATACTACTATTTTCAAAAAGAGAACTGGGTAGCCGGATACAATTATCTGATAAAAGCAAAAAACACAGGATTTGAATTTCTCGGAAACATTAAACTGCTTGCCGTAGCTGCCTACAATATTGGACTGTTTTCACAATCCATCGAATTTTACAAACAAGCCTTGCGTTTTTCGCCATTCGATTCCACTATTTTTGAATCTCTGATAAAAATTTATTTGGAATTAGGAGAAAAAGGAAAAGCCAAAATATTAGCAAAAAAAATCCCCGTTTTTGTTCCCAAAAGCAGAAAGTTGATAGAGTTAATCAAAGAAATCAACGAGAAAAATTGACCAAATAAAAAAGCCACCCGCAAAATCAGATGGCTTCCGTATAATTTTCTTACTCTATTTGAGTATTCCTTCAGTTTCCATAGCAATCATCAACTCTTCGTTGGTAGGAATTTTGAGCAGCTTGACTTTAGAATCTTCCGTAGAAAATTCCAAAATCCCATCGACTCTTTCTTTATTTTTGTTAACATCAATTTTCACACCGAGATAATCCATATCCGAACAAACCATCTCTCTCAAAATCGCCATATTTTCACCAACACCACCGGTAAAAACAATAACATCAACACCATTCATCACGGCTGCATAGGCACCTATATACTTCTTTATTTTGTAGCAATAAACATCAAATGCAGTAGCAATCTTCTTATCGTGCTCATTAATAATTTTGTTTTCTATCTCTCGCAAATCGTTACTATACTCGGATAATCCCAAAATTCCACTGTTTTTATTGATGACATGTTGAACTTCTTTCAGGCTCATTCCCAAATTTTCTATCATAAACATGATAATACCTGGGTCAACATCACCACTTCTTGTACCCATCAAAACTCCTTCAATCGGAGTAAACCCCATAGAAGTATCAACAGACTCACCACGATTTATAGCAGCAATAGAAGCACCGTTACCAATATGGCAAGTAATAATTTTCATGCTCCTGAGCATTCTTTTCTCATGCTCTGATACTTTCTCAGCAACATATTTATGACTTGTGCCATGAAATCCATATCTTCTGATTTTGTGTTCAGTATAATATTTGAGAGGTAACCCGTAAAGATAAGCTTTGGGAGGCATAGTTTGATGAAAAGCTGTATCAAAAACCGCCACATGTTTCACTCCGGTCAATACTTTTCCCACAGCTTCTATTCCCATCATATTTGCCGGATTATGCAGTGGAGCTATCGCAGAACAATCTCTAATAGCTTTTTTTACATTTTCATCAATAATAACCGACTTGGAATACTCCTCTCCGCCATGCACAACTCTGTGACCGACACCATCAATCTCTGCAACCGAAGCAATAACTCCATGCTCTTCATGCATCAAATCACTCAAAATAAAATTTATTCCCTTTGAATGATCTTCTATCAAAAGATTGAGATTTTTTTTAGTATATGGTTCGCTTTTATAAGTGTAAATTCCCATATCTTCGCCGATTTTTTCTACCAAACCACTCGCAAGAACCTCTCCACCATCGGTATTAATGAACTGAAATTTAATCGAAGAACTACCACAATTTAACACGAAGATTTTCATTTCATATCCTCTCTTTATTTATTATTTAAAATTTTAATTCTATATTAATTGAAAAGAATTTTGATTTCTCTGTCCGCACTCTCAGGACTATCACTGGCATGCACTCCGTTCTCGGTGAGACTATCCCCAAAAAGAGCTCGAATTGTTCCATTATCAGCTTTGGCAGGATTTGTATTTCCAACCAATGCCCGCAAATCTTCCACCGCATTGCTCTTGTTCAATATAACTGCCACAGTTTTGTCGGAACACATAAAATTTTGCAGACATCCGAAAAAATCTTTTCCCACATGTTCTGCATAAAAATCAGCTATCAACTTTTCGTTGAATGTGAACATCCTAATGTCTTCTATCTCAAATCCTGCAGACTCTACTATAGCTAAAATTTCGCCTATCTTGTTTTTCTTCACACAATTAGGCTTAATCATCAATAAAGTTTTCATAAATATCTCCTTCTTACAACTTAATTAACGGGACAAACCTTTTCCCGGATTCAGAGCAAAGTCAAGAAACACCAACTGTTCAGGTGTAAGAGTTTCTCTTTTTTGATTATAAATTTCTTTCGCTTGAGTAAAAGAGAAATCGGAATAATAAAAATCTTTGAAAATCTCTTTAATAGATTTAAGTGCCTCGGGACTAAATCCTCTTCTCTCCAAACCAACTTGATTAAGAGCCTTTATCTTATAAGGAAATCCTATACCCTTGGTGTAAGGAGGAATATCTTTGGTAATCCCAGAATTGCCACCGATAAAGGCGTAAGAACCAACTTTCACAAATTGGCTTATAGCGGATTGTCCACCTACAACTACACCATCTCCTATCTCCACATGTCCGGCAAAATTGCAAGAATTGGCCAAAACAACACCATCGCCAATCACACAATCGTGAGCCAAGTGCACATAAGACATTATGAGATTGCCCGAACCGATTTTGGTAGGGAACTCAGCATTCGTAGAACGGTGTATCGTTGCAAACTCCCTGATTTGATTATTGTCGCCAATCACGACTCCGGCTGTAGTGCCATCATCTTTCAAATCCTGAGATTTCACCCCGATTACCGCAAAAGAGAAAATATGATTGTTCTTCCCGATTTGGACATTTTCCTTAATCAAAGCAGAAGATTCAACTATCGTTCCATCTCCGATTTGAACATTCGGTCCTACGATTGCAAAAGGTCCGATTTGGACATTTTCCCCTATAGTTGCTCTATCATCAACAATAGCCGTAGGATGTATCATTTATCCACCACCTGTGCCATTAGTTCCGCTTCGGTGGCTAATCTACTGCCAACAAAAGCTTTTCCTGCCATTTTGCAAAGATTTCTGCGAATCGAAATAACACTCAACTCCAAACGCAAAGTATCTCCGGGCTTTACCAAACTGCGGAAACGAACTTTGTCGATACCAGCAAATAAAACAAGTTTACTACTCGGATCTTCTTCGGCATTCAAGAGCATCAGACCTCCGGTCTGTGCCATCGCCTCAACAATAAGAACACCAGGCATTATCGATTTTCCAGGGAAATGTCCTTCAAAAAACGGCTCGTTGAAAGTGACATTTTTAATTCCGACAATTCTTTTCCCAACTTCAAACTCTATGATTTTATCAACCAACATAAAAGGGTATCTGTGAGGTAAAATTTTTTGAATAGCATCACTATCAAAAACAATTCCCTTGGTCCTATTTTCTTGGAATTTCTTTTCCAATTGTTGTTTTTGATAAATCCCACGAAGTTTTTTTATCAACGCAATGTTGGTCTTGTGCCCTGATCTCGCAGCCAAAATATGCCCCCTGATAGGAACACCGAGAAGAGCCAAATCGCCAATGAGGTCAAGGGCTTTATGCCTAACAAACTCATTATAAAATCGCAACTTCGTGCCATTGAGAAGTCCGTTCTCATCAACCTTTATCGGATTATCGTAACCAAACAACTTCTCAAGTTTCTTAATCTCATCAACATCATTTTTAGGGTCAGCCACCACCACAGCCGTGTCCAAAGAACCACCCTTGATAAGACCGGCTTCTTTCAACATAATTATCTCGCTTACAAAGCAAAAAGTCCGAGCCGGTGCAAACTCCTCTTGGAAGTAATCCAAAGAAGGAAACCAAGTGTATTGAGTAGGAACGCAAGGATGATTGTAATCAACCATAAAAGTGATTTTGAGTTTATCGGAAGGCGTAATGATAATATCAACATTATCCTCCGCCGAAGAGTAACTCACGGGCTCAACAAGCCCAAAATACTCCCTCTCCGATTCCTGCTCAATAATCCCAGCTTTATTCAGCATCTGCACAAAAGGCTTGGCACTACCATCGGCAACTGGAACCTCGGGACCGTCTATCTCGATGATAATATTGTCAATATCCACACCTTTCACAGCAGCCAAAATATGCTCGGTGGTTGCCACAGAAACCTTGCCGTTACTGATAGTAGTCCCTCTGGAAATATCAACTACATGGTCAATATCAGCCAAAATTTCGGGCGAGCCGTCGATGTCTATTCTCCTGAAAACTATTCCGGTTTTTTCTCCTGCGGGAGTAAACCGCACGGTTGCCATTTCTCCCAAATGAAGACCAACACCCGTATAGCTCTCACTAATTTTTCTTATAGTTTTTTCCCTCTCTATAGCCATCTTACAAACCTTCTAATCTTTTAATAATTTCTTTAATTTGGGAAGCACCTTCGGCAATTGTCTCATAGCCACAATAATTCTCTTTTGGTCTTTGGCATCAACAGTCGGGATTCCCCAAATTTCCGAATTATCGGGAACACTATTCATCACCCCCGATTTCGCTCCAATTCTGGTATAGTTGCCGATAGACAAATGCCCCGCAACTCCCACTTGACCAGCCATATAGACCAAATCGCCTACCTTTGTGTTCCCCGCAAGACCAACTTGTGAGCAAATGCAACAATTTTTGCCGACTTGACAATTGTGCCCTATCTGCACCAAATTATCAATCTTCGTGCCATCGCCGATAGTCGTCGCCCCCAAAGTGCCTCTATCGATAGTAGTTCCCGCACCGATTTCCACATCGTTGCCAATTATCACCTTGCCCAATTGCGGTATTTTGTGTTGCTTCCCATCTTGATACAAAAATCCAAAACCATCAGCACCCAAAACAACTCCCGAGTGAAGAATAACGCCGTCTCCGATTGCCGTATCTTCATAAATGGTAACATTAGGATAAATCAGAGCATTTTTGCCGATAGTAACATTCGCTCCGATACTGACGAACTCAGCTATGGAAGCACCTTCGCCTATTACGGCACTCTCGTGAATAACAGAGCTTGGACTGATTTCAGATTTCTGCTCTTGCAAAAAAACAGTTTTAATTATCTGCAAAAAAGTAAAATATGGTTTATCTGTTTTGATAAAACTTGAACCAATCTGCAAATCAAAATCCGCAGGAACCAACACCAAGCCTGCTTTGCTCGCCAAAAGTTCATCCTTGTATTTGGCATCTTGGTAGAAGCACAAAGAGTTCTCGTCGGCTTCCAGCAGAGTGGAAACATTATCAATTTCCACATTAGCAGAATTGTTCCCCTCCAATAACAAAGAAAGTCCGCCGGCTATCTCGCGGGCGGACCTCTTAAAGCTAAACTTTTTCATATCAGTATCAAAATTATTTATTTAGTTCTTTCAGCATTTTTTGAGTGACATCATATTTTTCACTGGAAAAAACAATCTTACCGGAAACAACATCAAAAACCAAATCGTAACCATTTTCACGGGCAATCTTATCGACCTTATCCAAAATCGGTTGCAAAAGCTCTTCTTGTTTTTTAGATAAGTTTTCTTGAGCTTTTTTGGAAAGAGCCTGATAATTGCTTACTTTTCGTTGAAGGTCTTCTTCCATCGTCTTAATTTCAGCTTCAGTAGCTGTCTTACTGGCTTTTTGATATTTAGCTTGCAACTCCTTAATTTCGGTTTCCAAACTCTCTATCTTGGCAACTTGTCTCTTGTAATCTCTCTGAAAAGCTTCCCGAGCTTTGATAATCTCGGCAGATTTCTCCGCAATTTCAGAAGTGTTTATTGTTACTATTTTAGGTCCATCTGCAAATAACAAAGAACCCAGCACCAAAAAAATCGCAAAACTTAGAACTTTCTTCAAAATATCTCCCTTATGAAAACTATACCACTTTTTCTACTTTGCCGGCTCGTAAGCAAGAACTGCAAACCTTAATTTTCTTAACTTCAGAATCCACAATGGCTTTCATAGAGTGCAAATTAGGCTTAAATCTTCTTTTAGTTTTATTTAAAGCATGAGATCTATTATTACCTACTTGAGCTACCTTACCGCAAACATCACATTTTCTCGACATCTTAAGTATCTCCTTAAATCATGATTTTCATTCCAAGAAAAAAAGTTCGTGAGCAATGACAAGTCTTTTTTGTGACTTTGTTTGAAATCTGACCGAAATTCAACCAAATCGAAGTAAAATTAATTTTCCCTCTTCAATAATTCACCGTGAACTCTGTCCTGTAACAACGAACCATCGTAAATCAATCTGCCTCTCAAAAAAGTTTGAACTAAACTACAACCAAACTCTCTTCCCTCAAATGGAGAGTATTTGCCCTTACAAAGCAAATCTTCTTTCCTCAATGTATGACACTTTTTTAAATCGAATATTGCAAAATCAGCATCTGCTCCGATTTCCAAAGCTCCCTTGCGAGGATAGAGTCCATATCTCTTGGCAGCACCCCGACTGGTCAACCGCACCAATTCGTCGTAAGAAATCTTGCCTCTAAGATAAAATTCATCAATTACAAACGACAAAAAAGTTTGCACACCGGGGATACCACAATAGACTTTGGAAAAATCGGACAAATCTTTTTCCGTTTCCCAGATACATCCGGCATGGTCTGTTGCGATGAAGTCTATTTCACTCAAATTCTCCCGCAAGAAATTTTTATCCGCCTCACCTTTTACGGAAGGTGCTGTTTTCAGTCTGCCAAGCAATTGCTCATAATCTTCCTTGGTGAATTGCAAATAGTGAGGGCAGGTCTCCAGCGAAACATTTTTCCCGTTTCCTTTGGCATCAAAAATCAATTTCGCCGCATCTTCCGTAGAGATATGAACAAAATGAACTTTGTTGGATTGCATAGATTCGATGATTTTGTTCACAGCCGTTATCTCCGCCTCGGAAGGTCTGGAAGGAACATAATTTTCCCATTTTGCCAACTGCTCTCCTGTGAATTTATCCAAAGATTTGGCGATAATCTGAGCATCCTCCGCATGGAAGGCGAAGAGTTTATCGCTCTCCGTAAAATCAGCAAAAATTTGCCTTAGTAGTCCATACGAAGTCGCTTTGTAAGTATCCATTCCTGAGATAGTGTATAGCTTAAATCCGACAACTCCGTGCTCCCAGAGTCTCTCTACGGTTTTCTTATCGTAGCCGTCACCAGTGATACCTCCCCAAAAAGCAAAATCAACATAAGAGGTATTTTTGATGACGCTATATTTGTTTTCATAATTTTCCACGCTAATAATCGGGGGCAAACTCGTGCAGGGCATATCTATTACGGTGGTCACTCCTCCGGCTATGGCTGAAGCGGAACCTGTCGAGAAATCTTCTCTATCGGTGAATCCGGGCTGATTGAAATGGACATGCGGGTCTATTCCCCCAGGGATAAGAAATTTGCCCTCCAAATCGTAAACGGTCTCAAACTCGCCCTCAATTGTCTTAAAACTGATTTGCCTTATTTTGTCATCAAAAGCGATGTCAACGAGCCGACCATTTACCTCTGCGTTACGAATAATATTCATTTCCCCTCAAATAAAACTATTTCAAAAGATTTTTAGCTTTTTCGGCGATAAACTCCGCTGTCAATCCGTAGTGCTTCATCAGTTCCCACGGAGCAGCAGACTGACCGAAGCTGTCCTCCACACCTATCATCCCGAATTTCGCCTTGCAACCCATCTCCAAAAGATGTCCAGCTACCATGTTGCCGAAACCACCTTTTTGGTGCTCTTCCGCTGTTACCACAGCGGTTGCTTTATCGCAAGTTTGCAACGCCTTAACATCGAAAGGTTTTATACTGGAGTAGTTGAGGACAACCGCTTTCAAGCCAAATTCGCTATGCAAAATCCAAGCTGCTCTGAGAGCCTCCGGCACCATTATCCCCAAGGCAACCAAACAAACATCAACGGCTTTCACATCAGCTTGGTCGGCAAATTCACACGAAAAAGCGTCCGTAAAATTGTCCGCCTCGCCCAGAAATTTGTAAAGAGTGGCTCTGCCAACCTCGAACGGAGTGCTTTCATCGGTTATGGACGGCGTGTCCACTCTCCCGTAGCGAATATAAACTGGACCTTTGATGTCGATTGCAGTCTCAGTCGCTTTGGCAGTTTGATGATAGTCAGCCGGAGTCAAAAATGTAATTCCTGGCAAATAACCGATAATACCCAAATCTTCCAACGCTTGATGGGTGGCTCCATCTTCGCCCACTGTGATGCCAGAATGTGAAGCCGCAATCTTGGCATTCATCCCACCATACGCCACGGAAGTGTGCAATTGGTCGTAAGCTCTACCGGATGTAAACATCCCGAAACTGCTATAAAAAGGAATGTCGCCGTCCTTGCTCATACCTGCCGCCACGGAAGTTCCGCTTTGTTCGGCAATCCCCATAGAAAAAAACCTCTTTTCCCTATCCGCACGATTTTTGGTAAATTGGTCAATCTTAACCGAGCCGGACAAATCAGAACCGATGGTGCAAACTTTCTCGTTTTTGGTGTCCGCCAAAGCCTTGCCAAACCCTGCTCGAGTCGCTTTCATCTCCACTTTCATTATGTCTTGCTCGTTCCACCAATAATTGCGACTGAATTTCGGTATTCTCTCTTCAAGTTTGGTTTGCACGCCATTTTGAAAATCAGCAGAAACTTTCAACATCTTTTCCACTCCAATTCCCTCAGAGCCGATTTCCACCAAAGCCTTATCCAACTCTTCCCTATTCGGAGTCTTGCCATGCCATCCAGCCTGATTTTCCATAAAGCTCACACCTTTGCCTTTTACAGTCTTGGCAATAATAACCGAAGGCTTCCCTTTTACAGCCAAAGCCTTGTCATAAGCTACAAGCACTTCGTCAATATCGTGTCCATCACACTCAAAAACTTCCCAACCAAAAGCTTTGTATTTAGCCGACAAATCTCCCAAACTCATCACATCGTCCACAGCACCATCGATTTGCAAGCCATTTTTATCTACTATTCCTATCAAATTATCCAATTTGTGATGACTGGCAGCCATCACCGCCTCCCAAATTTGCCCTTCCTGTTGTTCGCCATCACCCATCAGGCAAAAAATACTGCGGTCTTTATCGTTCATTTTGGCGGCACACGCATCGCCAACAGCCACAGACAGACCTTGCCCTAGAGAACCGCAAGAAAGCTCCACACCAGGAACTTTGTGACAATCGGGATGTCCCTGAAAAGGACTGCCCAATTTCCGCAAAGTCGCTACTTCACTCATCGCAAAATATCCAAATTCCGCCAAAACCACATACCATAGAGGTGCTTTATGACCAGCAGAGAGATAAAATCTGTCTCTGTCCGCCCAATCGGGATTTTTCGGATTATGTTTCATCTTGTTATACGCTCCGAGCATCAGCTCCACTCCTGACAAACTCCCTCCGCTATGACCCGAACCGGAACAATGTAGAGCGATGAGAATATTCGCTCTGATATCTTTGGCTACTTCAACTAAACTTTTTTCTTGCATAATTTGGCTCTCCACTATTTTTTGAATAAAATCTAAATTTAAAAATCCTCTAATCGCAAGGATTGTTGTCGCTTTTATAAAGATTTAAAGGAGATTTTTTGTCAAAAAGAAATTTGATAATTATTCTGTTACTTTTCATAGGAACTTTGGTGGCGTGGTTTACTCCCATCGATTTACTTGTCAGCAACTATTTTTACGATAATGGCTGGACATTTGAAAATGAAACTCCTTGGATACAGATAAAAAACTGGGGCGTTTGGGCTCCGAACTCCCTCGGAGTAATAGCACTGCTGATATTTGTAATCGGTTTTTTTAGGGACTCTCTGATGAGATTTAGAAAACAATGCTTGTTCTTGGTCGTTGTGATTTTGCTGGGACCGGGGCTTATTGTGAACTCAATCTTCAAAGAAAATTACGGCAGACCAAGACCACGACAGATAGAGCAATTCAACGGAGAAAAACATTTTTGCAAAGTTTGGGTTTATTCCGACCAAAATGGGCACTCTTTCCCTTCTGGTCACTCATCTATCGCCTTCTATTTCATAAGTTTATATTATGTTTTCAGACGGAGAAACAAAAAAGTTGCTAATTGGTGCTTTTTTGGAGGAATTGCTTACGGCATTTTGATGAGTTGCACGAGAATAGTCCAAGGAGCACATTTTTTCAGCGATTGCCTGTGGGCATTCGGCTTTGTTTGGTTGACCTGCGAGTTAGCGGACAGATGGATTTTGAACAATCCAAAATTAAAATTAGGAAGGCAATAAATGAACCAATTCGGACAAAATTTTAGACTTAGCATCTTCGGGCGTTCACACAGTCAATTTGTTGGAATCACGATAGACGGAATTCCTGCGGGCATCCCCTTGAGCGAAGAGGATTTTAGCAAAGATTTGGATAGACGCAAGAGTGGTAAAGTGGGAACGACACCGAGGATAGAAACTGACACACCGCAAATCGTGAGCGGAACACATAACGGCTTCACTAGTGGCGACCCTCTGACCATTCTCTTTGCAAACAACAACACCAAGAGCAAAGATTACAGCAATTTGGTCAATCATCCCAGACCTTCGCACGCCGATTTTGTGGCAAATAGAAAATTTAACGGCTTTAACGACCCGTCAGGAGGCGGACATTTTTCCGGCAGACTTACGCTGTGCTTGGTCGCTGCGGGAGTTGTTGCCAAGAAAATTGCCAAAAATATCAAATTAGAAAGCAAGATAATCGCCATCGGGGGATTTACCAATCCTGATGAGATTGAAAAAGCGATTTTGGATGCTCAAAAATCTCACGACTCCTTGGGCGGAACTGTAAAAACCACAATTAACGGTGTCCCTGTCGGCTTAGGAGAGCCATTTTTCGGCTCTCTGGAATCCAACATCGCACATTTGGCTTTTTCTATACCAGCACTGAAAGCTATTGAGTTCGGAGCAGGAAGCCAAGTCAGCCTAAGTAGTGGCAGTCAAAACAACGATAAAATCATCGATGAAACCGGCGAAACATCAGGCAACAACGATGGCGGAATCGTAGGCGGAATCAGTAACGGAAATCAAATCGTATTTCGCTGTCATTTCAAACCGACTCCCTCAATCGGACAACCGCAAAACACTTACAATTTTGAGAAAAAACAAATAGAGCCTTTGCAAATAGTGGGCAGACACGATGCTTGCCTGACTTTGCGAGCTGCAGTCGTTGTGGAATCTATCGCTGCCATAGCCATTGCGGAGACAATTTTGTTTGCAAAATTAACTAATAAAAACGAGTAAAGAATGCTTTTCAATTTCAAGGAGTTCAGGGATAATTGGCAAGCCTACATTATCCAGTCGCTTTTGGCTTCATTGACTATTTTCTTAGTTTTGGCTTATCTTCAGATGCAACACATAATCGTGGTCGCCTCGATAGGAGCTAGCACTTTCATCGTGTTTGCCATGCCCAAATCTATTTCCGCTCAACCCAGAAACTTGGTTGGAGGTCAGATTACTTGCATCCTTATCGGGTTAATCATCCACCAGTTCATTCCTGCAACGGGAATACTGCTTTCCTTGGTCACAGCCGGCTCAGTCGGACTGGCTATCTTCCTAATGGTTGTCTTGGATTTCGAGCATCCACCGGCAACAGCCACTACTCTAGGAATCGTAATCAGCGGAATATCCATAGAGGTTGCCATAGCCTTCGCCGTAAGTATAATCTTCCTATCTCTTACACACAAACTGTTTGGGAAATTTCTCAGAGATTTAGTCTAAAGCCTTTATCAACTGCCAAAATGCTAAAAACGACTTTTTGACCTCAACACCAAACTCTTTTTTCTCGGAAAGCAAAGCCACGCTCGGCATACCTTTCATTGCAGAAAAAAGCAAAATCAGAATATCACTGACAACCATATCTTCCCTGATTTGTCCATCAATCTGTCCCTGCTCAAGCCTTTTCTTCATCGTCAGATAAAACGACTCTTTGATTTTTATCGTAGCATTTTTTATTCGCTTACTGGTCAAAATTCCCAAGTTCAAAATTTGTTGGTAATTGAACACAACAGCATCAAAATTAGCTCCCTCCATCAGCAAAAGCTGACCTTCCAAGTTGTTCGCCATTCCAAAACAGTTTTGCAAAAAATGATAACTATCCTCACTCTCTTCGTCCACCTGCTTCAGCATCTCTTCCCAACTCTGCAACAGATTGATAACACACGCCACAAAAATAGATTTCTTACTGGTAAAATGATGATAGAACCCGCCTTTGGTCAGTCCGGCTCGCTTAGCAATCTTGTTGATAGTCGTGTCGTAGTAGCCGAATTTCAAAAAACATTTCACGCCTGCATAAACCAATTTTTCTTTGGGACTCTTCAAAAACAACCACGCCTTGCTCATATGCTTCACATCAAAATACTTCTCAATCATAGTTTTCGATTGGTCTTTAAAAACCATCTTATCTAGCTTGAACATTGCTCTCTTAACCTGCGAATTGCCCACAAGAGCTATATTTCTAAATCTTTTGCGATTTTTGAAAGCGTAAACAGCTTCTTTGAGAAGAAGTTGCATTGTTTTCTTGTCCAAAGAAAGTTTATCGATTTTTATCAGAATGTTTATTTTTTTGGCACCCATTTTAATTTTTTGCTCAAACAAAAACTCAATAGTCTCCATATCGTCGTGAGTGTAAGAGCCTATCACCTCAAACGCCAGAGAAGTCTTATCATTTTTCAAAACATTTAACATAATTTCCTTCCTCAATCAAAATAAACTATAAGGGTCAACATCAATAGTGAGCCTAACCGAATACAGATGTGTCAAATTCAGTTTCATAAACTTAACAACCCAATTTGCCTCTTTGGAATTTTTGGCTTTCACCACAACATGATACCGAAATCGCTTTTTCAGACGAAAAACAGGAGCGGGAGTCGGTCCCAAAACTTTGATTTTACTCTCCATATGGTCGAACAATTTTTTGTTCTCTTGCAGAAATTTTTCCAATTTTGCTCTGTCCAGCGATGAAAAAACAAACCTGACCAACTTGGAATATGGAGGATAATCCAAAATCTCCCTGTGTTCCAGCGACTCCTCAACAAACTGTTCCAACTCGCCCGACTTCACCATCTGTAAACACAAATTCTCGGGATTGTAGGATTGCAACAAAAAAGTCCCCTTTTTCTCACCCCGTCCCGTTCTGCCGGCAACCTGAGTCAATAAGGCAAAATTCCTCTCACCAGCCATAAAGTCCGGCATATTCAGTAAATCGTCCGCTCGCAAAACAACAGCCAAAGTAATATTGGGGAAATCCCACCCTTTTGCAACTATCTGAGTTCCCAGTATGATATCAACTTCGCCCTTTTCTATCTTCTCCAAATTCACCTTGTGCTTGGCAAAAGAGCTCGCCGTGTCGCTGTCAATCCGCAAAATCTTTGCCTTGGGAAAATTTTTATTCAGCAACTCTTCTATTTTCTGTGTTCCCGTTCCGCCTTTCATAAATCCGTAATTACCGCACACTGGACACTTTTTTGGCACTTCACGAACAAATCCGCAATAATGACACCGCAACAAATTGTCACTGCTATGGTAGCTGAGCGAAATCTGACAATGCGGACATTGCAGCAACTCCCCACAATCGCGACACTGCAAATACGAACTGTGTCCTCGCCTGTTTTGCAAGATAATCACTTGCTCTTTTTTGGACAATCTGTCCCGCACCAATTGTTTGAACCTCTCGGTAAGCAAAGATTTTTCTTCTTTCAAATCCAAAATTTCCACAGACGGGAAACTCGCTTTAAACGGTCTATTGTTGAGACGAAGCAAAATATGTTTGCCCGCCATAGCGTTGTGCCACGAAGCGAAAGACGGGGTCGCAGAACCCAGAATGACCACAGCGTTATTCTTCTTTGCTCGCACTAGAGCCAAATCTCTGGCATTGTAAAACGGTGCATTATCTTGTTTGAAAGTCTGCTCGTGCTCCTCATCCACTACTATTAGCCCGACATTCTGCAAAGGAGCAAAAATAGCGGAACGAACACCAAGAACAATCTGGGCAGTCTTTGCCCTCTTCCACTGCAAATATCTCTCCACACCTGCAAGTCCGCTGTGCAAAATCGCAATCTTCTCTTTGGGAAACGCCCTGCCAACTCTCTGCAACATCATAGGTGTCAGCGAAATCTCCGGCAACAGAAAAAGAACAGTTTTGCCAAGTCGCAAACAATCTTCCATCGCCTTAAAGTAAACTTCAGTCTTTCCGGTCCCTGTTTTCCCAAATAACAAAAATGAAGAAAAAACCTCTTTCTCAATATCGGATTTGATTTGTAAATAAGCCTCCGTTTGCTCATCCGTCAAGTCAACCCTCGGAGCCGATTCCTCTTGCGACTCCAATATCTGACTATACCTATCCCGCAACTCTCTGCCGACAATCCCCTTTTCTTCCAGCCCTTTCACCACAGCATAGGAAAATTTCTTGCTGATAACCGAGAGAGGAACAGCTTTTTCGCATTCCACCAAAAAATCAAAAAGCTCTCTCTGCTTTACTCCGAGTTTTGTGTCGCCAATCTCAACACAATTGAGCTTGATAAAATTTTCTTTCCCTTTCAAAGATTCTGTGGAATTAGTCCGCAAAATTCTTAAAAATCCTTCATTCTCCAGCTCTTCCAACTTTTTAAAAAAACCACTCTTACCGTATTTTTTTTGCAAATCCTCAACTCTAATATCACCACTTTCGGGCAAAAGTTTCAGCAACTCGTCACCACTTTCCTCTTGCAATTTTACAACTTTCTGATTGACCTCGACCCTCGCTCCTCTGTCCAAAACTGCAAACAACGCCATTCCAAGCGGATAATGATAATAGTGCGACACCCATTCAGCCAAAGAGAACAACTCTTCGTTTATTATCGGCTCATCATCCAAAACCTCTACAATCTCCTCACATTTGAAATCTTCGGGCTTTTGCACCTCTTCCCCAACTATAGCGGTAGTTAATTTTTTCCGCAATTTCACCAAAACCCTAACGAGCGGAGACAGTTTGTCGTTACTGCAATAAATCAGTCCGCCTTCCAAATTTTGAGCAAAATACAATTTGTAATAGTTCATTTGATTGTCACATACCATCTTTTTTTGTAAATCGCATTACCCTTGGAGACGCTCAGCACCACATAATAAACACCCGATTCCAAAAATCTGCCTCTGTCATCTCTGCCATCAAAATTGATATTGCCCTGAACAGCAGATTTTTTGTAGTTCCGCAAATCTCTTTTCAGATTCCCTTGCAAATCATACACCTTGCAATGAACTCTGGCAACTGAGCGAATTTCAGGGACATTGTAACTAATGGTAATATTTTCCCCATGCTTCATCGCTTTTTTGGAAATTTTCGTATCAAAATAATGCTTATACTGATAAACTCTGACCGAGTTAGCTTCTCCCGGGGTCGCTGTGTCCACGCTCTCGCCCCAAACATTGCCAAGGTCTTGATAGCCAAATTTTTCTAACGAAACACCCTTTGCCAAATCTATTTTCCCATAACTCACAGAATCAAATTTCGTTCCCCAGCAATCTTCCAAAATCAAAACTTCATCACTATTGTTCAAACTGATTAGATTTTTGACCTCAATAATCTTGGAATTGTCAACCTGTGGATAAAATTGCACGAATGTGCTTAAATTATCGGTAATTACCAAATATTCGCCCTTATCAATTTGCAAACTAAACTTAGTAATATCCCCAGATTTGTCCCTCAATTGAACATCATTAATTGTCAGCTTCCCCTCGCCACCATTGTAGATTTCCAACCACTCCGGAGAGCCATTAAGTGGATTACACATTACCTCATTTATCACAAGACCAATGTCAGAGCTAACTACTGAGAAAACAAGTGTGTTATCACTTGTATCAGCGTCCAATTCACACGCTAAATTCGCTCTCCAAACCTGATAAAAGTCGTTACTATTTTTACAGTCAAGAGCTATCTCTGAGCTCGCATTTTTGCCCACAAATCCAACTTTGTGCTCAAGCAAAATCGAACCGTTGCAACTTAGTGTAATTTTAGCAAATTCCGCCTGCAAATCGAATGTGGATAAGTTGGTAATTTTGGTGCACAACTTTTCATTTTGCTTGTAGAACCCCGACAATTTAAGAGAGATAGGAAATTTGTTTTTTGCCCTCGGAGTCAAAAATTTGGTAGAAGAAAAATCCAAATCACTCTTATCAAAATCTACTTCCAAATTTGCCCTTGCCAGCGAATATCCCTCGGAAACATCTTCCGCAAAATTTTCACCAATCTTCCCATTTTCGTCAGTCAACCCATTTGTATTTGGACTATCATACAAAAGAACATCACAATAGCTCCCATCTGGAGAGGACAATTTAACTCCATCTGTCTCAGAGCCACCATTTTGAAAAGAGAGTTTTTTTACAACATCAAACTCCGAATTTGCACCTATCACAGCAAAAGATTTGGATGCAACCAAACACGAATCAAATTCGTAAGCAAGAGAATAGGAACTTCCACCTGCGTAAATCTGCCACCCCTGCAAATTTATCGCACTATCCGTGGGATTATAGAGTTCTATCCATTCACCATCCCCGTCAGTACCAGGAGGATCATAATACAATTCACTAATTTTCATCGTCTGCCATTTTTTAAAAACAGGTTTCTCTTTCACATTCGATTTCCCGGGAGTCGGCTCTGCACATTCTATAAAATCTTCCTCACAATTATCACTGTCCTTCCCATCAATTTTCCGAGCTAAACTATGCCCTGACGAAACATCAGGAGCAAATTTATTCCCAATGCTCCCGTCTTCTATTGCCAGAGAATTGCTGTTAGGACTGTCATATAATAGCACATCTCGACATACTCCGGCACTATCTTCCAACTTAACTCCATCGGTAGCAGAACCACCATTTTGAAAAGCAAAATTTTCTTGCAAATCACAAAAATCCGGAAAACCTACAACTAAAAACCCTTTCGCTTTAATGGACACTTCAGGGAAAGTATATGCGAGAGCAAAACTGTTGCCTCCCAAATAAATTTTCCACGATTTCAAACTAATGGCACTATCAGAATTGTTATAGAACTCTATCCACTCCTTATCACTATCCGAGCCTTCTGGGTCATAAAGAATTTCGTTGATTTTGACAGTTCCCCAACTATAACTAAAAAAAACAAACACAAATACAACCCCCAGCAACCGTCTAAATTTAATTTTGCCTCTCATTCCGCAAAAGACTATTATTTTCAAAATATTCGTGTCAATTTAAAATTGTAGAAAAATCCAAAATAAAATTTCTTGACTACAATCCACAAACCCCAAGTAATGACTTATATTATTTATTAAGGAGAAAACAAAATGCATAAACATGAAATGCTTGATGAATCAGTAAAACTGCTTCTGAAAAATATGGCTTTCTTGAGAGCTTTGGAGAAAAAGATTACTTCCCCCGATCCTGATTCCATCAATTTGGAAGAAACAACTCAATCCAATCAACAAGCTGCCGGAGGTTTGGACTTTAGCAAAAAGAAAAGTTTGCAAGATGTTTTGAATACTGCTCCTCAAGCCATCGAAAAAGCTGTGGGAGATATGCAAATAATCTGTAAAAATATAGCATCTTATCTTTTCTAAATCAATGCGTAAACTTACATTACTGTCTTGCTTGTTTTTCGGCTTGCTTTTCGGGCAGACTGTAGATGTTGTTGACATTATCGCCTTTCAACAATTATCAGGAAGAGTTAAATCTGATGGGAAAATTTGTGGTTTAGATGACTTACAAAATAAGATTGTTTCCGTATTCCCCAATTCAATTTTGATTGGATTAGGGAACAACTATTCTGGTTCTTTCAGTTCGTTTCGAGGAGATGGACAATCTTTCGCCGCTAAGCTACAAAAATTAAATCTTAAACTAAATCTAATCTCCGGAGAAGATTTAGTTTTTGGATTAAAAGAGTATTTGGAATTTAACAAAACTTCCAACTCTGCCGTTCTATGCACAAACTTGAAAAGTGAAAAAAAAAGAGGTCTGCAAGGCATCTCTTCAACTTGCCTGTTAGAAAAAAACGGGTATAAAATTTTGTTTGTCGGAGGATGTGCCGAAAATCTATTCATAAACGCTGACATAACTACAACCCCTTTAGCTGAAGCAGTTGAAGCAAAAATAAGCGAAATCGTAAGCGGTGGAGTTATCCCTAACGCCATAATCGTAATGTTGGACATCCCCGCGAGTTTCGATACATTTACCAGACAAATCCTTGATGATGCTTTACGCAAAATTAGTAAAATAGATGGAATTTCCGCAATCTTTGTGAACGACAATAAATCCTCTTCTTACTCTACAAATGCTGGCTCTGTTCCTATTATCAGCACAAGTGTGCAGGAAGGCGAAATCTCTCTTGTTAAACTTTCATTCGACCCTAAATTCAGATTTTTATCTTCTGCCAGTTCGGAGATTATCAATCTTGAAAGAACCAATGAGGGCAATGTAATTGCTGAGAATTATGAAAGTATTGCCACTGCTGCTTCCGATATAAGTAGCAAACCCACAAGAGTGAAATTTCCCACTCCCTTGGGAAAAATAGTCTGCCGAAACCTTGCTGAAAGTAGCAAGATAGATTTCGTTGTTATTCCTCAAAGTATTTTTAAGAACTCTCTATCCAAAGACAATGTTTCGGACAAAGACATTTACCAAATTTTTGAAACTGACCATCGCTTATTGACTGCAAAAGTTAGCGGAAAGGAACTCAAAGAAATTTATAGTCTTATCCTTTTCCAAAACAAAAGATATCAGTATTTTGCTCCTGAGCTAAAGTCCAATCAAAACGAAATAACCTCGATAAAACATTCCGGATTTTTTGGTCTCTCTCCTGTAAAAGATGACGCTCAATATTCCGTCCTAACAACTCAAGAAGGATTTGATGAATTTTTGGTTAACGGAGATAAAAAGAGTGCTCTCAAAAAATCTTTGGTCACTTCTCTTTTGGAAGAACTAAGAGGAAAAATTCTTTCAGCAGAACCTCAAAATTAAACTTCAATGAAACCTATTGGCATTTTTGATTCGGGTGTAGGTGGTTTGACCATTTTCAAAGAGATACGCAGGGTCTTCCCCTGCGACGATATTGTCTATTTGGGTGACACGGCACGGCTACCATATGGCACCAAGAGTAAGGAAAGCATTATTAAGTTTTCCAGAGAAAATATCCGCTTTCTGCTTTCCAAAAATGTAAAACTGATTGTCGTCGCCTGCAACACCGCCAGTGCATTAGCCATCGGAGAACTGGAAAAAGAGTTCGATATTCCTATCATCGGAGTAATCAAAATTGGTGCAAAATTAGCTGCCGAAACAAGCATTAATAAAAAAATAGGAATTATCGGGACAATCGCCACAATAAAAAGTCAAGCCTACGCCACGGAACTAAACGCTCTTGACGATACCATCCAAACTCATAGTAAGAGTTGCCCAATGTTTGTTCCTCTGGTGGAAAACGGATACGAAAATCACATAATTACCAAAATTCTTATTGAGGAGTATCTGCAAGATTTTCCTGATATTGACACCTTAATCTTAGGCTGCACGCATTATCCAGTCCTCAAAAAAAAAATCGATGAGTATTTCCAAGGTAAAATCAATCTGGTTGATTCCGGTGTAGCGATTAGCAACTCCCTAAAAGAGATAATTGCTCCATCTGCTAATACAAACCCGGGCAAAAATCAATTTTTTGTTACCGACGACCAAGAGAACTTTTTACTTTTATCACGAAAAATTCTGAACAATCCCAACATCAAATTGGAGCATGTCAACCTTATCTAAGCAAAACCTTTTGGCAAAAATTGGGTTTTGTCTATATTTTTTTTACCCCCTTATCTCATTAAACAAAGTTTCTGTTTCCCTTGTTCTAATATTTTTCTTATTCCAACCATCACTCTATAAGAGTTGGATTAGCATTGTAATTAAATTTTTACCTCTATTCTCTTTTTATCTCGGATTTGCACTTTTGCAAGGGGAAAGCGGTTTTCACGAACTTATTTTAATCAGCAAACTTTCACTAATCTTATTGCTCTCCATCTACTTGAGCAAATCTACCAGTATCGAAAACCTCTGCTCCGACCTGCATTTTATGAAAAAAAATCTTTTACTACCTCTTTTGACCCTTGAGTTTATTAACACTATTTTGAAAAACAAGAAAAAATTTATCCTAAATTACCACGAATTTTTCAATAACAATTTCTTTTTCAAATTAGAAAAAGAATCTGTGAAAAATCTAAAAATGTGTGCACCTCGTAAATTTTCTTGGGGTGCAAATGGTTATATAGCCCTGTTTATATTGACAAATATACTCTTACAAAATTTTTCTGATTTGTATCACAATTTTTTTTAGAAAAGGATGTTATCATGGATTCGCATGCGATACTCTTAATAAGTTGTCACGACCAAATGGGAATTAGTGCCAAGGTTACTGCGTTTTTGGCAAAATACAAAGGGAATATTGTTGAAATCGATCAGCATGTGGAAGACGACAAATTTTTTATGAGGGCAAGGTGGTCGCTTAACGACTTTGAACTGAAAAGAGAGGAGATAGAGTCTAAATTCGATGAAGAAGTTGCATCCTCACTAACCGAAGTAAAATTTCAGTTCTTCTTCACTGATACAAAACCCAGAATAGCTATTTTTGTTTCTAAGGCTTCGCATTGCCTATTTGACATACTTTCCCGCAAGAGCTCTTTCCCTATGGAAATCCCCTTGATTATCTCCAATCACGACAAACTGGAGCCAATCGCCAAAGCTTTTGGCATTCCTTTCTTCTATCTGCCTGTTACCACAGAAAACAAAAGCGAAGTAGAAAAAAGGCAATTGGAATTGTTGGAAGAGCACAATATAACTCTCGTTGTTCTCGCAAGATATATGCAAATATTGTCTAATGAAATAATCGAAAAGTTCCCCAACAGAATTATCAATATTCATCACTCGTTTTTGCCGGCATTTCCCGGAGCGAAACCTTATCATCAAGCATTTACTAGAGGTGTGAAGATTATTGGTGCAACCAGCCACTATGTGACGGAACAATTGGATGAGGGTCCGATAATCGAACAAGATGTCGCCAGAGTTTCGCACAGCGATTCGGTAGCAGAATTGATTAGAAAAGGTAAAGATTTGGAAAAAATAGTGCTGTCAAGAGCAATTTACAACCACATCAATCACAAGATAATTACTCACAAGAATAAAACTTTTATCTTCTAATCTTCAAAAACTCTCTTAAAAATTTTGTCCACATTTCGCAAGAAAGAGGCTTCCGAGAAAATTTCGTCTATCTCTTTTTCGGACAAATTTATCTCCGGATTGGAGTTCGCCAACTCTTTCAAGTTTATATCCTCATCCCACGCTTGATGAGCCAATTTTTGCACCAAATAATATGCATCTTCCCTTAGCATTCCCGATTTGGTCAGTGCCAACATCAACTTTTGTGAAAATACAATTCCCTTGGTTTTGCTCAGGTTTTCTTTCAAATTGTCTTCCAGAACATTGATGTTCTGCAAAATCTTCAACAATCTCGCCAGCATATAATCGACAAGAATAGAACTATCTGCCAAAGTAACTCTCTCGCAAGAAGAGTTGGACAAATCCCGCTCGTGCCACAGAGCTACAGTCTCCATACCTGCAAGAGCGTAGCCACGAACTACGCGGGATAAACCCGTGATATTCTCCGCAGAAATCGGATTTTTTTTGTGAGGCATCGCCGAAGAACCTTTTTGCCCTTTGCTAAATCCCTCTTCCAACTCTCTAATTTCTGTCCGTTGCAAATTCCGCAACTCAACAGCAACTTTTTCCATACAGGAGGCGAGCAAAGCACAAAAATTCAAGTATTCGGAATGTCTATCTCTCTGCAAAACTTGGGTAGAAACTTTCGCATAATCCAGACCCAACAGAGACAAAGCCATTTCCTCGACTTCAGGCTCTGTGGAAGAGAAAGTGCCTACAGAACCAGAAAGTTTGCCCACAGCAACCCTCTTTTTCAGTTGTTCCAATCGCTCGCTATTGCGTTTAAAATCTTCGTGCCAAAGAGCAAATTTCAGTCCAAGACTAATTGGCTCAGCATGAACTCCGTGAGTTCTGCCCATTTGTGGCAAATCTTTGTAACGATAAGCTAACTCCTTTAGCCTACTCATCAAGGAAGAAATCCCCTCGGAAATTATATCCAAAGATTCGCTAAACTGCAATCCCAAAGCAGAATCAAGAACATCGGAAGAAGTAAGTCCAACATGAATGTAACGAGAATTATCCCCCACATTCTCGGCAACACTGGTCAAAAACGCTATCAAATCATGCTTAACCTCTTTCTCTATCTCTTCCAAGCGGGACAAAGAAAAAGAGGCGTTCTTTTCTATATCTTCACAAGCCTCTTTGGGGATAATGTTCAGTTCAGCTTTAGCCTTACAAACCGCAATTTCCACCGCCAATACTTTATCAAATTTACTCTGCTCACTCCAAATATGAGCCATTTTCTCTCTAGAATATCTCTCTATCATTTTCCTAAAACCCTTTTAATTTTTTTACAATCTCAATTAACTTACAGTTAATTGTCTTTCTATTTGATTTTCCCATAAATTCCTCCAAACTACATTCCTATATCTTTTCGATAATAAAAATCTTTTGATGAAATTTTACTCATATTGTCGTAAACCTTTTTTCGGGCATCATCGAGAGAAGAGGCAGAAGCCATAAGCGACAGCACTCTTCCGCCATTTGCGACCAACTTATCGCCCAAATTTTTTGTTCCGCTATGGAAAACCGTAATTTCATCGTCAAGCTTGTTTAAGCCTTTTATGATTGCCCCTTTTTCATATTTTTCGGGATAGCCTTTTGAGGCAAGCACTACACACAAGGTTTTGCTTTGTTTCCACACAAATTTCTGATTTTTCAAATTTGAATTTAATACACTATCAATTATCTCCACCAAAGGTGTTTCCAACTTTGGCAAGACAACTTGTGTTTCAGGGTCGCCAAATCTCACATTAAATTCCAACACTTTCGGCTCATCGTTTTCTATCATCAAGCCGATAAATAAGACACCTTTGTATTTTATTTTTTCCTCTTTCAAGCCGTTTATTATGGGAAGCAAAATTTTATTTTCAATTATCTTTTCAATTTTGGGACTAAATATTGGATTGGGCGAACAAGCTCCCATACCACCTGTATTTAAGCCTAAATCTCCATCAAATATTTTTTTATAATCTTGAGCGGAAACCATCGGAACAATATCTTCGCCATCTACAAAACACAAAACGGAAGCCTCTATGCCGGACAAAAACTCTTCCATAACAATTTTGTTGCCCGCTTGAGCAAAGACTTTTTTGACCATAATATCGCCAATAGCCTCAATTGCGGTTTCCTTATCTTCTGCGATTATCACTCCTTTTCCTGCAGCTATGCCGTCAGCTTTTATCACCAAAGGGTAAGAAAAGTTTTTCAAGCCATCTTTTGCCAATTTCGCATCTTCGTATTCATAATATTTAGCGGTGGGAATATTGTGTCTCATAAGAAATTTTTTGGTGAAAATTTTGCTATTTTCAAACTCCGCACACAGCTTATTTGGTCCGAATATTTTCAAGGCAGAAGCTTCAAACAAATCAACAATACCCAAAACCAAAGGCTCTTCCGAACCCACTATGGTCAGCTGAATGTCGTTTGCCAAAGCAAATTCCAAAAGTTTGTCCAACTCATTTATCTGAATATCAACACATTGAGCAATCTCTGCAATGCCAGCATTTCCTGGGGCACAAAAAAGTTTATCTTGGCGGTTATCTTTGTGCAATTTCCACACTATTGCATGCTCTCTGCCTCCACCTCCAACTACCAATATATTCATCTATTTTCCTCTTAAATATTTTTAAACATTTTTATTTTTTGATTAAAATTTTTCTTTCTTGGATTACTATTTTGTTTTCCGAAAACAATTTTATTGCATAAGGAAGCAACTCATGCTCTAAGTTCAAGATTTTTTTTTGCAAAGTTTCCGCCGTTTCCGTATCGCTGATTTCCACAGCTTTTTGCAAAATAATACTACCTGCATCTATTTGCTCATTTACCAAATGCACCGTGCAACCTGACAATTTCACTCCATATTCCAAGGCTTTCTCGTGAACCTTGATGCCATACATATTCTTACCGCAAAAAGAAGGAATCAGAGATGGATGAACATTAATTATGCGATTTTTGAAATTGGATAAAATTTCTCCTTGCAAAATAGAAGTAAAGCCTGCTAAAACAAGCAAATCAACTTTCCCAAAGAGAAGCTCATTTATTTTGTCGGATAGTTTCCCCTTGTTTTCTTTTCTGTCCAAAGCAATTGCCAAGATGTTTTTTTCTTTCGCTTTTTGCAGCCCTTTTGCATTTTTGTTATCGCTTATTACCATAAATATTTCGCAATTTAGATAAGCACTTTCCACTTTCTCCATAATTGTTTGGAGATTGCTGCCTTCGCCCGAAATCAAAACCGCTATTTTATACATATGCTTTTTTCACCTTCCTCAAAATAGCCGATAATATGTCCCGCTTCTCCAAGATTTGCCAAAGATTCTATTACCTTGCAAGTGATGTTTTTATCCACTGCAAGAACCAAACCTATACCCATATTGAAGGTCTTATACATCTCTTCTTCGCTCACACCCAAGTCCATCAGATATTCAAATATTTCAGGAATTTTATAGCTGTTTTTTTCTATGACAATTCGCAAATTTTGGCGGAACATTCTGGGAATATTTTCCACAAATCCTCCACCTGTGATATGAGCCATTCCCTTTATCTCGTAGCTTTCAAGCAATTTCAAAATCGCTTTTACATATATTTTGGTAGGTTTCAGTAAAATTTCTGAAAGCTCCACTCCGTTCAATTTTTCGCTTGTCTTTTTGATTAACTTTCTCACCAGCGAAAATCCGTTGCTGTGCAGCCCAGACGACTCCAAACCTATCAAAACATCTCCCGCACTTATGTTATCGCCGTTGATTATTTTATTTTTGGAAACTACTCCCACACAAAATCCAGCAATATCGTATTTGCCATCATCATAAAAGCCAGGCATTTCCGCCGTTTCTCCTCCGATGAGAGAGCATTTTGCTTCAAGGCAACCAAGACTAACTCCTTTGACAATTTCAGAAGCTACCTCGGCAGACAATTTACCGCAAGCAAGATAATCCAAAAAAAACAAAGGTTTAGCTCCAAGACACAAAATATCGTTCACACACATTGCCACACAATCTATTCCGATATTTTCATACTTCTTCGCTTTTAGAGCAAGCTCAAGTTTCGTTCCCACTCCATCAGTGCCAGAGACCAATATTGGATTTTCATAATTTTCCAGTGAGAAACAACCGGCAAAACTCCCGATATCATTTACCACTTCTTTGCTATGAGTTTGTTTGGCATACTCGCTTATCTTTTTGACGGTCTTATAACCTTCTTCGATATTCACTCCAGAATCTTTATAAGTTATCACTTTTTTATCCTTATTATTTTGGCTAATACGGATATTGCCCTGTAAAACATCCGAGACAAAATCCTTTTTTCTCTTTAGATTTCAATGTTTCCAACATTCCTTCCATACTAAGATATTTAAGGCTGTCAGAACCCAAAATTTTATTTATTTCTTCAGTTTTCAGATAGTTTCCTATTATCTCTTTTTCATACGAAGAGGTGTCCATACCCAAATCACACGAAAATTTTACTTTGGGCGAAGATATTCTAAAGTGAATCTCTTTTGCTCCGCTTTTTCGTAAAATTTCTATCAATTTTCGGCTTGTCGTCCCTCTCACGATAGAATCGTCGATTAATACAATTTTTTTGCCTTTTACAATAGATGACAAAGAGTTCATTTTGATGGAAACCATTTTTTCTCTATCTTTTTGGTTGGGAGCAATAAAAGTTCGCCCTATGTATTTGTTTTTTATCAAGCCCATTTTAAGAGGAATCCCCGAAGCATGAGCATAACCCATAGCAGCAGGAATACCTGAATCTGGCACACCAACCACAATATCAGCCTCGACAGGAGATTCCTTGAAGAGCAATTCCCCTGCTTTTTCTCTTGCCTCATATACATTTACCCCATCTATCACACTATCAGGTCTGGCAAAATAGATGTATTCAAAAGCACAAATATTGTAATTCACTTGTTCACATAGAAGTGTAGAACAAACTCCGTTTTTATCGATTACAACCATTTCTCCAGGCATTATGTCTCTTACAAATTGGGCATTTATCATACTCAAGGCACAACTCTCGGAACATAAAATGTAGTTTTCTCCTATTTTGCCAAGACAGAGAGGTCTGATGCCAGCCGGGTCTCTAACTCCTATCAAAGAATTTTCGGTCAAAACAACAAAGCTATAAGCACCTTTAATCTCTTGCACCACCTCTTTTATGGCACTTTCAATGTCTTTTTCAGTTTTTTTGGCTATCAAATTTAAAATTATTTCCGAATCTGTAGTAGTGTAAAAAATAGAACCGGAATTTTCCAAATCCTCTTTGATGGTCGAGGTGTTTATCAAATTCCCATTGTGAGCGATTGCCAATTTGCCAAATTTCAACTCACTGAGCAGAGGCTGAGCATTGATTATGGAGCTTGCTCCGGTGGTAGAATATCTGACATGCCCAATGGCAGCATTTCCTTTTAATTGCCCTAAAATCTCTTGGTTGAAAACCTCGCCTACCAATCCCATTCCTTTTTTGATACTCAAGTTTCCCTGGCTACACGAGGCTATTCCTGCACTCTCTTGCCCCCTGTGTTGCAAAGCATACAAGCCACAATAAGTTAATCCCGTCGCATCAAAATCATCAAAATTGGAAAAAACACCGAAAACTCCACACTCTTCTTTAAACTTATCCCTAAACATATTCTTCTCTCTTTCGATATTTCATTTGGAATAATTTAATGAATATCATAGCAAAATTATTCTTGGGAAATTCTGCTTAAAATATCTTCATAAGCTTCTACAATATTCCCCAAATCTCGTCTAAATCTGTCCTTGTCGATTTTTTCATTAGTATCAGCATCCCAAAATCTGCAAGTATCGGGAGAGATTTCGTCAGCAAGAATTATTTCATCTTTATATCTTCCAAATTCCAACTTAAAATCTACCAATTTAACCTTTCTTTTCAGAAAATAGTCTTTCAAAATAACATTAATTTTAGCAGCCATCTCATAGATTTTTTTCAATTCCTCAAAAGTAGTAAGACCAATAGAAACTGCATGATAATCGTTAATTAGTGGGTCGCCCAAAGCATCATTTTTGTAGGAAATTTCCAAAACTGTGGTTTTAAGTTCCATACCTTCCTGCAAACCAAGCCTATTTGCCATACTTCCTGCCGCAATATTTCTGACGATTACCTCAAGCGGAACAATCTCCACTTTTTTTACCAATTGTTCCCTATCACTAATTTTCTTGATAAAATGGGTTTTTATCCCGTTTTTAGCGAGCAACTCAAACAAAATAGTAGTAATGCTATTGTTTAAAATTCCTTTACTTGCTATTTGAGATTTTTTTTGTCCATTAAAAGCTGTCGCATCATCTTTGTAAAAAACTAAAATTTCGTCATTTACCTCAGTTTCAAATATTTTTTTTGCTTTCCCTTCGTAGAGCAGACTACCTTTCTTTATCATAATATTACCTCGTTATCTTTTAAAAATTTTTCTTTCAAATCGTCTTTGTAAGCCAACAATTTCTCTCTCAACTCCTTATACTTAATGGACAATATCCTAACAGCTAAAATCCCTGCATTGTAGCTATTATTGATACCTACGGCTGCCACGGGAACTTCCTTGGGCATTTGCACTATGGAAAACAAAGCATCTAAACCGCTCAAAGATACATTGATGGGAACTCCGATTACAGGTATCAAAGTATTGGCAGCGATGACTCCTGGCAAATGTGCCGAAAGACCAGCACCTGCAATTATAAGCTCACAATCTTCTTTTTCCAACAATTTTATCGTTTCCATAAGTTTATCAAAAGCTCTATGAGCGGAAAGCACATAAGCTTTGCAGGGAATATCGAATTTTCTCAGGGCATCAGCTGCTCCCCTCATAACCTCAGTATCGGATTTACTTCCAAAAATAATTGCCACTTTCATTTAATCACTTACCTCCTTTAAAATGGTATGATTTATTTGAAATAATCAACTCCAGCTTCAAATAGTTTTTGGTCTTTATTTCCATAAATATTTATCAAAGTCCCGTCTCCCACTCTTTCGCTATGACCCATTTTCCCAAAAATTTTGCCACTCGGGTCGCTAATTCCCTCTATGGCACAAAACGAGCCATTCGGATTATAATCTTCATCGTAAGTAGGATTCCGCTAAAATCCACATATTGAGTTGCTATTTGATTTTTTGAAAATAAGCTCTTTATTTTATCCTCATCTCCAGCTATTCGACCCTCGCCGTGAGATATAGCGATAGTATGAATGTCGCCAACATTTACTTTGCTAAGCCAAGGAGACAGATTGGAAACCACTTTGACATCTGCCATTTTCGCTATATGCCTTTTTATATTATTGTGTGTCAGAGCAAGATAGTTTTTACTCGGCTCAACTATCTGCCCAAAAGGAATTAGCCCCAATCTAAGCAGAGCTTGGAAACCATTGCATATTCCCAAGATAAGACCATCTTTGGTCTGCAAAAATTTTGTGATACTGCCCGCTATTTGGGGATTTCTCAAGACGGTAGCAATGAATTTTCCCGAACCGTCAGGCTCATCGCCCAAACTAAATCCCCCAGGTATCATCAAGATTTGAGAATTATTTATAGCCTTACTAAAATATGCTATCGATTCCTTTATTTGTGCTAAATCCAAGTTATTAAAAATCCCGATTTCCACTTCAGCTCCAGCTTTCTCAAAGGCTTTCTTTGTATCATATTCGCAATTTGTTCCGGGGAAAACCATCATAAAAACTTTTGGCTTGGCTTTTTTTAAGATGTAAAAAGATTTTTGGGGAGATGTGTTTTCATAAGAAGCAAATTTGACTATTTCCCCTTTTTGCTCTCTTGATTTTGTGGGGAAAATCTTCTCCAATGGCTTGCTCCAAACTGCAATTAATTCGTCCAATTCATAAGAACAATTTTTGAAAGAGATGACTTTTGCTTCCTTGGTTTTTCCCAAAATTTTATAACTAAATTCAGGGAATAACTCCTTCAAATTTTCCTTTGCATCTATCTCCAAAATGATAGAACCATAATCTTTTGCATAAAGCTCTTCTATGGAAATATCCGTGCCAAACTCAAAGCCGATTTTATTCCCAAAACTCATTTTGGAAATAGCTTCCGCAATTCCACCACTCTTTACATTAAACGAAGAAAGGACTTTATTTTGGGAAATTAAATCTTGCACCAATTCAAAATTGGCTTTCAATTTTTCAAATATAGGAATGTCAAATTTATCTCTTTGGGCTTTGAGAATTACAACCTTACTATCGACTTTTTTGAACTCGGAAGAGATTACTCTTTTTGTATCCAGCACATCGACGGCAAAACTCACAAAAGTAGGCGGCACATGAAGTTCGTTAAAACTTCCCGACATACTATCTTTGCCACCAATAGCCGGAACTTCCAACATTTTTTGACAATAATAAGCACCCAAAACTGCTGAAAAAGGCTTCGACCATTTTTCTTCATCATCACCGATTTTTTCAAAATACTCCTGAAAAGTTAATCTGGCTTTTTTATAATCTCCACCACTGGCGACAAGTTTTGCCAAAGATTCTACTATCGCAAAAATGCTCCCATGAAAGGGACTCCAAGAAGAAAGATAAGGATTGAAACCATAACTCATCAAACTGGCACTATTCGTATCTCCCTCCAAAACGGGAATTTTACAAATCATTGCTTCAGCGGGAGTCATTTGATATTTGCCTCCAAAATTGGAAATAACACTGCCATTCCCAATGGTATTATCAAACATTTCAGCCAAACCCTTTTGACTGCAATGATTTATCTCTTGCAAATTATCTGTCCAATCATTCTCCCGATTCGGCAAAAAATAATTCTCTTCTTCCAGAGGGTTTTTCACTCTAACCTTTACTTTGGGCTTTACTCCGCCTGTATCCAAAAATTTTCTGCCAATATCGACAATTTTATCTCCTGCCCAGAACATTTGCATTTTATTGCTATTGGTAACTTTAGCAATCTCAACTGCTTCCAAAGCCTCTTGTTTTGCCAAAGTAATAAACTCATTCTTATCTTTTTCGCTGACGACCACCGCCATTCTTTCCTGCGACTCTGAGATAGCAATTTCAGTGCCATTCAAGCCTTCATACTTTTTTGGCACCAAATCCAAGTTGATGCTTACACCATCGCAAAGCTCTCCCACAGCAACACAAACTCCTCCCGCTCCAAAGTCGTTGCACCTTTTTATCAGTTTTATCGCCTTTTCGTTTCTAAACAATCTCTGAATTTTTCTCTCTACAACAGGATTTCCTTTTTGGACTTCCGAATTACACTCATTGATTGAGTTCTCGTTGTGCGATTTGGAAGAGCCAGTCGCTCCTCCACATCCGTCTCTACCAGTTTTGCCACCCAAAAGTATTATCACATCGGAAAGACTCGGCTTTTCTCTGATAACATTTTTTTTGGGAACTGCTCCAATTACCGCCCCCAATTCCAGCCTTTTGGCTCTATATCCTTCATGATAAAACTCCGCTACCTGCCCTGTGCTAATCCCAATCTGATTGCCATAAGAACTATAGCCTCGAGCCGCATCTTTAGTGATTTTTTTTTGCGACAATTTCCCTTTTATCTCTTGATGCATCAAGGTAGGGTTGCCCGAACCACTAATCCTCATCGCCTGATAAACGAATGCTCTTCCCGACAAGGGGTCTCTAATGCAACCGCCAAGACAAGTAGATGCTCCACCAAAAGGCTCTATTTCCGTAGGATGATTGTGAGTTTCATTTTTGAACATTATCAGCCACTTTTCAGGCTTTCCGTTTACCACAACCTCCCTTTCTATGCTACAAGCATTTATCTCGTCGGATTGCTCCAAATCTTCCAATTTGCCATCTCGCTTTAGTTCCTGCATTGCCGTCAGCACAATATTCATCAGGGAAATATCTTGCTCTTGTTTGCCCAATTTTTCTTTAGATTTTTGGTATTCCTTAAAAGCCTTCTTTATCGGCTTCATATAAAAGCCATCTTCAAACTCAACATCTTCTATTATAGTATTAAAAGTTTTGTGCCGGCAATGATCCGACCAATAAATATCTATCACTTTCAATTCCGTAGAAGTTGGATTTCTCTTTTCTTCATTTTTGAAATACTCTTGGCAAAATTTTATATCCTCCAAACACATAGAAAAATTCATCTCTTCCAAAAGCTCTATTAAAGCAACATCGTTCATCGAGATAAAGTCATTTACCAGGGAAATCCCTCTGGGTTTTTCCGAGATTTCTCCATCAAAATTTGGAGCTTTCTCCAAACTTGCCTGCCTTGAATCTACCGGATTTATCAGATAATTTTTTATTTTCCCCACTTGGATATTGCTTAGTTTTCCCTTTAAAACATACAATTTTGCTACTTTGACTTTTACCTTGTCATTTTGGGAAAGAATATTCAGACATTGAAGAGCAGCATCTGCTCTTTGGTCATATTGCCCGGGCAAATATTCCACTGCAAAAACCTGCTCATCTTCTTCTATTTCAAGGTCATTTTCATAAACAACATCTACTATATGGTCAGAAAACACTATTTTTTTTGACAGCTCATACTCTTCTTCGGAAATATCGTATAAATCATAGCGAATCAGTATTTTCAAATCCGCAATTTCGGAGATTAACAAGGTTTCCCTAATATCAGTCAAAACATCTTTTGCTTCAACCTCGAAACCCTCTTTTTTTTGCACAAATACTCTTTTATAGTTCATCAATGACTTTCCATCTATCATACTTTAGTTCTCTTTTCTTTCCACATCATGTGCTCCACCCTCGACAATACTCGTAGGAGAGACTATCACAAATCTGGATTTTTCTCTAAATTCCGCCAAATTGGCAGAACCACAACTAATCATAGTTGCCTTAATCTTGCTCAAAGTTATCTCCAAATTATCTTTTAATTTTCCGGCATAAGGAACATAAGCATCTACACCTTCTTCAAAACCAATTTTCTTTTCCTCAGGCACAGAATCGTATCTTTGCCAATTCTTTGCCCTATTAGAGCCTTCTCCCCAATACTCCTTAACATAGTTGTTTCCCACTTTCAATTTGCGGGAAGGACTCTCATCAAATCGAGCAAAATACCTGCCCAACATAATGAAATCAGCTCCCATCGCCAAAGCAAGCGAAAGATGATAATCGTGAACAATTCCTCCATCAGAACAAATAGGAATGTAAACTCCTGTGTTTTTATAATATTTGTCTCTGGCATCTACCACTTCCATAAGTGCCGAAGCCTGACCTCTTCCTATTCCTTTTTGCTCTCTGGTGATGCAGATAGAGCCTCCACCAATTCCAACTTTTACAAAGTCAGCTCCTGCTTCCGCAAGAAACAAAAACCCTTCCGCATCAACAACATTTCCAGCTCCAACTTTTATATCCCGACTAATGTTATTTTTAATATATTGAATAGTCTCTCTTTGCCACTCCGAAAATCCGTCGGAAGAATCTATGCACAAAATGTCGGCACCTTCATTTATCAGAGCAGGAACTCTTTCTTTGTAATCGTAGGTATTTATCCCTGCACCAACAACATATCTCTTGCCTGCATCTAACAACTCATTAGGATTTTCCTTGTGATTTTCATAATCTTTCCTAAAAACCAAATAAGCTAAATTTTGCTCTGAATCGATTATGGGAAGACAATTTAATTTATGCTTCCAAAGTATATCGTTAGCTTCACTCAAACTAATCCCATTTTCACCACAAATCATCGAAGAAAAGGGAGTCATAATATCTTTGATTTTGGTATCCAAAGACATTTTACTGAGCCGATAATCTCTTTTGGTAACTATTCCCAACAGCTTTCCCGTTGATTTCCCATCTTCGGTAATAGCGATGGTAGAATGATTTGTTTTTTCTTTTAATTTGATGACATCAGCCAAAGTATGCTCAATGGTCAAATTAGAATCACTGACCACAAATCCGGCTTTGTAGCTCTTTACTTTCCGCACCATTTTCGCTTGTTCTTCTATAGATTGCGAGCAAAAAATAAAAGCCATTCCTCCGCATTTTGCCAGAGAAATGGCTATGTTATCATCAGAAACTGCCTGCATAATCGCCGAGACAACAGGCAAATTAATTTCAAATCGTAAGGGGTCGTTTTTGCAATATCTGGAAACAGAAGTTTTCAAACATATTTTATTCGGAGAGCAATCTTTGGAAGTGAAATTAGGTAGCAACAGAAATTCGCTAAAGGTTCTAGACAAATCGTTATAATATTTTGTCATAAGTTAATTCCTTGAGATTTATTTTTTTACATCAAAGTAATTTGAATGACTATATTGCTTGAGAGATATATGTCAACGAAATCTTAATTTTAAAAAAATGAAAACAAGTATTTCTATTAGTTATTTTACTCAACAACTATTTGGGACAAAATACTTTCCAATTTTTTCGTCCCTATGCCTTTGACTTTTAGCAAATCTTCTCCCGACATGAACTTGCCGTGCTCATTTCTATACTCCACAATTTTCTCCGCAGTAGCTTTCCCTATTCCCTTTATGGTTGTCAGTTCCTCAACTCCGGCTGTGTTCAAATTGACCGCTGTAGCCCGCCTATCATATTCAATCTCATCCTTCTTTTCTTGAGAAATTTTTTTAGTATATTCAGAGCCAAAAGGGACAAAAAATTCTTTCATTTTGTTAAACTTGGCAGGACCAATTCCTCTGACCTCCATCAAATCTTCCAAAGAAGTAAAATCTGAACGAATCTCGATGATTTTGGCAGCTGTTTTTTCGCCTATCCCGGGCACCATCTCCAACTCTTTCGCAGAAGCAGTCCTCACATCTACTATTATTTTAGCATCAATCTTAACCGCTTCAGCAATTTCTTCGGTTAACTGCTTCTGATTTTTTGGTTCATACGAAAATAGGTTCAAACCCTTGCCCAAAACGAAAAGAACAACCAGAAATAAAAGAACTTTTTGTTGAGATCTGGTCAAAAAGCTGTTGAAAATATTGTTAAACTCTCCCATGGGAATCGATATCTGCTTTCATTTGAAGCATATGAGCCAGTAGTGGCTCTATCTCCTGCCAATACTCTTTTACCGCCTTGATGCTACCGGGAAGCGTAAAAATAAGAGACCGCTTTGCCAAGCCACAAACCCCTCTACTAAGCAAGGCGTTTCTGTTTTCATAGCCATATTTCGTCCGAATAAACTCCATCACCCCGGGAACAAACTTGTCTATCATCGGTTGCACAACCTCGATTGTTATGTCTTGAGTTCCTATACCCGTGCCACCGGTAGTAAAAATCAAATCTGTTTTTTGCTCAATAATCTCTTCGAGCGTAGAAGCGAGTTTTATCTCATCGTCAGCAAGTAGAAAATAGTCTCCGGAACTTCCGCAAAAAGATTGTAATTTTTCCCGCAAATAGTTTCCACTTTTGTCCTCATAGACACCTTGACTGGCTCTGGTGCTTAGAGATAAGACGGCAAAACTAATTTCCCCCATTACAAATCTTGCTTGGTCTTTTCCAAAAGAACTATATCCGTAAAGCTCATCTTTTTATCAACCGCTTTACACATATCGTAAATCGTGAGCAACGCAACACTTACGGCAGTCAACGCCTCCATCTCAATCCCTGTAACATCCACAGCCACTACTTTGCTAAAACAAAGAACTCCGTCGTCAACAACCTCAAAATCAACAGCAACTTGCGAGATAAAAACATTATGGCACATAGGGATTAACTCACTGGTCTTTTTGCTCCCCTGAATAGCAGCAACCTTCGCCACAGCCAGAACATTTCCTTTGATAATGCTATTGGACAGTATTTTTTCAACCGTTTCCGCTTGTAGATTAATCTTACCCTTTGCTTTGGCGATACGAAGCTGTTTTTTCTTATCGCTCACATCCACCATCTTCGCTTGGTAATTTTTATCAAGATGAGTAAAATCACTCATTGCCAGCCTCGCCTTTCAGTTTTTTCATTTCCAACTCTTCGATTTTCAGTTGTAAGGGGCGATTTAGAGTCGAACACAAATCCAAAATCTTCTCTTGAATCTCCAAAGCCTTTTCCGGATAATCGCCAATTATGCTTTTATACTCTCTAAAAGCCTCATCAAATTTCCTCGATTTTTCATAACTTTGAGCAACCAAAAGATGAATCTTCTGACTCTGAGGCGAGTTTTTGTATTTCTCCAAAAATTCAACACCTCTGCTGACAACTCTTGCATAATTAGTCTCTTGGAAATCGTTATAAATAGACTCGGCAAGAACCTCTTGCTCCGATTTAATCTTATCGCCTGTTTTCTCCTGACACATCTTCAACTTAATAGTAGCATCGTTGTATTTATTGCCGGAAGGATAGCGGGTCAAAACCTGCGAAAAATGAGATTTCGCCTCCTCATATTTGCCCAAAGCGTAGTAGCATTCCCCTATCCAATACAAACAATTTTCCACCAAAGGATTTACAGGATATTTATCGATAAAAGACTCAAAAGAAGCAATTGCCTCAATATATTTCCTATCTTTATACAGAGCAAAACTCTTCTGATACAAAATTTCTTGCGGAGTGTGCTCCACAATTCCAAGTTTTTCTTTTGCCATACTTATTTTAATTCTGGAATGATTTGCCTTTTGAGAGTCGGGGAACAGTTGCAAAACTTTCTCGAATACCTCTATAGCCTTTCTGTAATCACCCTTGGAGTAGTAGCACTCCCCTTTCCAATAATAAGCGTTAGGCATATATTTGCCATCGGGATAAGCCAAAATATACTCATCAAACTCCGTTATAGCCTTGTCATATTTCCCTACTAAATAGTATTTGCGAACATTTTTATACTCGGTAAATTCATCAGACCTGTTAAAACTTTTTTTGGCGTTAAGTATCATATCAATTTTGATTTGTGCATCTTTTGCTTTATCGGAATTAGGATAATTTTTGACAACTTTTTTAAATTCTTGCAAAGCAGCCGCTTTATTATCCTTGGAATAATAAGATTCCGCAAGCCAATACTGGCAATTCGGTGCAAATTTGCTCGTAGGATAAAGAGCAAGAAAATCGGAAAACTCACTTATCGCCGAATTATAGTTTTTCTGATTATACTCGTTCAAAGCCCTATTGTAAATATCTTGTAGTGAATTGCTTTCCTTCTTCTCTTGCAAAGTTGCAATCCTCTCCAATCGTCTTTGTGCCAAATATTTGTCTTCGCTCTGCGGATATTTTTCAACTACCTGTTGAAACAGTTTAACCGCAGAATCGAAATCTCCCAAATTGAAATAGCAATCGGCAATCAAAAAATCCACATTGGAACTAAAAGGACTCTCCGGATATTTTCCCCTATATGTAATAAAAGCACCCAAAGCATATTTGTAAAGGTTGTCATCAAACAGCTCTTTGCATTTCTCAAAATCTATCTGAGCCCCTTGCTTGCCTATTTCCAAACTGGAAACAAAATCTCCCTTATAATCGGTCGCTTGTGCAATCTTATCTTTTACATAATTTTTCAATTTGTGATCGGGGTATTTTTCCAGTAAACTATTGTAAGTTTTAATCGCATTGTCATAATCTTTCAATTGGAAATAAGACTGCCCTACATTGAGCATCACATCGGCAGAATAAGGACCATCAGGAAAAGAGTTTAAGAAAGTCTCTCCTAAGCGAATCGTGTTTTCATACTCTTTTTGACCATAATGACTCAAAATAATTTTGTATTGCTTTTCCTGAATATTAATTGACCGAGAAAGAGCATCATCATCCACAATCTTGTAGACGATAACCAATCCGGAAAACACAGCTAACAACGAAAAAAATATAATGGCTAAGCGACGAATAGTCATAGGAAATTAGCACTCTCTCAAAAAACTGGAATAGGCTAAATAAGTATTGTAAACATCAACTTTGCTGGATAACTCATACAACGAGTGCATCCCAAACAATCCCGTTCCGCAATCTATAACATCTGCACCCAATTCAGCCAAAAATTTAGCAATAGTTCCTCCACCACCTTCATCCACTTTGCCCAGACTACCCATCTGCCACGAAATACCGTTTTTCTCAAAAATCCTAATAAGTTTGGAAGTGAACTCACTGCTGGCATCACTGGAGGAGTATTTACCACCTCCACCTCCAAACTTGGAAATCTCTACTCCCGAACCCAAAATAGTCGCATTTTGCTTATCATGAACTTCCGGATAGTTGGGATTGAGAGCAGCCGAAACATCAGCCGAAATTATTTGAGAGTTGGACAAAGCAACACCAAGCGAATAGCTGTCATAGCTTTCACCGTTAAGCTTCATAAGTTCTTGAATAAAATTTTTGAAAAACGCAGATTTCGCACCTGTATTACCGTCGCTACCTATCTCTTCTTTATCGGCAAAATAGCAAACTACGGTTTTATTATGCTCGCCTAAATCCAAAACAGACCTCAACCCGCAATAGGAACAAACTCTGTCATCTTGCCCGTAAGACAAAATCATAGACGAATCTATCCCCGCATCACGAGCAAGCCCTGCAGGAACTAAACTCAACTCCGCAGACAAAAAATCCTGCTCTTTGACACCGTATTTCTCCGACAAAAGTTCCAACGCCCTTAGCTTAAACTTTGACTTAATCTCCTTGTCGTCATCACCAAAGGCAGGCATAGAAGAGAATACCAAATTCATTTTATTGGCATCAAAAGCTTCCGTTAACTTCTTTGTGTATTGCACTTTCCTCGAAAGATGTGGCAATAAATCAGGAATTACAAAAACGGGGTCATCGGGGTTTTCGCCTATATCAACTTTAACCTTTTCGCCATCAGCTTTTATCACAACCCCGTGCAAAGCCAAAGGAGTGGACAACCATTGATACTTCTTGATTCCACCATAATAATGAGTTTTCGCCATACACACATCATCGGATTCATAAAACGGATTTTGCTTGAGGTCAACCCGTGGAGAATCTATGTGTGAAGCAATCACATTCACACCATTCAAAATAGGCTCGTTACCCAAAATAGCAAACGATATACTTTTTGATTTGAAAATTCTGTAAACACGAGAGCCACCTTCCTCAAGAGGTTTAAACCCTGCTTTTTCCAAAAGTCCTAATGTATAATCAACACTGAGCCGCTCTGTTTTGCAATTGTTCAAAAAAATCTTATATTCTTCGGCAAAAGAAAAAACTTCCTCTTTATTCTCCTTCCGCCAAGCTGTTTTCTTCTCGTATAATAACTCTTCAGCCACCATCTAACCTCTCCAAATTCCCACTACGGAATAAGTGATATCTCCCGAAGGAGCACTAACTACAAACTCTTCTCCGACCTTCTTGCCAATAAGTGCCTTGCCTATCGGCGACAAGAAAGAGATTGGGACAACACTATCTCCAAAATCAAAATCAATCTCATCAACTCCTACCAAAATATGATTAGAGATTTCGCCTGTCGCTTTCTCTTTAATCTTTATGCAAAAGCCAAACCTAACCGCTGAATCGTCCATAGTTTGCGGATTAATTACCTGCAACTTTTGCAATCGCGAAGAGATATATCCAATTTCGTTCTCAATATTTCTTTTCCGCTCACGAGCCGCATGATACTCCGCATTTTCCGACAAATCACCCATCTCCCTTGCCGATGCCACATGCCCCATAACTTCCGGTAAGCTCGCTTTCAGCGCTTCCAATTTTTCGTTCAATTTTTTTATTCCAATAGCTGTAATATATTCCATATGTTTTTTTAATTTCCTTGTTGTCTTCTAATAATGGCAGATTTAAGAGTTTCAAGACCATTATAATATGTATTGTCAGGATTAAAATTCTGCTTAAATTGCTCAATAAGGTTCAAAGCCAAATCGAAATCGTTCACGCGATAACACGAAAAAGCAAAACCACTATAATACATATCCTTATCTTTCAACCTCAATTTATCAGCATCAACCTTGGAATAGTAATACTTACCTTTAGCGTAATCTTTTGAATTGTAATAATAAGCACCAATCCAAGTAAATAAAAGGGCTTGGTCTTCAGACCCAGGAGTAAATTTCCCCTTTAGGGAAGAAAGAATATTTATACCTTCATTCCATTGTCCGTCAAAACATAACTTTACACCTTCATTTAATTTTGCTTTATCATCAGAAATGGTGTTCGTTGTAGGAGAAATTCCCTCTTCACTCTGCGATGGCGTAGAATTACCATCCAAATTTCTCAAACAGTTATCATATCTCGTTTGCACAATTTCTTGCTCTTTTGGTAATAAATTTTCATCAAGAATTCTTTTATAGTACCCTATTGCATTAGCAAAATTGCCTTGTTCATAGTAACCTTCTCCAACCAAAAATATAGCTTTGGGCACATTCACATCATTGGGATTATTACTAATAAACCTCTCTCCTTCCACAACCAAATTGGCAAATTCGCCATTTTTATAATATTTCTCAAGTCTTACAAACTCAGAATCAAACAATTCTTCCGGATTTCCATTTCCTTCAGCTCGAAGTTTTTTTATCTCATTTATTTTTATCAAAGCATCTTTCGCTTTGTGATGCTTAGGGTATTCACTTCTAACTTTTTCAAACTCAGCTAACGCATTATCATATTGCTCCTGCTCAAAATAACAAATACCTGCCCAGTAAAAACAATTAGCAGTCAACTCAGTCGATGGATAGCGATTGACATACTCTCTAAAATTCTCTATTGCCGTTGTATAGTCTTTCGCCAAATAAGCTTTTCGAGCTATGACATAGAAAACAATTCTTTCAATTTTTTTCAATTTAATGCGAGCATCATCGGCTTTTTGATTATCGGGAAATTTGCTAATAACAATTCGAAAATTATCTTGTGACAGTTTAAAATTAATCAAAGTATTATTGTATACTCCATCTTGATAATTAGCAGCAGCATAATAGCACTCAGCTATCCAATAATAAGCATTAGGGACATATTTACTGTCCGGGTATTTTTGGATAAAATCTTTGAATCCGGAAATCGCTTCCTTATAATCTCTTTTTTCGTATTTTTTATACAAACTTTCATAAACATGCTTCAATTTGTCTTCAGTATCATTCCGAGCCAATTTTTGACTACTCATTAAAATTTTACGATTTGCAGACGGAACTTTGCGGGAATTAGGATAATTTTCTACAACTCTCTCAAACTCTCTCTTCGCCCTACGCAAATCGTCTTTGCCATAATAACACTCAGCTAACCAATATTGAGCATTTGGTGCCAAATCTGAATTAGGGTATTTACTCAAAAAAGCTTCAAATCCTTCGATGGCTTTGTCAAAATCTCGACCTTTGTATAAATCCCGACATTCCTGATAGCCACTCTCCGGAGTTTCCAATTTCAAAAAAGAGTCCATAGTACTGCTATCATCAACTTTTCCCAAGAGATCCAATTTGATTTGTGCATATTTAGCCATTTGTGACCCGGGGAAACTTTTGATTACACCATTATAACCGTTTCGTGCTTCTGCAAGATCACCCAATCTATAATAACTTTCGGCAATTTTAAACAAAACATTAGAGGTAAAATGGTTCTTCGGATACTCTTGCAAAAACCGATTGGACAACCTAATGACCTGCTCATAATCTTGTTGATTAAAATGCTCAACTATTTTTGCATATTCGTTATCAACACTGGATCTGACATCTTCCTGCGGGTCATCTATCACATCAGGAGTGTTCACAACTCTAGAACTGACTGCATCATCAGAAAAAATGAGCTCTCCAACAGCGTAAACTCCGCCCATCACAACAAGCAAACCCGCCAATACATAAGCAACTAATTTAACATTCATCTAAAATTTCTTCTTTTAATTTTAATACCTTTATTTAACAACCTTGTAAGACCCGCCTTTCACTTGCTTATCAGGATCTAACTCCGAGTCGCTCTGCTTATTGACAAACGACTGATTAGCAATGAACTTCCTCTGAAATTTATAAACTTTATATCCCAAATATCCTGCTATAGGCAAAGCCAAAAACCAAAATTTAATAACAAAAAAGAAAAATACTTTAGCCACAACCAAAATTATAAAGACAAAAAACAACACAAATACAAAAGGAAGTCTCATATCAAAATTCCATTACCTTTAAAATAAACTATCTCTTCTCGCATACGCTAAACCTGACAAACATTGACTTCATCTGTCAAGAAAAGTTCCTAAAATTTTATTTTCCTCAAGGTTACAACTTGTTATCACTTAAAAAGCTAAAGCTAAATTAGCAGAAAACCCGCTCATCTTTGCAAAATAATACTCGCCACTAATATTAAGAATCCCTAATCTAATACCCAAACCAAGAGGTAAGCGATATTTGTTTGGACCATCAGCACTAAAATTAATGGGTGAAGTAACACCGTCTATTGTGTAATTATAAGAAAATTTCATCTCGCTGGACTCTAACATAAGCCCTGTATATGGTGTAATATTCAAAAATCTCCAACCGAGTTGTTTGCTCACATTCATTCCAGCTGTCCATGCAGTAGCTTTGATAATACTTCCAAGTTTAAAAACCTGATAAGAACCGGACAAGCCCAAATCAAAAGGCAAAATATCCAAAACAGGCAAAAACATTTTGGGGTTGTGTTGCAACACTCCACCATAATAGCTAACTTTGCCTATAGACTCATCAACCTCCACTGGTGGTAAAAATCTAAATGTCCCTTTCGTCCCATACAAAGTTCCCAGAGAAAATTGAAAAGCAGCCAAAGGAATAATCGGCAAATCAAGTCCGGTTATATCAGTTTCGATTGTCTTATTCGCATCACTGCTTAAATCGTATGGTTTCCCATTAACAGTTACAGAAGTAGTCTTGGTTTGAACAACAAATTTAACCTTATCAGTGCTGGAGCCAGCAACTGTCGGACCATACGCTCTAACTTGCACACTGGCAGCAGTGGTACCTGAACCTCCAAATTCCTTCCAAAGTTCCTCAGTCAGAGCAGTGATAACAGCATCAGTTGCTCCTGAACCAGCGATTGTTTTCGCCAATGTTTTTACCATATCCTTGGTCAAAGATACCGTCCCCCCAGTAACCATATCAAATGTTTTATCTTTCCCTGAAAACATAGTCCCCATGGCTATCGCCGAAATTTCAATATCCAAGCCCAAGACCTTCGCTTTTGGTGCCTTGTTAAACAATCCGGCGTTCATATTGGAGCAAAATCCATCTGTAATCGGGGCTATATAAGCCTTACCGACTTCGCCCGTCATCTCTATGAGCATACTCTCTATGGACTTTTCCTCAGCCCAACTCCAGCATGTGCATGCGACAAACACACAAAACAAAACTACCTTTTTCATTTTATCTCCTCTCCTAATTTCAATTTAAAACTCGCTTCAATCTCTTTTGGGTTTCGTCCAATCCAAGAACATCAATCAAAATGGGAATATTGGGACCGGACGAATTGCCGAACAAAGCCAACCGAAGCGGGAAAAAATAAGATTTACCTTTAATTCCCAAATCTACGGAAGTTTCTTTAACAAACTTATCAAAGTCAAGACCTTCATACAAATTTTCAAGATAGTGCTTAAAAATCTTTTGAGAATCTTCAGTGTTCAAAAGCTCAAAGTCCTCATCAGTGAATTCCAAATCTCTATAAAACATCTGCGAATATTGCACAACTTCCGGCAGTCTCACCAAATAATCTTTAGCCACGCCAATGACTTTCAGATATTTCGCCTTATCACTGATGTCAATGTCCGCATCTACAAAATATCGCTCCAACATTCCGGCTAACTCCTCAAGCGGTTTTTGGCGAATATACTGACCGTTCATCCATTCCAGTTTTTTCTCATCAAAAACTGCTCCAGCTTTGTTGACTGCCTTGAAAGAAAAATTGTCGCACAAATATTGCAAATCAAAAATCTCTTTTTCAGATTTGGGATTCCACCCCAAAAGTGCCACAAAATTAATTATCGCCTCCGGCAAATAGCCTTTCTCAAGATAATTTCCAACCGAAAAATCTCCGTCTCGCTTGCTGAGTTTTGATTTATTCTCATTCAAAATCAATGGCAAATGCACCCAAACAGGCGGTTTCCAGCCGAAACATTCGTAAAGGAAAATATGCTTCGGAGTGGAATAGAGCCACTCTTCGCCCCTGATAACATGAGAAATTTCCATCAGATGGTCGTCCACGACAGCCGCCAAATGATAGGTAGGGAAACCATCCGATTTCAAAATAACCTGATCGTCCAAAAGCGAAGAGTCAATTTTGACTTTGCCCCTCACTTTATCCGAAATCACAAAATCTCTGTCCTTGGGCATCGCCAAACGGATAACAAAGGATATCCCCTCTTGCAACTTCTTTTCAACCTCATCTTTGGACAAATTCCGGCAAGTTTCGGAGTATTTTGTCGGTAACTTCAACTCTTTTTGGCGTTGCCGTGCCTTGTCCAAATCGTCCTTGGTGCAAAAACAATAGTAAGCGTTGCCCTGCTCCACAAGTTGCAAAGCGTATTTCTTGTAAATATCCAGCCTTTGACTTTGGAAAGTCGGACCTTCATCGAAATCCAAACCCATGGTTTTTAGAGAATTTATCAAATTTTCCGTCGCACCTTCCACAAATCGAGTTTGGTCTGTGTCCTCAATACGCAAAATGAACTTCCCACCTTGATTTTTGGCATAAGCATAATCGTAAAGAGCTGTCCTCAAACCTCCCAAGTGAAGTTTGCCTGTCGGCGATGGAGCAAATCTAACTCTAATCATCTATCTGTTTCCCTTTTGAAAATTTATCTAAAATGTCATCTCGACACCAAAACTAACATTAGAAATGGTTTCTTGGCTACCGTTTATTTTCCCGTTGCCGTCCAAATCTTTGTATCTCTCCGTGTAAGTCCAACTAATTGCCGTGGAACTGCTGACTTCGACACCAATTTTCCCCTCAATGTAGGTGTTTTCCGTTTGCCAATCACTGAAAAGATTCGGCTCATTCTCTTGAGAATATTTTACATAAGCAGTAGAGATAAACGGAACAACTCCTGAGTGCAATTTGAACACGCTCTCAAATCCTTGGTAATTTTTATCTTTCATGGCGTCGTCATCATAATACATACTGCTATAACTCACTACCAACTCCGCAATGCCGTAAATATCACTGGTGAGCGTGCCTTGCCATCCGTTAGCAGCCTTGGCATCTTTCAGCTCATCCTCTTTCGTCTTCACCAAAACAGAATCTCCCGACTCATAGAGCTTTATCCTATTTTGGTCATAGAGAGTGCCAAAATACGGAGCGGTAAATTCGTCGGCATAATGCCTAAATCCCACATTCAAATCAAAAATGAAGAACTTGGCAATAAATCCAGGGAAGACAAATCCATAGCCGTGATCGACAATCTGAGCAACCTCGCCATAGTGTTGCACAAAAAGTGTCCGCCCGCGATAAATGTCCACTGTGTAATCAGCACCTATCTCGTAAATCGCCTTATCAGAACCAGCTTTACTTTTCAACTGACTAACTGTTTTGTGGTTATTAGATGCCACTAATTTTTTAAAATATTCTTCAAATGCCTCATCAGTCCCAGTCCACACCTCTTTCAATTTAGATTTGCTTTTTTGATAAGTGTCATAATAATCTTTGTCTGAGGGGTAATCGTCGTAAATGTCGGGATAGCCGTCACCGTCTTGGTCAACAATCCCATTGTATTGGTCTAAATCCGCAGCCGCAGACAAACCGATTTGCAATCTACTCCACGGAGAATAGCCGACTCTGGTAGCCATAATGTCGTTCTCCATCACATCGGAGGAAAAAAGTTCAACAGACCAATTTTTGACATTGAAACCAACCATCGCACCCAATTTGCGATTGTCGGGATAAAGCAAAGTGTTGGTGTAATTTTTCATAATGAGCCCGTTGCCCAAAGTGTAGGAATTTATATTGCCGAACAAGAAATAGAAAGGGTCACCTTTTTGAGCAAAACGAAGGTATAAAACTTTGTCCGCATAATCTTCGGCTTCATCCCAATCGTCCTTGTAAATGTTACCGTCTTTATCAAACAAAAGCTCGATATTCAGACCCAAAGCGAATTTCCACACGGAAAACTCAGGTGCCAACGCAACCTTGTTATAAATTTCGTCGTTGAGAGTGATAGATCCGGCAGCACCTTTACCCGTGAAAGTGAAGTCGCCTGCGAAAAGGCAAAACGGCAAACCGAGAATCACCAATGATATAAATTTTTTCATAAATTTCAAATTTCCTCCGCATCTGTAGAACGCACAAAACAAGGCGATATAGTCAACTATTTTCTAAATTTTCAATCAATTTATCTTCCAATTTGTCCACTTGTTCCACACCTCGCAATTTTCTCTCCATCACATTTGTCCGAGTGGTGATTAGGTTTTCCAAAGTGCCGGAAGCCGTGCCCAATTGCCTGTGAGCCTTTACCAAGATAGCACTGAACTGTTCAAATTCGTATTTAACCTCTTTCAAAACATCCCAAACCTGACTACTGCGTTTCTGCACAGCCAATGTTCTGAAGCCAATTTGCAAACTGTTCAGCACAGCCGATAGAGTGGTTGGACCGGTAACGATAATCTTATACTTATTCTGCAAAACCTCAAAGAGACCAGAATGACGAAGAACCTCGGCATACAAACCCTCAACAGGCAAGAACATAATCGCAAAATCTGTGGTGTTCGGCGGATTGATATATTTGGAACTTATATCTTTGGCAAAGCCCTCAATCTTCCGCAAAAGCAAATTCTGTATCGCCAAAATTTCCGCCTTATCTCCCTTATCATAAGCATCCAACAGCAAATGGTAGTCCTCAATCGGAAACTTGGAGTCTATGGGAAGCCAAATATTTTTATCGGAATCTTTGCCAGGCAACTTGATAGCAAACTCAACATTAGCCAAAGAGCCCTTTTTGGTAGCGACATTCTTGGAATATTGCTCTGGAGTAAGTATCTGCTCCAAAATATTTTCCAACTGATACTCGCCCAAAACACCTCTAGTCTTAACATTGGTCAAAACTTTCTTGAGGTCGCCGACTCCACTGGCAATAGTTTGCATCTCTCCCAGTCCCTTGTGAACCTGCTCAAGTCGCAAGGAAACCTGCTTGAAAGACTCTCCCAATCTCTTCTCAAGAGTCGTCTGCAACCGCTCGTCCACAGTTTTTCGCATCTGGTCTAATTGCTTGGTATTGTCCTCACGAATAAATCGCAACTGCTTTTCAATATCCTCAGCAATAGACTTAATCTCGGTTGCAAATCTCTTCTGAAATTGCTCCAAGGAGGTCTGCAACTCTTGACGATTGTCCTTGGCTGATTGATTGGCTTCCGCTCTCGCCAAAGCAAAAGCGTCCTTATTTTGCTTTTCTATCAACTCCAAAATCGTTTTTAGCTCTATCAAACTTTTTTGAAATTCGTCTTGCTTACTAATAAAATTCGCCCCATTGTTTTTAAACAGCAAAATAAGCAAATTGAGAACAGCTATAACTATCAGAAAAATCAATAAATATGTAATCATCTTGGGGGAAATCAATCCACTTTAGGCAGACTGCCGATGACTCTGCAAGGCAAACCGGTCAATCCGGAAAATTTGATGGGGAAAGTGTAAGCGATAAACATAGCCGAAGATTTTTTTTGCAACACATTCGCCAAATTGCAAAGATTTTCCACAATGAAAACTCCCCTGTCAGCACACTTTTGGTCTGTGGGAGTATGCTCCTTTCCTCGTCTGACACCTGCAAAATCCACGCCGATAATCGCCACTTTTTTCTCCAATAAAAAATCGATGAGTTCCCACGACAAATAAGGATGGTTGGTAAAATACTCCTTGGAACCGTAGCCAATTTTTTCAATAAATCCTGTGTAAAAAGCGACAAACTCTCCCTCTTTGATAAGAGTGGTATCCAAATGTTGCACCGCTATCTCGCCGTTTTGCACAGCAGAAACATCAAAAACCACGGCATCTCGAATAGAATAATCAATCGGGAAAACCTTGTCCATAGAATCAAAGTGTGTCCCCTGATGCCCGAAACTCACCATTTTCTCGTTGCCGAGGGCTTCCTGCAAAATCCCCTTGTTGACCTCGACCGTCAAATCTACCAATCTTTCGCTCATTACCATTTTCCCCTATTTTTAAAAAAGCACAAACAATACCAAAAGTGACAAACATTCGATGAAGATATTCAGTAAAAAAAGCCTGTGATGTCAAGCTAAATTGACCTGATAAATCTCAAACTAATCTTAATTATGTTGACACTATTTTCGCTTTTTCATTCATAATTTTTACAAAATAGACCGCAAAATGAGCGAATTATGACGATAGAAAATTTATTAATCGAAAAAATGACCATAAACGGATTTGGCATCGGCTACCACGAGAGTAAGACTGCTTTTGTCGTTGGCGGAATAAAAGGCGACATCGTAAATGCCAAAATTTACCATTCCAAAAAAAATCTGCTTTTTACCCAAATAGAGTCTTTTGCCAAAAAATCAAAACTAAGAACAGAGAAAACCGACTGCAAATATTGCAACATCTGTGGCGGTTGCATTTGGCTTGATGTCAGCTACGAAAATCAACTAAAACTCAAGCAATCCAGCATGGAAGAGCTGTTCTCAGAATATGAAATTGAGAAAATTGTCTCATCTCCCAAAAATTCCCATTACAGAAACAAAAGCTTTTTCCCGATTTCGGCAGACGGCACTATCGGAATGTTCGAGAAAAATTCGCACAATGTCATAAATTCCCAAGATTGCATATTACATCCCAAGGTTTTTCACGAAATTATAAGTGAAGTTGAAGAGTATATCAAAAAATCAAAGGTGAAAATATACGATGAAAAGAGGGACACCGGCTCTTTGAAATCGGTTGGTTTCAAAATAAACGAATTGGGAGAAATTTTGGTTATCTTGGTAGCAAAAAACAAGAAACTTCCATTCATCAAAACTCTCGTGAGCAATCTAAAAGAAAAATTTCCACAAATAAGGGGAATCGTCTTAAACACCAACAAAACCAGCGAAGTCTTGGGAAACGAAAACACAACATTGGACGGACAAGATTTTCTGCTCTACAAGATTAAAAACAAGGTGTTCAAAGTAGATGCAAACAGTTTTTTTCAGATAAACTTAGCTCAAACTGAAAAACTTTACGATTTTGTGAAAAATTGCGTTGAGGGAAATTCCACCGTTATCGATGCCTACAGCGGTGTCGGGACGATTGGGATTTATCTGGCGGACAAGCTGAAGACCGTTTATTGTGTGGAAGAAAATCCCTTTTCCATAAAAAATTTGCAAGAAAATATCCGAATGAACTCCTGCGAAAATGTGAAATTTTCCCACGAAAAAGTCGAAAATTTTTTGAATAATTTACAAATCGCTGGCAAAGCCGATTGGACAATTTTTGACCCACCAAGAAGTGGACTGGATAAGAGTATCATCGAAAAATGCGATGCAATCCCCAGAATAATTTACATAAGTTGTAATCCCGTGACCTTGTTGCGAGATGTCCAACGACTTGAGAATATCGGATTTGCGGTGAAAAAGATTCAACCTTTCGACATGTTTCCCTATACGCACCACATAGAAACGGTGGCAATTTTGGAGAAAAGCGAAGACTAAACCTTTTCCCAATCGGCGATTTCGCCGGAGATTTCCACAAATAGTGGATGAAGTTCGCAAACTGAAGCCTGTTCCAAAATTTTCCTTTTCCCCGAGTCTCTGACTGCCAATTTTCGGAGCAAATGCTTTCGCTCAAACTCAATTTGCCCACTGGTAACTGCTATTTTATCGACTTCACAAGAGACTGTAAACTTAGCTTTATCAAACTTATAGCCCCGTGTATCCGCTTCTTGCCAAATTTCCTGCAAATAGGAATTAATCGCCTCCAAGGGATTTTCCAATTCCTTAAAACGAATAAGCTGAGGATGATTTTTATAGCCGTTGGTTTTGCCTTCCAAAACCTTTTTAGCCAACAACGACTCTCGCCAAAGAGCCAAAAGCCCTTTAACATCAAGGTATTTCGGATGCAACGACCACAATCTCATAAAAACTTTTATCTGTTAAACTTTTTGTAATTCTTGATTTTCTTAGAAAAATTCTTCTCTTTTTTGCGTTTCTGCTCAGTGGTGGCGGCAAAAACTTCGCTCTCTTTTTTCATCTTCAAATAGTTCTGATACAAATCTTCGTCAAGTTCGCCGTTTTCCAGTGCTCCCAATACAGCACAACCAATCTCTTTCGTATGCGAACAATCTTTGAATTTGCACTCTTTGCTCAATTTCGCAATTTCCCCGAAAGTTTCGGTTAAACCACCAGCTACATTCGTCAAACCAACCTCACGAATACCGGGATTATCTATCAAAATTCCACCTTCGGGCAAAACAAACAGCTCTCTGTGTGTGGTGGAATGCCTGCCTTTATTTGTGCTGACACTTATTTCGGCGGTTTTCATGATGTCGCTACCCAAAAGATTGTTAATCAGACTTGATTTGCCAACTCCCGATGAACCCAGCAAACAAAAAGTTTTGCCCTTACCCAGCAAATTCTTGATTTCGTTCAAGCCAAGCAACTCTTTATTACTCAGACAAATAACTTTAACAGTTCCCATTCTGCCGTGGATTTGCGATGTAAGCAACTGAACTTCTTCATCTTCCAGCAAATCAATTTTGCTCAAAATCACTATCGGCTCTATCGTCGCAGATTTGCAAATCGCCAAATATCTCTCCAAGCGATTCAGACTGAAATCGTAATCAACAGCTTGCACCACAAAGGCGAAATCCACATTGGCTGCAATAATTTGCCCCTCAACGCTCTTGCCGGAAGATTGCCGTTCCAAGAAATTCTTTCGCGGTAAAATTTCCTTGATTGTTACCTTGTCAAACCCACTATCCGAAAAAACAACCCAATCTCCCACAGCAGGAAAATTTTTGGTAAATCTCAAGCTACCCGAAGTAATCCCCTCGCAATCGGCATGCGGAGTTTTGACAATGCATTTGTCTCTGTGCACCAACGAAACTCGACCTATCTCGGAATAGGCAAAATTATTTTTCAGTCGTATCTCTTCAAAATGGCTGTCGTATCCCAAATCTTCTAACATCATATTTTCCTAAAAACCGTTCAAATTTACAAAAAAGATAGGCTCTACCGTTTACAGCAGAGCCTAACAATTATTGCATTTTCATTTATCTTAACTCTTTGGTAGCCTGCACCATATTGCTCAAAGCAGGTTTGACCTCTTCCCACTTTCTGGTCTTAAGTCCGCAATCGGGATTGACCCACATCTTAGGTCTATCAACAACCTCAAGTCTCTCCACAATCTGCTTTTTGAACTCGTCAACCGACGGAATCCGTGGAGAGTGAATGTCATACACTCCCGGTCCGATTTCGTTGCTGTAACCGGTTTGCTTGAAAACCTGCAACAGTCTGTTACCGCTTCTGGCAGTCTCGATGGTAATAACATCGGCATCCATCGCCTGAATAGTCGGCATAATATCGTTGAAATCGCTGTAACACATATGAGTGTGGATTTGGGTCTCCAGTCTAGCGGAAGAGACGGACAACTTGAAACTATCCAAAGCCCACTTCTCATACGCTCCGATGTTTTCCTTACGCAGAGGATAACCTTCCTTGAAAGCAGCCTCATCCACTTGTATAACGGCGATACCCGCATTTTGCAAATCGTCAATCTCGTCGCTGAGAGCCAAAGCAATTTGATTGGCAATCACAGCCCGCTGCATATCGTTCCTGACAAAAGACCAGTTGATGATGGTCACAGGACCAGTCAACATACCCTTCATGATGTTTTTGGTTTTGCTTTGTGCATACGAAATCCATTTCACAGTCATAGCTTCCGGACGACTAATATCTCCATAAATCACAGGCGGTTTCACACAACGACTGCCATAGCTTTGCACCCAACCGTTCTTGGTAAAATGGAAGCCCTTCATCAACTCACCAAAATATTCCACCATATCGTTTCGTTCAGGCTCGCCATGCACCAAAACATCAAGCCCAATTTCCTCTTGGAAAGAGACACAATCGTCAATATACCCTTTGATTTCGGCTTCATACTCAGCATACGAAATGTTGCCTTTTTTGAGTGCCAACCGTGTTTTACGAAGCTCGGGAGTTTGCGGGAAACTACCAATAGTGGTCGTCGGCAAATCGGGCAGATTCAATTTTTCTCTCTGAACAGCTATTCTCTCGGCAAACTTACCGTCTCTCACGACTTTGGAAATATTTTTCACTCTGTCGGTTACGGCACTATCGGTAATCAATGCGGAACTCTTTTTCGCATCCAATATTTTTTTGTTACTCTCAAGTTGTGCTTTATCTTCAGTAGAAAGAGTTTCTCCATGAAAAACTTTGCCGAGGAAAGCAACCTCTTTCACCTTCTCCACAGCAAAAGCGAGCCATTGCTTGATGTCGCTATCAGGTTCATTACGCAGAGAATACGGAACATGCAAGAGCGAACAAGCAGTGGAAACGATAATTTGCTCCCTGGGAACAACCTTACTGATTTTCTCCAGAAGTTCCAAAGATTGGGCAAAATCGTTACGCCAAATATTCCTGCCGTCAACAACACCCGCAATAAGCGTTTTGCCACCGATAGCTTTGAGACATTCCAAATTTTTGCTACCATGAACAAAATCGAGCCCGATGCCCCAAACGGAAGTATCGGCAAGCTCACTCACAGCTTCGCAAGAGTGCTCAAAATACGAAGTAACAATTATCTTAATCTTATCACTAACGCTGGCAAGCTCTGAATAAGTTTTCTTAACAAGCGACAAAATCTTCGCAGATGGATTTTTCACAAAAATAGGCTCATCAAACTGAACGGTAACCGTGCTATCCAACTCTGTTATCGTCTTCAACAGCTCTTTGTAAACAGCAAGAATTTTGTCGAAATAACCGAAAGAGTCTTCGCCGTCAGCGGTCTTGGACAATCCGGTAAAAGTGATAGGACCTATCAAGTTAATCTTAGTGGCAATACCCAAATCTTTAGCCTCTTTGTAATCGCTGATAATCTTGTCCACATTAAGTTTGAAATCTGTTTTGCTGTCCAACTCGGGAGCAATATAGTGATAGTTAGAGTTAAACCACTTAGTCATCGCCATCGCCACTGCATCGGCATTACCTCTCGCCATGGCAAAATATCTCTCTGTGCTATCGGCAATATTGCGAAATCTCGCCGGTATAGCGTTCAGCATCACGGAAGTGTCCAACATCAAATCGTAATAACTAAAATCGTTTGAACTGATGTATTCGATTCCTCTATCTTTTTGCTCAAGCCAGTGCTTTTTCCGCAACTCTTTGGCAGCATCTTGGAGGTCTTGCAAACTGATTTTGCCTGACCAATAAGCTTCCAACTTCTTCTTTAACTCGCGTTTTTCTCCGATTCTAGGGAAACCGGTAATCAGAGTTTTGTTTATCATTTAAGTTCTCCTTTTGTTTCTCTCAAAATTTTTCGTGATAAGTTTCTGCAAACTATGAAGTTATGCCCATACATAACTAATTTTTAGGGACAATAAGCAACTCTGTTGTTTATACTTAATTGAGGTTATTTTTGTCAATTATAATATTTTGGAAAACTTCTATCAAGTGACTTCATCGTAAAAGCAGAGCACTAAAAGAGATTCGCAAAGATTAGCTTTATTTTAGTGAACAGATGGTTTTTTCTTCGATTCTCGTCTCTTTTGCATCGGCAACTCATCGCAAGACAGCCTAACCAACTCGCTCAACCACTGGCTGTCTTCAATTCTCTCCTCAATGAGAAAATAAGGCTTCGCTCCTTCGTAGGGTGGTTCTTCCGTCACTTGTCCGATAAACTCCTTGCCCGATTTAGTCGGCTTGATAAACAACTTACCATCGCCAATCAAACCGAAAATTTTCCCATCGGAATAAATCGCACATCCCCCAAACATTCTCTTAGCGGTAATTTCCCCCGCATCCACGATTTGGTCGATTAGGTAATCAATAAATTCTTGGCTAATTGCCATCATTTTCTCCCTTTACTTTGCAAAAAAAACATCTTCCTATCTTTATAAAGAACTGCTATTGCCACAAATAAGAGCAATCCAGTCTGAATAACTTTGCTATCGGGATGCGTCGCAAAAATTTCGTTGGAAATATTTGCCATAAGATGAAAAATAATCGTGACCAAAATATTCCTCTTCGCCTTGAAGTAAAGCCAATTCATCAGAATAACGAAGACAAAAAGGCTGAAAATGTAATTTAGTGTGTAAATCCAACCTTCGGCAATCACATTGCTGTGAAAATAGCCTTTGATGAAACCCAATGGCAAATGCCACAGCACCCAATAAAATCCAAAAATCAGGCAAGTGTTGAACAGATTGAACTTCCGCCTGAGAGTGTCCGTGCCGTAGGAGTGCCAAGCCAACTCTTCCACGATGGGAGCCAAAATCAGTATAAGCCACGGCGACAACAAAAAAGAGGTAAACGATGGTTTGCCCGAGATGTAAAATTGCCCCAAATCATGACCGAAAAACAGAGAAATAAATTGTGCCAAAATAATCGAAATAGGCAATAAACAAAAGGTTAAGAAGATGAATTTTTTCTCCACTTTCTCAAATTTGAACAAGCGATTCAGCAAATCTTTTTTCAAAACTTCGTCTTTCATAAAAAGATAAAGAGCTACCAAAGTAGGTGCAAAAAGTCCCACAATTGCCAATGTCTGTTGAGCAAATTGTAGCAAGCAATTTTGACGAGGCAAGTGGCTAAGATAAGCCACCGTAAACCACAAAATCCAAGGTATCACCAAAGAATATCCGTAAAAAGTAAGCGTTTTGTTATATCGTTCCAACATCTCTTCCTCCACAAAATAAAATAAATTCAACAAACTTATTGACCGACGGTCAGTCAATATTTATGTTGTTTTTATGAATATAAGAGAATCACAAAAAGAGAAAACCATAACAAATATCTTGGAAGTGGCGGAAAAACTTTTTTATGCCCAAGGCTACGAAAACACCTCCATCGCTCAAATTGCCAAGGAGTGCGGGCTGTCCAAGGGTGCGATGTATCATCACTTTGTCTCCAAAGAGGCTGTGCTGAACGAAATTTGCCTCAACTACTACAAATTTTTGAAAGAGAAATTTATGCCGATAGCAAACAACGACAAGCTGACGATGTCCGAAAAGATTTACGAAACCATGAAAATCGCCCGCTCAATGCAACTAAACACCTCGGCTACCTCTTTTGTCAAACCGAAAAAAGCCAATACATTTTCTGTGGAGAACGCCGCTGTCAACCAGCTATTGGGCAAATACGCCCAAAAAATTTATACGGAAGTTTTCAGCATCATCTTTGAAGTCGGCAAAAACAACGACGAATGTGCTTTCCCTTGCTCTGCCAAGACTATCGCCAATCTCATTTTCAACTTGGACATCAGCACCACCGAACAGCTGAACAGCATTATTTTTGATGACAAAATCCAAGATAAAAAAAAATCGGTCAACGACACTATCGCAGGTTTTGTCTTCGCTTTGTCCCAACTTTTGAGCATCGACTCGGAGAAAATCGCCGAAATCCTGCTAATACACGAATTAAAACAAAAATACAAGGAACTCATCACAACATTATGAAAAAATATTTAAAACTCTCGCTCCTACTTCTGCTTATCTTCCCAGCAAGCATTTTTGCCCAAGAGGAAAAGAAAACCAGTTTTATCCCCATTGTGCAATACGACTATTTTCACACCGACAAACAATCCCTCAAAAACAGCAACTTTGGTTTGGTAATTCAAAACAAAAATCTTCTCATTGTGGGGTTTACCTCGCTTTTTGAGTTTGAAAAAAGTCTCTTGTCAGACTATCCGCAATCCTACATCGGCATCGACTTCATCAGCGAATATCACACGGAGAAATCGCAATTTTTATTTTTGTATAGCTCCTACACCGACCACCCTGAAAAAATGGAAGTGCAAACCTTGCAAACCGCTGTGGTGTATGGGCACAAATTTATCGATAGAAAAGATTTTTCGCTTGTTTTCGGCGGAGGCTTGGCAGTGAGTGATTTTGGGATAGAGTATGCAGACGGCAAGCCTTGGGTTCTCTTCCCCGTTCCGTTTCTTAGGATAAGCTCCGTTAGTGAATTTGTGGAAACAAAATTTGAGTTTATCTCTTCGCCAAATTTGGATATGACTTTCTTCCCAAAAAACAAACTCAGAGCAAGTTTTGATGGAAGAATCGACCAATTTCGCGATGAGCGAGATTTGCTTTTTGAGACCAAATTGCATTACCGATTTTTCGATGAAAATCACAAACTTGGCGATTTTGCGGGTGTCGCCGTCGGCTTTAAGAATGCTAACTACGGCGGATTTGATTTGACCAAAAGAGCTTACAACTCCTCAGATGATAAGGAATCTATCGAACTCCAATACAACTCAATTTTCGGGGAATTGGATTTGTCTTTCCTCAAAATTTCCTCTGGATACACTTTTAATGCCCGCGAGCTGTATTACAAGGGGAAGGCTAAAACAACAAGAAGCGTTGATGAGGGATATTTTATTTCACTGCAAGGAGCATGGGAATTTTGAGGTAAAGAATTAACATTAGCCCTAAATTTAATTCAATAATAATACAATATTTTACGGCAAAAATTGAAATAATAAAATAGCTACTTCACAAATTACAAAAACAATCAAAATAATTACAGCTATTTTCAAAAATTTAATTTTCTCAGTTTGTTCTTTATCTAGCAAATCTTTCTGTTGCATATACTCAACAAGTATCTTAATTGCTTCTGTATTCTTATTAATTGATAATTTATTCTTAGTGATACTCTCTTCTTGCTGTTTATCAACGATCTCTTTCGATGACAAAAGTCTATCGAGATTTTCAAGTCGTTGAGTTTGTTCCTCATCTATTATGTCTTTTTCTGAAAGATTTTCATGCAATTTCAAAATTCTTTTTTCATGAATACTACTCTCATTAATCAAAGATTCTATGTTTTCAGATTGTTCTTTATCTAAATTATCTTTTTCCTTCAATCGAGATAAACTATCTTTTACCTTAGAAGTTAAAAATTCTTGTTTTTTATGTATATCTTCTTGTGCTTTCAATTGCCTAACAACAGAAATTAATTCTTGTTTTGCCAATTCAGAAATTTCTTCTTTGCTTGCACCAGACAATTTCTTTTCAATCGCTTTTACAGTAATCCTATTCATAGTTATGTTAGCACAACCTAAATCAAATAAATACTTTGTTGTTTTCGCTAGTTTCTTTTGAAAATCAAGCACCATTGTCAAAGCCTCATTATTTACCTGTTGAGCTTGAAGCGACTTTTCCAACGCTTTTTGAGTATCTTCAACTATATCTTTTGTATTTCCAGTACGATATTTAAAAAACCATACCCCTCTTTCCTCATAATGAGCCATTTGCTTACCAAAAAAATCCATTGCTTCATTAGCAGATTTTTCAGCACTCCTAACCTTCCTTTCAAGCTCTGAAATAGTTTCAATATTATCCACAATAATTTTGGGGACATCATCAACATTTACAGAAACTAACCCATTTTCTGACATAATTTTAACAACTGCATTTTCCATTAGTTAACCCCACTCTAAAATATCTTTTAAATTTTCATTTAATCCAGGATTTTTCTCCTCAACCTCATTAACAATTCCCCCTATATTTTCTATGCTTTCAGAAATCTCTCCACAAGAATTGACAAAATAAATGATGGATTTTTCAGCGGTTGAACACATATCATTTATAGACTTTTCAGTATCGATAACTTCTATCCACATATTTTCTTGAAGATAATAAATTTTTGCTGTTTTAAGCATTACATTTTCACTCCGATATTGCATTCTCTCCTTAATTAGAGATTGTCGCTTGATTCCCATTCCAATATCAATACCAACAGCAATTGCAAATCGACCTATTCCAACAAAATTTACTTTTAACACAAATTTCTTCCAATAAGTAGAAGTTGTTGGTGGTCCAACTTCCATTGCTGAACGAATAGCAGCATCAGCTAAATCAACAGCGGTAAAAGTTCCTGTAGCAATAGTTAACATCCTAACTATTGTTCGATTTTTGAAAGGAAGAGTATTGTTCCAATTAATCCATCTAAGATCTTTCAATCCACAAATATTGTTTTTTTTAATTTCATCTATAAAATGACGAATAAAATAGAAAGCTCTAACAATAACTTCGTTCAAGATAACTGGAATTGCCTGTATCCCAATTTCTTTATAAACACCGAGCTCAGTTCTAAAATCAAATTTTTTCACACTTTCTCTTATAATTTTCCCTTTAGCATCTCTCTCAACAAAGAGTGTTCCATTAAACAGCTTTGAAATAACAACAGATAATCTATTACCACCAACATTTATATCTTTAAAAAAAGGTAAAGCTGACAATACCTTAGCAAATGATAATAAGGGGCCTGCTAGACCTGTTCCAGAACCAGCTGTTGAACTAGAACCAGCAATATCACTCACCATATGAAAAAACCAAAAAGTTACCCCAAACATAAATTTTTTAGGAATACTATCTCCAATTAAATCCCTATTTTTTATGGGAACAATTTTGAAAGAACCATTTTCATCGGTGCCATAAGCATTGCCAGAAAACTGCGACAACATTGAAAAAATAATCCCTAGTAAATTAGGATGATGAGAAAAATCTCTTAAATGATGTTGAAGACCCCCTCCAAAATCAGCAACATTACTATCACTTGCCAACGGAAATTTTTTTTCTAAATAAGCAATCGAACCTTGTAAATCATTTTTATCATAGCCTTGACTTTGAGCAATTTTAACAACAAAATCATTTGTTGCTTCCTCTCCCCATTTTCTTGCGTCTTCAAAACTAAATTCACCTACCCAAAAAGAATCTACAATTCCAGCAATGATTCCACTTATAACTGAAATAATATAATCAAAACCATCTGCATGATTAGTAAGTTTATCAATATTTAGGGAGCGTGCATTTAATTGGGTCTAATTTCCACTCCTTTTGAATAATTATTGAACCAAATTTTCAAAAAATGATTCATATTTTTTTCAGATTTAAATCCGTCTAAATTTTTTAATTTCCTATTCAATTGTCGATTAATATTTTCAATTTTATTTGTTGTTTTATCCAAAAAATCGTAATGAAAATGAGCAGTTAATAAACCAAAGTTTCGATTAATTGATTTAATAAAACGCTTATGAATTTTTAGGCGAAAAAATTTTTCATAGTGATTAAGCGAACTTAAATTATTTTCAGCTTCTTGTAAAGTTTCAGCATTTAAAATGCTCTTAATCAAGTTCTTAAAGAAAATATTTCGTCTAAAAAACTTACTCTTTTTTGTTTTAGGAACATTGATATTAACGCTTCTTAAATAATGAACCAAGCAAATTTGATGTGGAACATCTTCAAAAAGTTGGTTAACTGGCTTAACAAAGCACTTCCCTCGCCCAAAATCTGACACAATCCCAATTATTTTGTTGTCATACATTTTTTTTAGTCTATTCAAAAAGTCTTCAGATGAACTACTATGTTCTCTATCATAAATCTTGTAATATATTGGTTTATCAAGTAGTTTGCTACTGGCGACTAAGACAACTTTTCGCTTACCGTTTATCTTAATTTCCTTGCCATCAATATAAATTGTTGTCTCATCTATATTGCTGTGTAACACATTATCCTGATATAAATTAGCTCGCTGAGGTATCCAATTAAGAATACTATTTTTACAAATCCCATGTCTTTTAGCAACTTCAGAAAGAGAACTTTTGGTTGAAATATAGTCAGTAACAACCTTATCTTTGAATTTTGGTGCAAAATGAGTTCTCGGGAGCGTGCATTTAATTGGGTCTAATTTCCACTCCTTTTGAATAATTATTGAACCAAATTTTCAAAAAATGATTCATATTTTTTTCAGATTTAAATCCGTCTAAATTTTTTAATTTCCTATTCAATTGTCGATTAATATTTTCAATTTTATTTGTTGTTTTATCCAAAAAATCGTAATGAAAATGAGCAGTTAATAAACCAAAGTTTCGATTAATTGATTTAATAAAACGCTTATGAATTTTTAGGCGAAAAAATTTTTCATAGTGATTAAGCGAACTTAAATTATTTTCAGCTTCTTGTAAAGTTTCAGCATTTAAAATGCTCTTAATCAAGTTCTTAAAGAAAATATTTCGTCTAAAAAACTTACTCTTTTTTGTTTTAGGAACATTGATATTAACGCTTCTTAAATAATGAACCAAGCAAATTTGATGTGGAACATCTTCAAAAAGTTGGTTAACTGGCTTAACAAAGCACTTCCCTCGCCCAAAATCTGACACAATCCCAATTATTTTGTTGTCATACATTTTTTTTAGTCTATTCAAAAAGTCTTCAGATGAACTACTATGTTCTCTATCATAAATCTTGTAATATATTGGTTTATCAAGTAGTTTGCTACTGGCGACTAAGACAACTTTTCGCTTACCGTTTATCTTAATTTCCTTGCCATCAATATAAATTGTTGTCTCATCTATATTGCTGTGTAACACATTATCCTGATATAAATTAGCTCGCTGAGGTATCCAATTAAGAATACTATTTTTACAAATCCCATGTCTTTTAGCAACTTCAGAAAGAGAACTTTTGGTTGAAATATAGTCAGTAACAACCTTATCTTTGAATTTTGGTGCAAAATGAGTTCTCTTATTATATCCAAAATTGGTAAAACTTATTTGGCAATCTTTACAATAAAATCGTTGAGTTTTGACTTTAATTTTCCCACGATTAGTTGTTCTTTCAGAGAAAATATATCCCTTCTTTTTTGTGTTTAAGCTATCACAATTTGGACAGCGTTTTTTTTGATTATACTCATGGCATTTTAATAAATGTTCATAACTTATTCTGTCAAACATAATTAGGTCTTATTTCAGACCCAGTTATTTGCACACTCCCGAGTTCTCTTATTATATCCAAAATTGGTAAAACTTATTTGGCAATCTTTACAATAAAATCGTTGAGTTTTGACTTTAATTTTCCCACGATTAGTTGTTCTTTCAGAGAAAATATATCCCTTCTTTTTTGTGTTTAAGCTATCACAATTTGGACAGCGTTTTTTTTGATTATACTCATGGCATTTTAATAAATGTTCATAACTTATTCTGTCAAACATAATTAGGTCTTATTTCAGACCCAGTTATTTGCACACTCCCAATATTTATATTTAAGTTTGAAATTTTTTCTTCTATTTCTTCGCTTATTGCATCAATTTTTGCAATTTTCTCAGCTATATCTTTCTTTTGTATTTCTTCAGGAGAAAATGCAGGTAAGACTTGATACTCAATTTCAAAATCATCTTCAAAAAGTACTTCTTTAGTATGCAAAATAGGTTTAATATTTTCTATTTCTTTATTCTCCATATAGCTTACCTATAAATTTGATTAAATTCATCGAAACTTCTTATTATAATAAATTTCTGTCAAATAAAAACTTCTTCCCTTGCCCTTTACTCAACCTCTTCAACTCCCTACTAATCTCCGCTGCCAATCGGCAATTATTATAAACCAAAGCGATGTTCGTCTCCAGCGATTTCCCCTCTGTGATTGAGGCTATTTTACTCAAGAGAAAAGGCGTCGTCTCTTTGCCTTTAATCCCGAGAGTCCTCATCTCCTCTATCGCCTCGTTGATGACATTATCGATGAAATCTTTGTCCATCGACATATCGCTCGGAACAGGATTTGTTATCAGCGTGCCACCATCCAAACCAAGCCCTTTTTTCGTGTGGAGCAACTGGGCAATCTCCGATGCAGTATCAATCTTGAAATTGACCTCAAAATCGCTCTCGGCACAATAAAACGCAGGCAAAATTTTCGTCTTGTATCCGATGACCGGAACGCCTTTGGTTTCCAAGTATTCAAGTGTCAGCCCCAAATCAAGAATGCTCTTCGCTCCAGCTGCCACCACAGCTACACTGGTTTTCGCAAGCTCTTCCAAATCGGCACTAATATCCATCGTCGTTTCCGCTCCACGATGCACTCCACCTATTCCACCCGTGGCAAAAATCTCTATTCCGGCAAGAGAAGCAATGAACATCGTCGCACTCACGGTGGTCGCCCCATCTATCTTGTTAGCAACATTATAGGCAATATCCCGTCGGGAAGTTTTCTGAATCTTCGTGCCCTCCTTACCAAGAAAATCTATCTCCTCTTCACTAAGACCAACCTTCAATTTCCCATCCAAAATCGCTATCGTCGCCGGCACAACTCCCGCATCTCTGATAATCTTCTCACAATTCAAAGCCGTTTGCACATTCTCGGGATAAGGCATCCCATGCGAGATTATCGTCGATTCCAGAGCAACAATCTGTAAGTTATTTTTTATCGCCTTGGCGACCTCTTCGCTACATTCTATATAACTCTTTTGCATATCTTAAAACCTCATTTTTTTAATTTCTGTATTTATGGAATTTGTTGACTGCAATGTCAAAGATGCTGTTTTCTTGGCAATTTCAAGGCAATCTCCAACCTTTCTGTGATGAATAATTCCGTGCGTAAATCCCGACAAAAAAGCATCGCCGGCTCCAGAAGCGTTTGCGATTTTCTGCTCTACTATCGGCATTGCCGTGAAAAATTCATCTTTCGATTTGTAAATAATCTCTTCCGCCGAATTGGTAACAAGTGCTTGAGCCAATCCCCGTTCCAAAAGTTCAGCAATTTTCTGCTCCGTTGTTTCTCTATTCGAGAGTTCAATCAGTTCTATTCTGTTCAATTTTAGCAGAGTTATATACTCCAGCAAATTCCCCAACTTCCCAACCTTTTTGGCACTCACAGCATCCACAACAATTTGTTTCCTTCTGTATGTCTTCAGCAGATATTCCAACGCATCATATTCGAGATTGTTATCAATAACCAAAATATCGAAGTTTCGGATAAAATCAGCTTTCTTCTCAAAGAACGCAACTTCCAAACTTTTGCAAATTTGCATATCGTTCACACCGAGGAAAAGGTCGTTCTCTCTGTCCATAATCCCGAGATAAACGCTACTACTCCCGTCTTCGAGCCTGAGGCTTTCGTCAATGTTGATACCAAAATCTCGCAAGTAATTTTCAGCCAAGACTCCGTATGTGTCGCCTCCTATCGCAGTGATAAAAGAGATGCAGTTCCCAAGCAAAGCCAGATTGACAGCGACATTGCAGGCTACACCACCAAAAGCAGTTTGGATTTTCGCCGGATTGGAATCGTGCAACAAATAATCGGAATCGGTATGCACAAACATATCAATATTCGTGGCACCGATGACTAAAGTTTTCAACATAACTCCCTCACAATTTTCATTTCACTCTTGCTTTTCTTCTCTTGTGCACTCCATCTGTCAAATAAAAAAATCTGCACAAAAAAACGCTACCGAAATTCGATAGCGTTCCACAAATATCTTTACATCAATTCAAATTATATCTCTGCTCGGCAGCCTTGAGAATGTTCTCCAACATCTGCGAATAGTCCATATCCGCAAACTTGCTCATCTTCGCCATATGTCCGTCCCAACACCATCCTGGGTTCGGATTCACTTCCAACAATTTCGGGTTACCGTCAGCGTTCAGTCGCCAATCAAAACGGCAATAGTCTCGACAACCCAATCGTCTAAACAACTTCAAACTGTGCCTAATCAACTGTTGCTCTGTCTCCAAATCGAGATTCGCTCTAATCGATTTCAGATTTTTCATATAAGGAGAGTCCTGCAACCACTTCGCTTCATACCCACAAATTCTCGGCAAACCCTCGGGCAAGTCGGAATAATCTTCCTCAATAATCGGCAAGACCATGTTGTTGTCCGCATTACCAATTATCCCCAAAGTCACCTCTGCTCCAGTCAAAAACTCTTCCACCAAAATCGGATTTTCGTAATCAAACTGCTCCTTAATCCTAACAATCGCATTCATCAACTCTTCGATATTATTCGCCACATTTTTCTGCGTAATCCCAAAACTGGAATCTCCGAAGTTCGGCTTGGCTATCACGGGGAAAGAGATATTGAGTTCATACAAATTGCTGTCCGCCGTAATCACAAAAGCGTCTGCAACCGGCACATCTATCTCGTTGGCGATACCTCTGATGAGCGATTTATCATAACAATAAGCGAGCGTTTGCGGATTTGAGCCTGTATATGGCAAATTGAACATCTCCAGCAGAGACGGCACATGCAACTCTTTTTTGGCATCGTTATTAAACCCCTCATCACAAAGATTTAACACCAAATCCGTGCTGCCTTTCAATCTGTCGCAGTCGCTTATGAGTGTGCTGTGATTATCCAAATAACTAAATTCGTAGCCCTTAATCTTGCCAAGAGCCAACTTCAGTCTATCAATAGTGGCAAAATCGTCAGAATCAAATTTGGCATCAGGCTTCACGATATCGTTCAATTTCGGGTCGCCCATTATCACGACAACATTCTTCACATTCTTCGTAGATTTTTTGGGAGTCCACTCTTTAGTAGCGGTCCCCACCAAAATTATCCTGTTGGACATCATTCCCAAATCTTTGCTGTCCATCGATTCCAGTTCCAGATTGTCGTAAAAGATGCTCTCTTGGAAACCAGCTCTCAGTGCAAGTTCGGACAAAGTTTTCTTATCATAGAGTCGCTCAGCATAAAACTGGTCAACCACAACGCCCTTTTCCGTATGCGTTACCACCTCACGAGAAATCAACCTCTCGTTATCTGCAGCCAGAGACCGCTCACGACAAACGAAATACTTCTTGTCTATCCACTCCCAACTTCTGGCAGCAAAATTCTCCCGTAAAAATTTGCCATCTGCCACATCCATCAGCAATTTACCACCCGGCTTCAATACACGAAAAATCTCTTTAAGCACCTTCACATCGTCTTCGGCAGTTTCGAAATATCCAAAACTATTCCCCAAAATTGTGATGTAATCAAAGCTATCCGTATCAAAAGGCAATTTCCGTGCATCTCCCTCTTTGAAATTTACGGACAACCCTTTTCGCTTGCAATTATTTTTCGCTCGCTGGATAAGGTATCTGGAACGGTCTATTCCGGACAATAAATACGAATCGTCTTTCGCCAACTCTATCAGATGTCTTCCTTGTCCACACGCTATATCCAAAAGCGACTCACCACTTTTTATCCCCAAAATTTTCTTAAATAACGACATCTCTCTGACTGTGATAAGCTCATTATCCAAGACATCAGCATCAGTTTTCAAATAGATAGAATTGAAAAGTCGCTTCCACCAGTCCGAATGCAAATACCTCTCCAAATCCTCAACAGGACCAACAGTTTTACTCGCACAAATCTGTTTTTTGTGTTTATCATTCTTTTTTTTCTTCATTTATTTTACCTTCATTTATTAAAAAAACTTAAGAATTAAGAAATTAATTACCAAAATAAAACGCCCTAACTTCTTGTTTTCCAACTAAATTTCAACAAATGGAGATTTTTATAATTTTGCGATATGAATGTCAACACTTAATGAAGAGAAAGTGAACGGACTTATTAAGATTAAATTACAATTCCAGACTTTATATCATTCAATTGATTCTTAATCGAATCGAATTCAAAATTTTGCAAAATATTTTCAAACTTCTTTTTGCAATTTTTAATTCCCGCATAAAGAATTATTCTGTTATTAAAATCCAACCCATTAATTTTTGGACAATCCCTATCTACCTCTTTCGGATGAAGGTAAAATAAAACTTGTCTACTTTGATTATTTGAATGACGAATTCCCCATTTAACAAAAAAATTAGGTAAAACTCTAAAATAAAATCCTCCCGAAAAAGGTAATCTTTTGCCAAAAATTTCCAAAGTTGACATGGGATTTCCAAAATTTCTAACTTTTTGCCATTATATTCAGGATAATAAGGTTTTCTGGGGGCATCTGGAATCCCAAACAAAAAAGTCTTAATAGGGAAAACGCTAGCATCATATTTTAATCCTAAATCTTGTAAAACTTGCAACGCCCACAAAGATTTTTTGGTAATTGACCATGAAGGAGCTCGGAATCCCAGCACTTTTTTCCCAGTTATCTGCTCCAAAATATCTACGGACTTTTTTATCTCTTGCTCAAACTCTTCTGGTGTCTGCTCGTAAACAAGTTTGTGGTTAATACCATGCGAAGCTATTTCATGACCCTTTTCAGATATAAGTTTAATCAAATCAGGATACTTACTCGCGACATATTCAAGGCAAAAAAAAGTAGCTTTTACTTTATATTGTTCGAATAAATCCAAAATCACTTTTGTAGCATCTACCACTCTAACCTTAGAATAAACATCCTTAGAAATTTCAACATCAGAAGTATTAAAATGAAACCACTCTTCCAAATCTATCGTCATTATATTTTTCATTATTATCCCTTAAAAAATAATTTAAAAACCACAGTTTTAAAATTTTCTGGTTTAAAAAATAAAAAGAATTGGCAAACAATAGTAGCAATACTTCCTCTAATATCTTTTATATCTAACTCTTCGCTATACAAATAGTTTTCTCTACAAAATTCACAAAATTTCTCTCGTTTCTTTCTTTCTTGAGTCAAAAATCTTAAAATATCCCCAGGAAAAGTCCATTTACTTCTCATATTTGTTTTGTAATCTAAAATTGCTTTTACCTTTTCCTCAAGACATAATTTAAAGTAAAGTAAAGGGAAATTTACCCCTGACTTTACAGCCAAAGCCATACTTCCCCATGTACGAGGATTAATTTCCAATAAAAAATATTTGTTTTGTGCGGGGTCATGTTTCCATTCCACCATCGCAAAGCCGACCCAATCAAGCTTTTTTAAAAGTTCCGCACTTTTGTTTAATAAATAATCATTTTTTATGCCAATTCTATCAGTGCTAGGACCACCTGAATTAGGAAATTGTTGCTGCCTTTTATGAACAAATCTTGCTATGCACTCAGAATTCTGATCAAATAACATTCCAACACCAAAACCAAAACCACTACTATCTATTCTCTCTTGTATAAGTAAATTACCAAACTTATTCCAATGTTTATCCCAATCAGTTCTAAAAAAATTGCTTCCATAAACTATTCCCAATGAACCTCTCCCCTTGTTTGGCTTGACTATGTAATTATCGCAATCAATATTTTTCAATTTATGCTTAAATTCTTCCAAATTTTCAAACGAAAAAGTCTCTGGAGTATCAATCCCTTGTTCAAAAGCAAATACTGCAGTTAAGCTCTTGCTAACAGCTATATTAAAACTTTTTTTGGGGGGAATCAAATACCTTATTTTGTTATGCAAAATATTTTTATTATCATAGAGCCAAACAATATCTTCTTCTTCCATTGGACAAAATACAAATTTATCTTCAGTATTTTTGGTTGCTATTAATCTGTTTATTTTCGCATCAAAAAATCTATTTTTTTTAGTTACAAAATATTTTCTACAAAATTTTGACCAAAATCCCACACAAAAAAAAGAATCTCCCAATGTCCAAACATTTATTTTTGCCTCACCCAAAGCCCTTATAAATACAAGTGCTTTACGAGTATGAGAAGAAGAGACAATCGCATAATTTTCCATCAAAATTTCCTAAAATATCCTTCATCTACAAAATTCAACAAAGGCAAATCTCCTTTACTGTCTCCATAAGCAATTGTATAATTTTCTTTGACTTTTGGATAATATTTCAATAAATCGTCAACCTTAATTTCCCCATAACAATTGTGTAAAATTTCCCCAGTTATTTTGCCATTTTTTATTTCCATCTTGGAAGAAATAACTTTTTCAACACCTTGCTTATCTGCCCAAGGTGTTATCCATTCAGAAAAAGAAGCTGAAATAATAACAACTTTATCGCCATTTTTGATATGCGATTTCAAGCACGACAATGCCCTTCTGTTTATACAATTAGGTAACCTTTCTTGAGCATAATTTTCTGATATTTTTAAATATTTTCCCCATGATAGATTTTTCGTAAATGCAGACCATATTTTAGATTTAATATTCTTATTAGTAATAAGTTTAAGAAAAGATAGAATAAAAAAAGGAAATAATGGGAGTGTGCAAATAACTGGGTCTGAAATAAGACCTAATTATGTTTGACAGAATAAGTTATGAACATTTATTAAAATGCCATGAGTATAATCAAAAAAAACGCTGTCCAAATTGTGATAGCTTAAACACAAAAAAGAAGGGATATATTTTCTCTGAAAGAACAACTAATCGTGGGAAAATTAAAGTCAAAACTCAACGATTTTATTGTAAAGATTGCCAAATAAGTTTTACCAATTTTGGATATAATAAGAGAACTCATTTTGCACCAAAATTCAAAGATAAGGTTGTTACTGACTATATTTCAACCAAAAGTTCTCTTTCTGAAGTTGCTAAAAGACATGGGATTTGTAAAAATAGTACTCTTAATTGGATACCTCAGCGAGCTAATTTATATCAGGATAATGTGTTACACAGCAATATAGATGAGACAACAATTTATATTGATGGCAAGGAAATTAAGATAAACGGTAAGCGAAAAGTTGTCTTAGTCGCCAGTAGCAAACTACTTGATAAACCAATATATTACAAGATTTATGATAGAGAACATAGTAGTTCATCTGAAGACTTTTTGAATAGACTAAAAAAAATGTATGACAACAAAATAATTGGGATTGTGTCAGATTTTGGGCGAGGGAAGTGCTTTGTTAAGCCAGTTAACCAACTTTTTGAAGATGTTCCACATCAAATTTGCTTGGTTCATTATTTAAGAAGCGTTAATATCAATGTTCCTAAAACAAAAAAGAGTAAGTTTTTTAGACGAAATATTTTCTTTAAGAACTTGATTAAGAGCATTTTAAATGCTGAAACTTTACAAGAAGCTGAAAATAATTTAAGTTCGCTTAATCACTATGAAAAATTTTTTCGCCTAAAAATTCATAAGCGTTTTATTAAATCAATTAATCGAAACTTTGGTTTATTAACTGCTCATTTTCATTACGATTTTTTGGATAAAACAACAAATAAAATTGAAAATATTAATCGACAATTGAATAGGAAATTAAAAAATTTAGACGGATTTAAATCTGAAAAAAATATGAATCATTTTTTGAAAATTTGGTTCAATAATTATTCAAAAGGAGTGGAAATTAGACCCAATTAAATGCACGCTCCCGAAATAATCTAAAAATAAACCATGCAAATTTACAAAATCCATAACTATAAAATAAAAAATCTAAAAAAGTGTCTCTTGTAGTTATGGTATTATCAAAATCAAAAATAACAAGTTTATTCATTTTTCTTATTGGTCTTTGTTACAAGATTTAGCATTGCAACTTCTTGAGCTAAAATTTTGATTCTTTCTTTCATTTTGGACAAGATAATAGTAAACTGCAACAAAATTAAAAAAATTCCCATAATTAACAACAACAAAAAAGCAGAAGGTGCATAATAAATTCCCAGTAAATCAGCTATAAATTGAATAAGAGTTCGCATAGAAGCCACAATAATAAAAAAAATGCAAATGAATAACCAAACAAGAGCATACTTTTCTTTTAGTTGCTGTTTGCGAATAAGCTCCACAACTAAAAGCAGTAAAAAAATAGACCCTAAAATTGCGACAACTTGAACTCTATTCATAATGAATGACGAAAACAAATCACCTCCTAATCTTCCATATCATGATGGCAACACTAACTTTTATCATGTAATAAATAGATTTAAAAAATGTAATCGAACTTTCCCCTTCTTGTCTTGCTTGCATTTCAACAGATATTTCTTTTGGAACTATATTATTTTTCAACAAATATGCAATAGCTTCCGGCTCTGGATAATCATCAGAATAATTTTTTGATAGAAATTTTAAAGCTTTTTGTCCATAAATTCTAAGGCCTGAAGTAGCATCTGTTACTCTTACTCCATAAAAAATGAAAAACAAAAATCTGAACCAAATAATTCCCATTCTTCTAAAAAAGGAGGACTTAAACCCTGTTTGCTTTTTAGATAAAAATCTCGAACCAATGAGTAAATCTTCACTTGAAAATTCTTTAATTAGAGCAACTAAATCCGAAGCCAAATGTTGTCCGTCTCCATCACATTGGATAGCAAAATCGTAATTGTTAATTATAGCATATTTAAATCCAGTCTGGACACAACCACCTATTCCCAAATTAAATGGTAAAGACAAAACCGTTGCCTTATTGGTCGCCAAAGCAATCTGTATAGTATCATCTGCAGAACCATCATCAACTACCAATATATCAACATTCAAACTCAATTGAAAAATAGAATTAATTACTCTTTCAATGTTCAATGCTTCATTAAAAGCGGGAATAATAATGAGACCTTTCATTACATGAAATAAAAATTAGGTTCAAGACAAATTAAGCGGACTTTTCCGGAACATTTCTAACAAATCTTTATGTGAATTTTGTCTGTGATTGAATCTAAATTCACATTCATTTAAGTGCAAATAAAACATATTTTTATGAATTCCTTTAAATTTTGTCAGTCTCAATTTAGCTATTCCCCAAAAGTTCTCAATCCCATTTATGTGTCCATTTTTATTAGCAAATTCATTGTTAGAATAGTCAAATATTAGCGTTTTTGGTATCCTAAATCAACCAATCCATTATAAGCTTTCCAGCCATTAGAATGAATTTCACTGCTCTTTTCTATCCTTACCTTTATAATTGCTTGTAGTGTCTTTTTGATACAATTATCAATCAGTTGAGTATAAACTTTGCATCTCTTTTACAAGCCAAAAACTTTTGTTTTCCCTCCCACACCTCGACCTCGTTTCTCTTTGACTCGCCTTACCACAAAATAAGATTCATCAACTTCGATTATAATAGAAAGATGAAAATTTTCACAGCAAAACTTAGCTATTCCTTCCCTTATCCTAAACAAATAATTGTTTATAGTTTTCCTGCTAATTTTGGCCAAAATTGCTATTTTACTGGCTTCAATATCTAAAAAAAATCTTAATGATTTCTCTAAATTTGGCTTCAGAAATTTTTGCATTTTTTACATCCTTGTTTCTTATTGGCATTTCAACAACTTAACTAGTTTAATTCACTTGTCAAGTTGTCTTTAACCAAAAATCATTTATTAGAAAAAGTTAAGAATTTTTCTACTTTTTTAAATAACATTGTAGTAATATGATTGGTTGAAATATAATACCACATCAAAATAATATAACCAAAGAAAAATCTTTTGGCAGAATGTCTCATAATATTATCGACAGAATCATATTTTATATTCATAAGATAAATCAACATAAGATACGAAAAAAAAGCCAAAAATAATGCTCCCAAAAATAGTAATTCTTTTTTCTCTTTCTTTAAAAGATTTTTTATATTAATTATAATAGCAACCAAGAGAGTAAACGAAGTAATTCCATAATAGCCACTATAAGCAAGATTAGATTTTGCATAAAAATAAATCTTATATAATTTAACTTTATCTAAAACAAGACTCAATGAAAATCCATCAACTTGCAGAATATTTTTAAAAATTTCCATATTAAATTTAATAAATAACTGCCAAAAAACAAAAGGTAATAAAATGCCAATTGTAAAAATAAGAAACAATCGAATATTTACATTTCGTTTCCACAACGAGAAATAACTAATTATTACAATACATGGAAAAATATAAACTATCCCTTCACTTCGTGTAAATCCATTAAAAGCGAGCAATAAAATCGACAAAATAAAATATTTTCTCTCTCTTAGTTCTAACCAAATAAAAAAAGAAATAAATCCTAAGGAAGCCAAAATAGCTTGTGGAACATTAGTTGTTGCAATAGCACTTTGTGCTATCATTTCCGGTGTAGCGATAACAAACAAAGTAAAAAAAATACTCGCCGTAGGATTAACCAATTTCTTAACTAAAGAATAAAATCCAAATGCTAGCGATATATAAAAACAAACAGAAATAATTTTTGGTGTTGCAAATCCTAACATATATACATATGCAAAACTTATTGATAGCAAAGGAGGATATGCACATCCAGGACCAACAGCTCCTTTTTCAAAAAATAATGAAGGGAGGAAAGTTAGTTCATGAGCAATCGCTTTTGCATACAGATCAAAGGAACTAAGAGAATCTCCTCCTATGACAGGCCAATAAAGTGATTTTCTCGTAATCCCATATAACAAATACGCTACACAGAAAAAACAGATAACCCATACTATATTGAATTCTGTTAATTTTTTCTTTAAATTAATATATTTAAAATTAATTTCTTTTATCTTTTTTAAACTCTTAAAATTTAAAAACACAATCAAAACAATGTCTATTGAGAGCAAAATAAATAATTTTGGAGTGACACCTATTACAAATAACATAAAGAAAATTAAAGATTTTAATCCAATTCCGACAAGAAAAGAAAAACTGAATAATTCTAAAAAACTAAAATTGTTATCCAACTTATTCAGCACACTCATCCCAAGCAAAATAATTAAAAGTATTCCTAAAAATCCCATAATATATTAGTTCTCCTTATTTACCGGCAAAACACCGAGTTGAATATTTGCATTAAATTCGTAGTTCAAATATTGATATCCATAATTATTAACAATGAGAACATGCGTGATTTTATTAAAATATTTTTCTTCTTCTTTAAGATTTTCCATAACTATCTTTCTAGGATATAAGAAATTTAATATTATACTTTTATTTACTAATTGAACAAGTTGATTAGTAGAATTAATCAAAGGTCTAACAATCTCAATATCAGGAATAAGAATAATAGCATTCTCAGGAGTACTTCTCTTTATATAATTCATCAAATTCCCAAATACATTAAATTTCATAGAATACTTTTCTTCTATTGAAATATTCGGATACTCTTTTATAATTTGGAGATTTCCTTTGATTAAAGAATTTAGCATCCAATTATAGCCTGGAACCATAAGAACAATACTTAATAGCCCAATTAGAATTAAACCTGCCAAACCATTTCTCACAATAAAATTTGTTGAGCTATTCTTCGCAGAATTGTTAATCTCAGCTTTTCTTCGTCTCTTATTTTTACTACTCACATTATTTCCTTAATTTTTTTGTTAATCAGAACTATACTCGAACAATAAAGCCTCTTTAGAGTGTCAACAAATTTTTGGGCTTACAAAAAAGTAGCCGCCTATTCAGACGGCTACTTCACAACTTTTAACTACTGATTACTTTTGAGGATAAAATCCGCTTGGTACTTCTGCAAGGTTAATCATAATGTTTTTCATTTGAGTATAGTGTTCCAAGATTACCTTGTGTGTTTCCCTACCGATACCAGATTCTTTGTAACCACCAAATGGTGCTCCTTCAGGAATGGAGTTGTAAGTATTTACCCACATACGCCCAGTCTCGATAGCACGAGAAACTCTGATAGCGCGATTAATATCGCGTGTCCAAACAGCTCCACCCAAACCGTAAATACTGTCGTTAGCCATAGCGACAACTTCGTCCTCAGTCTTAAACTTGATAATAACAGCAACAGGACCGAAAATCTCCTCTTGAGCAACACGCATATCGTTAGTAACATTGGTAATCAAAGTAGGTTTCATAAAGCAACCCTTAGCCAATTCGCCAGTAGTGAGCCTTTCGCCACCGCAAGCAATAGTTGCACCTTCTTTTTTGGCAATATCAACATAGCTCAAAATAGTTTTCATTTGATTTTCATCAACTTGAGCACCCATTTGTGTGTCATCTTTCCAAGGCAAATTCACATTTACCTTGTTAAATCTATTCACAGCATCCTTTACAAATTTATCATAGATATCCTCTTGCACAAAAACGCGTGAACCGGCACAACAAACTTGACCTTGGTTGAACAAAATGCCCAATTGAAGACCGTCCATAGCCATTTCCCAATTGCAATCGTTAAAATAGATGTTAGCAGACTTTCCACCCAACTCCAATGTAGCAGGAATCAAACGGTTAGCAGCAGCTTTGGCTATGTCTTTACCAATTTCTGTAGACCCAGTGAAACCGAGTTTGCGGAATCCCTCATGTTCCAAAATGAATTGACCTGCCTTAGAACCTGAACCGGTAACTACATTGAACACGCCCTTAGGAATAACATCTTGAATAAGACGAGCAAGTTCCAAAACGCTCAAAGATGTAGTGCTGGAAGGTTTGAAAACAGTGCAGCAACCACTGGCAAGCACTGGAGCCAATTTCCAAGCAGCCATCAAAAACGGGAAATTCCAAGGGACTATCTGTCCAACAACACCAATGGGCTCTCTAAGAATAAGGCTCAATGTCTCTGTCCCCAACATACTCGCACTACCTTCTTCAGCCAAAATACATCCAGCAAAATAACGGAAATGCTCTGCTGACAAAGGAACATCGACATTCATAGTCTCACGAATTGGCTTACCGTTGTCCATAGTCTCTACCATTGCCAAGAACTCTTTATTCTCATCAATGATATCAGCTATTTTGTTCAGAATTACAGCTTTTTGGGCAGCTGTAGTTGCTTTCCACGCAGGGAAAGCGTTCCAAGCAGCTTTTACAGCATCGTCAACATCACTTCTGGTTGCTTGTGCACATTCAGCCAAAAAGCTACCATCTGCCGGACAAGATGTTTTAAAAGTCGCTCCATCTGAAGCGTCTCTCCATTCTCCACCAATAAACAATTGGTACTTCTCTTGAAGTTTTACTTTCTCCATAATTATGACCCCCGATTTTCTATTCTTAACCTTAAATGCTTTTATTAAGGTTTTGTTAAAAATCTTATAGAAAAGTTATCCACGACTTCAACTTTCCATTCCCCGATTTTTTTTTTTTGATTTTTTTTTGTCAATAAAAAGTTTAAAAATGCCATCACTGTTAATTACAAAATAGACTCTAACAATTGCAATAGTAATGAATTGCATACTTATGAAAAAATTAAAAGGGCTCTATAGATTTTAAAAATTGTGCTTAATAAAAAAATCAATCTTATTCCCCAAAAACATCCAATTCCAAAATTACAGGTCAATTATCAATTAACTAAGAGCTTTTTTATTGCAAATAAAAAAGCTCTTAGTTATGGCGGCGACCTACTCTCCCACACAGTTGCCCGTGCAGTACCATCGGCGTGGACAAGCTTAACTTCTGTGTTCGGAATGGGAACAGGTGTGACCTTGTCGCTATAACCACCATAACAAAGAGCTTTAAACAAATCGTTATGATAAAAAGTTGGTGAGATATTAAAAAGAAAAAAATAAGCCAATGGAACAATTAGTATCACTCGGCTGAGAGCATTACTACTCTTACACCTGTGACCTATCAACGTTGTAGTCTCCAACGGTTCTCATAGGGAAATCTATTTTGAGGTTGGCTTCCCACTTAGATGCTTTCAGCGGTTATCCATTCCAAACTTAGCTACTCGGCAATGCAGCTGACGCCACAACCGATACACCAGAGGTTTGTTCACACCGGTCCTCTCGTACTAGATGCAAATCCTCTCAAATTTCCTACTCCCACGAAGGATAGGGACCGAACTGTCTCACGACGTTCTGAACCCAGCTCGCGTAACTCTTTAATTGGCGAACAGCCAAACCCTTGGGACCTTCTTCAGCCCCAGGATGAGTTGAGCCGACATCGAGGTGCCAAACACCGCCGTCGATATGAACTCTTAGGCGGTATCAGCCTGTTATCCCCGGAGTACCTTTTATCCTTTGAGCAACGGCCCTTCCATACAGAGCCGCCGGATCACTAAGACCTGCTTTCGCATCTGCTCGACCCGTCAGTCTCGCAGTTAAGCTCCCTTATACCTTTATGCTCTTCGATTGATTGCCGACCAATCTGAGGGAACCTTTGTAAGCCTCCGTTACTATTTAGGAGGCGACCGCCCCAGTCAAACTACCCACCAGACAATGTCTGCTAGTAGGGTAACTACTAGCGTTAGTGATTCAACAACATAAGGGTGGTATTTCAAGGTTGACTCCACGGCGACTAGCGTCACCGCTTCAAAATCTCCCACCTATCCTACACATACCTCATCAAATCACAATGTCAAGCTATAGTAAAGGTTCACGGGGTCTTTCCGTCCGTTCGCGGGTAGGCGGCATCTTCACCGCCACTACAATTTCACCGAGATCCTGGTTGAGACAGTATTCAAGTCGTTACACCATTCGTGCAGGTCGGAACTTACCCGACAAGGAATTTCGCTACCTTAGGACCGTTATAGTTACGGCCGCCGTTTACCGGGGCTTCACTCAAGAGCTTGCACTCTCTCACTTAACCTTCCGGCACCGGGCAGGTGTCAGTCTATATACTTTCTTTTGCAAGTTTGCATAGACCTGTGTTTTTGATAAACAGTCGCTTGAATCTTTTCACTGCGGCCGGGGGCATGCTCATACCGCGAAGGTAATCACTTCCCCCGGCACCCCTTCTCCCGAAGTTACGGGGTCAATATGCCGAGTTCCTTAACCAGAATTCTCTCGAACACCTTAGGATACTCTCCTCACCCACCTGAGTCGGTTTGGGGTACGGTCTGTTATGACATAAACGCTTAGAAGTTATTTCTTGGCAGCACTATAGGTGGACTTTGCGAGCATAAGCTCTCGTCCTGTGTCTCAGAATATTGCTCGGCGGATTTGCCAACCGAACTTCTTACGCACATTCAACACCACTTTCAGCCGGTGTCTCCACTGCAACGCCGCGTCACTCCATCACTTCCCATAACAGGTTCTGGAATATTAACCAGATTCCCATCAGCTACCCTGGAAACCAGACTCGCCTTAGGGGCCGACTAACCCTGAGCAGATTTTCTTTACTCAGGAAACCTTGGGTTTTCGGTGTGCGGACTTCTCATCCGCATTATCGCTACTCATGCTAGCATTCTCTCTTGTAGCCACTCCAGCATCTCTTACAAGACACCTTCAACGCCGACTACAATGCTCTCCTACCCCAAGCACCTATTTTTAACTTCAAACTTTATCAGAATTTTCAACTCTCTTTAATAAATGTCTTTTAGAATTGCCATTCTGTTTCAGCATTCTTTCTCTTTTTCTCGCATCACTTTCCGATAAATAAGCTTCATAATATACAAGCTTCCAATTACCAAAACTTGTATACTCACTCTTACCACTCAAATGCTCAGAAATCCGTCGTTTTAAATCCTTGGTGTAACCAATATAATGTAAGTTTCTATTTATTTCTTTCAGTAAATAGACATAATACATAGCTACTCCTTAATTCAAAATTAAAAATAGGTGCTTGGCCGCGATTTCGGTATTATACTTATCAGTCCCGATCATCTTCGGTGCATTACCACTTAACCAGTGAGCTATTACGCACTCTTTAAATGATAGCTGCTTCTAAGCTAACATCCTGGCTGTCTTTGCAATAAAACATCCTTTCTCACTAAGTATAAATTTAGGGACCTTAATCGTCGGTTAGGGATCTTTCCCTCTCGCCCATGGAGCTTATCCCCCACAGACTGTCTCCCTTACATCAAATTACGGTATTCGGAGTTTATTAAGGTTCGGTAGGCTTGTAGGCCCCCTATCCTAATTAGTGCTCTACCCCCGCAATTCTAATAAGAGGCACTGCCTAAACAGTTTTCGGAGAGAACCAGATATCGCCCGGTTTGATTGGCCTTTCACCCCTACCAACAGCTCATCCACTGATTTTTCAACATCAGTTGGTTCGGTCCTCCATTTGGTTTTACCCAAACTTCAACCTGGCCATAGGTAGATCACCGGGTTTCGGGTCTAATCCTGCCAACTAAACGCGCTATTAACACTCGCTTTCGCTTCGGCTCCATCACTTTATGATTTAACCTTGCTGACAAAATTAACTCGCTAGCTCATTATACAAAAGGCACGCCATTCCAAGCACTTACTTTTAACTCGCTTCTATTCTTATCTCTGTTTAATTATACCTTATCAGAGTTAAAAATAAGTGCTTGGTCTGACTGATTATAAACATACGGTTTCAGATACTATTTCACTCCCCTTCCGGGGTACTTTTCACCTTTCCCTCACGGTACTAGTTCACTATCGGTCGCAAAATGTATTTAGCCTTACCGGATGGTCCCGGCAGATTCAGACAGGGTTTCACGTGCCCCGCCCTACTTGGGATACTGCTACAGCAGATACAGAATTTCGTCTACAGGAGTTTCACCTTCTTCGCTCCAGCTTTCCAGCTAAGTTCGACTATCCTCTATCAGTCCGATATCGCAGTCCCGCAACCCCAAGCACCTATTTTTAACTCGTTTCTATTCTCTATTCTGTTTGCAATTCCTTCTCAGAATTAAAAATAGGTGCTTGGTTTAGGCTCTTTCCCGTTCGCTCGCCACTACTTAGGAAATCATTATTTATTTTCTTTTCCTGCGGTTACCTTAGATGTTTCAATTCACCGCGTATGCCTCAAGCACCTATTTTTCACTCGTTTCTATTTTTGTTTATGTTTAAGGTTTTAATCCTTATCAGAGTAAAAAATAGGTGCTTGATAGTCAGGTATAACCCTGACTGGGTTGCCCCATTCGGAAATTCCCGGGTCAAAGCTTGCTTACAGCTATCCGAGACTTATCGCAGCAAACCACGTCCTTCTTCGCCATTTTTGCGCCAAGGCATTCACCGTATGCCCTTTCTACTTAATTTTTGATTCTCTTTAATAATCTCACCACTTCTATAAAACTTCTTCTTAAAAGAACTATAAAAACAAATTATTAGCCCAACAATTTGAGCCATTAATTTATTCTTTTACTCATCAATCAAAATCGCTCATCCATCACAAAAAAAATGGTGGAGGATAACGGACTCGAACCGATGACATCCTGCTTGCAAAGCAGACGCTCTACCAACTGAGCTAATCCCCCAAGGCAAATTGCAAGCAATTTGCAATTAGTAAGTTATAATTAATAATTGATAATTACCACTCCTAACCACCAAAAAGCATCTAATTACTCTTAGATTTTTTAACTATTGTGGTCAGAAGTTTGATTATCTCTATCAAATCACTTTTGAGACTAACAACTTCATCTTCGGTCAAATAAGCATCTGCCAATAAATCCAGCCAGTATTCTGTTTCTCCAGCCTCTTTGAGAGCTATTGACAGTTTTGATATGAAATCTTTTTTGCTTTGAGCGTTCTGACTTTCTCTGATATTAGCACCAATCGAAGTACCGCTTCTTAAAATCTGTTTCGAAAGCACATACTCATTTTTGGTAGCTGTCAGATGCCGATAAAGCCTAACAATTCGCTTTGCAAACTGAAAAGCCTTGTCATAAACAATATTATCTTTCATATCTTCCCAAACCCCAAATTATCATTTATCCATTGTCAATTATCAATTATCAATTATAAATGGTGGGCCTGGGCTGACTTGAACAGCCGACCTCACGCTTATCAGGCGTGCGCTCTAACCAACTGAGCTACAAGCCCATTAGGATTTAAAAAAATTATGTAGAGTAAACCAGAAGCCAATCTTTTGGTTTTTTTCCTTTAAAAAAGGAGGTGATCCAGCCACACCTTCCGGTACGGCTACCTTGTTACGACTTAGTCCCCCTCGCTGGACACACCTTAAAAAGCTGCATCTGCAAAGCAGTTAGCTCACTCTCTTTGGGTGCAACAAACTCGGTTGACTTGACGGGCGGTGTGTACAAGACCCGGGAACGTATTCACCGCAATATGCTGACTTGCGATTACTAGCGATTCCAACTTCATGGAGTCGAGTTGCAGACTCCAATCCGAACTGAGACTAGCTTTATAGATTGGCTCCACCTTGCGGTATTGCATCTCATTATACTAGCCATTGTATCACGTGTGTAGCCCTAAACATAAGGGTCATGATGACTTGACGTCATCCCCACCTTCCTCCGGTTTAATACCGGCAGTATCCCTAGAGTCCCCACCATTATGTGCTGGCAACTAAGGAAAAGGGTTGCGCTCGTTACGGGACTTAACCCTACATCTCACGACACGAGCTGACGACAGCCATGCAACACCTGTCACTGGATTCCCCGAAGGGCACTCTCGGCATTACCCAAGATTTCCAGGATGTCAAGTTTAGGTAAGGTTCTTCGCGTTGCATCGAATTAAACCACATGATCCACCGCTTGTGCGGGTCCCCGTCAATTCCTTTGAGTTTCATCCTTGCGAACGTACTCCCCAGGCGTTACACTTAACGCGTTAGCTACGACACTGATTGCATTAAAAACAACCAACATCTAGTGTAAATCGTTTACTGTGTGGACTACCGGGGTATCTAATCCCGTTTGCTACCCACACCTTCGCAAATGAGCGTCAGTTATTACCCAGAAGGCCGCCTTCGCCGCTGGTATTCCTCTTGATATCTACGCATTCCACCGCTACACCAAGAATTCCGCCTTCCCATATATAACTCTAAACTTACAGTATCAAATGCCATACACTGGTTGAGCCAATGCCTTTAACATCTGACTGGCAAGTTCGCCTGCTTGCTCTTCACGCCTAGTAAATCCGGATAACGCTTGCTCCCCTCGTATTACCGCGGCTGCTGGCACGAAGTTAGCCGGAGCTTATTCAAAAGTTAATGTCTCCCTCTAATATATCTTATACATAAGAGTATTCTTCACTTATAAAAGGATTTTACGCACCGAAGTACTTCATCATCCACGCGGCGTCGCACTATCAGGGTTTCCCCCATTGTAGACTATTCTCGACTGCTGCCTCCCGTAGGAGTCTGGGCCGTATCTCAATCCCAGTGTGGGCGACCACTCGTTAAAGCCGCCTAACTATCATCGCCTTGGTAAGCCTTTACCTTACCAACTAGCTAATAGTACGCAGACCCATCAAAAAGCGATAGCTTATAAATAGAGGCCATCTTTCCCAAGCACTAAAGTATAGTGCTTGATTTATGCGGTATTAATTCTGGTTTCCCAGAGCTATCCCCCACTTTATGGTAGGTTATCTACGCGTTACTCACCCATTCGCCACTGTACTAGACCACCCGAAGGTAATCGTTCTCGTTCGACTTGCATGCCTAATCCACGCCGCCAGCGTTCATCCTGAGCCAGGATCAAACTCTCCATCATAATAAATTGTTTGATTTGATTGACTTTATTAGGTTTACTCTACACTTCTATAAATTTTTCAAGTAACTAAATTCAACGAGAGCGATAATTGGTTTTGGCGTTTTCGTGTCAAATATAATTTTCACTATTTTTTAACGCACAAAAAAAACAATGTCTTCAATTTTTGTATTCAATATTTTCTCAACTGAAGACCTGCATTTAGACTCAAAAACTTCGCTCAATTGTGAATCGTATTTAAAACGACCTGTTTTGCCGTCAACACAATTTATTAGCTTTCTTATTTTTATGTGGCAATGAATGGTGGTAATTGTTTATTGGAAAAGAATAAGCAATTAATGATTTGTTTTCGATACTCGTTCCCAAGTTTTACTTGGGAATGCATACGAGACAAAGCATACTGTTAATTAATCAAAATATATACGCTCCCAAGCTGGAGCTTGGGAGCGAGGTTAAAAGCAATTAATGATTTGTCTTATTTAGCACCGGCTTATACTTTTCTATCAAATAAGTTTCCAAAGCCGATGTAAGAGCGTTGTCTTCTTTAGAAAAAGTCAGAACTGCTACTTGGCTATCATCTGTCATTTTCTCCAATTTTTCATCGGTGTTAAAGTGACTCCATAATCTATTTCCAGTATCAACATTACTCTTACCAACATAAACTACTTCGCCATCTGTGGATAGGATATAAACTCCAGGTTTTTTCTCAAATCTTGCCCAATTCGCATCTCTTACACTCGCTTCTGCTCCACCCAAGAGTTCACCTTTCTTAAAAATATTCAACACATAATCAAAATTGTGCTTTTGAGCATAAGACTCTGCGTCCTTCAATGCTTTTTTAAACATCAAATTTTCTCCTTATATCTATTTAATCAATTTAATAAAAATTTTAGAAAAAGACTAATTAATAATCTCAAAATCTGCTTCAATAGTTCTTCCTTCGTTTTCCCATTCTACAAATTTATTTTTCAACTCTTTTTTCTCAAAAATTTCTTTTTGAATTTCAATAAATTGATTTTCAAATTCTTTATAACTTGGGCAATAATCTGATATGAATTTTTGTTCATTATTTAGAGATTCTAATAAATTGCCACGATATTCTTCAAACTGGGAAATTAACTGGCTAACAATTTTTTTAAATTCTTCCTCTTTATGACCTTTTTTACAAATTTCATAAACTTGCAAACCAACAGTTATTGCAGTTCCCGCAAATTTTAACCCTTTACTTAACTTACCAGCCAACTTAGTAGCTTCCCATGGTTTAAATTTGTGACTCAATTTTAAAGAATTTCTAACCGCAATAACCGTTTTATTAGAAACAGCTACTTTTGATAATTTTTCACCACCAAATTTTAATCCTTTTGATAATAAAAAGTTAATGCTATCATCATATCGCTCCAAATCAGATTTAAACTTTGTCTCCATACTTAAAATTTCATTATTAACATTTCCCAAATATCTATCAAATTCATTATCAATTTTAGCTTTTAGGACAACCATATCCTTACCAATATTTCGTTGGATAAATTCATCATAAGTTTTAAGACTAAGAGAACTAGCTTGAAGTATCAAATCAGTAAAATATTCAGTTATAAATTCTCGTAATCCGATACGAGCTTCGCCTATTTTCTTTTTAGTTTTATTAAAATCTTTTTCTCTATCACTACAAACTTCATCAAGTTTTAGACATTCTTCAGAAGCTTGATAAACCAAATCGCGGATCACTGGAACTTGCTGATACAAAATATCTTTAACAATACTTTTTTGTGATGCTAAAATTATTTCGTTCAAATTTCCAACAGATTTTATTTTTTCTGTTGTTGCTTTTTGCAAAGTTTCAATATGCGATAATTTTTTAAACTCTTCCAAGTTTGATAGCCAATAATTAATTCCCTTGCCAAAAGGATTTGCAGAAACTGCAACTATTGGCACATCATCCCCTGGAGTTATAATCTGGAAATCGCATAAGCGATCTAAAATATTTTTTCTTTTTATTTCAAAACTTTCCTGATAATCTTCTTCATCTTCAATGTCAGCTTCTTCATCAAATCTACTCAATACAAACACGGTACGAGATAAAAGATTTAATTCTTTAAAAAAGTAATTTAGCTCTTCCTTATGACTTTCCTTGACAGGATTATTGGGATTCATAACATATAAAATGAGGTTAGCTTCACTAACATATTTTTTAGTAACATCTTTATATTTCTGCCTATCTTTAGTTTCCTTAAGCCCAAATAATCCAGGTGTATCAATCAAATCAAAATCTTTAAGAGAATAGACTCTTATTTGGTCAGAAGATTCACTTTGATTTATAAGCATTGTTGACTTATCATAATGCTCCGACCAAGCTGCAGCCACAGATGTTTTCCCCTCAGAAAATCCTCCAATCAAAGCAACTTTTAATTTTTTCTCTTTGGTCGCTTGAATCCCATTTTTAATTTTCTCAATAAACTCTTGATTTATTGCTATCCCTAATTTTTCTCCTTTGTTTATAAAGTTTATAAGGCGATTCAATATTTCAATCGTTTGCTCTTGCTTTTCCTTAAAAATATCTATTGTTTTCATTTAAAAATTCCCCTCTTTTTTGATATTGCGAGAAAGATTATTAAATCTTATTGAAATATCATTAATCGCTTTTTTTATCATTACAATTTGTTCAACGTTTACTAATTTTTTTTTAATAGATTTTTCAATCTGTACCTCTAAAACTTTAAACTGCTTCTCAACATTTTCCAAAAACTTCTCGCTTATTTTTCTAATAATCTTTTCTATATTTTTATTAGCATTATTCTTTTGCTTAATATCATCCTCCTCTACTCCATCGATAAATGAACTTATAACACTAGCAACAAATAATAGCCAACCTGGAGGATTATTAGAGAGAAAAAGGATTGCAATAAATTCAAAAACTTTTTCCAATATCGCACCACATTCATCATCATTATCTATTTCCAAATGCAATTTTGAATTAATCTTAGACACTTCACTACCCAAAATATCACACAAAAAAATAGAACTCTTTTTCATTAGTGAATTTATTTCTTCCTCAAATTCAATTGTAAGTTTTTTCATTCTATCATCTAAAGAGTTTTTAAAACTATTTACTTCTTCTTTCATATAATCTTGTAATAAACTTTCATACTTTTCGTTACTTATTTCTTTTTCAATTTCCCCATATATCCTCTTTCTAACCCGTCCCTCAAATTTTCTTAAACACTCATTAAATTCTAAAAAAATCTGGCGTTTATAATCTTCAACAGCATCTTCTAAATTTCTCTTAAATCTTTTATTTTCTTTTAAAACATTTCCCTCTATATTATTAAATTCTTTGTAATAATCATCAATTTCTCTTTCTATTTTCTTTAAAATAAAATAAACTTTTTTATCATTCGATTTTTTTATTTTTTCTTTGCCATTGTTAATCATTTCGTTAGTAAGCCAATCTGAAAACTCTTTAATACGACTTGCAAATAAGAGATTATCTTTGGTTCCAAATTTATCAAGAAATTTACTTTTACTTTTCTCAAATTTTTCCTCACAATAATCAGACACTGCCAAAAATCCAGGATACGCACTTAAAGAAAAGTGAGTTTTATATTGTTCCCCTATATTCTCTCGCATAACATTATCAAGATCTAATAAACTTTCTTTTTCTTCTTCATCAACAATTTCAGATTTTAATAGTTGCGGATTTTTAGCTCTCTTGTTGAAAATAGAATAAACTTCTGTATGATCTTTAAGATGCTTTCTAATTTTTTCGAGAACCCCTAAGCTATTTCCATCCACTGATTGAGGTGGTGTTGGTTTACTAGTAATATAAAACACAGCATGAGCTTTTTTCACGGCATCAGTAATTTTACTTAATACAAGCTCTTCCTGCCCTTCAATTCCTGGAAGGTCAAGCAAAGCAAAATTCTGCCCATCACATTCGAATTGATATTTAATTACTTCTTGAGTAAAATCAGACCGACCATCTCCAATAATATTACCATCACAAAACTTTAATAATTGTTTTGAAATTTGTTTATAATCTTTCTGACTTGTAGCTGTTAAATTAGAAAGAGTTTCTCTTAACTGCTTGATTTTATCCCTTTCCTGTAATTTACTAGGCTCATTCAACAAGATTCTTAAAGTTTCAATTATTGTAGATTTTCCAGCATTCGTTTCACCATAAAATGCAATAGTAAAAGTTTCCCATTCTGCATTCTCATGGAAACTTTTAATTGAATTATTTAAATCTTCAGAAATTGATGTTAGCCGACCTTGGACTATTTTTAAAAAAATATTAATTTCTTCATGTTCTGTATTTATTTTTAATAAACTTCTAAGAATATCTATTTCGTCTAATATTAGGTCATAAATCATTATTTGGAAATCCTTAAATCAATGCATCACCAGATAGCTAACTTTTTTATACCAATTGAACATTCTCCCGATCAACTCGGAAGACCTTCTTTGAAATCTCTATGAAACAATTGACTGTTAAGCCACAGACAGCCTCGACTGAACTGAACTGAACTGAACTGAACTGAACTGAACTGAACTGAACTGAACTGAACTGAACTGAACTGAACTGAACTGAACTGAACTGAACTGAACTGAACTGAACTGAACTGTTTGTTTTTCTATTCTCATGGTGCTACAAGAGTAATTTTATAGAATGATGTCAAAACAAATTTATTTTCCTGATAAAATAATAACGGGAACGCACTTACTCTCATTTACTGTAAAATCTGACATAAGCTCTCCTACTCATCTACTACTCGCACAAACCTTGTCACGATAAACGAAACAACTCCCAAAATCGAACCGACAACAAAGGGCAAACTCGGGTTTATCATCCACAGATACCCTCCAACTATGGGCAAAATCACCGCAGCGATGTGATTGATGGTGAAACTCACTGCTGTGCCCGAAGCTATGTCCTCAGGGTTGGCGATTTTGTGAAAATATGTGCGAATTGCCATCGCTCCATTGAAAGTAATGTGGTCGAGAATGTAGAGAAAAGCCACCACCCATTTGTATGGGCAATATGCGTAAAACAAGAAAATAATTATCAAGCTGCCATACTCTATGCTCAAAATCGGTCGTTCTCCAAACCGCTTAATCGCCTTTGCCACAAGTGGTGCCAAGAAGAAATTGATTGCGTTGTTCAGAACAAACAAAAGTGTAATTTCTTGAATGGTGAAATCGAATTTTTTCACTAAGAGAAACACGGAAAACACCATAAAAATTTGTCGTCTTGCTCCTGAAAACAAAGTCAATAGGTAGAAAACTGTATATTTTTTGTGGAAAGATATTTTCTTGGATTGAAACTCGCCGTCGCTTTGTCTGAAATCGTGAAACAATCCCCAAATCCCTGCACAGACTACTATTCCGCCCAAAATCGCAAACATAACTTTGTAACTCAACACATAGGAGAGGAATAAAATCCCAAGACCAATGACGATAGAAACCAGTGCTGTCAAACTCCTCTGACTGCCCATCACCAACGGCGATTGCTGTTTGTCAAAGTATTGCAAAATAAGAGATTGATTGGTGGTTTCATAATAGTGAAAACCGATGCTCATCAGCAAAGTGCAAACAATGAGTCCCGTAAATGTGGGGAAAAATCCCGTAAGACCTACGCCAATTCCGAGGCAAATAATAGAAAGTGCGGACAAGCGATACTCTTTGACAAAAAGAAGCACAAGCACCACACTCATGGCGAGGAAACCTGGAATCTCCCGTATCGACTGAACTAAGCCGATGTTTAAGCCGTTCAGCTCCACGACTTCGATGGAAAAATTGTTGAACAAAGTCCGCCAGCCTTGCAAACCGACGGTGGAAGCCATCGTCAAAATCAACAAATACCAATACATTGGCTTTTTCTTAATATCTTGCAATTTTGCTCCTACAACCCCAAATTCTCGTTAACCAAAATCACATTGATTCGCTTGGGATACAAACAATGACGAGTGAAAACGATGTGATTGCAAATACACTCGGGACTCAAACAGTCGTGGCATTTGCCATCCACAACACACGGTGTTTTTTTGTTCAATCTCTTGGAGTTGAGAGGTGCGGTTATATTGCGAACCCTGGACAACGCATCCTCTTCCGTTTTACAGATTTTGTTTTTGCCGACCAACATGAAGACCTTTTGGGAGCCATAAACAAGGTTAGCCAAGCGATTGCCGTTGCCATCGATATTCACCAAGACTCCATTCTCGCTGATAGCGTTGGAACTCATAAGGTAAGCATCACAATCGAATGCCTGCAAATAAATTTTTCGCACTTCCTGAGGATTTTTCGCCAAAGCTCTGTCCAAGATGACCGCTCCTTTCTCTCGCAAAACATCTTTGATGCCTGACTCATCGATGCTGACAGAACCGCCCCAAGAGACGGTTTGCCCTGCATCTATCTGCGATGCTATGTAATCGACTGCCTCTGCTGTGGTCTCAAAATAGTGAGGGTTAAAATTTCTCTTCTCCAGATTTTCCATTAGCTTTTGCATTGTTACCTCCAAAACTGTTTTCAATGCCGATATTGATGAACAAAAATCAACTACTTAAACTTCACCTTGCCATCAACAAACGCCTCAATAATCGCCAAAGATTCCACCTTAATTCCCCTGTCTCTTATCAATTTCCCGCCAGGTTGAAACTCTTTTTCTATGGCAATACCCACTCCTTCCAAGGTTGCTCCTGCCTGCTCAATAATATCAATAAGCCCGAGGCAAGCCTGCCCGTTCGCCAAAAAATCGTCCACAATCAACACATGGTCATCGGCGTTCAAATATCTTTTGGAAAGCTGAATATCGTAATCAATTTGTTTCGTAAAAGAGTGCACCTTAGTCAAATATGTTTCTTTGTCCAGATTTCGCGAGGCAACTTTTTTGGCAAAAACCATGGGAACTCCGATGCTGAGACCAGTCATCACACCAAGAGCAATCCCCGAAGCCTCAATTGTTAGAATTTTGGTAATCGGCTTGTCGGCAAACAATCTGTGAAACTCTTTGCCCATCTCAAACAGCAATTGCGGGTCAATCTGATGATTTAAAAACGAATCCACCTTTACAACTTCACTTGAGATAACTCTCCCATCTTTTTCTATCCTTCTTTTTAACAACTCCACAATTACCTTCCTTATTTTTTTTAATAATCTCTTCCCGACAACAAATGCGACACTAAAGATATTACAAATCAATTGTAACAAAAAATCAACTGACAAACAATGAATTTTCAATCCAAAATTATTTTGCCTAAAAAAAGTAAATGAAAAATTGAAACTTTTTATTATCCAAAAAGTTAGATGAAAGCAAATCTTATTCGGATTATCTTGACTTGCCGACCTCTTTTTTTTCTATGCTGTGTAAATCAACTCACTTTTCATAGGAGGAAACATCAAATCACCCGAAATTTTAGCTCCAGTAGGAAATAAGGAAGCATTTTTCGCAGCTATCGATGCTGGTGCAGATGCTATTTATCTTGGATTGCAAAATTTTAGTGCCAGAACGAGAGCCAATAATTTTTGCCTCGAAGATTTGCCTTTTGTCTTGAAATACGCTCATGAAAAAAGCACGAGAGTTTATATAACTATCAACACACTGATAAAAAATCGCGAACTTCCCGAATTGATTAAAACTCTTTACTTCGTCGACAAATTGAAAGCTGATGCCGTGATTTTTCAAGATTGGGCGGTTTTTTACATCGCCAAAAATTTGTTCCCGTCTCTTGCTCTGCATGCCAGCACACAAATGGGAATCCATAACTCAACAGGAGCAAATTTTGCCAAGAAACAAGGAATTAAGCGAGTTGTCCTGTCTCGAGAGATTACCAAATCGGAACTGGAAAACATCAGAAAAAGAAGCAAAACCGAGTTGGAGTTGTTTGTTCACGGAGCTTTGTGCTACAGCTTTTCGGGCGAATGCTTATTCAGTAGCTTCATCGGAAGTTGCAGTGGCAATCGCGGACAATGCAAACAACCTTGCCGACGACTGTATAACGACAAATTTCTCTTCAACCTATCCGACCTTCAGCTTTTGGATTATGTGCAGTATTTGGAAGAAATCGGGATTGACTCTCTGAAAATCGAAGGTCGAATGAAATCCGCCGAATATGTCTATAATGTAGTGACCGCTTATAAAAACAGGGCTGAAAGCGTCCAAGATTTCGGACGCGAGAAGACCGAATATTTTTTTGGCGAAAAACTAAACAAACCAATAATCGACTTCCCTTATACCGGAGAGCTAATCGGTGAAATCACAAAAGTCGGCAAGAGCACTCTTGAATTGGAGAGCAAAATGGAACTGACTGAAGGGCTTCGCATTAGGATTTTGAGCAAAAACGGCTACGATGCCAAACAATTTAAGATTAACTCCGATAACTTGCTGACTGCAAACTCTTTGCATAACTTAGATACAGAAATCACTCAATCGGCTGAAATCGGTGAAAAAGTTTTTTTGGTTGGTCAGCGAGATTACAAACTCAAAGAAAAATTTCATCGCACCAAATTTGAATTTGGATACAATTCCAAGATTAGCCAAAGACTCTTTGGAAAAATAAGGAGAACAAACCCCATTGAACGAGAACTTTTTGTGAAAATCGATTCTCCGGAATGGCTTCGCAAAGTTGACCTTAGAAATGTCGATAAATTGATTTTGGATTTTGACAAAATTTCGCTATGGAAATTGGAGATTAAGGGATTTTTGCAGAATTTTGTTGATAAGCTAATCGTAGAACTCCCGACTTTCATCAGCGAAAATTCCATTGTTGACTACCAAAATCTCGTGACGAAACTGTATAAAAGCGGTATCAGAAACTTCGCCTGCCACAAATCGCAAGAAGAGTTATTGCTCCCGGGATGCGTAGTTTATTACCAAGACCCGATGATGAACGATATGGCGATTAAGTCTTTGGACAGCGACAATTTTTTCTATCCGCAAGAGGGCGAATTTGAGAACGAATACCAAAATAGAAACGGTATTTTCCCTCTGCATTTCACTCCAAAGCTCTTTTATTCCCGCTGTCCGATTGAGAATTTCGAGGAAATATCTGTTGACCAATTTACCCTCAAAAAACAACATCGGAACGGCTTTACCGTGATTTACCCTGACAAACCTGTATCGATTTTGGAAGAGAAAAACAATTTGTATCAAAAAGGTTTCCGAAGATTTTTGTTGGACTTATCTTTCTGCAAACCTTCCAAAAACATTTTGAACAAGCTGATAAGGGAATACGCTTACCCAAAAGAGGGTATCTCGGGATACAAATTTAACTTTAAACGAGGATTAAAATGATAAAATCTGTCCTGAAATATATCGAAACCCACTTTGGAACTATTCTGATTTTCATGGTCGCAATTGCTTTCATCCTGCCGCATCTGCTGGCTCCTCTGCAAGAATACATCGACAAATTTCTTATGATTGCTCTATTTTTGGGGTGTCTGAAAATTGATTTCGACGAATTTTCTCATCTGAAAGCCAACATTCACAGAATCGTCATCCTCAGCGTAGCCTCTATGCTCCTCTTGCCTTTCGTGGTGTTTGGACTCACATTTTGGTTGCCATTGCCCATCGCTCTAGGCGTAACGATGGTAGCCGCCGCTCCGGGAGCTATGATGTCTCCGCTAATCGCTGGAATGTATAACTTACGCATCTTGTGGACGAGTGTCTATGTCATCATCTCTTCCATCATTTTGCCCGTCTTCCTACCCTATCTGATTGTTTTTCTCTTCGGTTCAAAAGTCGATTTCTCCATTTTAGAGATGAGCCTTTTTCTCACGAAAATGATACTCATCCCTGCGACGCTCGCTTTTATTTTCAAAAAATACTTTCGCAAAGCCTCGGACTTCACAGCCAAAAATTCCAGTTTCGTCGGCACTCTGCTCATCACTGTATTTATCGCCGCTATTATCGCCGGCAATCGTGATTTTCTGATTAATAGTTTTTCCGCTCAACAAACCTATATCGCTCTGATTACGATGATTTTAGTTTTCATCCTTCGCTTTGCGGTCGGCTATTATATACCGTCATCCGAACTCCGAGAACGCCTGACCAACTGCATGATGATTGGCTGTATGAACAACGGCATCATCATCATCGTCGCCAATAGATTTTTCTCCTCAGATGTGCAATTAGTGCTCCTGCTCTCCGAAATTCCGTGGAGTTTTTCGTTGCCGATATTCGCGAAGTTTATGAGCTACAAAACCCAAAACCCTATTGAGCTGAAATCATAATCTAAACTTTCAAACCCCCTCTCTTTCTAAATTATTGAAACTTCATAATGATATACCAAATTTTTGCTACACTTTAACTTATTGCTTGACAAAGTATTAGATAGTATAAGCATATCAACGAATATTCAAATTAGGCAGCTGCATCCTACTTCAAATAATAAGGAGAAAAAATGAATTTCGAAGTAAAAACTATAGGCAACATTAGAGTTGAAAACGGGAAGTATTCTATTTTAATTAAGCCGGAATACAGAGAAGGTCTTACCAATATAGAAGGATTTAGCTATCTAAATATTTTTTGGTGGGCAAACAGATGTGCTGAAAAAGACAGGGACAATCTTATTGAAAAATCGCCTTACAAAAAATCTCCTAACATATTGGGAGTTTTTGCCACTAGGTCACCGTTTCGTCCAAATCCTATCGCTCTTACTCCAATTTATGTCTTCAATGTTGACCATGAAAACGGTGTAATTAATTTCCCATACATAGATGCCGAAAACAACACACCTGTAATAGACATCAAACCTTATCATCCAAGCTTGGACAGAATAAAAAATGTTGAGCTGCCACAATGGTGTCGTCACTGGCCAAAATGTTACGAAGATTCAGCAAATTTCGATTGGGAAAATGAATTTCAGTTTTAAAGATTAACTTCGCTTACACCGTCTCCACCGAATTTTTCCTCGGGGACGGTGTATTCTATTTTTTTGGAATGCAAATAGTCTCTGACCTTGCCGGCTAACACGCCTTTGCCGTGAACAATCCGCACGAACTCCAAGCCAGACAAGAGTGCATCATCGATAAAATTGTCAATCTCGGCTTGAGCCTCCAAGAAAGTTTTGCCCAACAAATTTAACTCTCTTTTAGCTTGGGACAAGATAACCCTTTGTCTTTGCGGAGCATTCTCTCGCTTCTTCCCTCTTGCCAAATACAGCTCTGGCAATTTGCACGAAACAAGCAGCCTGCCAATCTCCACCTTAATCTGTTCTCCATCGACAGAAACCACTTTGCCGTTGTCAGCAAACGATTTAACGAAAACCACATCCCCAACTTGAACTTCGCTCAGACTTCGCTCTTCGCTAAACTCCTGCTCCTGAAGTCGCCTAACTATATCTGCCGATTTATCGACCAGCTTGTCAAATCGATTGTTCTTCTTGGCTTCAGCCAATTTCAAACTGAACTCTTTCTGCAAATTTTCAAAATGGCTTTTAACTTTAGCCAACTGTTCTTTGTGAATTTTTTTCTCGTTTCGCTTGAAATAGTCCAACTTCGCCAAATAGTCTTTCATCAGCTTTTCCGACTCTTGCAATGTTTTGGACAGCTTCTCATTTTTTAGTTGCCAAGAACTCTTCTCCTTGCCCAATTCGGACAACAAATTGGAAAACAGCAAACTCTCATCATCCAATAATTCCCTCGCTCGCTTCAAGATAGACGGCGAAAAATGGAGATTAGTAGCCAATTCCAAAGCGTGACTATCCGCAGGAGAGCCTATCTGCAAATGAAATGTCGGTAAGTGAGTAGAGCTATCAAAACTCATGGAAGCGTTTTGACAATTGTCGCTATTGTGGGCGAAAAGTTTCAGCTTGTTCAGATGAGTGGTAATAACGCCAACACTACCGTTGACACAGAGCGACTCCAAACTCGCAGCTCCCAAAGCGAACCCTTGGTCAGGATCGGTGTAAGAGCCAAGCTCGTCGAACAAAACCAAAGAACCTGCTCCACTGTATTGGAGTGTTTTTTTCAGATTGAGCATATATCCTGAGAACGAAGACAGTTGATTATCAAGCGATTGCATATCACCAATGCCCACAAAAAACTTGCGGAAAACTCCGACCTTGGAATCGGAATCAGCGGGAATAAGCAAACCACAATTAACCATCAAAGCCAAAAGCCCGACACTTTTCAAAAAAATTGTTTTCCCACCGGCATTAGCTCCGGAAACTACCAAGTATGAACAATTTTCTTGTCCAATCTCCGCACAAAACGGAATGCATTTTTGCCCTAAATCCATTTTTAGCAAAGGATGATAAGCGTTCTTGAAATCCAAAATCGGTTGCTCCGCTATCTCCACAGCTCTGCAACCCAACTCAATGCTAAACTCTCCCAGTCCAAAATAGAAATCCAATTTCGCCAAAATGTTTTGATTAGAGAGAATCTCAAACCGCAAATCGAAAATCTCCTTGCAAAATTCCTCCAAAATTCGATTGATTTCCCGCAACTCCTGACTTCTCAAATCTTGCAAAGAGTTGTTTTGACCGACTATCTCCTGCGGCTCAACATAGACGGAAGCCTTGCTACCACTACGACCATGCACGATTCCATTCACTCTGTCCGAAGCGGAAGCCAAGAGCAAAATCCGACCATCTTGATAAGCCACGAAATCTTGGTCGGAATTTATGTAAGCCTGCTCCAAGTAGCTGTTAATCTGGGAAGTTAGCGACCTTTTATGAGAACAAATCCCTGTCAATTTCTTGCTGGCGGACTCCCTCACATTGCCGTGATTATCAAAAATGCGATTGAATTTATCCGTGATAAATTGCAGTTTGGAGAGCTGAACAATCTCCTCTCCCACAAGCAAAATATCCGCTTTCTCCAACTCTTCCAAGTGCTCCCACTCATCTGTCAGCCTTGCGGATAAAACACAAATTTGCTTAATTCTCTGCAATTGCTCGAAATTCAGCACCTGCGGGCGTTCCAACAGTTTGGAGGCATCTTCCAACCCGTCAAATCTTGCTCTGCTCACTGCGGAAATATAGGAACAAATTTGTGAAATAAAAGACTGCCGAGCAACGATTAATTCGCTTTTGCCCAACGGAGCTAATTCGCCAAAGTGCAACTTGCCGATTTGACTATGGATTCGCTTTTCGATTAACGCTTTCAATTTCCCAAAATCTAAAGCCTTTTCCCAATATCGCTCAGCTGTCATATCTTTCTTCATCAAATTCCTTGACCTCTTCCGAGTCCAACTCAACTCTAATTTCCATGAATGACAAGGGTGCAAAATACGAAAAAATTGCAAGAAATTTTCTAGAAGATAAGGGGATTACGCTTGTCTCCAGCAACTTCTTTACACGACAAGGGGAGATAGATATTATCGCCATTGATGAGGACTGTCTGTGTTTCGTGGAGGTGCGTTACAGGGCAAAAAACATCATGACTGCCATCGAGAGCGTTGACTACAAGAAGGCTGAAAAGATAAAGCTGACCGCCCAAGAATTTCTGGAACAAAATCCGCAATTTGAAAACCATCCCCTGCGATTTGATTTGCTTGCAATCACTTATGAAAAGCAGTTAAAAAAATATTCAATTCAACATCTGAAAAATTTCTTTTAGCAAAGCTAATTTGCCAAATATTCGTGTAAAATTTTTTCTCGGCAATAGCTACAACTCGTTTTCCGATTGATATGTCCGTCTATTGCAGGCAAAAAGCTGATACGAGCCTTGACATTGTTGATATTGACCAAACCCTTGAAATGATTGATAAAGCGGACTTTGCCGTAATAGTAAAGAGATTGTTTATTGGTGTCATCAACGCTCTGACCGTTGACTTGCAAATATTTGATGCAAATCGGGACTACCCGAGTATCTACAGCCGATTCAAACATAGAAGCCTTGAAATTTTTCACGGTAACACCATCGGAAGTCGTCCCTTCGGGGAAAAGCAAAATCGGAAGTCCACTGTCCAAAACATTTTTTGTAGCCTGAATGTCCGCAAGCAACCTTGTTTTGTTTCGCCTCTCGATGAATAAGCTCCCGCCCATGGTTGCTATTAACGCTTGAAATAAATGGATTTTCAAATCAACGGAAGTGATGAAAAGAGTCGGAACCACAGAGGCAATAATGGGAATATCCAAATAAGATAAATGATTGCAAACGAAGAAATTCCCGCCAAATTCTGGGACATTCTCTTGCCCGACAACCTCTACCTCGAAGTTCATAAATTTTAAAGCAAACCTTGCCCATTTGGAAGTGGTTTTGATGAAAAATAAGCGGCGCTTTTTGAGATTGCGATACCACACAAATCCCCAAAGAGAGATAGAAAGATAGACAAACAAATACAAATAAATACGGGGAAGTTTAAAATTAGTTTTCATATTTTTATTTAAATTCATTTTAAATTTTCAAATAATTAGTTATCAATATTTAAACCATACACAAAATCTATCCTCTCTACAAATGTCTTAAGATTTAAAAATTCTTTAATAAGATTTTTTATAAGAGATGTTAGCCTTTTTTCATTTAAAAAATTAGATTCTAATTTAGAATCAAGATTATCAATGAGTGAAAAATCTAAATCAAACTCATTAAAATAAAGGGCAACTAAACAAGCTTCAACAAAAACAAAAACTCTAATATCATAATTATGTCCAGTCCTAAAATAGTGGACTCAGTTTTTTATTAATTATGCAGCTTTCTGCATCTCCAAAAACACACTTTGTGGTGTTCTATAATCCAAACTCATATGATATCGTCTATTGTTATAAATATCAACAAAATTCTTCAACTCTCTTCGCACTTCCTTCAAACTTGAAAAAACAGCATTAAAACCAAATTCGTTCTTCAAAGTATTAAAAACTCGCTCTGCACAAGCATTATCGTAACATTTTCCTGAGCCTGTCATACTTATTCTAAAATTATTTTTCTTCAAAAAATCAGTGTATAATTTGCTTGTATATTGCACTCCTTTGTCACTATGATGTATGCAATCTTTAGGCAACTTATATTTTTTCAATGTCTTCCGCATAACCTTAACCGACTCTTCAGCCAAAAGAGTTTGAGCCACATTATAACCCAAAATTTTTCTGGTAGCCAAATCCGTAACCAAACTAACGTAACAGAACTTATTATCAGGCAGTTTAATATAAGTAATATCTGTCACGATTACTTGCCCAAATTTTGTAACTGATTTTTTAAATTCATCGGTTAACATATTATCAAAAATTTGCTTAACACCACTGGAATGCTGAACCTTTTTCCGAATAAATTTACTTTGTAAATCGTTTCCCCTCATAATATCAAACAATTTATCTCGACCCACAATAATATCAAAATCTTCCTTTAAATGAATCTTGGTTTTTCTTGCTCCACACATAAGTCCAAATTTGCGTAACGCATTTATATGCAAGCAAATCTCATCTTCAAATTTCTTTGATTTTTCGATGTGCTTCTTCTTTTTATAAAAACCTGATTTACTAATCCCAAACCATTGACAAACTGAATTCATTTTGAAAGGGAACTTTTTCTCCACTATTTTCTGCCTGATTTCCTCAATTCCTGTACTTCGGGCTTTTTTTTTAATTCCATACCAAAGTCCCGCTCACCAATTTCTACACACTTTTCAAGGCACAATTTATCGAGCGTTAACTTGCTCACAGCCTCTTTTAAAGCACGATTCTCTTTTTTTAATTCCTCAATCTCTTGCAAAGCAGAGTGCTGATCTGATAGTTTCACAAAAATTACCTCCTTACAGGGCGTGTCATAATTAGCTTTTTTCAACCATCGATAAATAGTTGGAAATCCCACTCCATAATATTTACCCGCTTCCAAAACCGTCAATTTTTTGTTTTTGACATTCTTTAGAACCTCATTTCTGAAAGCTTTTGAATATCTAAAAGTTTTCTCTCTTTTGTCCAAGTTTCCTCCAAATAGAGTCCACTTTTTTCAGGACGAGGTATTATTATGAATATTTGCAAATTCTAATTTGTTATCTTCAATTTTATCAACCAATTCTTGCAATGTAAGCTTACCTTCAACTATTTCAATATATAAATCATTATAAAAGTGTTTAAGATAAAGTAAAAAAAAGACCACAGAAGGATAATTATGTCGATTTTTACCCAATGATTTTAAAACAATACTGAGTCGTGAAAGAATTTTTTCTTCAACACGCAGAGGTAAATTTTTATAATTTAAAAATCTATTTATAAATATTCCAATATCGTTTTGTTGTAAATATTCGTTTATGCTAAAATAGTCAAATAAATAATCAACCCACTTATCTTTATCGGGTTTAGGCAAGGAAAATTCCAAATCTATAAATCTGCGTAGATACTCATCAGAGTCAATCTTATCACTTCCATAGTATCCACAAACAGCATGACCCAACTGCTCTTTATCAATTGATAGCACAAAAACAATACCGGGAACTTCAAAAAAATGCTTAATTTTTTCTAAAACTTCTATCGCATAATTAGGACGACATCTATCTAACTCATCAATAAAAAATACAATAGGCTTATTCCCACCAATCTCCTTAACGTATCCACCCAACTTTTCTTTAAATTCTTCCAAATTTTCTTTTTTATCGTTGTATTCAGAAATTTGTTCAGATAAAAAATCTTCTGCAGCTTCTCCGAAAATCTTAGAAAATTCTTCATTATCAAGATATTTTTTTGCTAGTGATTTAACAAGCAAAGGAATAGCTCTTTTGAAAAGCTTTACAGCTATATTTTTTACATTCTCAAAATCTTTTTTATTTTCCCCGTCAGTATCAAGAGAGGATAGTTCAGCTAAAAGAGCTGGTAAAGCTTCTCCCTCTGCATCATTTTCCCAAGCATTAAAATACAAAGTTTTGAACTCTTTTTCAAGATACTTTTTCCACATCTTGATGAAAGTTGTTTTACCAGCACCCCATTTATTATCAACAGCCAAAACAAATCCATCGGCATAGGTTTCAATAACAGAAGTCAGTGATTTAGCATACTTTTCTCTATCCAATTTACAATTTAAAAAAGGATTTTTTGAGGGTATATCAATATCTTTATGCTTTAAAATCATTAAAACTCCACCAAATAAAAAATAATTTCTCTACTCCAGCCCTTGCAAGAGTTCCTCGACTTTGTCCATCTTCCCTTTCACTTCGTCGTATTTCTCTTTCTCTTTGGCGACTATCTCCGCAGGTGCAGAATTAACAAACTTCTCGTTGTTCAACTTGCCCGAAATCACCTTGAACTCCTTCTCCAGTTTGACGAGTTGCTTTTGCAATTTTTCCCTTTCCGCTTGCAAATCGACCATCCCTGCAAGTGGCAAATAAATCTCCACGCCTTCCATCACTCCGGCTATAGAGTGTGCCGGCTTCTCCATATCAACTGCCACCACCAACTCCGAACAATTTGCCAAAGATTGCAAATATTGCTTATACTCCTCAAAAAGCGAGACCTTCTCATTTTCGGAAACCTTTATATAAACTTTGACCTCTTTCCCCGGAGAGAGATTGACCTGCTTTTTCAAATTTCTAATCGTGGTAATGCTCCCCTGAATCAAACTCATACCTTTGATAATAGCCTCATCTATCAAGCTGTTATCTACTTTTGGAAATTCGGAAATCGTAATAGACTCTTCCAAATCGTCACTCATAAACGGTCTGATTCTCTCGAAAATCTCCTCAGTAATAAACGGCATTATCGGGTGCAACATCCTCATCGAACCTTGCATAATCTGCAACAGAACAAATTGAGCGGTATTTTTGCGTGTAGCGACCTGACCATAAATTCTCTCTTTGGATAACTCCAAATACCACGAACAAAACTCTTTCCACACAAAATCGAGCATCGAAGCGGCAACATCATTAAATCGCAACTTCTCGTAGTTGTAACGAACAAGCTCCAAAACCTGATTGAACCTACCCAAAATCCATTTGTCGGCTAACTCAAGTTGCAGGTTGTTTTTGGACGGAGATTGCTCTATCCCCTGCAAAATATAGCGAGTTGCGTTCCAGAGCTTATTGGTAAAATTCCGTCCTGTCTCCAAAATCTTGTCCGAGTAATAGCTGTCCTCGCCCTTGGGAGTGTGATACACTATCGCAAAACGCAAAGCGTCCGCTCCAACCTGCTCTATCAAATCAAGTGGATTGGGAGAGTTGCCGAGCGACTTGCTCATCTTTTGCCCAATCTCATCACGAACTATGCCATGCAGCAACACCGTGTCGAACGGAACAACCTTCTTGAACTCCAAAGTTGTCATTATCATTCTGGCAACCCAAAGGTAAATAATCTCAGGAGCGGTAATCAAAGTGCCGGTCGGCAAATAGTATTGCAAATCTTCGCTGTCCTCAGGCCAACCGAGAGTAGAAAATGGCCACAAAGCTGATGAAAACCAAGTGTCCAAAACATCTTCATCTTGCGTAAATTTTTTGCACCCGCAAGCCGAACATTCATCGGGAACAGATTTGGCAACTACCAACTTCCCGCAATCTTCACAATAGTAAGCGGGAATCCTGTGTCCCCACCATATTTGTCGAGAGATACACCAGTCGCGAACATTCTCCATCCAGTGCAAATAAACTTTCGTCCATCTGCTCGGCTGAAAATCTATCTCCCCACTCTTTACCTTCTCGATAGCAGGCTCAGCCAACGGCTCCATGCTCACAAACCATTGGTCAGACAAAAACGGCTCAATAATCGTGCCACAGCGATAACATTTCCCGACTGTGTGCGGATAATCTTTTTCACTGCAAAAAACACCCTCGTCCTTGAGCATCTCCAAAACCTTGTCTCTCGCCTCTTCTCTGCTCAACCCTGCAAACTCTTTACCCGCATCCGCAGTCATATTTCCACATTCATCGATAATGCTCACAAAATCCAAATTGTGCTTTTGTCCGATTTCAAAATCGTTGGGATCGTGAGCAGGTGTAATCTTGAGACAACCCGTTCCAAAAGACATATCGACATATTCGTCGGCAATAATCGGAATATTTTTGTGAACTATCGGCAACACAACTTCCTTGCCAATCAAATCTTTGTATCGCTCATCGTTTGGATTTACAGCGATAGCAACATCCGCCATCATCGTCTCTGGTCTGGTGGTAGCTATGGTCACTCTGCCACTGCCATCAGCCAATGGATAATAAACTTCGTATAATTTGGAAGCCTCTTCCTCATGCTCAACTTCATCGTTCGCCAACGCCGTAGTGCAACGAGGACACCAGTTTATAATCCTCTTCCCTTTATAAATCAAGCCCTTTTCATAAAGCCGAATGAAAACCTCTTTCACAGCCTCGGAGAGACCCTCGTCCATAGTAAATCGCAAGCGAGACCAATCGCACGAGCAACCGAGCTGTTTCAATTGCTCCAAGATTATTCCGCCTTTGTCCTCCTTCCACTTCCAAATCCTCTCCACAAGTTTTTCTCTACCCAAATCAAAACGGTTCTTGCCCTCTTTCGCCAAATCTTTTTCCACCATATTTTGAGTGGCAATCCCCGCATGGTCAGTTCCCGGCACCCACAGAGCGTTGAAACCGTCCATTCGTTTGTAGCGAATTAAAATATCTTGCAGTGTGTTGTTCAGGACATGCCCCATATGCAAAACACCCGTCACATTGGGCGGAGGCATCAAGATAGTAAACGGCTTTTTGCTCTTATCAGGTTTAGGCGAAAAATATCCATTCTTCTGCCAAATCTCATACCATCTCTTCTCAATATCCTTGGGGTTATAAGACTTTTCCATTATTTGTCTCCACTCACTGCGTTTTGACTCTCCAGTTGTCTGACATAGTTTTGGAACAACTCTTTTTGATGAGAAAACGCTCTGTTGTATTCCCCTGTGGAAAGAGAAACGGCTTTATCAATCATCACTCCGGCTAATTCTAAATTGGATGTTTTGGACGCCAAATTGACATGCGTTCTATAGAAAACATTCGCCACGAAATTGCTCATTCTGGAAACATCGGAATCTTTGTGATAAGATTTGTCCTCGAAACTCTCAATCATGCAAACATTCAAGAGGTTATTTATAGCTCTTTGCAAGCCCAACTTTTCGTCGGGATTGACGACAACTCTTTGCACAAATCCCTCGTCTTGCCAATGCTCGTGGAAAAGCACATCGTTGGAAGAGGTGGATGCAAAGTAGATGGGTCGCTTGCCAAAATTGTTCTTAATAATCTGCAAAATAGCCAAATCGCGAACATACATCACCTGACCTTTGGCAATCTTGGTAGAGAGCAAAACCTTCCCGCTTTCCTCATCATACAAACGGAAAGTCCTGTCCTCTTGCACATAAAATGGTCGCAATCTGTCTATCTCCGAATCCGACCAACCGAAAATCACACCGTCCTTGTCTCGCATCTGCTTGATATACCACGGCGTGTTTATCAGACTGAGATTGACAACCGCTACATCTGGGCGAATACCTTTCCTTTGAGCCTCGGTCAGAGATTTGATGCTAAGCAATCTCTTCATCGTCCGCTCGTCGGGCACTACGCCGGTAGCAGGAGGCACAACTTCGTGCTTCTTGCTGTAAGAGTCGTAGCAAGCCTGTGCATACCACAGAGGAAATGTATCGTTGTCGCCATTGGTGAAGAGAATGGCATTCTCCTCGCAAGAGTTGAGGAAATTGAAAGCATACTCCATCGCCGTGTAGTTGTTATGACGATTGTGAACATAAAACATCGAAGCAAAATTGACCACCGGAAAAGCAAGCAAAGCAACCAAAACAATAGTGGAAATCGCCTTCTTCTCCTTGAGCAAATAAGCAATCCAAACAAGCCCCATAGCCATCCAAATCGTCCACAAATTATAAGCGGAAGCAAAGAAATACTGCCTGTTTCTCACCTCATGGTCGCTAAGGTTCATCACGATTATCATCGCAACAGTCGTCATAAACACAAAAGAGAAGAAGTAAATAAAAGACCTTTTGCTTGTTCTGAAATGGAAAACGGCACCAGCTACTCCAACCAAAAAAATGAACCAATGAACTAAAAATGTAACAACGCCCGTGGACATTTTAAAAAGATTGCTAATGAAAGGAATGTAAAAAAACTGCTGTCCGAAATATCGCATAAAATGGAAATTTATCTGATAGCCGATGGGCGAATTTCTGTGCATAAAGTTTGAGCCACCGTATTGTTTACGCAAGATAAAATCAACAAAAGCGTTCCAAGTTGCAGGGTCAGACTCGTTGATATACGGGAGTTGTGCGGCTCTAATCATCAGCAATACATGGCACGACAATCCCAAAACAATAAGCACTGCTCCCAAAATCCAAACTCTTTTGCCAACATCTTCTTTGAGGAAATAGTATAACAAGCAAAATGCCGCCAAACCGAATAATAGCTTGGATAAACTCGCAAAACCGAGAGCTTCGCCGATTGGGTAACCGAGCAACAAAACTGCCAACAAACAGAACCCGTAAATTCCTACTTTAATCCAAAAATTGTTATCATGAATGTGGGCGTGAATCTTGGGATAAATCGCCACGAACAAAATCGCCGGAACTATCTGTAAAGCGGTTTGGTGAAAACTAAATCCAAGAAAAAGCAAGTAAACTATCACGAGCAAAATATTTTGTCCGCCCAAATCAGCATACTTCTCTCTCCACACCAGTGTCAGCCAAATGCAGAGATTAACGAAGAACAAAGCTCCTCCGTAAACTTCCGCCTCGATGGCGTTATCCCAAATAGAGTTGGAAAAAGCCGATAGCAGAGCAGCGATAACACCGATGAAATAAGCGTAAATTTGCTCATCGCTCCTGCTAAACATCAGCTTGCAAAGTTTGACAGCAATGAGATAGGTGAGCAGAACCGCAAAAGCCGACAACAAACCAGAATAAAAATTAATCAGAATGGCGTCCTCGACAAGCCCAAAAGTTACGACTTTGAGAAACTTACCCAACAAGACATAAAAAGGGTTTCCCGGAGGATGTGGCACTCCCAAAAAAGTGCAACCCGGGATGAACTCTCCGCAATCCCAAAAGTTTACGGTGCGACTCTGGCAGTAAGTGTAAACGACCAAAGCTACAAAGAAAATGACCGTTCCTAAAGAATAATGAATTTTTTTATTAACTCTAAACATGACTTCCCCAAAAGCTCAAATATTTTTCGGCAAAGAACGGGAAAGGTTGATTTCTGTCTATAAAAATTTGTGAAACATGGGATTTACTGTGCAAAAATTCTTAGTAATCTATTTTGTTCCCAACTTATAAAAAATCGTCCGCTCTTTCTGACAGCCGAGACAACCTTTGCAACCACCTTTACAATCGGGCAAAATCTCGACTTTCTCCACTCGTCCCTTGCGTTCAAGCTGTTGCAGAGCCATGCTGATTGTCTGCGGGTCTTTTTTGAGAGACAGGCTCAAATCCAGCAAAGATGTCAGTCCTCGCTCACTCAAAATCGTCATCAACTCTCGTAACATAATTTCCTCATAAAAAAATGTAGCAACCTGTCAAGTCAGATTGCTACATCATTAAATCACATAAAATATTATCTGACAACTATTTCCATGCCAGTTTTCTTGGGCACTATCAATCGGGTCTCTCCTACGCACACCACCAAATTATCTTCGTTCGCATCGTTCTTGCTCATTCTGATAATTTGTCCGCTAAACAGCCCCATTCCCACTGTCTGCTCATCGGGATTGATTACAATTTTGGCTCTTTCTCCCTCTGGCAATTCCGCAAGAGGAAAACTCCCCTCCATCATGCGACCTTCACATCTACGCAATCTCTCTTGTCTGTCGCCCTCTCCAAAATATCCACGACCTCTACCCATACCCGAGCCGTCTCTTCTACCGTGAAAAAATCTCATATTTCCTCCAAAACTTTTAATCTTCAACAGGCTTGTGATATTTGCTCAACAAAAACAAACCTAAACTAAACCCTACAACTGTCAAAAGAATTGTTAGCGACGACGACCCAGGATGAGCGAAAAAATTTGCCAATTGGTAAAATACCGTCGCCACACACCAAGCAAGCACTGTCAAATAAACACTAATCAGCACCGTCCAACTCAAGTTCGTCTCTCTAAAAATCGCTCCCACAGCTGCCACACAAGGCACATAAATCAAGATGAATAAAAGATACGCATAAGCCGCAGAATTACTGCCAAATCGGGAAATCATATCTCCGAAAGTGTTCTCGTGGAGTTCCAACATCTCGGTAACTCCCTCTTGGTCTTCGCCCACATCGGCAAATCCCAGCGGGTCGGTAAATGTCGAGAATACATTGGCAAAACCTTCGCCCAAAGCTATAAACGACTCTTCTATTCCGCCCCAAAAATCGAATCCCTCTTCACCTTCCTCCGCTTCGTCTCCTCTATCGTAAAGAGAATTGAGTGTGCCGACAACAGCCTCTTTGGCAAAAATACCTGTAAACAAACCAACGGTTGCAGGCCAATTTTCTTCTTGGAGACCCATCGGTGTGAACACAGGCGTAATGCTCTTGCCAATCTTGGACAACACCGAAATATCGCTGTCTTCGTTGCCGAAAGTGCCGTCAGTTCCTATGGAATTGAGGAAACTCAAGATAACAACTATCACCATAATCGCCTTACCTGCTCGCTTGATAAACACCTTCAGCCTTTGCCATGTGTGATACAAAATCCCTCTCACAGTAGGCACATGATAGCTCGGGAGCTCCATCACAAATGTAGAAACATCACCTTTCACAAGAGTTTTTTTCATCAAAAATCCGGTGAAAATTGCCAACAAAATTCCAATTATGTAAAGAGAAAAAACCATCTTGCCTGCATTATTTGGGAAGAAAGCTGCACCAAAAAGCACATAAACAGGAAGTCGTGCCCCGCAAGACATAAATGGCGACATCATTATCGTCAAAAAGCGGTCCTTGCGACTCTCCAATGTCCGCGTAGCCATAATAGCGGGGACTGTGCAACCAAACCCAACCAACATCGGCACAAAAGATTTTCCGGGCAAACCGATAGATTTCATAAGTTTATCCATCACGAAAGCAGCCCTCGCCATATATCCAGAGTCTTCCAAAATCGACAAACATAAAAATGTGAAGAAAATCGGCGGGATGAAAGTCGAAACAGTCTGAATACCACCGCCAATACCACCAGAAAGTAGCGTATTTATCCAAACGGGAATCCCCATATTCTCAAGCAATGTCCCAAATCCATCGACAAAAATCGTCCCTGTGAAACCATCAAAAAAATCGATGAACGGACCGGAAATATTAACCGAAATCCAAAAGACAAAATACATCAAAACCAGAAACAAAGGAATGCCGATAATCCGATTGAGAACCACCTTGTCAATCGCCTCCGTAACAGATTTCCCAATCTGGTCACTGCGATTTACCACATCTTCCACTATTCCGTTGATGAAACCGTATTTGCCGTCCGAAATCATCAAATCGATATCCTCTCCGGTGTGCTTTTCCACCTGTGAAGCCGCCAATTCTACCTGTTCGTTCAAGCTATCGCCGATAACCTCATATGCAAATTCATCGTCTTCCAACAACTTGATAGTCAACCAACGAACATCAACCTCAGCCTCTTGTGCAAATGGCTCTACCAACGGAAGCAACTCTTTGATTTTGTCCTCCACCACCGAATCGTAAGCAACCTGAGCAGAAGAGATTTTCTTCTCTTCTATCTGCTTAATCACAGTTTGTTTAAACTCTTCCAAACCCTTATTTTGTGCTGCCACTATCGGCACAACCGGACAATCCAAATGAGTGGCAAGGTGTTCAATCTCAATTTTTATCTTCTTTCTCTTGGCAGCATCCATCATATTCAGAGCCACCACCACAGGAACTCGCATCTCCAAGAGTTGAGTGAGCAAATACAGACTCCGCTCCACATTCGTAGCATCTATAATGTTGACCACTACATCAGCATTTCCCGATAAAATGTAATCTCTGGTCACCTTCTCATCTATGGAAAAACTGGTCATGGAGTAAATCCCGGGAGTATCCACCACTTCTATCTCATAACCCCCGTATTTCATCTTACCGCTTTTTTGCTCCACCGTCACACCTGGCCAGTTCCCCACATACTGCTTACTTCCGGTCAAAGCGTTAAACAAAGTCGTCTTGCCACAATTGGGATTACCAGTTACCGCTATCGTAAATTTTTTGCTCATAATACAACCTCCACATTCAGAGCATCAGCCTCTTTTTTCCGCAAAGTCAGATTAAAATTGTTAATCAAAATCTCCACAGGGTCGCCCATAGGAGCCACTCTCAGCACCTCAAAAATCTTATTTTTGACCAAACCCATAGCCAAAAGTTTCTTGCGATAACTCCTATCGTCCGTATCATACGACAAAATTTTCGCCTTGTCCCCAACTTTCAAATCTTTAAGTTTCATATTTACTCTCCTTTGAGTAAAATTTTTACACTCATCACACTCTCCAAATAAACTCAATTCGCAACTCGACAACTCAAAACCGGACTTCTCACAAATTTCCAACAAAGCAGGTCTAATCATGTCGATAGGATATTCGGCAATCTTACCACACTTCTGACACACCATGTGAAAATGTTTCTTGTGTCCGAAAATATGCTCGTAAAACTCCTTTTCTCCGTTGCCCACAGTCTTCTTTATCAAATTGCACTCTTCCAATATCGGCAAAGTTCTGTAAATAGTAGCACGAGAGACATCAACTCCCTGCTCCAGAAAATAGGTGTAAATATCATCCACGGAGAAATGGTCGTGATTGGAAAAAACATAGCCAACTATCAACTCTCTCTCTTTGGTGATTTTGAACCCTTTTCCTTTTAGCTCTTGCAAAACAATTTTTTTCTCTTTCATGAACACCTCGTCAATTACAAATGCGAATCATTCTCAATTAGATTTTGTGTCAATATCTTTTTAAAAAATTTGACAAAATTCTTCATAGAGCAAATCAACGATTTTGAATAAAATTTTTGGAGTTTAAATATGAAAAGTATCAAAAAAGTTGATGCAATGCGAAAGTTGGAAGGAACGGTAAAGTTCGTTGATGATATAAACTGTCCGAATATGCTCAATGCCAAGTTCGTATATTCCACCAAAGATCACGCCAAAATCAACAAAATCAATTTCCCCAAAGAGTTCAATTTGGACGAGTTTGTTATCGTTAATGCCAAAGACATTCCCGGGAAAAACATCGTGGAAAATCCCATAATGACCCAACCTCTTTTTGCGGAAACAGAGGTGGAATATTACGGTCAACCAATCATGGGTGTAGCTCATCGGGACAAAGACATCTTGGAGCAGTTCATGAATAAAATTGAGATTGATTATACGGAACTTCCTGCTATCACGGAATTTAAGAAATGCTTGGATGACGAAAAGAACGCTTTCCCGTTTGACCCTGCCGACATTGGCAATCCTATCAAATCTCAGATAGTTATCGATAATCACAAGCACAAAGAGATTGACCCGTCTTGGCTGAAACATCACAGCGTTTACTACACACCTCATCAAGAGCAACTCTATTTGGAGCCGCAAGGAGTTGTCGCCGAGTTTTTCCCAACTGAAAAACGCATGTTTGTAAAAGCTGCCTGCCAATGTCCATACTACATTCACGAGGCTATCGAAATATTTTTTGGAGACACGGTAAACAAGGTGGAAGTCGAAGAAGCAGATGCCCTTGGCGGAGCCTTCGGAGGTAAAGAGGATTACCCAAATATTTTGGCAGGCATCGCCAGTTTGCTTTCTTACAAAAATGGCGGTGGCAAGGTGAAATTGGTTTTGGATAGAGAAACCGACATCCAAGTAACGACCAAAAGGCATCCAAGCCGAACTGAGATTACATCTTACACCGACCCCAAAACTGGGCAAATCGAAAAGCTCGAAGTTGATTTCAGAATAGATGCAGGGGCTTTTGCCACTCACTCGCCCGTGGTAATGGCAAGAGGTGCTCTGCATGCGGGTGGCACATACAATTGCACGGATGTGAAAATATTTGCTCGCTATTTCAAGAGCAATACCGCTCCTAACGGTGCTTTCCGCGGGTTTGGTGCTCCACAATCGGAATTTGCCATAGAAGCACATATCCAAGAAATCGCCAACTTGCTTGGTATGAGTCACTTGGATTTCAAGATGAAAAACATTTTGCGAAAGGGAGACATTTTCCCTACAAATCAAGTCAACCAAATCGACAGCGTTTATGAGACGATGAAAGTTGCTCTCCAAAAGTCCGATTATGAAAGAAAAGTAAAAGAGTTTGCGGAGTTCAACAAGACCAGCAAAATCAAGAAAGGTATGGGAATTTCCACGGGTATGCACGGCGGTGGATTTACCGGAACAGGCGAAAAAACTATGAACTCCAAAGTCCGAGTCAACATTGATAAAGATGCTGTCGTGAAAATCTATGTGTCCTCAACCGATATGGGACAAGGCTGCTCTACCACGCTGACTCAGTGCTTTAGCGAGAGCATCGGGCATCCTTTGGAAAAGACGATTTACCAAACTCCCAATACTCAAAAAGCTCCCAACAGCGGTCCGACCGTTGCCTCACGGACTATCTATATCGTGGGCAACCTCCTAACTAAAATGGCTAAGGACTTGGTTGCCAATGAGTTTGGCGGAAAATCTATCGAGCAATTCGTAGCCGAGAATCAAGACCAATTCCCGAAAGATTTTTACAAAACTTTTGATCTTGACCCATCAATCCAGTTCGATGTCGCCACCTACCAAGGAATGGGCTATGGCGATTTTTCTTGGGGTTGTGCTATAGTGGAAATTGAATACGACCCCGATACTTACCAAATTGATGTCAAAAAATCTTGGAACGGGATAGATGTCGGCAAAAGAGTGAACGAAGAAATCTGCGAAGGACAAATCCAAGGCGGAGTGTTGCAAGCTATCGGCTGGGGCTCTACGGAATACATCGAGAGAGTGGGCATGAGAGGCAAGTCCATCACTGACTACATCGCTTACACCTGTGCAGATGCTCCCGAGCTCAATATCTACTTCACGGACAACGATACCGCCAAACCAAAAGGGTTGGGTGAGTTGCCGATGGACTTCCCCGCTGCTGCCGTGAGAGACGCTCTCCACAATGCAACAGGAATCTTCTTACCAGAAATTCCAATCATTCCTGAAAATATCAGAAATGCAATAAAGAAATAGTTCAACTGTTTATAACAAAAGGCAAATCAAATCGATTTGCCTTTTTTATTTGACTTAAAATAGGTAGGTTATACTAAAAAATGGGAATATCCATATAAATGGAACAAAAAGCTGGAAATGTATTCCTGCTGATATGTTGGATGGTGAGTTTGATAAAATTGTCAATGCAGTTAAAAACAAAAAAGACCCATTAGAGACCGGAATTTTATTGTATGTCAATTTGTGTGATAAACAGTTTTTCTTTGATGGAAATAAGAGAACTACTTCTGTATGATGAACGCTTATTTGATGAGTAACAATATTCTTCCGATAAACGTTCCCATAGAGAAGAAAACAGAATACGACAAATTAATGATTGACTATTATGATACTAAAAAGATGAATAAAATAAAACTATTTTTGAAAGAGTGTCATAAGGAAATGGAGAAAAAATTTAGTAGAGAATAGAAACCTTTTTCAAAATCTATAAGATACTAAACCCCCCATCGCACAGAAATACACTACAAAAAAGGCGACCTAAGAAAGTCGCCTTACAATAAATCGCTACTAACTAACAATTAACCTTAAGTGAAGCAATGAGTCTATCCAAAAGTTCCGGCTTGTCAGCTACATCCGAATTTTCCAAGAAATCGATTCTTTGACGGAATCTGCTTCTGATAACTGTATGATACTCTTTCATATTACTGCGAGTATCTGGATTGTATTTTTCGTAATACCCGGGCAAAATCTTCTCTATAGAAGCCTTGGTAGGTATCATCGCTCCAGGGAGCACGCTCCACTTTTCCCATTCCAAACTATCGGTAAGAACAGCTGTCTGCAAAGACAAAGAAGTTTGCAGTTTAATGTCTTCCAAATCATCAGCGGAGCTCTTCCAAAATCCTGCTGAATTGAAAACAAAGCACTCCGCACCGTTTTCTATCACTCTCTTAAAAGCTTCCACATCTTTGTAAAGCTCGTAAACTCTGAATGGATTGGCATAAGGCACAAACACCAATTTGCCCAAATCTTCTGCTTTCACATTCTCCGCAGCGTTTCTCTCGGTCATCAGGGCAGCACCCATGGCAACACAGAGATATTTGTCCGTAATTTTGATTATCGGAGGCAATATCGTATCTTTCATCAACCAAACAAGAGAGTTCGGAAATTCACATCTATCTACCCATTTACCAAGCAAATCGCGGTCAAACAAAGCTCTTCCGTTTTCTTGACGAGCGTCCAAACCAAGAGGAACAACTTTCCCCTTGTAAGTAATCAAGGCGTGGTTCATCACAGCGGTAAGATATTTCCATTCTGGATTGTCCAAATCTCTGGCATCAGTTTTGTCGAACAAACTCGGCTCCCAAACACGACAAACTTTATTCTCAACATCGATTTGGAAAGCGTCGTCATGCAACACAACTTTTTTGAAACCTTTAGGCATCGTTCCACCGTTGTCGGCAGAGTTGGTGTGCGAGGATTTCCCTGTTCCAGACAAACCATAGAAAGCTATCGCTCTTTTGCCCAATTTGCTATACTCTCCACCACAATCGGAAAAATCAATCTCCTTAATCCCGCCATGACTGGCAGCCATTCCCAAACGCATACCACTAGTCCAAGCCAAAGTCAAAGTCCCCTTTTTGCGTTCTCCGAAATAACGCATCCCTAAGTTAACGATTACATTATGCCCTTGGTCAACCAAAGCCAATTGAGGAGCACCTGTCTTTTCATAAAAAGGGTCGTTATTTGACCAATCGTTAAAAGCCAAAATTATAATGTCCTGAATCGGCAACTCTTTGCTGGCAGCATACTCCTTTGCCATCGACTCAAACGGTGTAAAATTGCAGAGCCAATTAAAAACATTGTTTGCATCAGACTCGGTGGTAATGTAAGTCGCTTTTATCATCAAATCGCTATCAAGCCCAATAATGGCATCAGCTTTTATCAACGGCTGTTTTTGCATCTGATAAACAGCTTCTCTCAAATCTCCGTCCAACTTCTTCTTGTCAGCTGCGGAACTATACCCGTAAAATCTTCTTGCTTTAGCTGTTCTACCGATGATTTTCCCGTGATTGTCCACCAACACTTTGGCACCCTTCGGAAGTCCCAACCGTTTGGCTGTTCCCTCGTAAATTTCCAAATCTGTTTCATCTACGCAGGACTGTTTCCGTGCCAACTCATACGCTTCGGCAGCGGTTACCTTCCTTACCCTTTTGGAATGCAAGAGGGTCTCGACCACGGCTCTCACAGGCGAAATATCGCCGATGGAGTCGTAAAATTCTAAACTCGATTTGCTAGACATAATTGACTCTCCTTAATAAATTTTTTTATATCACTTCTTGTCCACACTTGGGACAGACTTTTATCTCTTTACCTTTTTTCGTCCTCAACTCCATATAAGGATTGCCACACTCGGGACAAGTGATAGGAATCGGCTTGTAGCTCGTAGCAAACTTGCACTTAGGATATTCGGTGCATGCATAAAAAATGCCTTTCTTGCTCATCTTCTGCGTAATCTCGCCCACACCACATTCAGGACACTTCACACCCAGAGTCAAAGGCTTGGAAAATTTGCAGTTAGGATAACCCGTGCAAGCCACAAATTCGCCAAATCTCCCTTTTTTGATAGTCAACTTGCTACCACATTCAGGGCAAACATCGTCCAAAACTTTCTCTTTCTCGATAACAATCTTCCCGTTGGAGTCTTTGCTAAAATTCGCCGAAAATTTACAAGTAGGATAGTTGCTACATGTCAAAAATTGTCCGTTGCGACCCCACTTGATAACCAAATTTTTACCGCAATCAGGACATTTCGTCTTGGTTGAAATCACCAATTTTTCTTTGGCTTTCTTGATATTTACCTTGTCCATCAACCCACACATAGCATCATTATAAATCTTCAAAAACTTTTTCCAATCCAGCTTCCCTCTGCTGATTTCGTCCAAATCGCTTTCCATTGCGGAAGTAAATTCCGTATTGAAAAATGAATCGAAACTGCCTACCAAAAAATTGTTCACAGCAACACCCAACTCCAAAGCGTAAAATTTCTTCTCCTGCAACTCAACATAACCTCTGTCTTGGATAGTTGACAAAATATTGGCGTAAGTAGATGGTCTGCCAATACCATTGCTCTCCAACTCCTTGATGAGCGAGCTCTCCGTATAGCGAGCAGGCGGAGTGGTAAACTTTTGCTCCGGCGAGATTTCCTCTATATCCAGATTGTCCCCAACGCTATAAGCGGGGTCAATGTTTTCTCCCAGCGACAGCTTGGTAAACCTATAACAAGCGGTAAATCCGGGGTCAACAATATGACCGCCTTGAGCCTCAAAAAGAGCATCACCCTTTTCGACTTCCACTTTCTTGGATTTTACCACGGCAGGCTTCATCTGTGTAGCCACAAATCTCTGCCAAATCAGTTCATAAAGTTTAAATTGCTCAGAAGTCAAAAATTCTTTGATACTCTCGGGAGTTTTGCTGACATCCGTGGGTCTGATAGCCTCGTGAGCATCTTGAGCTCCTTTTTTGGCTTGGAAATATCGTGGCTTTGGCTCAAGCGAATTTTGCCCAAAATTCTCAACAATGAACTCTCTATTCGCTTGCACAGCCTGCTCGGACATCCGCACGGAATCGGTACGCATATATGTTATCAGTCCGACACTTTGTTTTTTTAAGTCAATTCCTTCGTAAAGCCTTTGAGCTACAGACATCGTGCGTTTGGCGGAAAAGCCCAAATAAGTGGAAGCCGCTCTCTGCAAGGTAGAAGTTATGAAAGGCGGAAACGGATGATTTTGTCTCTCGCTCTCCACAATATTGGCAATCTTTACACTCTTTCCGGCAATTTTGCTCAGAAAATCGTCAACCTGCTCTTTGTTGACAAACTCGGCTTTTTCTCCCGCAATCGCAACCAATTTAGCTTTGAACGGCGAATATTTGCTTTTGCCGAAAAACCCAAAAATCTCCCAATACTCTTCCGAAACAAAAGCGTTAATCAACTCTTCTCGCTCACAAATAATCCTCAACGCCACCGATTGCACTCTGCCCGCAGACAGTCCGTAATAAATAACTCGCCAAATTAATGGCGAAATCCCATACCCAACCAACCTGTCCAAAACTCTTCGTGCTTGCTGCGAATCCACCATATTCATATCAATATCAAGCGGATTTTGCACCGCCTTTTGCACCGCACTCTGAGTTATCTCATTGAAAATCACCCGATAAACAGGCTTATCTTTAATCTCTTTCTTCAGGAGCTCCGTCAAATGCCAAGCAATCGCCTCTCCCTCCCTATCGGGGTCAGCAGCCAAATAGATATCCTTAGCCTCTTTCGCAGCTTCCCTCAATATTTTGGTAATCTTTGTTTTAGACCTGTCGTTAGTATATTTAACCTCAAAATTGTTTTCTACATCCACACCCAATTTACTCTTGGGCAAATCACGGATGTGACCCATGGACGACTCAATCCGAAAATTACTCCCCAAAAATTTGGAAATCGTTTTACTCTTCGCCGGCGACTCTACTATTAACAAGCTCTTTGCCATTTAATTAACCTCGTCCTCTTCGGGATAAATCTTGTCCATCAAACTGATATTGGCATCCGCGCTGCTCTCTTCTCCCGAAAAAACAACAGACTCCACAATTTTTTTCAGATTTTCAACTTCTATTTTTTCTTTGTAAAATCGGTAGAAACCACCCGAAACCTCCATAATAGTCTCGAAAGTCCCCGAATCGATAGAAGAACTGTAAAGCAAATCAAGCAAATAAGATTGAGCAGAGCCGGTAAAAAACTCCCGCTCTCCGCTACTCATTATTCTATAGCTGTTTTTTGACTTCTGGTTTGGGTTACCAAAAAGCTCGAACAGCCTCAAATGCATATTTTTAGATACCTTCGTCATATTAATTAAGTTATTTCAACTCTCCCGTTTCTATTTTGCCAAAATCCATCACGCCCTTAATCTCCTCTCTAATTGCAGCCAACAAATTCCATCTGTTCTTCTTAATCTTCTCGTCCTCAGCATTCACCATAATTTTGTCGAAGAACCTATTGATAACGCTAGTAAAATCAATCAGCTTAGCTATCTTTTGCTCAAAATCATCAATTTCACTCAACTTGAGATTTTGGAAAAAATTATACAACTCTACTTCCATCTCTTCCGTCAAAAGATTTTCCGCTACTTTTCCCTCAGGCTTGGCGGATATCAAGATGTTATCGATTCTCTTGCAACTCAAAACCAATTGCAAGAACTCCTCCATCGCCAACATCGGTTGCAACACTGCAATCTTCTTGCTAATCTTAGCTAAATTCATCTCCGATAGGTCACCAAGCAAAGCCACAAGCAAATCGTCCTTAACCTCGTTTTGGCTGAAAACATACTTCACTCTTTGCATCAGGTAATCCACAACGAAATCGATGTGCTTCCTGTCCACACAATCGGGCTGAAGAGCGAAACTCTTTTGAACCAACGCAACCAAATCAAAATCCAAATTTCTATCCAAAATAATCCTGCAAATCCCCGTAGCTGCACGCCTGAGAGCAAATGGGTCGGCAGAACCTGTCGGAAGCATACCGATTCCCACAATTCCGCAAATAGTATCAATCTTATCGGCAATAGCCAAAATCGCTCCCAAATCCGTTGTCGGCAAATCTCCACCCAAACCTTTCGGCAAATAATGTTCCTCTATCGCCAAAGCAACGGAGGCGTCAACTCCCGTAGCCAAAGCGTATTGATGACCCATATACCCCTGTAATTTGGTAAACTCCTTCTCGCCCAACATCGTGGTCACCAAATCACACTTGGACAACTTTGCAGCCAAATCCAAGCTATCAGTATTTTCAATCGCTAACCTTTCCGCCAAATACGAACAAATCTTCTCAACTCTTTGCACTTTGGAGAGCAGCGAACCCAAATCCTGCTGAAAAGTAACTTGCTCCAAATCTTGATAATAGTCCGCCAGCGGCTTTTTGGTGTCTTCCGTATAAAAGAACTTCGCATCGGATAGGCGAGCCTTAGCCACCTTCTGATTTCCCACAATGATAAGCTCGCTATTCTCTTTTTTGCCGTTGGAGACAAAAACAAACTTGTTCGTCAACTTCCCATTCTTACGAGTGGCAAAGCACTTCTGATGTTCACAGAGAGTAGTGATAATAATCTTCTCCGGCAATTCCAAAAATTTCTCGTCAAATTCGCCGACCATCACGACAGGATATTCAACTATATCACAAACCAAATTCATCAACTTATTATCCTCAACCACTTCCAAATCCAACTCGTTAAATTGATGCAAAACATTTTCAAATCTCTTCTTGCGACTAGCGATAACCCTACCGCTCAACAAAATAGCTTCATAATCACTCGGAGTAGCTAACTCGTGTTTTCCCCCAAACTCTCTGTGAGAATTTGTAACTCTACCCGATTTAACGCCGGCAATCTCTACGCTGACAACTTCATCATCCAGCAAAGCCACCAACCAACGAACGGGTCTGGCAAACAAAAAACTCTCGCTACCCCATTTCATCGACTTGGGATAATTGATAGCTGAGACACATTCCGTGCAAAGTTGAGACAAAATTTCGCTCGTCTTCTGCCCTTTTTGCTCGAACTTCACGGCAATATTCTTCCCCTTTTTGCTCTCAACAACAAAAACCTGCGACTCATCACACCCACTACTGCGAAGAAAACCCATGCCAGCATTGGACAGACTCTTGCCATCCTCCGCATAGGCAACTTCCACCTTCGGACCAATCTTCTCCACAACTTTATCTTGTTGACCCTCAGGCAAACCCTTGAGCAAAATTGCCATTCTTCGCGGAGTGTCAAAAACTTGCAAATCGTCAAAACTCAATTCAGCCTCATCCAAGCCTTTTTGAAAAAACTTCACAAGTTGCTCAACAGCACCTGCTATATAGCCTGCCGGTATCTCTTCCGTTCCAATTTCAAATAAAAAATCCATTTCCTACTCTGATAAAATTTCTAAAATTCCGTGATTTTCGCACAAACTTCGTTACAAATTTTTTTGGCTTTCGCCTCTGTCTCAGCCTCAACATAAACTCTGACAATAGGCTCAGTGCCGCTTTTGCGGATATGCACCCACTTCTTATCTCCGGAAATTTTTATTCCGTCTCGTGTATCCAAATTTTTTGTCTCTCCAGACCAAAAAGCATCGTCTTTGCTCAACTTCTCCGCTAACTCCATCACCTTGTCCAAATTCTCAAACTCGGTCTCAACTTTCTTTTTGGCAAAATAGTATGTTGGCAACTCATCGCTCAACTCCGACAATTTCTTGCCCGAAGAAGCCATATAATTCAAAACAATCGCAATCCCCACGATAGCATCGCGAGTATAATGCAACTCGGAGCAGATTATTCCCCCGTTCCCCTCTCCACCGACCACAGCACCTATCTCTTTCATCTTGCTTCCAACATTGATTTCGCCTACTTTCTCGCGGTAAAGTTTAACCCCGTATTTTTCTGCCAAATCGTCACTACCCATAGACGAAGACAAATTCGTAACTATATCTCCGAGCGTTTTAGACAAGATAAAATCTTCGCTCAAAAGCAAACTCTTTTCCTCGCCAATGCACTCGCCAGTCTCATCCACAATCGCCAATCTGTCCACATCGGGGTCAGTCGCAAAACCGACATCAACACCAGTAGATTTCACCAACTCACACAATTGCCCGAGATTTTTATTCAGCGGTTCCGGATCGTGAGCAAACACTCCGTTAGCCTCGGTATTGATGCTCTCCACCACACAGCCAAGCCTATTCAGCAGCTCCAAACAAATCTGCCCACCGGCACCGTTGACATTATCCAGAGCAACCATAAACCTCTTTTCCCTAATCAAATCCAAATTCAAAAAGGAAAGATTTAAGATTTTCTCCAAATGTTCTTCCACGGCGTTATCATCAACCTCTTCCGAACCCATTTTATTCCAAGCAGAATATTCAGGAGGTTCATCAAGCGAATCGATAAATTTTTTGGCTTTATCAGGATACAAAAAAAGTCCGTTGCTATCCACAAATTTCATGGCGTTCCATTGCGATGGATTGTGACTGGCGGTAATAACAATACCCCCATTAGCATCGGAGTTTTCCACCTTGAGCAGAGCCGTAGGAGTAGAAACAACCCCGATATCCACCACGGTGCAACCGACACTCAGAAGTCCGGCTTTGACACTGTGCAACATCGCTATACCGGTAGTTCGACTGTCCCTTCCCACCACTATCTTGCCACCACCTTGGTTCAATCCAAATTTGGCAGCAACCTTAACAACATTTTCCGGTAAAAGATCTTTACCATAGATTCCACGCATTCCTGACACGCTCACCATCAATTTGCTCATAAACAGTCCTTTACAATTTTTGCGATACTTTTTTTGTATGGTTGTTTGTCAAAATCTTTTTCCAAATAATAGAGAAACCAATCCAAAATGAAAATTCAGGAAAATTAAAGAATAGAGATGCTCTAACCAATCAAAGAAGTAATAAATTTGTAAATCTGAGCAAACTCTTCGGAGATATTGCCCGGCTTTAGCATCAAAGAAAAACACTTGTCTTCGGGATGATATGCCAAATGTCGCAAATACTTGAAATTGTGCTCTTCGACAAATTTCTCAATTGCAGCCACATCGCTACCCTCTTGACAAAACAAATTCACGGACTGACCATTAGCTTTAATGCTCTGGCATTGCAGATTTTGCAAGTCTATTCGCTCTTTGCATTTGCTGTGCACAATATGCCAAACAGAGCCTAAATCGACATTCGTCACAAAAATTGTCATATACAGTTTATCGTTTCTCCCAAAAAATTTGGAGATTGGCAAATACAGAGGAGACTGTCTCGGGAGCAAAGTGAGCACACCGTTCACCCGAGAAAATTTCTTCGCTTTCAATTTGGCATAAACAAAATTGTAACCTATCAAACCACCAATGTTGGTGTAAGTTTTCTTGCTCGGTTGAAAAATATCCTCCAAGTTCCTAAAAATAGCTCTGGACATCTTTTTGTTCCGTCTGGCACCCACAAAATAGCTAAAAGCCAAAGCAAAAGTGAGAACTATAAACAGATAAAAAATTGGACTTTGTTCCATTTTACTCCCTTTCTCCTTAAATCAAACACAATTACCGTCTAAAATTTTCGTCAAATCACAGCCAAGTCTATACGAGTCGGAATTGCACGGAATCTCAATATCAATCGTATTCCCATCGCTCAAAGAGGCTTTTGCCTTCTTCACAGCCTCACCGTCATCATCCGTAACCTTATTGATTATCAAAAACTTGCTCTTAATTCCAATCTCTTGCAAACCGTCCTTTATCCGCACAGATTCACGCAGAGACAAAAAATCGGGATTAACAACAATTCCGCACTTTACACTCTCGCTTTTCAGCAACTCGTCAAACTTCTGATAATCGCTAAGCATTCGGCAAACCTTGAGCAAAACCTTGTCCGTTTTCATCGCTTCTTTGCAACGCAATTTGTTTTCACTGTCGTTGATGGAAGCTATCGCATGCCGTTTGTCCAAAATTTTTTCCCGCAAGTTTTTCAGTTGCTTTAGCCACTTTATCGATATCATCGGCAGAGCCAGCACACGCAAAGTCAAGCCAGTCGGCGGAGTGTCCAAAATTATGTTTGTGTAATTATCGCCCTGCTCTCGCACCAAATCGAGCAAAGCAGTAATGGAAGCATATTCCTGAATACCTGGCAAATAACGAAAAAGATTGAAATATCCATCTACATTGTAAGCCGAATTGTATGAATATACTTGCTTTATCAACTCTTGGGTTTTGGCTATGTAGTTTTCGGTTGATTTTCGCAAATCTATCTCCAGCAAATCCAAGTTGGGACAAAATTCCTTTATCTTCCCTGACAAATTCAATCCGAAAATATCTCCCAAATTGTGTGCGGGGTCAAAAGAAGCTAACAGCGTTTTCTCTCCGCTATCAGCCAACTGATAAGCCAAAGCCGAAGAGCATGTGGATTTTCCTACTCCACCTTTACCCAAAAAAAATGCTATTTTCACAGTTCACTCATCGCCGCAATAGTCGCCAGCATATCGTCCGACCTCTCCGCTTTCAGATAAAACATCTTCAATTCATTCTGCAAATCGGGCAAATACTCCAAGCTATGATAAAACATAGGCATGGGAAACCCAACCAAACAACTCATCGACAACAAGCAAAAAACATTTTCCAACTCATCCAACTCGTTTTGCAATAATTCTGTCGCTCTTCCCCGATGAACCGTCTCAAAGGTCTCCCATGCCCTTTTTAGAAAATCAAATTTAAGCATTAACTAAAATTCTAAAAACTCTAATTTTTTAACTCTCTTCTACTTTTAAGAAAATCATAGAAGAAAATAAAATTGAGAATTATCATAATAACTTCTATCGCCATCACAGTGTAACCGGTAACAGGTTTGGCTGCTATGGTCCCCGGAAGAACAACAAAACTGAACCACAAAATAGCGGCAGTCACCGTAAACCACAAAAGATAGGCAGGCACGAGAACCATATTCAAGTTTTTAACATTGAGCCTTTTAGCCAACCAAGCAGCACTGGTAAACAATGTGATAGAAGCTAATAGTTGATTTGCCGTGCTGAAAGAAGGCCACAAAATTGTGAAGCTCTTGGTGTAAGCCAAAAGCATACCTACCAAAGCAGGAATAGAAGAGGCTACCCATTTGTTGGTGAGGAGAGAATGCAAGCCGTCAGATTTTCCTTTAAGCGGTGCACAAACTTCATTGATAGCGTATCTACCCAAACGGTTGGTTGTGTCCAAAGTGGTCATAGCAAAAGAAGAAACCCACATACCAGCAATTACTTTCACGAACTCTACAGGTAAAAAACTAAGGAATGTGCTTCCCACCATCTTGGCATAAGACTCAACAAACATAGCGGCACTCGGGAAAGTGCTCATCATAGCACCTGTATATTTAGTTCCCCAATTTTCAAGAGTAAGACCCGTGCCGGCATCTTGCAAAATACCAAAAGAGAATCCGGCAACAGCAACAAGAACTACTGTAGAAAGGAAACCTTCCGTAAGCATAGCCCCGTAACCGATAATTTTTACATCGCCTTCTTTGCTAACTTGTTTGGAAGTAGTGCCCGAACCAACCAATGCATGGAAACCTGACAAAGAACCGCAAGCAATAATCAGCACAATAGCCGGCCAAAACGGAGTTGGTTTGCCACCGGAGATAATAGGAGCGAAAGAGGTAAATGCCGGAGCAGTAAATCCGTGGAAACTAAATACAGCAGCGATAAGACCGACAACCAATCCAAAATACAAAAGCCAAGAGTTAAGATAATCTCTAGGTTGCAACAAAACATTGACCGGAACAGCTGATGCCAACACAATGTAAACACCAACGATAATCATCCAAGTTCCCCAGCCAAGCTTAATGGGCATCTGAATACCACCTATAATAGCAAGTATCAACAGGACAATACCTATCGCAGTAGCAAGTCTAAAATTCATCTTAACTCTGTACATCAAGACACCCAAAATAAGAGCTGCAATAAGTTTGAGAACATAAGATGAGGCAACATCAGGTTGTCTAACATACATCCCCACTACCACAGCACCAAAGGCAGAGATTACCAAGATAATCATGAAAAGAACCAACCAATAGAAAATCCTACTGGTTCGATGTCCTATCACATCGGCAGCCACAAATTGGACAGATTTACCATCATAGCGGACAGAAGCCATTACAGCTAAATAATCATGCACCGCACCAATGAAAATATTCCCAAACCAAATCCACAAAATTGCAGGCAACCAGCCCCAAGCCAAAGCAAGCACAGGACCGATAATCGGTGCAGCACCGGCGATAGAAGCAAAGTGATGTCCAAAAAGAACAGAAGCTCTTGCAGGAACATAATCAACACCATCTTCCAAACGATTGGCAGGTGTTTCATTATCATCATTTGCCTTGACCATTTCAGTCAGCTTACCGCCGTACGATTTGTACAACAACACATAAAGCAACAGACTAACAATTATTATTAACGCAGTCATATTACCCTCCTTTCCCTTTATTTTTTATTATGCTCAAAAAACTAATTGAGCCTTTTTAATACTGACTTGCAATGAGCATCCAAGCCTTCCATTTTGGCGAAAATTCCCGCAACTTCAGTTACCTTTTTCGCTCCATCTACTCGCAAAGTTGTTTGTCTCTTGATAAAATTATTTACAGATAAGCCCGCTGTATATCGTGCTGCCAAGCCTGTAGGCAAAGTGTGATTGACCCCTGCGGAATAATCGCCCAAAGCCTCTACCGATTGCTCTCCGATAAAAAGCGACCCGTAATTGGTAAGTTTTGGCAACAAAACATTGTTACAAACAGTCTGCAACTCCAAATGCTCTGGAGCTCTACGATTGGAAATGGAAACAGCCTCCTGCAAATCCTCGCACACTACAATGTAGCTGTTGTTCTCTATAGACTGCTTGGCAATGTCCCGTGTAGCCAAACTTTCCAACTGCTTGTCCAATTCAGCACTCACCTCTTTTGCCAAATAATTGTCATCCGTCAGCAGATACGCACTAGCATTGACATCGTGCTCCGCCTGTGCGAGCATATCAGCAGCAATGTATTCGGGATTGGCAACCTTATCGGCAATAATCATCACTTCCGACGGACCGGCAATAAAGTCGATGCCAACCACGCCATACACAGCTTTTTTCGCCAAAGTTACAAATTTATTGCCTGGACCAACTATCAAATCAACCCGAGGTAAAGACTCTGTGCCAAAAGCAAATCCGCCTATCGCTTGCACACCACCCACAGCATAGACCTCATCAGCACCCGCAATGTCGGCAGCGACCAAAACCGCCGGATGGACCGACCCTCTAAAACACGGAGGAGAAGCAACCACAACTCTTTTGCATCCCGCCACTCTGGCAGGAACAACCCCCATCAAAACAGACGAAGGCAAAGGGAAATTGCCACCAGGAGCATAGACACACACATTTTCTATCGGAACAACTCTCTGCCCACACCAAACACCTTTATCCGTTTCCAACTCAAAATTCTTGGACTGCTCAAGTTGAGCCTCGGCAAACTTTTCCAAATTCTTCTTGGAATACTCTATCGCCTCTATCTGCTCACTCGACAAGAAAGAATACGCTTTGCTTATCTCCGCTTTGCTTATCAAAAATTTTTCTAAATCAACGCCGTCAAAATCCAAAGAGTATTTTCTGACAGCCTTGTCACCTTGAGATTTAATATCGTCCAAAATTTTTAGAACAGTCTCTTCTCCACTATAGTCACAAGGAGCAAAAAAACTCTTCGGCAAATCTTTACTTTCAACAATTTTAATCATCTATCTCGCTCTCTTAATAATATCCGCTAACTCAAAAATCTCTCGCTTATCCGTCATAAAAGAGGTTACCAAACGCAACACACCATTCTTCAAGCCGAACACTCTGCTATCATATTCATTGCGAAAAGCCTCTTCTTGCGGAGCTTTCAACTTGAGAAAAATCATATTTGTCTCCACAGGTCGCTCCAGCTCAATCCAGCCACGCAACTCCTTCTCCAAAAAAGCAGCCATATCGTTAGCCCGTTTCGCATTTTCCAGATAAAGGTCATCTTTCAGATAGGTCGCAAATTGGCGATAAATATACTCATACTTGGAGTGCAATTGCATGCTTTGCTTACGATAGCAGTCAAATCCCCTTGCCGGTTCAGCATTCAAAAAAAGCACCGCTTCCCCAAACATCATTCCGTTCTTTGTGCCACCGAAACTGCAAATATCCACTCCGGTATCCACCAATAATTCCTTGGCTGTGCAACCCAAAGCCACCAAAGCATTGGCAATCCTCGCTCCGTCCAAATGCAAATACATATCATGCTCATGAGCAAAATCAGCCAGTTCCTTAATCTCTTCCAACAAATACAAGCCGCCAAACTCAGTGGTTTGTGATATTGAGATTACTTTCGGTTGCACTCGATGATAACTACCCACTTGCCACAAAAAACTCTCAACATCTTCAGGACAAAGTTTACCATCAACAGAAGGTGCATACAATATCTTGCAACTCGAAATCTTTTCCAACGCTCCGCATTCATCCACATTTATGTGTGCCGTGTCAGCACAAACCACAGCCTGATAACTGCGAAGACCGGAAGTAATCCCCAAAACATTTGCAGCCGTGCCATTATAGACAAAATAAGCTTTAACATCACAGCCCAATAAATCACTGAACAACTCATCGGCAGAAGATTGTTCATGCCCATAAGGCACATGATAATCCTTGCAACATTTCTCCAACTCTTTGATAATCCGCAAATCAACTCCGGCAGCATTATCACTGGAAAAAACCGTCTTTAACATCTACGCTCTCCTAAAAAAATGTGAGCTTAAAATGAAAATCACATCCAATAGGCATAAAAAACGAATGTGAAACTAAAGTCAAGAAAAAAAGCGTTCGCCTTTGCAGAGTGAACGCTTTATTAAAAAAATGGTGGAGCATAGCGGACTTGAACCGCTGACCCCTACACTGCCAGTGTAGTGCTCTACCAACTGAGCTAATGCCCCAAGTATTTAAAATTACTTAGCCTCTTCAGAAAATTTTCACAGTCGCAGTTTGTCAATTTTTTTTTACGCCAATCAAAAACTTATTGCCCATTGGAACGCAGTCGCCTGAGAGCTTTAGATTTCATTCTTCTTGCTCTCTCCCGCGAATATCCCAAAACTTCCGCCACTTCGTTCAACGACATATTCTCTACAAACACCAACTCCAAAACTCGCTTTTCCTCATCAGGCATCTCGGCAGGCAAATCAAGTTGTAATCTCTTTTCGTCAAAATCGCATTCAACATCAGGCAAATCATCAGAAAGCACAAAGTTATCTTCGTTCGCTGTCTGCTCTATCTCCTTGCCCAAGTATGCCAAAACTCTTTTCTTAATCCAATAGAACGCATACGAACTGAATTTCGTCCCCTTCGCCTCATCGTAACGATTTTTTGCCTCAATAACTCCCAAAAACCCTTCTTGTATCAAGTCCTCTTCCAGATGCTTATTGCCATTGGAATAAGGCTTAATCACCTTAATTATCAGTGGCAAAAAATCTTCAATTTTCATCTCAACTATTTTTATTGGCGATGCTGATTTTCACTTCTGTTCCCACTCCCAACTCACTCTTCACTCCAATCTTCCACCCGTGCTTCTCCACAATATTTTTAACAATCGCTAAACCCAAACCCGTATTGTCCAAGGATTTGGAGCGGGAACTGTCACCGACAAAAAATCTCTGAAAAATTTTCGGCAAATTCTCTTGGGAAATTCCTATTCCTGTATCGGCTATCGTCAATTCGCACCCATTTCCAATTTTGCCTATTTTTACGGTAATCTCCCCTTTGGAAGTGTATTTCACAGCATTGCTCAAGAGATTGACCACAACCTGTTGAAGCCTAAAAGGATCAGCAAAAATCTCCACTCTCTTCTCAAAAAAATCGGTTTTAATCGGCACTTTATTCTCGGAAAAAAGCAAAATACCCTCCTCCACCACCTGCACCAAATCTACCTTTTCCAACTCAATCGAACTCAAGGACTCTATGGTGGACAATTGCAAAATATCATCCACCAGCAATCTCAACCGCTCAGCATTTCTTTTCAAGATTGTCAGGACTTTGTCGTTTTGAGCAGGCAAAAGCTCCAAAAACCCACTAATCGTGGTCAGTGGTGTTTTGAGTTCATGGGAAATATTAATCAGGAGGTCTTTTTTTAGCGTTTGCAATTCTGACACCTCCGTAATATCTTGCAAAATAAAAACCTTACCACCGGAAGGCAACAGCGAACCACTAACGATGTAATAAGAGTCTCCCAAACGCAAATTGGAAGTAGTAATTTTTGTGCCGTCAAAATTATCCACAAAGTTGAACAATTCCGGAAAATCTATCAAATTCCAATAAAAATCCGGCTCAAATTTTTTCTTCAAAATCTCTTGAAAAGACTGATTGCCCCGAACTATCATCCCGTTATCATCCTGTATCCAAACAGGCGTTTGCAAAAATTGCATCACACCTTTCAACTCATTTTTCTCTTGTATCACCTGTTGCTTATTTTTGCTCTTTTGCTCTTTCAAATCCTGCAAATATATAGCCCACTCCTTGCCGGCAGCTTTTTCACTCACCTTACCATGCAAGGCAAGTCGTCTAACTTCCTCAAACAACAACAAATAGCTTTGCTTAAAATACAAACAGTAACAAAACAAAACTAAAACCACAACTGACAAAACCCAAATCATCATAACTCCAACTTATAACCGACAGATCTCACACTGCGGATTTTCACAGATTTCAACTTATTCCTCAACTTCGTGACATGCACATCAACACTGCGGTCAGTCACTACCTTATCTTGTCCCCAAACAAAATCCAAAATTTTCTCTCTCGGGAAAACGATATTCGGTCTCTCAGAGAGCAAATCCAAAATAGAAAATTCGGCAAAAGTCAAATTCATCTCCTGCCCAAACTCCAAAACCTGATGAGTATCGAACCGAATTACAAGAGACTCTCCCACTTTTCGCTCAACTTCATCGCCTTTTTTGTTCTCGGAATTAGGAGGAAACGAAGACCTCCGCAGAGTCGCACGAACCCGAGCCAACAGCTCTTTGGGATGAAAAGGCTTGGTCAGATAGTCATCAGCACCCAACTCCAAACCCAAAACCTTGTCGGTGATATCTCCTCGTGCCGTCAACATCAACACTGGAATTTTGGGATAAGCCCTTTTCAAATCCTTGCAAATCTCAAACCCATCTTTGCCGGGCAACATCAAATCCAAAATAACCAAATCGGGAAGTTTCCCAATGACAGCACCTTCAAAATCGCTATAACCGGAAAATGTCTCAACCTGCAAATTCGAGTCTTGCAAACTCGCCTCTATCAACGCCAAAATGTCAGTTTCATCGTCCAAAGCGTAAATCAGCTTCTTCATTATTACATTAACCCGGGGTAAACCCGCTGCATTATTCCAGACAGAATTTGCACAATTTTAGCCGAAGCAACCGTCGGATTTAGTAGAAGATTGTAATCGAAAAATACTCTCAATCCCACAAGCACCAAAACAATTACGACCAAAAACAAGAAAATCATAAAAACCGAACCAAGAAATCTATTGTAAACACCTATTTCCAAGAAATTAATCACTTTATGAATGTAAACGCTGAAAATCTTGAGCAAAATCACCACGATTAAGAAGAAAATGACATAAGAAAGAATCTTGGCGACGGTCGCTGACAAACCCAATTCCACGATGAACAGATTGGTGGAGTAATACCCGAAAATATAACACAGCACAATCGTGAAGACGATGGCAGCTATTTTGGTCAAAAAACAAAGAAACCCCTTGATAAACCCATAAACTGCCAAGACAAAAGTAAATATCAAAAATATTGTATCGATAATATTCATACAAAAAAGGCAATGCCGAATTGTTCACTAAGAAACGAAAACCGACACTGCCCACCAATTTAAAATTAAATCTAATAACCTCTCAAACGCGTCAACTTGCGTTGCTTGTTGAAAAGTTTCCTTTTCACTGCATTCACTTCGCGGCGTTTCTTGGCAGAAGGCTTTTCGTAGCGTTGGTTTTTTTTGATGTCCGACAAAACACCGGCTATCTCGCACTTCTTCTTGAACTTACGAAGCAAAACCTCAAATGGTTCTTTGTTTTTAGCAACAACCAAAGGCATAAGTATCATCACCCCACTTTTTTGCTGAAATTTAATTTATGTCATAAGAATTTAAGTGGATAAGAGGTCAAGAAAAATGTTTTGTTCATCTTGGAATTGCCCCCCCAGAACCCCAACTGGATTCCCGTGCCTCCCTCCTCATTCCCGCGTAGGCGGGAATCCACAGGATAGGGGTCGGACTGTGCACCAGCAGTCGCTTTTCGCCCTCGTTCCCAAGTTCCAGCATGGAAATGCATACGCGACAAAGCATGTTTGGGCTTCTTGCTCCTCTAATCCCTCGTCCTCATGAACACGGGGACCCATTCTCTTTTTCGCCCTCGTTCCCAAGCTCCAGCTTGGGAATGCATACGGGAAGAAGCAACTGCTGATGTTCCCAAACTGAAACATAGAAGCAAGATTAAAAAAAAGAAAGGCAACAAAATATTGACAACCATCTGACACATCCAACAAATTGCAAAATAATCGGGTGATTAGCTCAGCTGGTTAGAGTGCTACGCCGACATCGTAGAGGTCACTGGTTCAAATCCAGTATCACCCACCATTTTTTTCTCACAAAAAAAAGGCAACCGAAAATCGATTGCCTTTCAAATTCTAAAAATTAATCACATTCGCATTCGTTATTTGTCTTAATTTGTGGCAAAACGATATTCAAAACAATCGCTGTCAAGCCACCGGTAGTAATCGGAGAACCGAAAACACTCTTGGGTATCAAAGAGAAATGCGAAACGATTTCAGGCACAAATTGCACGCCCAAACCAAGACCAAGAGAAAGAGCCAAAATGGTTATCCCTCTTCTGTCCAACTTATGATTGGTAATGATTTTTACTCCCGAAGCAGCAACTGTCCCAAACATAGTAATGGTAGCACCACCGAGAACAGGCTTGGGTATTACCTGCAAAACTCCACCAATAATTGGGAAAAATCCTAAGAACACCAAAATCCCTGCAAGGTATATACCAACATAACGAGAAGCCATTCCAGTCATCTGAATAACTCCTGTATTTTGACTAAATGTAGTGTTAGGGAAAGTGTTAAAAACTGCTGCCAATGCAGAATTAAATCCATCTGCGAGAATTCCGCCTTCAATTCTTTTAAGATAAACTTCTCCTTCTACAGGCTCTCCCGAAACCATGCTGGTGCCAGTGAGGTCACCAGTTGACTCTATCATAGTTATTACAAAAAGGAAAGCGATAGTAAGCAAAGCAGAAAGGTCAAAGTTGAAACCGTATTTGAAGGGTATCGGAACATTGATAATAGGTAACTTCGCAATAGGGCTAAAGTTCACGCCTACAGTAAAAATAGCAACTATATAACCAACTGCCAAACCAATACATATTGAGGACATTCTCAGAATAGGTTTCTTGCTTCTATTGAAAAAAATTACCACAGCAAGAGTCAAAAAAGCTAATCCGAGATTTTCCCATGAACCAAATTTATCGGGGAAATGGTCTTTTACAAATTGACCTCCACCCATATCGGTCAATCCGACTCTTATCAAACTAAGACCGATGAGCATCACCACGATTCCAGAAACCAAAGGTGTAATGATTTTCCCCATTCGATGAATGAATTTGCTACCAATCATCTCAATGAAAGAACCAAAAAAGCAGGCTGTAAAAATCGTAGCTAAAATCATTTCTGTGCTTCCTCCACTGCCTTTTGCTCCAAATCCAATAGCCAAAATCGGACCCAAAAAAGCAAAACTCGTCCCTTGAATACTCAATAAGCCTGAACCAAAAGGACCGATTTTTTTAACCTGAATAAAAGTTGCCACACCTGAAATCAACAAAGACATACCAATAAGATAAGGAACTTCTGAGCCCAATCCAAGTGCTCCACAAATCACGATTGTGGGAGTAATGATTCCTACAAAAATTGCCAAAAGATGCTGAAAAGCTGCCAGCAACGCCGTTGAAGGATTCGGTTTGTCCTCCAAACCAAAAACCAAATCTACATTTTCTTTTACCATCTTTCAATCTCCTTAAAAATTTTTTCACGACGATCGAATTGTAAATTAACCAAAATTTAAGTCAAATGTTTTATACAACAATTTAAAAGCATCAAAAAATCAGTTACATTTCTTTATGAATAATTTAGAGCCTAAAAAACATCTTGACTACTGGGTCAACCGACAAAATATTAACCAAAAAATGTAAAGGACTGTTATGAAAATAGTATCGGTCGTAAATCAAAAAGGTGGCGTAGGCAAAACAACAACTTCCGTGAATCTCTCGGCAGCTTTGGGTGTCTATGAAAAAAAGACCTTGCTTATAGACTTGGACCCGCAGGGCAACTCCACATCCGGAATTGGAATCAACAAAAGCAAAGTCAGCAGCCAAGTTTACAAAATGCTCATCGGCGAAAAAAATATCAAGTCGTGTATAGTTAAATCCAATTACAAAAAACTCGATGTAATCCCTGCCGATATCAACCTTACCGGTGCAGAAATAGAGCTGGTAAAAGAGTATGCTCGTGAACAAAAACTGAAAACCGCTTTGGCTCCCATTTTGGACAATTACGAATATATCATCATCGATTGTCCTCCGTCTTTGGGCTTGCTCACTATCAACGCTCTGACAGCCAGCACACATGTCATTTTGCCTATTCAGTGTGAATACTACGCTCTAGAAGGTGTGAGTCAACTTTTGAACACAGTCAATCTTATAAAAAATAACTTAAATAAAAATTTGGAAATCTTGGGTGTTTTGCTGACTATGTACGACAAAAGATTGAACCTATGTCAACAAGTTGAAGAGGATGTCAAAAATTTCTTCGGAGATATTGTTTTCAAAACTTATATTACCAGAAATGTGAAACTCAGCGAATCTCCGAGTTTCGGGCAAACTATTTTCGACTATGCCATTACTTCCAAAGGTGCTCAAGATTACTTGAGCTTGGTAAAAGAGGTTATCGAAAGATGAGTAAGAAAAAACTGGGAAGAGGACTAGAAGCTCTGATACAACCTGTAGATTTCAAAGCTACCAACAGAGGAAATTCGTCTGCCACAGATGATATACCCATAAATGAGGTGGAAACAAAGATGGTCTTTCCAAATCGCTATCAACCCAGAAGGCATTTTGACCAAGAGAAATTGGAAGAGTTACGCGACTCCATCATCGAAAACGGCATTATTCAGCCTCTGATTGTTACCGAGCAAGAAGGCGGACACTACGAATTAATCGCCGGAGAGCGAAGACTGCAAGCCGCTAAACTGGCTAACCTCAAGACCGTGCCTGTAGTGGTAAGGCAAGCCACCAACCAACAAATGTTGCAACTGGCTATTATCGAAAATGTCCAGAGAGAAAATCTGAACCCAATAGAAGAAGCCGCCAGTTACCAAAGACTCCAAGAAGAGTTCAACTATACTCACGGCGAGATTGCTACTGCAATGGGCAAAGACCGCACAACTATCTCCAACTTCTTGAGATTACTCTCGTTGCAAGACTCTATCAAAAAACTGTTGCTTCAAGGGAAAATCAGCATGGGACACGCCAAAGTGATAATGCAAGCTGAGCCGGAGCAAAGAGAATCTCTTGCTGAAACCATCGCTCAAAAAGGGTTGTCGGTTAGAGCAAGTGAAACCTTGGTAAAATCTTCCGCTACTGTCGTCAAAAACAAAAATGTCCAAATGGATTTTTCTCTTGCCGAGCAATCTCTAAAGAGCATCTACAACGCTCCTGTGAAAATAAAAGGCACGGGAAGCAGAGGCAAAATAATCTTTTCTTATCAGTCAAAATTACAAAAGGACGAACTTCTTAAACAACTAAGCAATGAAGAATAATCATTTTGGTCTCTTACTTTTTTTTCTGATTCTAATTTTTCTATTGGGAAGTTTGGTATCTTGCTATTATCTGCTAAATGAGCTGAAAAAAAGCAAATCGCAAGTTGAGGTTTTGACCAAGCAATTGGACTCTTACCGCCAAAATTTGCTCCAAAATGACAAGTTGAACAACAATGTTAAATTGGAAAAGTTGCGACTTTCTTTGGAAAAATACTTGGCTGAGAAACCCAAAAAAGATGAGAAACACGAGAGCAAACTAAACGCTCCAGAAAATTTTTATCCCGATTTATTGCCTGTAAACACACCATACAAGGTAAGTCGAGAGTTTAGCGAACAACATAAGGCTGTGGATTTTGCGGGAAAATTGGGAACTTCCGTTTTTGCAGGAGCTGCGGGAGTAGTGGAAAAAGCCGAAGCCGACACTTATTTTGGGAAAACCGTTGTTATCAACCACTTAAATGGATTTAAAACTGTTTACGCTCATCTCGACTCCATTTGTGTAAGCACGGAAACCTTTGTGAAAAAAGGGCAAACAATTGCCAAACTGGGAAATTCCGGATACAGCACAAACCCTCATTTACACTATGAGATTCAACAAAACGACATTAACCAAAATCCAAAAGATTTTATAGAAAATTTTAAAGGAGAATAAAAATGATTAAAGAAAAAAATAGAGAAGTGGAAGTGTCCTCTATCATCGGCAAGGATTTGAAAATCACCGGAGATGTGAACTGCGAAAACGGCATAAAAATCGACGGAGACCTTGTGGGAAATATCAACTGCAAATCGCTAATATCTGTAACCACCACCGGTAAAGTTGACGGTAATTTGGACTGTAGTAATTGCATCATCGCTGGTATTATCAACGGTGGAATTAACGCCAATAACACTATCGAAGTGAAAAAAAGTGCTAAAATTACTGGAGACATAAAAGCTGTAACCCTGATAGTGGAGCCGGGAGCTATCCTCAACGGTAACTGCACCATGGGACAGAATGCCATCAAATAAAAAACATCTGATTTATCTGGGAAAGGTCTGCTTATTAAGTATCGTTTTGTCGTGTCCCAGTCTTGTTTTACCCTCAAGAGTGAGTCTGCTTTTGGGCTTAATCGGAGGTCTGTTTTTCCTGATATCGATGGCTGTTAGCACGATGGTAGCCCTCTCTCCTGCGACAAATGTAAAAAAAAGTATCGTCTTGGGGTTTGGAGGCAGATTTTTAGTTTTAGTCCTCTATTGTTTCTTTACGGTCAAATATCTCAAATTGGAAATTCTAATTTTCGGCTTGGGTTTGATTTTACCTTTGATTTCCCTCTACCTTTATGAACTCTACCTTTTTATAACTTACAAGTTGTCTCATAGAAATTAGCAATTCCCCTCTTACCCTCGCAAAATGCAAATAGACAAACTCTGCAAGAATACCACATGGTTAGCTCCTTTGGCGGGATTTACCGACTATCCCTACAGGATGATTGCCAAAGAAAACGGTGCAAATATCCTCACCACCGAAATGGTGAGTGCCGCTGGCTTGGCATACAATCCCAGACCAAGCTTGCCATATGCCCAAACCTCCGAAGACGAATCTCCTATCGGCATTCAGCTATTTGGCAGTGACCCTTCTCATTTCCAAAAAGCTATTTCCATTTTGCCAAGAATGGATTTTCTTTGCCTAAATATGGGATGTCCCGTAAAAAAAGTAATCAAAACAGGTGCAGGCTCCGCCTTGATGGACACGCCAGAATTAGCCTCACAAATCGTGCAAACATGCAAACTTGCTTTGCCCGAAAACACCCCCTTGGTTGTCAAATTCCGTTCGGGGTTCTCCAAAATCAACTATTTGGAGTTTGGGCTTCTTATGCAAAAATCGGGTGCGGACGCTCTCGTCCTACATCCTCGCACAAAAAGTCAGATGTTTGCCGGCATAAGCAACTGGGAGCACATAAAAATTCTGAAAAACGAAACCAATATCCCCGTCATCGGCAATGGCGATATTTTTACCAAAGAAGACATCGAAAAAATGAAGAACGAAACCAATTGCGACGGTGTGATGATAGGTCGTGGGGCTATCGGCAATCCATGGATTTTCTCGAATAAAATCCCAACAAATCAAGGGAAAATCGAGACTATAAAGCGACACTATTCCCTATCTATCAAATACTATGGCGAAACCAAGGGCATCATCACGATGCGTTCTCATATCGCCAAATACACCAAAGGAATCCGAAACGGTGCTGAAGCACGAGTGAAAATCAATCTCAGCACAAATCTGCAAGAAATATTTGCAATTCTGGGAAATCTCTTTAGATAGCCTAAACCTCTGCTTTGGAAGAAAATGCAACTCCCAAAATAGCGAAAAGGATATTGGGAGACCACGCTGCAAAAAATGGCGACAATATGCCAGAATATCCCAAATTTTGACTGACCCGCAAAGCAGCAAGGAAAACGAAACAAACCACCAACCCTACCAAGAAAACAACACTGCGAGTCCTACTGCGAACGGATGCGGAAGCCATCGGCACACTAAAGAAGAGAATAATCAAATTCGCAAAAGGGAATGCCAATTTCGTAGCCAAATCAACTCGCTCTTTCAAACACTTTTCCCCTACTTTTTCCTGCCGACCAATATACTCCTTGAGTTCAAAATAGCTCATCGCCAAGGGGTCTTTGGAAGATTTGACAAAATCAATCGGCTTAACATCAACGATAGGAATGACCTTATCTTTTTCAAATAGCTCAATTTCCGTCGGCATCCCATCCTCAAACTTGCGAATATAGCAATGGTCAAAAAGCCATTTATCGCCATCCCACCTCGCAGCATGAGAAGCAATAGTCTGCACTAACCCACCTGTCTCGGGACTAAACTGCACAATGTCAATATTATACAATTTATTGCTGTATCCATCGAAAAAGCCGATATTGAAGAAAAGATTGTTGTTACCTTTATAGTTAATATTGGCTCTCCGCTTGATGTCTTCCATCTTCTCCTTGCGAATTTTGACAATGTAAGTGTGCTCTCTCAGCTGGATAGCTTTGGGCAAAACAGCTTCTCCAACCCACATAACAAAAAAACTGTAGAAAATACCAAAAATAAAAATTGGCATTACCATCCGAACGATACTTCTTCCCGATGCTCTAACGGCAACAGATTCGTTGAACTTGGAAAGCTTGTTCATCAAAAACAAACTGGATAGCAAAACAGCAACTGGAGAAGTAAGAACGAAAAGATAAGGCATATTATACAAAAAATACGCCAAAGCGTCCGGCAATGTGGCTCCGTATCTCATAAATCTGGTAAGCCTGTCAAAAATGCTGATAACAACAAAAAGAACTGAAAATGACAAACTAATCAAAACAAAGTTTCTGATGTAAGAGCCCAAAATATAGCGGTCTAAAATCTTAATCAACTCACTTCCTTCTTCCCTTTAAATATCTTCTTGAAGAACATCCTAACCTTAAACCTAATCGAATCAAAAGCGTTCGTGTCATGGCGGGATTTCCAAGTGAGAAAAATCCCCAACACCACAAGCACAATATTGGCAAGCCACATAGCAACCCAAGGAGCAACATATCCTCTATCGGCTAACTCCTCTCCTCCGAGCAACATAGAATGGTAAGCCACAAAAACAACCATACTGAAACCGAAAGCCGCTCCCACTCCACTGCTTTTAGCCATCAAGCCGACAGGAACTCCCAAAAAAAGAAAAATAATACAAGCAAAAGCCAAAGCATTTTTCTTGTGAATTTCCACCCAGTAAGCATAATTATACTCTTGATACCGTTTCATCTTGTTCTCTTCCTGCAACAACAAACTGGTAACTGAATTGAATTTTTCCCCTTTCTCCATAGTCTGCAATCTATCATCGTAAATCTTTCGCAAAGAATCGGCTGTAAGAATTATTTGCTTATTCTCAGCAATCTTCCCCAACATAATCTTGGTGTTCATCTCTCTATCGCCGAGAGTATGCCTGAGGTCACCCTGATTAGTGCTCCCGAAAATATTGAAATTGAATTTCTTAAACTTAACAACCCGATAATCACCCGGGTTTTTTATGCTTTTTTCGTGAATTTCGCCATCATAGAGCCTTGCCACCATATCGTTACCGTTATTCGCCAAATCAATCTCGCCGTATTTCGCACTAACTATCTGAAAAGTTTCCCGTTGCCCCTTGTTGTATATCAGCACATCCAGCAAATATTTGTCGTCCTTGCCTCCAGCAAAAATCACCAAATCGGAAATATTCTGATTTTTATTAAAAACACCCGTCTTAATATTGCTAATGGGATTGCGATACGCTATATGCAGCAGCAAATCTCTAGAAAGATAGTTACTGTCGGGCAAGACAATATGATTGAAATACAACATAAAACAAGAAAACAAAGTTACCAAAAGATACAATGGTCGCATCAGTCGGTAAATGCTGACACCACAAGACTTTATCGCTGTCAATTCGTTATCTATGGACAACTTGCCAAAAGTCATGATGGAGGCAAACAGAATAGCCATAGGGATAGTAAGAGCCACCATTGCCGGCAGACTGTATCCGAATAAACTCACCACTGTGAAAAACGAAAGTTTCTTTTGGATGATAAGGCTCAATTTGCTGATAATCATATCAATCAAAAACAAAGATGTGAAGACTCCCAAAGCACCAATAAAGGGTTTAAAAGACTCTCTAAGCAAATACCTCTCTAATATCTTCATGAATTACAAAAAAGACCTGACAACCCTAAAGCCTTTTGATATGAGACGATTTTGAGGCTTGTTGAAACTTCTGAAAAAGACTCGCGAATTACCCTCATCCTCTTTATAACTTCCACCTCTAATAACCCTGTAATAACCGTAATTTGCACCATGAGGATTATCATGCTTTACAGAAGCAAACTTGTAATACTGCTTGTCGTACCAATCGTTACACCATTCTGCGACATTCCCACTCATATCAAAAATTCCCAATTCGTTAGGTTTTTTCGTCCCTACAGGATTAGGATTAGAACCCTTAATCCAAGCTACATCCACACTTCCTTCACTACCTGAATAGGCTTTGCGGTTTCCATCACTTCCGCCTATAGCAGCCAACTCCCACTCCGCTTCCGAAGGTAACCTATAACCAGAAGCATCATAATTGCATTTTATCATCTCACCTTTCAGCAAATCATAACAAGGAGTTAACCCCTCTTTGATGCTCAATTTATTACAAAATTCCACTGCATCCCACCAAGAGACATTAGACACGGGATAATTATCACCTTTAACAGGAGAGTTATTAAATTCCATAATCTTGTTCCACTCTTTTTGTGTAACCTCATATTTTGAAATATAAAAAGATTTAACGAAAACCTCGTGCTTAGGTCTAACATCTTCGTCACCATCGTCAATTCCTCTAACAAAAGTAGCCGCTTTAACTCTAACAAAATCAAAACTCCAAAGAGAGCTGATACAAAGAACCAATACAAAAAATAGAAAACTTTTTTTCATTCTAAAACCTCAACCGTATATCAATCAAACAACAAATAAGAAAAACTCAAAGCAAACAGAACCTCAAAACTCATCTGTAATCTCATTTGACTTCGTGTGCTGTCAACCAAAAATTTTAGAATTTACACTTTACAACAAAGTGCATCCCTGTTTCGTTCACCATAGTATGGAAAAGACTTATTATTCGATTGGAGAAGTCTGTAATCTTTTGAAACTACCGGATTACACTATTCGCTATTGGGGAAACGAATTCAAACAGCTATCCCCAAGTAAGCTCTCGGGAAGAAAGCGACAATACAGTAAAAAGGAGATTAAACTTCTCGAAAAAATTAAGTATATGCTTCACACACAAGGATATACCATCAAGGGAGCAAAGAAGGTTTTAAACAACCAAGACAAAAAAGATGAGATAGAAATCGATTTTGAACGAGCTACACTGAAAAAAAATATTTTAAAAACCATCAAAGAAATTGAAGATATTTTAGCTGAATAAAAGGAACAAGATGAAAAACATAAATTTAGTTTTACCGAAAGGAAGAATTTTTGACCAAGTAAAAGATTTGCTAACTGAAGCCGGAGTTATTTTGACTCTCAGTGGCAGAGGTCTTCGTCCGGCAACGAATAAAAACGACCTTATCGTAAAGATAATGAAACCACGCAATATCGCTAATCTTCTGGCTTTTGGCAGACACGACATCGGATTTACCGGAGAAGACTGGATAATGGAATCTGAAGTCTCCGACCAAATTACAACTGTGTTGTCCTTGGGGCTAAATCCCGTGAAAATTGTGGCTGCAATTCCTGAAAATTATTCTCTCGAAGAGCTGAAAAAAAGAGAAATTATCGTAGTTTCCGAATACAAAAAAATTGCAACTGATTGGCTAGATAAGCAAGGATTTAACTACAAATTCCTCACGGTGCACGGAGCGACGGAAGTGTATCCTCCCGAGGATGCCGACATGATTATCGACAACACTTCCACCGGTAACACCCTTAGGGACAACAACTTAAAAATAGTCGGCGAGATAATGCACTCCGCTACCAACTTCGTTGCCGCTACTTCAGCACTGGACGACCCGTGGAAGTGCGAAAAAATTATGGAGCTGAAAATGCTCTTTGAGGCTATCCTTTTGGGAAGAAACAAATCGATGATAGAGATGAACATCCCCAGTGACAAGACGGAAATCATCGACAGACTCCCTTGCCTAAAATCGCCAACCGTGATGCCGCTAGCCAGAGATGCAGGCTATGCCGTAAAAATCACTTTGGATACCGCCGATGTCCCCGATTTATTACCAAAGCTGAAAAAATGGGGAGCCTGCGACATTTTGGAATACAATTTGAGTAAGGTAATCTTATGATAAAAGCAAAATCAAATTTGGATGAAGTCGCTCCATATCAAGCTCCTCCTTCAGACAGAATTGACAAAATCCGCTTGGACTTCAACGAGGTCAATTTGCCTCCTACTCCCAAACTCAAGAATCTCAAATTCGACCCAACTCTCTCCTGTGTCTATCCTCAAGAAGATTCACTTATCGAGAGTTTAGCGGAATATTTCAAAATCGACCCCAAATACTTCTTGGTTTGCAACGGCTCTAACGAAGCAATTACGCTAATCTTGGAAGCTTTCATCACCGAAGGCGACAGAGTTCTCATCCCATTTCCCACTTTCTCCGTCTATTACTTGCTCTTGCAGATAAAAGGTGCAATTGCGGAAAAAATCTGCTATGACAAAGATTTGAACTTCCCTGTTGATGAATTTTTGGAAAAAGCAAAAATCAACCCAAGATTAATCATCCTCGTAAATCCGAACAATCCAACCGGAGATATGCTGGACAGGCAAACAATCGAAAAAATCCTGACAAACGCTCCCAACTCACTTTTGGTGCTGGACGAAGCGTATGTGCATTTCGCCAAAGAGGAACTTTGGAATTTGGTTTTGACTCACGAAAATGTAATCGTCTTGCGAACTTTCTCCAAAGCCTACGCTCTTGCCGGACACAGAATCGGCTTTGCGATGAGTAACCCCGCTACAATGGAACAGGTAAAAAAAGTTTCGTTGCCGTTTAGAATTAACTATTTTTCTCTGATGGCAGCACAAATCGCTCTGAACGACGAAAATCACTTCCGACAAATTTTGGCTACAGTCAAAGATGAAAAAACCAAAATGCAAGATTTTTTCGATTCCCTAAACATCAAATATCTGCCAAGCGAAACCAATTTCCTTTTGGTGAAAACAGGTGTTTGGAGCAAAGAGATTTTTTCCAATCTGTATTCAAAAGAGATAATGGTGCGGCATCAAGGGAGCAATCCCATGCTGAAAAATTATCTGCGAATCTCTATGGGAACTCCCGAAGAAAACACAAAATTCCGCTCCGAATTTAAAAAAATCTGGGAAAATAAGCTCTTGGTTTTCGATATGGACGGAACTCTCATTGATGTCGATTTGTCTTACATCAAGTCCATCAAGGACACAGTTGCACATTACTCTAACGACGAAATCTCCGCAGACGAAATCGACGAAATTCGCAACATGGGCGGATACAACTGCGATTGGGATTTGACCGAATACGCCTTGCAACAACGAAATATAACCATCGATAAACAGGAGTTGATTGACAAATTTGAGTCTTATTACAGTGAAAATAAAAAATCGGAAAAATGGTTATTGCCGATTGCCGATTTGCAAAAAATCAACGAAGAGATTCCGCTGGCAATCTTCTCCGGCAGACCCAACAAAGACATAGAATACGCTCTCGATTTTTTCGGAGTAAAGGAGTTATTCTCTTGGGAAATCGGTCAGGAAGACACAGGCGAAAAATCCAAGCCGAGCGGATACGGATTGAGCCTCCTCAAAGAAAAAAGCAAAGCTGAACTAATCGTGTATGTGGGCGACACCGTGGACGACATTCTCGCCTCTCTTGATGCTAATTGCACAAATATCAGCTTGATAGACAATCCCAAAACCGACTACTATATCAGCGATATTACAGAGATAACGAATTTAATTTTAGGATAAAAATGACAAGAACTGCCACTATCTCCCGCAAAACTAATGAAACCGAAATCAGTGTTCGGTTGAACATTGATGGCGAAGGAACAGCTCAAATCAACACGGGAATTGGTTTTCTCGACCATATGTTGGAAGGGCTGGCAAAACACGGTCTTTTCGATTTGCAAATAACTGCGAAGGGAGACCTACATGTTGACCAACATCACCTCGTGGAAGATTTGGGAATCGTCTTAGGACAAGCGTTTTGCCAAGCTCTCGGCGACAAAAAAGGCATCGAAAGAAGCGGATACTTCGTCTATCCGATGGACGAAGCCTTGGCTGTGGTCGCTGTCGATTTGGGCGGAAGAGCCTATCTGCAATACGATTGCCAATTCCAACGCCAATTTTGTGGAGAACTCGACTTAGATTTGATGCCAGATTTTTTCGAAAGCCTTGCCCAAAATATTCCTGCAAATCTCGTAATCAGAATGCCTTACGGTCGCAGCGACCATCACAAATTGGAAGCGTGTTTCAAAGCGTTGGCAAAATCTCTTCGCTTCGCCTGCAACTATCTGCCGAGAGCCACGAACAAAATTCCCTCAACAAAAGGAAGCATATGAAAGCCTGCTTGGACTGCTTCCCCTGCTTTTTGCGACAAACACTACACCTTGCCAGACTCTCGAATTTGGAAGAACAAACACAAAAAAAGATTGTTGATTTTACCGGCTCTCTTTTCACAAAAATCGATATGAACTCAACCTCTCCAGAGATTGCCCATTTCATCCATTCCAATCTGAAAGACTACCTGAAAAATGACGACCCATACGCGGAGATTAAAGCAACAAATGTTGCCAAAGCACAAACTCTATTACCCAAAATAAGCAAAATCTTGACTGACTCCAGCGACAAACTGTTGACCGCTGCCAGATTAGCGATAGCGGGAAATGTAATCGATTTGGGTGCTTGCTTGGAATACGACATGGAGAAAGAGATTAAAAGCGTAGTTTCTGCCAAATTTGCCATAGACGATTTTGAACTTTTTAGGCAAGACATCCAAAAAGCTAAATCGATCATCTATCTTGGGGACAACACAGCCGAGGGGGTTTTCGACAAAATCTTCATTGAACAGATTAATAAGCCTGTAACTTACGCAACTCGGGAAATCCCCGTTATCAACGACATTACAGTAGATTGGGCTAAAAAAATCGGCATCGATGAAGTTGCTACGGTTGTCAGTTCGGGAGCGAAAATCCCCGGGACTGTTCCGAAATTTTGTTCTCCTGAATTTAGAAAAAAACTGGAAAATGCAGACCTGATTATCAGCAAAGGGCAAGGAAATTACGAAGCTCTCTCCGATACCGATTTGCCGATTTATTTCTTCCTCAAAGCAAAATGCCAAGTCATCGCCGACCACATCGGATTAAAAATAGGCTCATACATCCTAATGAAAAATAACAAGGACAACGCATGATAGCCATCATCGACTACGGAGCGGGAAATCTGCACTCTGTAAAAAACGCTCTCAACTATCTTGGTGCAAAATATGTAATTACCAATTCGCCAACTGACCTGAAAAAAGCGGACAAAATCGTCTTGCCAGGAGTCGGACATTTTGGGCATGCATCCGCTAAACTGGAGAACTCTGGTTGCTACTCCGAACTGCTCGAATGGCTAAATAACGATAGACCTTTCTTGGGGATTTGCGTTGGTTTACAACTTCTTATGGAGAGCAGCACCGAAGCTCCAACTGCAAAAGGGTTCGGGTTTTTCAAGGGGAATTGCGAAAAATTTACCTGCCAAAGAGTGCCTCAAATGGGTTGGAATCAAGTTCACTACGAACAGGAACATCCTCTATTTGCCGAAATCTCTAATGGTAGCGATTTTTACTTCGTTCACAGCTTTTATCCGATGGCGAGAAATGAGAGCGATATTTTGGCGACCTGCACATACGATGTGGATTTTGGTGCGATTTTGCAACGAGGTAATGTGTATGGCACACAGTTTCATCCCGAGAAAAGCGGAAAAATAGGCTTGAAATTGTTAAAAAATTGGATAAATCTATAAATCAATTGGGAAACAACTATTTTACAAACTCTGCCAATTTAAAAAAAATCTATCTCCCTAACAAAAAAATCATCTATCAATCTCCGTCAGAGCAAGCTGTCTCCAGTGACGGGAATTTTTTGGTGGAAACAGTTTTGGGAAATCATCCTCAAGATTTCTTGAAAGTTTTGGATATCGGTTGTGGTTGTGGGATTTTGAGTTTTATGCTAAAACTCTCCAAACCAAACTGGCAAATAACTGGAATCGACATCCAAGAAAATCTAATCCAGCTCGCAAAACACAACTCTAAAATTAGCGAGCTAAATGTTGAGTTTCTCCACGAAGATTTGAGAACTTATGCAAAAAAATTCGACCTCATAATCTGCAATCCTCCCTTCTTTCCAAAAAATTCAGGAAAAATGCCAAATGACAAAGGAAAGCAAATCGCTCGATTTGAAATAGAATGCACTCAAAAAGCCGTATTTTCTACAGTGAAAAGATGTCTAAATCCAAACGGAACAGGATATGTGCTTTATCCGCTGGCAAGATTAACAAATAATGAAAAAATAATTAAAATTCGAAATCAAGTAGGAATAGTGATGGTATTATTCTAACTGTTTTTCTCACACAAGACATAATAATGGTGAGTTTGCAATTTATTAAACCAACGGGGTAACCATTTTTCTATTTTGGAGAAAAAAGAAATCGTTCCACCCTTGCTATCTTTTTCATCTCCAGAGCCAATCGACCAATTCCATTTCATTCCTAAAGGCGACAAAATTTTCTTTATTTCTCCACGCAAAGGCATATCCCAAGTATCCATCCAAGGAGGAGTGTCAATCATTCCAATCTCTAAAATTTTTAAATCCGCCTTCTTAAGAACTTTCTTAATTCCAGATAATTTCATGAATTTAGTATATCCATGATCCCATTCCAACTTGTGATATTTATGAAAAAGCCAATGGACGAAAGTTCCTAAATTCCAAAAATTTTGAGTCATAACCATTACATATTTTTTTGACACCTTTTTCATAATTTCCAACATAACCTCTGGATGCTCAAATCTCTCAAACATGCAATAATTCCAAACCAAATCGAAACTATTATCTTCAAAAGGTAAATCATCAATCTCAGACTTGTGAAATTCCACAAAATCCCCCAATCCCTTTTTATCCCAAATCTTCTTGGCTTTATCTAACATTTTTTGGGAAGGATTTGCTTGAAATACTTTAGCCCCATTTCTAGCAAATTCCAAACTATTCAACCCGGGCACGCCCGTTACTCCATCGGCAGGTGTTTCCAAAACTGTATTGATGTTATACTTAAATTTGATTCTTTTAAAATATTCATCAATAACTATTCGCTCATAAACTGTGCCTATCCCTTCATCTAAATCGTCAGCAGACATATCAATTGTTCTTTCAATAAAATTAAATAGGGTTTCCTTTTCTTTTTGAGAAATTTCTTTCATTTGATGTGTCCCCTCTTAAATAAGCTTTTAAAAAATACCAAAAATACAAACACAGTTGTAGGGATATAGCAAAATAGCCAAACAACTAACGCAAAAATAGATTTTATTAATTTCATTATTCTTCCTTATTGTTTTTACACCAATCAATCACCTTCTTAATAGAAGGAATAGTTTCTACAGAAGACAGTCCAAAATCTTCATAAAGTTTCCCATTATCATACTCTCTATCAGATGCTATAAATTCAAATCTATTAACCCACAACTCATTATTCAAAATTTTGAAAAGCTTTCTCCCCAAAGTATACAAAAGATGTGGTAGTTTTTTGTAAAATGGATAAGAATTGCCATTTAATTCTTCACTTATGAAATCAACCAAATCTCCCAAAATTAAGCTATTTGAATCCGCAACATTGTAAATTGTTGTGTTAAATTTTTTTAATTCTAAAGATTTAATAAGCACTTCTACCAACAAATCAACATCAGTAAGATGAATTATTGTTTTCCTAATGGGCAAAAAAATTATCCCTTTATCCACTAATTTAACAAGATTGGAGGCAAAACCTATGTCCCCAACCCCATAAATAATAGAAGGTCGTAAAATAAGAGCATCAAGTCCCCTATTTACACAATCCATAATTATTTTTTCACTTTCAATCTTAGTAGCATGATAACAACCATCCGGAACTTTAGGGTGACTAATTTTTACAGGGAGATTTTTAGGAACACCTCCATAAACTCCAACAGAAGAGCAAAATACAAGATTACTATTCTTAATCAAGGCTTTTTCAGCTAAAACTCTAGTAGATTCTACATTCGATTTAATGAACTCTTCTTGAGAAAATTTCTTCCCCCCTCTCAAAGCTCCTATATGCAAAATTACATCAAATTTGACTGTTTCCAAATACTTCTCTAAACTCACCAAATCACACAAATCAATCTCTATAATTTCGACCTTACCAACAAATTCTTCGAATCGCTTCGGGTCAGTATCGGGACGAACGATGGCTACCAAATCATACTTCCCCTCTGCCAAAATAGCTCTGGAAGTATGCCTCCCTACAAAGCCTGTAATACCAGTGACAAGAATTTTTCTCCCCATAGTTTTAACCTTTTTTACACACAAACAACAATTGCTCACAATAAAATTTATTAAAAAATGGTGAAACTTTATTTTCAAGCCTTTTTATTAAAAAAGGAATTTTAATAAAAGGTACAAAAGTCCAAAAAAGCAAAGAGAAAATACCTGCTTTCTCTGCCTCCAAAATCTCAAACCCATTCCTCTCCAATATACTGCTCAAAGATTTAACCGAATACATCTGAACATGAGGAGATTCATTATATTCCTCACCACGCTTAATAAAATTTCGATATTTTTTAATTATCCACGCAAAAAATTTTATTCTTTTCAAATATCTAACAATAGCCATCAACAACTCATGAATACTTTTTCCTTGAGGAACGGTTATAATTACAATAGAATTTTCTTCCGCAACCTGATAAACCTTTTCTAAAAAACCATCAATGTCTTCAATATGTTCTAAAACTTCTACCAAAGTAATTAAGCTGTATTTCTTCTCAACATTGGCTATATCAAGACATTGATAATTTAGGGAGCGTGCATTTAATTGGGTCTAATTTCCACTCCTTTTGAATAATTATTGAACCAAATTTTCAAAAAATGATTCATATTTTTTTCAGATTTAAATCCGTCTAAATTTTTTAATTTCCTATTCAATTGTCGATTAATATTTTCAATTTTATTTGTTGTTTTATCCAAAAAATCGTAATGAAAATGAGCAGTTAATAAACCAAAGTTTCGATTAATTGATTTAATAAAACGCTTATGAATTTTTAGGCGAAAAAATTTTTCATAGTGATTAAGCGAACTTAAATTATTTTCAGCTTCTTGTAAAGTTTCAGCATTTAAAATGCTCTTAATCAAGTTCTTAAAGAAAATATTTCGTCTAAAAAACTTACTCTTTTTTGTTTTAGGAACATTGATATTAACGCTTCTTAAATAATGAACCAAGCAAATTTGATGTGGAACATCTTCAAAAAGTTGGTTAACTGGCTTAACAAAGCACTTCCCTCGCCCAAAATCTGACACAATCCCAATTATTTTGTTGTCATACATTTTTTTTAGTCTATTCAAAAAGTCTTCAGATGAACTACTATGTTCTCTATCATAAATCTTGTAATATATTGGTTTATCAAGTAGTTTGCTACTGGCGACTAAGACAACTTTTCGCTTACCGTTTATCTTAATTTCCTTGCCATCAATATAAATTGTTGTCTCATCTATATTGCTGTGTAACACATTATCCTGATATAAATTAGCTCGCTGAGGTATCCAATTAAGAATACTATTTTTACAAATCCCATGTCTTTTAGCAACTTCAGAAAGAGAACTTTTGGTTGAAATATAGTCAGTAACAACCTTATCTTTGAATTTTGGTGCAAAATGAGTTCTCTTATTATATCCAAAATTGGTAAAACTTATTTGGCAATCTTTACAATAAAATCGTTGAGTTTTGACTTTAATTTTCCCACGATTAGTTGTTCTTTCAGAGAAAATATATCCCTTCTTTTTTGTGTTTAAGCTATCACAATTTGGACAGCGTTTTTTTTGATTATACTCATGGCATTTTAATAAATGTTCATAACTTATTCTGTCAAACATAATTAGGTCTTATTTCAGACCCAGTTATTTGCACACTCCCATAATTTATATTCTTATGCATACTATTTTGCATAGCTTCTTCTATTTCATTGGAATCAATATCAATAGCATCAATATTATTGTTAAAATAATTAGCAATTTCCTCTACAACATGACCTTTCCCGCAACCTATATCTAATATTGGGTTAATGCCATTATCCTTTTTAGCATACTTATACAATTTTTTGAATATAAAAGATAGCCTAGGAGAAAAAATTTCTAATTCTTCAATCCTTTTTTTTAACAAGTCTTCATTATATAAATTCCCCAATTTGACATCCTCCTTTCCTTAAATTTCAAACTCAATTACTGCTTTAATATGACAAGCAATTTTTATCACTATTTATTTATCCTTGACACTCCTGCCAAATTCTGAGGGTTTATCATCAAAATTTTGATTTATACGAGGTGAAGATGAGTAAACTTTGGGGTGGCAGATTTCAGAAAAATACGGATAAGTTAGTCGAAGATTTTCATTCTTCCATCAGTTTTGACCAGCGGTTATTTCTCGAAGATATCCAAGGCTCTATCGCTCACGCTCGTATGCTTGGTGCTCAAGGGGTTATCTCGGCACAAGAAGCTGACACGCTTATCAAGGGTTTGCAAGAACTGAAAACTGAAATCGAAAACGGACAAGTTGTTTTTGACTCGGGAGCAGAAGACATCCATATGAACATCGAAACTCTGCTTACCCAAAAAGTCGGAGAAGTCGGGAAAAAGCTCCACACAGGCAGGTCGCGAAACGACCAAGTCGCTTTGGACATAAAATTGTATTTGAAAAGAGAAACCGCTGTTTTGCAAAATTTACTGCTTGAGTTGCAAAAAGCAGTTTTAACACTTGCGGAAAACAACTTAGAAACCATTATGCCTGGCTACACTCATCTGCAAAAGGCACAACCAATAACTTTCGCTCATCACATTATGGCGTATTTCTTTATGTTCAAACGCGATTTTGAGAGATTTTCCGATTGCATCAAAAGAGCTGATTCCTCGCCTCTCGGTTCGGGAGCACTTGCCACAACAACTTTCCCTCTCGATAGACAAATGGTCGCCGACGAGCTGAATTTTGCCGATATCACCTACAACTCGCTGGACGGAGTGAGCGACAGGGACCACATCGTGGAGTTTCAAGCTGCCGCTTCCATTTTGATGATGCACTTCTCCAGACTGTGCGAAGAGATTATTTTGTGGTCGAGCGACGAGTTCTCTTTTGTTACTTTGGACGATGCCTACTCCACAGGCTCAAGCATCATGCCACAGAAAAAAAATCCCGATGTTGCCGAACTGATACGAGGAAAAACGGGGAGAGTTTACGGAAATCTCATCGGAATCCTCACAACTCTAAAGTCTCTACCGCTTGCGTATAACAAAGATATGCAAGAAGATAAGGAGGGATTTTTTGACACGGTGGACACGCTGAAAGGTTGCCTTTTGACACTATCGCCGATGCTATCTACGATGAAAATCAATGACGAAACTATGAGAAATGGTGCCAAAAAAGGTTTTACCAACGCTACGGATGTTGCCGACTATTTGGCGAAAAAAAATCTGCCTTTCCGTGAAGCTCACCATATTGTCGGTCAGATTGTTTACCATTGCCTAAACGAAAAAATTGCCATTGAAGAGCTTAGTTTGGAAGAATTTAAGAAATTCTCTCCGCTCTTTGATGACGATATTTATCCAGCTATCTCCTTGGAAACTTGCGTAAGTAAGCGGAATTTGCCCGGAGGTCCAGCTCCTGAGACTGTGCTGAAAACTATCGAAATGGGAAGAAACTGGATTAAAAGTATCAGTTAGAATCCTCTAACAATTTCAACGCATCAAGCGGATTTTCAACGACGGCAAACAATTTCTCGGGAGTGGAAAACCCTTTTTCAATTGTCTCGTTTATAAAATCTATGAACTTGTCGTAAAATCCGTTCGTGTTCAGCACAACAATCGGTTTGTCGTGATAGCCCAGTTTTTTCAGCGTTATCATCTCCAGCAACTCCTCCAGAGTCCCATATCCGCCTGCCAACGCAATAAAACCGTCAGCATTGTCCTGCATCACAGACTTGCGAATACGCATATTCTCCGTGAAAATCATCTGGCTGGCACCTTTGTAAGCTAACTCCAAACCTTCCAATTTGTGAGGAATGACCCCCAATGTGTAACCACTTTTCTCCATTATCGTGCGAGCCAACTCTCCCATCAAACCTACATTTCCTCCACCATACACCAAGCTATGCCCTCGCTCCACCATCAGCTTGCCCAACTCTCTCGCTACATTCTTATAACTGTCGCCTATCGCATCCGCCGATGCACAATAAACACAAATTCGCATTTTATCCATCACAAAACACTTTGCAAACTTTCAACCAAAAAAGAGTTCAAACTTTCTTGTTTCATTTCAGCCTTTTCCGCCAATCTGCGATGTAAATTAGGCGGCATTCTCAACAAAGTTTTCCCCGAGTAAAACCTGTCAGGATTTTTACCTGTTTTTTCACAATGGGCAAGATAGGTATCTATAACATCCTTAAAACTTTGCTCCAATTCCACAGAAGTCGCTCCCTCAAAGCACAAAATAGAACTAACGCCTAACACTCTACCATAAAAAACGGCATTAGCTTCATCGTAATCAATATAACCTTTATAATTTTTATATGTTAACATTTTTTTACCCCTTTTTTTCTAACAATTCTAATAAATCTCTAAGCTCCTTTATTTGTCTCATTTTCAACAACTTTCATAAAAAGCACTCCCACCATTCTAGCGGAAGTGCTTTGAAATAATCTCATTTTAATCTTGTTTACCAGTTAGCTGGTCTCTTTCTTTGTAATCGGTGTGCAAATACTTGTGAGATGTATGCGAGAGCGGTTCACCCAAAAATTCGGCATAAATTTTCTTAATCATCGGATTGGTGTGCGAAGTCCTTAACTCACAATTTTTATCTTCCTTATAGAGAGACTCTCCGCGACGAGCTCTGTCCGCCAAATCGGAACCGTAAGGCTGACCGCCACCACCAACACATCCGCCCGGACAAGCCATTATCTCGATAAAGTGATAACTCTTCTTGCCATCACGAACATCTTCCAACAGCTTTTTGGCGTTCCCAAGTCCGTGAGCAACCGCAACATTCACAGTCAAGACAACGGAACTGTCTTTCAGGGGGATATCCAAACTCGCCTCTTTGATGCCAGACATACCTCTGACAGGGATAACATCCAAGTTCGCCAACTCTTTACCCGAGAGTAAAGCGTATGCGGTGCGGATAGCAGCTTCCATCACTCCCCCTGTCGCCCCGAATATCGTTCCAGCTCCTGTGTATTGTCCCATCAATTGGTCGGCTTGCTCTTCAGGCAAGTTTTTAAAATCAATCTTTGCACCCTTTATCATCTTGATAAACTCTCTGACCGTGAGGACATAATCGACATCACGATAACCCGAAGAGTTCATCTCAGGTCGTTGAGCCTCAAACTTTTTCGCTGTGCAAGGCATAACAGACACACTGACTATGTCTTTTGGGTCAATAGTCTCCTGCTTGGCAAAATAGGTCTTAACCATCGCCCCAAACATCTGTTGAGGAGACTTGCAAGAAGAGACATTAGGCAGAAACTCGGGAAAATAGGTTTCCACGAATTTAACCCAACCTGGAGAGCAGGAGGTAATCAAGGGCAAAGTGCCACCCTCTTTCACTCGCTGAATAAGCTCCGAACCCTCTTCCATAATGGTAAGGTCGGCAGCAAAGTTGGTATCAAAAATCTTGTCAAAACCCAATCTACGCAAAGCAGCATACATCTTGCCGGTTGTAACCTCTTTGGGGTCCAATCCGAACTCTTCGCCGAGAGCCGCTCGGACAGCCGGAGCTTCTTGCACTACCACTATTTTGCTCGGGTCAAATAACGCAGTTTGCACCTCTTCGATTTGCGATTTTTCCTTCAGAGCTCCCACAGGGCAATAAACCGTGCATTGACCGCAATTCACACACGGGCTATTGGCAAGCGACTCGCCAAAAGCTGTAGTAACTTTGCTCTCAAATCCACGACCCTCTACGCAGAGTGCATGAACTTCCTGAATATCGTTGCAAACGGCTATACATCTCCCGCAATGAATACACTTGTTGGTATCCTTCACTATCGAAGGGCTGAAATTATCAATCGCAGTCTTCTTAAAAATCGGCTCATATTTCGGCTCGGGGATATCCATATAGTTGATAAGTTCCTGCAATTCACATTTGCCGTTTTGGTCGCAAGTAGGACACTTGACATCGTGAGCCAACAAGATAAGCGACAGCAATTCTCGCCTGATTTTCCTGAGTTCCACAGAATCCGTAGTGATGCTCATTCCATCTTCGGCAGGAGTTACACACGCCCTTTTCAGCGGACCCATACCATCGATTTTAACAACACAAACTCCGCAATTTCCGGTAGGCACCAAATCTTTGTGATAGCACAAACTCGGAATATAGACCCCATTTTCACGGGCAACCTCTATGATGGTTTGTCCAGATTTCGCTTCTATTTTTTTCCCATTAATTGTTATTTGCATTTTACTCTCCTGTAAACCTTTTAAAATCTCCCTTAAAATATTTGATAATACTGCCAATAGGCATAATCGACGATTGACCCAAAGCACAGAATGAGGTTACTCTCATCACATTGGCAATCTCAACCATTTTATCAATGTCTTCCGATTTGCCTTCACCAGAAACTATCTTATCCAGCAAGGTAACCAACATCTTATAGCCAATCCTGCATGCACTGCACTTACCGCAAGACTCATGCAAGAAAAACTTCAAAATAGAAGTCAAAATCCTGAGTATGTCAGCATCTTCACTCAATATCAAAATAGCTCCTGAACCCAAAACAGCAGATTCTTTGGACAAATTCTCAAAATCCATCTTGATGTCTAATAACCGCTCAGGTAAAAACATTCCGGCAGCTCCACCCACCAAAGCAGCTTTAAACTTCTTATCCGCTTTCAGTCCACCTCCATATTTGGAGATAATTTCCCTCAATGTTGTGCCCATAGGAACTTCTATCAATCCCGGATTGTTCACTTCACCCAAAATAGTATAAACTTTCGTCCCGCACGATTCTGGTGTCCCAATTCCTGCGAACCACTCTCCACCTTTCTCCACTATTGCCGGTATATTTGTCAAAGTTTCAACATTGTTTATCACAGTTGGCTTGTTCCAAAGACCTCTCTCCCCCGGGTAAGGTGGCTTAAAACGAGGATTGCCTCTGCCTCCTTCCAGAGAGTTTAGCAATGCGGTCTCCTCTCCACACACATACGAGCCAGCACCCAGCTTAATAATGACATCAAAATCGAAACCGCTACCTAAGATATTTTTGCCCAACAATCCATAATTATGTGCTTGTTCTATAGCGATTTTTAACCTTTGCACACAAAGACTATATTCTCCACGAATATAGATATAGCCTGTATCCGCCCTCACCACAAAACCAGCTATCACCATTCCTTCCAAGAGCTTATGCGGGTCTCCTTCCATAATAAGTCTGTCTTTGAAAGTTCCCGACTCTCCCTCATCAGCATTCACCACAATATACTTTTGCTTTTCACTCTGATTTGCAGTCATTTCCATCTTGATGCCAGTGGGAAACCCAGCTCCACCGCGACCACGAAGATTAGACTTCTTTATCTCCTGCAAAGTAGCTTCTCTACCCATTTCAAAAGCTTTGCCCAGAGCTTGATAACCATCAACAGCAATATATTCATCTATAGATTCAGGGTCAATTTTGCCGGAATTTTTCAAAACTATCCTTTCCGAATAAGCAAATTCCACATCTCTTTTGGCACTCTCACAAAGCCTCTTTACCGGACGCCCTTTCAAAAAATGTTCCTGCACTATCAAAGGAATGTCTTCTTGAGTAATCTTGGTATAAAGCAAATTATCAGGATAAACGACAAAGTGAACGCCTTTGGAAATATATCCGAGAGAACCAGTTTGCAAAACACCTATTTCCTTTTCCAATCCGTATTTTACCAACTCTTCGTTGAGAACTCTTAAAACTTCTTGCAACCCCTTATCAATAGAGTTATCGTCCTTCACAAACAGAAGATGTGTTCTATAAAACATTTTTACCACCTTCTAAATTTTTCAAAAGTTTTTCCAACTTCTCTTTATCCATATCACCATAAATTTTGTCATTTACCAAAACCACTGGCGAATTACCACAAACACCAAGACACTGACACTCTTCCAACGAGATTTCAGGATTTTTTTTAACCCTTTTCTTTAGAAAATCCAAAAGATTATCAGAACCATTTACTACGCAATGTGGAGACTGGCAGACCTTGATAACAAATTTTCCCCGTGGCTTTAATGAAAACATCGAGTAAAAGCTTGCCACCGAATAAACTTGATTATAAGGCAAATGTAAATAGTTGGCGACTTCGGCTAAATCTTCTTTGCTCAAAAAGTTTTTTGGATTTGCATTTTGAACTAAATGTAAAATTTCCAAAATATTTTCCTTTTCAGGCAAGTATTTATTCATTATACTCAAAATAATCTCCTTTTCTTTTTAATCCCCTACTCTTCCTCACACTCAACCTTACCAGCCAATTTTTCCACAGCCTTTACCGGACAAACATCATGGCAGTTTCCACACTTGATACAGGCATCTTGGGCAATGTCAAATTTCTCTTCCCTTGACCCGCTTATGCAATTAACAGGACATTTTTTGGCACACAACGAACATCCCACACATTTATCTTTGTTAATATTGAAATGCAATAACTCCGTGCAAACCAAAGCATCGCACCTTTTATCCTTGATGTGTGCTTCGTATTCGTTTCGGAAATATTTCATTGTAGAAAGAACAGGATTTGGTGCAGATTGTCCCAGTCCGCACAAAGAAGTCGCTTTTATCAACTTGCCAACACTTTCCAGCTCATCCAAATCCTCCATACAACCTTGCCCGCTGGTAATCTTCTCCAAAATATTGTGCATATGCTTCAGCCCAACTCTGCACGGAGAGCACTTGCCACAAGACTCCTCCAGAGAAAATTCCAAGAAGAATTTCGCCACATTCACCATACATTTAGAGTCGTTCATCACTATCACACCGCCAGAGCCCATCATTGCCCCTTTGGCAGTGAGCGAATCGTAATCAATCGGCACATCCCAATGCTCTTTGGTCAAGCATCCTCCGGACGGACCACCAAGTTGCACGGCTTTGAAATTACCTTTGCTGATACCACCACCGACATTGTCTATCAACTCTCCAATCGTGATCCCCATCGGCACTTCCACCAAACCGGTATTTTTCACATCTCCGGTCAGAGCGAACACCTTTGTCCCTTTGCTCTTCTCCGTGCCCATAGAGGCAAACCACTGTCCACCATTCAAGATTATCGATGAAATATTAGCAAAAGTCTCAACATTGTTTATATTGCTCGGTTTGTCCCACAATCCTTTGTTCGCAGGAAACGGTGGCTTCGGCTTCGGATGACCTCTCTTGCCCTCGATAGATGAGATAAGAGCTGTCTCCTCTCCACAAACAAAAGCTCCAGCACCTGTCCGCACTTCAGCATCAAAACAGAAGTCACTACCCAAAATATTATCGCCAATTAATCCGTATTCTCGAGCTTTGCTGATAGCGAGTTTTATCCTCTCGATAGCCAACGGATATTCGGCTCTGATGTAGAAATAACCTTTGCTGGCTCCGATAGCGTAAGCCCCTATCATCATTCCTTCCAATACTCTATGCGGGTCTCCCTCCAAAAGCGACCTGTCCATAAAAGCTCCCGGGTCACCTTCGTCGCCATTGCAAATCATGTATTTTACACCATCTTCACTTTTGGCGGAACGGGCAAAACTCCATTTGAGATGAGTGGGAAATCCTCCTCCACCACGACCACGAATGCCGGAAATTTTAATTTCGTTAATCACATCTTCTGGTTTCATCTCTTCCAAAACCTTGCCCAAAGCGGAATATCCATCTACCGCCACATACTCTTCCAAAGATTCAGGATTCAGGTAGCCACAATATTTCAAAGCAACTTTCGTTTGATTTTTGTAAAAAGGCACATCTTCCACATTTCTGATAGCCCTATCAGCCACAGTATCATCGTGCATCAGGAGTCGCTCAACAACCCTACCTTTTATCAAATGTTCCTCAACTACCTCTTTCATATCTTCCGGAGTAAGCTTTTTGTAAAAAACTCCCTCGGGATATATCAGCATCAGTGGACCGTAATCACACGGACCCATACAGCCCGTCTCTATAATATTGACTTCATTATCTATTTTATTTTCACGAACTAAGCGTTGAAGTTCCTCTTTTATCCCTCGAGCTCCGGCTGACACACACCCCGAGCCAAAACATAATAAGATATCGACTCTTTTATACATACCTCGATCCTCTATATTAAGTACTCGTTAACAATCGTCCCATTCACAATATGCTCATTAACCACTTTTCTCGCTTTCTCGGCATTCATCTGACAATAAGTAACCGTCTTCCCCTCAGTCTCTATCACATCCACAACCGGCTCCATACTGGAAGCACCCTTTTCTCCGCTCTGGGTAACAATGACTCCACTAATACTTCTTTTACTTATCTCATCCAAAAAAGTTTTCATCACTTCTCTGGCACCCATCGCAATCCCCGATGTCCCCATACCCACCACTATTTTATACTTATAATCAGAATCTCTCAAATTCATTTTCTTCTTAACTTCTTCTTTCAATTTTCTTAAATCTGCCAAAGATTTCATCTATCCTCCAATTTCAATACTTGTTGACTAACTACTTCTTCTAAGTATTTTCTAACTACTGGTTCATTCAAAGAAATTCCTTCCATCTCTTTCTTTATCTCCCGTGTATCCAAACTAAACTCCTCTTCCGTATCACACACAATCTCTACAACAAAATCAACACTTTGATGAGCAACTATGCAGTTTACCAAAGATAGCGAAATATCCCCGAGAGGCAAAGCATCTATATTGGAAACCACAAATTCAGCTTTAATCCGTGTTCCTTGCCCAACTTTCGACTCCAAACTGAAATCTCCACCCGACAACTTGGCACTCTGAGCAAATAGCGGAATACCCAAACCAATTTTCTTTTTGCGAAAACTCTTGCTCGTATAAAAAGGGTCTAACGCAGCATTCACCGTCTCTTCGTCCATCCCTCGCCCATTATCCTCAATGGACAATTGCAATCTGTCTGCAATCTTCACGAAACGACAAGTTATCAGAGTCGCACCAGCACTAACCGAATTTTGTAAAATATCCAATAAATGTAAAGAAATATCTTCCATCTCTCAACCAAAAATTTAGAAATTCTCCAATATTTTCTTTATCTGCTCTTTGGTAGCAACTCTACCATAAGTCTCATCGCCTATCACCACGACTGGAGCCAAAGAACACGCACCCACACATCTCACAGACGAGAGAGTAAACTTCTTATCAGGCGTCGTCTCGCCCAATTTGATTCCCAAAGATTCCTCAAACATCTCCACCACACGAGCAGCACCTTTTACATAGCACGCAGTTCCCGTGCAAACATTGATAACATACTTTCCACGAGGCTTGAGAGAAAAGAAATTGTAAAAAGTAACAACCCCATAAATTTTGTTTATAGGCAACTTCATCTCTCTGGCAATAAACACCAATACCTCTTTGGGCAAATACCCAAACAACAATTGTGCCTCTCTCAACACCTCAATCAAAGGATCTCGCAAATCTTTTTTGGAATCAATGATTTTCTTGAGTTCAGCATACAAAGGACTATCACAAGTATCCATTAACATCCCCCTTAATTAGATTTTATTTTGAACTTTCTACCCAATAACGATTTTTTCAAACTCTCAAAACTCAAATCACTCATTTCATACTCCGTATATCTACAGCCAAAATCTTTTAGATAATGAGCATCAGAGTTTTTGACAATCGGAAGGTTATTGTTATTCCAATCACAAATATCCCCAACAACCTCTAAACCGTCAAACATAATTTCATCAGGAAGAAAACCAAGTTGCGATTTGATGCTATAACTTTCCGCATCAACATGTGCCGCAACGAACAAACCACCATACTTTTTCACTTTATTATACGCTGTTTGCAAGTCCCAAGAAAGGGAATTTAAAAGCAATTTGTCCTCAAATCCGATAACCATTTCGTTTTCGTCTATCAAAACCTGATCCCCAAAAAGTCCATAATTATTTTTTATATTAGGCAGAACCTCATAAAGTTCACTATTAAACAACTTAGCAGCACTCCAATCGGGGAAATAAGCAAGAACATGAATCTCCAAATCTACTTGAATCTCCACACCGAAAATGTAATGAATACCAAATTTGTCGGCAATTTTGGAATAAGCCAACGCATTGGACAAGGAGTTGTGCTCCGTAATAGCCACCATCTTGAACCCAAGTTTCTTGGCTTTCTCAAACAAAAGAGACGGAGACATAGAATAATCTCCACACGGAGACAACACAGAATGTGTATGCAAATCAGCTTTACATAACATTTACTTTACCGATATCAAATTGTGCAAAATACCTGAAATTTTAAACGAATTATACGAACTACCTATCATCACTATCCCCTCTTCATTAGCTTTTTCAATGGAGCGTTCGTCCGGCATCTTATTCTTGGCAAAAATAATTGCCCTGATATCCAAAAGAGAAGCCACGGCAACAGAGTTTTGATGTTGCATAATAGTAATCCAAACTTGACATCCTCCAGCAGAAGCCATAACATCGGACAACAAATCACCAACATAAGCGTTCTCTACACAAATTTCGGATAAATCCTGTTCTTTTGTAATAACTTTGCCCTTGATATATTCCAAAACCTCCAGTAGAGAAATTTTCTTCCTCTCTTTAATGTTAAAAACACAATCGGAAAATTTAGCCTTCCCTTCCACAATTTCCTTCGCCAAATCAGCACAAGTCGGACAACCACAGATACCACAATTTTTCCCGGGCAAAAGTTTTTGAATATCACCATACCTTTTCATCTTTATTATCCTACCTTTTATGGAACTGTTGTCAACATTATGCTCCAAAGGCTTTATTTCTTTTTGAAAACTAAATTTTTTCTCTTTAAAAAGCTTGTAAAATAGCTCTTTCTCTATCGGCTTAAACTCAATATTGGAAGAGCTGATTCGATTGGTAGCAAGGAATGGATTAGCAACATTCAAGTCTCCACCGACACAACCATTGGTGCAACTACGCAAGACCACATAATCAAAATATTCCAGCTGTCCACCCTCTATTTTGGATAAAATATCTTTTGCCCCTTTTATCCCACTGACAGCCAAAGTTTTGAGATTGCTTTTTTTTATCTGATTTCCTTCCGAAATATAAATTCCCCAATTCTCATGCTTAACAAGATTCTCATTATCCTTCTTTTTCTCTAAATTTTCTTGCTCCTGATAAAAGCAAATATTCATAATCTTGTTGTAAACATCTTTCATAGCAAGAGAACCATCAAGCAGAGACTTATCATGCCCAAGAGGGTTTTTTTGAGCATTAACTTGGGCAGAGCACGGAGCGATATAAAAAATCCCTATCTCTTCCGGAGACAAACCTTTAAGCCCTACCAAATATTCTCTGTAATAAACATTTAAAATGCAAACTGAAGATTCCAAAGGCAAAATATGAGAAAGCAACGACGGATAATTTGTCTGAATAAGACGAACAATTGCAGGGCAATTAGAAGAAATCAAAGGTCTGATTTTAGTCTTTTTCAGCTTCTCTGCAAAAATAGGAGCCATGATTCCCGTAATCATATTCTCATCTATGACCTCATCAAATCCCAATTTTAACAAAGCATCAACAGCCATATCATAACTGACTTTTCGAGGGAATTGACCGATGAAAACATTAGACAAAAGAGCAACTCTATACTTGAATTTGGGATTGTCCAAAATCTCTTCAAACTCATCGAAAACGCTCTCAATAGCTCCAACGGGACAAATCTTGATACAATGACCACAGCTAATACATATATCACTATTTCTCTCTATTTTCCCATTTCTAAGACGAATAGCCGAAACAGGACAAGCCCTAACACACCTTGTGCAACCAATGCACTTTTCTTTAATCTCTTGAACAGCCTCTTTGCCTTTCATAACAAATCATCCTCTAATAAAAAACCACCAATTCCAATTTGGTGTAACCATCGGAAAATAACCGCATAATATCTACATTATCTTTGATATTGGGCAATCCCATCCCAGCTCCAAATCCCATAGAACGAGCCAAATCATCAGCGGTAGAATACCCTGGTTGCATAGCCTTCTCTATATCCACAATTCCCGGTCCATTATCTATAAATTTCAAATAAACAAATTCGGAATAAATACCAACTTCCATCTTTCCGCCGATTGAATGTGCCACAACATTAATCTCCGCCTCATAGCTTGCCACTGCAAACCTTCTAAGTGGAACAGCATCAATACCAAGCTCCTTGAGTTGTTTCTTTACCTTAGTGGTCGCCTCTCCGGAAGAGATAAAATCTTTAGATTTGATGGAAAAATCGTATTTCATCATCGGCTGACCGAGTTCTATCATAAACGAATCAGGATTTAAACTATTATCCTTGCTATAAACAAAGCTATTCATTGATACTCAATTTTATTGGAGATGTCTCCAATCCTCCCTGATAAGCCAAACCACATGCCGCATAAAGAGACTTTTCTGTGCAGATAACCGGCATATCATGATCAGCAGCCATTTGCAAAATTTCCTCTCTTGGCTTCTTGCCTCGCACAAAGATAATCGCCTGCAACTCAATCATTTCCGCTACTCTTACTATTTGATGATTGACAAGCCCCGTAAAAAGAGCAGCCGGATACAGAGCACACATCAAAAGGTCACTAATAAGATCAGAAGCCAAACCGTAATCCACTTCATACTCCAAATGCTTTTCATCACTAAGCAATTCCCCATCAAGTATCTCTAATAATTTTTTGATTTTCATATTAATGAACCCTTATATACCGCTTTAATTTCTCCAAATCTATTTTAATCTGCTCCACCAATTCTTTGCGAGAAGCAAACTTCTTTTCGTCTCTTAAAAATTTTAGAAAAACAACATTAACCTCTTGCCCATAGACTTTACCCTTGAATTTATAAAGATAGTTTTCAATTGTTTCTGTTTTTTCACTGTCTCTAATAGTCGGAGCAAATCCAATATTGGTAAGCCCATAATATCCTATACCACCAATAAAAGTATGCGTGATATAAACTCCCTTGGGCGGATAAAGTTTATACTCTTGTATGGGCTTCACATTGAGTGTCGGGAATCCCAAGACTCCACCAATTTTCTTCCCTTCCATCACTGTTCCTGATATGGAATAAGGACGCGAGAGAAAATTCTTAATTCCGGCAATCTCTCCGTTTTTAATCATATCCCTTATCAACTCACTCCGCACAATCTTCCCGCCAACCAACAAAGGCTCTACAAGTCTAACTCTGATTTTATAAGGTTCCGACAGTTTCAAAAGCAATTTATAGTCTCCCTCTCGTCCCTTGCCAAATCGAGTATCGTATCCACAAATTATCTCCCTAATATGCAACTTATCAACCAAAATAGTCTTAAAAAACTCCTCAGCCGGCAACTCGGAAAGACCTTGTTCAAAATCTAAATACAAAATAGAATGCACTCCAAATTTATGAAACAACAAATTTTCTTTATGTTTTTTGTCCAAAACCATATAAGGTGCTATAGGTTTATTGGCAAGTTTCAAAAAATGCTCTCTTGTGTGCACCTTGTATGTAAGAATAAGTGCTTCTCCACCAGTGTCTTGAGCCCGAGAATAAAGTCTGTTCAAAATCTTGGCGTGCCCTAAATGCAACCCCTCAAAATTCCCTATTGCCACTATCGGATACTTATATCGTAACCTTCTCTCACAAGGTAATTCAATAATACTACCGCTCTTAACAAAATCCGATTCATTTTCGGGAATAGCAACCCTAAATTTTTCATTCAACTTTGCAAAATTTTTGATTTTCCTAATCTTACCGGTGGAAAACCTAAGCTTCTCCAGTTTAGGAAATCTATTTAGAAATTCAATGTTTGAAAATAAATCTAAAAATTTTTGTTTCTCATTGTAAAATCTCAAGTATCTCAATTCCGTGCAGTTATTCAATCCTGACAAATCACTCAAATCTTCAACATTAATCTCAAGAAAAGTAATGGTTAAAATTTTTCGTAAATCGGAAGGTTTCGGCACAAATAAAGACGCTCCGTTATCCAACTCTACATTAAACACTCTTCGCCACTGATGGTTAAGATTTTCCCACCACTGATAGAGACGGGCATCATTATCAAAATATCCTGCCGTCTTGTCCAAAAACAGTTTATGCAAACGCAAAAACTCTCTTCTTCTCTTTCGGTTAACTCTTATCCGTAAAATCAATTTCACCAAAAATACAATAACAAGACCAAAAATTAAAATAGAAACCGAAGCACTGGCAATGCTAACCCTAAATTTTTTCTTTTTAGCAAACAAGTCTCTCACTTTATCTTTTTCTTCATCAGGCAATATCTCACTATTTTCCGAATAAGCAAAAATATCTAATTTTCTCAAATTTTGGACACCTTCCAAACTCACCAAATTATTATTAAAAATATAAACTTTCTCCAAATTCTCAAGAGAAGACAATCCATCTATATTTTGAAGTTGATTATTACTTGCCTGTAACATTTTTAATTTTGTGTTATTTTTCAGAGGAAGAAGAGAGACAATACTATTATCATTTATATAAAGTTCTTCCAACTCCGGCTTATCAGCCAAAGGAGCAAGCGAAGAGATAAAATTATTGTCTGCATACACCCGATTAAGTTTTGATAACTCCTCCAACCCCTTCAAATCCTGCAAATCGTTAAAATCAACTCGCAAATATTCCAAATCCTTTAGATTTTTCAAAATTTCCAAAGATTTAATTCGGTTGTCGCTAAGTTTCAATATTTTCAGATTAGTAAGATTTTTTAACCCTTGAATATTAGTAATCTTATTGTAGGAGCAACTGAGATTTTCTATATGTGTGAGATTTTTCACACCGGATAGATTGGTGATTTCAGAGCTGTATAGCAAAAGAGCTTTACGGCACAACAAACCTTCCAATCGCACATCTTCCGGTTTCCTTACACTTTTCCCGTAACCAAGAAGTTTATTAAAAGCCAACTTCCACTGATATTCAAGACCGTTCCACCATTCAGTTCGCTTTGCCTCGGTATTAAAAGCTTCGCTAATATCCCTCTCAACACCTGCTCCACACAAGCAACTAAAAGAAAAAACAACAATAAATAAAACTCTTACCAATCTATTCATAAAACTTACCATTTTAAAAAACTATCTGCGGTTTTACCATCTCCTGTTCAACGGACGACACACCAACAAATAATTGTTCGTAATACATTCGTGTAAAACCATTTTTATCACTTTTTTTCTCAATAAAATTACCATTTTTAAAACACACATACTCTTCCTGCGTCAGAGTCATTTCAGGAAAATCTTTCAGCAAAACATCAGCGGGCAAAATTCTATCTCTAATCACTTCATATCTTGTTCCATCATCAATAGTTACGCACTTCTCTATGCCAAATCCAGCACACTCTGTTCGTCGCAAATTTTCTGTCGTTCCCACAGTGCCCAACATCCCCGCAATATCTTCGCTCAAAGTTCTTATGTATGTGCCTTTGGAAACTCTCGCCGTGTAATTCAACCGTTGCTTATCAAAACTGCCAACTTTGAACTCAAAAATTTTGATTTCCCGAGGCTTCATCTCAATCTCTTTACCATCACGAGCAAGAGCATAAGCTCTTTTCCCCTCGACTTTTATTGCCGAAAAGATAGGTGGAATTTGCGAAGAGATTGCCAAAACTTTCCCCTCAAAATCTGTCGGTAAATCAGACGGAAGACCTCCAGTTTCAACTATTTCTCCGGTAATATCGGCGGTATTGGTCTTCTCCCCAAACAAAATCGTCGCCTCATAAACCTTGTCCTGATTTGACACAAACCTCGCCAAACGAGTTGCCTTGCCAATCAATATAATCAAAACTCCCGTAGCAAAATTGTCCAAAGTCCCGCAATGCCCAATCTTCTTGATTTTCAAAATTTTCCGCAGTCTCGCTATCACCCCAAAAGAGCTTATTCCTGCGGGTTTATCTACCAAAAGAACACCGCTCAAAGAAGGCTCTTGCATACTTCCAATATCTGCCTTTTTGTATCTTCCAAACTCCCCGCTATCTCGCAACCGGAAGCCAATAAATGACCGCCTCCGCCGTATTTTTTGCAAACAGACTGGACATCAATCGACTTGGAGCGAAAACTAAGTTTATACAAATTATCTTCTCTCTCTTTGAAAATGACAATTATCTCATAGTTTGCAGACTTTTTCAGCTCCCCCATCATCTGCGGAAGCCCCCGATAGACATAGCCAAGCCGATTTTGCAACTCCAAACTACTAAAAGCAAAAACTATTTTCCCCTGCTCAAACTCTTGGATTGACTCATAAATCTCTGCCATATATTTGAAATCGTTCAAACTTTTCTGACAATAGAATTTTTCAAAAGCTAAACCGGCTTTCAATCCAAACTTTACCAATTCCGCACAAACAGAAAAACATCTTGCATCAATATTGCGATTTTGGAAACCGTCGGTATCGCCCAAAATCGTGTAATAGATAGCTCGGGCAAACTTTTCTCGTGCTTCCTCATCCCAATGCAAAGTGAAAGACGAACACAGTTCAAAAACCAAAATTCCGGTGCTAACCGCAGTTGGGTCAATGAGTTCCGCCATTGTAGGAATTTTGCACTCACCTACACGATGGTGGTCGATAATAAAAATATCTCTGGCAAAATTCTCAACAAATTCCTCCAACAATCCCAACCTCTTGGACTGGTGAGCGTCCAACACCAAAAGAGCATCGTAATGCAAATCATCGCCTGCCAACACAACCGCACCAAACTCCGCAAAAAGAGGTCTGGTCAAACCAAACTCCAAAACCACATCGCATCTCTCTTTGCCCAAAATCATCTGCATAGCAAAACAAGAACCCAAAGCATCAGGGTCAGGATTAGAATGAGTCAAAATCCCTATCTTCTTATATTTCAACAAACTACTTAACATTTGTCCACTCTCTTCTGACAGCTGCAAAATCCAAAGCACCCTCTCTCAAACAAACCAACTCTTCTCCTTCAATTTTCACAATGGTCGATGGAGTCCCCTTCGCCGTTGTTACTCCGCTCGGCACCCAATTCTCATCAAACCAGTTGCTATATTTACTCAATATCACATCCACATCCACAAGAGGTTCTTCACCCGAACAATTCACACTGGTGCTAACAATCTCCCCAGCATTTAACTTACTTCGCAAAAATTCGTCTATTGGAACTCGAAAAGCAACGCAACCGTTTTGACTCAAATGTGGCAGATTTTTGCAAGCTAAAACAACAGTCAGTGGACCTGGCCAAAATTTCCCCAAAAACGCTGACAATTTGCTGTCAACTTCCACATATTTGCTCAATTTCTGCAAACTCTCCAAAAGAACGATGAAAGATTTGCTTTGTGGTCGTTGCTTGAGCCTATTGATTTTCTCCAGCGAAACCTCGTCATCCACAGAAGCTCCTACACCGAACATCAAGCCTGTGAAATGCAGATTTATTCCTGACATCCTTTTCACTTAACAAAAAAAACCCGAGGATTAACGGAAATTTTCTTGTCTTTCACCAGCTCAAAATGAATCAAATCCGACTGCAACAAAGCAAGATTTTGTCCCCGCTTCACTTCACTCCGCAATTCAGCCAATGTATTGCCTTTATAAACATAGACACTTATATAACCGTTCCGATGGTCAACTACCAAGCATTTTTTATTCCCAATTTTGTCATATTCCGCCACAATACCATTATCTACCGCTTTGCAATATTTGTCCTTTGTGCTAATATCAAGACCACTCCTACGCAAATCGTTATCGACAATCTCCCCTCGCACAGGCCACAAAATATTTGACTGGCTGAATTTATACGAGTATCCCGTTCGCATTTTATCCAATTTCAGATTAGCAATTATCTTTTCCAATTTATCCCGCTCTTCCTGCAAAAAAGCCAACTCTTTACTGATTTTCTTCTCTTTACTGCGACTCTCCACGAGGAAAGCACCCGCAACAGAAGTCACATATTGAGAAAACTTAATATTCTTCACCTCTTTGTCTTTCTTCTCTTCCAACTCCCTAATCTGCCTATTTATGTCGACCGTGCTGTTTTGAAGTTTGAGATTTTTCTCGTTATACATCTCCACCTTGTTGGAAGACGACTGAACAAAATAACTGAGCACCTGCGAATTCATCGGCTCCTCATCTATGTATTCCGCCTCATAAAGCCGAATAAAAGCCAATAGATACAGAGCATTGATGTCCGCAATTTCCTTCTTAACTTGCTCAATTTCTGTCTTAATCTTCGCCTTCTCTTTGCTCTTTCCGGAATATCTCTTTTCCAACACAGTCAGTCGAGATTTTGCATTTTTCAGACGATTCCCATAATCACTAATCTTTTGGGAATATTCAGTCTGCTCGGATTTAATTTCATTAATTTCGCGTTTTCGAGCCTCTATCTTCTTCACCAACACATCCAGTTTTTGCTCTTCTCCAGCAAAACAAAAAGAGAAACAACACGCAAAAGCCAAAATTACAATTCGTTTATCCACCGCAAAACCTCAGAAATCCCCTTATTGTTTTTAGCAGAAAAAGGAAGAACTTTGAACGGAAAATTTTCTTTAATCACACTCTTCAATTTACTATTAGCGATTTTGTCACTCTTCGTCGCCACCAGCGTATAGTTGATGCCGTTAGCCTCCAGCATCTCCTGCATCAACTGGTCTTTATAATCGAACTTGTGCCGAATATCCACCAACAGCAAAACACCCAGCAATTGCGGGCGATTGGTCAAATATGCTTGTATCATTCCCCGCCAATTTTCTTTCTCTTTTAGCGGAACCTTGGCAAACCCATAACCAGGCAAATCCACAAAACTCAACTCGCCTTTCATCTCCTGCTCATCGTCTTTTGTGGTAACACTAAAAAAATTAATCAACTGCGTTTTCCCAGGGCGAGACGAAATCTTAGCCAACAATTTTCTTCCCAATATAGCGTTAATCATCGAAGATTTACCCACATTGGATTTGCCCACAAAAGCCACCTCTTTGCAAATAACGACGGGATAATCAGTCACCTTAACGGCACTCTTAACAAAACAAGACTCTATTACTCTTATCAACTCTGAACCTACTTTTATTTTTTCTTACAAACCATAGCCAATTTCTTGTTTTTGAACAAAATGTCAAAAAAAAACAAAAATTACTTGCTCTCAACTAGCAAAAAATTTTGTTTGTTGAATAATTAGTAAAGCTAACGGCTTATAAATCAAAGAATAATATGAAAGAAAATAAAAATACCAAATTTTTAATAATTTTTATACTTGCCTCTTTTTTCAACTTGTTAAACTCAATAGAAATAGAAATCCCTAAGTCGCAAGCAGAAATTTTGGCACACAAGATTTTCAAAAATGAGACAAATCTCCACTATTCAAACCTATTGCAATGGAACGCCAACGAAAAATTCTTATCTCTGGGAATTGCTCATTTTATTTGGTATCCTGATGCTGAGACGAAAAAATTCGTGGAGAGTTTCCCCAAATTCATTTCCTATTTGGAAAGCACCAACTTTTGCCTGCCAAGTTGGCTAAACAGCTCTACTACTTGCCCTTGGAACTCGGAAGAACAGTTCAATTCCGGTTTCGACAGCTCCAAACGCGTGGAACTTTACAGATTTTTGCAAAATACCCAAGAAGAGCAAACCAAATTTCTTGTTCTTCGATTGCAAGAGGCTCTCCCCAAAATCATAAATGCAAGCGACCACAAAGAGAAAGTGAAAAAAAATATCAACGAACTCGCTACAACAGCCAACGGAATTTACGCCATGCTGGATTATGTCAATTTCAAAGGAGAAGGTCTTAACGCTCTAGAGTCTTGCAACGGTTACCACTGGGGTCTGCTACAAGTGCTGGAGAAGATGGAAAATCTGACAGACTCTCCCGCTCACGATTTTGCCGATGCAGCCAAATATGTTCTCAAACGCAGAGTAAAAATGTCGCCTCATGAACAAAGATGGCTCTCCGGTTGGTATAAAAGGATCGAAACCTACTATGAATAGTAATCTCAAAAACATCTTAGAATATTCGGGATTTAAACTTTTCAAAGCAATTTTTCTGCCAATGCCCGGATTTGTGCAAAAATTCGCTCTAACCAGAATAATGACTATCTCCAAAATAAGAAGAAAAGTTGTCGTTCAGCAACTAAAAATGGTGTTTCCCGATAAGAATGATAGTGAGATAAATTCCCTTTGCACCCAAATTTATTACAATCTCGGTCTGTTAGCTTACGAATTTTTCTTTTGCAATCAACAAAAATTGTTGAAGAATTTTGAAGTAGTCGGAATGGAAAATCTGGAATATTCTCACAGCCAACACAGAGGCATCCTCTACCCCAATATGCATATCGGCAACTGGGAAATCGGAATGCGTTATATGACGAAGGTCATTGGCTACAAAGTGAACGGCTTGGCAAAACGAATGCGAAATCCATACATCGATAAATATGTGGAGAAAATCCGCTTGTCCAACGGTGTTCCCAGTATTTTTTTGGAAACCGCTTTCCGAGATGTTCTGCGAGCCCTAAAAAACGATGAAGGTATCGGCATCATGGTTGACCAAAACGCTCGCAAGGTTGGACTCCAACAAACTTGGCTCGGACATCCCGCATCTGTATTCCAAGGTCCAGCGAAATTCGCCATCAAAGCGGGTGCTATGCTCCAACCGATTTTCTGTGTCCGCACCGAAAAAGGGTTTAAAATTATCGCCGAAAAGCCTTTTGACGGTCGAGACTACACCAAAGAACAAATTCCTGAATTGACCGAAAAAATAAATAAGTCGTTAGAAAAATACATCTTACAATATCCTGAACAGTGGTTTTGGATGCACAAGAGATGGTGAAAAACAATTGATAATACAAGGCGTAATTGTCAATTTTCTCCAAGCATTCCCAAAACGCACAATGAAAACAAAACCGACTACTTACTACGAGCTATACGAAACCCTATCATAGTGCTAGAACTCGTAGAACTAAAAGTATAAGAACGACAATAAACTCTGCAAATATCTTCGCCATGACACCATGAACCACCACGATAAACACGCTCAGTGCCACTACTCGCTCCTGTAGGGTCGGTTTGACTGCTACTGCTATAATTTCCTTTCCTATCTGAACACAATTCACCAACATTTCCACTCATATCATAAATCCCCAGTTCGTTAGGATTTTTTTTCCCCACGGGATTAGTTTTCCAATTGCTAGAAGTATTATCAGTAGTGGAAGAATGGTCTAAATACCAAGCTACATCACCTATGGTATTGCTACCAGCATAAATATAACCATTGCTACTTTTACCACCTCTGGCTGCAAATTCCCACTCAGCCTCAGTAGGTAATCTATATTTGTCAGTTCCTGATAAAGCATTCATAAACTCTGCAAAAGAAGTTGCTCCTTCCCAAGTGATTACAGTTACTGGATATTTCCCTTTGCCCTCTTCTACATATAATGTATCAGAAGAAGATGCATATTCAATGTAGCACGCACCCGCTTCTAAATCCAATATTTTATTACTATTATAAGTCACAGCTGTAGAACTAAAACTCAGACCACTTAATTTCTTCTTTGCCAAATTATATACTCTTACCACTTGATCATTGGTTATCTCATATTTGCATATCTCAAAAGATTTACTTATGGTTACAGAATGCACAGTATCAGTGGCAACTAATGTGCCAAGCCCCATTTGGAAAGTACCTGAGTCCACCGCCACCATTTCCAAATTCAAATTAAGCTTAGTAATAAATTTTCTCTCACCACTTGTCCCACTCACACTGCCTTTTGTGCCCACTACCTTCCAATAATAAGTAGTTATCTCATCTAACCCGTTTTTTGTATAAGTGGTTGCTGTTAAGTTGCTTGCTATTTTACTAAGACTGGTGGAATCAGTTCCCAAATACACATCATAGGTTTCTGCTGTTCCACTCCAACTAAAAGTCAAATCGGTCGGTTGTTCAGTTGCTCCGTTGGCAGGGGAAATTAGAAGAACACTTATTTTTGTAGTAAAATTCCAAACATCACTTGCACTGCTCACGCTACCTTTGTTACCTACCACTTTCCAATAATACTTTGTCCCTTTGTTTAGTCCGCTCTTCGTATAACTTGTACTATTGGTACTATAAATTTTAGTAAGACTAGAAGAATCCGTTCCTAAATACACATCATAGGTTTCAGCTGTTCCACTCCAATTCAATGTTACACTTGTGTCCTGATTTGTTGCTCCATTGGTAGGAGAAATCAGAGACACATCTATTTTTGTGGTAAAAAACCTAATAACACTTGTATCGCTCACACTGCCTCTTATACCTACCACTCTCCAAAAATATGTTGTCCCTTTGTTTAGTCCGCTCTTTATACAATTTGTGCTATCTGTGCTTATAATTTTACTAAGACTGGTGGAATCAGTTCCCAAATACACATCATAGGTTTCAGCTGTTCCACTCCAATTCAATGTTACGCTTGTGTCCTGATTTGTTGCTCCATTGGTAGGAGAAATCAGAGACACATTTATTTTTGTGGTAAAAAACCTAATAACACTTGTATCGCTCACACTGCCTCTTATACCTACCACTCTCCAAAAATATGTTGTCCCTTTGCTTAGTCCGCTCTTTATACAATTTGTGCTATCTGTGCTTATAATTTTACTAAGACTGGTGGAATCCGTTCCTAAATACACATCATAAGTTTCTGCAGTTCCACTCCAACTCAATATCACACTTGTATCTTGATTTGTTGCTCCGTTGGCAGGGGAAACTAAGGTAACGGAAAGACTATCCGTTGCAGTTATTTCATAAGGAGTAAAAGGATTGCTATTGCATGTACAAGAAATAGCGAAATAAATCACTAAAGTCAATAATATAAAAAGCAACTTTTTTATCATCAATCCTATCCTTAATCAATCTTCTAACGCAATAAACAAATAACAAAGAAAGAGGGAATCGCAAATCTTGCTATAATCAAACTCCTATAAACTATAGGTTAAATATAACACTATTTGTCAAATAATAATACTGGAGAAAATGTACACTTACTTCCCCTTTTACAAAATTTAGAGTAAAAAAATACTCGAATTGTCTGCCAAACAAAAAAAGAGCCTCTTATTATAGAGACTCTTTCAATAATTTATTTATTTTTAGTTCGTTATTTTAATATTATCAAATAAACCTGTCAATTTGGCAGAATTTCCCACATGAAGGTATATGCAAGCTGAACCATCTGTTGTTCTCCACTCTTCTGAAAAATTAGTAACAGGAAATAAAGTATTGCCACTACAAAATGAATTGCCATTTACTTTTACTTCATATTTATTATTATTAAAATCTACTTCATAACTTATAGTAATCCATTCATCATTATTCACTTTGTGTTTTTTTTCATCGCATAATATATAATAATTCCCATCACTTGCAAGTCTTGCAGCACAGAAACCAAAACTTTTATTTGCTTTATTCTTAATACTAAAAGCATTTAGTTCTACAAATTTCCCAAAAACATGATTAGTATTTCCGTAAGAATAATTTGTGCAATTAGTTGCAAATTTAATATCAACACTTCCTTTGGTTACAGAAGGTAAATCATTATCAATTTTTTTAGTCATAGAAACTGCCCAATAATATGCTGATACTAATTGTAGGCACTTGGTACTTCCACTTTGAATTACTTTTTGGTAACTATCGCCAGACCCATTATGACGAATATAATAATCGCTCGGCAAACTACCTACTGTGCAACTCTCGTAGTCTTCGCTAAAAAATGTATTTGTTGCATATACTTCTATTTCATTAATCGTTGCTTGATAAATATGTGAAGCTGGAGCATCTGTTTTGTTTACTGTAACACGCACATATTTAGCAGAAATATTATTAATATCCACTTCATAAACATCTAAACCCTCGTCTTGTCCACTTGGTTTGTTGTCTGGGGTTGTATGAGTTGCTACATTTTGCCAATTTATTCCATCAGTAGATAATTCAAGGGTGTAAGTTTGTGTATGATAATAAGCTGTACATTTGATTTTTGTTATTGTGTACTCTTTATTAAACTCAATTTTATTCCAAGCTGGAATACTTGTGCCAGCCCAACCTGTATTAATATCTCCATCATTAATTTTAGAGGCATTTCTAATTTCACCAGCATAACTACCATAACTACTTGCTGTAGCTATAGCACCTGATGAGGAAGAAGCTATATTTAAAGTAGAGGTTGTACTGGAACTCTTAGTAGTAAAACTTCTCACAGGACTTTCTATAGTCACGCCACCAATATTCACTACAACTTTCCAATAATATTTAGTCCCTGGAGCTAAATCACTTTTAGTAAAACTGCTACTGGTAAGATTACCGGCAATTTTGCTAAGATTTGAAGGACTTGTGCCAAGATACACATCAAATAAGTTAGCATCACAACTCCATTTAAATGTGATAGTTGTAGATTGCTCTGTCGATTCATTGGCGGGATAACTCAAAGAAACCGTAGTTGTAGTACTTGTGGGATCTTTTTTATCATCCTCATCATTACCAAAAAGGCTGTCCAAATCACAACCAAGAGCAAACAGCATAAAAACAGCTAACAACATCATTAAAAGACTTTTTACTTTCATCTTTTCCTCGCTTTTTTTGGGAGTGTGCAAATAACTGGGTCTGAAATAAGACCTAATTATGTTTGACAGAATAAGTTATGAACATTTATTAAAATGCCATGAGTATAATCAAAAAAAACGCTGTCCAAATTGTGATAGCTTAAACACAAAAAAGAAGGGATATATTTTCTCTGAAAGAACAACTAATCGTGGGAAAATTAAAGTCAAAACTCAACGATTTTATTGTAAAGATTGCCAAATAAGTTTTACCAATTTTGGATATAATAAGAGAACTCATTTTGCACCAAAATTCAAAGATAAGGTTGTTACTGACTATATTTCAACCAAAAGTTCTCTTTCTGAAGTTGCTAAAAGACATGGGATTTGTAAAAATAGTACTCTTAATTGGATACCTCAGCGAGCTAATTTATATCAGGATAATGTGTTACACAGCAATATAGATGAGACAACAATTTATATTGATGGCAAGGAAATTAAGATAAACGGTAAGCGAAAAGTTGTCTTAGTCGCCAGTAGCAAACTACTTGATAAACCAATATATTACAAGATTTATGATAGAGAACATAGTAGTTCATCTGAAGACTTTTTGAATAGACTAAAAAAAATGTATGACAACAAAATAATTGGGATTGTGTCAGATTTTGGGCGAGGGAAGTGCTTTGTTAAGCCAGTTAACCAACTTTTTGAAGATGTTCCACATCAAATTTGCTTGGTTCATTATTTAAGAAGCGTTAATATCAATGTTCCTAAAACAAAAAAGAGTAAGTTTTTTAGACGAAATATTTTCTTTAAGAACTTGATTAAGAGCATTTTAAATGCTGAAACTTTACAAGAAGCTGAAAATAATTTAAGTTCGCTTAATCACTATGAAAAATTTTTTCGCCTAAAAATTCATAAGCGTTTTATTAAATCAATTAATCGAAACTTTGGTTTATTAACTGCTCATTTTCATTACGATTTTTTGGATAAAACAACAAATAAAATTGAAAATATTAATCGACAATTGAATAGGAAATTAAAAAATTTAGACGGATTTAAATCTGAAAAAAATATGAATCATTTTTTGAAAATTTGGTTCAATAATTATTCAAAAGGAGTGGAAATTAGACCCAATTAAATGCACGCTCCCCTTTTTTTTATTTTTTAACACAAAAAAAGAGACAGCTCGAACAAATCGAACTATCTCTAACTATCTAAAATTAATTGACTTACTAAACCATATACAGCCTTGACTGACTGACTGACTGACTAATTTATTTATTTTCATACAGCAAAAGTTCAGAATTTTTTATAGCCGTCAAGTCATAATGTTAAAAAATTTTCCCTAATGATTTCCCGTATACCAAGAACAAAAGAAAGTATAATTAAATCAACTATTCGTCAACTCCTCTATCTTCCCACTCAGCTCCACAGCTCTCTCCACAGTGTCATCGTAATGAAACTGCATCTCAGGGATTCTCCGAATAGTCTTCAACCTCGCCAACTCTGACTTGAAAACTCCCGAACTCTTCTCCAAGTGAGCAAGCACTTTTTTTTTGCTATTGTTCGGATCGAAACAAGACACATAAACATTCGCCAAAGACAAATCTTTGGCAATCTTCACATCATTTATATTCACAAACTGCAACACAGGGTCGTCAATCAAATAAGTCAAAACTCTACTGTAAATCTTCAGAAGTTTAATCTCTATCTTTCTCGTCATTACAAATCTCCAAATAAAAAAGCAAACTCAGAAACACCAAGTTTGCTTCAAATTATTTTTAAAAAATTTACACTACATTAACGAACTTGCGTCCGTCTTTGCCAGTAGTAAATAAAACATTACCATCTATCAAACTAAAAATAGTGTGGTCTTTGCCCAAGCCGACATTGCGACCGGGTTTGAGCTTGGTGCCTCTTTGACGAACAATAATATTTCCGGCAATCACGCTCTCGCCACCATATTTTTTCACACCGAGATACTTAGGATTACTATCTCTTCCGTTCTTGGTCGATCCACCACCTTTCTTATGTGCCATTGGTTAGCTCCTTACAATATCTTTAACTTTAATCTCAGTAAAATCCTGTCTGTGACCTTGTTTTCTTTGATAACCTTTTCTTCTCTTCTTCTTGAAAACGATTATTTTCTTGTCCTTCTTGTGAGCCAAAACTTCTATCTCAACCTTGGTGTTCTCTACATTTGGCATTCCCAAAAGAACATCTTTATCATCCTTATAAAAAATCACGCTATCCAAGCTAATGCTGGAGCCAACTTCGGCATCCTTAAGAAAAGGAACTTTAACAACCTTATCCTTTTCAGCCTTAAACTGCATACCTTTAAAATCAACAATTGCGTACATCACTCAGTCTCCTGTTTCTACAAATTCATATTCTTGGTAAATATTTTACCTGCCGTGTTATTGTCAACAGTAAGTTGCAACTAACTGTTCAGAAGAAAAATCTATGCCTAAACCTTCTCCACTTTCAGATAAATCTCCAAGCCGTTCACATCCCACCTTTCCATACCATCGCTCGAAGATGCTTTAGTGAAGCTATCTGCCAAAGTCTCTTTTTTCAACTCTTCCAAATACTGAGACAATTTTTCGCTCAAATCTTCCTCATAGTAATAGCAGACATTTATTCTATCCATCACCTCAAGACCGGAATTTTTGCGAGTGAACTGGATTTTGTTGATTAGCTCTCTCGTGTAACCTTCCAAAATCAACTCTTCGGACAGTGTCGTATCCAAAGCCACAAAGAAATTCTGCCCAGACTCCACTTGGTAGCCGTCCATCGCTTTCAACTCCAACAACAAATCTTCCTTCTCCAGCTCGTAATCGTTACTGGAAAGATTGACTGGGTAAGGCTCGCCATCAGCAAAACTCTTTTGAATCGCATCGATGTCGGCGGTAAGCAAAAACTCTTGCAACGCTTTTATGTCCTTACCGACTTTCTTGCCGACACTTTTGAAATTGGGCTTCGCTGCATAAGAGACGAAATCTTTGTCCACAAAACCGATTTTCTTGATGTTAATCTCCTCCAAAATCAAGCCTTCCATGCCTTGCACAATCGCTTGCAAACCTTTGGGAAGTTTAATCTCGGCAAGAGGCTGACGAACTTTGAGGGAAGCGTTATTCCTCGCAAAACGACCCAAAGAAACAACTTGGATAACAGTGTCCATCTTCTTTTCCAACTCCAAATCGATTTTCGCAGGTTCACTCACAGGGAAATCTGCCAAATGAACAGACTCCTCATCAGTCAACGAGCCGAAAATGCAATCTGCCAAAAATGGCGAAACCGGAGCAATAAGCTTGGACAGCTCCACCAAAACTGTGTGCAAGGTGTAGTAAGCGTCCTTTTTATCTTCGGTCAGCTCAAACGACCAGAACCTCTCTCTAGAGCGACGCACATACCAGTTGGAAAGCTCCTCGCAAGTGAAATTTTGGATTGCTCTCACGGACTTAGTCAAATCGTAAGCGTCCATCCTCTCTTGCACATAAGCAATAAGCCCGTGTAACTTGGACATAATCCAGCAATCGATTTGCGACGAAACCCCTCGTTTGCCCTCAACCTTGTAGCCGTCAATATTAGCGTAAGTTGCAAAAAAGGAGTAAGTGTTTTTCAAAGTGCCGAAGAATTTACCCGCAACCTCTTTCACGCCATTAGGGTCAAACTTCGTGGGAATCCACGGAGGACTGCCGGCAAGCAGATACCAACGCACCGCATCGGCTCCGTATTCGTTCATTATTTGGAAAGGGTCAACCGTATTGCCCTTCGATTTGCTCATCTTTTTGCCGTCTTTGTCCAAAATCAAATCGTTAACCAAAACATTTTTGTAAGGAGTTTGCCCTTTGATAATCGTGGAAATCGCCAAGAGCGAATAAAACCAACCTCTCGTCTGGTCGATGCCCTCACAGATAAAATCGGCAGGATAAAGCTCATCGAAATTTTCTTTATTCTCAAACGGATAGTGATGCTGAGCAAACGGCATCGCACCGCTATCGAACCAGCAATCAATCACTTGTGGCACTCTGTGCATCACACCGCCACAGTCGGGACAAGTAAGAACGATGTCGTCCACGAAGGGCTTGTGCAGTTCAGGATTTGGCGAAACAGCTTTCCCATCGGTAGTTTTTCCGCGACTCATCAACTCCTCTCGCGAACCGATACTGGTCATAGATTTGCAATCATCACAAACCCAAATATTCAGCGGAGTTCCCCAAAATCTATCACGCGAGATAGCCCAATCGGTGTTATTCTCCAGCCAAGAACCAAAGCGACCTTCACCCACGAAATTCGGCACCCAGTTGACCTTCTTGTTTTCCTCAATCATCTTGTCCTTGTAGTCGGTCGTCTTGATATACCAACTGTTGCGAGCGTAGTAGAGTAGCGGACTATTGCATCGCCAGCAAAACGGATAGGTGTGCTTAAAATTCTCTTTGCGGAAAAAAAGTCCCCGCTCTTTCAGACTGATGATGATTTGCTTCTCCACCTCTTTGTCTTTGACAAAGTAACCCTCAAGCATCGGGAAATTGCTGTTGTATTTGCCGTCCTCGCCCACAGTGTGAACCAGCGGAATACCGTGCTTTTTGCAGACTTGGTAATCGTCTTCGCCATACATTCCCGCTGTATGCACGATGCCAGTTCCGTCTTCGGTGGTTACGAAATCGCCAGCGTAAACTTTGTGAGAATTTTCGTTTTGGAGCGCTGGCAAATCAAAAAGAGGCTCATACTCTTGCCCCAGAAGAGCTTCGCCTTTGAACTCCTCCAAAATTTTATATTCTCCATCCAAAATCTTCAACAAATTTTTGGCAAGAATGAGATTTTCTCCGTCACACTCCACCTTCACATAGTCCAAATCTGCACCAACCACGAGAGCCACATTGCCCGCAAGCGTCCACGGCGTTGTCGTCCAAGCCAAGAAGTAAGTTTTCGCCTCGCCTTTCTTACGAAACTTGATGAACACAGACGGCTCGGTAACTTCCTGATAGCCAAGAGCCACCTCGTGAGAAGACAGCGGAGTGCCACATTTAGGACAAAACGGCACAACCTTATGCCCCTGATACAGAAGCCCCTTCTTCCACATCTGGTCAAGCAGCCACCACACAGACTCAATGTAATTGTTGTCCAGAGTGATGTAAGGGTTATTCATATCAATCTCGTAGCCCATTTGCTCGGTCATCTTCCGCCAGAGTTTCTCATAGCTAAACACGGAATCACGACACTTTTGGTTGAACTCCTCAATCCCATAATCCAAAATCTTGTTCCTGTCGTCCAAACCCAATTGCTTTTGCACCTCTATCTCCACAGGCAATCCGTGAGTATCCCAGCCAGCTTTTCGCTTAAATCGATAACCCTGCATCGTCTTGTATCGGCAGACAGTATCCTTGATAGAGCGAGCCATCACATGATGAATACCCGGCTTGCCATTCGCAGTCGGAGGACCTTCAAAAAAGATAAACTCTTCGTCTCCCTTGTCGCTACTCTTGCTCAAAATATCGATTTTCTCCCATTTATCAGCGATTTGTGCTTCTATCTCAGCACTTTTTTTCTTGGGATCAATAGTTTCATACATTTGAATCCTCCTCCTTTTTAGATTTTGAATTTTCAAAGTAAATCTTGCGAAAGGTGTATTCTGTCAAGAGTTCAATGTTCATTTTCTTTCGCCGTGAAAGAAAACTGAACCAAAAGAAACCTCCTTTTGTCATAAAGTCGCCAAAACAAGGGCGTGAAATGCAGTTATTGTTACCTTTTCTCGTTCCCAAGCTCCAGCCAAGCACAATTCCATTATGCTTGACAGCCTTGGGAATGTATACTGGCTTCATTGACCGCTGAGCAATTATTGGGTTTGTCTTGTTAGTTCTCGTTCCCAAGCTCCGGCTTGGGAACGCATACGCGACAAAGCATGTTTGGACTTCTTGCTTCTCTATTCCCTCATACTCACGGAAGTGGGTATCCATTCTACTTTTCGTGCTGATGTCCTATCCCAAAACCCATATGGTCAAGCACAAGCCCATTCTATTGCTTGGTGCTTTTGTGCTTGAGAGGTGGAAATGTGTCTGGACTTTCTCTCTCTCCCATGTTTTACTTGGGAGTGTATATCTATTTAATTAGCTACTGCTTGTTTATTCCCCTTATGCAGAAGAGACCCTCTGTAAGAGCAATTCTGAAAAAGAAAGAACAGAACTTTTCTTGACATTCCACCCAATCTCAACATTCTAAATTAACTTTATTTAATCAAAAGGAGAACAAAATGAAAATCTTAATTACCAAAGAGTTACCATATATGCCCGACTTCTCCTCTCTCGGTTACAAAACATACATCAACAAATCGGACGGGCTGATGTCTTACGACAAAATCAAAGAGCAAGCCAAAGACGCTGATGCCATCGTGAGTATGCTGGCTGACAAAATCGACCGCGAAATCATCGACTCTGCTCCCAATCTGAAAGTCATCTGCAACTACGCTGTGGGCTACAACAACATCGACTTCAACTACGCCAAGAGCAAGGGCATCATCGTCTGCAACACTCCTGATGTGCTCACGGACACCACTGCGGAACTGGCTTGGGCTCTGCTGATGGCAACTGCCAGAAAAATCGTGGAATCCGACCGCTTTATGCAAACCGGCAAATTCAAATGCTGGCTTCCCGATTTGATGTTGGGTCAAGACATCGTCGGCAAAACTCTGGGAATAATCGGCACAGGTCGCATCGGCACGGCTATGGGCAAAATGTCGCAAGGCTTTAGAATGCCAATTCTTTACACCCGCAAACCAAATCCAGAATTGGATGCTCTCGGTGGCAAAATGGTCGATATGGACACGCTCATCAAGGAGTCCGACTACATCTCTCTGCACTGCCCGCTGAACAACTCCACCAAGCATCTATTCACCAAAAAAGAGTTCGAGATGATGAAAAATTCCGCTATCATCGTCAACACCGCCAGAGGTGCTGTCATCAAAGAGCAGGATTTGGTCGAGGCTCTGAACAACGGAGAAATCGCTGGAGCCGGGCTGGATGTTTTTGAGAATGAACCAATTGTAAATAAGGGACTTATGAACAACGACAAAGTTGTCATCGCTCCTCACATCGGCTCTGGGACACTGGGAACTCGCACCAAAATGGCACAAATGTCTTTCGGCGATTGCTTCGCAGTTCTCAATGGCAAACCTGCAAAATTCACGGTATAAAGAAAAATGAACATACTGGCAATAGATTCGCACTCGCCTTCGGGGAGCATCGCTATAGCACAAGACGGGGAAATCAAATTCCTTTCCTATCTGAATATTCAGGGAACACACAGCTCCAAACTGATGAAAATGATAGACCAAGCCCTGCAAAACTGCGATTTACAAGTGCAAGATTTGCAACAGATTGTGCTTAGCATCGGACCGGGCTCTTTCACAGGCATCAGGATAGGACTTGCCACAGCCAAAGGTCTTGCTTTTCCGCATTCTATACCGCTATTGCCAGTCTGTTCTCTGCAAATGCGAGCAGCCACCTTTGCCAATTTGGGGAAAAATATCATCAGCTTCTCCGATGCCAAAACCAAGGAGATTTACGCTGCGGTTTACGACCAAAATCTAAATCCTCTCATTCAACCGAACTGTTACAAAATTGGAGATTTCTTCTCAAAAATTTCTGGTGAGTTCATCATCACTGGCGATAACTACGAAATAATCAAAGAGTTTGCGACTCATCTCAAACTGACTTTTGCCGACTCCGCACAAAAATTGCCACTATCCTCTTACCTGCTGACTATGGCGAAACCTGATTTGAAATTCGATTTTGACTCTCTCTGCAATCTCGAACCTATGTATCTTCGCAAATCACAAGCGGAAATAGTTTGGGAAAAGAAGAACAAGTAGTTTACTGGTAAATCACAACCAACTAACAACTTACTTCTTAAAAAGAAAATACACCGCCAAGACTAAAAGCACGAAACCAATAATATGGTTTAGTCGCAGTGTCTCCGTCTTGAATACAACCAAAGTGAAGAGAGTGAAAACGATTAAAGAGATAGCTTCTTGGATAACCTTCAGTTGCCACAGATTAAACGGTCCACCATTTCCGGAATAACCGATTTTATTAGCAGGCACTTGGAAAATATACTCAAAAAAAGCTATCCCCCAACTGATAAGAATAATGGCGAACAGCCCCAAAGAGCCAAACCAACTAAACTCTCTCATCTTCAGATGACCATACCAAGCAATCGTCATAAAAACATTGGAAAATAGCAACAAAAAAACGGTCGAAAACCCCGAATTTATAAAAGAAAAATGCATTCTAATCAGTCCTATATTTATAATACAAAAACAAATCCACACTAACCAAACAAGAGTTGAAAGCATAGAGCAAAACTACAACATCCATGTTATAAAACAGTTTGTGCAAAATCCCGCAAGCATAGCCCAAAAGCAACAACGCCAAAAAAAGAGGACTCTTTCCATCAACCTTTTTAGTTCGCAACGCCTTGGCAATGCTCACTGGCCAACTCGCTCCGAAACACAAAAGCATCACAATCTCAAATATGCTCAATACAATCCTCTACAAAAAATATTTGCTAAGTGAGTAATGCTTTGTTCTCCAAGACCTTCCAACCTAATTCTTTGAGCCTTAACTATCTTATTTTTCTTGAAAAAAAAGACAACTTGCCGCAAAAAATTCTCTCTTTCACCTTTGGAATTAATAGAAAAAGTAGCTATACTTTTCTTGCGAAGAGGATATTTGCCATAAAATTTTTTTAATGCCGGCATAAAGCTGTTCAACTCATCGGAAAATCCGAAAATTATAATATCGTAATCGTCATAATTAACTTCAAAATCCTCAAACTCTGCATCAAACTTACCTGTTAGATTTCCTGCAGATTTCTTCAAACTAATTGGTAAAGCAAGATAGCAACATTTATCAGCTACCTTTTTCGCAAACTTTTCTACCTTCCCATCAAAAGAAAAATAAATAACAATTCCTCTCATTTTAGTCCTCTTCTGATTTTAAAATATTCTTTCAAAATTCCCCCACAATCATCTGCCATCACACCCTTTGTAACCTCAGGATTGAAATTCAATCGTCTATCTCCGGCAATGTCATAGAGAGAGCCCATGGCACCCGATTTAGGATCGCTCGCTCCATACACCACTCTGCCAACTCTTGCCCATTGTATCAATCCTGCACACATCACACACGGCTCCAAAGTAACATATAAAGTGTAATCGTAAAAATATATCTCCCCTCGGCTTATCATCTCCTCTATCACCAACTTCTCGGCATGAGCAATCCTGTTGGGTTTATCTCCGTTGCAAGCCATAGCACACACCTTGCCGTCTTTCACCAACACAGCACCAATGGGTATTCCCCCGATTTCAGCAGATTTCTTCGCCTGCTCGAGGGCTATTTTCATAAACTTTTCGTCTATACTAGTTTCCACTTCTCAATGAACTGCCATTCAAATACTTAAACAATTCCGAATCGGTCGTCAAGATAAGTTCTGATTTGTCGGACATAACCTCTCTATAAGCTTCCAAAGATTTTGTAAAATGGTAAAATTCAGGGTCTTTGTTGTAGGCTTTGGCATAAATCGCTATCGCAGTCGCATCGGCTTTACCCTTTATGGATTGAGCCTTTTGATAAGCAGCAGATTCTATATTGTCCAACTCTCTGCTCTTCATACCTTCTATTTCAGCCTTTTTCCCCTTACCAAGTGAACGATATTTTTCGGCAATCCGTTGTCGCTCAGAAATCATCCTCTCATAAACTTTCTCCCGCACATCCTTCACATAATTTATCCGCTTAACCTTTACATCTATCAACCTGATTCCGTATTTTGCAACTTCGCCTCTCGCCAAATCAAAAATCATTTTCTCCAATTCGCCTCTTCCAATATCCACTTTTACCGCTTCCACTGCAACCTCAGACTCCGTATCTTCCGAATAGGACATCTTTCTGTTGGTTGACCTGACTATGCTTATCAGCTTATTGGAAGAGATAATATCTCGTGCCGAGCCGGAAATGACATCGTCCAATCTGCCTTGAGCCAATTTTTCCATTTGCACCGTTTGATAGAACTTGAGTGGGTCTTCGATTTGCCAACGCGAAAACATATCTATCCAAATATATCTTTTGTCAGCAGTCGGTATCTGTTGCGGGTCACCGTCCCATTCCAAAATTCGCTCATCAAAAAAGTGAACTTTTTGGATAAAAGGAATCTTAAACTTCAACCCTGCCTCCGTAATCGCACCTCCGACAGGCTCTCCAAACTGCGTAACTATAGCTTGTTTACCCTCTTGCACTGTATAAAGACTATTGAAAGCAACCAAAACCACTACAATAATGAGCACACCAAATTTCCAAGATTTCATTTCACGCCTCCCTTGGTCAAATCCAGCAACGGTAAAATCGATTTCTGGTCTTTGTCCACTATATAGATTTTATTCACCTGAGGCAACGCCACTTGCAACGCTTCAATATACATTCTTGTTCTTGTTACTGTCTTGGCAGATTTGTATTTATCATAGATTTGATTAAATCTATCAGCATCACCCTTGGCACGATTTATTTTGTTGATAGCATAACCTTCAGCTTGTTCCAAAATCTGTTTCGCCTTACCCTTAGCCTCGGGAATTATCTTATTGTAATTTTGCCATGCTTGATTGACAATCTTCTCCTGCTCTTGCTTGGCAGAGTTTACTTCATTAAAAGCAGCTTGCACAGCTTTGGGAGGATTTACATTCTGTAGTTTTATTACATTTATCTTCACTCCCGCTTCATACTCGTCCAAACTCTTCTGCAACTTCTCTTTGGCATCTTCGGCAATTTGCTGCCTGTCCATCACTATCACCTCGTCAACCGAGCGGTCTCCTACCAATCCACGCATCACAGATTCAGACAAATTGCGGATTGTCGTCTCCACATCTCTTATATTGAACAAAAACTTACACGGCTCTTTGATTTGATATTGCACAATCCATTGCACATCGGCAATATTCAAATCACCCGTGAGCATCAGAGACTCATCAGGATAGTCACGATTATCAAACTTGGAAACCACTCCGGCAGAAACCGTGCGAAATCCAAACTCAACCTTATGCACCCTCGTAATCTTCACTTTAGTTACATTATCAATTCCCAAAGGCAACTTGAAATGAAGTCCTGGCTCCGTTGTGGCTTGATATTTCCCAAATCGCAAAACGATACCGGCTTCATCCGGCTCGATAGTGTAAAATCCTGAATAGACAAACACCAACACAAAAATAGCAATCACTCCAAAGAAAGCCTTTTTCCCCGAAAAATTCGGCAACTTCGGCAAATTTGGCAAACCTTGCTTATTGCCATTCTTAAACTTATCAAAATTTAAATTACTGAACTCTGACATAATAACCCCTTATCTTTTTTTTGAGCCTTATATGCGATGCAAGCTTTGACAAAATCTCTGAAAATAGGCTCAGGTTTAGTCGGTCTGGACAAAAATTCCGGATGATATTGCACACCCACGAAAAACGGATGGCTCGGAAACTCAACTATCTCCACCAACATTCCGTCGGGCGACAGTCCGGAAATCTTAAGACCAACATCCTGCAAAGTCTCTCGATACGCATTGTTGAACTCATAACGATGACGATGTCTTGCTCTTGTTTTGGGCTGATTATAGATTTCTCTTGCCAAACTACCTTCTGACAAATCACACTCATAAGCTCCCAATCGCAAAGTTCCACCGTAATTTTCTAAATATTTTTTATCTTCCATAATGTGAATAATCGGATTTGTTGTTTTCGCATCAAACTCACTGGAATTAGCATCAGCCAAGTTGCAAACATTTCTGGCAATCTCTATGCAAGCGATTTGCATCCCGAGACAAATACCGAAAAACGGAATACTATTCTCCCGAGAATATTTTGCCGCCAAGATTTTGCCGCCAGTGCCATTTTTGTCAAATCCTCCCGGTATTAAAATGCCATCAACGCCTTGCAAAACCTGCTCCACATCCTCCGCCTCCGTTACCACTCGAGTGTCAACCCACTTAATTTTGACCTTGACTTTGTTGTAAGCTCCCGAATGAACAAACGCCTCGACGATGCTCTTATACGCATCTTGATGTTCCACATATTTACCGCAAACAGCTATCTCCACCTCTCCTTGCGGATTATCGATAGCATCTATCATCGCTTGCCAATCGCCAAAATCGATTTTCCTCTCCTCCAGTGCCAATCTCTTGCACACCAAACTGTGAACATTTTGTCCCATAAAACTTCCCGGACACTTGTAAATCGAATTCACATCTATTGCATTGACGACATTATTCGACCTCACATTGGTAAACAAAGCTATCTTTTCTTTTATCTCGTCGGAAAAAGGCAACTCGCTCCTGCAAAAAAGCATATCCGGATGCAAGCCAATTTCTCTTAATTTCACAGCAGCGTGCTGTGTCGGCTTGGTTTTCAGCTCGCCGGCAGCTTTGATAAACGGCACATAAGTCAGCAAAATCACCATGCAATCTTCTGCCGACTCTTGCAAAGTAAACTGCCTGATTGCCTCCAAAAACTGATACGACTCTATATCTCCTACTGTCCCGCCAATCTCAGTAATCACCACATCATAACCTTCTCTGGCAGCGTAGATTATCCTCTTTATCTCATCCGTAATGTGCGGAATCACCTGAACGGTTTTCCCCAAATATTCACCTTTTCTCTCTTTGGAAATCACCGTCTCGTAAATCTTGCCAGAAGTGGCGTTAGAATTTTGACTCAGAGATTCATCTATAAATCTCTCATAATGCCCCAAATCCAAATCGGTTTCAGCTCCATCATCGGTAACGAAAACTTCCCCATGCTGATAAGGACTCATTGTCCCCGGGTCAACATTCAGATACGGGTCAAGCTTCTGCATATTAACCCGATAATTCATTTTCTTCAACAACAAGCCTATACTGGAAGCCGCAACGCCTTTACCAAGCGAAGATAGCACCCCACCCAAGACAAAAATATGTTTAGTACTCATTAAATTTCCCTTATTCCATATTTTATATTTTAATAATCTCGTTTTCTTTCATGAACAAAAAAAAAAGAAGAAGATTGATTGTAAATGTTTTTTCTAAACACCAAAACTATCGGACTATCTCGCCATCAATCTCTTTGATAAATTCTGCGACTTTAGGATACTCTTTTTCAATTTTTGCAAACTTTTCTTCGGCAGACACCGGCAAATCAGCTTTTTTCTCCACTTGGACATCCGAATGGAGAGACTCATTCACCTTCATGAACAATTGCAACTTCACACCAAAATATTGCGACAAAAATTTCGTCAGCATCTCCTTATCGCTCTCAAAAGAGGACAATTCAAACGCATTAGGCAACTCGATTTGCAATAAATTCCCTTGCAAAACTTTCTTCGGATACGCACCAAAAAAATTGGTCACATAAACACCGAACTCATTCTCTTTCAGAAGTTCGTTAATTTCGGGCAAAGCCGTATCAAACTCCGCTTGAGTCAAACTCTTATCCGATTGCTCCGAAGCCGTAACATCTTTCTCTTCAGCATTTTCAACATTCTCAGGCACATTTCTCACAGGTGTAACATCGGGAGAGCTTTTAGCACTAATTTTGTTTGTATCCGCAAAATTAACCGAAATCTTTTGCTTCTCCTCAACATTCGCCGAAACACTCGACTGCCCGCTTTTTACCTTTGCACTGCTCGTCAGATACGAAATTATCTTGTCCACAGACTTGAGATTTTCCACCTTGGACAACCGAATCAACGACAACTCCGCAACAAAAATTTGGTTTGCTGAATATTTGATTTTGGTCACAGCTTCCGCCAAAATATCTATCAACAAAATTAGAGTCCTCTCCCCAAATTTTTGGGCGACCTCCATGGCATCTTTGGCAATGGTATCGGGAATATTTTCGCTTTCCCCATTATAAAAAAGAGTCAAAAGTGCACTCAGAAATTCCAAAAATCCCGTCATAAATTCCGAAACACTGTTCCCTTCATCGACAATTCGGGTAAATTCCGCCAAAACTCCTGCCGTATCTTGCACGGAAATCTTTTGCAAAATATCCACATACACCTGCCAAGAAATCACTCCAAACATAAACAAAACATCTTCACGACGAATAGATTTGGCAGAATAGGAAATCATCTGGTCTAAAAGAGAAAGTGCATCACGCATCCCGCCATCAGCTTTGCGAGCGATGATAGCCAAAGCACTCTCTTCAAACTCTAACTCTTCCTTTTTGCAAATCGCCCGCAAATTTTCCAAGATAGCACCAAACGGAATCCTCTTCAAATCAAATCTCTGACAACGAGATAAAATCGTGGGCAAAATTTTTTGTGGCTCTGTAGTGGCAAACAAGAAAATAACTCTTTCCGGTGGCTCTTCCAAGGTCTTCAATAGTGCGTTAAATGCACTGGTGGAGAGCATATGAACCTCGTCTATGATGTAAATCTTGTAACGCGAAGAGGTCGTGGAAAACATCAAATCTTTCTGCAATTCCCTGATATCGTCCACTCCTGTGTTGGACGCACCATCTATCTCCACCACATCGTAGGAAATAGCTTTCTCTATCTCCTTGCAATTGCTACACTCTCCGCAAGGAGTAACGGTCGGACCATTCTGACAATTCAGGCTTTTGGCAAAAATACGAGCCAAGGAAGTTTTCCCCACTCCTCTTGGCCCGGTAAATAAATACGCTCCAGCAATTCTGTCTTTTTCCACAGAGCTTGCCAAAATCTTAGTCACATGGTCTTGAGCATAAATCTGCTCAAAAGTCTGTGGTCGATATTTTCTGGCTAAAACTGTATATTGCATTAATTTCTCAATGAGTTAATTAAATTACAAGCGACATCAAAACGGTATTCGGCATCCGACCTCAAATCGGTAATCGGAGTAATTTCGGCTTGCAAAGCCTTTTTAAGTTCATCGTCACTTCCACCGCCCAAAAGCACCTTTTCCACTTTGGGCAATCTTCTTGCATATTCGTTCAGGCTACCCACGGCAATCCTCAAGCTGTCAAATTTATCGCCATCTTTGCTGTAAACAGCAGCCAACGAGACCTTAGCAATAGTCAAAGATTTTCTGGAACTGACTTTCTTATAAAAATAGCTCTTCCCGTCTTCAATTTTAATCGCCACGGCTTTAACAAGCTCGCCCTTTTTCAATACAGATTTCTTGTATCCTGTAAAATATTCGCAAAGTTTGACCCGTCGTTCACCCTCTGCGGAAACCAGCACAACATCAGCATCCAAAGCCAACAACAAAGGAGTGGCATCGGCAGTAGGAGAGCCGTTAGCGATGTTGCCCCCGATAGTAGCGGCGTTTTGCAAAAGAGGTGAGGCAAAATTTACCAAAGAATCGCTCAAGAAAGGAACTTTGGACTTAACCAACTTTGAATTTATGATATTGCCAAAAGTCTCGCCTGAACCAATCACAAGTTCATCGCCGTTTACCAAGATGCCCTTGAGTTCATCCAAATTGGAGATAAAATAAAGAGTGCTGTCTTTTATCATCTGTTTGCTGATTTGCACATTGATGTCCGTTCCGCCTGCCAAATAACAGAAATTATCCTTACAAGACGCACTCTTCGCAAAAAGGTCGGACAAACTCTCAACTCTTACTAATTTGTTTCCGTTCATCATTTCACCCCTTTTGCATCGTTGCACGCTCTTTGCACAGCCGAGATTATCTTTTCATAACCTGTGCAACGGCAGACATTTCCCGACAACGCTCTCTTGATGCTTTCTCGGTCGTCCGTGCCACCACTGGAGATATAATGATAAGTCGTCACCATAAATCCCGGGAAACAAAATCCGCATTGCACAGCATTTTCCTCGTAAAAAGCCTTCTTAATCACTTCGCCCAATTTGCTGGCAGCAACCCATTCCACAGTCTTCACATCTTTACCCTCGGCATGGATAAGATTCATCGTGCAGCTGGTAACCGGCTTCCCCTCAAAAAGAACAGTGCAAGCTCCACATTCTCCCTCGGCACAACCGATTTTCGTTCCGGTCAACTCCAAATCCTCTCTCAAAACTCTCACCAAAGATTTCAAAGGGTCCGCATCAACAGATACATCTTTTCCATTAAGATTAAATTTGATCACATCTTCCTCCCTTGAAGAAATTTCTTATAAATTTGTCTTGGTTTCAAACCAAGTTTATTTTTCAATTCGTCAACCGTCCCGTGAGGCACAAACTCATCTCCATAGCCAAACTTGAAAACTTTCGCCCTCTTCCCGCAGAGATAATCGCTCACAGTCTCTCCAAATCCTCCAAAGAGAACACCATCTTCCATAGTGATAAACTCACTGATATTTTCCGAGAGAGCCGTGTCCAAAGCTGTGTAATCAAAAGGCTTAATGCAATTGTAATGCAAAATTTTAGCATCTATCCCATCTTTGTGCATAATGTCCACCAACTCTCTGGCATCAGTCAAGCTATTTCCCACAGAACAAATCGCAACCGCAGAACCTGCTCTATCTACAACAGCTTTGCCCAAAACAAATTCAGCGAATTTATCATCAGGCACATCGCCACGCGGATATCTGATAGCCACAGGTCCATCGCAATAATCGGCAGCCCAGTTCAGCATCTCCACAAACTCTTTTTCACAAAAAGGAGCCAAGACTACAAAATTGGGTATCATCTTGAGATACGCCAAATCAAACACTCCGTGATGAGTCGCTCCGTCTGCTCCCACCAAACCGGCTCTATCCAAACACAACACAACAGGCAATTTTTGCATAGCAACATCGTGAACCAACTGGTCAAAAGCTCTCTGCAAAAAAGTGGAATAGATGGCAACAAAAGGCTTTTTGCCACCTCTGGCTAATCCAGCAGCAAAAGTCACGGCATGCTGTTCCGCTATCCCCACATCGTAAAATCTATCTGGAAATTTCTTGGAAAATCTATCTAAGCCAACACCCTTACACATCGCAGCCACAACAGCACAGACATCATTTTTGGCAGTAGCCAATCTCTCCAACTCATCTCCCAAAACACTCGCAAAACTGCGTTTTGACACCTGCAAAATTTCGCCTGTTTCCCGATTAAAAGGAGCAATCCCGTGAAATATCTCAGGGTCTTTTTCCGCAAAGCTAAACCCTTTGCCTTTTTTGGTAATGACATGCAACAACACCGGTCCGTTTACATTCGCATCAATCTTGGAAAGCACCTTAATCAGATGTGGCATATTGTGCCCGTTGACAGGACCTATATAGTTAAATCCGAAATCCTCAAAGAAAATATTCTTGGAAAAAATATTTAGCAAACTCTCTTCCATCTTCCTTGAGCCATGCAACAATGTATTGCGAATGTTCCCCGGCAAAAATTTGGATAAATCGTAAGCCTCTTTTTTCAAAAAATTGTAACTCTTGGAAACCAAAAAATCGGTCAAAGCTTTTTGCAAACCACCAACATTGGGAGAGATAGACATCTGATTATCGTTCAAAATCACTATCAAATTGGAAGGCTTCAAATCGCCAATATGGTTAATCCCCTCAAAAGCCATTCCGCCCGTGAGAGCACCATCGCCAATAATAGCAATAGCTTTCCTCTCTGGATGTGCCACAGCGAGACCCAAAGCAGCAGAAATAGAGGTAGAAGAGTGTCCAACAGAAAAAGCGTCGTATTCGCTCTCAAAAATATTATTAAACCCGCTAATCCCACCAAGTTTGCGTAAAGTATGAAATCTGTCTTTTCTTCCAGTCAAAATCTTATACGCATAACTTTGATGCCCAACATCCCACACCATTGGAACTTCAGCCGGATTAAAAACCTTCAGCAACGCTAAAGTAAGCTCAACAGTTCCCAACGATGGTGCAATATGCCCGCCATTGCTGGCACAAACGCTTATAATCTGCTCTCGCAACTCATCGGCTAACTCAGTCAACTGCTGATTATTGTAACCCGAAATATCAACAATTTTATCTTTGCAATCCAAAATTCCTCCATTCGCTACTCTCAACTGGCAAGAATATCTGTCAAAGTTTTTTTTCTGTCTCCAGCCACTCAAAATCTATAAATCGTGCTAAAGCTAATACTCACATCCGGTGAATGTGTAACGATTAAATCTTCGCCTACAAAAAATTTAAACTCCCAACGCTCCATCAAATATTTTACTCCGATGAGAAGTTGCAATGAGCCTGTATCAAAAGAGCCAAGCCCCGTATTTTTGTAATATGCTGTGCTCCCATTGATTTGCGTTCTTGCAGAAAATTTTTTGGTAAATAAATAGTCCATACCAACATCTCCAGTATAAACAAAATTCCGTTGATATTTTGATAATGGAGCAAAGTCTCCGAGATAAGAACCACTACAAAAACAATCAAACACAAACTTCTTCATATAGTGAGAACAACTCAAAGCAACAGAAAAATCGCTCTTCCCACTTCCCGTGAGGACATCCTTTTTACCTGTGGGCAACTTGTAATAAACAAGCCAACTTGCAAAAAAATTGTCAGACTTATAAAAATTATTCTTCACCTTAAAAAGCATATCACCGAAAGCCTCATCATTCCCATTACACAAAACTTTTGCATCGGGCAAGTTCAAATAATAACTCGGAGCATCCAACCAGCTAATACTTCTGCTTTTTATCCCCAATAACGAATGATATTTATCAACAAACTTGACTAAATTGGTAGACCTAACCAAAACATAAGGGACTTCAACGCCAACAGACCAATTGCCCCCGACACTGCAAGAATAGACAAAATTAAAGGTATAGCATTCCCCTTTCAGATAGAGAAATCTATCCTCAGCGGTTCTCGACACGCTATTATACGACACATCAGATATTACACTAAGTTCCTGCCCAGCAAAAATTTTTGCCGATTCAGCTTTGGGAACACCAAAAATCTTGAAAAACGGAGTTTGGTTTCCCACATAAAACCCATGCAATCCGCTGAAAGAAAACATTATTAAAAAAAATGCCGCCCATCTAAAACGATAAGCAGCATAGTAAAAAAATCTAAACATTACAATAAAATTTCACATAATTTCAACACTAAGGAATATCATACCTTAGCTTGTTCAAAAACTCCAACAAAATCTGATTATTGCCAAACCCTTCAATAACATCCTGAGCAGTCTTCAGCAACCTTCTTATAGCTTTGATTGACCTATCCAAACCTTCGATATCCGGATAAAGCAACTTGTCTTCAATCCTCTTTACCTTTGTGCTTCCCTCTTTCATCTCCACATAAAGAACAGTCTCTTTCAAGATTTCCTTGGCAACAGCAAAATTCAACGCATATTCCTTCAAATCAAAAGCCATTTCCTGACTAACTTCCCCATGAAACTCACAAGCAATATCCACAATCGCCCTGTAAATACTGGCAGTTTTTTTCGTGTGGATATACTTCAAAACATTTTCTTTAATCTTTTTCCCTATGGAACTAGACTCAACAACATATCCAGCAATCGACCCCTTGCTGGAAAAAGCGTCCGATAGAGCCTTTACGCAATAAGCCGCCATCTTCGGTTTGGACAACTCCGACAAAATAGCGAATCCCTCAGTAAGCAAAGCATCACCAATCAACACCACATTGGCAAAACCAAATTTCTCTTGGCATTTCTTATGCCACTCATTGCTCCCATAAATATTCATAATAGGCAAATGCTCGTGAAGAAAAAGCCCCGAATAGATATACTCTATTGCCACAGCTACAGGCACCATTTTTTTTATAGCACCTGTATTATTCCTGCCCATCAGCGACTCATACACAGCAAACAGAAAAATTCCCCGTTCCTTGTCGTCCTCTCGAAGCATCACCTCCGACATTCCATTTTTGAGAAAATCGGGACACGAATAGTTGTTCATCCTCTCTTTGATAAAGTCTTCAATCAAAACTTTACGAGAATTAAAATAGTTTCTTACTTTCAAAATTACACCTTGATTACGCATTACTTACGACATTGTCGAATGTGCGAACACTATGAACGGAGTCAAGCTATTTTATTCTATCTTATTTTTCTGAGCACATAAAAATCTTGAGGCAAGCCCAAAAATTTATTGGAATACATTCCGGGATTATCTGAGTGCTCATGAATATAGCTGGAAACAAAATATTTAATAATCGCTCTCAAACTAACATCTGGGATAACAATCGGAGAATTTGTTCTAAAAATCGTCTCAAAATCATCAAAAGAATCTTTATAAAAATTTTTGTAAGTGTATGGTGTTACAATCAGCAAATCACCTTTTTCGATTTTATCAATTTCTTCTTTATTCCAAAAAGAGTATGGCGAATCGGCGGTTTTACAACGATTTTTATTAGATTCTATGTCTGTTTTCAAATCAAAAGACATTGTAGGTAATTTTTTATATTCGCACAAAAAAAACCTAAAACTCCCATACACTTCCGAGTTAGAGTTTCTATATATTCCATAAAGAAAAATACTAGTTCGTTCCCCTTTAGCAAATTTTTCTTTAATATATGGTTCTAAAAAAACAAGTGTTTTTTGGTAATTATGAGGTATATTTTTATAAAAAGAGAACCAATAAAGTCCAGCAGGTAAACTACTACAAACAACTAACAATAATGTTGCAATTGAAGCAATTTTCAGAAAAATCTTTTCTCTCCAATTAATATTACTAAAATAATAAACTAAAGCGGGCAATGCAAAAACATAAGCCGGTAATAAATAGTAAGGTGTAAACATTCTCATCTTGAAATAAACTAAACAATAAACTATCGCAGCAAAAGACATGGAATCATAAAGAAAATTAAATTTAATTTTCTTTTTAAAAAAACAATAACATCTCCAAAGAAAAAAAATTATATTTAGAAAAAGAAGAGGATTGTTCAAAACATAATTTATAAAAAGCGAAAAAGAATAAAAAAATGGCTGCCAACTGCTATTTCCATATAAAGATTCACCACGATGGATATATACTACAAAATAGTAAACCACAATAAAAATAAAACTGGAAAATAGCAGTAAAAAATCAAAGATTCTTCGTCTTACATTTATCTCTTTCCAGCCAAAAATAAGATGGAAAAAAGAAAAAGTTCCCAGCATCAAAAACCCTGGCTCTTTATAATAAAGAGCTATATTGGCAGACAATAACCCTACAATTAAAAATAATAATTTTTGATTATTTTGAAATTTTAGATAAAAGTATAAGAAAATAACAAAAAAAAGAACCAAATCCCTTTCGGCAACTAAGCATCTAAGCCAACTTGTAACGAAACCTGGACTTAAAATAAAAATTAAAATTAAAAAATATTTCAATTTATTATTTATAATTATTTCATCTAAAATTTTGAACAATAAAAAAACTACTAACAAAAACTGAAATGCATTGCAAGTATAAAATGCAACAGGACAAACTAAAAAAAGAGAAACAAAATTGTATTCAAGCCCTAACAAAGGGAAAAACCTTCCAATTTCAGGGAAAATAAAAAAACTTAAAAATCTCCCTTCAAAAAAACTGCCAGCTAAATTATAATCATCTATAATCCCTAAATTTGCCTTATAAAAAATCAAAATAAAGTAAAAAAACACTATTCCCCAAAAAAACAATCTCTTTCTTTTTAAAAACATATTTAAATCCTTAAATCCCTACTTTTTTCTCAATAAAATATAAAGGTCTTTTTTTTGTTTCTTTATATATTTTGCCCATATATTCGCCTAATATACCGATAAAAATTATTTGAATTCCTCCAAGAAAATAAATCGGTAAAACAGTAGAAGCCCAACCTGGAACTGATTTTTCTGTAAATAAAGCAATAAAAAAAACATAGCAAATCATACTGATTGAAATAAGAAAAATCAATAATCCCATTACACTAATAAATTTCAAAGGCACTACACTAAAAGAGGTTATTCCATCAAGAGCTAAAGAAATAAGTTTGGTAATTGAAAATTTTGTTTTTCCTCTTTCTCTAGTTTTGCAAGTAAAAAATACAAAATCTGTTTTAAAGCCAATTAAATTAACTAAACCTCTGATAAATAGGTTTACTTCATTAAAACCTAATAATGCTGTGTTTGCCTTATTACTAAGAAGCCTATATTCTGAATGATGTTTAACTATTTTAACACCCATAAGATTCATTAAATTATAAAAACATGTTGATGATAATTTTGTAAAAATATTATCTATTTTTCTACTTTTTCTTATACCTAAAACTACTTCTGAACCAGTTTTAAATTTCTTTATAAAATTAATAATACTTCTTTCATCTTGTTGTAAATCCGCATCGATTGTAATCAAGCAATCACATTTATTTAAAACAGATTGCATACCTGCATATAAGGCACTTTGATTACCAAAATTTTTTGAAAATTTAATTCCTTTAATAAATTTATTGGCTTCAAAATTTTTTTCAATTATATTCCAAGTTAAGTCAGAACTTCCATCATCAACAAACATCATATAACTTAATTCTGAAATCTCTTGTAAACCAATTAATTCTTGCAACACTTCGGTTAATCGGCTAATTGTTGTTGGCAACACTTCTTCTTCGTTGTAACAAGGTAAAACTAAAGCTAAAACAGGGGCTTTTATATCAAAGTCCATAAAACATTATCTCCAATTTATATGTCCATTTTTATTGCAAATTCATTATTTTAGTGGCCACATCGCTGGGGTTTGATATTCTAAATCGACTAACCCATTGTATGCTTCCCACCCATCAGAGTGGATTTTCACTGACATTTTTATCCTTTCTTTTATAATTGATTGTAGTGTCTTTCTGCTACAATTATCAACCAGTTGTGTATAAACTTTGTTACTTCATTTTAGTAATCCAAAACTTTTATCTTTCCTCAACTCCACGCCCTCGTTTACCTTTAACTGCTTTGCACCAAAATAAGATTCATCTATTTCAATTATACCAGAAAATTGAGAATCTTCACAGCAAAACTAAACAATTCTTTCTCCAATTTTGAACAAATAATTATTACTCGTATTTCTACAAATTTTAGTCAAAATTGCAGTTCTACTGGCTTCAATATCTAAAGAAAAATACATAGTTATTTCTCTAAATTTCTCTTCCGAAATTTTGGCATTTTTTACACCCTTGTTACTCATCGGCATATACTATCTTAACTGGTGTAATTTGCTTGTCAAGTTGTCTTGAACCAAAACAAATATCTATCAAATCTTGTATCCCAAAAAATCAATCAAATAAGTTACTTTTATAAAATCCCAATTTAGCTAACCTAAACTGCAATGAAACAAACAAAACACCAATTCCATATTTTGTGCTTCTCCATAAGTTAATGGAAGAAGCTTCGGAAAAATATTTAGTAGGACAAGTCAATTCTCCGATTTCATAATTTTTATAAAATATCTGTGCTAACATTTGATTATCAAAAATAAAATCATCCGAATTCCCTTTCAAATTTATAGATTTAATTACTTCAGCAGAAAAAGCCCTGTAACCTGTATGATATTCCGATAACTTTTGATTCAAAAAAATATTTTGGGCAAATGTCAAAAATCTATTGGCAACATATTTAATAAGGGGCATACCACCTTTCAAAGCCCCTTTTCCCAAAATTCTGGAAGCCAAAACCACAGGAAATACACCATCAGCAATCATATAACAAATAGAATGTATTAGCTGGGGAGTATATTGATAATCCGGATGTAGCATTAAAACAATATCTGCATTTAATTCTAACGCTTTTTGGTAGCATGTTTTTTGATTTGCACCATATCCCAAATTTTTTTGGTGTCTCAGTATATTTTTGATCCCTAACTTTTGTGCCAATTTAACAGTATCATCATTACTAAAATCGTCAGTAAGAATTACATCGTCCACAATATCAAAAGGAATTTCCGAATATGTTTTTTCTAAAGTTTTTTCCGCATTATATGCAGGCATTACAACAACTATTTTCTTATTTTTAATCATCTTTTATCCTTATCAACTCAACAATCATCACTCATAATTTTGAAACTTTATATCATCCTTCCCATATTCAGGAGCAAATAAAAAATTTTAATTTTCAGTCAATCAAAAAAATATCTTGTCAATTTTTCTCTTACTTAATTTATAAAATCAAATTTTTACAAGGGACGAATAAATGTTACGAAAAACCAAAAAAATACATATGGTTGGTATCGGAGGTATCGGGATGAGTGGTATAGCTGGTATCTTGCTAAACCAAGGGTTTACCATCACCGGCTCCGATATGAATCTGAACGAAAACTGTCTGGAACTGATAAAAAATGGTGCGAAAATAACTCAAGGTCACGACGGTTCGCTGATTAACAAAGAGATAGATGTAGTCGTCATATCATCTGCCGTGAAACAGGATAACCCCGAAGTAGTAACTGCCAAAAGCCTAAACATTCCCGTCATTAAACGGGCTGAAATGCTCTCCGAGTTGATGCGAATGCGATTTGGTATCGGCATTGCAGGGACCCACGGCAAAACCACAACCACATCTATGGTCGGGCATTTGCTCAATTTCGCAAAACTATCTCCGACCATCATCGTCGGTGGAATTGTCAAAAATATCGGGAGCAACTCCCAAATGGGCGATAGCAATTATGTGGTAGTAGAAGCGGACGAATACGACCACTCTTTCCTAACATTAACTCCGGTTTTAGCGGGTATAACCAACATCGAATTAGACCACACCGATTGTTATGAGAACTTGGGAGAAGTGAAAAAAGCTTTCATCCAATACGCTAACAGCGTGCCATTTTTCGGCTCGGTTACCGTATGTTTGGAAGACGAAAACATCAAAGATATTTTACCCAAGATAGATAAAAAAATCGTCACTTACGGATTTTCCAGACAAGCAAATTTGCGGGCAAAGAACATTGAATTTAAAAATGGCATTTCCAATTTTGACCTGTATCACAACAATAAATTGTTGGGCAGAATAGATGTAAACTTAGTTGGGAAACACAACATCCTGAACTCTCTTTTGGCAATTTCAATTGGACTGGAACTCGATTTGGATTTTGAGACCATCAAAACCGCTTTGCAAAACTTTAGCGGAGTAAAAAGACGCTTGGAAAAAATCGGCACCGCAAGCGATATCACTATTTTCGACGATTATGCCCACCATCCGACAGAAATCAAAACCACTCTCAAAGGTGTGAGAAATACAACTGAAGGGCGAATAGTTGCTCTATTTCAACCTCATCTCTACTCGCGAACTCTAAATTTTGCGGAAGAATTTGGCAAATCGTTTATGGATGCAGATTTGGTTTTGGTCTCGCCGATATACCCTGCCAGAGAGCAGAAAATCGAAGGTGTTACGAATTTGCTCATCAGCGAAGCAGCCATCAAATGCAATCACAACGGCGTTCACACCATTAGCACTAATCAAGACATAGTCAAAACTACGCTGGAACTTTTGAAACCTGGCGACATCCTAATTACCTTTGGAGCCGGCGATATCTATAAATACGGCAAGGAGATACTATCAAAACTGGAACAATCTTCTCCCACATCAGAATAAATTCGCAAGGATATTACCCGCAAAACTTGGAAGAGGTTTCCCAATTGCTAAGACAAGATTTTTCTATTGTCAGCGGTGGTTCTAACTCTCTGCTGACCGGAGAGCAAAAAATCTTTTGTGACAATCTGATGCCCAAAAAAATTGTTTTCGAGGAAAACACCGTTATCGTCTCTGCCAATGTCAATGTCAACTACCTCATACACGAAGCAGCAAAAAGAGATTTGGGCGGTTTGGAATTTCTCGCCGGTATCCCTGCCAATATCGGTGGTCTTGTGAAGATGAACGCAGGAGCTTATGGACAATCAATCTGTCCCATGGTAAACAGCCTGCTCACCATCAATCCCCAAAACGAAACACACCTCATCAAAGAATTTCCATATTCTTACCGCTCTACCGACATTGATGGATATATTTACGAAATAAAAATAGCTCTTCAGACCGATTCGAGAGAAAATATCCAAAAAAAAGTCAAAAATAATATTGCTCAACGCCTAAAATCGCAACCTCTCAAATCTCCTAATTTGGGTTGTATCTTCACAAATCCCGAAAACATAAGTGCAGGAGAATTAATCGACAAAGCAAATTTAAAAGGCAAAAGTATCGGCGGAGCAAAAATCAGTGAAAAGCATGCGAATTTCATCATAAATACCGGCAACGCAACCTCTGGCGATGTCGTAGCGTTAATCAAATTCGTGCAAGCCGAAATAAAAAAACAGTTCAATATAACCCTAACAATGGAGATAAAAATCTCATGAAAAAAAAACTTATACTACTCTTGGCAATCCTTTTGCTGATTGGTGGATTTATCTTTTTTATCCAGTCCTCATACTTCAGCGTGGCATCCATTCGCCTCAACAAAACCGAGCAAAGCGACCCTCGTTTCGACGATTTTCTCGGAAAAAATATTTTCTCCGTCAGCAAACAACAAATCCTCGACAAATTGAACTCTCCGAGAATTTACGACTGCAAATTGAAAAAATCTTTCCCGAACGCCATCATCGTTTCACCCTTGTATCAAGAAGACTATTTTCTTCTGAAAACGAAAAATTACTATACCCCATTGAGCAAAAACAAAGTTGTTATGGAATTTCAAAATTATTCTCCGGTTCCCATTATCAATTTGGACATACCCTACTACAGTCTCGGAGACACAATCGACAATCCCCAAATTAACGAAATCTACTCCCTCTATAACGAAATTCTGTCCAAAGACCCCGAATTTGCAAAATTAATCTCGGAATTTTCTTATAAAAACGACAAATTGTATTTTCTAAAATCCAGTCCAATTAACTATGTTTGCTTAGGTCCCGGCGATATTTTGGGTAAAATTAACAAACTCAAAAGTTTAGAGAAAAGTATTGACCTCAAAAACAAAGTGATAGATTTATCTTTCAAGAAACAATTGATTTACAAGGAGCTGGAGAAATAAATGAGTCGTTCCAACAACTTCGCCGTCATCGATATTGGCACCAGTAAAATTTATGCCGTCATAGCATGTTTTTCTCAAGATAACAAACTGGAAATCTTAGGAAGTGGCGAAAGTCCTTCGGAAGGTCTGAAGGGTGGAATTGTAAGCGACATTTATCGCACCAAAGATAGCATCCTCTCCGCTATATCCATCGCCGAGGAAGAAGCAGGCATCAAGATAGAATCCGTCTTGGTCGGAATTTCTGGAGATTACATCGAGCACAGCAATGTTGGCGGGACTATTACCATCAGCAACTACGAAGAGACCGAAATCAAAGAAAAAAACATCAAGGATGTCATCGATAACGCCAAGAATAAAGCTCTTTTGGAAAACAAAGACAAAGAAAATCTCAGCATTATTCACGCTATCCCTCGCAACTACGCCATAGACAACGACCCGACTCTCATAGAAAATCCTGTTGGGAAATACGGTTGCGAATTGAAATCGGAAGTCCACATTATCTTCGCCAAACGCTCCAATCTCCGCGACATCAACAAATGTGTGGAATTAGCAGGATGCAAAGTAATTCGCTTTATCTACAGCGGGCTCGCCTCTTCGATGGCGATTTTGGAAGAAGAAGAAAAGCTTTACGGAGCAATCTGCTTGGACATCGGCTCCGGAACTTCGGATATCAGCATCTATTCCGGTGGCACGCTCTATTACACCAAAGTTATTCCTCTCGGCGGAAAAAATATCACAGAAGCTCTTGCAATCGGATTGAACACAAAACTGGCAACAGCCGAAAAAATCAAACTGGCTGATTTGAGCACAGAAAAAGATGTAGAAATTACCGAATTGAACGGGCAACGCATAAAGACAGTCTCCACAGAAACCATCAACGAAATCATCATCTATCAAACCAAGGAAATAGTTGATGCGATATACAGCAATTTTTTGAACAACAATATTTTGAGAAACATCTCCGTGGGCATAGTCCTCTGTGGCGGTTGTTCCAAATTGCCGGCATTGCAAACTCTCTTGGAAGAAGCTTTTCAAAATCAGATGTTCGTTTGTCTCAAGAAGCCAAATCTTGATGACTTTTGCGGAGAAAAAATTACGCGACTACAAGATGTGGAATATGCTTCCACCGTCGGTCTTCTTCTACATTGGTCGGAAAAAGAAAGCACTCCTCAAATGAACAAAAAATTTCTCAAAGACGATTTTTTATCAAAAGTATCAAAATTCTTTAAAGATTTTATCTAACAGCTATGGAAATAGAAATTGCAACCAAGCCTCAAATCTATAAAGGCAACATAAAAATATTCGGGATAGGCGGAGCAGGTTCCAATATTTTGTCGTATGTCATCAAAAATTCCAAAAGCTCTTTTTACCCTTTGGCAATCAACACCGATTGTAACGATTTGAATAGCAAGGAGTTGACAAACACACTCAATATCGGACCGGAAATAACATCTGGATTGGGAGCTGGGTCAGAGCCGAAAATCGGTCTCGAATCCGCCAAAGAATCTAAACAGATGATAATAGACGCTCTGGAAGGAACAGACATTCTGTTTTGCTTGGCAGGACTCGGTGGCGGGACAGGGACAGGAGCGACCCCATTCATCGTAGAAACTGCCCGCAATATGAACATCCTTACCATCGCTGCCGTTACTATGCCATTCAACTCCGAAGGAAAAGTCAGACTCGAAAATGCTAATGCAGGACTCCTAAAAATAAAAGAGAGTGCAGATGTTTTAATCATCTTCCCCAACCAAAAAATTTTGGAGAAGTTCAACAATCTTTCCGTCTTCGATGCTTTCGCCAAAGGAAACGGAATTTTTTTGGATATCATTGACAGCATCTGTCTGACCATGAATGAAACAGGTTACATAAATGTGGACTTTGCTGATATCAAAAAAGTTATCAAAGATAAAGGCTATGCCATTATTTGCAGTGGAACGGGAAGAGGCGAAAACAGAATTGAGGACGCTTTCAACGAAATCTTCGAAAACATCATAACCACCAATATGAAACTGGATTCCTGCGACTCCGTTATTATTAATGTAATCGGAGGAACAGATTTGCAAATGGCGGAGTTCGAACAATCAACGGGAATTATAGCCAACAAAATCCATTCCAATGTTGATGTGATAAAGGGATTAGTTATTGACCACAATCTCTCTGGCTCAATTAAAATCATCTTGATTGCTACAGGATTAAATATTTCCAACGATTTCATAAAAACAGAAAACAAAGATGAAAAAACTAAATTAGGTTTTATCAAAAAAGAAGCTGATAGAAATTCCGAAGAACAATCTATAGCTTTTCGCAAAATCAAAAATATTCAGAACGCCAAAAATTTTAAACCGAGTTTCTTGACGAATCCTAACTCTAAAGAGCAAAATGAATAAAATCGCAATTTATCCAGGGACTTTTGACCCCATTACCAACGGTCACATAAATATCATAGAAAAAGCTGGTAAGCTCTTCGATAAAGTTATAGTAGCCGTCGCCTATCATACTTGCAAGGACTCTTTATTCACACTGGAAGAGCGAACACAAATTTGCAAAGAAGCACTCAAAAATCATCCTTTCGTAGAGGTAGAAAATTTCAGAGGTTTAATCGTCGATTTTGCCAATAAAAAAAATGCTGATTTTCTTGTTAGAGGATTGAGAGCAATGGGCGATTTTGAATATGAACTACAGCAAAGCCTCACAAATAAAAAGCTCTCACCCAATTTGGAAACAATTTTCTTTATGCCAGATTTTCGCAATCTCTATCTTTCCTCATCCATAGTAAGACAAGTTTTGATGTTGGGTGGCGAATTAGAAGAATTTGTCCCCAAAACGGTGCTCAAGGCAATTGCCAACAAAAGCAATTGCAAAGCCTCAACATAGTTTTGCTATAAGCTTTTTGTTTAATCATAGCTCTTTTTAATGTTTAAAACTTCCAAAATAATATTAGTGTCCTTCGGGCATTTTATGCACGATGTTTACTCCTCTTTCATCTCACCCGTGCTACCTGTCCTGATAAAAAACCTCTCGCTATCATATTCACAAGCCGCTATGCTCAATGTAGCTTTTCGTGCTCCCTCAATTTTCACTCCATTTTTGGGTATAATCGCAGATAGAATAAGCCTACGGTTTTTCGTGATTTTCGGACCTTTGGTTTCTGCTATCTGTATGTGCTTCCTGACTGAATGCCCTAACTATTTGGCACTAATCGTCGTGCTCCTATTTTGCGGAACTAATGTCCTGTTGTTCCATATTCCCGCACCGGTAATGGTCAGACATTTATCGGGAGAACTAATAGGAAAAGGAATGAGCTTCTATATGTTAGGAGGGGAGATTGCCCGCTTCGCCGGTCCTGTGCTCTTCGTCTGGGGGATTTCCACCTTGGGCGAACACAAACTCTACTATCTACTCTTGCCCGTCATCATCTCAACAATATATTTCTTCTTTAAACTAAAAGAAGAAAAAGTGGAACAAAAACCAAACAGTAACTTCAAGCATAACAACGCATTACGAACGCTAAAAAAACACTCAAAATTAGTCGTAGGAATATCGGGAATTTATATGACAGCGGGGATTTTGAAAGCTTCCGTAACAATTTTCCTCCCAACTTACTACTCATCGCTGGGCAAAAGTTTGGTCATCGGAGGCTCAGCTTTGGCAATTGTCCAATTTTTCGGAGCTATAGGTGTATTCTGTGCAGGAACTCTTTCCGACAAATTCTCTCGCCGCAAACTTCTCGGCATAACAGTTGTTTTGTCGTCTGTATTTCTGATAGCACTTAACCAATTTCAGTCCAACCAATATGTTACAATAATTTGCTTAATAGGCATCGGACTGAGCACATTTGCCAACGGACCGATTTTACTGGCGACTATTAACAGTTCCGATAAAAACAATCCCGCTTTTTTGAACGCCGTTTTTATGTCGCTAAATTTGGGAATTAACTCCCTGATGGCTTACTCCGCCGGAGTTCTCTTCGATATTTACGGATTTAATACTACCTTCATCATTGCCGCAATCGCCAATTTACTTTGCTTACCATTTATTCTGTTTATCACGGAAAATAAAGCTATTCTCGGGCAATAAACGCTGAAACTAAAACTTATCCCAATAGCTAATGTTACATTCCTTCGTACAAACAGCATCAAATTCTATTTGGTTATTTAGCAAGTATTGTTTATATTCAGCTAATTTTTCTTTTTGATTTTGAAGTTCAGGGGAAACTAAACACAATTTAAAATTATTTTGTTTTAATATAGCATAACTCTCTTTATCTATGGGTAATTTTGTGAAACAATCAACCCATATCCATTTAATTTTTTCTTTCATATTTAAAATTGTATCCAATCCTTCATACTCAGAAAATCTTAAAGCGATATTTTTTTCTTCATTTTCTGTAAGAAGATTAATCATTGGAAAAGAACAATCCAAAAAGAAATAGTTAGAAATATTGTATTTTTTTAGTAATTCCAAAATCCTAAATTCAATTCTTTCACTTTTGATATTAAGTATCATTGTCCCATGTTTATATAGTTTTAGATACTCTTCAAAATCTTCTCCTATTTTAAAGGGGTCATGTTGAAGAATAAGTCTATTGCTATAGTCTCGTAAATCTATTTCAACTCCATATTCTAAAGATAATTTTTCAAGTTCTTTTATAGTATTTACCCTATGAGCAATAAATTCCATTTTTTATATTTCCTTTTTCAACTTATAACTGAAATCTAATGTCCTTTTTATAAATTTCCATTTTGAAATTATTCCTGTATTCCAACTTGACTTTCCAAAAACTCTTGGTGGGAAAACAACTTTAAATCGTATAACTTTAAATCTCATTTTTTTAGCCATATATAATAAATACAAATCTAATGAAAAATCTTTGGGACAACTATCTTTTATTTTTTCAAAAAAATTCCTATGAAACACATTGGGTTGGGCATTTATATCCCAAAGAATTTTTTTTAGATATAACGATTCAAATAGACTCATACCAATTGTAAAAATTTGGTCAAACAAAGGTCTTCCTTTACGATTCCCTTTTACATAACAATTTTCACAATTTTTCAGATTTTCTACTATTTCTAATGCGGTTAGTAGATCGGTAGGATTTGTCTGCATATCAGCATGGGTATAGCCAATCAACTCCCCTTTAGCTACATTTAATCCACTGACAATTCCAAATCCATATCCTTGATTAATATCAATTTTAATTGACCGTGCAAATTTATACTTGGACAAATATAATTCGATCACTTCATTCGTATTATCTGTTGAGCCGTTATCAACCAAAATTACTTCTATATCGTTTCTTTTGATAATAGTATCAAATTCATTTAAAATTAAAGGGATGTTTTTTGCTTCATTATAGCAAGGAACAACAATGGAAAATTTCATTTTACACATTTTTATTTACTATAATTAAAATCTTCATCTAAATACCCACCATTTTTGCCCAATAAAATTGAGTATTGTACTAATTCCAGTTGCTATTAAAAAAGAAAAATAAACTAAATTAAAATTATTCAAAAATATCTTATTAGTAATCACATTGACACTTAAAGTAAGCAAATATAAGAAAAAGAATTTAAACATTTCAATCAATGATTTCTTGTGTTTTTCAAATGTCCAATATTTATTTATCAAATAGGCAACTATGGTTCCACACACAAATGAAATTATTTTGGAAAAACTATTAGACAAAACATTAATTAAAATAAAATAAATAACAAAATCCGTACCAACAGCACTAAAGCCAGCAAAAATAAATCTTATTATTTCCCTTTTATTTTTACTCATTCAAATTTTTGCTCAAATTTTCTGAATTTTTTATCAAGATTAATAATTTTAGATTTATTAACAGTTGGATCTTTTTCTAACGAATATGGATGCCATTTTGCTTTATGAAAAAAACTTTGCCAATAATAGAAAGTTTCATAATCATTTGGAGTCCCCCAACATATATAATTATCTACTTCCAAAACTTTGACATTGAACCCTATTTTTATCAATTCTCCCATTAGACTATCTACATAAAATTCCCCATTAATTCTTATGTCATCATCAATCAATTTATTAAGTGCTATATTAAAAAATTCAACTTGCCTAAACCAAAAAGTTCCCACTATTGCATGATCATTATATGGATTTTTAGAAATTGGTTTTTTTACCGAAATAGACAGAGCATTATTAAGCAAATCAGCTTTTACCCAGCCATACATTTCAGGATTATTTTTACTACTTATATGATGCCTAAAAGTGAAGATAATAGCATCAACATTTTTATCTCTGATTAGCCTATTATATTTTTCTTTATTTATAATCATACCATTGTCTGTAGCCCCTATTAATAAAGGTGCATTTTTATCAATGCCTTTGAGACCAAAGCTACAAGTAATTGCCTGCCCATCCGTAACTTTGTTAATTGGAACAATTTTTGCGTTAGGATATTCTTGTAATAAAAATTGTTTTAGGGAAAAATTATCTAAATGCTCTTGAAGAACAACAAATACTTGCGATTCACTTTTAGGCAAAGAATTAGCTGCTTGAACTATCATTGGTTTTCCGCTTACTTTTAAAAGAGGTTTGGGTATCTTATAACCAGCATCTGCAAATCGACTTCCCTTGCCAGCTAATGGAATTAACATTGTACTTTTGGGAAGGACAAATTCGAGTTCATTACGATTTACAATAACATTTCTGAAATAGTTAGACCAAATTTTATATTCTTCCAAATCTTGTGGAGTTCCCCATTGCAACATATGTTGGATTTCATATATAGAAACATTTAAACCGTCGTTAACGAGAAGATTATACACAAGAGAGACATAATATTCGCCACCAAGATTTATATCATTATCAATGAGTTTGCTAAAATATTTTTTAAGATATGTGCCCTTTTTGAAATAATAAGTTCCATTTGATGCATATTCATTCATTCTGTTGTCAGTAAAAGGCTCTTTTTCCTTTATTTCCAACATCCATTGCTTATTATCTCTCATAAAAGCATAGTTGGTTGTTCCGAGCATATGTGGATGGAAACCTTTGTAAGCAGGAACAGCTCCATCAGCATTTCTACTTCTAGTATGCCTCAAAAAATCTTTATAATCCCAATATGTTCCAAAATCGCAATAATTAACAATTGCTTCCTCATCGTCATCTATTAAATTATAAATTAAAGATACAGCATAAACTGGACCTTTTTTGTGTTTAGGAATTTCAATTACATTCGCTTTAGGCTTTAATTTTTTCAAAATTTTGTGAATATTAGTTTTTGCTAAATGATTGGAATTGCAGATAAAAGTAAACTTTTCTTCCCCAGGAAATAAATTGCAGGGAGCGTGCATTTAATTGGGTCTAATTTCCACTCCTTTTGAATAATTATTGAACCAAATTTTCAAAAAATGATTCATATTTTTTTCAGATTTAAATCCGTCTAAATTTTTTAATTTCCTATTCAATTGTCGATTAATATTTTCAATTTTATTTGTTGTTTTATCCAAAAAATCGTAATGAAAATGAGCAGTTAATAAACCAAAGTTTCGATTAATTGATTTAATAAAACGCTTATGAATTTTTAGGCGAAAAAATTTTTCATAGTGATTAAGCGAACTTAAATTATTTTCAGCTTCTTGTAAAGTTTCAGCATTTAAAATGCTCTTAATCAAGTTCTTAAAGAAAATATTTCGTCTAAAAAACTTACTCTTTTTTGTTTTAGGAACATTGATATTAACGCTTCTTAAATAATGAACCAAGCAAATTTGATGTGGAACATCTTCAAAAAGTTGGTTAACTGGCTTAACAAAGCACTTCCCTCGCCCAAAATCTGACACAATCCCAATTATTTTGTTGTCATACATTTTTTTTAGTCTATTCAAAAAGTCTTCAGATGAACTACTATGTTCTCTATCATAAATCTTGTAATATATTGGTTTATCAAGTAGTTTGCTACTGGCGACTAAGACAACTTTTCGCTTACCGTTTATCTTAATTTCCTTGCCATCAATATAAATTGTTGTCTCATCTATATTGCTGTGTAACACATTATCCTGATATAAATTAGCTCGCTGAGGTATCCAATTAAGAATACTATTTTTACAAATCCCATGTCTTTTAGCAACTTCAGAAAGAGAACTTTTGGTTGAAATATAGTCAGTAACAACCTTATCTTTGAATTTTGGTGCAAAATGAGTTCTCTTATTATATCCAAAATTGGTAAAACTTATTTGGCAATCTTTACAATAAAATCGTTGAGTTTTGACTTTAATTTTCCCACGATTAGTTGTTCTTTCAGAGAAAATATATCCCTTCTTTTTTGTGTTTAAGCTATCACAATTTGGACAGCGTTTTTTTTGATTATACTCATGGCATTTTAATAAATGTTCATAACTTATTCTGTCAAACATAATTAGGTCTTATTTCAGACCCAGTTATTTGCACACTCCCAAATTGCATACATGCTCAATAATAAGTTTCCCATCAACTTTAATTAAAGGTTTGGGTTCCTTATACCCAGCATCGACAAATCTTTTCCCAATTCCAGACATGGGTATAATTATGTGCATATTATTTGATCTCTTTTGTGGCACTTCTAACTAATGCTATAATTTCGTCCGCTGTCTTTTCGTTTGAGAATTTTTTCCATTCTTTAAAACCATTTTTAATTAATTTGGTGCAGATATACTCTTTTTTATTGCTAAAATCTGAAAGCAGCACAAGTTTAATATTTTCATTTTTAACTAAAGAATCTATATTATTATCTTCAAAGTCATTGAATTTTTTTTGGATCTCTAATTGTTTTTTTGTCTCAATTAAACTATATCCATACAAAACTTCATTCAAGATTCCATATGTTACCCCTAAAGTTACAGTACTTCCTGCATAACCATATTCTTTTGCTGTTTTAAAAGCAATTTCATAATTATAAACATGGTGTGAAGTTATTACTAAATGATTATTTACTATAGTTTTTTTATGAGAATGTGAAATAGAAATAGTATATAAATTATAAAATAGCAAACAAAGCAAGCTGTCCAGTCCTAAAATAGTGGACTCAGTTTTTTATTAATTATGCAGCTTTCTGCATCTCCAAAAACACACTTTGCGGTGTTCTATAGTCCAAACTCATATGATATCGTCTATTGTTATAAATATCAACAAAATTCTTCAACTCTCTTCGCACTTCCTTCAAACTTGAAAAAACAGCATTAAAACCAAATTCGTTCTTCAAAGTATTAAAAACTCGCTCTGCACAAGCATTATCATAACATTTGCCCGCACCTGTCATGCTCATTCTAAAATTATTTTTCTTCAAAAAATCAGTGTATAATTTGCTCGTATATTGCACTCCTTTATCACTATGATGTATGCAATCTTTAGGCAACTTATATTTTTTCAATGTCTTCCGCATAACCTTAACCGACTCTTCAGCCAAAAGAGTTTGAGCCACATTATACCCCAAAATTTTTCTGGTAGCCAAATCCGTAACTAAACTAATGTAACAGAACTTATTATTGGGCAATTTGATATAGGTAATATCTGTCACAATTACTTGCCCAAATTTTGTAACAGATTTCTTAAATTCATCGGTTAACATATTCTCAAAGATTTGCTTAACTCCACTGGAATGTTGAACTTTTTTCCTAATAAATTTACTTTGCAAATCGTTTTCTCTCATAATATCAAACAATTTATCTCTGCCCACAATAATGTCAAAATCTTCCTTTAAATGAATCTTGGTTTTTCTTGCTCCACACATAAGTCCAAATTTGCGTAACGCATTTATATGCAAGCAAATCTCATCTTCAATTTTCTTTGTTTTTTCGATGTGCTTCTTCTTTTTATAAAAACCGGACTTGCTAATCCCAAACCATTTACAAACAGAATTCATTTTAAAAGGGAACTTTTTCTCCACTATTTTCTGCCTGATTTCCTCAATTCCTGTACTTCGGGCTTTTTTTTTAATTCCATACCAAAGTCCCGCTCACCAATTTCTACACACTTTTCAAGGCACAATTTATCGAGCGTTAACTTGCTCACAGCCTCTTTTAAAGCACGATTCTCTTTTTTTAACTCCTCAATCTCTTGCAAAGCAGAGTGCTGATCTGATAGTTTCACAAAAATTACCTCCTTACAGGGCGTGTCATAATTAGCTTTTTTCAACCATCGATAAATAGTTGGAAATCCCACTCCATAATATTTACCCGCTTCCAAAACCGTCAATTTTTTGTTTTTGACATTCTTTAGAACCTCATTTCTGAAAGCTTTTGAATATCTAAAAGTTTTCTCTCTTTTGTCCAAGTTTCCTCCTAATAGAGTCCACTTTTTTCAGGACGAGGTAAGCCTCCAGCTATTATATATTTGCTTGTTTTGTTGTTACTTCCAAATATTATTGCTAAAAGTCTTACTGCACCTAAAACTATTAACGGGATAATGTACTCTGCTTGATATCTTGGTATTCCCCATAAAATGGGTCTAATCGAGTAAAACACGGTAAAAGCACTTAATATATATAATAAAATTGTAATAAAATATTTTACACGATTATTTTTAGTTGGTATAAATGCAAACAGTATAAAAAGAGACCAAATCTCAAAATTATTTACAATAATGTCTTTTAGCATCCCCGATGAAACAACATTGGATAATTTTTCAAATAAGGTCCATTGAAGTTCTGTGCTAACATTTGCTTGAGCAGGAGTTCCAAGTATTAAGCCTCTAATAAAGAATGGTAAAACTATTAACAATGGAGATAATTCATAAACAGTCTCTTTCCAGTTCTTAAGTAATAACATTCTCCTTTCCATAGCAAACAAAAACAGCATTGGAAGAATAATGAAAAACAAAGATTGTCTCATCAGGATAAATACAGCTAACAATAAAAACCATGTAAAAAAACTCAGTTTATTCAATTTATCTGCTTGAAAAGCTAATAAAAATAAAATAGAAAATAAAGTAGCCCAAATTGATGGTTCAACTATATATGCTGTGTGCCAAAGTAAAGGAATTGAAAGTAATGTAAAAACACTTAACGATAAAAAATAATAGTTACTTGTTTTTACTTTTAGGACTTTATAAATTATAAGACCTATTAAGCTTAGTGCTATAACTCCCGGCAGTCGGAAAGAAAAAATAGATGTTGAAAATATTGTACTTGACAACCAAAGAGGGAACAACCGAAATGGAGGATGATAAGGATCATATCCTCCTCTTAATATATATCCAATTCTAAAAAACAATAATATAAAAATTGAAAGAACAATATATTTATATTTAAAGTTCAGCTTTTTTATATAATAAATTAGTGCACTTGAACTTAAAAGCACAGAATTTGATATAATCCAAACAAGTATCCAAGATTGTTGAGCAGTAATAAAATTTGGCAACTTATTAAATATAAATTGTAATCCATATATTGCATAAAATTGCGAAGATACAGAATGTGCTAGTTCATCACCATTAAGTGAATAAAGCATATAATTAAAACCTAGTACTAGCGATACAAACAAAATTAGTAAAATTATTTTAATATCACTTTTACTTATTACTATAATATCTATACCACTATTTTTAGATAAGTACTTTTCATTAACAAAAAATAGAAATAATAATATAGCAATCAAATAACTTGTTATTACTATTTGTAAAATTAAGCTTGTTCTTGTTAAAACACCTATATTGCCATAGGTCCACAAAAAAACAAATATTAATAAAGGGAACAGATAAATATTAACATTGTCGTGTTTTAGAATATTTTTTAAATCATTATTGAACATTTATTTCCTTTATGTTTTTTGCCTAAATTTTTCAGCTCCCCAATTACTTAGGTAAACCAACTCTTCGACTTTTAAAAAATTTTTATCACTTTTTTTATTTTTTTCTAAAATCATAAGGCTATATTTAAAAACTTCTTCAATTTCTCTCGCTTTTTTTATGGTGGGAGCAACAAAAAAAAGATTGTTTTTGTATAAAATTATTTTAGGGTCAGACAAATATTTTGCTTTATAGATTTTTAAATCTTCTATTTCTTTATTTTCACTTAATTCGCACACTACCATTCCACAATATACCAAACTATCTGGACAAAAAGGAGAACTAAAGAAAAGTTCTTTATTAATCTTTATTTGACTTACAATAAAAACATCTTGGCATAAATATGTTATAGTTGACTTGCAATTCAATAAATTAAAAAAATGAGAAATTGTGTTAGTTAATTTAAATTTATCCATTTCAATATTCAAATACCTTTCAATTTTCTCAAGAACTTTCTCGGTTAAAATTTTAATATCTTCTTTAAAATTAGAAGTAACGATTAAACCGTGATTTTGTAAAAAAATTATATTGGGGGGTTTTTCAAATTTCTGCAATTCTTCGGCTAATGTAAGAGCAAGATCTATCCCTGGAGTTCTATATCCCACTAAAGCAATTTTTTCTTTTGCAAAAATTTTTAATAAAATTTCTTCCCACTTTTTTTGAATAGCAATCATATTAACTACAATAGGATGTGTATGAAGAGTATATTTTAGCAATAAAGAATGAAGTAAAGTTTCTATCGAAGGCCTGTTGACTTTATCAATAGTCGCTTCCGCAACTAATTTGGCAGATATCAGCTCACGATTTTTTTTATTTTTATCATTTAGTATTTTTTCATTTCTAACAATATTTGCTATTTTGGAAGTAATTACAGTAGAAAACCCTTTATGCTCATTTACATCACTCAATAAAAAACCAGAAGCTTTTATTAACATATTATCATTGGTTAATTTTACAGAACTGTTTCCTCCACCAGCTTGCACCAAATCAAATCTTTCACCGGCATATTTTGAAATTTCAACTAAATCCCGTATTTCTTTCATACCAATTCCAAAATCTCTTTAAATGATTTTACTTCTGTAATATTTAAGCCTTTATAATCATGCTTTTTATTTTCATGATTACACCAAACAGAATCTATTCCTAAATCATTTGCACCCATAACATCTTTTTCAAAATTATCTCCTATCATACAAACATTTTTGGCAGTTAATCCCAATTTTTGTAAGGCTCTCATAAAAATGTAAGGATGTGGTTTTTCATGACCTACTTCTTCACTAGTTACTATTAAATCACAATAATTATCTAAAGAAAACTTTTGAACTTTACTATGCTGAATATGAGCCGTAAGATCTGTTACTAAACAAATCTTTTGGTTGTATTTAGAAAACAATTCTTTTACTCCATCAAAAAGAAAAATGTTTTCTAAAAAATTATCCCAATAAATATTATATAATTCTAAACTATATTTTAGAGGGTTCAGATTTAAAATCTCCAACATTTTTTGGAAGTATAATAATCTATTATGAGATGAAGCTGTAGAAGCCAATTCAATTCGCACTTTCCCCCGAGCAAATATATAAGCAGTTTTTAGTTGAAACTTATCAAGATTGAAAGTCTTAAAACAAAACTCAAAAACAGATTTAATAGCTTTTTCATGAGAAAAATTATAATTATAAAGAGTATTGTCTATATCTAAAAGCAAACCTTTATATTTTAGCACTTTCTTCCTTTAACTTTTCGCTTATCATTTTTAATAAAATTAACTGTAAAAATCCATAATATCCAGAAGCAAACTCTATTTTGTTTGAAATTAACTCTTCAATATTTTCAATAGTTTCTCTAGCAATAATTTCAAAATTAACAGAAGGGATTGATTTTAACAAAATATATTGAGATTTAAGATTTTCATTATAATCCCAATCAAATTTACAATCCAACTTACTTAAAATATCTTCTATATGAATATTAGCATCAAAAATAATTTTTAAACCAAGAAAAATTTCTTCATCAATATCTCCAAGTTGAAATTCATTGATTGGGAAAAATTTAACGATAATATCAGCAAACTCTTTTTGAGGATAAATATATTTTTTAGCATCTCCCATTCTGTTCTCAATTTGTTCAACTATTTTCTCAAAATTATAACCTCTTGTTTGCATATCTCTTAATATTTTCCAATGCCTTCTTAATTTTTCATCTGTTTCAATAAATATCTTCAAATCAATATTTTTTCTGATCTTAGGTAAATAAAATGGATGTAATCCGGCAATTGCAATAAAATCTTTTGGAGATACTTTTTGAGGAGAAGTGAACTCTCCACTTGTGTGATCATATTTACTTCTGTTAACTGCTTTATTGTTTTTTAAAGTATTTATGATATCGGCCTGACGATAAATATAATTTGCTTTGGGGTTCAAATGAGTAAAATTATCCCAATTTTTATCATCTCTATCCCATTTATGTTCTCCATCTCCTTCTAACTTTAACAGCCTGTTACCTAAAATAGATTTAAGATTATTTAAAAGATTTGTTTTGCCAGCACCACTGTCTCCTCCAATGCCAATCGTAAAATTAGAAAAATTACCATAAAGTGAATTACTTTTTATTCCAAATTTATAAAAAACATATGTTATGGATATCAAAACCATTTCTAAGACGGTAAATGACAAATTAACCAATCTTTCATTTAAAATTTTAAAATTTATTTCCTTTCCACAAAAAATAATATCTTTATATTCACTATCATAAAAGAAAACGAAGAAAATTAAATACGAAAATGAAAAAATAATATATAATAGAGTCGATTTTTTCACATCTTTGTTAACTATAAAAAATATAGAAATAAAAGGTATGCTCCAAACATACCAAGCAGGAGCAGGAAATACAAAAAATATAGTAGTAACAAAAAGTAATCCAAAATAAAAATAGAGAAAATCTTGATTAACTTTTTTTTGATTAAAAAAATGCAAGTAAACAGATAAAATCGCAGCTACTGGTAAAAATAATTTTAATTCCCCAATCTTATAAAAAGAATCAAACAAAAGAGATTGTTTGGGAGACAAAATCACCATTTGATAAAAACCATCACTAAGCAAAAAAGGGAAATCTAAAAAAAGAAAAAGAAAGATACTTATGAAAAGATACTTTATGCTAACTTTAATGTTCTCACGCTTATATAGGTAAAATAAAATTAACGGAACTGCCACAATTATATGAAATTTTGTTGAAAGTGCTAATCCTACAAAAATTGAAGAAACAATATATTTTTTATTAATTAAATAAAGAACCCCAAACATAAACAAAGCCATGGGGATTATGTCTAACTGGGAATAAATATAAATAGCATATAAAACTATTGGATTAATAAAGTAGAAAATAAAAATTTTCTTTTCTTTAAGTGGAAACAATTTTTTCAAAATATAAAAAATAGATACATCTGCAAGTAACAAAGGCAATTTGAAAAACAAATTCAATCCGAAGTAATTTGATAATTTTGCAAAAGGGTATAAAATATACAGCATTAAAGAATGATAAGGGAAGGCATCTAATAATAAATTGTTATCTAAATAATACTGCCAAGGATTTGTACAATTTTTTAGAAATGCAGAAACAAAAGGATAAAATAGTGAACTATTATACTCTGAAGTAAAAAGTAGTAAAAGCAATATTTGGGAGTGTGCAAATAACTGGGTCTGAAATAAGACCTAATTATGTTTGACAGAATAAGTTATGAACATTTATTAAAATGCCATGAGTATAATCAAAAAAAACGCTGTCCAAATTGTGATAGCTTAAACACAAAAAAGAAGGGATATATTTTCTCTGAAAGAACAACTAATCGTGGGAAAATTAAAGTCAAAACTCAACGATTTTATTGTAAAGATTGCCAAATAAGTTTTACCAATTTTGGATATAATAAGAGAACTCATTTTGCACCAAAATTCAAAGATAAGGTTGTTACTGACTATATTTCAACCAAAAGTTCTCTTTCTGAAGTTGCTAAAAGACATGGGATTTGTAAAAATAGTATTCTTAATTGGATACCTCAGCGAGCTAATTTATATCAGGATAATGTGTTACACAGCAATATAGATGAGACAACAATTTATATTGATGGCAAGGAAATTAAGATAAACGGTAAGCGAAAAGTTGTCTTAGTCGCCAGTAGCAAACTACTTGATAAACCAATATATTACAAGATTTATGATAGAGAACATAGTAGTTCATCTGAAGACTTTTTGAATAGACTAAAAAAAATGTATGACAACAAAATAATTGGGATTGTGTCAGATTTTGGGCGAGGGAAGTGCTTTGTTAAGCCAGTTAACCAACTTTTTGAAGATGTTCCACATCAAATTTGCTTGGTTCATTATTTAAGAAGCGTTAATATCAATGTTCCTAAAACAAAAAAGAGTAAGTTTTTTAGACGAAATATTTTCTTTAAGAACTTGATTAAGAGCATTTTAAATGCTGAAACTTTACAAGAAGCTGAAAATAATTTAAGTTCGCTTAATCACTATGAAAAATTTTTTCGCCTAAAAATTCATAAGCGTTTTATTAAATCAATTAATCGAAACTTTGGTTTATTAACTGCTCATTTTCATTACGATTTTTTGGATAAAACAACAAATAAAATTGAAAATATTAATCGACAATTGAATAGGAAATTAAAAAATTTAGACGGATTTAAATCTGAAAAAAATATGAATCATTTTTTGAAAATTTGGTTCAATAATTATTCAAAAGGAGTGGAAATTAGACCCAATTAAATGCACGCTCCCCAATATTTTAAAAATAACGGCTAATTTTATCTTTAAGTCAATTTTCATTTATTATAATTCCCCTCTTCAGCAACAAGTAACGAAAACCTATATTTAGTCAAATAAAATTCGGTAATCCAATAAAAAATAGCTTCAAGACAAGTTTATAATAGGTTTTAACTTTTCTAATAATAACCTATTTTGACAAAATAAATTTTATAAATTAGTTCTTAAATATAAACCCTAATCTATCCGACGAGCTTTTTCTTCCTTGGAGAATGTCTCAATAACATCGCCCTCTTTGATGTCGTTAAATCCCTCAATGCTGAGTCCGCAATCTGTCCCCGACTTCACTTCCTTGACCTCGTCCTTATAGTGCTTCAGACTGGACAATTGCCCCTCATAAATCTGAATATTATCACGATACAATCTGACCAAAGCGTCCGACCTAATCACGCCCTTTTCCACTATACAGCCAGCAATAGAGCCAACTCCCTTGATTTTGAAAACCTTCTTCAGCCTTGCCATTCCTCCGGCAATTTCGACAATCTCCGGCGACAACATCCCTGACATAGCATCTTTCAAATCGTCAATCGCATCGTAGATGATAGAATAAAGCCTGATATGCACATTGTCGTTGTCAGCCATAGCTTTGGCATCATTTCCAGCACGAACATGAAATCCCACAATCGTAGCATCGGAAGCAGCAGCCAACGAGACATCCGACTCCAAAACACCACCGACAGCAGCGTGAATAATCTTTACTCCCACTTCATCATTGGACAATTTTTGGAAAGAGTCTTTCAGAGCCTCAATAGAGCCGTCACTGTCAGCCTTGAGCAAAATATTAATCTTATTCGAATTTTCCTGATTAATCCGCTTGAACAGGTTGTCCGTATTGGTGTGAGTCATAAAACTCTTTTGCTTTTTACGAACATTGAACCTTTCCTGAGCGATTTGATAAGCCAGTTTCTCGCTCTCCATTTTGTTGAGAACATCGCCTGCTTTACTTACCTCTTTCAGTCCATAAATAACAGCTACTCCAGAAGGTTGAAGGGTTTTCAACTCTTCCCCACTCTCATTTTCCATCTTCCTAATCCTGCCGAAAGTAGAACCACAAACAATAATGTCGCCCTTATTCAGCGTCCCTTCTTGTATCAAAACAGTCGTTTTAGTCCCAACTTGTTGATCTTTTTGAGCCTCAATCACTACACCTTTAGCGTTGCAATCCACTTTCGCTTTCAGTTCCTTCATCTGAGCAACCAAAACCACGGAATCCAAAAGGTCATCAATTCCTTTACCAGATTTTGCTGAGCAAGCTACCCAAACAACATCGCCACCATAGCCTTCCAAAAATATATTTTGTGTTGCCAAATCATTGATAGTCTTGTCCAAATTCGCTTCGGGCAAATCAATCTTGTTCACAGCGACAACAATGTCCACTCCGGCAGCTCTAGCGTGGTCGATAGCCTCAATAGTTTGCGGTTTCACCCCATCGTTGGCAGCAACAACAATAATCGCTACATCGGTAACATTCGCTCCTCTGGCACGCATCGCCGTGAAAGCCTCATGCCCCGGAGTATCCAAAAAAGTAATCAGCCCCTTCTTCGACTTTACCTGATACGCTCCAATATGTTGAGTGATGCCTCCCGACTCACCAGCGGTAACTTTGGTATTCCTGATGTAATCCAAAATGGAGGTTTTCCCATGGTCAACATGACCCATCACTGTAACAATCGGAGGTCTAGAAATAAGAGGAACATCAGCAGATTCTACAGCTGTCTCATCCTCCAAAAACTGAGCACCGAACTCTTCTTCAAATTCAACCTCAAAGTTAAATTCCGAACAGATAAATTCCAAAGTGTCCTTGTCCAACCTCTGATTAATCGTCACCATCTGACCTTGCTTGAACAAATGAGAAACAATTTCCGACGGGTCGACATCCATCAGTTTAGAGAGTTCGCCAACGGAAGTAAATTCACTGACAACAATCTTTAAGTTATCACCATCAACAATCTTGGACTCTTTTTTATATTTCTTTTTCTTGCCAGGACCAACCAAAATCTGTTTAATATTTTTAACTACTTCTTCATCTTTTTTCTTCTTTTTCGCCTTATTAAAACTGGTGTTACCACCTGTATTAGTTTTATTATCTTTGAAAACTCTCTTCTTTTGGGATTTGCTCTTGTAAACATCGTTATCAACACTCACATTGCCACTAGCACTTGCAGTATTTTTCTTCTCATTATCGGGCTTCGCACTATATCCACCGGAAGATTTGCTCCTGTCCAACTCTCCTGAAGAACTCCATTGCCCAAAAGGTTTACCACGATTTTCGTTAGAATTTCTCTTTTTGTGCTCTGTAGAAGAAGAAGAAGAAGAACGCTGACTACTCTCATCTTGCTGATGAATTTTTTTAGTCTTACGATGAGTATCTTGCACCTTACTCATATGCTTTTTCACGAATTGCTTAACTTTCTGAGCATCTTCCTCGCTAACCACACTCAAATGATTTTTCACCTCAACACCGACAATCTTCAAATAAGATTTCAACGCACCTGAGGCAATTTTCATTTCCTTGGCCAAATCTTTTACTTTAATACTCAAAACTCCTCCATCGCTATCATCTCTCGACAGCACAAAACTTCTTTATTTTCTTCTCCAACAGAGCGATACAATCAGGACAAACATATCTTCCTCTGCCGAAAAATTTTCTTTTAAAATCAAAAACAGGTCTTCCGTCTATCAAAACAAATCGCAACAAATCGTCCTGCTCAAATCTCTTTCTGCACACCACACATATTCTCAAGTGCTTTATCTTCACAACTCAATATCAAAAATTCTCTGCAGAAGTTTTCAACTTTTCTATCATCTTCAAGCCAATACCCGGCAAATTGGAAAGTTCCTCGACAGACGCCCTGTAAATATCTTCCACAGAAGTGTATCCGTTGCTTTTCAGCACTTCCAAAGCTCTATCCGTAATTCCATCCAAATCGTCTATATGGCTGACAACTCTACGCTCCTTCTCCAATTGAGATTGGAACTCTTCTTGAGTGAAAATGTCAATCTTGTAACCAGTCAATTTTGCAGCAAGTTTCACATTGATACCACCCTTGCCAATTGCCTTGTTTTTTTGATTTGTTATTATCCGAGCAAACTTACCGTGCTCCGCCAAGTAAACCTTTTCCACAAAATCTATACCGACGGCGTTGGCAATAAACTGCTCCAAATTGTCACTCCAGTAAACCAAGCTAATGCTCTCGTCCCCAAGATTTTTGCAAATCTCTTTTATCCGCAAACCTTTTGGTCCATAGCAAGAGCTGACAGGGTCGATATTCGGATTTTCTGCGTAAAGAGCAATCTTGGTCTCCACGCCCGGGTCACGCACGATTTTCTTAACCTCCACCTCTCCACTGGCTACTTCCGGAACCTCATTTTCCAAAAGCTTCTTGATATACTCAGGATGAGTTCTGGAGAGGACAATTCGCACTCTATTACGAATCTTACGCACATCCACAATATAGGCTTGCACAATATTCCCAACTCTGTAATATTCACTGGAGATTTGCTCGTCAGCCGGCAAAATCGCATCCGTATAACCGATATCCACTATGTAATCGTTAAATTTGAGCTCTCTGATTTTCCCCGTAACAACCTGATTTTTCTGCTTGTTATAATCAAACATAACTCTATCGTTTTCAAGCTCTTTTATCCTATCTTGTATCATCTTTTTGGCAGTCTTGATAGTTTTGGGCTCAAACTCGGAAACCATAACGATGCAATCCAAATTGTCGCCAATTTTGACTTTCGATTTACTCAATTGAGCGTCTTCCAAAGAAATTTCATCAAAATAGATGTCGTTCTCCACCACTTCCTTATTCACTTTCGCATAAACTTCGTTTTTGCTCTGGTCAACAACGATTTCCAATGAAGCAGGTCGTTTCAACCTCTTGGAAATAGCGGCATACAAGCTTTCCTTCAAAACCACAAAAAGGTCGTCTCTGTCGAGCTGCTTTAGGTTAGCCAACTCGTTTATAATAGATATCATACTCATAATCTTCTCCATATTAACAAATGAAACTTTGCAAAGCAGTCCGTTTTTCGAACCGAATTTTACAAAGTTTCATTAAATATAAAATCAATACTGTGCCAAGTAAATTAGGCACTCTCTTTATGTCAACCTTTTTTCATAGCCTCCGATAAACCGCTCACTATTACCTGACTCTATGAGACAACAAATAGTAAATCGCAGGTATCACAAATAGTGTCAAAAATGTAGCAACCAATATTCCACCGATACTCACTACACCCATACCCATTCTCATCTCGCCACCTGCATCTCCGATGCCCAGAGCCATCGGGAGCATTCCCAACATAATAGCTATAGCAGACATCATCACAGGTCTGAGTTTGGTAGGACATGCTTCCAAGAGAGCTTCTTTGGGACTCGCACCTTCCCGTTTTAGCTGATTGGTATAATCCAAAAGCAAAATCGCCGCATTCACCACAATACCAATAAGCATAATCATCGCCATCATAGTAACAATATCAAATCCCAATCCGGTAAGCAAAAGAGACCAAACAACTCCGATGAGTGCCAAGGGTAAAGTCGCCAAAATATATAAAGGCTGAATGAAGCTCTCCAAGATAGCAGCCAACAACATATAAGTGAGGACGATTGCCAAAATACCTGCTTTCAACATTTCAGAGATAGTGCTTTGCATCTCTTTGGCATTGCCGCTCCAAGAGACAGTATATTCAGCTGGCAAATCCAATTTATTTACCATCTCTTTCACATTGCCCACTACATCCGACAGAGACATCCCGTCAGCGTAACCACCAGTAAACTGAATGGAATTGATTCTGTTATCGTGAATAATCTTATTCGCTACTTCCTTGAAACTCACTTCAGCCAATTGTGACAAAGTAAACACACCCTTGGAGGTAACTATAGGAATGTTCTTGATTTTATCCAGATTATCAGTCGATTCATCAAAATATTTAACGCGAATATCGTATTTGTCCCCGTTGATGTCATACTGTGTCGGCGTCAAACCCTCAAGAGAAGCTCTAACCATAATCCCCAGTGTCGCAATATCAATATCGGCTTCTTGCAACATCTTCCTCTTGGGTTTCAACTCCACCTGCGGTTTGGCATCGCCTACAGAATTTTTGAAATTCACAAGCCCCTTGATATTGCGTGCCTTTACCATTATCTCTTCTTTATACTTAGCCAACACTTCTTGATCAGGACCACGCAAGTCAAATTGAACATCGGCACCCATTCCCTCAGAAAACACATTAATGGAGATATCCGCTCCGGGGTAATCGGCTAACTCTCTGGAAATCTTGGACAAAACTTCGGGTGCACTCAAATCTCTGTCTCCTCTGTCAACCAACTTAATAAAAGCAGTTCCAATATTCGAACCCTGGTCTATCTCTCCCTGATTACCCACTTTGGTCAACACCAACTTAACCTCGGGAAAAGCAGCTACTCTCTTTTGCAAATCGATATAAGTTCTCTCCGTAACTTCCATACTGGAGCCTGCCGGCATCGTAACATCCATAGTTAGTTGACCGTTATCCATATAAGGAATAAAGTTGGAGCCGAGATATCCGGCAAAAAAGAAAGTAATTATCAAGAAGACAAACGGCAGAACGACAGTCATAATAGCTCTCTTCTTATTATGGATAATCTTCTCCAAAAGAGTGCCATACCAAATATCAACCTTGTCCAAGAACCTTTCTATCTCCGTTCCCAATCTGCTCTTTTTCTGATTTTCCGGCAAAATCAATGACGCCAACATCGGAGTGAGAGTGAACGAATAAATCAGCGAAAATACTGTGGCGATTACCACGGTATAAGCAAACTCCTTAAAGAAAATACCCACAAGCGAGTCCATACTTCCTATTGGCACAAACACAACAATATTGGTCAGAGTGGAAGCCATCACAGCTACCACCACTTCCGCAGTTCCTGTAGCAGAGGCACTCTTTCGCCCATCACCTCTGTGCATATGCCTAAAAATGTTTTCTATCACCACCACAGAGTTGGAGACCAAAACCCCCACGGAAGTGCTGAGACCCATGAGCGACAAGACATTCAAGCTATATCCAACCCAATTCATTACCATAAAAGTGGAAATCAAGGAAGCCGGCATCGTGAGTGCAACTATCAAAGTCGAACGCAAATCGTGAAGGAAAAGCAAAAGCACGAGTGCCGTAAATATTACACCAAGGAAAAGTGTGCTAATGGTGTCGTTTACCGAACCTTCTATAAACTCCGCTTCGTTTTTCACGATTTTCAGGTCAACCCCATTGGGCAACTCTGATTTCAAAGACTCAATTTTCTCTTTAATCAAATTCGCAATCTGCACGGGATTACCTTCCGAGGACTTCACAATCTCCATCATAACAACATTCTTATACAATTTCTTGTTCACATTGTCGTAGAATAAAGCCTTGGTATCCATCTCCTTTTCGCCTTCGCTCACAGTGGCTATCTGCCCAATTTGTTTCACACCTATCGGAGTAACCACTCTGGAACGAGACAATTCGTCTAAACTTTCAAAAAGACCCTTGCTCTTCACCGAAATCTCTCGACCATCCAATTTATAACTACCGGACGGCACATCAACATTGGCACGACCCAACGCTTGAGCGAGTTGCAATGGGGTGAAATAGTCTTGTCTAGACTCTTTAGGTGTCATCTCCACCTTTATCTCTCGCTCCACACCACCGATGAGATTTACCGAAGCCACACCTTCCACTTGATTAAATTGGTCTTTTATCCTGCCATCAGCCAAATCGTATAACTCCAATGGAGACAATTTCTCTGTGGTCAGAACAAGTTGCATAATAGGCTCGGAAGTGGGGTCAAACTTGGAAACTACAGGAGTCTCCACACCATCAGCCAACTCGTTAATCACAGCATCAACCTTGCTCTTCACCTCGTCTTTGGCGATATCCACATCTTTGTCCAAAGCAAACCTTATCATAATCAAAGACACATTATTCATAGAAAAAGATTTCAACTCTTCTATCTTGGAAACTGTCGCAATCTCGTCTTCCAAAATATCGGAAACACCGCTTGCAACTTCCTGAGGACCAGCTCCTGGGTAAATAGTTTGCACAGTAACATACGGGATATCAGCTTCAGGGAAAAGGTTCATCGGTAAACCGAAATAAGCTATCGCCCCGAAGATAATCGAAACCATCAAAATCATGGTCATCATTATCGGGCGTTTAATGGAAATATTTGATAAAAACATCGTGTTACCTCTTCCTAATCAACCAATTTAACTTTGCTACCGCCATAAACAACATTATATCCGACAGTAATCACTTTGTCCCCACTCAACAATCCGCTTACACAAGATTCCGTAGTATTTTGGTGCTCCACCTTGATGTATCTCTTCTCCGCCTTTCCATTTTCCACTATGTAAACATACTCGCCATCATCATCGTTTTGGATAATTTTGGAAGAGACAACCTTCTCATCGGGCAAATTTATTACCTTAACATAAATATCCGCCAACGCACCAGAAAGCACCTGCAAATCACTATTGCCAAACTCGGCAAAACAGATAAAACTTTGCGTCACAGGGTCTTTGGACATAGACAATTCCGTCAGTTTTCCATTAATAGTGATGCCATTCCACACAGCTCGCACCTCTTGCCCCTGCTTCATCTGTGCTATTTGTGCCTCCGAAGCAGACAACTTCACTTTCAGCTTGCTCAAATCGGACACAGTAAACAAAAAATCTTCCTTGGCAATATTGTCCGTAAGGCTCGCATTCATAGCAGTCACCACACCATCTATCGGACTGGTAATCGCAATCAATTTGGATGCAGACTTGTAGTTCGCCCTATCGACCTGATATTGAGTGGAAATATTGTCCATCTCCTGCTTGGATATACCACCTTTGTCAAAAACTTTTTCCATTCTGTTATAGATTTTCTCGCTATTCTCATAAGCTGATTTTGCCTGTAAAAAATTTGCAGATGGCTTATCATTGGGAAATCTAATGATTACTTGGTTTCTCTTCACTTTGTCGCCAACTTTTGCTTCTATACTAGAGACCTCCGCATCTATCGGACTATACTTGCTCGTTTGCTTATAGCCTTTCATATTCCCCGTAAAATATATCTCTTTCACAAACTCCTGACCAGCTACTTCCGTAACCTTCACAGGAATTCCCTCATTTTTGTGAATATCGGACAAACTCTCTTGCTTGTCCTCGGAACAAGCCCATAAACAAGAAACCAACAACCCAATTAAAAAAACTTTTTTCATAATTCCTCCCCAATAGCCAACTTGTAACTCTCACAGGCTATAATATATTCATAAATACTATTCAAATACCCTAATTCTGCCACATTTTGTTGTAGCGTTGCGTCCAAAAATTCCAATTGTGTGGAAACCCCGTTTTGATATCGCCCTTGAGCAATACTAAAAGCTTTTTGAGCCAAAGCCAAGTTTTCTTTCTGAGAAAGCCAACCCTTGTTAGCTTGTTGCAAACTGTAATAACTGTTTTGTATATCCAGCGTTACCAAGTCTTTCGTATTCAGCTCATCTTCTTTGGCTTGTTTCCACGCATACTCTTTCACGGCGACCTTATTGACTCTCGCAAAACTGGTAAACAATGGCATAGATGCCCCCAAAGTTACCTGCCAATAATTGCCAAAATCACAAGTTTCCGCACAATCGGTAGAAGATTGCGAAAACATTTTGTAAGCAAATCCAAGCTGAAAATCGGGCAAAAACGAAAGTTGCTCCTTGCGATAATCTTTCTTCCTGATTTCCGCTGCAATCCCAGCAATCTCAATCTCTTTCCGCATTTCCAACCCTTTCTTCACACTCTCTTCCAAATTTCCAGTGCTCATATTAGGAGCAACCAAAGAGTCCGTAATCTCAAGAGCAACTTCATCGCTCCAACGAATATAGTTTTTGAAATTTTGAGTAGCCAAAACCACATCTTTATCCGCAGCTTCCATTTGCGGTTTTTGCTTGGTAACCTCCAAACGAGCCCGCAAATAATCGTATTGGGAAACCAGCCCTTGGTTAAACATACTATTCACACGAACAAAATTTTTCTCGGCAATATCCAAAGCCTGTTTTTGCACCTGCAATTTTTCTTTCGCCAATAACAAAGAGTAATAATATTTACTCACTGTAAACAAAATATCTTGTTTTTTCAATTCGTATTGCTTTTGGCTCAAATCCGCAACATCTCCCATCATACTCACACCAAAGGGGACTTTCAGCGACAAAACCTGAGTTGCCTCAACTCCGTAAGCCAAATCAGTTTGCTTCTCTTGTGCAATTGTAGCCTCTTTGACATACAATATACCAGCTCCCAAAGTTTGCTCATTGGCACTCATAGTCGCTAACTTAGATTTTAGTGTATTCATATAATTTACATAATCGGAATAGGCATTCGGAAAATCATATTTGGTATGAGAATACCCGCCGACCAAATTCACCTGCAACAAAGCCTCACCCCAAGCTTGTCGATATTGCTTTTTCGTTTTTTGCCGTTCATAATCGGAAGAACTCAACGCCAAATTGTTTTTCAGAGCCAAAGCCTTAGCCTCTTGTAGCGACAACGAAAACAATCCGGAAAACGCCAGCATCAAGCATAATAAACTAATTTTGCACTTCATAACCATTCATTTCCTTCCATTTTTTTATAGAATTTTCTATCTCTCCAATAACAAATTTCATAAATTCCAAATCTTCTTCCATGACTCTTTTCGTTTCCGCATCAAACTCTATCTCATCACAATTGAACAACTCATTCACAAGCTCCTTATAGCTGTGACACAGAGCCACTGCAGCCCCAATATGCTCCCGAATAGAGATATTTCTCGGTAGGCGAAAATACCTTTTTCTTTCTCCAAATTTTTTGAAACTCTCCAATTTGCCAATACCAATCAGAAGATTTACACCAAGACTCACAGCCCCCTTGCTCAATCCTAAAGTATCCTGAATGTCTTCAAAGCATAAACCAACATTCCCTGTAACTATAATCAAACCGGCTATAGCTGATGCCGATGTCTTAGAACCGGCAGTTTCTTCTAATTTCACTACCTTCTGAATCAACTTCTTCTGGTTTTGTGTCAACTCAATTTTCAATTTCACTCCAATAAAAATTCATTTAGTTCACAATTTATTGAACTAAATTCTCGTCAATACTTTTTCCTAAGTTTTTAGAAAGTTCATACTGAAGGTTGACACCAATATTAAGTTTTCAAGAATATTCAAAGTTGCAAAATTTTAAAGATTGCAAAAGGTAATTCCGTTTCAATTCTACGGTAGTCTAATTTAAAGTTTAACCCCTCAATATAAGAGATTTCTGTGCCATATTTCAATTCTACTGTCCAGTCCTAAAATAGTGGACTCAGTTTTTTATTAATTATGCAGCTTTCTGCATCTCCAAAAACACACTTTGTGGTGTTCTATAATCCAAACTCATATGATATCGTTTATTGTTATAAATATCAACAAAATTCTTCAACTCTCTTAGCACTTCCTTCAAACTTGAAAAAACAACATTAAAACCAAATTCGTTCTTCAAAGTATTAAAAACTCGCTCTGCACAAGCGTTATCATAACATTTGCCCGCACCTGTCATGCTTATTCTAAAATTATTTTTCTTCAAAAAATCAGTGTATAATTTGCTCGTATATTGCACTCCTTTGTCGCTATGATGTATGCAATCTTTAGGCAACTTATATTTTTTCAATGTTTTCCGCATAACCTTAACCGACTCTTCAGCCAAAAGAGTTTGAGCCACATTATAACCCAAAATTTTTCTGGTAGCCAAATCCGCAACCAAACTAATGTAACAGAACTTATTATTGGGCAATTTGATATAGGTAATATCTGTCACAATTACTTGCCCAAATTTTGTAACAGATTTCTTAAATTCATCGGTTAACATATTCTCAAAGATTTGCTTAACTCCACTGGAATGTTGAACTTTTTTCCGAATAAATTTACTTTGCAAATCGTTTTCTCTCATAATATCAAACAATTTATCTCTGCCCACAATAATGTCAAAATCTTCCTTTAAATGAATCTTGGTTTTTCTTGCTCCACACATAAGTCCAAATTTGCGTAACGCATTTATATGCAAGCAAATCTCATCTTCAATTTTCTTTGTTTTTTCGATGTGCTTCTTCTTTTTATAAAAACCGGACTTGCTAATCCCAAACCATTTACAAACAGAATTCATTTTAAAAGGGAACTTTTTCTCCACTATTTTCTGCCTGATTTCCTCAATTCCTGTACTTCGGGCTTTTTTTTTAATTCCATACCAAAGTCCCGTTCACCAATTTCTACACACTTTTCAAGGCACAATTTATCGAGCGTTAACTTGCTCACAGCCTCTTTTAAAGCACGATTCTCTTTTTTTAATTCCTCAATCTCTTGCAAAGCAGAGTGCTGATCTGATAGTTTCACAAAAATTACCTCCTTACAGGGCGTGTCATAATTAGCTTTTTTCAACCATCGATAAATAGTTGGAAATCCCACTCCATAATATTTACCCGCTTCCAAAACCGTCAATTTTTTGTTTTTGACATTCTTTAGAACCTCATTTCTGAAAGCTTTTGAATATCTAAAAGTTTTCTCTCTTTTGTCCAAGTTTCCTCCTAATAGAGTCCACTTTTTTCAGGACGAGGTAAAGGTTGTTGATGTGGCGTATTTCAATTCTACAGTAGTCTAATTTAAAGCCACCATTCGGGCAGGGATAGGCAAGTATTTGTCGATTTCAATTCTACAGTAGTCTAATTTAAAGTTGGTTTTATGAGTGTGTGTCTCAGTATCGCTACCATTTCAATTCTACAGTAGTCTAATTTAAAGAATAACCGACCAAGGATTTGACGATTTGCCTCATTTATTTCAATTCTACAGTAGTCTAATTTAAAGTGATAGGCGGAGAAATAAAGTATGTTTTTTATTAATTTCAATTCTACAGTAGTCTAATTTAAAGCGATAGAAGCGGATTTATAGAGAGGGATTATGGATATTTCAATTCTACAGTAGTCTAATTTAAAGTTTAACTCCTAAATTCGTCCCATTTTGTTATTGTATTTCAATTCTACAGTAGTCTAATTTAAAGTAGGTCAAGTAGCCGAAAGATTAGGAGATTAAAAAATTTCAATTCTACAGTAGTCTAATTTAAAGGCTACCGCTTGCAATTTCCGTGCCACCCGAATTTTATTTCAATTCTACAGTAGTCTAATTTAAAGGTTTTAGAAGTTCCGTCTACTTTATATCTATGTTATTTCAATTCTACAGTAGTCTAATTTAAAGATGGAAAAAATCTGACTTAGCTAATTTAAAAGAAATTTCAATTCTACAGTAGTCTAATTTAAAGGCGGTTGGTTTTGCTCTCTTTGTTGGACTTGCAAAATTTCAATTCTACAGTAGTCTAATTTAAAGTAAGGGGGTGAAACCCTCTTAACAGGGAACGACTTTATTTCAATTCTACAGTAGTCTAATTTAAAGTTCCTAAAAATTTAACCTCTTGAATAATTGGCTTAATTTCAATTCTACAGTAGTCTAATTTAAAGGCCATCATCGTCATAAACATAAAAATCAAAGAGAAGTATTTCAATTCTACAGTAGTCTAATTTAAAGGGTAACGAGCTTATAAGCCAACTTCATAGTTTTAAATTTCAATTCTACAGTAGTCTAATTTAAAGCTTTCAGAAACTGGTCGTTAGTAAGTGCCACGCTGATTTCAATTCTACAGTAGTCTAATTTAAAGTCTTTCGTTAGCCGTTTCTCTTCCATTGTCAAGTCGATTTCAATTCTACAGTAGTCTAATTTAAAGGAAGAAAAAACACTCGATAATGAACTTATGCTATAATTTCAATTCTACAGTAGTCTAATTTAAAGTTGGCAATGCGTGTGAATATGAAACTCTTAAAAAATTTCAATTCTACAGTAGTCTAATTTAAAGTAAAATCTATCCGTTTTTGTGTGGTTTTGGAAACCATTTCAATTCTACAGTAGTCTAATTTAAAGTTCAAATGATTTTTGATTTGAGCAAAGCAGGAATATTTCAATTCTACAGTAGTCTAATTTAAAGTATAAGCATAAACGCCAGGAGGGTTATATAAATAGATTTCAATTCTACAGTAGTCTAATTTAAAGCTTTCAGAAACTGGTCGTTAGTAAGTGCCACGCTGATTTCAATTCTACAGTAGTCTAATTTAAAGTCTTTCGTTAGCCGTTTCTCTTCCATTGTCAAGTCGATTTCAATTCTACAGTAGTCTAATTTAAAGTAACACTAACAAATAACCAAACATTCACAACAAAATTTCAATTCTACAGTAGTCTAATTTAAAGCCAGCTTTGGCTTCTACTTTCACGCCAAATTCCTTTATTTCAATTCTACAGTAGTCTAATTTAAAGGAAGAAAAAACACTCGATAATGAACTTATGCTATAATTTCAATTCTACAGTAGTCTAATTTAAAGTTGGCAATGCGTGTGAATATGAAACTCTTAAAAAATTTCAATTCTACAGTAGTCTAATTTAAAGTAAAATCTATCCGTTTTTGTGTGGTTTTGGAAACCATTTCAATTCTACAGTAGTCTAATTTAAAGTTCAAATGATTTTTGATTTGAGCAAAGCAGGAATATTTCAATTCTACAGTAGTCTAATTTAAAGTATAAGCATAAACGCCAGGAGGGTTATATAAATAGATTTCAATTCTACAGTAGTCTAATTTAAAGAATGCCTCAACCATATTCTATAATTGCCGCTATTCATATTTCAATTCTACAGTAGTCTAATTTAAAGAGTATAACCTGCCACTAATTCGCCACCTGTTAAGTCATTTCAATTCTACAGTAGTCTAATTTAAAGGCTGTTATAGTTGCCACCGTTCCTGCTCTGCTGATATTTCAATTCTACAGTAGTCTAATTTAAAGCACAAGAGTAGGGGCAAACGCACCTTTCAAAGAGATTTCAATTCTACAGTAGTCTAATTTAAAGGAAATCCTAACTGATTTTGAGCTAATATTGATTACATTTCAATTCTACAGTAGTCTAATTTAAAGAAGAGTCTACCATTACAAAAGATGGTCTGGCGAAATAATTTCAATTCTACAGTAGTCTAATTTAAAGCCAGCTGTGGTTGGTGGAAGTGGCGGTAGTTTGGATTATTTCAATTCTACAGTAGTCTAATTTAAAGGCTCTTGGATAATGGTTTTCAAATTTGTATTCTCATTTCAATTCTACAGTAGTCTAATTTAAAGAAATCCATTTTGTAAACATAGTAGGAGGGTATGCTAATTTCAATTCTACAGTAGTCTAATTTAAAGTTTTTTTCTTTTTCCAAATACTCTGCGTTTTTTTTATTTCAATTCTACAGTAGTCTAATTTAAAGAAGAGAGATTAAGCGGGATTAATATAATAAAAAAATTTCAATTCTACAGTAGTCTAATTTAAAGGCTATCAGCGCCGTCAAGGCTCAACCCTGCTCCAGATTTCAATTCTACAGTAGTCTAATTTAAAGAGAATAAACAACTTGATACGGCAGGTTATAAAGAATTTCAATTCTACAGTAGTCTAATTTAAAGTCAAACGAACTTATTGAAGAGTCAGAATTTGACATATTTCAATTCTACAGTAGTCTAATTTAAAGACAAGCATAAACACTGGCGACAATTCAAACTTGACCGTATTTCAATTCTACAGTAGTCTAATTTAAAGTTAAAGCGCCTAAAGGCTATAAAAGAGCAGGTTTATTTCAATTCTACAGTAGTCTAATTTAAAGCCTCTCTTTCCAAATTTCCGAAAGCTCTATTTTGCCATTTCAATTCTACAGTAGTCTAATTTAAAGTCCAAGAGTTGAGCAAGCTTTTTTTTTGCGTTTACTTATTTCAATTCTACAGTAGTCTAATTTAAAGAAGATGAAAACTCCAACATCAAATCCGTTCGTGAATTTCAATTCTACAGTAGTCTAATTTAAAGAAACACAAACAAACAAGCCATCAAATCACAAAATTATATTTCAATTCTACAGTAGTCTAATTTAAAGCCCAGCTGACAATGCAGCCGCTGCTACTTTTGGAGATTTCAATTCTACAGTAGTCTAATTTAAAGTAGAAATCTTAAAAAGACCAATCGAGGTTTCTAAAATATTTCAATTCTACAGTAGTCTAATTTAAAGGACATTAAAGTTCTGTTTCCGTTTGTATGTTTTTATTTCAATTCTACAGTAGTCTAATTTAAAGTCAGCAATTAAGTCAGGCTACAAACCTATTTTTAATTTCAATTCTACAGTAGTCTAATTTAAAGACTCTCACGACAATAGCTTTCAAGGTTAAATTTGCATTTCAATTCTACAGTAGTCTAATTTAAAGTAAGCTATTTTGCAAGGTGGAATGGACACCGAAAGCATTTCAATTCTACAGTAGTCTAATTTAAAGAGCAACGGCGGAGCGGTGGCTCTAATGGTTGTTTTATTTCAATTCTACAGTAGTCTAATTTAAAGGCTTACATAGTTTATTGCTCTGCCTATGCTTGCGTTATTTCAATTCTACAGTAGTCTAATTTAAAGTTTGTTTCGATAGGTTTGTTTTTATAGTTTTCTAATATTTCAATTCTACAGTAGTCTAATTTAAAGACTTAGCAAGGAGGATTTGCTAAATGAATTTGAAATTTCAATTCTACAGTAGTCTAATTTAAAGCAGGACAAGTAAATTTAACCACGCCAGTATATAGATTTCAATTCTACAGTAGTCTAATTTAAAGTGAATTTGACTGGCAAGCCTCGGCATTTGATGAAATATTTCAATTCTACAGTAGTCTAATTTAAAGCAAGGCTAAAAGAAAAGTTGCAAGCTGGTTTGACACATTTCAATTCTACAGTAGTCTAATTTAAAGTTAGAGCAATTAAAATGTCTGATAGATGTTAGCGAAATTTCAATTCTACAGTAGTCTAATTTAAAGACAACTTAAAAGCAAAAAACGCCCCAAGAGATACTATTTCAATTCTACAGTAGTCTAATTTAAAGTCTGCTCTTGCTTTCTCTTGCTCTTCTTTTTCTTTCATTTCAATTCTACAGTAGTCTAATTTAAAGGCAGAATATAAAGACGGTTATACTGACAAAGATATATTTCAATTCTACAGTAGTCTAATTTAAAGTGATAAATTTACAACAAATGATAAATGCTATGTTAATTTCAATTCTACAGTAGTCTAATTTAAAGTTGGTATTTAGATTAAGTAAAAATGCAAGATTGCCTTATTTCAATTCTACAGTAGTCTAATTTAAAGAAATTAACCCGCAAATATGGCGTTTTAGAATTCTGGATTTCAATTCTACAGTAGTCTAATTTAAAGTGATGCTGTATCTTGATAATATAGGAGAATAGTTTATTTCAATTCTACAGTAGTCTAATTTAAAGACAGGAAATACACTCCAACAACTTTCAGTATTTACATTTCAATTCTACAGTAGTCTAATTTAAAGCCAAAGCACAGGTTGGGCTTGGCAGAGTGATGAATGAATTTCAATTCTACAGTAGTCTAATTTAAAGCTCACGCTCACGGTCTTAATGTGAACAAAACCTAATTTCAATTCTACAGTAGTCTAATTTAAAGTATTTTGAGAACCTCCAGCTTGTTTTTGTAATTCTATTTCAATTCTACAGTAGTCTAATTTAAAGTGATAGTTCCGAGCTGGAAAAAACTTATAAGCAGGTATTTCAATTCTACAGTAGTCTAATTTAAAGAATATGTTCTTGCCAAAAGTTTAGCCTTAATGAGATTTCAATTCTACAGTAGTCTAATTTAAAGATGTTTCAGAAATGTCTATCACAGACGGCTATCCTTTATTTCAATTCTACAGTAGTCTAATTTAAAGTCTCCTTCGCCTGCAGGGTCTGTCCAAGTATAATGAATTTCAATTCTACAGTAGTCTAATTTAAAGTTTTTGCCTCAATGCCTTTTGCCACCAATTGTTGTTCATTTCAATTCTACAGTAGTCTAATTTAAAGCCGTATGTTTGACCATTCAAAACTGGCAGAGATAGATTTCAATTCTACAGTAGTCTAATTTAAAGAATTTAGCACAATAGGTGCAGGTTATCAATTGGTATTTCAATTCTACAGTAGTCTAATTTAAAGAATAAACTTGACGATGTCGGTTGCTCTATGTTGAATTTCAATTCTACAGTAGTCTAATTTAAAGTTACCAGTACTATAATTACCAGTGCTATATTCGCCATTTCAATTCTACAGTAGTCTAATTTAAAGAAATAATGGTGGGAGATTGTCTTTGGCTGTAATCTATTTCAATTCTACAGTAGTCTAATTTAAAGCTCCTTCGCCTGCAGGGTCTGTCCAAGTATAATGAATTTCAATTCTACAGTAGTCTAATTTAAAGTCAAAGGCGAATATACGGAAGAGAGCTTTGAGGCGAATTTCAATTCTACAGTAGTCTAATTTAAAGGTGGCTGATTTTGGTTATTTTACACTTTTACACTATTTCAATTCTACAGTAGTCTAATTTAAAGAGAAAGTAGCCAAAAACCTCTCAGATTTACCAAGATTTCAATTCTACAGTAGTCTAATTTAAAGTGGAACTTCTCCGTTTTTTACTCTGCGAAAAAAGTTTATTTCAATTCTACAGTAGTCTAATTTAAAGCCACAATTTTGACATCGATGTGTTCTTGTTGAGAGATTTCAATTCTACAGTAGTCTAATTTAAAGTTCTGCTCATCCCAGTATGCAGTTAAGTATTTTTGATTTCAATTCTACAGTAGTCTAATTTAAAGCATTTTTCCCACTCATTTTACTCTCCTTTACACAAATTTCAATTCTACAGTAGTCTAATTTAAAGCAGAAAGTAGCCAAAAACCTTTCGGATCTACTAAGATTTCAATTCTACAGTAGTCTAATTTAAAGCCACCCTTTCCTCGTTCGGTGGTGGCTCACTTCCCATATTTCAATTCTACAGTAGTCTAATTTAAAGACAAATAACATTTTGAGAGAAGCATGTATAAGCCTATTTCAATTCTACAGTAGTCTAATTTAAAGAAAAGCGGCATCTCCAATTGTAGAGGCTTTATTGAGATTTCAATTCTACAGTAGTCTAATTTAAAGAGATTTAATTCCAACCTTTGCTATCAGTGGGCGATATTTCAATTCTACAGTAGTCTAATTTAAAGACAAGCAAAGGGAAACTTACAAAGGGATTTTGGAATTTCAATTCTACAGTAGTCTAATTTAAAGAAAAATATCAGCAACAATTAGCCGAAGCCAAAATCTCATTTCAATTCTACAGTAGTCTAATTTAAAGCAAGCAAGCTCACTATCCGAATTTATGCTTTGACATTTCAATTCTACAGTAGTCTAATTTAAAGTCAATTTGAGTTCTAATGGCACGAGTAAGTTGAGATTTCAATTCTACAGTAGTCTAATTTAAAGGGCAACTAACTTAGGAACATCATACAAATATTTCAAATTTCAATTCTACAGTAGTCTAATTTAAAGTTGAGGCGATGAAGAAATACGCTTCATCTATCCAATTTCAATTCTACAGTAGTCTAATTTAAAGAATCCATTTTGTAAACATAATAGGCTGGTATGCTAATTTCAATTCTACAGTAGTCTAATTTAAAGTCTATGTTATTTCTGAATTTGTAGAGGTTGCAGATATTTCAATTCTACAGTAGTCTAATTTAAAGCCCCCCAACAAGTTCAAAGCAATAATGAAAATGAAATTTCAATTCTACAGTAGTCTAATTTAAAGACTTAATTATTTAGATTATAGCCAAGACATACTTATATTTCAATTCTACAGTAGTCTAATTTAAAGGCAAATCCGCAACATGTAATTTTTAGCATAGGGAGATTTCAATTCTACAGTAGTCTAATTTAAAGGCGAACCTATTCTTTGGGATACAATGTCATCTGAGCTATTTCAATTCTACAGTAGTCTAATTTAAAGCAGGGTAATCTCGTTTATTCAAGCCCTCAACTGCTATTTCAATTCTACAGTAGTCTAATTTAAAGACCACCATGGCACAATCGTGTAATTTGGAGAAACATATTTCAATTCTACAGTAGTCTAATTTAAAGACTAACAACCAATTTTATAAAAGAAGATAAACCTTAATTTCAATTCTACAGTAGTCTAATTTAAAGTTTTTTTAAGAGCAGGTAACTGTATTGCTTGCTGAATTTCAATTCTACAGTAGTCTAATTTAAAGCAAGGGAGAAACTTGATGTGGCATCAAGTTTCACTATTTCAATTCTACAGTAGTCTAATTTAAAGAAGGCTTATGGAAGGTATCAACAAGTCTATTTTAATTTCAATTCTACAGTAGTCTAATTTAAATTTAGATTTTAACTTTAAACTTAAAGGAAGGTAAAAAATTTCAATTCTACAGTAGTCTAATTTAAAGCAGAGAGGTAAAAAATTTGACTAAAGAATTTTTTTATTTCAATTCTACAGTAGTCTAATTTAAAGCTTTTTTTCTTTCTATGTCTTCAGCTGTGTTATCTATTTCAATTCTACAGTAGTCTAATTTAAAGAGACATAGAAATTAACGGAATTAAAGGCAAACAAAATTTCAATTCTACAGTAGTCTAATTTAAAGATTATAAAAATACAATCGGAACAATCTTTAATGCCTTAATTTCAATTCTACAGTAGTCTAATTTAAAGTTTAAGAGGCGTAGCAAGATATTTACCTTGCGGAAATTTCAATTCTACAGTAGTCTAATTTAAAGCGTAATTTTTACGACACAAATGCTTATTCCACAAGTACAAATATTAAAAAAAACGAAATTTTTTGTCGTCGATGTGTAATAAAGTAAAATTGCCCAATGATAGACAACATATTGGGATACAACAAAATAAGCAAATTCAGACAAAGATTTTACAAAGAAAAAAATAAAAATTTTCCCAAATTATCAAAATCGACAACTACAAAAAGACACTCATTTGATCTAATTGCACCCCTAACTGTTCTTTTCGTAAATATTTGTTGGATACCAATTTGTAATACAAAACATTGTCATAATCCTTGTCTATCACTTTCAGCACTTCTATTTTTAGCTTTTCAAATTTTGAATCACTAATCTCTCCTTCAAAAACTGAATTTTGAATCCGCGTTAAATATTTTCTAAAAATTTTTAAAATCTTACCAACTCGCTTTTCACCGATATCGTAAACGGCTATTACATACATAAATTACCACCAAATCCTAAAAGCTTCATAATCAATATTTTCCAAAACAACTTTGACAAATTTGTAGCATTCCAACCTCATAAGATGCCGATAAGAAACATTTCTCCCAAGTTTTTTATGCTTGATAGTAGTTGCCAATTTTTCATCAAACTCTTTCACAAAAATTTTCCTCGCTTTATCTTTCATATAGCAAAAATTCAGCTCTTTCTTAAAATCTTTTTCACTAATCATATTTTTATTCAAAAGCTTAAAAATTATTCTATCCACCAAAAACGGCTTGAACAATTCCGAAATATCCAATGCCAAAGAATATCTACGATAAGAAGGTTTGTGATAAAATGAAATCGTAGGATTTAGTTGAGTGCGATAAATTTCCGAGAGAACTGCCGTATATAACATCATATTCCCGAACGAAATCAAAGTGTTTATCATATTGTCCGGTGGTCGTTTAACTCGCTTTTCAAAATCAATTTCCCTGTCAATAATCGTATTGAAACTTTGGTAATAGCTCTTTCGAATATTTCCTTCAATTCCCATCAATTGCTGAGTGTCTTCAGCTTCCTCAAGGTTAAAACTGCCAATTTTTTGTTTGATTTCTTCCAAATCGTTCTTCCCTCTGTTAGCATAATAAGACAAATTTTTGAGCATATTATCTCTGGTAGCAGAAATTAATTCTTTGGCAAGAAGCAATTGCAAAGAAGGCTTGGTAAATTTTTTTACTTGATTGACAATCACTTCTCCAGAAAGCAAAGTGTCTCTGGGGACAAAACTTCCCGAATAAAACCCATAATAATTGAAAATATGCAAAAACACTTCATTTTGACCAAGAAAATTCAAAAATTTAGTATTAAAATCAGTTTCCCCAAAGAAATATAAATTTCTGACAGTTTCTATAGGAATAACCTTTTTAACCCCTTCAAGATTAGTATAAAAAAGTGTATTATCTTTCCTTTGAAAACATCCGTTGGAAAAAGAAAAATAGTCCTTTATCATATTTTCCTCCTAAATATAACAAAGTTCGTAATAGCTACATTTTTTACAGCGGGACTTGTTGATGATTTGCGGGATCTCCGGCGAATTTACAATTTGCTCAATTTCTTTTATTATCTTTATGATTTGCTCTTCATCTTCTTTACTCAAAACAATTTCCGTTCGTTTTTTTAGTTTAGGATAATCTATCTCGCCCTTTAAATTTTCCACTCCCAATTGTTTAAGATACCACAAATAATATTTGAGTTGCCAAGTATGAGCCTCTTCAATCGAAGGTGTTTTTTTAACCTCGTGAATAACTCTATCCTTACCAATGAAATCAATTTTAATCGGTCCGATTTGCACTTCTTTCTCTTCTCTCTTATAAGAATTTTCGTGCAAAAGTTTACCCAAAGCGACCAACTCCGAATTTTGCTCCATATTCACCTGATGAGAAAAAAACCAGAGTTCACGATGACACACAAAATAGTAATTAATCTGAGTAGCGGTAATTGTTAGGTTGTTTGGCATAGAATTCATAATCTATCAAAATATATTGTCTTTACATTGATCAATAAATTCTTTTCGCTTAAACTTTAAATCTTCGGTAATAAAATTTTTATAATCTTTTATATAATAAATTCCCCCAATTTCTTTATCGTAATACCCAGTAAATATTTCATTGTTATCGTATTTTATAACATTGAAAGTAAAAAATTGCATCAATGAGTTTATTTTAGATTTTTCAATTTCTCTTTGAGTAAAACTTTTAATTTCGTTCAATTTTTCAAATCTATCCCAAACTTTTTTACCATCTAATTTACCTTCTTCACACAATGAAAAATCTATATTTTTAAATTCATCAATTTCATATTGTTGAGTATCAATCTTAAACGGAAAAAATATTGTGAAATTTTGAGATTTAATCAAAGTCATTTTATCTGAAACAAGCTTATAATTAAGGTTTGCCACATATTTTTTAAAAGTGTCAATTTCACTTTCCAAACCAGATTTTATTTCACTTCCTTTATTAAAAATTCTTACTAAAACTTCATTGTAAAAATCTTTAAAATTTTTATTTATTAAGTTGTTTTTATATTCTTTCTTCCGCAAGTTGAACTCTAATCTGTTATCTTGTTTATAAACCTCTTGTTCATTATCTAAATAAAAAAAGTAAGCTTTTGAATTATCCTTTTGGCAATTACGATTTATTCTACCGAGAAATTGTTCTTCACTATCAATGGTTGAAATATTTTTGAAACCGATATCCATATCAATATCGACTCCTGCTTCTATAACCTGTGTAGCTACAATAATTATTTTTTTGTTCTCTTTTGTTTTAGAAATCACATATTCACGATAAGCTTTATTATCATCACCAGTTAATTCATAAATATCAAAATCATCATTAAACCTTTCTTTCAAAAGATTAAAAATTTCTCGAGCTGTATTTTTCTTTATAAACTCAAAAAGAAACTTTTGATAATTATTTTTTTCTTTATCAAAGGTAAAAAGTAATTTTTGTATCCTAATTTTTCGCAAATCATCAGATCCTTTTTTAAAAGTTTCTTCTTCTAACAATGAAAAATCAAGTTTAACCCTATCTTTAAAATAACTACTTCCAAAATAAAGAGATCTGTCTTTTATCAAATCAACAAATCCTTTTGGTTTATTCAACAAAATGTCAAGTTTTGGCAAAGTTGCAGACATTATTACAATTTTGATATTTAAACTCTCAGCATATTTTTGAAAAAATTCAATCATATACCACCAAAGATTGTTATCGTAAGATTGAATTTCATCAATGATAATCACAGAATTGGCAAGTTGCCAAAGAGGATAATTGTCTTCTTTGGTAATTCCGAATAAAATTTTAAATAAAGCTATATGTGTCATTAATATTATGGGATTATGAAAAAACAATCTGCTTAAATATGATTTTTCGTATTGAGTTTCTTCATCCTCTAATTCCTCGTCGTTTTGTATTTTAATCGGAGTAATGGAGTTAATAACTTGAATATTTACTGAATCTTCAAAAATATTTTTAAAAACATTTTTTGTTTGTTCAACTAAAGTATTAAAGGGGAAAATATAAAAAAATTTATTTAATTTCTTATCTTTCTCCAATAATTTTAATGCTAAATTAATGGAAGTTATAGTTTTCCCACTTCCAGTAGGGGCTTCCAAATAAAAAATATTTTTATCAAAATTTTTAGTCAAAACCTCTTCAGTCTCATTGAACATTTGTGAGCGAGCAGCATTTATCCCTTTTGGTTTTGGAAATGAACTTTTAAAAACAGCAAATTTTTGATTTAGTTTTTTTCTTAATGATAAATCAAATAATCCGAAATTTTTTGTTTTTAAATCAACCATATATTCCGTTGTAGCATAATAATCAGAACTCACTAACAAGGAAAAAAGCAGTTTATTGAGAATATAAAATTCAAATTCAGGAATTTTAAGATATTGCAAATTCTTTTGAAAACTTTTTAAATCTTCATTTTTTGTTTTCTCAACAAAACTTTCAAAAGATTCTAATCGACCATGATGTTTTGATATTTGGTAAGCAAAATTATATAAAACAAAAAAAAGTAAATAATTTTCTAATTCATCATCAATTTTTTCGATTTTTTCTGCAAAAATTTTGATAAATATTTTTGAAGAAGGATAAGAATGATTTGAAGAAGCTGTTGTCTCTCCAAAATCTAAATTTTCCATTTTATATCGCTGGAATCCATGACTGCTCTTTCCTAAATCATGAAGATATACAGCATTAAAAAACATTTCTCTCACTAATTGAACATTTTTTACTGGGATATTACTCAACAAATTATCTATAATTTTAACTAAATTTTTCTGCTGAATTAACAAATCTAAATATTTTTTTGTTAAATTTGAATGTTCTTCCAAAGTTTCTTTTGGCTTTTTTTCTTTTCTATGAGCAAAAATATTTTTAGAAATATTGAGACTACTAAAATCAATATACATTATTAAAAGAAAAAATGGTTTTCATCATTGTAAGAAAAGAATAATTTCATTTCACTATTAGAAGCCACATTAGCATTTGTAAAAATAAATTGCTCAACTTCATAAATATGAAATTTTTCTTTTAAAGATATTGGCAAAAACTCTTTATGCCAAAATAACCTTTTACCAAATGAACCATAACTAAAAAAAGTATCTAAAAATAACGAAGAAATTATCCCTGAAAACCCATTTTTATTTTTTTTTAATGTTATAATCTTAGATTCTGAAATTTTCGCAGGATGGTCATTTTTTCCAAGATAAGGAATAAACTCCGCTTTTGAATTTAAAAGACAATCTTTTAACTTGTTAAACAAATTTCTTTCAATAGAATCATCATCAAGAATCATAATTTGCCATTGAGGATTTTCTAACCATTGCTCACGAACAATTAGATTCCCACCTTGTTCTTGAGAAGCATAACCTACCGAATTATTGAAAACCTGAATTTTTTTGTTAAAATATCCATTTTTTGAAAGAGGTTTAATCGAAATTTTCAGATTTTGCAATTTTTCATAATATTCAGGAAATTTTTGTTTAATTTTTTCTATTTGCAAATTAAATTCTTTTTTCTCTACTCCTTTAGTTTCTGAAGCTTTTCTTTTTAAATTTTCTACTTCATCAAAAAGTTGTGTATAGCCTTTAAGCCCCAAAATAGCTCCCAATAATCCACATAAAGCAGGTTTATGAATGTTGTTATAAGTAAAATAAGCATACGAATTTACATCAGGTTTTTTAAAGTGAGCAGTTTTCCCACTTAATATAAAACTAATCGCTTCCATTTTCTTGCTTCATCGTTATTATATTAAAATATTTTGCTTCAGCTTTCAATTTTTGTAATTCATTCGTTGTAGGATTATAATACACTTCAATACTTTTTATTTCATCATTCTTTAGAATATTATCAATTTTGCTCAAATCAATTGTATTGTTTTGATATTCAATGTATTCTGATAAATCTGGTAAATAATATTTTGAATTTTCTTTAGTTTCCACAAATAAAGCAAATTCATTATTTGCTCCAAATTTGGAATTTGTGGCAAAAGAAGTAGCAGAAATCAAAGCTACTCTCTTAAATTCCTTGTAATCTTCTTCCGTATATCCTTCAAAGCTATTTCCAATTATATTTTTATATTCATCATAATTCTTTGGATTTATAGAAAATCCATAAAAATAATGTGCTTCATCAGCCGTTATTTTTGTTCCAAGCGTAGCTTGATTAGCTTCTTTGCCTTTATCAGCAGCTTTTGAATCTTGAAATGGAGATAAAATGTCCTGAATTTCAATATTGGTATCAACAAACTTATTGAAACCTTGACCTATTTGAACAGCACCAGTAATAGAAATATTTTGACCTTTTTCCGCAAAAGTTGCTCCAAAATTTTTTACATCAATACAAGCAAATAAATTCTCTAAAACAGTTTTAGGAGAAGCATTTTTCGTTGAATTAGGGAATAACTCTTCATATCTTTCACCAAGATTTTTTGGTTTGATTGCATTTTTATCTTCTTTCCAACTTTTCATAAAAAGAATTTTCTTCCCTTCATTTTCCCACATTTTTTTCATAGGATATTTTAGTGCCTTATCGCTTCCAAAAATATCACCATTACTCGTAGATTTTGGTCTGCCGGTAAAATCAGCATTCCAATTAGCCATCTTTACACCTATTCCAATAACTCCATAAATCCTGTTCATAATTATTCTCCTTTTATTTCATCATTTTTCATATAGAAAATATTTTCACTCAATGACCCAATCAAAAAAGTATCCAAGTTTTCATTAAGTTTTTCTTCTCCAGAATAAGCCATTACTAAACTCATTGCATTATTAAATTTAAGAAAATTTATTGATATTTTATGTTTATATTTGAAATATTCTATCTCTATATTATTTTTTAATTTTTTAACATTATTACTTCTCAAAAATGGTTCCAACATATCGCCTTTCTTTTCAAATGCTTCACTTTGACTAATAAGATATTTAGCTATTTGCCCACAAAGATAAAAAAACTCTTCTGTATTTAATTCATCATAATTAGATTTTATTAACTTTTCAGTAATTTTTCCCTGCACTTGTTTGATATTCATAATTTTTTCTCCTTTAAATTTCAATAAAGACAATCTCAAATTTAAAGCTTTACCTGCTTTTAATAATCTATCTTTTTTTATATGCTCAACTACAAGTTTTAAACCATATTTTCTAACTACATTATAAAAACCTTTTTCATCATATTTTCTAAAATAAGATACCATCGCATCTCTTGTTATATAAATAAAATTTGCAAAAGAGTTATCAAGTTTTTCCCATACTTCGCCATAATAGTTATTTATCAATTGATGGTTATAAAAAATATCGTCGACTATCGCTTCAAATTGACTTAATTTATTAATTTTATAATCTTGAATTAATGCTTTCCCTTCTTTTAGCCAAAGATAATTTTTTACCAAAATTGTTTCTTTTAATTCATCTTCTCTTATTGGGATATAATCAAAATCTAAAATTTCAGCTTCATCATTAGAAGAATGCTTTTGCATAAAAAAACTATCATCCAAATATCTATCTATTGGTTTGTTCTCTTCATCCTTATAGGATTGAAGTTTTAACCAATCAAAAAATATTTTTAATATTAAAGCATCATTTTGTTCTATTAGAAATGGAGCTGTATTAAATTTTGTTTTATGTTCCAAATACGGTTTTTTGGAATTTAACCCCATATTTGAATTTGATAATCCAAATGTTTCCTCATTAATAAATTCACAATAATTGATATCATTAAATATTTTCAAAGAATAATATATATTACTTTCTTCTTTGTATTTTCCAATATCTTCCTCAAAAAACACTTTAACATAATTTTTTATTTTGTTTCCCTTAGCTACCTCAATTATAGAATCCAAATTATCTCTTAAAAATTTATATTTCTTGATTATGTCTTTTCTTCTTTCTCTATTTTTTAAATGTTCTTGAAAATTTTGAATAATTTCAATTTCTTGTTTTTTTTGAAATTTTTTATAATTACAAAGATTAAAAAAATGTTTATCTATAATTTCACTCTTTAAAATCTTTTTTGTGTCAGTTGAAATAAAACTTTCCAATTTAACAAATAAAGAAAAATAATTTATACTATGAATTTTTTTATCATAAAATGCTTTATTCGAGTTCAAATATCCACTATAATAATCTCGTTCTTTAAACCATTCATAAGCACTATAGTTTAAATTTTCATCTATATCCGTAAAAGATGTCCAGTCCTAAAATAGTGGACTCAGTTTTTTATTAATTATGCAGCTTTCTGCATCTCCAAAAACACACTTTGTGGTGTTCTATAATCCAAACTCATATGATATCGTTTATTGTTATAAATATCAACAAAATTCTTCAACTCTCTTAGCACTTCCTTCAAACTTGAAAAAACAACATTAAAACCAAATTCGTTCTTCAAAGTATTAAAAACTCGCTCTGCACAAGCGTTATCATAACATTTGCCCGCACCTGTCATGCTTATTCTAAAATTATTTTTCTTCAAAAAATCAGTGTATAATTTGCTCGTATATTGCACTCCTTTGTCGCTATGATGTATGCAATCTTTAGGCAACTTATATTTTTTCAATGTTTTCCGCATAACCTTAACCGACTCTTCAGCCAAAAGAGTTTGAGCCACATTATAACCCAAAATTTTTCTGGTAGCCAAATCCGCAACCAAACTAATGTAACAGAACTTATTATTGGGCAATTTGATATAGGTAATATCTGTCACAATTACTTGCCCAAATTTTGTAACAGATTTCTTAAATTCATCGGTTAACATATTCTCAAAGATTTGCTTAACTCCACTGGAATGTTGAACTTTTTTCCGAATAAATTTACTTTGCAAATCGTTTTCTCTCATAATATCAAACAATTTATCTCTGCCCACAATAATGTCAAAATCTTCCTTTAAATGAATCTTGGTTTTTCTTGCTCCACACATAAGTCCAAATTTGCGTAACGCATTTATATGCAAGCAAATCTCATCTTCAATTTTCTTTGTTTTTTCGATGTGCTTCTTCTTTTTATAAAAACCGGACTTGCTAATCCCAAACCATTTACAAACAGAATTCATTTTAAAAGGGAACTTTTTCTCCACTATTTTCTGCCTGATTTCCTCAATTCCTGTACTTCGGGCTTTTTTTTTAATTCCATACCAAAGTCCCGTTCACCAATTTCTACACACTTTTCAAGGCACAATTTATCGAGCGTTAACTTGCTCACAGCCTCTTTTAAAGCACGATTCTCTTTTTTTAATTCCTCAATCTCTTGCAAAGCAGAGTGCTGATCTGATAGTTTCACAAAAATTACCTCCTTACAGGGCGTGTCATAATTAGCTTTTTTCAACCATCGATAAATAGTTGGAAATCCCACTCCATAATATTTACCCGCTTCCAAAACCGTCAATTTTTTGTTTTTGACATTCTTTAGAACCTCATTTCTGAAAGCTTTTGAATATCTAAAAGTTTTCTCTCTTTTGTCCAAGTTTCCTCCTAATAGAGTCCACTTTTTTCAGGACGAGGTAAGAAAGTTTCTTATTCTTATTTTTAACTATAAAATATTCTATTTCATAGTTCTTGTTTATTTTTACATACAAACCTTCTTTTAGATTATAACTTCCTAAGACAAGTTTATCGCCTTTTTTTTCATACTCTTTTTTAAATATTTCTAATATATCATAAATCATTTTCCCTCCTCAAACTTTCTCCACACACCCAAAGCCACTACTATTCTTCTCTCCTACTCCTCCAAAATACAAAATTTCTAATAACTCTTTGGGAGCTTTTATAAGCCCGGGAGCATAAACCCCTTTTATATTGGTGTTTTTATACCGCAAAAGTTTATAAACTTTCCTATTGCGACTTTTGATGTAATCTTCATCAAAATGAAATTCAAAAATATAATCTTGATTTTCGTATTTTTTACTATGAAAAGCAGCATATTTATAAAGAAGATTTTTATGAATATTGTCAGCAAATTGTTTTTTTTCATCAGGAGAATCATATTCGACAAAATGCAGTTTCAAATCTCCGTTTATCTCTTTTTTGGTAGTCACTACTATTGGAGAAAGGCATTTAAATCTTAATTCGTTATCAAAATTAGGCTCAAGTAAGGCTCTTACATCTTCTACAAATAAATCAATTTTCTTACCCTTGCTAAAACCAAGAAAAATTTGCTGCTTTTTGAAAATCCCTGAAATAAATTTTTCAATACTTTCAGGAATTAAAGTGGAAAAAATTAGTTCAACTTTTTCGACTTCACAAAATCCGCCTTTTGTTTTATCAATTTTAAAGGGCAAGAAATTTAAATCGGAAAAAGTAAAAAGTTTAAATTTTCGTAAAAAATCAAATTCAAACCCTTTTTCATGCAAAAAGGTAGCATAATCTTGAGAAGCTTTGGCAATCAATTTGTAAATCAAAGCAGAAATTTCGTACTTGTAATTAAAAGGAACAAAAAAATTTTCATTAGAACTAAATGTGATTTTTACTCTCAACTTTCCTCCTCATTTAATACAAAACAAAGATTTAACAATTATTTTTTATAGTCAAGGCAAATAAACCTCCATAAAAAAGGCACTGAGTAAACAATGCCTTTTGAGTCTTAACAAATTAAAATAGTTTCTATTCCCCTTTGAATTCCGCTTTTCTTTTGGAAACAAAGGCATCCATTCCTTCTTTTTGGTCTTTGGTAGCAAAACACAAAGCAAAAATCTCTTTCTCCACCAAAATGCCTTCATGAAGACTTCCTTCCATGCCGGTATTGATAGCAGACTTAGAAAATCTAACAGCCCATTGACCATTTTTCAAAATTTGCTTAGCCATTCCCATTGCTTTGTCCATCAGCTCTTCAGGCTCAACCACACAATTAGCCAAACCAATTTTTTCAGCCTCTTCAGCACCTATTATGTTAGCAGTATATATAAGCTCTTTAGCCTTACCAATCCCAACTATACGAGGTAATCTTTGCGTTCCGGAAAACCCCGGTGTGATGCCAAGACCAACCTCAGGTTGACCAAATTTTGCTTTGGTAGAAGCTATACGAATATCACAACTCATAGCCAATTCACATCCACCACCAAGTGCAAAACCATTAACAGCAGCAATGACAGGTTTATCAAGCAACTCAATTTTCCTAAAAGTTTCTTGCCCCAACTCTCCAAATTTTCTAGCCTCTACGCTATTCATATCCTTCATTTGACAAATATCTGCTCCCGCTACAAAAGCCTTGCCTGCTCCGGTCAAAATAATAACATCAACATCTTTGTCATTATTTAGCTTATCCACACACTCATTAAGCTCTGCAAGAACCTCACTATTCAATGCGTTCAAAGACTCCGGTCTATTAAATGAAACCACACAGATTCTTTCCTTTTTTTCAACCAAAAGATTGCCCATTTTTCCCATCCTCCCTATTTCTTTTATTAAAATTTTCTATTTATTTAAACAACGCTGTTTATTCTTACTTCTCCTTATTCAAAAGTCAACAAGAAGTTCATTTTTTTTATGATAGTCAAAATAATAAACCTCATCACCATAAAAAAAGCCTCCTCGTAAGAGAAGGCTAGTATGATTTTCAATTTATATTTATTTCAAACTCTGTCCGGTACGAGCCCCGCAACTATAGCTTATAGAGCAGACTGCAAAATAACCTCTCTCACCACAATCTCAAGTCGCACCTTCTTCAAAAAGTTACATCCTCGGCAACTCCACGATAAACTTCGGTGTGCCCCATTTGTTGACTACCGCCAAGCAATTTTCTCAAAAAATACAGAAAATTTTATAGCACTAACAAAAATTATTTCTTAGCAAATCTCTTCTTGATATAAATCTGCTGAACGGTGGAAAGCAAGTTGAACACTGCCCAATACAACACCAAGCCGGACGGGAAATCACGGAAGATAAACACCATGAAAACTGGCATCCCATACATCATCATCTTTTGAGTCGATTGCATCGCCTTTTGTTGATCGGTCATTTTGGCAAGGTCGCCACTACTCGCCATAGTAAACTTTTGTTGCACATACATAAAAATACCCATCAAAATCGGCAAAATATAATATGGGTCAGGAGCTGACAAATCTACAATCCACCCCACAAAAGGTTGTTGACGCAAAGCGATAGAATACTTCAAAGCCGGATACAAAGCGATAAAAATGGGAATTTGCAATAAAAGAGGCAAACATCCGCCAAGCGGATTAACGCCATAATTCTTGTAAACCATACGAAGCTCATTGTTCATCTTAACTTTGTCGTTCTTGTATTTGCTTTGAATTTCCGCTATCATCGGCTGAATCTCTTGCATTTTTTGGGTGGATTCAAACATCTTATGTGTAAGCGGATACAAAATTATTTTAAGCAGAAACGCAAAAATAATGATAGCTATCCCATAATTCGGTATAAGATTATGAATAAATCTCAATATTTTTATAAAAAATTTGCTTAGCCAATTCAAAAAACTCCAAGTTTTATCGGAAATCTTTTCAAATCCTCCACCCATAGCCTGCAAATCTTGAACCAAAACTGGTCCCAAGTAAACTCTGAACTTGTGAGAAAAATTGTCTTTACTTTCCTGAATCCTAAAATTAGCTGACGGATTGTCATTAATAACAAAAAACTCACTTCTAACAACATTCTCAAAACCAAGTTTCCTCACACCCAGAGCAAAATATTTGTTGTAAACAGCAATAAAAGAAGCATCGCCCTCATACACATCAGGCTTCTCATCGAAGCTACTCATGGTTTCGTTTTCCAAACTATTCTCGACATAAGCAGCCGAACCATAATCACGATTCTTACCCTTCACATGTAGTTCCGTCTCGGCGATACCGTCGCCCATACTTATCTGATAGTAATTGAATTTCTTGCCGGCAACCCTAAGTTCAAAACTAAGAGTGTAATCGGTATTCAGAACAAATATTTTTTCGTATTTATCCCCGATGAATTTGAGAGAATTTTCACTCAATTCGTAATCGAAAAGATAATTTTGATAATCGTCTTGGTCAAAAGAGACCGAAAGAGCTTTGCCAGCCAAAAGATTGAGTGAGCCATCACCGGACAAATCCTTGGAATACCCTTTAAGATACGCACCTATGAGTTGACCGCCTTTGTTGGAAAAAACAAGCTTTATCTTATCGTTCTCCAATACAATGTTTTCGTCCAACTTGATGTCGCCACGAACCTTAGAAACTTTTACTTTGGATTGCACAGTCTCTTTTGCGGAACTTTCTTTATCAACAGTTTCAACGGTTGATTTACTTTCAGTCGGAGAGGCGTCATCAGATTTTGACACCATATACTGACTACTCAAAAAAAATATACCAAAAATTAGTATTACTGCTAAAAATGTTCTTTTGTCCAAAATAAACTCCCTAAGTTTTACTTTAGCGGATCGTATCCGCCTTTAGAAAAAGGATTGCACCTTAAAATTCGCCAAACGCTCAAGAAAAAAGCTTTGAAAAAAGGGTATTTGGTGAAAGCCAATCTGGAATACTCACTACAAGAAGGCGTAAATCGGCAACTATTTGGTAAATAAGGAGAAACTCCATTCTTATACATCCAAAGTAAAAGCAAAACAGCTTTATTCAAAATTATCACTCGTTGCAACCAAAAATTTTCTTTTGAAAAGTGTCCATTGCAGAGCAAGCCTCTTCCCAGCTCAAAAATACGCTATCCTTCTTGCCAATTATCAACAACTTGTGGTTTCCCAATTTGCCAAAATCACGAAAATAATGCTTGAGTCGTCTCTTCAATTTGTTCCTCTTGTTAGCCTTACCAACTTTCTTGGATAAAACTACTCCCACTGCCGACTCAATATCCTTAGCCATAATAAAGGTAAAGTACTCCGAAGAGTACCTTTTCCCTATAGCATAAAGCTCTTTAAATTCCCTACTATTGCGAAAAAAACGCATTAATGGGTAAGTCTTTTTCTACCCTTGGCTCTCCTCGCACTTATCACCTTACGACCACTCGCCGTAGACATACGCTTACGAAAACCATGCTTGTTTTTTTTCTTTCTATTGTGAGGTTGAAATGTTCTTTTCATTTTCTCGCTCCATTACCATCTGATGTGTGCAAAAGCTCTGTTTGCTTCCGCCATTTTGTGAGTTTCGTCCTTTTTCTTAACACTAGCACCTTCGCCATTGTTAGCAGCCATCAACTCTTCAGCCAATCTTTTGCTCATCGTGTTTTCTTTACGAGTGCGTGCAAAGTTAATCAACCAACGAAAAACCATGGCCTGTCCCTCTTTTTGTCCTATCTCTCTAGGAACTTGATAGTTGGAGCCACCTAACCTTTTGGAAACTACCTTCACTTGAGGAGTAGCATTTTTGAGTGCACCCTCAAAAACTTCCATCGGATCTTTTTCAGTTTTGTCCTTGATAATATCAAACGCATCATACACTATTTGTTCTGCCAAAGACTTTTTGCCTTTGAGCATCAAGTTATTAATAAACTTACTGAGCTTTACGCTGTTGTATTTGTAATCAGGGGTAATTTTTCTTTCTACCGCTTTTCTTCTACGAGACATCTATTACCACTCCTTGATTTATTTAGCTTTTTTAGCGCCATATTTGGAACGGGAAGTCTTTCTCCCATCTACGCCCTCAGCATCGTGAGAGCCACGAACTACATGATAACGCACACCCGGTAAGTCTTTTACACGACCACCGCGAACCAACACTATTGAGTGCTCTTGCAACTTGTGTCCCTCGCCGGGGATATAAGCTGTCACTTCTTTTCCGTTTGAAAGCCTTACTCTGGCAACCTTACGCAAGGCTGAGTTAGGCTTTTTTGGGGTAGTGGTGTAAACCCTGGTGCAAACGCCCTTTCTTTGAGGACATTGATCCAAGGCACGATTCTTTTTGGTTTTTACAACCTTTTTTCTACCCTTTCTTATAAGCTGATTAATTGTAGGCACTGCCTTCCTCCAAACTTTTAAATTTCTCCAAGTAGGCCTTCCACACTTTCCTCTGTAACCTCTTCCTGACTCAGAATGGAAGAAACAGCACCGGACAAACCTTCTTTCTCACTTATCAATTTATCAAATTCATCCCTATAATATTTACTCCCTGTCCCAATAGGAACAAGGTGTCCAAGGATTATATTCTCTTTTTGACCATTAAGCGGGTCAACTTTTCCTTCGATGGCCGAATGTGTCAATATTTTTGTTGTCTCCTGGAATGATGCTGAAGATAGCCAACTATCAGAGTATAATGCCGCTCTGGTAATACCCAAAAGCACCGGCTCAAAAGTAGCCACAGTCCCTTCACTCTCCTCAACTATCTTGTTTTCCTCCATCACTCTGGGTCTGGCAACTATCTCATCTTGCAGGAAAATAGTGTTCCCCGGGTCAACAATTCGCACATTTTTCAGCATTTGCTTGATTATCACGCCGACATGCTTATCGTCGATTTTCACGCCTTGCTTACGATACACACTTTGGATACCATTTAGGATTAAGCGTTCAGCTTCTCCAATTCCTTTGGCTCGCAGAACATCGTGAGGGTCGAGAGGTCCATCGGAAAGGGCGTTACCAGCCTCTACATAATCACCTTGGTGAACGATGATTCGTTTGCCAAGCGGAATAATGTATTTTTGCTTTTCGCCATTTTCCGTTTCCACAAATATCTTACGACCCATTCTAGACAAATCGCCAATCGTTATCCGCCCGTCAACTTCGGAAATAATCGCTTTATTTTTGGGAACTCTTGCCTCAAACAACTCCTGCACCCGAGGCAAACCACCCGTGATATCGCCTTGCACCTCCGATGCTCTGGAAGTCCTACCCAAAATGCTCCCTGGGAAAACATGGTCTCCCTCATTAACATCAACACTAAGGTTAGGCGGAAGTGGTATTATCTCGTCCTCGCCTTTTGTGCCAATTATACGGATTTGTGGCTGTATTTTACGGTCTTTGGAGGCGATAACTGTAATTTCCTTATTACCTGTAAGCTGGTTAAACTCTTCTTTGATGGTTGTATCTTTTACAAATCCGTCAAACTCGACTTTACCCTTAGTGGTAGCAATAATCGGATGAGAATAAGAGTCCCAAGAGATAAGCTTGGTATTGGCAACAACTCTTTCTCCCTCTTTCACATAAACGGTGGAAGCATACTCAACATCGTGCTCTTCCAAAACATTGCAGTCATTGTCTTCGATGGCTATTTTACCCAAGTGACCTTTGGAAATAATATTCCCGTCAATATCCTCGATAATATTCATTCTGATGTATCTTACGATACCGTCAGCAGAAGAAATCCTCTCGGAAATTTCCACATTAGTAGAGGCAGAACCACCGGAGTGGAATGTTCGCAAAGTCAATTGTGTCCCTGGCTCTCCGATACTTTGAGCGGCAATAACGCCCACAGGCTCACCGATTGTAACCATTTTGGAAGTGCCCAAGTTCCGTCCGTAGCATTTGGCACAGATACCATCTTTTGCTTCACAAGTAAGCACCGACCTTATCTTTACCTTGGAAACTCCTCTTTGCTCCACAAGTTCAGCGGCTTCGTTAGTAATTTCCTCATTGGCAGCAACCAAAACTTCGCCGGTTTCCGGATCGTGAATATCTGCACTGGCTACACGGCCTCTGATTCTCTCGGAGAGAGATTCCACAACCTCAAGACCTTCCTTGAGAGCGGAAACTTCCAACCCTTTAATTGTGCCACAATCTTCAATGTTGATTACAGCGTTGCGAGCAACATCCACAAGTCTTCTCGTAAGATAACCAGCATCAGCTGTTTTCAGAGCGGTATCGGCAAGACCTTTACGAGAACCATGAGTAGAGAGGAAATATTGGAACAAATCAAGACCCTCTTTGAAGTTAGCCTTAATCGGAGTCTCAATAACACCCAAATCGTCGTTGTCGGCTCTAACAGGTTTGTCCATGAGTCCACGCATAGCACCGAGCTGTTTGATTTGGTCTTTACCACCACGAGCACCTGAAATGTGCATAATGTGTATAGAGTTAAGCCCGTCTTGGTCTTTTGCCACCTCTTCCATCAGTTCCTCGGTAATCTCCTCGGTAACCATTTTCCAAGTATCAACACTTCTATTTTCGCGTTCACGGTCGGTAATCCTACCTTCCATGTAGTTTTGCATAATTTCGTCGATTTTTTTCTCAGCTTCGGCAATTTTCTCTTTTTTCCCTTTCGGCACTATCACATCTCTAAAGCTAAAAGTAATGCCCGAATTTGTAGCGTATTTGAAACCAAGACTTTTTAGTCTGTCCAAATATTCCGCAGTAGCAGCCTGACCTACAGTTTCAAAGATTTTCGTGGAAAAACTGTTAATTCTTCCCTTATCAAAAACATGATTTTGGTAGCCTATCTCTTTGGGAACTATACTGTTAAAAATAACCCTGCCGACAGTCGTTACGATAAACTCCCCATTGACTTTGAACTTAATCCATGTATGCAATCTAATCGCTCTCTCTTCCAGTGGCTTACCGGAAAATCTCTCGTTGTCATAAATCGCCATCAACTCTTGAGTATCGCCATAATATTTGAGCTTTTTGTCGTCCTTAGGCTTGGGAGTTTTTTCCATAGTAAGATAGTAGATACCCAAAACGATATCTTGAGAGGCAAGCATCGCCAATTTGCCACTGGCAGGCAAAAGCAAGTTACGAGAAGAAAGCATCAAAAGTTCAGCCTCTTGCACAGCTTGGTCAGTAAGCGGTAAATGCACAGCCATTTGGTCACCGTCAAAGTCTGCATTGAACGGAGTACATACCATCGGATGCAATTTGATGGCTCTATCTTCCGTCAAAACCGGATAAAATGCCTGAATACCCAACTTGTGCAAAGTCGGAGCTCTATTCAAGAGAACAGGATGACCCTCAATTACCTCTTGCAAGATTTTCCAAATCTTCGGCTGTCTCTTCTCAATCAGCTTCTTGGCTGTTTTGGTTTTCTCCACTTCGCCATAATGTTCCAACCTCTCAATCAAGAAAGGCTTAAAAAGTTCCAACGCCATCTCTTTGGGAATACCGCATTGGTCAATTTTCAACTCAGGACCAACGGTAATAACAGACCGAGCAGAGTAGTCCACTCGTTTACCCAAAAGGTTTTGACGAAATCTTCCTTGTTTACCCTTGAGTTGGTCAGTCAGCGATTTTAGTGGTCTGTTTCCACTTCCCCTCACAGGCATAGATTTACGAGAGTTGTCAAACAAAGCATCTACAGCCTCTTGCAACATTCTCTTCTCGTTACGCAAAATAACCTGAGGTGCTCTAATACTAATCAATTGCTTGAGACGATTGTTTCTGGCAATCACTCTGCGATACAAATCGTTGAAATCGGAAGTAGCAAATCTACCACCATCAAGCGGGACAAGAGGACGCAAAGTCGGTGGCAACACAGGCAATACGGTCATTATCATCCACTCGGGACGGTTGTTGGATTTGAGGAATGAGTTAACAACTTTCAGCCTCTTGACGATGGAAGTTCTCTTGAGTGTAGAAGTTTCCAAGCTGAGTTGAGCCTTGAGTTGCATAGCCTCTTCGTCCAAATTTATCTGACACAAAAGCTCTCTGATAGCCTCCGCACCAATTTTAGCATCGAAATCGTCATCAACCATATCAATGATTTCGTAATAAGTCTCCGTGTCTATCAAATCCAATCTGTCATAATCACTATTGCCCGGGTCAAGAACGATGAAAGACTCATAATAGAGAACCCTCTCCAAATCTTTCAGGGAAATATCCAAAATCGTGGCAATCTTGCTGGGCATAGATTTCACATACCAAATATGCGAAACAGGCACAGCCAACTCGATGTGTCCCATCCTTGTTCTGCGAACTCTGGATGAGATTACCTCTACACCACAGCGGTCACAGACAGTTCCCGCAAAACGACGCTTCTTATATTTTCCACAAGAACATTCATAATCTTTTTCCGGTCCAAAAATCCTCTCGCAAAATAGTCCGTCTCTCTCCGGTTTATGAGTTCTATAGTTCAGAGTTTCAGGCTTGGTCACTTCGCCAAAAGACCATTCTTTAATCTTCTCGGGCGATGCCAAGCTAATCTTCACTGCATCATAATCAGAAATTACTTCATCTCTTTTAATTTTTCTTATCACAGTAAAACTCCATTTTTACTCTTGTACTTGTGCATCTTTCAAAAATTCTATATCAAAACCGAGCGATTTAAGCTCACTTACCAACACCATAAAAGATTCCGGTGTCCCCGAAATAATCGGATTTTCTCCGGAAACTATCGATTTGAAAGCGGAAGTCCGACCTTGCATATCATCAGACTTTATGGTTACCATCTCTTTCAGCAGATTGGCAGCACCATAAGCCTCCAAAGCCCAAACCTCCATCTCTCCCAAGCGTTGTCCACCGTGTTGAGCCTTACCGCCCAAAGGTTGCTGAGTGATAAGCGAGTAAGGACCGGTGCTTCTGGCATGCATCTTGTCTTTTACCAAGTGGTTAAGTTTCAGCATATACATCATCCCAACAGTTACTCGCTGGTCAAATCTCTCTCCGGTCTTACCATCATAAAGCACTTGCTTACCATCGGCATCCAATCCGGCTTTGTCCAAAGCGTCCAAAATATCCTGCTCGGTTGCTCCGTCAAAGACTGGTGTTTCAACATTAAATCCCAAAATCTTGGCTGCAATACCCAAGTGAGTCTCAAAAATTTGCCCAATGTTCATCCGCGAAGGCACACCAAGAGGATTTAGCACGATATCAACGGCTTCTCCATCAGCTGTAAAAGGCATATCGGCGATAGGAGCGATTTTGGAAACCACACCCTTGTTACCGTGACGACCCGCCATCTTATCTCCAACGGAAATCTTTCTCTTCTTAGCAATATAAACTTTGACCATCTTGAACACACCTTGGTCAAGCTCATCTCCTTGACGGACACGGTCTCTCAACTTTTTGTAAATATTTTCATTCTCGCCGTAAGCAACCTTAACGCGATAAATTGCCGTATCATAAAAAATTTTGTTAAACTCTTGGTCAGTTGTGAAAGAAACTTTCAAATCCAAGGTTTTGAAATCGATAGCCTCAATGTCGTCTTTGGTAATTTTCTTGCCCGGCTCAACGAAATAGTGTCCCGAAGTTCTGCTTTTGATATCTTTAGAGGTTTTGCCAACCACTTTTTTCAGAAACTCGGCTTTCAGGAATTGTTGCACTTTAAGATTTCTATTATCAAAATCTTTTTTGTATTTGTTCAGCTTAAACTCTTTTTCTTGTTCGGCATCCAAATCGTCCTCTTCACGAGAGAAAACACGAACATCAACAACAACACCTTCCATACCAGGTTTAGCCTTCAGAGATGTATTGGTAAAATCGCCGGCTCTATCTCCAAACAAAGCACGCATCAAGTTCTCTTCAGGAGACGGATCGATGTCGGAACTTTTGGGAGTAATCTTGCCCACAATAATATCGCCAGACTCTATCACGCTACCCAAGCGGATGACACCTGTCTTATCCAAATTACGAAGGGCATATTTGGAAACATCAGGAATGTCATAGACAAGTTCCTCACGACCAGACTTCATCTCACGGACCAAAACCTCTTTTTCTTCAATGTATAAAGAGGTAAAAGCGTCTTCCCAAGCTACTTTCTCGTTCAAAATGATAGCATCCTCATAGTTGTATCCATACCAAGACATAAAAGCCACTTTCAAGTTGCGACCAAGAGCCAAACGACCTTCGTTTACAGAAGGACCATCGGAAATAAAATCGCCATTTTTCACAATCTGACCAACTTTAACCACAGGTCTTTGGTTTATACAAGTATCTTGGTTTGAGCGTTTGTATTTGGCAAACTCAATCCTGTAAGTCTTATCGATGCTCACATCATCGCTATCATCGATTTTTTCCAACTCAACATATTCCGCAGTAACATCAATGACTTTGCCATCAAATGGTGCAAGCCGAACATTCGCAGAACTTCTGGCTACCACCTTCTCCATACCAGTTCCTACTACAGGAAACTCGGGATTGAGCAACGGAACTGCTTGGCGTTGCATGTTAGAACCCATCAACGCACGAGAAGCATCGTTGTGCTCCAAAAAAGGAATAAGAGTAGTGGACAAACTCATAGCTTGCATCGGCGAAACATCCAAATAGTTTATCTCGTTCTTGGCAACTTGCAAAAACTCATCACCCTTTCTGGCAAAAACGAAATCCCTTACTATTTTACCGTTATCGTCTATCTCGATACCTGCTTGGGCGACAGTAACTTTAGCCTCAACAGCGGAATTAAGATAAACTATATCTTTCAGCACAACACCGTTTTCCACCTTGTAATACGGAGTTTCCAAGAAACCGAAAGCATTAACTCGGGAGAAAATAGCAGGCGAGTTTATCAGCCCGATGTTCGGACCCTCGGGAGTCTCAATAGGACAAATTCTGCCGTAATGCGAGTTGTTAACATCTCGCGACTCCATGCCGGCTCTCTCTCTCTCCAAACCTCCAGGTCCCAAAGCGGTAAATCTTCTCTTGTGCGTAAGTTCAGCCAAAGGATTTGTTTGCTCCATAAATTGTGACAATTGACCGGTAAGAAAGAAAGATTGCACAACAGACGACAAAGTATTGGAATTAATCAAATCGTAAATCGTTACCTCTTCAGGAGAAGAGATAGCCATTCTTTCCACGGCAACTCTTGCCAGGCGACTAAGCCCGATATTGTATTGTTCCTGCAAAAGTTCACCAACAGAACGAACTCTTCTATTTTCCAAGTAGTCAATATTATCTACATCATCTTTGCCATCAAAAATAGAAATCAGCCTTTTAATAATGGCGATTATATCCTCTTTGCTCAAAACAAACTGATCTTCGGGCAAATCCAATTCCAACTTCTTATTGATATTGTATCTTCCGACTTTACCGATAGAATAGCGACGGTCGTCAAAAAACAAAGAGTTTACGAAAGATGCTGCATCTTCCTCGGAAGGATTTTCCCCCGGACGCATCAAAGTGTAAATTCTATGGCTTGCCTCGGAAGTGCAAGAAGTCCCGTCTTTTTCCAAAGTGTTTTCTATGACACTGATGGTTGTATTGATGTCACCGGAAATTACAGCGACCTCTTCCAACCCATGGATTTGCAACTCATCAATCATATCGATGGAGATTTCCACTCCAGCAGCCACCAAAACCTCTCCAGTCTCAGGCGAAAAAATATCTTCAAAAGCCTTTTTCCCCTCAGCATCAGCCAAAGGCACAACTTCGTTATCATAAAAAACTTTTCTAATGTCTTGATCTTCGGAATATCCAACCACCCTCAAAAGAATGGAAATCGGCATTTTTCGTCTTTTATTGATATACACATAAACGACATTGTGCACATCCATAGAAAATTCCAACCAAGTTCCTCTCTCAGGAATAACTTTGGCGGAATAAAGTGGTTTACCACTTGGATGCTTCGTCTCCGTAAAAAATACACCATAAGACCTGTGTAATTGGGAAATAATTGCTCTCTCGGCTCCATTCACCAAAAAAGTTCCGTCTTTGGTAATAATGGGAATATTCCCCAAAATTACATCTTGCTCCAAGATGTTTTTTACTTTGCGTTCGCCTGTCTCGGCAAGAACATCCTCATCGTATATAGTCAAACGAAGTCTGGCGGTAACCATAGCCTCATACGAAAGATTGCGCAATTTGCACTCTTCCAAGCCATACTTTTCCTGCTTAACTTCGTATTCTAAAAACTCCAATGTGAAAAGACCTTTATTGTCTTCAATCGGAAATATGTTGTTAAAAACAGATTGCAAACCTTCATTTTTACGCAACTGAGGATAGACATCCCGTTGCAAAAAATCGTTAAAAGAGGTGGTTTGCGTTTCCAGTAAATCCGGAATCGCTAACTGAGGGTACCCAAGGTTCTCAAATCTCTTTTTAATTCGGGAGTAATTTTTAAAATTTTCCAAGAATAAATCTCCTTACTAAAATTCCAACTCCATAGATAGAAAATATAACGGAAGTGTCACGCAACACTTCCGTTTAGTAATTTTTAAATATTGATACTTCTGAACAAATGAATTAAAGAAGTGTTTTATTTCATCTCAGCAGTGGCACCAGCTTCTTGAAGCTGTTTAACGGCTGCTTCTGCATCTTCTTTAGACAAACCTTCAGCTACGGTCTTAGGACAACTATCTACCAAATCTTTAGCTTCTTTCAAGCCAAGACTAGTAATAGCTCTTACAGCTTTGATAACTTGGATTTTTTTGTCGCCTGCACCACTCAACACTACATCAAATTCAGTCTTTTCAACAGCAGCTTCGCCAGCAGCAACAGGTGCAGCACCGGCAACAGCAACAGGAGCAGCAGCAGACACTCCAAAAATTTCTTCCATTTCGCTAACTAATTCAGAAAGCTCCAAAACACTCATTTCCTTAATAATATCAATTACTTCTTGTTTTTTAGACATTTTATCCTCCACACAAACTTTTATTTTTTTTCCGCAATTGCTTTTACAGCATATACGAACTTTTTGATAATTTGACTATTTACATTTACAAAATTTGAAATCGGTGCGTTCATACAAGAGAGAACTTTCGCCAAAAGCTCATCCCTAGAAGGAAGTTTGGACAATCTATCCAAATCCTCAAGCGACATAAACGCTCCGTCAACTATTCCAGCTTTAAACCCAAACTTCTTATTAGCCATCATCTCTTTTACAAAATCTTTAACGATTTTAGCAGGCGAGATTTCGTCAACTTTGGATATAGCTACAGCAGTTTCTTGATTTAAGAAATCGTCCAAGCCCTCCAAATTGAGTTGTTTCAAAGCAAGTTTAACAAAAGTATTTTTTGCTACGAAATAATCAACATCCGACTTACGCATTCTGGAACGCAAATCTTCAACTTCGGGAATATTAATCCCCTTATAATTAACCAAGACAATCGATTTAGCATCGGAAAGTCTATCAGCGATTTTTTGTACTATCTCTTTTTTAAATTCTTGCACTCTATCGCCCCCTACTTATTAGCTTCTGCCGTAACAGCACGAACATCAAGTTTAATACCCGGGCTGATGGTAGAACAAATACTCATAGATTTGATATACTCGCCCTTAACAGTTTGAGGCTTATCCTTGAGCACAGCTCCGACACAAGCTAAAATATTTTCTTGCAATTTATCAGCTTCAAAACTTCGCTTACCAACAATAAAATGCAAGTTTGCCAACTTATCGGTACGATATTCTACCCTACCACCTTTGGCGTCCTTTACTGCGGTAGCCACATCTTCGGTAACAGTTCCTACTTTAGGATTAGGCATTAAACCCCTTGGTCCCAAAATCTTGGCAACCTTACCAATCTTGCTCATCATAGACGGAATAGCGATGGCAACATCAAAATCAGTCCAACTATCGTTCTGAATTTTTTCTACCAACTCTTCAACCCCTACGAAATCAGCACCTGCAACCTTAGCTTCCTCGGCTTTTTGTCCATCGGCAAAAACCAAAACGGTAACATTTTTACCTGAACCGTTTGGCAAAACCAAAGAAGACCTAATTTGCTGATCGGCTTTTCTCGGATCTACTCCCAAATGAAAATGCAGTTCCACAGTTTCATCGTATTTGGCTTTGTTAAAACCCGACAAAAAAGAAAGAGCTTGAGATAAATCGTAGCTCCCCTTCTTATCAAATTTTTGCAAAGAGTCCAAATATTTCTTACTTCTTTTCATCTATTTGTCTCTCCTTGTGAATACACAATCTCCTGCAAAATCTCGTATTATGGCGATATAACTAATCTTCGACAGTTACACCCATAGACTTTGCAGTACCAGCAATTATGTTCACAGCAGCGTCTAAGTTATAAGCGTTCAAATCTTCCATTTTTGCTTTGGCAATCTTCTCAAGTTGAGACCTGTTGATAGTTCCAACCTTCTCCTTGTTAGGAGTCCCAGAACCTTTAGCAATGCCAATCTCTTTTTTAATCAAAACAGCGGCAGGCGGAGTCTTGATATCAAAAGTGAAAGATTTATTCTTTTGAACATAGATAACAACAGGATAAACCATACCCTTGTCATCTTTAGTTCTGTCATTGAATTGTTTACAAAAATCTGCAATATTAATACCAGCCTGTCCCAAAGCAGGACCAACAGGAGGAGCAGGTGTTGCAGCTCCAGCCGGCAATTGTAATTTTACAGAAGTTTCAAAAGTTTTTGGTGCGGCCATTATAAAATCCTCTACTTAATTTTTTCTACTTGCTCTATCTTGAGGTCAACGGAAGTAACTCTTCCGAAAACCGTAACATCCACAGAAACCTTATTTTCTTCGGCAGTCAACCGAGTAACTTCTCCGTTAAAATCTACAAAAGCACCCGAAACAACTCTGACGGTATCTCCTACGCCAAAATCGCATTTGACAATAGTTTTCTCTTCTACTTCCATCTCTTCTTCGCCCAACATCCGAGCTACTTCTTCCTTAGTCAGAGGCAAAGGTTTTTTGCCAGTTCCCAAAAATTTGGTAACTCCATCAACTCGGAGAATATAACTAAAGAGTTCGGGAGACAACTCAGCTTCCACAATTATATAATTGCTAAAAACTTTCTTTTCCCGCTCTATCTTTTTCCCGCCTCTTACATGATAAGTGGACTGAGTAGGTATCAAGATTTGTCCCAAATCTTTCTCGTAAGATTTGCCCTTGATTCCCTTTTCGATAATCTCTTTTATCCTAAACTCATAGCCAGCAAAAACATGCACTACATACCAATTCATTATAACTCAGCTCACATCATATAATTTACAATCGTCGTAAAAACAACATCTACAACAGCCAAAAAAGCGGCAATAAAAGCAGATACGGCAATAACAACAAAAGTGCTTTCTTTTACTTGGTCAAAACTCGGCCAATCAACAAGCTTCAGCTCTCTTTTGACATTTTTCAAAAATCCAAAAAGTTTTTTCATCTAAACGCCCCTAACAAAGTAAATGGCAGGACAGGCAGGACTTGAACCCGCAACCCTCGGTTTTGGAGACCGATGCTCTACCAATTGAGCCACTGTCCTACAACAATTTTATTTAATTTTACTTACTTGTTTGTGTAGAAGGTGTTTTCTGCATTTCGGACAATACTTCTTATATTCAACTTTTTCAGGATGCAATCTCTTGTTTTTAGTATTTGAATAATTTCTGCTTTTACACTCAGTACATTCTAACACAATAATATCTCTCATCTAAACTTCCAAAATAGTTAATTTTTTACTCTTGAATCTCGGCTATTACTCCGGCACCAATAGTTCTACCACCTTCACGGATAGCAAATCTAAGACCTTTGTCCATAGCGATAGGCACTATCAACTCTCCGTTAATCTTCACATTGTCGCCTGGCATTACCATTTCTACGCCTTCGGGCAAAGTAAGAGTGCCGGTAACATCGGTAGTTCTAAAATAGAATTGAGGACGATATCCAGAGAAGAAAGGTTTGTGACGACCACCTTCGTCAGCTTTGAGCACATAAACCTCGCCAACGAATTTTTTGTGCGGAGTGATGCTCTTGGGAGCAGCCAACACCATGCCTCTGTCAATTTCGTCTTTTTTGATACCACGAAGAAGCACGCCAACATTGTCGCCAGCTTCAGCACTATCCAAGATTTTGCGGAACATCTCCACACCTGTGCAGACAACTTCGATGGTGTCTTTGATACCGACTCTTTCCAACTTGTCGTTAATCTTGAGAGTGCCGGTCTCTACACGACCTGTGGCAACTGTGCCACGACCGGAGATAGAGAACACATCCTCAACGGGCAACAAGAAAGGCTTGTCCAAATCGTGGATAGGGTCAGGAATGTAAGAATCGAGTGTATCAACCAACTTCTCGATAGCAGCAATACCTTCAGGGTCATCTTCAAGAGCCTTAAGAGCAGAGCCTTGGATGAAAGGAATGTCATCGCCCGGGAATTTGTAAGAGGTCAAAAGCTCTCTAACTTCCATCTCCACGAGTTCCAACAATTCAGCATCGTCCACAAGGTCACATTTATTAAGGAACACAACCATCGCAGGCACACCAACTTGGTAAGCCAAAAGAATGTGCTCACGAGTTTGTGGCATTGGACCGTCAGCAGCAGAAACAACGAGAATAGCACCGTCCATTTGGGCAGCACCGGTAATCATATTTTTGATGTAGTCGGCGTGACCAGGGCAGTCAACATGTGCGTAGTGTCTGGCTGTAGACTCATACTCCACATGAGCAGTAGAGATAGTAATACCTCTTTCTCTCTCTTCTGGAGCGTTATCGATAGAGCCAAAATCAGTATATTTGGCTTGTCCTTTAGCTGCAAGCACCTTGGTAATAGCAGCAGTAAGGGTAGTTTTACCATGGTCAACATGACCGATGGTCCCCACATTCACATGGGGTTTCGTTCTGACAAATTTTTCCTTTGCCATCATTTCCTCCTTAATAAATAAGCAATTTAATAATAATTTTTCATAAACTGGAGCTCATGATCAGACTTGAACTGATGACCTCTTCCTTACCAAGGAAGTGCTCTACCGACTGAGCTACATGAGCCTGCATTTTTTATGAATACACACAAAAAAATGGAGCGGGAAACGAGATTCGAACTCGCGACCCTTAGCTTGGAAGGCTAATGCTCTAGCCAGCTGAGCTACTCCCGCTCTTATAATTTCAAAAACAATGGTGGTGAGGGAAGGATTCGAACCTTCGAAGGCTTCGCCGACAGATTTACAGTCTGTTCCCTTTGACCGCTCGGGAACCTCACCACATCTATAAATAGTAAAAAAAATGGAGCCAATGAGAGGACTCGAACCCCCGACCAGCTGATTACAAATCAGCGGCTCTACCAGCTGAGCTACATTGGCTAAATTGATACCTGATACACATACCTTTATTTTTTAAAAAATATGCCACCTTATGGAAAAAAAGGTGGCATAAAATGGTGGCAGGACCCAGACTTGAACTGGGGACACAAGGCTTTTCAGGCCTCTGCTCTACCAACTGAGCTATCCCGCCAATAAAGGAGGTAATATTTTCTCGAAAAGACAAATGGTTGGGCCGGAAGGATTCGAACCCTCGAATGCATGGACCAAAACCATGTGTCTTACCGCTTGACGACGGCCCAACTTGCTTTTCTAAAAAATCAAACTTTAAAACTAAATGGCGGAGAGAGAGGGATTCGAACCCTCGGTAGGGGTGAACCTACACACGCTTAGCAGGCGTGCACCTTCGGCCGCTCGGTCATCTCTCCACGACATTAATTATAAAAATGGCGGAGGATGAGGGACTCGAACTCTCAAGGGCATAACCCGGCGGTTTTCAAGACCGCTGCCTTACCAATTAGACTAATCCTCCATCTAATTTTTCACACTTCTATCAAATATCAATTCTGGTCTAAGAAATATTCGGCTGTTTTGCTGTCAAATCTTTTTTCTCTCTTTGAAAACAGTTTTTTAATAATCGTAAAAAAGGGGAGTGTGCAAATAACTGGGTCTGAAATAAGACCTAATTATGTTTGACAGAATAAGTTATGAACATTTATTAAAATGCCATGAGTATAATCAAAAAAAACGCTGTCCAAATTGTGATAGCTTAAACACAAAAAAGAAGGGATATATTTTCTCTGAAAGAACAACTAATCGTGGGAAAATTAAAGTCAAAACTCAACGATTTTATTGTAAAGATTGCCAAATAAGTTTTACCAATTTTGGATATAATAAGAGAACTCATTTTGCACCAAAATTCAAAGATAAGGTTGTTACTGACTATATTTCAACCAAAAGTTCTCTTTCTGAAGTTGCTAAAAGACATGGGATTTGTAAAAATAGTACTCTTAATTGGATACCTCAGCGAGCTAATTTATATCAGGATAATGTGTTACACAGCAATATAGATGAGACAACAATTTATATTGATGGCAAGGAAATTAAGATAAACGGTAAGCGAAAAGTTGTCTTAGTCGCCAGTAGCAAACTACTTGATAAACCAATATATTACAAGATTTATGATAGAGAACATAGTAGTTCATCTGAAGACTTTTTGAATAGACTAAAAAAAATGTATGACAACAAAATAATTGGGATTGTGTCAGATTTTGGGCGAGGGAAGTGCTTTGTTAAGCCAGTTAACCAACTTTTTGAAGATGTTCCACATCAAATTTGCTTGGTTCATTATTTAAGAAGCGTTAATATCAATGTTCCTAAAACAAAAAAGAGTAAGTTTTTTAGACGAAATATTTTCTTTAAGAACTTGATTAAGAGCATTTTAAATGCTGAAACTTTACAAGAAGCTGAAAATAATTTAAGTTCGCTTAATCACTATGAAAAATTTTTTCGCCTAAAAATTCATAAGCGTTTTATTAAATCAATTAATCGAAACTTTGGTTTATTAACTGCTCATTTTCATTACGATTTTTTGGATAAAACAACAAATAAAATTGAAAATATTAATCGACAATTGAATAGGAAATTAAAAAATTTAGACGGATTTAAATCTGAAAAAAATATGAATCATTTTTTGAAAATTTGGTTCAATAATTATTCAAAAGGAGTGGAAATTAGACCCAATTAAATGCACGCTCCCTAAAAAAGCAATTTTTTGAGACTATTTTATCTGCAAACTAAGGGAATAAACTTTGTTTTTTTTCAAATCAAATTTCTCACACACCAGCGTAATCGCCTTTTTATGAGAACGACCTTTGTCAATTTCGGCTTGCAATTCCCGTAAAATAAAAGAATCATCATAGCTTTCTATCTTTTTACAGCCATCAACGATAACAACAAATTCGCCTTTTATCATCATATCTTCGCTATTAGAAACAAAATCTGCCAAATTCCCGCGATAAAAAGATTCGTGCAATTTAGTCAACTCTCGGGCAATGACCACTTTGCGATTCCCAAAAAAATCCAAAAGCTTTTTCAGAAAAGAGATAATCCTGTGCGGAGCTTCATAAAAAATCAGAGGAACGCCTATCTCCAATAATCTATTCTCAAATTTGGAACAGAAACCCACAAAATAGAAACCACCGCTCTCAAATCCACTTGCCACAAATGCCGAGAGAAAGGCACAAGCTCCGGGAATAGGCACAACAGCACAGCCCAAATCAACAGCCAAATTCACCAACTCAGCACCGGGGTCACTAACAATGGGAGTTCCAGCATCAGAAACCAAAGCAATCTTATTTCCTGACGCTAAAAGAGACAGAACTTTTTTGCTCTGTCTCTTCAAATTAAACTTATGATAAGGAATCATCTTGGTGGTAATTTCGTATTTTGCAAGCAACTTTCCAGTAACACGCGTATCCTCAGCCAAAATCCAGTCAGCCTCTTGCAACACGCTAATTGCTCTAAATGTAATATCTTGCAAATTCCCGATGGGAGTCGCCACCAAGTAAAGAACACCTTTTGATTTCGGTTCAGACAATATTCTCTACTCGCAAATTATAAATCTGAAAAAGGATTATCAGGGTCAACCTTGGGAGCAGACGCCGTAGCATACTTCTTCCAATCTTTGGCGGAACCTTTGTCACTGGCACCCTTTTCCTTCTTTTCGAAATAATCCTTAGGCAAATTAACCGGCTCTAATGAAAGTTTTCTCTTCACTTTATCTATATTTTCAACTTTCAAAGTAACCTCTTTGCCAATATCGTTTTCGTCATAAAAAAGCTTTGCGGCTTTCATTTTGTCGTTAGGGAGCAAACCAGTTACACCTTCCACAATCTCCACGAAGATACCAAACTTAGCAACACCTTCTATAATGCCCTTGACTGGCTCACCCTCAACAGCAAACTCTTCAATTTTTTGCCACGGATTTTCCTTCAAGTTTTTGAAAGAGAGCGAAATTTTCTTTTTGTCAATATCCACACCCATAATCTGTGCTTCAACCGTGTCACCAACCTTTAAAACCTCTTCCGCTTTCTTAATTCTTTTACCCCAAGAAAGCTCGGAAATAGGAATTAAACCTTGAACACCTTCAAACAACTCCACAAAAGAGCCAAACTTGGTGTTTTGCACAACTTTGCAAGAAACAACATCGCCTTCCTTATAGTTGTTCACAGCCTCAAGCATCGGGTCAATAGTTAAATCTTTGATGCTAAGTTCAATCTTGTCGCCTTTTATCCCAATAATCTTGGCATCCACACTTTCGCCTTGTTTCAGCACTTTTGAAGGATGGGAAATTTTATTCCAAGAGATATTACTGATATGCAAAAACCCGCTAATGCCACCAATATTAAGAAAAGCACCATAATTTTTTATGCTCTCAACCTTGCCTTTGACAACATCGCCTACGGAAAGTTTTTCCAAAGCAGCTTTTTTCTCAGCTTCAGCTTTTTTGAGAAGAATCTCTTTTCTAGAGAGAACAAAATCTTTGCCACCATCTTCAAACTTGATAATCTCAAACTCAAACGACTTTCCAACGAAATCTTTTTCGTCCTCAATCCGAGTCAAAGATAGATGAGAATAGGGACAAAATCCGGTTTTATCCAATGCGGAAACCAAAAATCCGCCTTTAACGGCTTTCACAACTTTACCCAAAACAGGAAGATTGCTTTCTCTCGCCTCGGTAATTTTCATATTCGCCGCATGGTCACTGCTGAGAGCTTTGCCAATCTCAATAACATTTTCATCAACCCTCAAAACAAACCCTTCCAAAATGTCCCCAACCTTATATTCAAGCACGCCATTTTTGTTTTGATATTCAATAATATCGGCAAAAGCATCTTGTCTAGCTTTGAGAGAGACCACAATGCTTCCCCCTGAAATTTTGATTATTTCACCGGAGACTTGGTCTCCTCTACTATAACTTACCAAGTCCTTTACAGACTCCTCAAAAAGCTTTGAAAACTCTTGTGTTGCATTAGTTTCAGACATATAAAACCTTCCAATAATTTCTCTAGTGTTGCAAAAATAAAGGAAAGTATATAATGTCCAATACTTTTTCTTTTTTTTTGTGCTTCATAATTTTTATTCAGAGAATTTACTATTTTGCTCCAAATAAACAAAAAGAGTCCGAAAATTTCCGAACTCTTTTAAAAAATTCAAACTCTCTAAATTATAAAATTTCGCCTTTGTCGTTGTATTTAGTTCCCACAAATCTAATAATTGCGAAAACCGAGACAGCACCTATCAGCAGACAAATGAATGGATTTAATCCGTATCCGGCAAAAATAAACAAAACAAAAGCCAAAACAGCAACAACTATGGCGTAAGGCATCTGCGTGCGAACATGGTCGATGTGGTCTGCACCTGCTCCAGTAGAAGACAAGATGGTCGTATCCGAGATTGGCGAGCAATGGTCTCCCATCACAGAGCCGGTAAGAACAGAAGCAATTGTGGCAATCACGATTATTCCCAATTCACTGCCTCCGCTGATTTCAGCAAAGCCAACAGAGATAGGAATGGCAATCGGCATCAAAATGGCACAAGTTCCCCAAGAAGTTCCCGTGGCAGTAGCGATGAAGGCGGCAACCACAAATGTAAGAGCCGGCACCAAGTGTCCCGACAAAATATTTCTCAAACTCTCCACTATCCAGGTTGACAAACCCATTTCATCGATTACGGCTTTGAGAGCAAAAGCAAGACAAAGCACGATACAAGCCATCAACATAGTTTTCACGCCGGCAACCCAAGAATCGACTGCCTCTTTCAACGAGAATTTTTTGTTGATAACTCCTTTGATAATAATAGCGATAGAACTGATGAACGCTCCCCAAGTAAGCACTACTGAGGCATCGGCATCACCAAAAGCGTCTTTGATACTCTTTTCCATACCACCGCCATTATACCAAAGACCAACGATGGTAACGAACAAAAAGACGAGCAAAGGAAGAAGCATGTCATAAATTGTCCCCACGACACCTTCGTCCGGCAACAGCGATTTGTCCTCTGTAACGATAGGATCGGCACCGTCTCTATTCACTTTGCCTGTGCGTCTGGCTCGCAACTCTGCCTCCAACATAGGTCCGAAATCTCTTCTGAGGAAAATAATCATAAAGGCAAAACACAAGGCTAATAAAGAATAAAACCTAAACGGAATTGTTTGAAAAAAAATAATCATCGGATTTGCTTTGATGCCGAGAGCCTGAAAAGCTGTAGCGATGAGCCCGATTTCCATAGCTATCCAAGTGGAAATAGGTGCAATAGATGATGCACTGGCGGCACCTGTATCGATGATGTAGGAAAATTTCTCTCGCGATATATTTTGACTATCGGAGATAGGACGCATCGTATTGCCCACAAGCAAAGAGTTTGCATAGTCATCAAAAAAGATTGCCAAAGTCATCAAAAAAGTAGCAAGCATAGTAGAACGAGTATCAGCAGCTTTACTGGTAAGTGCATCGGCGATAGCCTTGGTGCCTCCAGTTTTACTGATAATGCCTATCATACCTCCGATAGCCAAACAAAAAAGAATCACACCAACATTCCATGCGTCAGCCAAAGATTTGCCGACGATGTATGTGCTAAAGGTTTCCAATAAACCTTTGACTGGATTCCAACCATTGATGATGGTCACACCAACAAATGTCCCCAAAAGAAGCGATATAACGACTTCCCTTTTCCAAATTGCCAAACCGATGGCAATCAAAGGTGGCAATATAGCCAACCACCCAAAACTCTGCTCCATATTTCTCTCCTTGCTTCTATATGATTTTAACGAAAACAGCTCGTTCAGAAAAAAGTTTTTAGATTTTTTTTATCTGACCCGAGCCGTCAACAATTTTTTTAAATTAATACAAATCTATGGAGTTATAACGCTTACTTATAATCTACTATTTTTTCTCCCTCGCCTAAATTTACATAAGTAGCAAAAGGTTCACATCTTGAAATAACTTTTCCTTTCCTTATGGAATAGGCCACCTTAGCCTGCAATCTGAGAACATCGTAAGAGTTGTCTTCGCTGAAAATAATGAAATTTGCATTATTGCCTTCTTTGATACCATACTCTTTTAGAGATAAGGTCTTGGCACTATTGGTAGAAATCAAGTCTAACCCCTTGCACAATTGCTCATAGCCCATCATCTGTGTAGCGTGCAATCCCATATGCAGAACTTGCAACATATTGCCTGTTCCGAGAGGATACCAAGGATCGAAAATATCGTCATGCCCAAAACAAACATTGATGCCCGCATCTATCATCTCCGGCACTCTCGTCAGACCTCTTCTTTTGGGATAATTATCAAATCTACCTTGAAGATGAATATTGACCAGCGGATTGGAAATAAAATTTATTCCTGACATTTTAAGGAGTCTGAACAGTTTATAAGTATAGGCGTTATTATATGAATGCATCGCCGTGGTATGACTTGCAGTAACTTTATCGCCAATACCATATTCCAGAGCCTTGGTAGCCAAAACTTCCACAAATCTAGACTGTTCGTCGTCAATTTCGTCACAATGCACATCAACCAACAAGCCTGTCTCTTTTGCCAACGCCATAATTTGTTTAATAGATTCCACACCATACTCCCGAGTAAACTCAAAATGAGGAATAGCACCTATGACATCAGCTCCCAAATCAATCGCCTTCTTCAGCAAATCCAATCCGTTCGGATACGACAATATTCCCTCTTGAGGAAAAGCGACAATCTGCAAATCAATAATGTCTTTCAACTCTTCCCTGACTTTCACCAAGGCTTTTACAGCTGTCAACTCGGGGTCAGTGGTGTCAACATGAGTTCTGATATGCTGAATACCACCTGCAACTTGCCAAGAGATAGCTTTTTTCGCCCTATCCATCACATCTTTTTCGCTCAAAGTTTTTTTTCTCTCCGACCATCTCTCTATCCCTTCAAAAAGAGTTCCAGATAGATTCCATCTGGGTTGTCCGGCAGTGAGTGTAGTGTCCAAGTGAACATGTGGCTCTATCAGAGGAGACCATGCTAAATTGCCACGACCGTCTATTATCTCATCATCTTTATCATCAATATTTTCAGCTATTTTGGCTATCTTCCCATTTCTTATCAAAATTTGCCACAATTCTTCTCTATCTTGTAATTTTATATTTTTTACCAACATCTTTAATATCCTTCAAAAAACATGAACCGACCCCGCTAACCATGGCAAAGTCGGTTCAATCTAATAAAATTCACATACAAGTTTAAGCTTCGCTCTTCGCTTCCATTTTGCAACCGATAAAATAACTGATACCGGCAGCCAAGATTCCGTTAATCGGCGGAATACCCGGCAAATATTTGGCAGCTAAAAATCCGATTACCCAAGCAATTATAGCAGCCCAATGAATATTCTTATGATTTGCTTCGGTGTATTCTTGATATTTGCCTTTTTTCACAAAATAGAAATCAGTGATAATAATAGCACCGATAGAAGGAACTGCAACACTAAGGAAACTGAGCCAGCCAACGAAATTGTTATAAAGCCAAATAGCTGTAAAAGTCCCCAAAGCACCTATAAAAATAACCAGCTTATCTTTCGGCAATTTGGTAATGTTGGACAAGCCCAAACCAGAAGCATAGAGAGCGTTATCGTTAGTAGTCCAAATATTAAATCCGAGAATAATAATTCCGGCAACTATAAGACCTTGACTAAACAAAACCTCTGAAATATCGGAATTTCCGGTAGCCATAGCACCCACAGCACCAAAAAGAAACATCAAAGTGTTTCCGATGAAAAATGCGATAACCGTGGTAGACACACCTATCTTGGAAGACTTAGCAAATCTGGTGAAATCCGGTGTCAAAGTTCCTCCTGAAATGAAAGAGCCGACACAAGCGGAAATTGCCAAAAACATAGACATACTATTGTCTGGCACCAAAGCAGCCAATGCTCCAAATCCTCCTGCAGAAGCAGTAGCCTTAGAAACAGACATCAACCCCAAAATGGTAATGGCAGGAACAGCCACAAAACTGAGAGCTGTTAACGCCTTAAACCCAATATAAGCGGTGCATGTCATCAAAGCCCCTGACAAAATAACCAACAAATAGATATTCAAGCCGGTTACCTTCTGCACAGGCAAAGCGAACATAGCCACTCCCACTCCAAACCAACCGATTTGAGTAAAAGCAAGCAAGAAAGAAGCCAAATAAGAGCCTGAAGTTCCGTAAGAGTAATGAGCCAAAAGGTGAGTGCTCAATCCGGTTTTACCGGCAATATTAGCCAACAATCCCGTATAAAGACCCAAGATTAAATTACCACAAAAAACCACGATGAAAAAATTGCCTAGGGTTAATTGTGTTCCTAAACTTCCTCCTGCCCACATACTTGCTGAGAAAAAAGTAAACCCCAGCATAACCACCAATAAAGACCAAAAGCCCCGTTTTGCATCACCGGGAACTTTTTCCAATGCATAATCATGACTATGCTTTTCTACATCACTCATAATTTCCTCCATTAAATTTTAAATTGTGTCAATCTACTTTATTTAAAAATTGATGTCAAATTAATTACGAATTTTGTTAAATCTTTTACAAAATAAATTTTCTCTTATTTCTTGCGATTTTGTGAATGAAAAATTTAGTGCAATTATGAAAATTTTAATAAAGAATGCTAACATCATCAATGGCGACGGCGTAACTCCTCCCTATCTTTCCGATTTGCTGATAGTGGATGAGTTGATAGAAAAAATCGAGAAGAATATTAAGCTCCAAGATGACATAACTTTCGATTTGAAAGGAAATTATCTTACTCCGGGGTTCATAGATTCCCATTCGCACTACGATTTGGCATATTTTACAGACGATTTGTTACACTCCAAAATTCAGCAAGGAATTACCACGGAGATTACCGGACAATGCGGGCTCGGAGTGCATCCGATGCCAAAAAGTTTGCAACCCCAATTTCGTAACAGTCTGCTGATAGGAGACCTACCAATTGACTGGAGTTGGGAAAGTTCTGCGGAATATTTGTCGGCACTGCAAAAAAATAGGCTTGCCATAAATAATGTGCCGTCCATAGCTCATGGCGTTCTCCGCTACACGCAAACCCGGGACCAAAATCTGCCATTGACTGACGAACAAATCAAAAATATTTGCGAACTGGCAGAAGTAGGATTTCGAGCAGGAATAAAAATTTTGTCGTTCGGCTTCATCTACCTACCGGCTCTATATTATCGCAAAAACGAAGTCAAAGCTCTGCTCGAAGTCGCCGCAAAATATGATGTCATCGTCAGCGTGCATATGAAAAGCGAAAGCGACAAAATCGTGAAAGCTCTTACCGAAATCGCATCGTTGGCAAATCAAGCCCATTGTCAATTGCACATCTCTCACCTAAAAATCATCGGCAATGAACACGCTAAATTTTTGCCCGAAATCTTTGCCCTCATCGAAAAGCACAATCTAACATTCGACACCTACTTTTACAACAACGGGTGCACACTCTTGGCATCGCTGATTCCGCCCGAGCTAATGGACGCACGAGGCTTGGAAGTAACTTGCGAAAGATTGAAAGACAAAGATTTCAGGGAACTTGTGCAAAAAACCGTCGAGAAAAACAGTTCCACTTTGCCGTGGGACAACCTCTACAAATTTTTGGGAGCGAAAAATATTCTGATAGATTCTCTGGAAATAAACAAACACCTCATCGGGAAAAATCTGACCGAAATTCCCCTTGGCAAAAATCCTCTGGAGGCAATGCTCTTGCTCCTCGCTGAAGAGAAAGGTCACATTTTGATGAAAGACTACTTCTCCACGGAAGAAGTTGCCGAAAAAATTTTGGTTCACCCAAAGGGTGTTTTTTCTACGGACTCATTGCCTCTGAGCACGCACCCTCGCGGATTTGTTACTTTCCCCAGAATACTGAAACAAGCCGTATTCCAGAAAAAAATACTGCCTTTAGAAACTGCAATCTACAAAATGAGCGAATACCCTGCAAAAATTTTCGGCTTAGAAAAAAGAGGACTGATAAAAGAAAAATATTACGCAGACCTTGTCAGCTTTAGTGACAAAATCGACTATGAAGGTAAAGAGGTTAAGAATTTAGATTTGGTAATAATCAACGGCTCTCCCGTAAAAATTGAGGGACAAATCAAGAGAGGGATAAAGCAAGGGAAAATACTGCTCAACCAGAAGCTACAAAATCTGCCTTCCTGAAATCGAAAAAAAATCTTGACCAAATTTCCGTAACCCGAAAGCATATTTTTAACAGTCGGGATGTAGCGCAGTCCGGTAGCGTACATGAATGGGGTTCATGTGGTCGCAGGTTCAAATCCTGTCATCCCGACCATTTTCCTTGGTAACTCCACAAAAAAAGCCTCCCGCATCAAAGCAGAAGGCTCTGAAAATTTTCAATAACTCTATTTGATTCTTTCCAAGTATTTACCCGTGCGAGTATCAACCTTAACCAAGTCGCCCTCTTCGATAAAGAACGGAATAGAAATCGGCATCCCAGTCTCAGTCTTACCGGTTTTGTAACTCGTGGAAGCGGAATTGCCTTTGACATTCGGCTCACACTCAGCAATCTTGAGATTTACACTCGTAGGCAAATCCAAGCCCAAAACAAGACTCATATCGTTCTCACCAAACTTAATCTTGACCTGCGTCCCTTCCAACAAATAATATTTGTTATCGCCAATTGTTTCGATGGGAACAGCCAACTGCTCGAAGGTTTCGCTATTCATAAAATGGCAAAACTCCTCATCGCTATACAAATAGTCCAATTTGTGTGCTTCTACTCTTACGGGGTCAAGCTTCTCCCCCGCTCTAAAAGTGTTCTCCACAACTTGTCCTGTTTGCACATTTTTCAGTTTAGTCCTCACAAAAGCTCCACCTTTTCCAGGTTTCACATGCAAAAACTCAACGATTTCCCACAACTTGTCTTTGTATCTGATAATTAATCCATTACGGATATCAGAAGTAGATGCCATAACACTGCTCCTAAATTTTTAAATTAAATCCAATTTTTTGTGACCAAAAAAAAAGCCTCCATCTAAGAAGGCAATAAAAAATGGTGCCGAAGGCCGGAATCGAACCGGCACGAGCAAATGCTCGGAGGATTTTGAGTCCACTGCGTCTACCAATTTCACCACTTCGGCATATAACTCTCAAAAACTTTGAGTGAGTGCATACAAAATTCGGGGGATTTTAAGTCAAGGAAAATATTTTGTTCATCTTTTCGGAGGTCGAAAAGACTAACTATAAAAGCCCGTTCCTTTGGCACTCGTTCCCCTGACCACATAAATACGGCTAATCAATTGAGACTACATTTATGTGGTCAGGGGAATGCATACGGGAAAAAGCAACCGCTGGTGTCCCAACCTATCCCGACTGGATTCCCGCGTTCCAAGCACAAGAACAACATTGCAACTAAATTAGAGTTGTGCTTGATAGACAGCGGGAATGAGAACGGTGGTGCAAGAATGTAGGTGGTGGTATGGGAATGAGGGCGGTGTCGGAACAAAAAACACTGGCGAGTTCCCAACTCGACAGTGCTCCGCAATTTTTCATTTTTATTTTTTATCTCTTATTTGCATTTGCTTCTTGCTCTTCTAATCCTCGTTCTTGTGAAAACGGGGACCCATTCTTTCTTCTCTTCTCAAAAAAAAGTAACATCAAAAATTTGTTGACACCAAAACGCCTAAATTTTGTATGTATCCATTCGTTCTGGAATAGCTCAGCGGTAGAGCGGGTGGCTGTTAACCACTAGGTCGGGGGTTCGAATCCCTCTTCCAGAGCCATTTTTTTGAAAAGACATCTGATTCACGGGATTAGGTGTCTTTTTGTTTTGTGGGTAAGCTACTTATTTCTCTTGCCGGCAAGTTGCCCACAAGCTGCCTGCACCTTGTTTCCCATCGAATTGCGAATGGTATATGGAAAAGGAGCATGCTCAAAATATCGACAAAAACTCTCTATCTCTCGTTTCGTCGGACTGGCAAAACCAACACCCTCAACGCTATTGTAAGGAATGAAATTTACCTTCGCCGGCAAATCGCCAAGGTAAGAAAACAGTGCCTTGACGGACTTCCTGTCCATATTGATTTCCGGAAGCAAAATGTATTCAAATGTGATTTTGAAAGGCGACTTCTTGGAAAAATTGAGCAAAGAGTTTTTTAATTCCGCCAAAGAATGACTTTTGGAAATCGGCATCAACTGATTTCGCACAATCTCCACCGCACTGTGCAACGAGACTGCCAACTTCAAATTCGGCTCATCAACGGACAATTGCTCAATCCCCCGTGGCAAACCACAAGTGGAAATCACAACTCTCTTCGCTCCAAGTCCGAAAAAATCTTTGGCACTTCGCACACTTTGCAACACAGATTCGTAGTTGTCCAGAGGTTCGCCCATACCCATATAAACCAAATTGCTGAGCCTCTTTCCGTTGGCTTTGCAAAACTCGGCTGCCCAAAAAATCTGAGCAATTATCTCCCAAGAAAAGAGATTGCGAACAAATCCCATCTTGCCTGTCGCACAAAAAAGACAGCCCATCTTGCATCCAACTTGAGTGGAAACACACAAAGTCATCCTGCTATCAGAGGGGATTAAAACGCTCTCAATAAAATTCCCGTTGCCATAATCAAACAAAACCTTGCTCGTTTTATCTGTGGCAACAGACTCCTTCACACATCTTGGCAATTCCCAATTCACATTGTTTTCAAGAAATTCACACAAATCTTTGGGAAGATTTTTCATCTTGTCCAAATCCAAAACAAATTTATCATAAACCCAATCGAAAACCTGTTTCGCTCGAAACTTGGGAAACCCGAAAGAAGTGATAAAATCGGCAAACTCCTTTTCGGATTTAAAATCGAATATATGCATTTTAATAGTGATACTCCTTTCCTGCTGAAATCGTGAACGCCCGATAAATCTGCTCGCACAACAAGGCTCTAATCATATCGTGAGTAAAAGTGAAATTGGAAAAACTAAGTAGCAAGTCGGCTTTTTGCTTGATATTTTCGGAGAAACCAAACGCTCCTCCGATGAAAAAATTGATGTTACGGTTGGAATTTGTTTGTAAAAATTTGGAAAACTGAACCGAAGTTTGTTGCTCGCCATTTTCATCCAACAAAATATTTACAGCATCTGGCTCAAATTTTGCCAAAATCGTTTCGCCTTCCAACTTTTTTATCTCATCTTTGGGCAAATTTTTTCTGACCTTAGGCAAATCACAAACTTTCACAGGCTGAAATTTGGACGAAAGTTTCAGATAGTAGTCAAGCAAATTGCCAACATCTTTGTTCTTCGTTTTGCCAATCCAGAAAATTTTTATCATTTACAGAAACAACAGAGAATCTTTGCAACTGCACTCATTTTGCGTGAGGTCGGCAGAGAACACTTTTAAGAAAACCTCGATGAGTTTAGCTTTGTTTTTGTGCATACTCGTAGCGATGTCATGCGTGGTAATCTCCGAGCTGAAACCGGTGCACATATTTGTTATCACGCCGATTGTAGCGTAGCACATCCCCAACTCCTTGGCAAGACAAACCTCGGGAACGCTCGTCATCCCTATCACAGTAGCACCCAAATGAGCGAACGCTCTAATCTCCGCTGCCGTCTCAAATCGCGGTCCTTGCGTGCAACCGTAAATCGCATTCCCCTTTATTTGCAAAGAATCCGCATTCTCTAAAAACTTTTTCTGCAAATACGGACAATAGGGAGTATCCATCTTCACATGAGCGACCTGTTCCCCATTCTCATAATAGGTGCTGACTCTACCCGAAGTAAAATCGATGAAATCGCTAATCATCACCAAATCGCCAACTTGAAAATCAGACGAACAAGAACCGACAGCCGCAGTGGTGTAAACAAACTTCACTCCCAGCTCCGACAACGCTTTCATATTAGCCAAATAGTTTATCTTGTGAGGTGGCACACTGTGACCACTGCCATGCCGTGCCAGAAAAGCTATCTTCTCCCCGGAAAACTCTCCAATAGTTACCGCAACTTCGCCATACCCTGTGCTAACTTTGACCTCTTCAAAATTTCCGCCACCTTCATAGACACCAGTTCCGCCGATTATAGCTTTTGTGACCATTATTACACCATTTTGTCCAAATCGCCCACGAACTCAATTTCGGGATTTTTCTCTTTTAACTTGGTAAGCGCAGTCAAAACTGCGGGAAATCCTAAATTGAAAGAATACTTCTGTAGCTTGTCCCCACTCGAGTAGGTTAATTGCAATAATCGCATTCTCTTATCCATAAATTTGATTTGCTTAATATCCGAAATCTCAATCCGACAAGAGCCAAAAGCCAACTTGTTAAAAACGATGACAGTGTCATCGAGAGAGATTGAATTGAGGGTAAAGAAGTTGCGGAAAACAGAATTGAGAGCCAACACTATCACCAAATAAGGCAAAATCATCTTCATCTTACTGAGATTTGCGGATGCGGGATTGACTACGATAATAATATAGACACAATATGAAATGGCAACGAGTCCGATGAATAAAGTAAAAAATCTCAAAAAGGGATTGAACCTGAATCTTTCTTTCATAAATGTTTGTCTCCTAAAAAACAAAAGCTACTCAACAAAAGCTGAGTAGCCAAAATGGCGGGAGCGACGGGACTCGAACTCGCGACCTTCTGCGTGACAGGCAGACGTTCTAACCGACTGAACTACGCCCCCGGGAAAATCTAAAAAAAATGGTGGGTGTTGAGGGACTTGAACCCCCGACAGCCTGCTTGTAAGGCAGGTGCTCTCCCAACTGAGCTAAACACCCTCTATAAATGGTCGGGGTAGAAGGATTTGAACCTTCGACCCCTGGTTCCCAAAACCAGTGCGCTAACCGGACTGCGCTACACCCCGAACTGTAAACCATTATCCAAGTACACCCACAAAAAAAACCAAGGATTTATGGTCAAGTTCTTTTTGCTATTTCACAACTTTTTTTCTATACCCCTTCGTAACTAATTCTATTTCCACAAAATTGCGAATAAAGAGCCATTATCAAAATGCTAAAATTCAAATTATTTATTTTCACCATAGCATCTATCTCTTGCACCAAAGGAGGTAAATATTGGTTAAAACCAGCGTTCTTGAGAGCGATGTTCTCCAGAATTTCCCGATAATCAAGGTTGGTAATAGTCGGCAATCCGTTGCCAAGTTTATAGATATCCATAAAAAAAGAGGACAGATAATGCAAAACAACCTGCACTTCGTTTTTCACGGAAACCTTGCCCAGATTGGTCGCCAGCTGACTCACGGAGATGTCGTCCCTGTTTGCCATTGCCAGTAGTAGCTCTTTGGCTTCCTCTCTCCGTTCCAGTCCATAACCCTTTGCCAACCTTATCGCTTTGGCTATATCTCCGTCAGCGATTTTCGCATACAGTTCCGCTTCCGAAATTTCTGAAACATAATTTTTCTCAAGAATCTCAGCTATGATTTTCCACGACAGTTTGACAAAAGGCACACCTTTGCAACGAGAAATTATCGTGGGCAAAAGGCTTTCTTTTTGTTCGGTAAGCAAAATGATAACGCAATTTTCAGGTGGCTCTTCCAATATTTTCAAGAAAGCGTTCGCTGCATTCTGGTTCATCAAATGAACATCCTCTATGATGCAAACCTTGTATTTGCCCTCGCTGATGCTCATACTCAGTCGATGAGAAAGCATATGAACGGCATCTATCCTAATCTGAGTCCCGACTGAGAAAAAGAACGGCTTATACGGAGATTCAATTTTGTTTTTCAGATAAGCTTCATACTCTTTTAAAAACTTGCTCTCTTTTACGAAACCGTCAGGCTGAAGTTTGAGATTGGGAGTCGGGAAAACATAGACTAAATCAGGATGTGACAGAGCCAAAAATTTCTTGCACGAGTTGCATTGCCTACAAGGTTTATTACCGTCGGAAGTGCAATTGAGAGACATCGCAAATTCCAAAGCCTTGCTAAATTTACCCACTCCTGATGGACCGTAAAATAGGTAACTCCCCTTCGCTCTGCCGGTGGATAACACATTGTCTAATATGAGATTGGCTCTTTTCTGCCCCTTGACCGTATTAAACATAATTTTGAGGAAATAAAATTCTCTCCACTTCTTGGATGATTATGTGCAAAATTATCATGTGAACTTCCTGCACTCTATCGGAAGTTGATGCGGGAACAAGAAAATATTCATCGCACTCTTGCAAAAGTTTGCCACCGTCTTTGCCCAAAAATCCTACGCAATAAATCTCTCTCTTTTTGGCTTCCTTCACCGCTTCCAGAACATTTGCGGAATTGCCACTGGTGGAAATCGCTATTAAGACATCACCTTTTTGTCCGTAAGCAGCTACTCCTCTGGCAAAAATCTGCTCGAACCCGTAATCGTTGCCGACACAAGTGAGATAAGACGGGTCGGAAAGAGCTATCGCCGGTAAAGCAAGACGGTCTTTGTGAAATCTACCGGTAAACTCTTCGGCAAAATGCATAGCATCACACATACTTCCACCGTTGCCACAAGAGATAGCTTTGCCACCTAAAGACAAAGTTTTTGCCAAGCTCTCCGCAACAAGTTTGGTCTTCTGCAAATTCCTCTCATCCTCTATAAAATTTTGCAAAAATCCTAAACTGTCTTTATACGATTTTAAAACATTATCCATTTACTATCTCTTAAAATTTAATCTTAAACAAATCCGCTTCTATGCCATATCCCTTGGCGGAAGTAAAAAATCCATCAAACAAATATAAAGAAATATCAGCCTCAAAACGACTGAAAATCATCCCTGCCTTTACCTTGTAAAACATCTCTTTCTCTATACCATTGCCCAACACAAACTGCATAGGCCAATGCTTGCTCGGCATATAGTTAAATCCTACGGAAACTCCGTCATCAAGTTCATAATCACAACTTTTCAATTTAACCATAACACTAAAGTCACTTGTCAAATATCTTTCTATACCAAAAACGACAGTAGGGTCAAATTTAATGGTATAATCGTAATTATAAACCTTATCTCCATTGTTAACAAAACTATCTATATCAATACTACTTGTAGTTTTTTGATTTATTCTTACACCTTGCTCCACAACTTTTTGATAACTCATAGACCCAAAGAGGTCATCAACAGAAAAATAAAGCCATCCATCCTCAATATCCATCTTGAAACCCACTCCCAACCCAAGACCAAATCCCGTAAAAAATTCATCACCATCAGAATAGTATTTGGTGAAAGAGATATCAACACTGGAATCAGTAATTGCAAATTTTTCCGTTTCTAATCTAGCATATTGAATTGGATTATAGACATTGACATTAAAACCAACAGAAAAGGCAAAATCCAGAAAATCAAAGTCAAATAGATTATCGATGTAAATTGGCTCTTGTTTAGAATATGTAAAAGTGCTTTTCATAAAAATAGTTGATTCTGAACCACTTCCGGGATTTAGATTTTTCAATCTTTCCATAGAAGTAGAGTCCCTATTTCCCTCAAGCATAAAAATCAAAAATTCGGAACTCATGTTTGATAAATTCCCGTAAGCTAAAATATCGGAGCGAAAATTCCAGTTCCATCTGCCAAAATTTAAGACATTAATAGAGTTATAAGATTTAATGCTGAAATCGTTTTTTTTCAAAAAATCTTTATCGCTCTGAGTCAAGGTGTAATCGTTTTTGCACATTTTCAAGATTCTTACAAATCCATCGTAATCGAAAGCTGAATTTTCATAGCCAAGGTTAAAAGTTAGTCCGGGAAATCTAACCTCCGAATACTCCCTTTCAGCATAATTAGCTTGATTTTCAGGGAAGAACAACAAAGTCGCAGATAAATTTGAAATTATAAATAGAAAACAAAAAAAGAAAAAATATCTTTTAGAATTCACCGCTAAAGGTCTCCAAAATTATTATAATCAAATTCAATTTTGCCAACCAAGTCCAACTCACCGGAAAAACTGGCAGAAGAACTATTAATAGGTATTTTTACTCCTACATAACAGGTATCTTTCAAAAATGGAACCAAATCATTTTTGCTCAAACTGGCGGAAACTGTCCCAGAAGGAGTATTGGGTGAAAGATTGCCAAGACTAATTACACGAGCTATATATGAAGGATATCCGCTGTTGCCAACTGTAGTAGTATTTGCCGTAGTCAAAATATTATTGTTGTATAACACACTGGAATCCGTGGAAATAATAATTTTTGCTCCAAGTGTCATATTAGATGTATTTTTATAATTCAAAACCAAATTACCACTAATATAATTTTTATAAACACTATTGTTCAATTGTGCTGAAGTAAATTGTTTATACATTCCTCTAAATCCATTTCCGTAATCATTGCGTAATACAAAAATGAGCGTATCGCCACTTGTAGTAAACCTAATTGGAGCTTTGATTGCAAGATTTACCGCTAAATTAGTAGAAGCATTTATAACAATAACGGTATCAGAAGCCTTTAGAGTCGGACTAACTGAATAAGAAAAATTTTCAGGCAAAATTTTCAGCAAATTTAAAAATAGATTATCGTTTGGCAAAGAGCCTGCATAATTTATCAACAAAGACGGTGTAATCCCAAATGATGCACTGTCATTATATGTGCGACTATTTGAATTTCTGCTACTACTCATAGTTGTTTTTAATCGGATAAAATTGTTAACAGTATTACTGTTTTGAGTTTTAATAATTCTATTCATAGAGTAAGAGATTGTGGAAGAATCCAATAAATTAATCTCCGAAACTTCGTTTCCATTTCTATCAGTTACATAAAAGCGACTAAGACTCACAGGAATAGTCCCGCTAATCCCTCCATAGACAACATCTTCTTTGACTTTACAAATCATCTGCTCGGCAGCCAAACTATCCAAAGTGAGACTAACAACAATTTTTTGGTCTAAAACACGAACAAATTCGCTCGATTGTGGAAAAATAAATGTAGCGTTAACATTAACTGTATCAAATAAATTGGCATTTGCAGAATAGGTATCACCAAAATATCTGCCTGCAAGCGGAAGAGAGTTGCTATAAGTAGCACTACTGCTACTTCCTGTTATCTTAGAAATTTGATAACTGCTGGTTAGCGTATCATTCCTTGTGGACGAAGTATGAATCTCGGGAAAAGCAAAAGACGAATATACATTGTCACTACAATAAGTTACAAAACCTATCTTAAGATTATTTATAATACTAGGAGTAGAATTAAAATTGTAAATATCAAAATCGCTACTGCCATCCTTATCTTTATCAATGGTAAGAACTTGTTTCCAATTAGCTATAACAGTATCAGCCTGGGGAGGACCATAATAATCGCTGGATTTTATTTGATACGCCTTCCCAGTTGTCGCATCGGTCAATGTAGCAAACGAAATATCCACTGTCAGTTTGTTGCTGGTGGTCACTAGCAATTTATTATATTCACCGACCGAGCCTTCCACCTTGACATTGATAAATTGAGTATATGTCAAAGAAGAAATAGTTTCTGAAGCAGAAGCAGAAGAACCATTGGAGACACTATCAAGAGAAAAAGTTTTTAAAGCAGTGCCGGAAGAGTCACTAACAGTTACCTTTAAGCCGGTTACCTTGAATCCTAAATTATTGGTAGCAGTAACCGTTAATTTAGCATCTGTTACAATGGCATATTTAAACTCAGTATAAGGATTCCAAGAATTTGTATTATTATTTTTGCTTTGAGAAAAGGTAAAAGCACCAAAAGAGAATGTCCCCGAACCTGTTGTAGGAAGTGTAGAAAAATTACCGGAAAGCTCATTGGGAGAAAAACTAAAACTCTTAGCAGCAATGCCTGTGAGATAGTATGGAGGTTTTCTCCAGAGAGTCACAGAACCAAAAGAGGTCTTATTAAAAGCAATACCACTGGTTTTGCTGTAAACGATGGTCGTATCTATGCAAAGTGCCCCCGAATCGTTTTTGGATATTCCATTCGCATACTTCAGCATCTCCGTAGCAATATCGTATTGCTCATCAACAATCTTGAGTGTATAAGAAGCTGTGTTATTCGGGACTCCGAGGTCGCTGAAATTGACATCGCAAGCAAATAAAAATATAGTAACTACTATTGAAAATATTTTTAATTTTCTCATACTACTCCTGCCTCCAAAAGGGCGTGCATATGCAAAATCCCTCTTAATTTTCCGCCTGTCACCACGGGTAACATCATTATTTTGCTGTTTTCCATCAGCCTCAAAGCATCCACCGCCAACCAATTCGGCTCGCATTTCCTGAAATCACTGGTCATTAAGTCTTCTATTTTTAGATGATAACAATCCTTAAAATCTCTTCTCTGTAATTCTCGTCGCAAATCTCCATCCGTAAAGATGCCTGCCAAATTTTCGTCGCTATCCAATACAACTACACATCCAAGTTTGCCAGAACTCATTGTCAAAACAGCCTCTTGCAAATCCGTGCCAACTCTAACTACTGGAGAATTTTTGCACATCAAGTCTTCCACTTTGAGGAAAATCCTCTTTCCAATGGTTCCTCCCGGGTGAAACTTGGCAAAATCATCCACAGAAAAATTTTTCCTCTTGAGCAAAGCCACAGCTATGGCATCGCCCATCGCCAAACAAACTGTAGTGCTAGCAGTCGGGACTAACCCAAATTGCTCGGTGCTCTCATCAACTCCGCAATCAACCACAAAATCGGCCGCCTTTGCCAAGGCGGAATCCAGTTTCCCCGTAAAAGCGATAATCGGCACACCCATAAACTTAAAATACGGCAACACAGACAAAAGCTCGCTACTTCCCCCGCTGTAAGAGATGGCAATTACAACATCTTTTTTGTCCACAATCCCCAAATCTCCGTGCAACCCCTCGGCTGCATGCAAAAACACGGAAGAAGTGCCGGTTGAGGCAAAAGTAGCGGAAATCTTGCGTGCGATGTGTCCAGTCTTGCCTATTCCCACCAAAACGACTTTCCCTTTGCAAGCGAACAAAACATCAATAACTTTTTCGATTTTGTCATCTATCCGCTCTGCAACTTGCAAAATGGAATCAGCCTCTTTTTTTAGCTCTTGCTTAATAAAATCTTTCAAAATTTTATCCTCAACAAATCCAGTCCAATAGTGAAACCTTTGGCTCCACCACCGAATGTATGCCCGTAATTGACAAAGCGAAGAGCAAAATCCATATACCAATCCAAGCCAATTACGAAGGAAAAATATGAGTCGCTATCTATCCCGTATCTGAAGTTGAACGGTAAGTATTTGAACGGATAATAATCAAATCCAAGACTAAACCCTCTGTCGTAAGCAAACTCAGCTTTGCGATATTTGGTCACAAAACGCATTGACCCGAACTTAGTCTCATCAAAAAGGCTGTAACTCACACCGATACTGTATTCGGGGTCTAATTTTACGGTATAATTATCCAAAGCATAAGTTGTGTCAGTCGTCACAGTGTCATTACTTTTACTATCACTATAAGAATAAGTAATCTTTTTGCTGTAAGAGGTTTTCTCCAAATCGGAAAATTTCAACTTGGCAAAAAGGTCATCAACACTGAGGTAAGCGTGTCCTTCTCTGAGGAAATATATATCGGGCAACGCATCCACAACAACACCAAATCCAAACCCCATAGAGCTGTTCACTTTGAAATCATTAAATTTGGAATATAGGTAATCGTATGACACAACTGCCGTGCCATTTTCCAAATCCGCCGTCTGCTTTGAATTTTCCACTTTAGCATATCCAACCGCATTATAGATATTCAAATTCAAACCAAAATAAAAATCTCTTTCAAAGAAAGTGAACGCAGAAGGGATAGAATAGGATAGAGAATTTTTCACATAACCGATTACTTCCGAACCCTCTCCGGAACTCCCCTCAATTACCATTTTGTCTTTGCTATTACCTTCCAAAACAAACTTGAGCCACTGAGTTCCCAAATTCTTAATCTTGGCATTGAGGAAGATATTGGAAGCAAACTGGTAATTGTCGTAGCCAATCCCGAACACAGACTTGGTCATTCCCAAGGAAACATCCCAATCATCTCCGTAAATCTTCCCTTTATCAGATGCAGAGAGAACGGTATTTTTTTGGAACATCGTTACAAATTCGTTCCAACTGAGGTTGGAATTTCTGAAAGAAATCGCAAATCCTATCGGTATGTCCAAATAGAAAATATCCCTACAAGCAATAGTTGCGGGGTTCTCGTTGAAAGAACCGTAGGCTTTATACTCCAGCAATCTTGTCTTCTGCTCAGACGAAGCAGACGGGTCGTTTTTGAAATCCTCCACTTTTTTGAGAAATCTCTCATTATCAACAGAATCTGCTATCGTATCAAAAACTAAAAGTGGGAAGTCCTCAATCGTATCAAGAGTAACGGAATCTGGAGGTTCAACAAAGTCCAATAATGGCAAAGAATCTAACTCCTTTGAATTTTGCTCATCAGACTGCTCTGCCGTGTCATTCTTATCTTCAGGAAAATCAAGCAAGGGCAACGGTTCTACCTCATTCTCAAGAGGTTGCTCAATGGCTTTAGGTTCTACAGTGTTTTCCGCCTCAGCAAAATCCAATAATGGCAAATCATCCACAGCAAACAAAATTGAAGGAGCAAGCAAAAGCAAAAATAAAATTTTCTTAATCATTGTTACCCTCCGTCAATTTTTCATCTACCGTAACTTTCATCCCCACATAGACTTTCACATCAAATTTGCCTTTTAATTCCTTTCCTGTTCCTATCACTTTTACTTTGAGGAAAGTGTAAACTTTCTCCTTATCCTTACCCGCAAGCACCAACAAATCCTGAGTATCCATAGAAATTTCACTGGGCTTGATTTGAGAAGTGTCGGTTTCGTTATATTCCAAATCTTTTAAATCAATTCTTCGTAGCTTCTCATCACTAATATTGGTGTAAATATTTTGCCTTAAATATGCAGAATCTTTACTGATTAGCAGTTCCGCTCCAAGCGAAGTATTTGTGTTATTCTTATATTCTAAGTAAGCAACTATCTCCTTAGCCGACTCAGCCTGTGCTTTAGTCAAAGGACAATCTTGCTCTTGAGGATTATCTTCTACTTGATAATATACAATTTGCGACACTTCTCCAAAAATAAGGTTACTTGTGAGTTTTATATTGGTTTTTATAGAGTCGCCACAATAAAATTTGAAAATTCCTCCATTATTAGTAGCAATCTTGGGAACAATCTTAACAGTGATAGAATCAGGAGAACAATTAATCAACTCCTCCAGCAAATCAACAACAATAGTGCTTTCAGAGCCCTTGGTAGTTCCCACAGAAATATCTTTAGTTGTATCTATAGTCTCTTTAGCTACTCCGCCCTTATAAGCAATCAAAGTCAAATTGCATTGCATCAGATTAGCATCACCACTTTCCACCGTAGCAGGCAAAGAAATACCCAAAGTAAGTTTTGTATTTTTCGCTAAAGACAAGGTAGTATCAGCACCTTTTGCAGTTTTGAACGCAGGCAAGTCATCTCCAAAATCAATTTTCTCGTTAGTGCTGTCCATTGCAAAAGCCGAAGCATTCTTTACCTTAGCCTTTACCCATGCGAACGAAGCCTGAATTTTTGCACCAATCTCAACGGCATCAGTATTTTTAACAGAAATTTCTGAGCTAGATTTGGCAGCATAACCAATTTCATAAGTAAACTCCAAACTATCAAGTTTCTCCCCAGTTCCCAAAAGATATCCATCCAAGTCTATTATAGAGTCAGTCGGATTGGAACTATAAAAAACGGAATCACTAAGAGTGTCGTTGCCCTTTATCAATCCGTTACATGAGATAACTATTTTGGTCAAATCTATTCCGGAAATATCATTTTTTTTAGAAAATATAAGTTTGCCGGTGGCAATCTCCGCCTGATAAAGCTCGTAATCTTCTCCCAAGCCAACCTTAACATTGCCAGAAAATTTGCTCCCAGAAAAGCTATTGCTATTGGCAGGTAATTCCACCTTAGAGGCCAAAATGCAATTCTTACTATTTGGGATTATTTTTAAAACAAGAGTATCAAATGTTACATTGGCTGTTGCAACAAAATTTCCACTCAAAGAAGCTCCACTACTCTTAAGGGTAAACCAAGTTGTTGTATCTGATACAGAAGCACTTACCTTGCCTTCAAGGATAAAATTTAAACTTTTACTATTTCCGTCCCAATCGCACACATTCAGCTTAAGATCTCTATAATCAATACCAGAAACAACTTCTCCAGAAGAATTTTTGCACTGTAGTGAAACAACAGCATCTGCTAACTCCGCCTTTGTAAACCCCGTCGTATTTAAATTGAGCTGAATACTCTGAGGTAAGGATCTAGTTTCCCCACTCTCTAATACAATAGAAGATGCGAAACCTATATTGCAGTTCCCCAAATTACTTACAGAAAAATACCCTATCTCTTGTTTAGAACTATTCGTCTGTTCAATTTTAGGAGAGTTGAAAGCAATTTCTTTGGCATCCAAGTTTTTTTTAAGCGTAACCTTGCCCTCTTCCAAAACAAAAATGGAATCTTTACCAGAAATCTCTTTGGCAATATCGTAACATTTATCTGCTATTTTGAGATACAAAGAGGTTGTCCATGTAGGCATACCGAGGTCGGTCGGCATCTTATACGCTTCACAACCCAAGAGAAGTAATAAAGGCAGAAGAAGGCATTTCCATTTTGCAATACTCGCTAAAAAATACTTGCAAAATTTCAACATCTCGTTCGCCTTATTCTCTCTTCTCATAATTTTCCCCTTTTTGTATCAGTCCAAAAATCTAAAAAATTGCAAACTCAACTGAAACCCGTCAAAACCGTCACCATCCCAATAAACTCCACCTTGAGCCTTTATAAATCTTCTGCCCAATATGGAATACGAACCATAAGCAAAATAGTCCTCACCTTTACCCAACCATACAGCTATATCTTTGTTCCCATTCAAGCCATAATCGTAACCAAGCGAAACGCCTTCATCAAAAGCTGTCTCGTCTTCCACAAACTTAATGGCGGCACTCATTCTGCCCAACGAAGGCATCGCATAAGCGACCATCGCTTTGCAAGTTGGCTCCAAATCATACTCTATCGTTTTGCCGTCGTTATCCACTTCAACAACATAAACTTTTTTCAAAGAATCGTTACAATAAAGCATAGACTTCTGCGGAGATTTATACTCTATTTTGCTATTCAAATCGTCAACACTCAAATCAAATCTGCCATTTTCAAAAATCCATTTCCCCGGCAATTCGGACACTTGTGCACCAAATCCAAATCCCAGTCCGAAACTCGGCTGAAAATCACTAAAAATATTAGCTATATAATAATCTGCTGTCCCCAAAGTTTCGTTTTTTTTGTCAGCTACCATACAAGAAATCGGAGTCAGCAAATTAACCTTCAACCCAAATTTCACAGGATATTCCCTCATCTTGGACAAAAAAGCGTAGGAAAAACTCGTCTTGTTATAAGAAAAATTTTTGCTCCCAATTCCAAAGTTAGAGTTATTAATTTCCTTTTCACTCGAATTTCTAGAATTCACAAAATCGTATAATTTCTCATCAAAGTTGGAAACCCGATTGTCAAAAATCACTTGAGAACTAATTTCCCAAGATTTTTTGGAATATTTAATAATTCCCTGTTTGTAGAAAAACTCAAAATTTTTGTCGCTACTGTTCCCATCACGAGATTTGTAAATCAAATCCCCCCACAAAAAATCGTAACCCTTGTGCAAACTGTCTATTACAGAAGCCGGATTGTCAAAAGAAAAATCAGCGGGAACTCCGCTTTCGTAAGTATTTACGATATTCAGCCGTTCCTCCTTTTTCTTCTCTTTAATAAGATTTTGCGAATCTAAGGGATACATAACTTGCATAGGGTCAAAAGGATTAGCACCCTGCACATTATCTCTATTCGAGTTCCCTTTCCAATTCACCTGCTCTACAATCTCCAAAAGTTCTTCTTTATTTATCTGCTCCTGTGCCATTACGACAGAGGATAAAAAAATCCCCACAAACAACAGACAAAAACCGAGTCTCATCTTATTTTAAAATATCACTCAATTCGTTTAATTTAAAACTACCTATATCTCCCTTAGTGTGTTGACGGATAGAAACCGTTCCCGACTTCTCTTCCTTCTCTCCACAAATCAACATATAAGGGATTTTTTGCTTTTCCGCAGCTCTAATCTTATAGCTCACACCTTGGTCTTCGTTGCTAATGCTAACCCTAAAACCTTGTTTGGTCAACTCGTCACAAACCTTTTGAGAATAATCGATATACAAATCGGAAACAGGAAGAATCCTCACCTGCTCGGGAGCCAGCCACATCGGTAAATTGCCACCATGAAATTCCAACAGCGTAGCAAAAAATCTTTCCAAAGAACCAAGCAAAGCCCTGTGTATCATATACGGACGATGTGTTGAGTTGTCCGCACCAACATACTCCATATTAAATCTAGTCGGAAGATTAAAGTCGAATTGAATAGTGCTGCATTGCCAAGCTCTGCCTAGAGCATCCTTGATTTTGATGTCAATTTTCGGTCCGTAAAAAGCTCCGCCACCTTCGTCAACTTGGAACTCAATATTTAGCTCTTCCAAAGCATCTTGCAAAGCGGTTTCCGCCTTTGTCCAATCTTCAGCGTCTCCCACAAATTTTTCGGTAGGCTTGGTGGACAGATAGATTTCAAAATCTTCAAAACCGAAAGACTTGAGCATAAAAATGGAAAACTCAACCGTTCGCTTCACTTCGGCAGACATCTGCTCTTTGGTGCAAATAATGTGTGCATCGTCTTGGGTAAAGCCACGAACCCGCATAAGTCCGTGCAGAGTGCCAGCTCTCTCGTAGCGATACACCGTTCCCATCTCCGCATAGCGAACAGGCAATTGCCGATAACTTTTCTTGCTATCGTTATAAATCTCGATTTGGAACGGACAATTCATCGGCTTGATGTAATAATCTTGCTCGTCAATAGACATCGGGGCATACATACTCTCGTTGTAAAATCCCAAATGACCGGAAGTTTCCCAAAGTTCAGCCTTGCCCATATGGGGCGTGTTGACCAAATTGTAGCCGTTTTTGAGGTGTTGCACTTTCCAAAAACTCTCAATCAAGTGGCGAATTAATGCACCTTTTGGATGCCAAAGAACAAGTCCTGCACCGATTTTGCTGGAAAATGAAAACAAATCCAAATCTTTGCCCAAAATGCGATGGTCTCTTTTTTTTGCCTCTTCCAAGTTCGCCAAATATTGGCTCAACTCTTTGGTGGATGGGAAACTGATACCATAAATCCGCTTGAGCATCTTGTTCTTTTCATCGCCACGCCAATACGCTCCAGAAGTTTTGAGCAACTTAATCGCCTTAATCATACCCGTGTCAGGAAGATGCGGTCCGCGACACAAGTCAGTAAAACCGCCCTGTGTGTACATAGAAATGACTTGGTCGTCGCCTATCGCTTCCAAAAGTTCCACCTTGTAATCTTCGTTTTTCTTTTGAAAAAAAGACAGAGCTTCGTCTCGGGAAACAACTCTTCGCTCATAAACAAACTTATTCTTCGCCAATTCCTTCATCTTCTGAGTTATCTCTTCCAGCTCCTCATCGGTAAAAGCGGTTTCTCTATCAAAATCGTAGTAAAAGCCGTCCTCTATGGACGGACCAATAGCCACCTTGACTTCAGGATAAAGCTCCTGAACAGCTTGAGCCAATAAGTGTGCGGTAGAATGCCAATAAACATCTTTGCCCTCTTTGGATTCAAATTTGATAAGTTCCAAATTACAATCCTCGTTCAAAGGCTCTCGAACATCCAAAATCTTGCCATTTACTTTGGCAGCCACGACTGTCCGAGCCAAACCCGAAGAAATCGATTCGGCTATCTGCAAAGCGGAAGTATCTTTTTCATACTCCCTTTTGTTTCCATCGGGAAAAGTTATCAGCATTTTCACACACTCCCAAAACTATTTAAGCTTCTGTAGCTTCGGTATCAGCTTCCGCTTTTACTTTCGGCTCAACCGCTTTTTCCTCTTTTTTAGGCTCTACAAATTTTTTGTGACGACAGTTTTTGCAAACCTTCAAAGTCTCATCACCTTTTTTCACTTCATACACAAGCTTAATCGCAGTTCTCCCACACAAAGGACACTCTCCTCTTCCTCTTTTCGGTAACTCTCTAAGCCCTGTTCCTCTATTATTTTTTGACATCATTTCTCCTTATAATTCAATAAATTACAGTATATTTTAATTTTTGTTAAAATCTAAAAAAACTTCATAAATTCCCAAAATAGAATATGATAAAATAAATCTCCTGTCCAAAGGTAGTTAGTCAAGAGTTTTTTTGAATTTTTCCAGTTAGTATCCAAACTCGGACAAAGCATTTTTCTTTTTCTTCCAATCTGGCTTAATTTTTACCCACAAATTCAACTTCACTCTTCTGCCATCCAGACGATAAATCTCTTTTTGAGCCTCCTGTCTAATCTTGGCTAAACCACTGCCTCCAGAACCAATAATGATTATCTTTTGCGACCTCCGCTCGACCCAAATATTGACAAAAATCTCCACCTTCTTCTCATACTCCAAATAGTTCTCGATGGTCACCGCCACAGAATAAGGCAGTTCCGCTCCATAATTTCTGAAAATCTGCTCCCTAATAAACTCCGCAACTATAAATCTCATAGGCATATCGGTCAAATATTGCGGGTCATAAAGCTGCACGGAGTGAGGCAAATATTTTCTAAACAAATTTACCAAATCTTCCCTATCGTCCTTCAGGGCACTGACAAATTTTATCTCGTCAAACAATCCGTTCGGCAATTCCAAATCGGCGATATTCCCCTGATGCAAGTCGCTTTTGTTAAACAGCAATATTTTGGGAACATTGAACTTCGCTATCGACGACATCACCAATTTATCAAACTCCGATGGAAATCCCGCAAAACAAGAGACGAAAGCTATCATATCAGCTCTTTTCATTCCCGAATCGATGTATTCCAGCAGCTTGTTGTGCAACTCATAGCGAGGCTCTACAAACCCCGGAGTGTCCAAGAAAACTATCTGAGTTGAGTTATCGCTGTAAACGCCTTTCACGCTCTGCCTCGTGGTCTGTGGCTTTGCCGAGGTTATGGAAATCTTCGACCCCAATATTTTATTCATTAGAGTAGATTTCCCGACATTTGGCTTACCAACTATCGCCACAAACCCGCTTTTGTATTCGCTCATTTCAAGATATAAATTGTTTTATTGGCATAATTATTTTTTACATACAAGTAGTAGCCGGCAATCAACAGCACAATCTGCAACACCAAGAAAATAAAAGAAATCACCTGCGTAACTCGCTCCAAAACCGGTATGTATTCCAAGGAGATATTATGCAACCCGGGAGTGAGGTAAAACCCTTGCAGAAAATAGTTTACCCTAAAAATCTTAATTCCTCCCGTATCATCAAATGCATACCAATCATCAGAAAAATTGTTGCTAAAAACTAAGAAAGACGGCACATCCGTGAATATTCTCAATTGGATTTTGTCGTTTGCATTCTCGATAATTTTGGCACTGTATTTTTCGGGTATGGCAACATCAAAAGAAAAATCCCTGTCAACTATCGCTTCTTGAAAAGGGTCAAAATCCGCCGAATTAATCGCCTTGAATACATATTCGGGATTTTGCAATGAGACAACCTTGTCCACAAACCACAATTTCCCCCGATAATTTTTGTTCTCATACACGGAGATTTTCGTCTTCACATCATAGTCCAAATAAGCAAGTTCATCGACCTTGAGCGAAGCGTTTTCCCGCAAAACATACTTCACAGCCAACATATCGATAACATTCCAATTTATCGGCAAATCACTGCTAAGCTTAAACTCCAAGCAATTTTGCAAAAGCTGTCTGAAATTCCGCTGAATGATGCGGGCAGAACCACCTATTACCTCAAATTTTTGCCCAAGACGATTGTCGGTAAACAATCTCTCCAGCGGGTAAATCCTGTAATCACCAGCATTGTCAGCCACCAGTCTATCCAACGAATTGTAATAGTCGTTATTGACCGGAGCATAATGCAACCTATGACGAAATCCGCTGATGGCGAACATCGGGAAAATCAAAAGAAAAATCAGAAAGAGAAAAGCAAAATGATTATCAAATCTACGGCGGAAGGACAAAACCAAGACAAATAGAAACAATGACAAGATTTGCAACAACAAGAAAAATGAGCGGAAGCTAAAATTCCCACTCCACACTATGAAAATCGAAAGTAAAAAAACCGAAAGAAGCAGAAAAACAAAATAGTGTCGTCCTTTTTCCAATAGGCTCAACTTCATTTTCAATATTCTGTCCAAACCTATGCCGAACAAAACCACTGCAAAAGTAAGGCTAAATCCAAACAACAGAAAAGGATTTTTTACTATCCAAGCCCCAGGGAAAAAATCTGTGCAAAACGGCAAAATGAGAAGCGACAAAAAAGAGATTACAAGCAATATGTTCCCCCTAAACCCAAAACCTGCTATCACCAAAAAGATAACTCCCATCATCAAAAAAGAGTTTGCATCAAAAAAGCCGGTAAACACATCGAAAGAGACAGTGAAGTCGTTGGAGTAAATAAAATTCCCAAAGAGCTTAAAAAAGCTGAACAGCGGCTGTGATGCTGCAAAAACGGCAAACAAAAAAGCGGTAACAATCAGAAGCAAAAATTTGGAATAATCCAACGCTTTCCTTTGCAAAAGATTTTCCAAGAAAAACAGTATTAGTGCCAAAAAGAAAAAAACCAAAAAGAACCAAAATGCTTGAGGGTCGCAAACCCTAAACAACAACACAAAAGAAAAACTCACGCAAGAAAATGCCCACAACGACTGCTTTTCCCGCAAATAACGCACTGCAAAAATTACCCATGGCAAAATCGCAAAATATCTGAGCAAAGCAAAATCTTGTGAGGCGTCCAGATATTGCCAAAAGGGCAACACCAACCAAACTGACGAAGCTATCACGGCAATCCAGCTTGATACACCTTTGCCATAGTGCAAGAAAAAATAAACGCCCACAGAGCCTGCCGCCAAAGAAACAAAAGGAAAAACCAAAATGGAATCGAAGAACAAATTATCTATAATCGGAGGACTAAATAAAGCAGGTATTCCCGAAAAGAAATTGCTTTTATACAAACTGCCGGCAGAGCTTTTGGCGAATAACAATTCTTGATTTTTGGCAAACGAAATACAATCCACTCCAAAAATTCTCAGAGAATAAACGAACGCAAACGACAAGAAAATCAGTGATAACACCTGCCAAAGGTTGTTCTTAATTTCCAGTTTAATGTCTTGCCACAGATAAGTCACAAATTAATCCTTTTTATTATTATTTCCGTCCGATTCATTTTCAATTCAAAAGTCTCGCCCAAGAACTCGAAGTTCCCCTCAGGCTTTTTACCCCAACTGCAAAGTTGCCTATACAGTAAAAACCCTTTGGTTATCTCTTCCAAGGTTACGCAATTTTTGAATTTAATATTTTTCATCAAATCTTCTTTTATCCAATTATTTTCCAGTTTTTTACCTACGGCTCGATTGTCCATAACAAACAACAAAAAAATTGACATTCTCTACACACTGTAATTGTTGACGATTAACCAATGCAGGCAACTTAGATAGTGTCTATTCGGCAAACCATGTCAGGTCCGAGAGGAAGCAGCATTAACCCGATTTAGATTCGTATTTATGTTTGTCTGCTTTTTTTGGATAATAACCAACCACATAAGTTTAAAGGCGTAAACAATGTTAAACCATACTCTGACAATATTGGAAAACGGATTTGAGATAATCTCCTGTCCGCAAAGCGACAAAGAAATCATATATTTGGCTGTTTTTGTGCGAACCGGTTCCAATCAGGAAGCCGAAGCGGAAAGAGGATTTGCTCATTTCACGGAACATTTGGTGTTCAAATCGACAAAGAATTTCCCCAAAAACTCCATAATGGACACCGTCTCGCATCTGGGTGGCTCTATCAATGCCTTTACCGAATACAACTCAACCTGTTTTTATCTGATGCTACCGAGTCATCACACGCAAGAGGGGATCAAGATTTTGTCCGAACTTGTCCGCTTTGCCAACTTCGACGATGAGGAGTTTGCCACGGAAAAAGGAGTCGTGATAGAGGAACTATACCAATATCAAAACGACCCTGACGAATGGTTTTTCGAGAACTCTCTCGGACATTTTTTCAAGCACGCCAATTACCAATATCCCATCATCGGGAACGAAGCAAATTTGAGAAATTCCACACCAAATCAGTTGCGGAATTTTTATAGTGAAAAATACTCTCCAAAAAACTGTTTTATGGTCGCAGTCGGAAATTTGCCAAAAATCTTTGAAACTGCTGTTCAAGAAAATTTTGGTTCTTGGCTACCTCACGAAGTCACAAAATCTACTCAAGCTACCGAGCCTCTGAACCAACACAAAAAGAGATACAAATTTTTCAAAAAATCGGTAGAGAAGCCTCAAATCAACATCCTCTTCAACTCTCCGGCTCAAAGTGAGGACGATTATATTCCGTTTATGCTGGCAACCACGATCTTGGCGGAACATCCCAACTCCATCTTGCAAAAGAAGCTTAAACAAGATTTGGGGATTGCCGACCATATTGGCTCATGTGAGATAGGACAAGCGACTCCGGGCTCTTTTGTTTTGCAGATTTTTCCCCAAAAAAATCCTCAAAAAGTTTTGCAAGAAGCGGTCAAATGTATCGAAGATTTTTGTTCGCATGGCAGTTCTTACGGACAATTTTTGCAAGCTCAAAAAATCCTTTGTAATTCCCACGAGTTTAGTTTCGAATCGTGCGAAGATTTGGGAGTGCAATTGGGCTTGTCCCACATCGCCAGCGACTACAAATTTACTTACGAATACTCCCAGCGAGTAAAGCAAGTTTCGTTTGAGTCTCTGCAAGAAACAATAAAAAAGTATTTCAGTGATTACCAAATCTATCACATGGGTCGCTCCTCCGTGGAAAATCAAAACAATGCAACGAAATCAAAACTTGAAATCCCGCAGTCCAATATTTTTTCCTACGAACTTTTTGAGAATTTCAAAATAGTCATAAAAAACGAACCCGAAAAAAAAACCTGCGGTATTTGCTTGTCCACTCCCTCTTCGCAAAAATACGAGACTTCGGAGCAGTTGGGGATTCACAATCTTTGCACGGATATGCTGATGTTTGGGAACAAAAAGCAAGATTACAATCAATTTGTCGATTATTGCCAAGAGAACGGTCTTAAAATCTGCTCCAACAATAACATAGATATTACTTCTTTGGAGCTGAAATGTTTTTCCCACTCTATCATTGAGGCGTTGGAACTTTTGAGTTTGGTATTTCTCTCCCCCAGATTTGACAAAAAGGAGTTTTGCCAGCTAAAAAGCAGGTATCTCTCTCATTTGCAAAGGATACACGACTATCCTGTTTCTCTTGCCAACGAACTTTTCAAAAAGGAGATTTTTGGGCTGACAAACCCCTATGTCCACAAAAGAGGAACGGCGGAAAGCCTGAAGCAAATCAACTTGAAACAGCTAAAAAAATGGCATCAAGATTACTTCTTATCACAAAATTTCGTTTTGAGCATTGTCGGTGCAGTTGATGCAGAAAAGATAATCTCCGCCTGTAAAAAAATCTTTGCCAGCTTTTGTGTTCCCCCTGTCAGTTTTGACGGGAAAGCGAGATTTGTTTTGCCCGAGAATAGAGAAATTTGCTTACCTTTGGAAGACTCAACCCAAGACATCGTCTATATCATCGGCTCTACGGACAGTGCGAAAAACATCAAAGAGACGACCGCATTTTCTCTCTTGAGCCAAATAATAGGTGGCAGCATCAGCTCTCGAATGTTCAACACCTTGCGGGAACAAATGGGCATCGCCTACTCGTGCGGATTTGCCCACAATTGCTATGACGATTTCGGATATTTCAGGGCTGCCTCTCTCGTGCAGAAAGACTCGGGCAGAGAGGTTTTGGATGTTACCAAGGAAATCCTGAATAGCATTGCTCGCTATGGCGTAACCGAAGAAGAGTTGGCAATGAGCAAAAATTACCTGAAAAACTCAAAGCTGTTTGCGGAAGAAGACCCGCTAAACATCGCCTGTAGCCTATCACACTTGGAACTTTTCGGGCTCGGCTATGAACATTATCTGAATAGAGAAAAAAGAATCGAGCAAACAACCCGCTCCGAAATCCAAAGTATTGCTCAAAAATATTTCCAAAATTTCAACACCGGAATTTATTCCACTCCTTCGAAAAAAAAGTAGAAATTTAACTCCCCCTTTCAATTCAACATTTCTTCTTTAATGTTAATTGCGTGCCAAAAAGTTCAAAGGCTATTTGTGCTTGACTTTATAACTCTTCCATCCACAAATGAGTCAGCAAAATTCAAAATCAAAATCAAGATTTTTAAGGAGAGTTGGAAATGTTCAAAAAGATTTACAAAAGGAAAGGAATCGAAGTTGCCTTTGACCCTGAAAAGATAACATCTGCTTTGGTAAAAGCCGGAAAAGCAACCGGAGAATTTGACCAAAGTATGGCGGAAAAACTCACTCTGAGAGTTCTCTCTTTGGCACAATCTATCATCAAAGATAAAACTCCCACAGTGGAAAACATCCAAGACATAGTGGAAGAGGTGCTGTTGGCATCTCCATACAAAAAGACCGCCAAAGCCTACATCATCTATCGTGACCAACACTCAAAGATAAGAGAAATCGCCTCTGCCTCCGGCGTGAAGATGATAGATAGTTATTTGAAGCAACTGGACTGGCAAGTCAAAGAAAACAGCAATATGCGTTACTCTTTGCAAGGGCTGAACAACTACATCGCTTCTCAAGTCAGCAAAACTTATTGGCTCAACGAAATCTATCCTACCGAAATCAAAGACGCTCATTCAAAGGGCGATTTGCACATCCACGATTTGAGTCAACTCTCAGTCTATTGCGTCGGTTGGGATTTAAAAGATTTGCTAATGACTGGTTTCCAAGGTGTTGAGGGCAAAGTAGCCTGCAATCCGCCAAGCCATTTCAACTCCGCTTTGGGACAAATCGTCAATTTCTTTTACACTCTGCAAGGCGAAGCCAGTGGTGCTCAAGCGTTTGCCAGCTTCGACACCCTTTTGGCACCTTTCGTTTATTACGACAAATTGACCTATCCAAAAGTTCGTCAGGCGATGCAATCTTTCATTTATAATCTGAATGTGCCTACCAGAGTGGGCTTCCAAACTCCGTTTACCAACATCACCATGGATTTGACGATGCCCTCAACCTACAAAGACGAAGCTGTCATCATTGGCGGAAAACTCCAAGACAAGACCTACGGCGAGTTTCAAAATGAGATGGATATGATTAATAGAGCTTTCTTGGAAGTAATGGGCGAAGGCGATGCGAACGGCAGAGTTTTCACTTTCCCAATTCCCACTTACAACATCACCAAGGACTTCGACTGGGAAAATCCCGTTTTGGAACACCTATGGAAAGCGACCGGAAAATACGGCATCCCCTATTTTGCTAACTTCGTGAACTCCAATATGAACCCTGAAGATATCCGCTCTATGTGCTGCCGACTAAATATCGACACATCCAAGTTGCAAGTCCGTGGTGGCGGGCTCTTCGGCTCATACCCTCTTACAGGCTCTATCGGCGTAGTGACCATCAATATGCCACGACTCGGCTACCTCTCCAACGATGAAAACGAGTTCAAAGAGAGATTAGCCTCGCTGATGGACATTGCCTATGACAGCTTGGAGATAAAGAGAAAAATCTTGGAACAATACACCGACAAAAATCTTTATCCATACTCCAAATTTTATTTGAGAAGAATGAAAGAGAAAAGCGGTAAATTTTGGGTAAATCACTTCTCCACCATCGGACTTGTGGGAATGAACGAAGCCTGCCTAAATCTCTTCGGCAAAAACATCGGCACTAAGGAAGGACAAGCATTTACCGAAAGAGTTATGGATTTTATGCGGAATAAGCTGATAGATTACCAAAATAGCTCTGGCAACAATTACAACTTGGAGGCAACACCAGCCGAAGGCACAAGCTATCGTTTGGCAAAACTGGACAATCAGCTCTACAGAGACATCGTCACAGCCGGAAACTCCGTCGGCAAAGAGCCATATTACACCAACTCTACTCAATTGCCGGTAAACTACTCCGACGATATTTTTGAAGTTTTGAGTAAACAAGACGACATCCAAGCAAAATACACTGGTGGCACTGTTGTCCATCTCTTCGGTGGCGAACAAATTACGGATTATGCAGTGGTAAAAAATTTGATTAGAAAAATCAGCGGAAAATATAAACTACCATACTTCACTCTCACTCCGACTTTCAGCATTTGCAAAAATCACGGATACTTAGCGGGCGAAAAACAAGTTTGTCCAAAGTGCGGGAACGAGTGCGAAGTCTATTCCCGTATTGTCGGCTACCTGCGACCCATCAGCCAGTGGAACGACGGCAAAAAGACGGAATACGAAGAAAGAAAAATGGTTAAATATCAATGCTAATCGGTGGATTGCAAAAAGTCTCAATGATAGATTACCCGAGGAAACTCTCGGCGATTATATTTACGAAAGGGTGCAATTTTTTGTGCCCTTTCTGCCATAATAAAACGCTGCTATCCAAGGACGAAACCGATTACACCGAAGATGAAATCTTGGAGTTTCTCTCTTCCCGACAAGGGATGCTCGATGCCGTAACCGTGACCGGAGGCGAGCCCTTATTGCAAAGCGACATTGAACAATTTTTACAAAAAATAAAAGAGATAAATTTTCTCGTAAAATTGGACACCAACGGATACTCACCGGAAAATTTAGAAAAAGTGTTGCCTTATTTGGACTACATCGCCATGGATTTGAAAGCACCAAAAGACAAATACAACCTCTTGGCAGGTATAGAGTTGGACACAAGGAAAATTGACGAAAGTGTAAGTATCATCAAAAATTTTTCGGGAGAAAAAGAGTTCCGCACCACGCTTGTTCATCCACTTTTGGAAACAAGCGACATTCGCAAAATTGTTGAAGAGAATCAATTGGGGGATGCCCCATATTTTTTGCAAAACTACCGCCCAATCGATACCGACACCGAACAAAAAATGTGGAGCTTTTCTCAAGATGAATTAGGCGAACTGGCAAAAGGACTGCAATGCAAAATCAGAAATTCAAACTAAAATCGACATTCTCTCCCAAGGGCGACCAACCTCAAGCCATAAAAGAGCTGACCGAAAAATTTGCCAATAACGAACGGTATGCCACTCTGCTTGGCGTAACCGGCTCGGGCAAAACCTTTACCATGGCAAATGTCATCCAAAATCTGAACAAACCAACTCTGGTGCTCTGCCACAACAAAACTCTGGCTGCTCAGCTTTACGGAGAGTTCAGGCAGTTTTTTCCCGATAATGCAGTTGAATATTTTGTCTCCTATTACGACTACTATCAGCCGGAAGCCTACATCCCTGGGCGAGACATCTACATCGAAAAAGACTCCAGCATAAATGAGCGAATCGAAATGTTGAGGTTGCACACCACCATGAGTTTGTTCGAGAGACGCGATGTCATCGTGGTCGCCAGTGTCTCCTGCATCTACGGACTGGGAATGCCGGAAGAGTATTTCAAAGCTGTTGTGGAGATAAACGCCGGACAATGTATGGAGAGAGACGACCTCATCGCCAAACTCATAGATTCGCACTACACGAGAAACGACTTTGAGTTTGTGAGAGGCGGTATCCGAGTGAAAGGCGACACCGTGGAAATCTATCCCGCTTACTTGGAAAACTCCGTGAGAGTGGAGTTCGACTTCGACCAAATCTCCAAAATCAGCAGGATTAACCCATTGGACAATCACATTCTAGAGGAAGTGGACTCTGTTCCCATCTATCCGGCAAACCACTTCATCACCAGCACGGAACAACAAGAAAGAGCGATAACTTCGATAAGAGAAGAGCTAAAATCCAGAATAGAATATTTTGAAAAGCACAACAAAATCTTGGAAGCACAACGAGTAGAACAGAGAACAAATTTCGATTTGGAGATGATAAAAGAGATTGGCTATTGCTCGGGAATAGAAAACTACTCCTACCACTTAACAGGCGGAGAAGCGGGACGAACTCCCGTGTGCTTGTTGGACTATTTCCCAGACGACTTCCTGACCATCATAGACGAGTCTCATGTGAGCGTGCCACAGATACGAGCTATGTATGGCGGGGACTTCGCCCGCAAAAAAAACCTCGTTGAGCACGGATTTCGCCTGCCATGTGCATTTGATAACCGTCCGCTAAAATTTGAAGAGTTCGAGCAAAAAACGAAGCGAACACTCTTTGTCTCAGCTACGCCTGCGGACTATGAACTGGAAAAAACAGGTGGTGAGATTACTGAGCAAGTTGTGCGACCCACTGGACTTCTCGACCCGACAATCATCATCAGCCCCGTTTCCAATCAAGTTGACGATTTGTTGGAACGACTGAAGCAAACCATCGCTAAAGGAGAGGTCGCTTTGGTGGCAACTCTCACCCAAAAGATGAGCGAAGATTTGACCGATTACCTCAAGAAATCGGGAATAAAAGCCGAATATATGCACAGCAAGACCAAGACCACGGAGCGAACCAAAATAATCCGTCGCTTGCGATTGAAGCAAATCGACACCATAGTCGGCGTAAATCTTCTTCGCGAAGGTTTGGATATGCCGGAGGTGTCATTGGTCGCTATCCTCGATGCTGACAAAACGGGATTTCTCCGGTCGCAAAGGGCTCTAATCCAAACAGCAGGAAGAGCCGCCAGAAATGTGGGTGGACAGGTAATCTTTTACGCTGATGAGATTAGCGATGCCATCGCCAAGACTGTGGAAGAGACCAGCAGGAGAAGGGAAAAGCAAATCGAATACAACAAGCAACACAACATCACTCCCAAGACTATCGCCAAAACGATGCAGGAAATCCTCGATGCCACCAAAGTCGCTCAAGAGGCGGAAACAAGCAAATCGCCAACCATTGACGAATATCTGCGAGTGAACTCTTCGGAATCGGCTATCGCCATCTTAAAAAGAGAAATGCTCTCCGCCGCCAAAGAGTTGGATTTTGAAAAAGCTGCGATTATCAAAGAAAAACTACTGGATATGGGAGCGGATTTGACGGAAGAAATATAGAGAATGACGAAAAATAATTCGGAAGTTTACAAATTCTATTGTGTTTTACAACTTACTACTAATATTATACTTTAAATTTATTTAGCAATTCAAAGCCTTTATCTATTTTGCTAACAGGTACTTGAAAACATTTCCCTACACCTTTTACACTAATCATTTCCAAATGATTTTTCTCCATCCATTCTATTTCAAGATTACGAATATTTCTAATTAAGAAATCTCCTCTTTTTATTGAAACAGATTTAGCAGTATTTGTATACGATTTAAAGCTTTTTTGGTCCTGAAAAAGTTCTTCAAGAATTAAATTTTCTTTTTTCGCCTGAACCTTGAAAAGTTCTTGAGCCTTTATTCCTGCTCTATACCATCCTTCAGCTAACAATTTGTATTTCTTAGAACTTCCTACTTTCTCTGGAACCCAATGACTTTCTCCTTGATAAATAATAGTATCATTTTTTATATCTAACTTAACCAATTCTACTTCACTTTCCACATACGAATGAATCAATTTCATCTTCAATAATATTTACTATATGATACCCCATAAAAGTTTACCCACTCCCCTACATCTTCTGAACGAATGTTCCGATAATTTTTTTGAGCTCTCCGGAACTGAACGAGATAGTCAGCTTGGCATCTTTGCCCGAACCGTTGACATCCAAGATAAGACCTTGACCAAACTTCTTATGAAAAACAGCCTCTTTATTCTTGAAATAGCTCTCGCCACCGACCTCCACTATCTGCTGAATGTCTTTCTGCACCTTGTCTTCGTATTTCTTCCCAAAAACAAACGATTGCTTTTTGGCATTGCTCTTACACAACTTTTCGTCCAACTCATCCAAAAATCTGCTTTTGGTCGTAATCTCCGTTTTAAACCCACTAGTAGAAAATTTCCTGCGTTCACGACAATAGCTCAAAGTCAATTTCTTTTTAGCACGGGTAATCGCCACATACAAGAGCCTTCGCTCCTCTTGCAATCCATATTGCTCCGACATCGAGAGCTGATGAGGCAAAATCCCTTCCTCCAAACCAAGCACAAAAACATTATCGAACTCCAAGCCCTTCGCATTGTGGATAGTCATCAACTGCACACGACCTTTTTCGTTGTGGTCATCCTCCACGGAAGACTGAAGACTGATGCTCTCCAAGAAATCACTAAGGAGCGGATAAGTGCCGTGCATCTTGTAAAAATTCTCGCAAAAAGACTCCGTCATCAACAAAAACTCGTTGATATTCTCGCCCTTGGACATACTGGTGTCAGTCTCTTTCCTCTCGTAAAAACTCATCAATTTGGTATCGCTGACGATTTCCTCGACCAACGCCAAAGGTGTAATAATCTCCGAATCGGCTTTCCAACCACGCATCTTGGCTGACAACTCCAAAATAGCATTCCAAGTAGTGCCGGAAATATTGATGGAATCTCCATCTGACAAATCCAAGAAAGATTTGCCCTTTTCGTGTAAATAATCTATCAACTTCTTTACGCTGACATCTCCGATACCTCTGACGGGAACATTGATAATCCTTTGCAAACTGTAAAAATCGTGAGAATTGTATAGAAATCTCAAATATGCGATTATATCCTTTATCTCCGCTCTGGCAAAAAACTCCGTTCCACCTCGGACAACATAAGGAATGCCTTTTTCTATCAAGACATTTTCCAAAATTCGGGATTGAGAGTTCACCCGATACAAGATTGCGGTATTTTGATAATCGGAAATTTTCTTTATCTCTTTGACGATGAATTTTGCTTCCATATACTCATCGGCAAGCACTCTGACTCCCGGCAACTCTCCGGTAAAACCTTCGCGAGCAAACAAAACCTTCGCGTGTCGCTTCGTATTGTTTTTTATCAAGCAATTCGCCAAATTCAATACTTGCTGAGTTGACCGATAATTTTGCTCAAGTTTCACAGTTTTTGTGTTGGGGAAATCTTTCTCAAAATTAAAAAGATTGGTAAAATCAGCACCACGCCACGAATAAATCGATTGGTCGTCATCACCAACCACACAAATGTTTTGCTCACTGCCACAAAGCATCTTCAGCAACTCATATTGAGCAAAATTGGTATCTTGAAATTCATCCACCATCACAAAACGAAACTTACGACGGTATCTCTCCAAAATGGTTTTATTATCTTTCAACAGCAACACAGTTTTCATCAGCAAATCGTCAAAATCAAGAGCGTTGTTGTCTTCGAGAAAAGCTTGGTATCGCTTGTATAGAGAGCCCGTAGCCCGAGTGTATGGGGAATCTTCGTTGTGTTTGGCATAATTATCCGGACCAATTAATTTGTTTTTATGGACAGAGATGGAAGACAGCATTTTCAGATAGGAGAAACGGCGAGGGTCGATATTCAAATCTTTCAAAATCCCTTTCACTATCCCTTTTTGGTCTCTGCAATCAGTTATGGTAAAGTTGCTTTCAATGCCTATTTTAGCTCCGTCCACCCGCAAAATTCTGGCACAAACGGAGTGAAAAGTCCCTACCCAAGACCATGACAACTCTCCATTGTCTTTCTTCAACCTTTCCTTCAGTTCGGACGCAGCCTTATTCGTAAAAGTAACTATCAGAACATTCTTGGGGTCTATCCCCGACTTAGCTATCTCGGCTGCTCTGGCGGTAATACACCTAGTCTTGCCACTACCCGCTCCCGCTATCACCAAAAGATTTTGGTCTAAAGTATTAACTACCTCTTTTTGTCTTTCATTAAGCATTAAAATCATTCCTTCCTAAAATAATCATTCATCTAAGAAAAAGGAAAGTTGCCAAATTGTCAAGCATTGTTTGTGCAAAGAATGGAAGTATAGGGAGCGTGCATTTAATTGGGTCTAATTTCCACTCCTTTTGAATAATTATTGAACCAAATTTTTAAAAAATGATTCATATTTTTTTCAGATTTAAATCCGTCTAAATTTTTTAATTTCCTATTCAATTGTCGATTAATATTTTCAATTTTATTTGTTGTTTTATCCAAAAAATCGTAATGAAAATGAGCAGTTAATAAACCAAAGTTTCGATTAATTGATTTAATAAAACGCTTATGAATTTTTAGGCGAAAAAATTTTTCATAGTGATTAAGCGAACTTAAATTATTTTCAGCTTCTTGTAAAGTTTCAGCATTTAAAATGCTCTTAATCAAGTTCTTAAAGAAAATATTTCGTCTAAAAAACTTACTCTTTTTTGTTTTAGGAACATTGATATTAACGCTTCTTAAATAATGAACCAAGCAAATTTGATGTGGAACATCTTCAAAAAGTTGGTTAACTGGCTTAACAAAGCACTTCCCTCGCCCAAAATCTGACACAATCCCAATTATTTTGTTGTCATACATTTTTTTTAGTCTATTCAAAAAGTCTTCAGATGAACTACTATGTTCTCTATCATAAATCTTGTAATATATTGGTTTATCAAGTAGTTTGCTACTGGCGACTAAGACAACTTTTCGCTTACCGTTTATCTTAATTTCCTTGCCATCAATATAAATTGTTGTCTCATCTATATTGCTGTGTAACACATTATCCTGATATAAATTAGCTCGCTGAGGTATCCAATTAAGAATACTATTTTTACAAATCCCATGTCTTTTAGCAACTTCAGAAAGAGAACTTTTGGTTGAAATATAGTCAGTAACAACCTTATCTTTGAATTTTGGTGCAAAATGAGTTCTCTTATTATATCCAAAATTGGTAAAACTTATTTGGCAATCTTTACAATAAAATCGTTGCGTTTTGACTTTAATTTTCCCACGATTAGTTGTTCTTTCAGAGAAAATATATCCCTTCTTTTTTGTGTTTAAGCTATCACAATTTGGACAGTGTTTTTTTTGATTATACTCATGGCATTTTAATAAATGTTCATAACTTATTCTGTCAAACATAATTAGGTCTTATTTCAGACCCAGTTATTTGCACACTCCCGAAGTATATTACAAATTAGAAATAATACATCAACATTGTAAAAAATGCATTTTCCGCAGAATCTTCCGTAAGCGGGGAATTTTTGGCATCTTCTAAGAAAAACTCCCTGCTAAAACTAAACATAAACATCCACTTTTCGCTAAAGATGATATTGGAAGTAAGCGAATATGAAAAGCTATTCAAACCACCACCGGCACTATATTTAGTTTGTCCGTCTGCGGAATAGTAGTTGTAATAGGCTTTCGCATAATTATCGTCCATCAGATTAAGTCGCAAACTGCTCTTCATAAACCAAAGAAATGGCTTGAGCAAAATGGGAAACCCGGGCAAATCCAAATTCATATTAAAAAAATGAGCATCAAGTGAGCTGCTATTTTTTGAGGGAGGAGTAATCTTAACAGGATAGTAAGTATAGTTGGCAGAGAGGAAATAAGCAAAAGCTCCTACACTATAATTTGCAAGATTGTTAAGCTTAGCTCTATATCCGTCCGAATATTTTTTCTCTTCCACTTTTTGCCCATAAGAAATTCCCGAAGAAATTCCCAGTGGTTTATCAAAAAAACTGTATGTTCCTTCAATTCCCATTCCGGTAAAGCGAGCATCGAAAGCATTATATTTGTAAGATAAACCAAAGAAAGGCAGAATCATATAGGACAAACCGAAAAATCTGCTTTCATCAGAATCTTTGGAACTTTGAAAATACAAAACTCCGAGAGAAAAATCCCAGCCATTTTCTCTTTTGACTTTTTTCTTCCCTTGCACTATCTTTTTTTTTTGCTCATCTACCACCAATCGTGGCGGAGTTGTTTCTTCGGAAATTATGGATTCATCAGCAAATAAATTGCAACCAAATAAAATTAGAACCAAAACAAAATAAATCGATTTAATCTTTTCTCCTAACAAAAAAAAGGGCATTAAGTTTAAAATGCCCTTCATATTTTATTTAAAATTATTCACCCATTCTTCGCAAAGCTTCATCAAGACTGATGTGTTGTTTGAAACGGGTCATACCAAATTTGCCAAAAACGGAATCAACTATCGAATACATACACGGCAACACCAAAAGAGTCAGCAAAGTTGCAAATGCCAAACCGAACGCCATAGCCACTGCAATGGGCTTCCAGTCTTGGGAGGCACTGCTAGTGGATAAAATCATCGGCGAAAATCCAGCTATCGTCGTGAAAGTAGTGAGAAAAATTGGACGCAAACGAATCTTGCCTGCCTCTATCAGCGAGCTCCAGCGGTCGTGCCCCTCTTCTCGTAGCCTGTTAACAAAATCCACCAGCACCAATGAGTCGTTCACCACCACACCAACAAGTCCGACCACTCCGATAAATGTCGGCAAAGAAAATGGCAATCTCGTAACAGCCAAGCCGAAAATAACTCCAATGAAAGCAAAGGGTAACGAGAGCAAAACGATGAACGGTTGCACATAACTTTTGAACTGCCACGCCAAAATAGTATAGATAATTATCACTGCCACTATACAAGCGAGAATAAGAGAATTATATGATTCCCTTTGTTGCTCGGCTTGACCGCCAAATTCCAACTGATATCCTGAATATTTACTGTTGAAATCTGCCAATAACCCCTTTTCTCCAGTTATCTTATTCCCCATAAGCAAAGTCGTTACCTCGGAAGGTGTCCTCTTAACCATCTTACCATCTTTTTCATACATTCCACAGCTACCCTTGATAATCACTATTCGATCTCCATTGCGATGACTGATTGTACCTATTCCCAAATTAACCTTAAAATCAGCAAGAGACCTCAAAGGCACAAGGTCGCCAGAAGGAGAGAGAATTTTGAAGTCTTTCAACTGCTCCAAGTCGCCAACTTTGTCTTTGTCCAAACGCAGCGTGATGTCACACTCATCCACTCCTTGCCCTCTATATTGACCTATTGTTCTCCCGTTGACTGCAGTCCAAACAGCAACACCGAGATCCTGCACGCTAAAGCCGTATTCAGCCAACTTCTTACGATTGGGAACAATCTCCACTTGCTTTTTGGTGAAATCCAAATTGTCCTTCAAATCTTCCACTCCAGGAATAGTTTTCAGCATACTCTGCACATTATCCGAGATTATCGCCAATTTGTCCAAATCGTCCCCAGATATACGCAAAGAGATATCATCATCAACAGGAGGACCATCCGTGCCTTCAGCGAACTCTATGTAAACCACTTCAGGGATTTTTTTCAAGAAACTCCTGATAGATGTTTTAATCTCGCTTTGCTCAAAAGAGGCATCATCTGGGTCAACCAAATCGATATTAATTGTAATATAATTGGTTCGCACAGTAGGTCTATGATTTTCCGACATCATCCCCACATAGCTTACAACCGCTGTCACATCATCTTTCTGAGGCATCTCTTTGCCTATATACTTCTCGATTTTGCTACTTATCTCCTCCGTTTTTTCCAAAGAAGTACCAACAGGCGTTTTTATTTCGAGCGACATACTCGTACCTGGACTACTCGGGAAAAACTCAAACTTGACCAAGCCACCAAGCATCATCCCGAAACTACCAAGAAGAAGTAAGACAACACCGAGGATAGTCAATAGGCGATGCCTCAAAAAATAGATAGCAAATTTTTGGTATATTTCCAACATCTTCTGATGAATTTTATGTGGCTTTTTCACGGTAATTTGCTTACTAAAGTCTGCTAAGTGACTGGGCAAAATTACCAAACTCTCTAGCAAAGAACAGAACAGAGCAATAGACACCACAACAGGAAACACACTCAAAAATTTGCCCATCATACCCTTCATCAGTAGCATCGGCAAGAAAGCGGCAGCAGTCGTGGCGACAGCGGCAATAACAGGATAAGTAACCTCTTCCGTGCCGACTATAGCAGCTTCTTCAGGAGTTTTGCCCATCTCCATATGCCTGTGAACATTCTCTATCACCACGATAGCATCGTCCACTATCATACCAAGCACCAAAATAAGAGCAAAAAGAGACAAATTATTAATAGTATAATCTATGGTGTACATAATGAAAAAGCACATTAAGAACGAAAAGGGGATTCCCAAGCTGGCGAATAAAGCGTTCTTTTTGCCCAAGAAGAATAACATTGCAAAGAAAACCAAAATTATTCCCATAGACATAGAGGTTCCCAGTGTGTAAATACTGTCTTTCACATCTTTGGAGTCATCACTTCTGATGCTGACCTTCACGCCCTCATGTTCTTCTTCAAATTGCTTGGCAACTTCGCGGACATCCTTCATTACCTCGATAATATTACCAGAAGCCTTTTTATACACTTCAAAGAGTATCGACTTCTCGCCGTCCAGCCTGGTGATCACTTCCAAATCGTCATGCCCATAATAGACATTAGCGATATCACCCAATTTAACAGTCCTACCATTGGCATCGGTGGTAATTATTTGTTCTTGGATTTCTCTAACATTACCATATTCACCAGTAGTCCGCACAGTCCTCTCCGAACTACCGAAATCTATATCTCCACCAGGATAATTCACATTGCTATTAGAGATGGCAGAAGCAATAGAATTCATAGTCAAACCATAAGCTGCTAACTTGTCGGGGTCCACATCAACAAAAATTTTCTCTTCCCTATCGCCATATTGTTCTGCTTTGGAAACATTGCTAATTTTTTTGAGTTTATCCAATAGCTCTTCCGCCAACGCATTGACTGTCTTATCCTTGTAAGGAGCGGACATAGAAATATCGCAAATCGAATTAACCTCTCGCATATTGAGTCTGATAATAACAGGGTCGTCAGCCTCAGAAGGTAAACCAGTTATTTTGTTAAAAGCATCGTTCACATCGTTCCAAGCATCATCTGGATCAACATCAGTCTCAAAGGTTACCATACAGATTACCATTCCAGTCTGAATGGTGGTAGTCACATAATCAACGCCATCCACATCCACTATCTTGTCTTCAATCTTGTCAGCTACCAGAGTCTCCATATCTTCTGGAGACACACCAGGATAAGTCACCCAAATATAGGCTCTACCGAAATCGACAGCCGGAGCATCCTCTTTGGGGATTACGAGCATGGCAAATATTCCGGCTATAAAAACCAAAAGCATCAAGAGATTGATTAAAACCGAATTTTTTACCGAAAATTTAGCTATCGACATTACTAAACCCCTTCTTGAACTTCAATTTCTTCGATGGTTGTCTTGTAATAATTCGGGCTTACTTTTTGACCATCCTCTATCTCATCAACTCCATCAATAACGACAAAATCTCCATCCATAAGCGAAGACTCAATGATAACAATATTGCCAACCATTCTGATAACCTTGACCTTAGTCTTCTTCACAGTATCGTCTTTCATCAATTTATACACATAGTAATCGTCATAAACTTGCACAAGAGCATCGTAAGAAACAGCTTGCACATTCTCGAAAACACCTACGGCAACTTGAGCGGTAACAGTCATTCCGGGCAAAAGATTGTCCACACCATCAAACTCTATTTTCACAGGATAAACAGCACTATTGTAGGCTGGAGCTTTACCAACGCCAATTACTTTACCGGACAGCAAAGTTTCCAATCCATCTGGGCTTACGGCCACTTTTTGGTCTTTCGCCAACTTCACAATGCTCGCCTCACCAACTCCGGTATTTATCTGCAATTTCTTGTAATTCACAATCTTACAAACAAAAGTCGTGGGGCTGAGGCTCTCCCCCGCTTCCACAGGCAAATCGGTAATGTATCCGCTGACAGGAGCTGCCATTCGTGAATAGTCATAAGCGTTTTTTGCCGAAATCAAATTTGCCTTACAACTTGCAAAATTAGCGACCATCCCTTGATATTCGGACTCGGAAATTTGTTTGGCAGCATACAGTTGTTCGCCAGCTTTGAGGTTACTCTTAGCAACAGCAAACAAAGCTTTTGCATTCTCGTATTGGGCTTTCTTTAGGTCAGCCTCAATGTCTCCGATGCTTTCGCCCTTTTCCACCCACTCTCCAAGACCCTTGTTCAGTTTCCTCAGTTGCCCAGAAACGCCGGCAACCATCTCCACTTGGTCTTTACCTTGCAGAGTTCCGCTGACTTGCACATATTCCGGCACATCTTGCTTTTTGAACTCCTGCACCAACACCATTACAGCAGATTCTTTGGAACTTGACTTTTGTTTCCCCGTGCTTTCACTTTCGCTACTCCCACCAGAACTCAATCCAATTACCAAGGCAACAATTATCACAACCAAAACTGCCACATAAATTATAATTTTCTTCTTCGTAAAAAATTTCATTATCAGTCTCCGTAATTTCTTTAATTAAAATAATTTCTCTAATTCACTATCTTCTTTTATCACCAACAATCGCTTCAAATCGGAACGAGCAGTAAAGAAGTCGTTCTTCGCTTGCACCAAAGCCAATTGGGCGGATTGATAAGTATTAAGAGCGTCCAAAAAGTCTGCCGTAGACAACAAACCATTTTTGTATTTCGCCTGATTTTGCTCAAAAACTCCCGCAGCAGCATCAACTCCAAATTCCGCAGAAACCATTTGCTTGGCAGAACTTACAAAGGTGTAAACAGCCGTCTTTATCTGCAATTTCAATTTTGTTTCCGTGTTATAGTTTTCCGCCTCTACACGACGCAATTCGTATCTCGCCTCTTGATAATCAAAATATTTATCACAGAAAGGCAAAAACGAAATCGGCATAGAAACGCTCAAAGAAAGCGTCTTACTCGCAGCTTGATAACTCCCTGTATAATTTTCACTTTTGGAATACGAATAAGCCGCAGAAACAGTAGGCAGAGGCGACAAAGCGGCAATTAACTTACCTTTTTCGGCAATCTCTTTTTGCTCTTCCAAACTCTTAAGCGACAAGTTTCTTTGTTCTCCAAGTTTAACAATCTTCTCTATCACATTGTTCAATCTACTAATATCCAACTGCTTAACCCTATCAAACAACTCTTGATATTCGCTCAAGTTTATCGGTGCCAGCGTTACATCTTGGTCATCAATATGCAGAAAATCACAAAACTCGTTCTTGCTTTGCAAATATCTGTTTTGCTTGGACAACAAATCAACCTCTTTGCTCTTCACTTCGGCTTCCATGGTCAGGACATCCACTTTGGATAGTGAACCGGTTTTGCTTTTGATTTTCGCTTGCTCCAGAGATTGCTGACTACTCTTCAAGTCATTCTCGGCAATCTCCAGCTGTCTCTGTGCCATCAGCAAATTAAAATATTTCGTCTCCGCATCGGCAGTCGCCACGAACTCTTCCTCTTCGCAAGCCAGTTTTTTCATCTCTTCGGTGTTAGCTTTTATCCTGTAACTCAGCCAGTTAACCCCTTTATTAAAAAGCGGCTGAGAGAAATTGACTCCATAAGATTTGCTATTATCTTCCTTATAAGCTCCTTTGTCGGAAAGTTGAGTATAACCAAAAGAAGCCGTAGCAGTTCCAAATAAATCCACGAAACTACCCCAAGTAGCATAAACAGCCGATTTATATTCAGCCTTAGCCGCCTTATAACTGCTACTATTTTCCAAAGCCAACTTTTTAGCTTGCTCCAAATTCATCTCTTCGGCAAACAAACCCACAAATCCCAAAAGTAAGACAACAAAAACGAATTTTCTCATTTATTATAAACCTCTTCCATTTTAATAACAACTAATCTTAGACAATTACAATCCCGAATTCCCTCAACTTTTATCGGCAATCAGTTCCCATTTGATGTCAGGATGATGATATCTACCAAATTTTCTCGTTTTCTCATTCAATTGGATAGATTGCACAGGACAGTAGTTGATGCACGCCATACAACTCTCACATTTGCCCGACTGCCAAATCGGCTTCCCCTCTTTCATCTGAATACATCCCGACGGACAAATTTCATTGCACAAACCACATCCGTTACAACTATCGTCAACAAAATATTTCTTGCCTAAATCGGAAAATTTCGCCCAAACCCAATATGCAGGAACTGAAACCAACTTTAACAAGAAAAAATCTCCTTCGTTGTGCTTTCTCCTCGCAGATAGCACCTCCACGATTTTGTCAATCTTCCCTTCGGCTTTTTGCAAAACAGTTTGTGTCTTTTCCTCTGGATACACATCGCCAAGTGGCAAATAAGCGTTAGGCATATTCACTTTGAAAGAGGCATCAAACTTGCGTCCTGCAAGTCTCTGTGCATCGGCAAAAGCATGCCCCGGAGAACCTCCTCTGGTTTGCAAACCGAAGAAATAAACGACCTTGCTAAAATCTGTCTTTTGCAAAAATCTCTTCACCATTTTGGGTAAACCGAATGCATACAGCGGAAAAGCTATTCCCACTTCGCCCTCCAAAACCAGATGCTTATCCATACAAGATGTAATGCTTACCAATTCCACACCCTCAAGTCGTTTGGCGACTTCTTTGGCAATATACAACGAATTGCCTGTTCCAGAAAAATAATAAATTTTCATTATTTACCAACTCCTTCATAAACAATAACAATCTTCTTTTCTAACTCCTCAAGTGCCTGCTCAAAATCTAAACTCCCTTTAGCAATCTTGATAAAAATATCTTTGAAAATAGCTATGAAAATTTCCGCAATCAAAAAAGAAGAGTGTTTCAACTTATCATTGTGCATACATACCACCCGATAAATCAGAGTAATAAACCCGTTAGCTATTTTTTCATGCTCATTGGCTCTTTCTATAGAGCCTGATTTCATTTTTGCTAAAAAATCTCGTATCCAAGCTTTCTTCAAATTTTTGTCGGAAAAAAATATTTTCAAAAACCATGAAATCAAAATATGCATGTCCTCACAAAAATCTTCTCCAACCAGCATCCCCAATTTTTCCACTTCTTCCAAATGAGACTTCACCTTATTCCCCAAATAGTCAGAAATCAAATCCTCTTTGTTTTGGTAATAATTATACAAGGTTCGAAGAGAAATCTCGAGATTGTCGGATATATCTTTCAGCGTGAACCCATCAAGCCCATGTTCCGACAAAAGAGCATCAAACTCTTTCAAGATTAATTCTCTTCTCTTCTCTTTTTTCTTTTCTCTCAATCCCATAAACTTTTCATCATATTAAATATTTCATTTTGTGCAAAAGTTTAGTTTGTGAAACTTTGTCAACAAATTTTTATAAAATCGTTGACCTCATGCGAATAAATTTTCAGTTACAATCTATAAAATTTGATTAGGATTTTTATTATGGCAATTGAGTATTATCGACACATTTTTGGTTATGAATGTGATTTTTACGGACATCTGAACAACTCCAACTATCTGCGGATTTTGGAGGAAGCACGGTCTATATCTTTGAGCAAAATCGGGGTATCCTTGCAATATTTGCTCCAGCAAAATGTGGCTATTTTTGTTACGGATATTCACATCAAATATCTGAAACAGATTAATTTTGCGGAAGACATTGTGATTAAAAGTTTTGTGAAAAAACAAAGTCGCCTTAGATGTAATTGGTATCAGGAGATATACAATGCCGACAAAACACTGTGTGCCACGGCTGATATCATCGGAGTGTTTGCCAAAAACGGTAAAGCTGCGAGAATAGACAAAGAACTATATCAAAAAATGGTTGCCCAAATGCAACTCAATGAATTGTTTTATAACGAAGGATGATAAGATGAAAAAAAGTATCGAAGCACTTTACGATAAGACCGAATATTCCAGAGAGTCGTTGGAGATTTTTCACGAATTTATTATCGCTCTGAACAAAGGGGAAATTCGTGCCGCTAACTATGAAAACGGCTCTTGGGCTGTCAACGGATGGGTAAAAAAAGGTATCCTCGTCGGATTTCGTCTCGGGAAAATAACGGAATTTGCCAAATATGGTCACCATCACTTTTTGGATAAATCGACTTACCCCGAGCAAAAATTCAGTTTAAGCAACAAAGTCAGAATTGTTCCCGGAGGTTCTTCTGTGCGAAACGGAGCTTATTTGGCTCCCGGAGTTACCATGATGCCTCCCGCCTATGTGAATGTGGGGGCGTATGTGGACGAAGATTCCATGATAGATTCTCATGCTCTCGTGGGTTCGTGTGCCCAAATCGGCAAAAGAGTGCATCTGTCCGCTGCCGCTCAAATCGGAGGCGTGTTAGAGCCGATAGGAGCAAATCCTGTTATCATTGAGGACGATGTTTTCATCGGTGGCAATAGCGGTATCTACGAAGGTGTTCTAATCAAAAAAGAGAGCATCATCGCTCCCGGAGTGATTATCACCAAGGGAACTCCCGTGTTTGATGCCACCAAAAACGAATTTCTGAAGACCGAACCGGACAAAGCTCCCGTTATTCCAGAAAGAGCTGTGGTTGTCGGTGGTTCGCGGACTCTGAAAAGCAATCACGATTTCAGTCTCTACTGCCCTATCATCATCAAATATCGTGACAGTAAATCCGACAAATCTGTAACTTTGGAAGACGCTCTGAGATGAAAATTTTTGAAACCCATATGCATCTTGACTTTGCAGATTTTGACCAAGACCGTGAAGAGATAATAGAGTCTGCACAAAAACTGGGCGTAAGCAAAATGGTCAATGTCGGGACAGACAGCAAAAGCTGTTTGGCTTCCATAGATTTGGCGGAAAAATACCCATTCATTTATGCCTCTGTCGGCTACCATCCACACGATGCTCAAACCATGGATTTGGATTTGCTTCGCGAATTGGCTGACAACAAAAAAGTGGTGGCTATCGGCGAAATCGGGCTGGACTATTTTAAAAATTACTGCCCCCGCGAAGAACAAGAAATGGCATTTTCCGCACAAGTGGAGTTAGCCGTCGAATTGGACAAACCCATCATCGTCCACTGCCGCGATGCCTACAAAGATTGCTATCGCCTCTTGAAAAAATACTCCCCAAAAAATGTGCTATTCCATTGCTACAGCGGGAATTATGAATATGCAAACTTGATTTTTGACAACGATTGGTCGATAGCTCTCGGAGGTGCTATCACCTTCAACAAAGATGTCCAAGAAGAGTTGATACGGCAGATGCCAGCCAACAAGTTTATGGTGGAAACCGATTGCCCTTTCCTTACTCCGCACCCGAACAGAGGCAAAAGAAACTCTCCGCTAAATTTGCCCTATGTTATCCAAAAAATCGCTTCCATCAGAGGAGAATCTGCCGAAAAAATTGCCAAACTAACTTATCAAAATGCCTGCAATTTTTTCCAAATAAAATGCTAAAAATCGAAATCCAAAGAGAAAAACGGAAAAGTCTCTCTTTGCAAATAGTGTCCCCCGACAAGCTCATCGTCAAAGCTCCATTGTTTTTGCCGGAATCGCAAATTCTCAAATTTGTGAATAAAAGACAAAATTGGGTAGATAAACAGAACGCTCTTGTGAAAAACCGCCAAAATTTTTTCGCTCTCAACAAAATCTTATTTTTGGGGAAAGTTTACATCTTGGAGACTAAAATTGCCGATAAGAACGACATCACAAAAAGCGAAAATACCATCACCATTTTTCACAAAGAAACCCAAAATCCCAAGTCACTTCTGAATAAATGGTATCAGAACAATGCCCGAAAAATTTTTGCTCAACTAACCGATTTGTGCTGTCAAAAAATGAGCATCTCCTACAAAAATCTCAAGCTGTCCTCCGCCAGAACTCGCTGGGGCTCCTGCTCTTCGCTCGGCAATATCAATCTGAACTGGAATCTGGTAAAAGCTCCCGAAAAAATTATTAGCTATGTTGTGGCTCACGAGCTTACACATCTTACTTATCCGCACCACGGCAAATCTTTTTGGAACAATCTAGAGGCGTTTTACCCCGATTACAAAGAGGCAAAAAAATGGCTACGAGAAAAAGGTGGCTATCTGCTTTATTAGAAAATCTGCCGTTGCCCCGTAATATTTGAATAACTTTTAGAGAACAATTTTATGGTTTGGGACGATTTCACTCTACCACACAAGGCTGGCGACTCGGGATTGTAATCCGCCAATTTGTAATCCATCTCCGCTTTCGTCCCGTTCGCATAGCAATAGAGGCAATTGTGGGAGCAAACATTGTAAGTGCCGATATCCACAACTTCAACGCATTTACAGCCCGAACGACCACTATTGTCATCGCCAATTTTCAACTCTTCGCCTATAAGATTTTGCAAATATCCGAGACTGATACAACCATTATTTTTCACACCCAAATGGGAATAATCTCCCTCACAACCGCACACATTAAGCTCAATCCCATATTTGTCCGCAACGATTTTCATCTTCTCCAAGAGCTCAATTTTCGCTTCTTCAGTTGGAGGATAAAACTTATTTTTTGGGAGCGTGCATTTAATTGGGTCTAATTTCCACTCCTTTTGAATAATTATTGAACCAAATTTTCAAAAAATGATTCATATTTTTTTCAGATTTAAATCCGTCTAAATTTTTTAATTTCCTATTCAATTGTCGATTAATATTTTCAATTTTATTTGTTGTTTTATCCAAAAAATCGTAATGAAAATGAGCAGTTAATAAACCAAAGTTTCGATTAATTGATTTAATAAAACGCTTATGAATTTTTAGGCGAAAAAATTTTTCATAGTGATTAAGCGAACTTAAATTATTTTCAGCTTCTTGTAAAGTTTCAGCATTTAAAATGCTCTTAATCAAGTTCTTAAAGAAAATATTTCGTCTAAAAAACTTACTCTTTTTTGTTTTAGGAACATTGATATTAACGCTTCTTAAATAATGAACCAAGCAAATTTGATGTGGAACATCTTCAAAAAGTTGGTTAACTGGCTTAACAAAGCACTTCCCTCGCCCAAAATCTGACACAATCCCAATTATTTTGTTGTCATACATTTTTTTTAGTCTATTCAAAAAGTCTTCAGATGAACTACTATGTTCTCTATCATAAATCTTGTAATATATTGGTTTATCAAGTAGTTTGCTACTGGCGACTAAGACAACTTTTCGCTTACCGTTTATCTTAATTTCCTTGCCATCAATATAAATTGTTGTCTCATCTATATTGCTGTGTAACACATTATCCTGATATAAATTAGCTCGCTGAGGTATCCAATTAAGAGTACTATTTTTACAAATCCCATGTCTTTTAGCAACTTCAGAAAGAGAACTTTTGGTTGAAATATAGTCAGTAACAACCTTATCTTTGAATTTTGGTGCAAAATGAGTTCTCTTATTATATCCAAAATTGGTAAAACTTATTTGGCAATCTTTACAATAAAATCGTTGAGTTTTGACTTTAATTTTCCCACGATTAGTTGTTCTTTCAGAGAAAATATATCCCTTCTTTTTTGTGTTTAAGCTATCACAATTTGGACAGCGTTTTTTTTGATTATACTCATGGCATTTTAATAAATGTTCATAACTTATTCTGTCAAACATAATTAGGTCTTATTTCAGACCCAGTTATTTGCACACTCCCTATTTTTTAGCAAAATCTTGGAAACCTTAGAATAAAAATCAAGAAAACTGACAAAGCACTTTCCCGTGTAACTGGTCAGTGCGTTACAAAATTTCTCAAACTGCAAAAGATGAAAATCAACGCCCATCTCTTCTCCGAAAATTATCGGGTCGTAACGCCAAAGCATCCTCTCTTTCCCAATCTTCTTGCTAAAAGTCTTGAAAGTCTCAACCAAAAATTCTTTGTCGGGCAAATTTTTCTCGATAGATTTATCGTAAGGATTGAGCGTAAAATGAAAGAAATATCGGTATCCACGCAAATCCAAAAAATCCAAATGCGATAAAAAGGGAGCGGGATTTTTGCTCATAAACACAAAGCAATCAACAACTTCGGTAGTGAGTAACACCTTAGACAAGAGATTGCTATCATACAGCGACTGCACCAAAGCAAAACCTTTCCGAACTTTATCTATAAACCAATCTCCGAAAAAAGAGGGAATGTCTGTCCGCCTGCTAACCGAAACTATCATAAATCAACTGAAAAGAAATTTTACCCCAAATCAAATCCTGCATCGGTAATCGCTTTTCTAACTTTTTCTTGGTGAGAATTTCCCGAGCAGGTGAAACTTGCTGTTTTGCTTCTCAAATCAACTTGAATATCGCTAATTCCCGACACATTTTCTAAAGCTTGCAAAACTCCGCTCTTGCAATGCTCACACTTCATATTGGAAATGTAAAGTTTCATCTTATCGGAACTATTTTTGTCTTTATGAAATTTCTCCTGCAATTTTTTCCCATAATGGATAGCAAACATCAAGCTCAAGGCAATTATCCCCAAATAAACCAGCCAAGATGTCAGCCCTTTGTGATGAGCAGCAATTTTGACAAAACTCACATCGACAAGTAGCAAATTCAAAAGATAGCCAAAAATTATACTGACAACGGCAATCGAACCGAGATAAATGAGCAAAGCCTTTTTTCCGTAAGACTTCAAAACAGAACTGATGGTCACCATATTTGTGGCAGGTCCGGTGAGCAAAAAAACCAAAGCTGCTCCGGGGCTAATTCCCTTGAAAACCAAACTGGCTGCTATGGGAGTGGACGATGCCGAGCAAACATACAGCGGAATGCCGACTACCACCATTATCAACATGGAAAGGAAGTTGTCGCTCAAATATTCTTGAAAAAAATTGGGAGGAACAAGCCACGAAATCAAACCTGCCAAAACAAGCCCAACTACCAAAGAATTGGCGATAGAGCCGAAAAGCTCATTTTGAATATAGGCAAAAAACGAGAGCAAATTTCTTTTATTTTCCACATTGCAAGTTTGCTTAGAAGTCTCTATTTCTTGGTCATCTTTCACCAAAAAATTGGTCAAAACTCCAGTAATCACACCTGTAAAAAAAGAAGCCACAATCCTTGCCACAGCAAAAATCGGTCCCAAAAGTGAGTAAGAAATCAAAAAACTGTCTGCACCATTTTGCGGAGTGGTAATCATAAAAGACAAACTCGCACCTTTGGAAGCCCCGCTTCGCCTCATTCCTTGAGCAACGGGAATCACTCCGCATGAACAAATTGGAACGGGAATCCCAAAAATCGTCGCCTTTAGCACTGACCAAATATTGCCTTTCCCCAATTGCTCTCTAACAATTTTTTCAGGAAAAAAGAAATGCAAAACTCCCGCTATCAAAAAGCCCAAAACCAAATAAAAAGCCACTTCTGTATAAAATTGCCAAAAGTTTTGAAAAAAATTTAATAAAATCATTTTTTTATCTCATTAAAATTTATTGTATTAATTCAGTATTTTTTTAATAAATAAAAAAGCCAATCTACTCTTCACTAATTTCCCCTAAAAAATATTTGTTTTTAGCATAACCAAAGTGCAAGCCTCTACAACAATTATGCCCTTATCCTTGAAAAAACAAATCAAATCTTCATCTTCAGAACCGGGATTAAAAATAATTCTGCGGGGAGCAAGCTTGACAATAGCCTCTTTCATTTTGTCCAAAAATCTCGGATTGATATACATTGTAACAGTATCCACAGCAAATTTTACCTCTTCTACGGCATTATAAACTTTTCTCCCGTCTATCTCTTGCAACTTGGGATGCACAAGCACCACCTCATGACCTTTCTCCAACAAGAGATTCATAGCTTGATGCGAATACCTTTCAGGCTTTTGGGAAGCCCCTAAAATTAAAACTTTCATCTTATTAAAACAACTCGTCCAAAATTTTTTGCACCAACACAACTCTTTTTGTGCAAGACAATCTGCGGTCTTTGGTAAACCTGATGCATTTGTCACTTCCAGCAGCATCTTCAAATTCATTTCTCAATTTATCTTGTAACTCTTTGTCTTCCAAGATAGTTAGCCCGCCAAATAAGGCTCCACACATTCCTTCGGGAGCATCTCCGCTACCAAAATCCGAAAATTGTTCAACCTTGTTTTCGTCATAATTTTTCACTATCGCCTGAGCACAATTTAGCCCCGAGCGAAAATTTTCCACCGCTTTATCAACCTTATTTACTGCCATTTTTTATCCCAAACTTTCCAAAATTATCCAAAATAAAATCAACGGACAAGAAAATAAAATACTTGCCCGCTGAACTTTTAAAACTAATAACCTCAATAAATTAAGCCAATTACAAAACTATGAACTTGTTCTTTTTTTAGGGCAATTATGAATTTCTCCCGAATATTTTTTCTTCACTTCGTCCAATAAACGGGAAGTTCCCTCATCAACCAACATCTCATCGAAAATCTTGCAAAGATAACAATTTTCTCCGCAATTCACACAATTAGTTTTGTAGTAAACATGCTGATCGACTTTCTCGGAAATTATCAAATTGGCATCTTTCAAAATCTTTAGATGAGTGGAAATCGTTGCCATAGAACAACCTACCAATTCCGTGATTTGATGAACACACAAACTTTTTTTTCGGAGCATTAAAACAATCTGAAGCCTTGTTTTGTGTGATAGAGCTTTAAAAATCAACAAATAATCGTTCACAGAATTACCTATTTTACAGCATTCAATTTTTCAATAATTGCATTTTTTGGCTTAACTCCCACAAATTCATCAACTTTTTTGCCATCTTTCAAAATGAAAACCGCAGGAATACTCATCACTCCAAACTCTTGAGAAAGTTCCGGATTTTCATCTACATTCACTTTGGCAAAAGTTACTCCCGAAACCTCTTGCTCCAATTCGTCAATCACTGGTGAGAGCATTCTGCAAGGTCCACACCAAGGAGCCCAAAAATCTATCAAAACCACTCCTTTGGCGGTTACTTCCTTAAAATTATCTTTGTTCAAATTCATTTTTTTCTCCTAATTTTCTCTATATTAATTTTACTCATTTTCTGCAACACAAAATTTTTTTCCTTTTATTGCAAATATCGTTTTACCAATCAACAACAAAATCATTAAATTCAAAAACCCAAAAACTGCCCATGACAATCCATAAAAAAATCCAAATTTTGTTTCTTCATACATCAATAAAGTGGCTATCGCCAAAGCATCTAAGGGAAAAGAATAAGCCCACCAAGGCAAATTGAACTTCAATTTTGCAAACATTTTTGCTTGAAACAAAATCAAGATAAACAAAAATAATCCGAAATAGTAAAGTAAATTCCCCAAAGGAGTTAAGCCTCCCAATAATTTTGTCAAGGCAATAAATCCTATCATTGGCGGAGCAAACAAAATAAACATAGTTGGTATCAATTTTTCGGCAATCGGTTGATGAAAAATAATTCTATTGAAAACAATCGTTGTCAAAATGAGCCACCAAAACAAGCCAATTGCAAAAAAGAACCATGACAATTCAGGATTAAAATACTTAATTCCTGCAATCGGAATAAACCACGAAGGATTGATATGTTCAATTTTAAACTTTTCATGCCTAATCCAAACAGACATTATGATGATGGTCAAAACAAATTGCACCACAACTCCTGCCCACCAAAAATATTTGGAAATCGCCACATCTATCCCAAGATAAATCAAACTTATAATAAGAAGGATTTTAGCAGTTATCGGATAGAAATTCAGTTTGATGGGATGATTAAATTCCTTTTTAACTTCCATAGGATATTTTATGGTTTTCAATAAATATATCAAGACAACAATCATTATAATTGATAGCGAAAAGTATAGAAGGCAATCACTTATGACAAAAGGTAAATGAAGAATATGTTCTGCTTTTTGCCAAGCAAGAGTAAAGCCTATCAATCCTAAACAAATTGCCAAAAAGGATATGGGGAAATTTTGCAATCTGCTCATTTCAATCTCTTTGTTCAAATCCATTCTTTTTTCCCAAATTCCTTCCTAAACTATTTTCGCAATTTTCCCATTGCTACAGCAGCAGATTTTATCAAAGCATAACCTATTGGAGAATCTGTCAATAGCGGATGAGTTCCGATTTGCGAAATCATTAGCGAGTAAACCGTCATTTTGTTTTGAACGATGAACCCTAAAACATTGGTAAACTCGCCACTGGAAATTCCGCCGTAAACTGCACCGCCCAAAATCAAGCCGGAATCTTTGGCAACCACGAGTTTGACATATTGCTTTTTGGTATCGGGCAAAGTCCCCGGATGTTTGTCCAAGCCCTCGAAACTACCGACAACAAAAGCTATCCCTTCTTCTTCGGCAAACTTTTCGGTAACTCCTGCAACTCCAAAACCATAATCTCCCAAGGCTGAAGAAAAAATGGAAATTGCTCCATTGAAAGTTTTGAGCGAAGTCAAACCGAAGAGGTTCAAACCGGCGGTTCTACCCTCCGAAGCAGCGATTGAAGCCAACATCGTGCCGATAGCCTTGCGAGTAACAAAATTGTGTTTCGCCGCACAATCTCCGACAGCAAAAATGCTCTTGTCGGAAGTCCGCATATATTCATCAACTTGAATAAATCCCAACTCGCTCATTCCAAGTTTTGCGGTCTCGCCCAAGCTGATATCAGGTTTGTAGCCGACGGCAAGAATTACCGCATCGGCATCCAAAACACTTCCGTCTTCCAGAGACACACCAACCACTTTTCCGTCTTTCTCCACAATGCTTTCTACGGATTTGCCCGTAGCAACTTTCACTCCTCGCGAGATCAACAACTCTTCAACCTTACTGGCAATATCTTTGTCAAAAGCCAAAGGCAAAACTGTGTCCAACTTTTCAACCAAAGTAACAGATTTTCCTTTTTTATTCAACTCATCTGAAATTTCAAGACCGATAAAGCCAGCTCCCAAAACCACAATTTTATCACATTTTTGCAAGGCTTCGTTCATTATATCCAAATATTTTTTATCTTTAGGAACAGCAAAAACTCCAGGCAAATTTGCACCGGAAAGCCATTTAGGCACTACCGGATTTGAGCCAGTGGCAATTACCAACTTATCGTAGCCGATTTTTTCTCCCGAAAGCAAAGAACAATCTTTTTTTTCTCGCTCAATAGAAACAACCTCGTCAACAATCATCTCAATTCCTGCAGCATCAAACTTAGCTTTTACAGGCATAATGTCCTTATCAGATGAGGGCAAAGAGCCAAAAATGTAGGGAATCCCACAGGGAACCAAAGTCTGCTCATTTCTCGTTATCACCACAAAACTTTTCTCAGGATGAGCATTTTTCCCCGTCAAAGCCGTAGCCAAGCCGGCTGCACTGCTTCCGATAATTACCACATCATAATTTTTCATATCATTTCCTCCTAAATGTTTACTTTTGCATTTTAATTATTTAGCTAAATGACTAAATAATGTCAAGAAAAAAATCCTCTTTTAGTTCTCAATCAATTTTTCTCTTACAATGTGCTCTAACCCCTTAACTTCTTCGTAACGGAAGCAAGACACTATATGGTCGTTAACCACGCCTACAGCCTGCAAGAAAGAGTAAATAATCGTTGGACCGACAAAATTCATTCCTCTCTTTATTAGATCAGCAGATACCTCCTTGGCAAGGGGCGTCCAAATCGGTAACTGCTGACTATTCTCTATTTTACTATCAAAAGGGGTAAAATCTACAAATCTCCATAAGTAATAAGCAAAACTCGAAAACTCCTTTTGAATTTCCAAAAACACTTTTGCATTTCGTATGCAGGACAAAACTTTTCTCTTATTTCTAATAATTCCTTTGTTACCCAAAAGTTCTTCTATTTTTGTTTGATCATAATTTGCAACAAGTTGCGAGTCAAAATCATCAAATGCCAATTTATAATTGGGCTGCTTCTTCAATATGGTTAGCCATGACAAACCGGCTTGAGCACTCTCCAAGCACAACATTTCAAACAACAATCTGTCATCGACAACAGGAACACCCCAAAATTTATCGTGATAATCGATATACTCTTTGCTATTCAAATCAACCCAACGACATCTTTCCATCTTTTCCCTTCGCAATAAAAAACTCTCGGCTTCCATTTTTCAAAATAAAAACCAAGAGTTCTATCAATTCCTACGGCAGCATTATCTGCATCAGGTAATATGAGTATCATCTCAGCCTTTATTCTACAATTTAGAAAAAAGCACCCCAAAAAACAAAACTTTAATAAACGTAAGGTAAAATTTCCCCTTTTTTATTAATCTTCAATTGTTGCCCGTTCAAAACAACAAAAGTTGTTCCATCTTTAAAATTGACCGCTCCATTATAAATAATCGGAATTCGAACACGCCCACTTTCGTCAATAAATCCACAACGACCTTCATTTTTTACAATCGCATAACCTTCAGCAAAAGAACCTATGCTTTTATAGATAAAGGGAGTAATTACCTTGCCTGCACTATTCATCAATCCTAATTTGCCATCTTTGGACAAAGCAAAAAACCCATCATTCCTGTCAATTATTGCATCCAAGCTTGGTTTGATTAATAGTTTCCCTTTTTTGGTCATAATTCCAAACTTATAAGCAAATTGAACTTGAACAAAATCGCCACTCAGCCCCACAACAGATTGATAATCGGTAGGGATGCGTATTTTCCCCTTAGGTCCCAAAAATCCATAACCACCATTAAGCATACAAATGCCCACATCATTATAAAGAGGCAAAATTTTATCATAACTAAATGGCACAGCTACCCGACCTGTATTATCCAAAACTCCGAATTTATCAACTTTTTTAGCAATTAAATAGCCGGAATTATCGTATGAAGACAAGCTAATATATTCAACCGGAACATAAATCTTCCCTTCGGCATTAACAGCCCCAAACTTTTTGTTCAATTCAACTTTGAGACCAATCCGATTAAAAGGAGTTATTTTATCATATTTCATAGGCAAAAGAAATTTGCCGTCTTCGGAAATCAATCCATATCCCTCTTCCGTGCTAATCCTAAGAAGGTTGGGAGCAACCTTCACCAAAATTAACTTTTGGTATTGAGGCTTAACAATATAATGATAGCTCGCCTTATCAATATAAATTATACCTTTCTTCCCATCCTCCATTATAATAAAAATATCATCAAAAAGAGTTCTTGTCAAAGATTCAAATTTAATAGGGACAATCTCTTTCCCTGTGCGAATATCCAGCATCCCATAATGCTTGGGAGTCTTATTGTCCGTAATAGAAATCAAAGAATTTCTATACAAAGTAGTATCAACATAGTCATAACTTTTTTTTGTCAGCAACTTGCCTGTTTTCGCACTCAAGATTTTACTCATCCCATCACTAACAACAACACACATATCACTCAAAGTATCTGCTATAAATTTGTGACTGAAATATACATTTGTCCCTCTTCCTATAGGAAAATAGTCTCCTTCGTTAGATGCCCTAATATAGCCATCATCCATCACGGAAATTTCCTTGTATCTGACTGGGACTATCAAATCACCTGCACGATTAATTACACCATAGTTTTCACCAGAACGCACCGTAGCGATTCTCCCTCTAAAATAGCAAATAGAATCATAATCTTTAGGCTCGATTACTACCTTCCCAACATCATCAATTAAGCCATACTTCCCATCTCTCACAACATAAAAAAATCCATCTTTGTATCCCAAAATTTCATCATATTTATCGTTAGGCACCAAAATTTTCAAAGTATAGGGATTCAAAATCCCTTCCTTGCCATTTAGTAAAAAACTGTAAAAATCTTTTACAAGATGCTCTAGTTTCTTGTATTGTAGTGGAATAATCGCTTGTCCCTTTGTATTTACAAATCCGTAATAACCTTTTAAATATATCCTGCGAAGACCTTTGGGAAAGTATTCCTTAGAAGTAAGCCTTTTCCCTTCTGTATTTAAAATACCAAATTCAAGACCCTTTTTGTAAGTAATTATACCTTCCCCCGGACGACTCAGCAAATCATATATCATGGGAATAACTACTTTATTTTCTTTGTTAATATATCCATACTTCCAATCAGCACGAACTCTAGCAATTCCGTCTTCAAATTCATCAGCTTCCTGATACATGAAATCTATTACAACTTTATCGTCTCTATCAAGATATCCCCAGCGATTATCCTTCCTAACAGCTATCAAGTTGTCGGAAAAATTACCTACCTGTTGAAATTCAATAGATATAACTAACTCATTCTCTGCATTCACCACTCCCCAATATTTGCCATTACAGACTTTATAAAAGTCGTCTCCCATCGGAAACACAAACTTATATCGCCCCTGCAAAGCATCTGGCAATTGGGCAAAAGCAAGTGAACTTAAAAGCAAAAAGATGAGGATAAATACTTTTTTCATTATAGGCTTTTTAATCCTTCTTTAAACCTCTTGATACCTTCAACCAAGTTTTCCATGGAATTGGCATAAGAGAATCTCACGCACCCCAGAGCACCGAATGCAGAACCCGGAACGATGGCAATGTGAAAATTCTCCAGCATATAATTACAAAACTCCAAGTCATCTTTCACTTTAGTGCCGAGATAAGCGGAAATATCGGGGAAAGCATAAAAAGCCCCTGTAGGCATAGAGCATTTGATTCCGTCGATTTTGTTGAACTCGGATATCATAAACTTTCTTCGAGTTGCAAACTCTGTTCGCATCTTGTCAATATCGTCAGTTTTCACTTCCAAAGCTGTGATGAAAGCTTTTTGGCTGATAGAGTTGACATTGGAAGAAACTTGCGACTGGATACTACCCATCTTGGTGATAATCTCTTTTGGACCGGCTGTATATCCCAAACGCCAGCCTGTCATCGCATACGCTTTGGAAGCTCCGTTCACAACTACAGTCAATTTTTTGATTTCGTCCGAACACTCGGCAATCGATACATGTTTGCCTTCGTAAACAAGCTCTTCATATATCTCATCGGAAATAATCAAAATATTTTTCTCAACACAAAAATCGCCAATAGCTTTCAACTCCTCTTTGGTATATACAGCACCGGTAGGATTGGACGGAGAGTTAATGATAATCGCTTTTATCTTACCCTCTTTGGCTACCAAAGATTTAAGCTCGTTTATATCGATTTTGAAATCATTTTTCTGTTTGGTCTCAAGAATCACAGGTATCCCTTGTGAAAGCTCGATTTGAGCAGGATATGTCACCCAATAAGGAGCAGGAACAATTATTTTCTCCCCCTCATCACAAATGGTAAACATCAAATAAAACAGGCTGGCTTTGCCCCCTGGCGAAACAATTATTTGGTCAGGCTCAAAGTCCAAACCGTTTTGCTCTTTGAACTTTTTGGCAATAGCTTTTTTCAACTCTGGCATACCGGGTGCAGGCGTATATCTTGTGAAATTATCATCAATCGCTTTTTTACCTGCTTCTTTTATATAATCAGGGGTATTGAAATCCGGCTCACCAACTCCAAAATTTACCACATCAATACCTTGTGAAACCATCTGCTTAGCTTTGGCAGCCACAGCCATGGTCGGTGAAGACTTAATATCGGTTGCTCTTTTACTTAACATTTCCCTCTCCTTGAAATCGTTTATATTTCTATCCATTATAGAATGCAATTACCAATAAACTCCTGCGGTTTGTCAAACAGATATTCGTTTTTTAAAATTAGGCTTTCACATTTTTTCAGAGAAGGAACAATTTTGAATTTCTCTTCCATCTGTTCCAAAGTCCCGTAATAATCGGAATTCAACTCTATTGTCGGCAAAATCTCGTTGTAAGGCAACAATTTAAACTTGCTATCAAGCGAAAAAAAATCTGACCGCATCAGTAGCAAATCGTTAGTCTTTTTCACAGGCATAAATCGCGTGCGAGGCACCAACAAAGCTTTTGTTTTGCCGAAAACGGAGATAGCAGAACCCATTGCGGTTTCCAGTTGAACAATCTCTTTTCCCTCTACAGTTTTCGGATTTACTATCAACGGCAATCTAAGCGTTTTCATCTTGCTCAGCGATTGCAAATTTAACCACAAGCTATTGGTGTTAAAATACTTATATTTGTCGATATTTTGAAAATGCGGTAAATCTTCTTCTTTGGTTTGAGCCACTTCCCGCAAAATCAATTTCCCGTTTTTCCGTGCCAGATGACCACCTTTTTTGTCCATCGGAGTTCTTGTGCAAACCTCCATCAGCAAATCCAACTTGCTCTGAACGAAATAGTGCAAGATTTTCGGGTCAAAACACGCACCCAAATTGTCAACATTGGAGATGAAAACGAACTTCACACCTCTGTCCAACAATCTGTCCAACAACCCACTTGTAGCCAACGCAGTGTAAATATCGCCATGCCCGGGCGGAGACCAATTCAACTGCTCCTCAGCAAAATCGCACAGAGACAAATCTTGCCTGAGAAGTCGCGGATATTTGTTTTGCAAAAAACTAAGGGGAAAATCCTGTTTTGCCAGAAAATCGTATTTGCTCAAAAATTGCAAACTGTCCTCTTCCGTAGCAAAGCTGTTCATCAAAATGAGCGGAATGTCACAATCCGCACACTGGATTTGCTTGGCGATTATATCCAAAAACGACAAATCTTCTTTCACATTGATAAGGCTCTTGGCTTTGGTCAACCCCATCGAAGTTCCAAGTCCGCCGTTCAGTTTAATTATCGCTATCTCTTGTGCATAATCAGACGACTCCAATTGCTCGTATCTTACCAAATCATCGTCTGTTAGAGGGGCAATATCACTTTCCCGCAAATAACTGCTCTCGCCATTCAACACCGATTGCCGATAAAAAAGGAAATCCTCTATAACTCTCGCGGGCAAACCCGCTTTCATCATTTTGTTTCTTATCTCTTGCAAAATTATCTCCTACCATTTACATTCCCGTCCTCTCCTACTCATCAGATTGAAAGTTAATTGTCAACATAATTTGTCTTGACACCTAATATCCCGAAAACTTGTTTACAACAAAATTTACGAGGGAACTTGAATGAAATTCGATACCAAAGCCATTCATTTTGCAAAACACCGAAAAAATCCGTATAACGCTCTAAACTCTCCAATAGCAATGAGTTCCACTTTTTGCTTCGACTCTGTAGAAGATGTGCAAAAGGTGATGAATTTTCAGAGCAACGACTTTGTTTACACCAGAGGCAACAACCCAACATTACGAGAGTTTGAAGAGAAAATGACTCAACTGGAAAACGGAGCAGGGGCGGTAGCTTTCGCCTCAGGAATGGCTGCCATCTCATCAACACTGCTCTCTCTGCTCAATCCTCAAGATGAAGTAATCGCCCACAAAACCATCTACGGCTCATCTTATAGCGTTATTTCCAATCTCTTGCCAAGATACAAAGTTTCTTCCAAATTCGCCGATTTAACAGATGCTCTCAACCTGCAAAATGCAATAACTCCAAACACTAAAGTTGTTTATTTTGAGACTCCCGCAAATCCGACTTTGGACATAATCGACATCGCCGAAATTTGCAAAATCGCCCATAAAAACAAGCTGAAAGTTGTAATCGACAACACTTTTGCCACTCCTTGTCTGACCAATCCTTTGGACTTGGGATGCGATGTCGTGGTGCATAGTAGCAGCAAATATCTCTGCGGACACGGCGATGCTTTGGGCGGAGTTGCTATTTCCAAAGATTTGGAATACATTAACAAACTGAAGTTCGACTATATGTGCGAACTCGGCGGAGTGATGAGCCCATTCAACGCCTTCCTCACTCTGCGAGGGATAAAAACTCTGGGACTACGAATGGAGAGACACTGTGAGTCAGCCAAAAAAATTGCGGAGTTTCTGAACAATCACCCTACCGTGCAAAATGTCTCTTACCCGGGACTGACTAATTTCAAAAATCACGAAATCGCCGACAAACAGATGTCGGGAAAGTTCGGAGCTATCATCAGTTTTGAGATAAAAGGCGGATTAGACCGAGCCGTAAAATTTGCTAACGAATTGGATATCTTCAGCTTAGCCGTCTCTTTGGGAGATTGCGAATCGCTGATAGAGGTGCCTGCCGCCATGACACACTTCTGCTATCCGCAAGAAGAGTTGGCAAAATTTGGGCTGACACCCTCCATGATTCGCCTGTCTATCGGCTTGGAAGATTGCGACGATTTGATAATAGCTTTGGATAACGCACTCAATAGCAAGTAATTATGCAAAAATTCAAAATTCTTTTCGATTTAGTCCAAGAGTATTACTGGATGAGTTTCGCTCCCCTCTGGGAAGAGATGAGCAAAGACCCACAGTTTGAGTTACACTTGAGAATTGGCAAAATGCAAAAACGCTTTTGGGGTGTATTTTTGCTTTCACAGACTAAAAAAATTGCCAAAAGTTTCAAAGACTTCCCCATAACTTCACAAACTCACGGATTTGATGCCATAATTTGTGGCGACACTCTGAAAAATCCGCAAGAGTTTACTAACGCTCTGCTTTGCAATATAGAGCATGCGGTCAGCATCAAAACTCAAAGATACAGAAAACTCGCCGAACAAGCCGGCAAAGTCCGCTACATTCGCTTCGTGGAAGGGCAATATCGCAAAAAGCTTTTGGAGAAGTATTTAGACCCCAACGACATTTTTGCTCTCGGGTTGCCAAAACTCGACCAATTGTTCAACGGGAAATACAGTCGCGATGAAGTGGTAAAAAAACTGGGGCTCGACCCGCAAAAAAAGATAGTGCTTTACGCTCCGTCATACAAGCCGACTTCCATTTTCGACCTGACTCCCGAACTGGCGAATTGCCAAGATTACAATGTAATTATCAAACTCCATCCGTATTCGTGGGCAGGGAAATATGCCAGCCACAAGCAACATCGCTTTGTGGAAAAAATCGCCAAACACAATCCGCATTTGATTTTGGTTCCTGAAGCCGAAGTAAACATAATGCCTTATATGGTGGCTTCCGATGCGATTATCACGGAGGGTTCGAGCGTAATGAACGAATTTTTGGCGATGAATAAGTCTGGCATCATTTACAATACGAACGACAAGCACTCCGATGGGCAACCAGTATTGCAAGAGGATATCAATTCGTGGCTGAAAAGTTTTGTCCACATAAACTCTCCGCAAGAACTAACCGATGCTTTGGGAAAAGTTTGCGAGCCCGACGATGAACGCTTGGCACTTATTGAGGATGACAAGAGGATGATTTACGATTATTGCGATGACAAATCTTCTCAACGAGTAACCGCTAAAATAAAAGAGCTTCTACAGAAAAAATGAAAATCGTTTCTATTTGTGGCACCAAAAAATCCGGCAAAACCACCACAGCGGTGAAATTAATAAACTTTTTTAAAAAACAAAACTGCAAAGTCGCCTATCTGAAGTTTTCCCCGACTATCTCGTTGGACAGGAAAAACTCCGATACAGGCAGAGCAAAACAAGCCGGAGCAGATTCTATCATCGCTCAAGATGCGGAAAATACTTTTTTTTACTTGAACGAAAAAACGAACTTTAGCGAGATTTTATCCAAACTTGATACCGATTTTTTAATCGGAGAGAATCTCGAAAAAAAATACGATTACAAAATTTTTTGTGCAGTTGACGAAAAAGAGCTGAACAATGCCGACTTACGAGGCGTTGATTTTTTGAGCGGAATATACTCAAACTGCTTCCTAAAATACAACTCTTTGCCTGTTTACAACGCCAACACAGAAATAGAAGAAATAACAAATTTCATTAATAAGGACAACATTTTATGAGAAATTTAATTCCCTACAACTACAGATTTTTCCTGAAACTTTTTATAATTGATTTGATTTTTTTGGCACTCGCAAGAGGCTTATTCTATTACAAATTTCAATACAGTTTCCCCGAAATCCCTTGGCAAGAGCTTTTGAAAGCCTTCTTAATCGGTGCAAAAATGGATTGCAGTTTGCTGGCATATCTCATAGCTCCTTTCTTTCTAATCGGCATAATCCCCTTTCTCGGTGTGGAGTTTTCCAAAATTTCCCGCTTCATTTTGGGCTATTTGCCTTCGCTTATCTTCGTGATAGTGCTGGCTCTTACGCTAATCGATGTTGAATTTTTTGCCGAATACAATTCCCACCTAAATCTGACCGCTATCGAATATTTGAACAGTAATTTGGATGTGCTGTGGGATATGATTTGGTCTAAATATCCTATCCTAAAATATTTGGGAGGCTTTTTAATTGTTGCCCTTATCTATTTGTTTATCATTCACTTAGTTATAAAAAGCATGCCCATTAAAACAAAATTTTCTTTCAAGAATCTTCTCAAAAGATTTGTGTTTTTTTTGGTTTTTGCAGGAGGGCTTTTTGTGGCAGCACGAGGCTCTATCGGCACCAATCAACTGAACTGGGGAGGAGCTTTTTTTTCCACCAATAATATGCTCAACCAACTGACACTCAACCCTGTTTACAACCTCTACCGAAATATCTATTATGCCGAAAAAACCGCAAAAGAGAACTTCCAAGAAAAAATTTCACTCTTCGACTCAAATAAAGACGCTATTTCCTTTGTAAAGAACAACATAACCCAAGGTGGTTATCTCGATGAAAATTTCCCTTTTTACAAACGAATTACTTCATCAAAAAAAGCGAGAAAACTAAATGTCGTCTTAATTATCTTGGAGACTTTCTCGGCAGAACTTACAGGGGCTACTGGATATGACAAAAAGCTAACCCCATACTTTGATGCTCTATCAAAAAATGGCGTATTATGCACGCAATTCTTCTCCTGCGGACAAAGAACAAACAAAGGGCTGTCTGCCATTCTTTGCTCTTGGCCACCGCTTGTAGGAAAGTCCATAATGCATCAAACTGAAGGGCAACAAACGATGAGCACTTTGGCTTCCGTTTTGAAAGACAAAGGTTATCAAACTTGGTTCTGCTACGGAGGAGATGTGCAATATGACAATATGAAAGGATTTTTTATCTCCAAGGGATTCGATAATTTTGTTGACCAAAGCGATTTTGATAGAGGAGATTTTATCTCCAAGTGGGGCGTTCCCGACGAATTTGTTTTTGATAAACTCATAGAAAAAGCTGATAAAGCATATTCGGATAAAAAGCCTTTCTTGCTTACCATGATGAGCCTGACAAACCATCCTCCATACACAGTCCCTCATTACGCTTTCGGGCAAGTGTTGGACGGAGGCGAGCTAAACGACAACTACAACACTTTTAAATATGTCGATTGGTGCATCGGTAAATTTATAAAAAAGATGAAGACAAAACCTTATTTTGATAACACTCTCTTTGTCTTTGTCGGGGACCACTCGCAGACTCTTCATCATGATTTCCCTTTTGATTATAGAAAATCTTTTGTCCCTGCACTCTTCTACGCTCCAAAGTATTTATCTCCCAAGAAAATCACACACATAGCCAACCAAATGGACATTGCTCCTACCATTTTGGGAATATTGAATATGAATTATAGTGCCAGTTTTTGGGGAAAAAATTTATTAGAAAAATCTAAAACCAAAGATTATGCTGTGATTGTCCGAAACTCAAAATTCGGGTATTTGCAAGGCAGATACTATCTTACCGGAGAATTTGGGGACAAAGAAACCAAACTTTACAGCCTTTGGGAAAATGAAGAGATAGAAAACAAACCTAAATTAAAGGAAACTTTACTCAAAAAGGTTTATGCGATAGAGCAAAGTGCTTACAGTTTATATAAAGAAAAAAGAATTACACCGCAAAATTAGTCGGGAAAAGATTTCTCCAACTCTTGCAGCTCATCCATGGAATTAATTCCCGTAATCTCTATGGAATTTTTGCAAATAAAAGCTCCGACCTTGTGACCTTGTGATTTCAAAATGGCTATAGTGTCCGTCAAATAATATTCGCCTTGAGCGTTATCGCTCCTCACCAATTGCAAAGCCGAAAAAAGTGCCCGAGCATCAAAACAGTAAATCCCGCTATTAATTTCATCTATATTTCTTACTCGCTCGGAAGCGTCCTTGAACTCCACTATCTCTTGCAAATCGCCATTTACATCACGAACAATTCGTCCATAACTGGCAGGATTATCCATTTTCGTCGTCAACACCGTGCACTTATATTTTCTGCTTTGATGGTAATCGATAAGCTCCGTAATCGTTTCCGCCTGCAAGACGGGAGTATCTCCACACAAAACAACCAAAGTTCCGTCAAAATCCGACAAAGCGTCTCTGCAAACCCCAACAGCATCTCCCGTTCCCAACTGCTGTTTTTGCTCAACAAACTCAATATTTGGAGCGGTTATTACCGACTTAACAATATCTTTTTTGTAACCAACCACCACACAAATCCGCTCACTGCCAAAACTCTCGGCAACTTCAATGACTCTGTTAATCATCGGTTTACCCGCAAAATCGATAGCAACCTTAGGAAGAGTGGAATTCATGCGAGTTCCCTTGCCTGCTGCCAAAATAATACTGGCAATCATTTCGTTATCTCCACTTCAATTTTAGCTCTCTTATCAACAAATCTGATAACCAAAGCCCCGAGAATAAGTCCCAAGAAGGAGAAGAAAGTTGGTTTAGTTTGCCCATCAAGAAACAGACCACCCAAAAAATAGAAACATATCATCAAAATAATGGGAACGACAAAAACGACGAAAGAGGAAAGAATCCTGTCACTTGCTTTGACTTCCAAGGAAACTTTTTCGCCAATCTCCATTTCCAAATCGGAATTGACCTTTACAATCTTCCCCTGACGATTACAAACACCCGCCAAAAGACAACCATGGCAACCGCTATTATTGCCCAACTCCAAAGTATATACCTTACCTTCACGAGACTTAACAACACCAAATTCTTGATTATCTTCCATACACTTCCAAAATTTTCTCAATCACTCCGGTAGAGGAAAACCCATCAACAAATTTAAGGCTTCTGACCTCTCCACCTCGTGCCAACACAAAATCGCTGCCAACAATTTGCTCCGGCGACCAATCACCACCTTTAACCAAAACATCAGGCTTCACCTTTTTAATAAGCTCGATAGGGGTATCTTCATCAAAAACAACAACCTCATCCACGCAAGACAGAGCCTCAAGGACAGCCTTTCTCTCGTCTTGGGAATTAATCGGTCGATTGTCGCCTTTTAGCCTTTTGACAGATGCATCGCTATTCAGTCCGACCACCAATCTGTCGCCCAAAGAAGCCGCCTCTTGCAAATAAGCCACATGCCCGAAATGCAAAATATCGAAACAACCGTTTGTAAAGACAACTTTCTCCATATCAAAGACTATTCAGATTCAGTTTTAGTCTCTTCCTCGCTCTCAACCACTTCCTCTTTTTCGGCATTCTTCTTCTCACTATCAATTTGTGCCTTCACCTCGTCATTTACATGTTGATACACAAAATCGTTGATAGCACCCTCGTAAATAGTGATATCTTTTTTCATGGAGTTTAGATACTCCATAACCAATTTCTCTCTCACCATAGCCACCACTCTGATTTTCACTTGGTCAAAAATTTTGTCCAAAGGCTCAATTTTTTTGTTACTTTTTTTCAAGTTATCATATTCAGCCTTCACATCCTCATCAGACACATTTATTGTGGAAAAAATCTCTTTGCTAAGATAAAGATTAACCAAAATTATTTTGTCTAAATCTTGGATATCCTCTTTGTATTTATCCTTTTTGGCAAAACCTTCGTCTTTGGCAATCTTGCCCAGTTGAATATTGATACCCAAGTTTTCGGCGGATCTGCGGAAAAATTGCTCTGCATCCGCTTTATCCTTCACCTGAGCTCTGACATCGTCCAAAGAAAGCTCTCCCAGAGACAACAACAAGTCGGAAACTTTTACGGCACTTTCGTCAACTTCGGAAATTACCATTTCTTTGTCCAAATCGTTACCAGCCCAAAAATCGTCACAAATCTTTTGAAGATTCTCTTCGTTCACTTTCACCTTATTTGCCAAAGGAGAAACGAAAGCCTGAAACTCTTGTTGAACTTTCTGATTAGCCAACTGTTGCTTGATTCGTGCTTTCACAGCCTCAAACTCAGGATAATTTTTCAATTGCTCCTCAGTCAGAGAAGCCTTTATCTTTTCATACTCTTCTTGCAAGGTCTCGTTAGAAATATTTTCGTCTTTGCCCAAGAACTTTTCATTAACATAAGTTCTGATTAAAACCTCTTGTTTCCCCAGACTAACTCTATCCGTAAACTCTTTGCTGTCCTTTATTCCAGTGCCTTCGGCATTAATAGCGATTAAATCTATAGACGCAAGCTGAGCTGCTGTATTTTTAACAAAATTGTCCATCTCATACTTGTTGGATGCCAATCTGGCTTTGTCTTGCTCTTGCAAATTGTTGAATATTCTCTCCAAAGCAACCGCCTTGATTTCCACACCTTTTGCAGAAGCCAACAAAGCGTCCTCCGACTTTTTGCCACACGCTACCAAAAATAAAACAAATATTAAAAACAGACCTAAACTCTTTCTCATCATTACTCTCCTTGAGGAACATAATTTTTTCATAAATATTAAATAGTATCCTAATCTCTTTTTTGTAATTATCGTCTCATTGTCAACTCAAAATCTTGGCAAAAATTAACTCTTTATCAAAAAAATGCTTACCATTGTGAGAACCAAAATGATAACCTTCCGTAAATCAACTTTTTCCTTATAAAATAGCACCGACAAAATAATCGGAATTATGAAGACATTGGAATTTATTCCCTGCACCAAAGACAAAGGTCCCAATCCGACGGCTCGCAAAAAACAAAAATAACCCGAAAAATTTAAAACACCTATGAGCAAACCAAAACGAAAATCGTTGGAAGATTTTTCTTTGTCTTGCACCACAAAACGGTTTAGCCACAACATATTGAACCAGACTAAAAAGTAAGACAAAAGCATATAAGAAAAAATCGGCACTCGCTCCGAGGCAAACTTTCCAGCGAGCATAGAAATTGCTGTGGAGATAGCAGCAAAAATTGCAAAAAGAACCCCTATTTTTTGTTTATCCTTAGGGAAAAAAATCTTTTTTTCGGCTTCATCTTTAAGATTGAAATTGATATAAACCACCATACAAACAGAAATGACAATCCCCAGCCATTGCTTCAATAAAAGTTTCTCTCCCAAAAAAATAACAGCGATTAATATCAAGAAGATAGAATTAATTTTGGTGAGGGGGAAAATAATGCCAGCAGGTGCTCTTTTCAGAGACGAGACCTTAAAAATAATACCTGACGCAAAAAAGCTCGAATTCAAAAGAGCAAACAACAGAATGATTTTGAAATCGACAAAGCTACTTCCAGTTACCAATACGGCGATTAGCGACAAAACAGTCACCATAAAAGAAGCGAAGAACAGCACTCTGGACGACGAGCAATTGTGATTTGCAGCGACTTTATAAAAAAAATCTATGAATCCGTAGATTAACAGGGTGCAAATTGTGTAAAAAAACCAGCTCAACTCTTCTCCAATTAGCAAATAGATTAGAACAAAGCCTTAATCTTGCTATGAACCATCTCGGGAGTTATTTTCTTCATGCAGTTGTGATGCCCGAGCGGACATTCTTTGTGTCCATGTTTCCCGCAAGGACGACAAGGCAAATCAACCTCAAAAACAAAATCGTTTTCACGGAAAGGGAAATAGCCTAAATCTTTTACCGTTGGTCCAAAAAAAGAAATTACTGGTGTTTGAACAGCATTAGCGATATGCATAGCCCCGCTATCGTTGCACAGAAGTAAATCACACTTTTGCAAAATTGCCGCAGATTGCAAAATACTACTTTTTCCTGATAAATTAAGGCAATTATGACTTGGTAAGTTTTCAACAATATTTTGGCACAAATCATAATCTTCTTTTGCACCCAAGAAAACGAAAAATATTTTGTCGGGTAATTTTTTTAATAAATTTATATAGTTTTCTCTTCCCCATCTTTTTGTTGTCCAAATTGAGCCCGGGGCTATCGCAACTATTTTGTCGGATATGTTTTTTAATTTATTTTCAGCATATTTTTTATCATTTTCAGCTATATATAAACGGGTTTGCATTCCATATTTTTTGTCGGAATAAATCTTTAGCAAATCCAAATTCTTTTCTATTCTGAGACAATTAGTTCTAAAATCAACTCTGTCGGTGAGAAAATACTTTGAAACTCTTCTATCAAAACCAATTCTTCTTTTTATTTTGCCAAAATAAGCAAGCAAAGTTGTGGTCAAAGAAGAATGTGGCAAAAAGGCTATTTCATATTTACTGGCTCTAATCTCCTTAACCAACTTCAAAAAAGAGTTAAATTTTTTATCTTTGTCAAAAGGGATTATTTCGTTTACGGACGGATTATTTTGGAAAACAATACTATTTTTTGGAAGTGTCACAATATCTATCAAACTACAAGGAAAACAATCTTTTACGGCATTTATCAATGGAGTGATTAGAATAGTATCCCCCAGAAAAGCAGTTTGGATTATTAAAATTTTTTGCATTATTATTCCACTAATTTTTCTATTACAGCTTTTACAACTTCGTCCAAATCAATTTTATCAAAGCAATCATAATTTTCACACTTTTTATTGCATTTCATTTTTCCTGGGCAAGCAAAATTATTTCCGAAATAGCTAACATTGCTATTGTTGAAAACTCCCCATCTAATAATGGATTGAGATTTTATTCCCGAATAAAAAGCGATGATTTTCTTCCCAAAAGCTCCAGCAATATGTGTATGTCCAGTAGAGCCACCAAGATATAAATCACATTTATTTATCAGCGAAGCAGTGAACAAAATAGAATTTTCATTAATAAAAATTTTTAGTCTTTTACTTTCTATATTTTCAAAATTTTCGAATATCTCTTTCTTATTACTTATATGACCCAAGATAATCACAAAATTTTCTGTATTTTCCAAAATAAGTTCTATTAATTTTTTGTATTGAGATAGTTTCAAATTTTTAGCAGAACCAGCACTGAATGGATTTACGGCAATTATCTTTTCTTTAATTCCCAATAAATAATTGGTAGCAAATTCCAAATGTGTTGTTTGCAAGCAAATTTCTGTATTGATTGTTTTGTTTTGATTAAAAAGATTTTCATCAACTTTTCTTATCAAATCCAAATTGTATTCGGTTTCATTTTTTATAGAATTCGCTCTGTGCTGAATAATACCTTTATTATAAGAATACAAAGAATGAAATTTAGAATATGGACCAATCCGATAATTTGCACCCGATTTTCTTGCCAATTTCCCGATAAATTTATTTGTAAATAGGCTAATAAAATAATCTGCCTTAAAAGATTTTACTAAATTTATTAATTCCTTTTCCGAATAATCGTCAATTTTTACCACTTTATCAATGTAAGGCAAATTTTCAACAATTTCAAAATTATATTGCCTAACAAGAACAATAATTTTTGCTTCAGGGAACATTTTCCTCAATCTAAAAAAAGATGGGATGGATAGAAGCAAATCCCCGATTTTATCGGTTCTAGAAACTATAAAAGTTTTGTTCATATTTTGATGCTCAATGCCAAATTATAAGGAATTATTTTCTTTCAATAAATTGTAATAGAAGCTAAGATAATTATCGATAGTTTTTTGAATATTAAATTTTTTAACTGTATTCAAGCCCATCTCACCCATTTTTTTTATTAGCTTTTTATTTTTCATTAATTTAAGCAAAGCATTTGCAAAAGCCTCAGGATTTTTTTTAGGAACTAAAAACCCGTTTTCTTCGTTATAAACCGCTTCAGGGATACCTCCACTTTTACAAGCAACAACCGGTAAACCCAAAGCCTGAGCATCTAAAATAGAAGTTCCTAAACCCTCTTTTTGTGAAGATAGAGCAAAAATATCAAAACTCTTCAAATAAGCACCAACATTTTTTTTAAATCCAGCAAAGAAAAATCTATTTTTTAACCCCAAGTTATCTCGCATCTCTCTTAATTCTTCTTTTAGATGACCATCACCCAAAACAACAAAATTAGCTTTTTCATTTTCCCAACAAACAATTTTTGCTGCCTCAAGCATTGTAGGAAAATCTTTATGCCCAACTAAAGCCGCCGTAGTTCCTATGATGATGCTATCTTCGGGTAAAGACAATTCTTGCTTAATATCTACAGGTTCAACATCAGAAAATCTATTCAAATCTATGCCACTATAAATTAATTTTGTGTTTTCAAAACCACTATTTTGAACAACTTCCTCTATTTTTTTGGAGATGCAAACCAACTTATCTAATTTAGAGTATTTGAGCCGAGAAAAGAAATTCCTTTTCAATTTAAAATCAACTCGTCTCATACCTATCAAAATAATTTCAGGGTAAAATAATTTTAGCCAAAATCCAACTGCAACAGCATGAGCACTATGTAAATGGGCTATCTGGTAATTTTCGCTTTTACACATTTTGGCAATTTTTAAGGCAGAAAAAAGACAAAACTCGTTCTTCATAGGAATAATTTTGTAAGGTAATTTCTTTTGCCGACAAAATTCTTGCAGTTTAGAATTGGGACGACAAATCATTTTGGTTTTATAACCTCTTTTATATAAAGCTTCAAAAAGGTAAGTGGCTTGTCTTTGCCCTCCTCGCCAAGTTCGCTCTGTATCGATGTGTAAGATATTAATCATTATAGAAAAGAATTTATGGCTTCTGCCACTTTTTTTACTTCATCAGAAGTATGGAAATATGACAAAGGTAAACTAATAGTTTGTTCGTGGATTTTTTTTGCTATCGGGAAATCACCTTTGACAATGCCCAAAAGAGCTTTTTGCTCTGCAGGAGCTATTGGATAATGAATTCCAGTCAAAATTCCCTTATTTTCAAGATCTTTTTTTAATTCATCTCTTCTATTATGTCTAATATTGAAAATATGATAAACATCAAAAAAATCTCCATTGACCTGTGGTTTGACAAAATCGTCATTCAAAATTTCCAAATATATTTTAGCCAATTCCCTTTTATGAAGATTTATCGCATCCAAATATTTTAGCTTTACGGACAAAAATCCTGCTTGCATTTCGTCCAATCGCGAATTGTATCCAATTATCTCATTTTTGTATTTAATCTTTGAGCCATAATTTCTTAGCATTTTCACATAGTCAGCCAACTTATCATCATTGGTAATTATAGCTCCGGCATCTCCCAAAGCACCAAGATTTTTGGTTGGATAAAAACTAAAAGCTCCAAAATCACCAAAAGTTCCCGCTTTTTGCCCTTTGAAAGTTGCTCCATGAGCTTGAGCACAATCTTCCACAATTCGCAAATTATATTTTTGAGCAATTCCCAAAATCTTATCCATTTGACAAACTTTGCCATAAAGATGAACAGGTATAATTGCTCTTGTATTCTTGGTTATAGCTTCTTCAATTTTGTTGAAATCTAAATTGTATGTTTTTTCATCAGGTTCTACCAAAATGGGAATTAAATCAACTTGTAAAATGGCTAAAATGGAAGCTATATAAGTGTTAGAAGGAACAATTACTTCGGAATTTTTTGGCAATTGCAAAGCTCTTAGCGACAAAATCAAAGCATCTAAACCAGAAGCTACACCAATACAATATTTTGCATTATGATAAGCTGCAAATTCATTTTCAAATTTTTCCAAATTTTTACCCAAAATATACCAACCACTCTCCAAAGTTTGTTCAAAAGATTTGCGGTATTCATCAAAAAAAGGCTGATTTAGTTTTGCTAAATTTTCAAATTCTATCAATTTTTATACCTCATAAATATAATCTTTGGGGTCGTATTCGCAAGATGCCAAAGCCAATATCAAGCAATCTTTACTAAAAGAATGAAGAATCCTAAAATCTTCTGGAGGCAATAAAAGACATTTATTAGGAGAATCCAGAACGAAATTTTTTTCACTCTCCTTATTTTTTATCTGCATCACAAAACTTCCTCTTAAACAAATTACTGCCTCAAACAATTCGTAATGTTTATGTGAACCTCGCGGTTTATCGCCTAATTTATCCAAATAAAAAACTCTCTTTATTTCAAAAGGCAAAACTTTTTCTATAGCAGTTAAACTTCCCCGCTCATCTATATGACTTTGCAAATTAATCAATTTTGCCATCTAAACCAACTCCCTTGTTAAATTGCCAAAGTTTCAAATATTTAATGTAAACATTGAAAGCAGAGTTTATAGCAAGAATTAAACCTATTTTCCCGTCCAAAAACCCTAATTTAAAAAAATACATTTTAATAAATTTTAATTTTGCATGAAGCAAAGCTTTTATTAAGCCACCTTTTTTGCCTTTATTTTGCAAATAAATTGCTCCATTCTCACTATACAAATTAATTTTATTTAAATGTAAATTAAAATCAGGATAGCATTTATGAATTATATGTTCCTTTATTTTTTTAGCTTTCAATTCAGTTTCGACATATTCGTGAGGAACCACTGCATCTACAAAATTTGCCTTTTTTCTATTAAAAAAGCGAGTAGGATAGTCTCCACTCCAACAATAATGAACAATTTTAGTTATGTAAAAAGTTTCCCTTCTTATGCGATAAACTTCGTCCAATTCGCCTTTTGCCAAAATGGATAAAATCTTATTTTTCAATTTTTCACTAATAATTTCATCTTGGTCAAGATTTAAAATATTATCATGCTTGGCATTATCAACTCCAAAACGATGAGCTTTGCCAAAACCTAACCATTTAGTTTCAATAACCCTGCAATTAGAATACTTTTTGCATTCTTCAAGAGAGCCATCAGTTGAGCCAGAATCAATCACCAAAATTTCATCAGCCCATTCCACAGATTTCAAAGCTTCAGCCAAAACTGGCATACCATTTTTTGTTAAAATCACTACGGATAATTTATTATTCATAAAATATATTTTTACCTTTTTTCTATAATTTTTAGACAATCCAATAATTTATCAAAAACCAAATCAGCTGTAATTTTGTCTTTGTTTTTGTCTGTAATGTGCCAATGATTAGGAAAAATCCCTTGCAAACTCCAATTGGTAATTTCGCTGTAATCCATAAAAATTGCCAAAGAAGGAGTTTTAGTAGTTTGGCTAAAATGGTTTATTCCACCATCATTACAAACTAAGATTTTGCTCTGTTTTAATAATGCTCCAGCTTGAGAAAAATCTGTAGGAGGAGCTAATAAAATTTCCTTTTTTGACAATTGTTGCACCTTTTTTACTAATTCCAACTCATTTGGTCCCCATAACAAAAGAGGCTTATAATCTGTTTTTTCTATTATCAAATCACAAAGTTTGGCATAATTTTCCAGGGACCACATTTTGCGAGGAACAGGAGACCCTGGGGATAAAACAATCAACTTCTTATCAATTAATTTTTCTTCTTCCAAGCAGTTTTTTATATAAATTTTGTCTTTGTCTCTAATAGTAAAATACAAATCAATTTTTTTCGGCTCGTTTATACCCAAAGATTTTAGCAAATCAAAACGCATCAAAGCGGAATATCTTTGTTTCCCTTCAAAACCAATAAGATTAAAAAATTTAGAATATCGAGAATGACTATACCCCAAGCGATACTTTGCTCCACTAAAAAAAGTTATTTGTCCGCCTGTTGTTCCTCTATTTTGGTCAATTAACAAATCGTAATTTTCCTTTCGCACTCTATAAAATAATTTTATTCTCTCAAAAATATTTGCTACACCTTTTTTATTCTCGAAAAGAACAAAATTGTCAATATTCGGGTTATCTTCTAACATTTTTTGACAAGGCTTACGGGTTAAATAACTTATTTTTGCCTTAGGAAATTTTTCTTTCAAAGAAGGGAGATAAGCACTATTTAATAAAGTATCCCCAAAACGAAAAGGGGAAATAATCAATATTTTATTTATCTCTTCAACTTTAATTTTCAATTCACAATCCTAAAAAACTTTCTTTTCAGCCAACTTCAACAAATATTGCCCATAGCTGTTTTTGCTCATTGCTAAGCCTTGTTCTTGCAATTTTTCTTTGGAGATAAATCCTTGTCTAAAAGCTATTTCTTCCAAACAAGCGACCTTCAAACCTTGCCTCTTTTCCAAAATTTCCATAAAAGTTGCAGCCTCCAATAAGCTCTGATGAGTTCCCGTATCCAGCCAAGCAAAGCCTCTACCCATCAACTCCAATTTCAACTCTTGCTTTTGCAAATAATAGTCAATCACCGAAGTAATTTCCAGCTCACCTCTTGCAGATGGCTTAACATTTTCGGCAACTTTCGCCACACCTTTGGGGAAAAAATACAAACCGACAACGGCATAATTGTTCGGCGGATTTTGGGGCTTTTCTTCGATGGACTTCACATTCAAATCATCATCAAAATTAGCAATTCCGTATCTCTGAGGGTCTTCCACATAATAGCCGAAAATAGTAGCTTTCTTTTGTTGCTCCAAATTATTTTTGGCATTCTTCAGCAAATTGACCAAGTTGCTTCCATAGAAAATATTGTCGCCCAAAATGAGACAAACATCGTCATCTCCGAGAAACTCCTTGCCCAAGATGAAAGCCTGTGCCAAGCCGTCAGGACTGGGTTGCACCTTATAAGAAAATTTAACTCCAAAATCGGAGCCATCACCCAACATTTGCTCAAACTTCGGCAAATCTTCAGGAGTGGAAATTATCAAAATTTCTCTGATTCCTGCCAACATCAGCACCGAAATCGGATAGTAAATCATCGGCTTATCATAAATCGGCAAAAGTTGTTTGGATATCGATTTGGTAAGCGGATAAAGTCTCGTTCCGCTACCACCGGCTAACACAATTCCTTTCACTATTTGCCTCCTTCATACATTTGAGAATAATATTTTTGGTAATCGCCGCTGGTAACATTTTCCAGCCATTCCTCGTTGGCAAGATACCAATCGACTGTCTTTCCCAAGCCTTCCTCAAATTGCAAAGACGGCTGCCAACCAAGCTCATTTTTCAGTTTGGAAGAATCGATGGCATATCGCAAATCGTGCCCTGCTCTGTCGGTCACATATGTTATCAATTTCGCACTTTCGCCCTCTGCTCTGCCCAATTTTTTATCCATAATTTTACAAAGCAAATGAATTAAATCGATATTTTTCCACTCGTTAAATCCGCCGATATTGTAGGTCTCCCCTATTTTACCGGAGAAAAAAATCGTATCAATAGCCACGGCATGGTCAATCACAAAGAGCCAATCTCTGATATTTTCGCCCTTTCCATAGACCGGCAAAGGCTTGTTATTCCTAATATTGTTGATGAAAAGTGGCAAAAGTTTTTCGGGAAATTGATTTGGTCCGTAATTGTTGGAACAATTGGAAATCGTAATCGGAAGCCCGTAAGTGTTGGCATAAGCTCGCACAAAATGGTCGGAAGAGGCTTTGGAAGCCGAATATGGCGACTTGGGATCGTAAGGAGTCTCTTCCACAAAAAAACCAGTTTTCTCCAAAGAGCCATAAACCTCGTCGGTGGAAACATGATAAAACAATTTGTTCGCAAAATTCTCTTTCCAGCTCTCTTTCGCAGTCTGCAACAACACCAAAGTGCCCATCACATTAGTGGTGGCAAACTCAAAAGGATTGGTAATCGAGCGGTCAACATGAGATTCGGCAGCAAGATGGATTACTCCATCGATTTTGTAATCAGCAAAAATCTTTTTTATGGCAGCCTCATCACAAATATCGGCTTTGATAAATGTGTAATTGCCTTTATTTTCAATGTCTTTCAAGTTTTCCAAATTTCCCGCATAAGTGAGTTTATCAACATTTATAATTTTTTTGTCTGGATATTTATTCACCAAAAGTCGCACCAAATGGCTTCCGATAAATCCTGCTCCCCCAGTCACTAATAGGTTATTCATTGCTTCTCCAAATTACTCAATTTTTCTAAAAATCTACTCGTTGCATCTTGCCAAGAAGAAAATTTAAAGCCAAGAATTTTTTCACTTTCACTGGTGTCCATCACCGAAAATGTCGGTCTTTTGGCAGGCAAATTGAAAATTTCCTTTTGAACTTTTTCCACTTTTCCCGCAAATCCGATTTTGTTCAAAATGAATTTTGCCCATTCGTAGCGAGTGCAACTTGTATTGCAAAAATGGTATTTGCCAAATTTCCCCAATTCCAAAAGTTTCATCGTTGCATCCACCACTTCTTCCGTAAAAGTAGGAGCAGAAGTTTCGTTTTCGGCAATTTTCAACTCGGGATTTTTGCTCCAAGAAATGACCTTATCCACAAAATTGTTCCCGTAAATGCCAAAAAGCCAAGAAACCCTAATAATGTAAAATTTGTCCGTCTCCATCTCTACGGCAAGCTCCCCGAGATGTTTTGTTTTCCCATAATTGGAAACTGGATTTGGCTCATCGCTGATTTTGTAAGGCTGATTTTTCTCGCCATCAAAAACATAATCAGTGGAATAATGCACCAGCTGACAAGCAAACTCTCTTGCCAATTTTGCCAAATTCCCCACTGCCAAATTGTTGAGCAAATTTGCAGTTTCAAAATCCTCTTCCGCCTTGTCAACCGCATTATAAGCAGCACAATTGATGATGTGAGTAAAATCTCCCAATTCCAAAATATTTCTGACTGCTTGCTCATCACAAATATTGGCAACTTGGTAAGTTGCTTCTTCCTTTTGGATAAGGTCAACTCCCAAAAAAGAAATATTGTTTCCCCCAAAATAGTTTGCAAACTCTTTGCCCAATTGCCCTTGTGAACCTACGAGTAAGATTTTTTTCATAAACTCTTCTTAAACTCCTGTAAATCAATCTTTAATAATAACCATATTAAATTCCTTAACTTTAATATTTTTATTGTTTTCAATTTTATAATTTAAATAAATATTAAAAATTCTTTCAGCCAAAAATCCAAAAACTCTTTTTTGATATAAATTTTTATTTTTAATGTCTATTAATTTTTCAGCTGTAAATAAAATGCCAAATAAAATTTCCATATATTCATTAAATATTTCTTTTTTCATTATAAACATATTATAAATATAAAATTTTTTAGCTTTTCTACTTATTTCCATAGCTCTAACCAAGAAAGAATATTTTTCTTTAATAATTTTTTTTAAAATTATCCAATCTTCTTTATGATGACCTAAAATATATTGTTCTTCCATATTTATATTTTTAGAACATATTTTATTTGGAACAAAAATGTCATATCTATTTAAGTTATTGTTCATATAATTATAAAATGATTTTGACAAAATTTCTATTTTTTTTGTTTTTTTTATATGAACCTTATAATAAAATTCGAATTTCGTCTCCCTTTTTCTCAAATACTTTAATTTACGATGAAATTTTTTCAAAAAAAATGATTTCTCAGAAAAAAATCTTCTATAATGCATTAAACCAATATAAGTTGCATCAACATTCTTCCAAGCATAATAATAAGCAGTTAGTTCACAAAATGAACCATTTTTATTGGAAATATTCTCTCCTTCATTATCTCCTATTATCCCCAATTCTTCATTTGACAAAGCTTTCCCAACATGTATAGGATTAAAATATTTTTTACTTATAGGAATAAAGCCATCCTTTTTATGATGGGCTGTCATTAAAAACAATTTATTATTAGTTAATTTCCCCATTATTTTAACTCATTTTAAAAACATTCATAGCTTGTTCAATTATATCGTCCATATCGTAGTATTTGTATTCTGCTAATCTTCCAAGCAATATTAAATTTTTAAATTGCTTAGAATATTCTAAATATTTATTGTAATTTCTATTATTTTCTTCCGTAAAAATCGGATAATAAGGTTCATTCTTCCCTACAATATGTTCTTGCGGGTATTCTTTTAAAATAGTAGTTTTATTAGAATTTATCGGGTAAATATGCTTAAACTCGGTAATTCGTGTAAAGTTGTAATCATTCGGATAATTTACAACCGATTTTTCTTGGTAAAATTCTTTATTTATTGTTCCAAACTTCATATCTACACTTCTGTAAGGTAATTCCCCGAATTTATAATCAAATAATTCATCAATTTTACCAGTATAAATTAATTTACCATTAAATTTTTGGTTGAATAAATAAAATCCATCCTCTTTTAACAAGCAAACTTCTTTAAAGTCTGTATTTAACATAATCTTAATATTCTTACTACTAAGCATTTTCCAAAACATTTTTGTACATCCATTAGCTGGTAACATTTGGAATTTATCGTTAAAATATCTATTGTCTCTACCAATAAAAATCGGAACTCTGGCGGTAACTGCACCATCTATTTCTTCAGGTTTCATTCCCCATTGCTTTGCCGTGTAATTTACAAAAATTTTCTCGTAAATAAAATCAGCCAAAAATAATAGTTCTTTATCTGACGATTTTTTTAATTCCAAAATAGGAACTTTTGAGTTGTATGCATAGCTTTGCAAAAGCTTTTCTTCCAAAACTTCTGCTTTAGATTTTGAAAATAATTTATATAATGTATTAAAATTGAATGGTATAGGTACTTTTTGCCCATCAATATAAACTAACACTTCATGATTATACAAGTTCCATTCAGTAAATTTAGACAGATAATCTACTACATCCTTATTATCAGTATGAAATAAATGAGGACCGTACTTGTGGACTAAAATATTGTTTTCGTCTTTATAATCAAAGCAATTTCCACCAATATGGTTTCTTTTCTCTATAAGCAGAACTTTTTTATTAAGTTGTGTAGCAATTCTTTCTGCTGAAACTAATCCTGATAGTCCGCTACCTACAATTATGTAATCTATCATTCTTTGCCCAATTGCCCTTGTGAGCCTACGAGTAAGATTTTTTTCATAAGCTATTTCTAAACTCCTGCAAACTTTGTTGTTTGGCATCTTTGTCGGAAATAATCGGCTTTTTAATTCCGTATTTCTCAAATTCCCAGTTAATTGCCAAATCTTTATCGTTCCAAAAAATACCGCTGTCATGCTCCGGCGAATAATAGTTGTCCACCTTGTATTGCACTATCGCCTTCTCGCTCAAGGTCAAAAATCCGTGAGCAAAACCTTGAGGCAAAAAGAGTTGCTGTTTGTTCTCCTCGGACAATTCCACTATTTTGTATTGAGCAAAAGTTGGAGACTTTGGTCGCAAATCCACAGCAATATCGATTATCTTGCCCACCACACATCGCACCAACTTGCTTTGAGCAAAAGGCTTTGTCTGGAAATGCAAACCTCTCAGCACTCCAAAACTCGAACAAGATTCGTTCTCTTGCACAAATTTGATTTTGCCAAGTATTTTTTCTACTGAACCTTGCTTAAAACTCTCCATAAAATATCCGCGAGAATCCGCAAAAATTTTGGGAGTGAACAAAACTAAACCATCTATTTTAAAATTGGTAAATTTCATAATATTATCCCTTGTATATCTTTTATGTTTTATTCCTCTAAAGTATTCCCTATGATAAAAATAATGTTTTTTTGTCGGTCTATCTTTTATATCGTAATTATTAAAAGCAATAGTATCTTTTGCAATAACTTCATTTGGCCATTCAATACTGGTTATTTTATAACCTTTATTTAAAAAGAACTGACTTAAAACAATTTCTCCGTTTGCTATAATTTTTAATTTATCTGTTTCATTAATAGCGGGGAAATCTTCCCCAAATAATTTTAAGAAAGAAACTTTTGTCAAAAAAGAATAAGTTTGCACATGAGCCATATCATTATTGGAACTTATAAAAGGATGATCGCAAAAATTGATAGTGCTACCACATATAGCAACCGAAGGAAATTTTTCAAATTGCTCCACAAAATTTTTATACCAATTTTCGCGAAACGGACCATATCCACTGCGGTTTTGAAAGAATACATAATCATTATCAGAAACAAGAGGTTTAATTTTCTCAAACATCGCCTGATACGAACTAAAATCTCTTCCAATATTACTTTTAAAAATTATTCCCACAAGTTTTATTGCTGGATGATTTTTGAACATCTTTTGCACAATTTTCTTGAAAATTATATCAAAAAAATTGAATCGTCGAACTTTACTCACTGCAATAAATAAATATATTTCATCAACACCTGAAACAATATTTTTAATTCTCTTCAAATTTTTAAAATCTTGTCGAAAAAAACGAAAATCGTTGCCCGTTGCATAACAATGAAAATATTTTAAATTTGTATTTTTCATTTCATGCCTTATTTATTCAATAATATGATTTTCTTCTTTTCTAAAGAAAAATATAAAAAAACAAAACAAGAATGCAAAAGAAAAAATCCCGATTCTATACCAAAGTATGTAGGCATCCAATGAAAAATGGATTAAAAAAATCATAATAATATTTAATAAAATAAAATTTTTTGCTCTAATTCCTTTTATTATAGCTAATATAAAAAGCAAAATCCACATAAGAAAAGCAAAAACTCCATATTTAAGCAATTCATTTAAAAAAATATTGTGAGTATTGTAATTATTTGCTTGCTTAACAACATCTGAAATATTGGTATTTTTTAAATATTTATTTAAAACAATTGAAGTATTTGTTGGTCCCACTCCCAAAAAAAATATTTCTGGCTCACTTAAAGAAACTTTTATTGCAGATTTAGCTAAAATAGTTCTTGTGTTATCCTTAGTTAGAGAAAAATTCCTATAATTTTTCATTCCTATATTGAACACTATAAATAATAATACAAAAAAGGAAAAAGCAATAATTTTTTTTATTTTCGTTAAATAAAAAATAACCCCAAGAAATAAAACAACACTCATAGAAAAAATACCAGCTCTACTCATGCAAAAATAAATGCATAACAAATAAATAATAATAGAGAAACTTAAAAAAATAATAATCCAAAAATTTTTCTTTAGAGTATTCCATAAATAAATAGAAAAAGCAAGTCCTATGGAACAACACATAGAAAGCCATGCAGGATGAAAATAGGAAAATTCGGAGTAATACATTCTATCATAGATTATTCCTCTAATTAAACAAAATGTTCCCAAAATGGTGATAGCCACAATATAACAAAAAAGAAAAAAAGAAATATTAATTTTTTTAATATTTACCTTGATAAATGCAAAAATAAAAGGGAAAAAGAAAAATCCACTATATTTTTGTAACATTACTACATTATAACCACTATAATTAAAAATCAAATTCAAACTTATCCAAAAATAATAAGCCATAAATAGATAAAAAAAATACTTGTTTTCTTTATTTACAAGGAAATTCAATCCTTGTTTTCTATTTTTTAAAAATAAGCATGCTATTAATAAATAAGCTGACAGTTCTGGTATATATTTTACATAAGGAATAAGGAAAAAAATCAACCCAATTAGTAAAATAATAACATATTCCAATTTAATTTTTTTAAAAGTACCTATCATTTTTCCCCCTTTTTAGAAAGCAAAATTTTATATTTAATAAATCTTCGTAAATTTTTGGCTGTAATTCTATATTTCAATGAATTACTAATCGCTTGAAAAGCTTTACCTATTTCTCCAGCATCAAAAAGTCTTCCAGAATAATTTAAGTAAGTATTATATAAAGTTTGTTTCTTAATTTTAGCAAATTCCTTTGGAGAAAACTTTTTTTCAAATAAGTCAAGATAATAAAAAATATGCTTTAAATTATAAGTTTCATTAGTATTAATCGACTTTCCTTTATTATTAGCATGAACAGAATAAAAGACCAAAATTTCGTCAAGAAACCCAAAATTAACTCCACAAAAAGCAAAAGATAATACCATTGATAAATCTTCACAAATATCCTTATCTAATAATATATAAGGCAAAGATCTGAAAAAACAATCTCGCGTAAAAAAAGTATTTGAAGGAACAATTCCACCATGCCAACTTATTGAACAAAGATAACTTTTTGCAACATTCAATGAAGTTGCTGGTTCGCTAATTGGTTCATAACTATTTTCTTTTATTTTTATTAATTCTTCACCCTTGAAATAATAGCGAGTATCCCTACAAGAAACAAAATCACAATTATTTTTTATTAAAAACTTTTTTTGCTTTTCTAATTTTTCAGGTTTCCAAGTATCATCTTGATCACACAAAGCAATATATTTTTCTTTAGCATATTCTATTCCAAATCTGCGAGTATCTCCGGTTCCGCTATTTTCTTTGTGCAAAAGAATTATTCTATCATCAGCAAACTTTTTTACCAAATCTACAAGCATTTTTTTTTTTTCATCACAGGAACCATCATTTACCACATATAATTTAAAGTTTTTATAAGTTTGGTTCAATATAGATTCGATAGTTCTTTTGATAAAAAACTTTTCGCAGTTATAAAATGGTACTATTACTGCAATATCACTTTTAAACTCAAATTTCATATATATTCTTAAATTAATTAATAAATTTTTTACAATTACACAACCAATATTTAATAAATCTTCGTAAATTTTTGGCTGTAATTCTATATTTCAATGAATTACTAATAGCTTGAAAAGCTCTTTTGGGTTCTCCAGCATAAAAAAGTCTACTGGAATAATTCAAATATGTATTGTATAGAGCTTGTTTCTTTATCTTTGCAAATTCCTTTGAAGGAAACTTTTTTTCAAATAAATCAAGATAGTAAAAAATATGCTTTAAATTATAAGTTTCATTAATATTTATAGATTTAGACTTATTAGAAGGGTGTAAGGAATAATAAACTAATTTATCTTCTGAAAATCCATAATTTACTCCACAATAAGTAATTGCCAAAAGCATAGATATATCTTCTGTAATATCTTTTTCAAGTAGAATACAAGGTAAAGCTTTAATAAAAACTTCCCTTTTAAAAAACATTGTTGAAGGAAGTCCACCTTGCCACTTTATATCACATAATAAAGTTTTCGCTGTTTCTAAATAATTGGTATTTTTATTAATTGGCTCATAATTGTTTTCTTTTGTTCTTATAAGAGTTTCGCCTTTAAAATAATGACGAGTATCTCTACAAGAAACAAAATCATAATTATTATCCTCCAAAAACTTTTTTTGCTTTTCTAATTTTTCAGGTTTCCAAGTATCATCTTGATCACACAAAGCAATATATTTTTCTTTAGCATATTCTATTCCAAACCTGCGAGTATCTCCGGTTCCGCTATTTTCTTTGTGCAAAAGAATTATTCTATCATCAGCAAACTTTTTTACCAAATCTACAAGCATTTGTTTTTTTTCATCACAGGAACCATCATTTACCACATATAATTTAAAGTTTTTATAAGTTTGGTTCAATATAGATTCGATAGTTCTTTTGATAAAAAATCGCTCACAATTGTAATAAGGTATTACCACTGCTACATCACTTTCCATTATCTTTCTCTCTAAATTTTAATTTTCATTTATAGCTTTTACTATCTCACTTAAAATCTTGTCGTTTTCTTCCTCAACAAAATAATAGGTTGAGGTATTTTTTAAGGGTTTCCATTTGTTAAAATTCTCTTTATCCTTTTGAAAAAAAACAAAACTTCTAACATCATGGCATTCTGCCATATGAAATAAACTGCTGTCGTTGCCTATGAAAAAACTTGCCCCTCTAATAAACTCTGAAACAAAAGCTAAATCTCTATTTACCATAAGATATACATTAGTTTTTTCGACTTTTTTTAAGTTAGAAATTTCTAAATTCGTTCCAAAAATAAAAATTGGCTTTTCTATTTTTACAATTAGCTCATAAAAAAGTTTCAAATTCCAATTTTCCTTAGAAATAGTTGTCCCAAATGGATGCATTACTACATAATCATTAGCTTGTTTTTTGTCTTCCAATATTTTACTAACTTCTTCTTTATAATTATCATTAAGCGGAAGAAAAGGAAAATCAACAGAAGTTTTATCAAAAACTTTTTCTATCAAAAATTTATAATTTTCACTGGCATGCAAATTAACTTGCTTTTCAAATTTATCTGTTAAAAACTGAAAAGAACCTTTTAGCCTATAACCTATTCTTCTTTTCACATTAGCAAAATATGCCAACATTTCGTTTCGCACTCCACTACGAAAGTGAAAAGAATAAGCATAATGCTCTTTTCTAAATTGTTTAATTAAAGCAAGTTGTTTTTTTAATCCATCATTTTTTCGATTAAAAAGATATATCTTATCTATGTTTTTGTCCGTGCCATAAAGTTGCTTTCCAAGTTCATCAAAAACCACATCAATTTGAGAATCGGGAAACCATTTCTTTAAAGAAACAAACACAGGAGAATACATAATTGTATTCCCAATAGACCCATTACAAAAAAGCAAGATTTTCAAATTATACAGCCTTTATTTATACTCCACATACTCTTTTTCTTCCACCAAAAGCGAACCAAATTTTAAATTGATTTCTTTTTTTATTTCTGCTCTGATGTCGTTTTTAAAATAAACACTGCGAGCAATTTGGATAAATTCGTCATCAAATTCGCCTTTGGATTCTTTTATTCTGATAGAATCTTCTATATCCCAAAGAAGCAAATTTACCGCTTTCAAATCTGCAAACTCTTTTGAGGAAAGGCTCACACCAGCTTTTTCCATTTCTGGAGCCAAAATATCAAACTCCGTTTTTACATTTGCCTTTTTAGCTTCATCTTTAAATTTTTCCAATTTTATAGATAAGATACTTACCTTGTCCACCACTTCACCAATCGAAACTTCTATTTTCATTTTATTTCTCCGTTACATTTCCAATTTTTCTTCCAATTCGGAAATTTTGTCTGTCTCTTTAATCTTCCTATAATCAAGCCCGTTTTTGCCATAATCGATTTTGAAATAACAATCTTTGCCTATCGCATCCGACAAATACAAGCCTATAAAAAAACCGTTCTTTATTTTATCGAAAAATGATGGCGAAAACTGTTTTTTGCCTCGGAAATCAACAACCCACGACTTATCGGTATGGAAAACAACATCGCCAAATCCCGCAAGTTCCAACTCTTTCCCTGACAATTTAACTTTATTTACGCTCAACAAACTATCCTTGACAACAATATCTAAAGCAAGCTGACCCAAGTTCAAAGAAGTATCAGTAACAAAATCGTTCTTAGCTGTAAAACCGAGATTGGAAATTGTCGCTTTATAATTGCCTTTTGAAATTTTACTATTTACAAATTCCATTCCCAACTTCGCATTCACAACACCTTTGAACTTGTAATTACTAAAAACTGGAATTTGTTGCAAATCAACGCCCGCAATTTTAATCTCCAAATCGTCCCCAAAATAATCTCCAAGAATATTGCCATCCGCAATCTCGAAATCAAAAGTAAATTTCTTTTGATTCATAAAAATAGAGAAAAAACCGACAGAAATTTCAGCCTCGTCAAAGTTCAAAACAGGTTCTTGATTATAATAAAAAACACCTTTGTGCAAATGAATCCACAAAGGGAAAGTATAACTCACGGAATCGAGCTGAAGTGCAAAATCAGGATTAAAAAGATTTACATACCCGCTGACATCAAGAGGAGTCAATTTGTCTCGGAAATAGCGATACGCCCCGTAATATCCTACTGCCAAAATCAGCAAAACCAAAACGGCAATCTTGTAAAATCTACTCTTTTTCAATTTCAAAACTCGTGCTTCAAAGGTCTCAAAAATAGATTTTTAATCTCTTGCTTGGGGTCAGCATCATGATTAACTATTTTGTTTACCACCGCAGTGATAGGCATATCGACGCCGAGTTTCTCGGCAATCCGCAGGATAGCACTACTGGTAGCAACACCTTCAGCCAATTTGTCGAATTTTTCGCCCTCAACAATCATCTGCCCAAACTTCCGATTGTTGCTATTTTGAGAAAAAAGTGTCGCTTCATAATCGCCCAAGTGGCACAACCCATAAGCTGTGATAGCTTTGCCGCCCATCGCCTCCATAAGTCGAGAAATCTCTCTTGCTCCACGAGCCATCAAGGCTCCTTTCATCGCTTGCAATTTCATTCCGTCCAACATCCCCGCAGCCAAACCCATCACATTTTTGGCAGCCGCTCCCACTTCGTTACCAATCAAATCGTCGCCATAATAAAAACGGATTAGCGAACTCTCCAAAATATCTACCAATTTTATCGTCAACTCCTTGCTATCCGAACAAATAACCATGCAATTTGGTATCATCTTGGTAAAGCTCTGAACATGTCCGGGGCCAACCCAAACAGCCAAATTAATGTTCTGCTTGATTTGCTCCCTAACAACTTGCGTGAGCCTTTTGCCACTGGTTTCTTCCATCCCTTTCATAGCCAAAACAAAAGTTTTCCCTTGCAAATCGTGAGAATTTAACCGCTCGGAGAACTGTCTCAGCCTTTGAGAGCTGATGGAAATTACCAATAAATCCGACTCCAAAGCCTTGTCCAAATCATCGGTAATCAATATCTCCTTGGGGAAAGTCAGATAGTCGTTAACTCCTGTAGCAACCAACTTCTGGAAAATCGGGTCTTCCGTCGGTCCCCAACTCGTGACTTGAAATTTTTTGACAGTGCTTAAATACCAGGCAATAAATCCGCCCCATCGTCCACAACCTAAAACAGACACTTTCATGATATTTTCTCCTAAATTTAAAACTCTCGTTCAGTTAAGATTTTCCCTAAACCAGTCAAGCAATTTACAAACTAAACCTTATTTTCATAAGCTGTTATTTTGTCCAATCTCTTTTGATGGCGACCACCTTCGAACTCCGTATTCAGCCAAACATCGATAATTTCTTTAGCTTGTTCGATAGACAAAAATCGTGCCGACAAAACCAAAATGTTGGAGTTATTATGCTGACGAGAGAGAGCAGCGAACTCGGGACGATGGCACAAAGCGGCTCTTATCCCTTTGACTTTATTGGCAACTATGCTCATACCAATTCCCGAACCACAGAGCAAAATTCCTCTGAAAAATTTCCCCGAAGCGACAGCCTCTGCCAAAGAAAATCCGAAATCAGGGTAATCTATCGACTCACAACTATAACAACCGAAATCTTCAACTTGAAACTTTGTAGACAAGTATTCAATTATTTCTTGTTTTAACTCAAAACCTGCATGGTCACTGGCAATCGGCAACTTTTCCATATTTGCTCCAAAATCTATACTAATATTTCATGCTTTTCAAAACATGTCGTTTTAATCTCTTCCAAAATCTCGCCAAGCACTTTTTTGACATTAGGACGAATATCGCCGGCGACTACGATGAAGAGCAAATCATCGCCCGGAACAAAAGTTCCCTCTTTCGCTTCAACGACGATTTTGAAAATCCCTTCCGCTTGTGAATACTTCTCTATCAACTTTTCTATTCTCTCATAATCGGCTTTCACGGTCAGAGATTTTACCGGCTTTCCATCTCGGGAAGTGCCTCGGACCATTCCGTTGTGAGCAAGCACCATTCCTACTTTTTCTACAAATCTCGGCAGCTTCTTCATCTCGGCAATTTTTTTTGATATATCCATTTTCAACCTCGCAAAATTTTGTCCAAAATTCCCATACTACTATCACTTTTCATTTATAAACAGGTCATTTGTCAAGCATTGTTTTGTCAAAAAATAGTTCGTCTTTTGCGTTTTCTTTCCTTGACAAAATATTGATTTTTATAGCCATGAAACAATGATTTTAAAAAAAGAATACTTGAATCAATCCAACTCTTGGCTATTTAAAGACGCTATAAAATTCGCCAAAAACGAACTGAATGTAAAGATAAGAAAATCAGGGACAGACAGTTACAAGATACTCCTATCTTCAGTTCCTGAGAAAAAAATCTTAAACTTGAAAGTCGAAATCGATTACAATGTAAAAGAGGACAAAGTCATTTCGTATAATTGTGCTGCCTGCTCCAGAAAAGACTGCTCACATTATTTTTCCGCTATCGACTATTGCTACCACCACTTATCCGTTCAGGATTTGATGGAAAGCGACAGAAATCAAAATCTCGAAGCTGAAATCGCAATTTTCAATAAATTTGATGTTTTAACATCCGAAAAAACTATCTACATAGAAAATCTGCTGTCACACGATACTCCGTTAAGAGTATATTTTAATGGTTACTACACCTCTTTGGACAAGGAAAATTTTGAACAAGATAGGAATCTTTTTTCGGACGAAGACATAGCTTTATTGAAATTCTTGGTCAAAAATCGCTCTTTTACTAATTCCAAACAGAAATATTTTACAATCCCTATGAATAAAATACCGGAATTGCTGTTTATCTTGAAAACTTTCAACAAAGGCGAGATTAAACTGAAGGAAACAGAAGAAGTTCTCACTTTTGCAGAGGAAAGCCCAAAATTTGAGATAAGAGTTTCCAAAGACAAAAATCTAACTCTGGGCACAAATTTCAACACAGACAACTACTTTTTGGGGAACAGTTTATATTTTTGTTCCGCCAACACCATCTACTCTACTCATTTGCCTATAAGCAAAGCTAAAGCGAGAAAGTTATTGAATGGTGAATACTATCTGAACGATATCGAAATCGTCTTTATGCATTTGCTGGTGCGAGAGAAAATTGCCAAATTGGGGCACAAGTGTTACATTGACTGCCCTCTGCCTGAGCATCTGCCAAATCCACCAACTTTGCATATGCGACTGTCGCATCCCCCAGGAAAGATTACCATGGAAGCTCAGCTTATTTTTGATGAAAACCACACTTTGCCTCTGAGTCAGGCTCTCAATTCGTATAGTTTGAGTTTGCAAAAATTCCCCGATGGCGAGAAATGGTGCTACATTTCTCAAAATTTTTTGGCGGAGATAAAGGATTATTACGAAACTATCGGCAAAATCCCCGACGATTACACGGAATTTACAGGCTACGAGGTTGAGTTGGTAAAAGACAATATTTATCAGGTGGAAAATCCCGCTTGGAAAATCGAAGTTGCTAAAGATTTGCAAGAGTTGCTGACTCAAAAAGTCGATTTGCTCCCTGAGTTTGACATCAAATCGTTACAGCAAAATCTACTGCAAGTAAAAATAAATTTCAGTTTCGATAGAATAAAAATCCCTCTGTCTGTCCTGAAAAAGATGCAACGGGACGGCAAAAGAAAGTATCAGGTAAGCAAAGAGAAGAAAATCATCATTTCCAAGCAAACTTTCGAGCAGATAGATTTAATCGAAAAAAATCTGAACCAACGATTAGATTCTGCCGAAGAAAGCTTTTCGTTACCACTTTACAAACTGATACAATTAGATGCGATAAGCCACGAAAGGACTAACATTGATGACGGCTACTTAAAGCAGATGATTAGCGATTTGCTCGCTCGGGCTATGCAAAATATCCCCGTATCTCCTTTGGAAAGATTTCTCAGGCATTACCAAGTAAACGGCTATAACTGGCTGAAAACCTTGGAGTTTTACCATTTGAACGGAATTTTGGCTGATGAAATGGGAACTGGGAAGACATTGCAAGCGTTGTCAATCTTGACGATGATGCCCGAAGGCGAAAACAGTTTGGTTATCTGTCCCAAGACCTTGGTGCACAACTGGATATCCGAAGGGGAAAAGTTCGGGATTGGCGACAAACTGGTTGACTATCAGGGAAACAAAGAAAAAAGAAAAGAGCTTCTTAACGATAAAAATAAAATTTTTGTCGCCTCGTATACCATCGCTCTGCGGGATATCGAAATCTTCCAAAAGCACAATTTTTTCTATCTAATTTTGGACGAAGCCCAATCTATAAAAAACAAAATCTCTTCCCGCTCTGTTGCCGTGAAAACCATTTCCGCCATGCATAAACTGGCTATCTCGGGAACTCCTGTGGAAAACTCGTTGCAAGACCTTTGGTCAATTTTCGATTTTCTCCTGCCCGGGTATCTGCCTGCCTATAACAATTTTGTGAAAGAGGTCGAATCAAAGGCGAAAGAAAATTACCTGCAAAAAATTATCTCTCCGTTTATCTTGAGGCGAAAGAAAATCGACATTTTGCAAGAACTCTCGCCGAAAGAGGAACAGGTCATCTATTGTGGGATGAGCGACGAACAGCACAACTACTACTACTCCATGTGGGAACAAATCAGCAAATCTATCCTGAACGACAAAAAAATCACGCCGATTCATATCCTCTCGGGCATCACCAAGCTCCGCCAAATCGCTAACGGGTTGAATTTGTTGGACATGGAGCAAACCGAATTTTCTGGCAAAATGGAAGCAGCTACGAATTTGATAAAAATCTGTGTGGAAAACGAGAAGAAAATTTTGGTTTTCGCTCAATTCCTAAAAAGTCTGGAGACTGTGAAAAATTTCCTGATTTCAGAAAAAATCGATTTCAGCTACATGGACGGCTCAACCGTAAATCGCCAAAAAATCATCAACGAATTTAACAAAAGTGAAGAGAAAAAGGTGTTTTTGCTCAGTCTAAAAGTAGGTGGATTGGGGCTAAATCTGACGGCTGCGGACACCGTGATATTGGTTGACCCGTGGTGGAATCCTATGGTAGAGAAACAAGCCATTGACCGCACACACCGCATCGGGCAAACAAAAAAAATAAATGTTTACAAACTTATCACTCAAGGAACTATTGAAGAGAAAATCTTGGAATTACAAACGAAGAAGCGACAACTTTTCGAACAAACGATAGAAGGTGTGGAAGAAAGTTTGAAGAAGATGAACATCCAAGAGCTGAAAAATTTGTTTATTTAGAAAAAACCGTAAAATCAAGTTTCATAAATCTCTTAAAAAAAACAAAGTCAATTGAGATGACTTGTCAAAGGAGCCGTCATAGTGAAAGAATATGATGTGATTATCGTAGGTTCAGGTCCTGCCGGACTGGGAAGTGCCTTCAAATTAATAGAAAACAACCCGAAATTGAAAATTCTTCTCTTGGAAAAAGAGAACATCTGCTCGGGCGGATTATTGAACGATTGCAAGCAAAACTACACTTTCCCCATCGGGTTTACGGAGATTTATTGGCAAAAAGAGGAAGCGGAAAAATACTTGGAAGAGGTGAAAAGACATCTCAATCCGAATATTTTGAAGAAAGAAAATATCTCCAAATATCAGCTCAGAGCCGAGAAAGTCGGTGTGAAATTGCTGGATATAGCACAGGCTCACATCGGGACAGACAAGAGTGTTTTCCTGATAAAAAATCTTCTTGCGAAGTTGGAAGATATGGGCGTAGAAGTGAAGATGCAATCCGAAGTTTTGGAGATAGAAAACAGCGTGGTGATTACCGATAGCGAATCTTATTCTTACAAAAAGCTGATTATCGCTCCCGGGAGAAAGGGCTTTAGTTTCTTGCAAAAAATGATGAATAAGTTCGAGATTAACTATGTGGATAATATTGTGGATATTGGAATTAGGGTCGAGACGAAACTGCAAAATTACGACATTGTAAAAGATTATTACGACCCGAAATTTTACTTCCCCAACAAAGTGCGGACTTTTTGCACCAACTCGGGCAACGCCTATGTGACTATGGAAAAATACCACGAATTTAACATCGTGAACGGGCACGCTCTCTCCAAAGAGAAAGGCGAAAACAACTTGGTGAATTTCGCTTTGCTGAAAACTATCGGCTTGAAAAAACCTGTGCGAAGCGGACAAGTTTTTGCCACATTTCTCGCTAGAATGAGCAACGAAATCGGTGGCGGACTTCCCATTATGCAAAGAGTTGGCGATTTTGTAGCCGGCAAAAGGTCAAAGGTGGAGACTTTTAACGAAGATTTATTCGATTTCAAGCCGACTTGCAAAGCGTGTGCCGGCGACATTACTCTTACCGCACCGTCCAAAATTATGCGGGATTTGTGGAACTCGCTAAAACTCCTGAACGACATCTGTCCCGGGCTTCTTCATCCATCGACTATCCTCTACTATCCCGAAATAAAGATGTATGCCAACAGACCGGAATTTGTCGATGAGTATTTTAGAGTGAAAAAGAATATCTATATGATTGGCGACGGAGCAGGAACTTCGAGAGGAATAACAGGAGCTTGGGCAAGTGGAATTAGAGCAGCGATAGGGATTTTGGGGAGAGAATTTTAGAAATATGTTAGATAACATCACAAATTATTTGGTTCCTATTCTAACCTTTGTGGTAACTATTATAGTAGCCATAATAAATATAAAAAAACTCCCCAACCGAAAACTATCAAATATTTCTATAGAATATAAATTGCTCAAAGAAATTAAAAAAGATTTTAACTCCAATAATAAGGATATAGCACTTATTGGATTTCAAAAAATTTTAAATTTTAGACTATCACAAAAAGAATTTGAATTTATTTTACTTAATGATAAATTTTCACTGCATTACATACATTTTAGAAAGATTCGCAGTTATTTAAGGTTCAATGAAAAAGAACTATATTACAAAATGAAAATGCGGAAAATTAATTTATATCTTTCTAAATTTTTGTTTGGACTAAATTTTCTTTCGATTATAGCTATGTTTATCTATAGCTTTAAACATCAATCAAGCCAACACGATATATCATATATAGTAAATTCAATTATCATTATCGTTATATATATGTCTTATTTTTTCTTTACATATAATTATTATAACAACACATATTGGGCTAATAGGATTGCATCTGAAAGTCAAAATAAGCTTACCAAAAAGTAACCTACTTCCTATCTCTTCTCTGTAGCTCGTTGAAAACTTCTTGGAACGAAATTCCCTCTTTCGCCATAAAGCAAGTCACAAAGTAGAGCAAATCGCCTACTTCCCAAATCTTGTCTTTGCGAGTGCGAGCCTCACACACCTCTTCGGCTTCTTCCATAATCTTTTCTCGGAGCAAATCACCGTCAGCCAATTTTGCGGTATAAGAACCAACTTGCGGATTGGCAAAGCGACTCTGAACTATATCGTAAAGCACTCGCAAATCAAAGGGTTGCTCCCCAAAGCAAGAATAATTGCCAAGATGACACGCTACGCCTTTTTGCTCGGCTCTGATGAGCAAAGTATCTCTGTCGCAATCGGTGCGAATAGATTGGAACGACTGAAAATGTCCACTGGTCTCGCCCTTCGTCCACAGCTCTTTGCGACTTCTAGAATAGTAGGTAACCTTGCCTTCTTGCAAAGTCTTGTAGAGCGAATCCTTATTGGAATACGCCAACATCAGAACATTCCCAAATTTGTCCTGCGTGATAGTCGGCAGAAGCTCCTGCTTGTCCCACGCAAGCGACTCCACAAAGCACTTGTGCAAATCGATAACTCCAGTGTAGAGAGCCATCCCCACTTGCACATCGTAGCCCTGACGACTCAGCTCGATGACCTGCTCGTTGTCCTTGATGCCTCCAGCCACTGTAAGCTGATTTGCGGTCTCAATCTTCTTGATAGCGTCCACATCTATACCCGTCATACATCCCTCGGCCTCCACCATCGTGAACAAAAAGCTGTCACAATACTGCTCCAACTCACGCACAGTGGAATAAACATCAAGCCCCGTATCGTGCTTCCAGCCTTTCGTCGTGATTTTCCCCTTGTAAGCATCAATGGCAATCATAATGCGATGTTTACCAAAATTGTCCGTCAGCTCTTGCAGAAATTCGTGGTTAATCTTGTCATCCTTAAAAGCAATCGTGCCGATTATCAATTTCTGTGCACCGTAACTAAAAATCTTCTTAGCTTTCTCAATAGAACGAATGCCTCCACCAACGCGACAATCGGCGACTGTGCAGAGTTTACGGATTAACTCCTCGTTGTCCCCCTGATCCAAAGCAGCATCCAAATCTATCACAGCAATTTGAGAACTCTTGGCAAACTCCCTGACTAACTCCAGCGGTTCGTCTTTTTCCAGCACTTTCTCTTTGCCATTGCGGAGTTGCACGGCTTTGCCGTTCATCAAATCTATAGAAGATATTAACATAGTTACCTCATTTTGGATAAAAAAATGGAGCGGGCAACGAGAGTCGAACTCGCGACCCACAGCTTGGGAAGCTGATGCTCTACCACTGAGCTATGCCCGCTCAAATTAGTCAAAAATCCTCCTCAAAATCTCTTCCAAGGAGGAAAGTTATCAATTTCTGTTATTTAAAGTTCTCTGCGACGCTCTTGCACAACGAATGCATCTTCTCTTGGAGAGCATCGGTAAGTTTTTCCGTAGCCAAAGATTTTTTCAAGTCAGCGAATTTGTCATCTAAAACTTCAAAAAGTTTCTCCTCTACACTGGCGATTTTAGCCAAGTCAATTTCGTCCAAGTAACCGTTGTTCGCCATAAAGATAATCATAATTTGCTTGGAAACTTCCAAAGGTTTGTATTGCCCTTGTTTCAAAATCTGAATTAGCCTCTCGCCTCTACGCAATTGAGCTTGAGTAGCTTTGTCCAAATCCGAACCGAATTTAGCGAAAGCCTCGAGTTCCGCATATTGAGCCAAGTTAAGACGAAGCTGACCAACAACCTTTTTCATACAATTGATTTGTGCCGAACCACCCACACGCGATACGGACAAACCTGCATTAATCGCCGGACGACGCCCTGAATAAAACAACTTAGAAGAGAGATAAATTTGCCCATCGGTAATAGAAATCACATTGGTGGGAATGTAAGCGGAAATATCTTCAGCTTGAGTCTCGATAATCGGCAAAGCTGTGAGACTGCCTCCACCCAATTCATCATTGAGTTTACTGGCTCTCTCCAACAAGCGAGAGTGCAAATAGAACACATCTCCCGGGAAAGCCTCACGACCTGGTGGTCTCCGCAAAAGAAGTGAAAGCTCACGATAAGCCACAGCGTGCTTGGACAAATCGTCATAAATGATGAGAGCGTGTTCGCCCTTGTCTCTGTAATATTCCGCAATAGAAGCCCCAGCAAACGGAGCAATGTATTGCAAAGCCGGCGAAACAGAAGCTGTCGCACTAACAATCGTCGTGTAAGACATCGCACCGTGCTCTTCCAGTGTCTTTACAATACTGGCGACTGTAGAAGCCTTTTGCCCAACAGCCACATATATACACTTCACGCCTGTATCTTTTTGATTGATAATCGTATCAATACCGATAGCGGTTTTCCCAGTTTGACGGTCACCAATGATAAGCTCTCTCTGACCTCTACCAATGGGAATCATGGAATCGATAGCCTTGATACCGGTTTGCAGAGCCTCTTCCACAGGTTGTCTTTGGATAACACCAAGAGCCTTCCTCTCTACCGGCAAAAAAGCCTCAGCTTTTACCTCGCCCTTACCATCAATAGGTTTACCAAGAGGATCAACTACTCTACCCAAAGTAGCTTCTCCAACAGGGACTTGCAAAACCTTTCCGCTTCTCTTTACGATATCCCCTTCTTTTACGCTACTGCCATTACCGAAAAGGATGCAACCAACATTGTCCTCTTCGAGGTTGAGAGCCATACCGAAAACGCCGTTCTCGAACTCTATCATCTCGGAAGCCAGCACATTGTGCAAACCGTAAACACGAGCGATGCCGTCACCAACCTCAACTACTTTACCAGTTTCAGCGATATCCACATCGAAAGAAAATTCGTCTATTCTACTTTTTAAAATACTACTTACTTCATCAGGTTGTATCTTCATTCATTCACTCCTATTGAGCAGCAAGCCTGCCTAAACTATTTTTAATGGAACAATCCACAATAAATTTTTTGGTATGTACCACGAACCCACCAATAATACTCTCATCAATAGATACGGTAATATTCGGTTCCTTACCTATTTTTTGTTTAATCGCTTCGCCAATCTCTCCAATCAAACCATCGGAATGTTTTCTCGCCAAAACCAATTGAACTTCTTCTTTTTTCAGATAATCAAACACAATCGATTGCAACTCTGCCAGAATATCCAAAACAAGAACAAAGCGATGTTTTTTTACCAACAGCAACAAGAAATTAAGCCAAAGTTTGCTACAAGAAGTCTGCTCCGACAAATTGGTAACAAAATCTTTTTTCTTGGCAAAACCGAAAACCGAACTATTCAAACTCTGGACAAGTTGAGAATTATTTTGAAAAAAAGCGACCAAAACATCAATGTCAGCAACAAAATTGTCAATCTTGCTTGTGTCTGCCAAAGAGAAAACAGCTTTAGCGTATCTGGAAGCTATTACTTTATTCTTCACTTTCAAATTCCCTTGGAAATCATATTTCTTATGACTTCGGCATCAGTCTTCTCGTCCAACTTTTGACCAATAATCTTCTCGGAAACTTTAGCCACCAAAACAGCAACCTCATCACTAATGTCATGCACAATTTTGCTCTTTTGAGAAAGAAGCTCCTGCTTACTCTCCTGAAGAACTTCCTTTTCCTTGTCTTTGGCTTCTTTCAAGATTTGGTCAGCTTGCGTTTCAGCTTTGTCCAAAACTCGCTTTCTCTCCGCACGAATCTCAACATCAGCTTTCTTCAACTCAGCTTCTTTTTTCTCCACCAAACCTTGCAACTCTATTCTAGCATCTTCAGTCTCTTTCAATTCCGTAGCAATCTTCTCTTGCCTTTGCTTCAAAAACTTCTTAACATTCTGGAAAATAAACTTATTCAAAAGCCACATCAAAACGATGAAGTTTAGAATAACTAAAATCAGCGAATAATCTACGCTTACCATAAGCTACGACTCCTTTTAAAATTTTCTGTTAAATTCAAACGATTTATACCGAAAACATCAAAAGAAGAGCAATAACCAAAGAATAAATACCGGTAGACTCAGACACAGCTTGACCAACAAGCATAGTTCTAGTGATAAGACCTGCATGCTCGGGGCTTCTGGCGATACCTTCACAAGCTTTACCGGCAACAAATCCCTCTCCAACTCCGGGTCCTATAGCACCAAGACCCATACAAATACCGGCTCCAAGCAAGGCGGCAGCTTTAACAATCAACGACATATCCATAATTACATCCTCCTAATCCTTAAAATATAAGAACTATTCTATTTCAATTTTATAAAACAAACATTAACAAAAATGAGACTATCAGAGCATAGATGGCAGTAGATTGCGTAACGGCAGAACCGATAAACATCACTCGCATAATTCCCATTTCACCTTTTCCTATCTTGGCAATAGCCATATTGGATTTACCAGCCAACTCTCCGATACCCAAACCCGAACCTATGCTACCAAATCCTATACAAATACCTGAGGCAAGCAACGCAACGGATTTTAGAACTATAGCACCTGTGGCTAACCCTTCCGGTTGCAGAGGTGTAGAATACAAAAGCATCAAAGAGATAAGCAAAGCATAAATCGTCACGGACTGGCTGAGTGCCTGTCCTATCAGCATATTACCGAGCAAAGTGGCATTCTTGTCGGGAACTCTGCCCATAGCCACGCAAGTCTGTCCACCGGTAGCACCTGCTCCGTAGCCAGAACCTATTGAGCCCAAGCCGATAGAAATACCGGAGCCCATCAACGCAGCTACTCTATACCATCCTCCTGCGGGATTATCAAAACCTCCGAAGAGAAGTAAAAGCCCTATTACCAAAGCCAAAATAGCTCCCGTTTGAGAAGCAGCCTGACCTATCAACATTGCACGGAAAAGTCTTTCGTTTATCTGCGGTTGTCTCTCCATAGACTCCACAGCACCACCTGCGATATAGCCCGAACCGATTCCGGTAGCAAGGGAAGCGGCACCCACAGCGATACCGGCAGCGACATAAGCAGACATTTTAATAATTCCGGGATCTATCATTTCTAATCCTCCACTATACCGGCACTAAGATAAGAGAGCGAGAGCATAGTGAAAACAAATGCCTGAATAATACCAATAAATATTCCGAAAAAACCCGACAAAAACATCGGGAAAACGATGAACTTTGTCAGATTGGAAATAACAACACAAATAATAGAGCCGCCCAAAATGTTACCGAACAGACGGAAAGAGATGGAAACAACCTTGGAAGCCTCACCTATCACATTGAGCGGAGTCAAAAAGAACATCGGCTCGGCATAGCCTTTTACATAGCCCCAAGCACCTTTGACCTTAATCATCATAAAATGCACAACCACATTAGCAATTATCCCCATTCCGAGCGGAACATTGAGGTTCCTCGTTGGCTCGGACAATCCGGGGATAACACCCAAAATGTTGCAAGTCAAAATGAAGAGAAAGATAGTTGCTATATATGGCAAAAAGTTAATCCTCTCTTTGCCGAGAGAATCGACAACCAAATCTTCAAAAAATTCGTAAATACCTTCCCAAATCAACTGCCATTTGCCTGGGATAAAACCAGAAGTTTTTACAACTAATATTGCTCCTATCAGCAACAGCAAATCCACTACCAGCAACATAAATAAGAGCTTCCCCATTCCCAAAGGAGCAGAAGAAAATTTAGCATACAAATTGTATAACGAAGTGCTTCCGAGAACTTTGCCCTCTCCACCATTGTCAGCCAAATACTGGTCGGGCTGGAACTCCGTTAAAATTTGCTTTTGAATGGTGTTGTCGTTGGGAGTATTCCAAACCGAAAAATTCCCTGTCTCGGGGTTGACTCCTACATTCAAATCCGAGCCTAATCCGACAAGCGACACAACCACCTGCAAAATCACCATGAAAGCAATAAAAATGAGCAATTTGTTTTTCAGCATTTTATTTTCCTAAGTTCTTTTTTTACACTACATCGTTTGCACCTCTTCAATTTGTCAAATATTTTTTGCCAATATATTGTAATGCTTGCCCTTTCGAAAGACTGTATCTCGTGTATGCTTAAATTGTATCTTGGCAATTGCATGTTCGATAATAAATCCCTTAACAATCTTATTTTCAACTAAATACAAAATAATACAAATTCTCTATTATTTTTTATATTCTTGACAACTTATTGATAAGTAAAATTGTTAGCCTATATTTATTCATGAGGTGATATGAAAAATAAATTTTTGCTTACTATTTCTTTTATGATTTTTTTATTCGGATGCTTTCCTGTTTCCAACGATGTAGCAAACGAAGATTTTGACATTACCGCTCTATCGTTTTCTAACTCAAATATCAAAATTTATATAAATTCCCAATCTCAACAAAGTTCATCTATCCTATACTCCACAACGACCCAAGCTACACAGGTTGATACTTCCGTGACTCTTACATACTCCCCTCTTGACGCTTTGAACAAAAATATCTCATGGAGCATCTCCAATACGGATGTCGTTTCTTTCGCTGATGAAGGAGCTTTGAAGAGAAAAATTTCTGTAAAGAATGTTGGCAGTAGTCAAATTACCGCGACAGCCACTACTCTAAAAGAGACTGCCCTGCAAGCCAACATGACGGTCAATTGTTACTATGTTATAGAGGGATTTTCCATAGATACAACAGGGATTTCTTCCGGTGTTAATATTAGAGAAAACCAGACCTATCAACTCAGCACAAAATTTACTCCGAGTAGCAATGTCGATACCGATGTCAGTTGGGGCAGCAATAATAGCTCTTACGCTACAGTTAGTGGTAGTGGATTAATCACGGGGGTCACTTATGGCAACACCTATGTATCTGCCAAACCGACAGGGAAAACTGCCGGCGACTTCAAAGATTCCATTCAGGTCTTTGTGGATTACGCAGCAGGCTCCAGGAAATACTTTCTAAGTAGTGGTGTCAAAACAGACTCGTTGCAAATGCACTATGTCCCTCAGATTAAAAAATTCCCTTCAAGTTTAGGGGAAAGTGGCGTAAACCAAAACTATTGGGTAGCAGAAACCGAAGTTACCAGACAACTTTGGGATAGTGTGACTACATGGGCAAAAGAAACTGCTACAGATAAATACACCTACACATCTGGCGCGTCTGCCTCCTCTTCCACTTACCCTATAGGCAATATTTCTTGGAAAGATGCCATTGTTTTTTGTAACGCTCTGACCGAATTTTGCAACGCCAAATGCAGCACAAATTATGATTGTTACTACCTACAAGGGACAACACCAGTAAGAGATACAAATTTCACGAGTTTAAGCATCTCTTCCACATCAAAGGGATTTCGTCTGCCAACTGTCGCAGAGTGGGAATTGGCGGCTATGTACATTCAGGACAAAAATTACGACCAAATATTGCTCTCCGGCAACAGTGAGGCTACCGATTTGAACTGGGCGAGCGGAGCGTCTTCAGCTTCAGACTTCTCCAGTGTTGCTTGGTATTATGAAAATAGCGAAAGCAAGAGTCATCCTGTCAAGAGCAAGAATGCAAACGCACTGGGAATTTACGATATGAGTGGCAATCTCTGGGAATGGTGTTACTTCAGTAATAATCCTAACGACCCTCAAAAAAGTAAGGGTGGTAGCTACCTAAATGGAGCAGATTATATAAAAATCGGTGGAAATGAAATATCGACTGCAACAGATGACGCTAGTGTAACTTACGGTTTCCGAGTGGTAAAAAACAAGGATTAGATTAACTTTAATTCCTTTGCGAATTGATAAATTATCTGTCGCTCATCCAGTTCATCCAGAGGCACAGCAAATTTCTCCTCTTCTCGATACTCAATATTTTGGTAATTCATCCTAAATCGCAAGTCTCCATAGCCAAACAACAAACCATTTTTCACGCTTAGTTCACTGCCTTGCCATTGACATTCAAAAGAAAGAGTTTTGCTCTCTCGCAAAAAATCAAGATAAGCAAAATAATCAATTATCGGTTTCACTTTTTCACTCAAAGCGTGAGACTTGGCAAATTCCAAATTCTCTTCCAACTCGTCTATCTGTTGCAAATAATTTCCCCGCAAATCAAAATTCAGATAGTAATCAATAATTTGCGGAAAGCATTTCTCTTCGCCCAACGCTGGCAGAGCAAACTCCCGAGCGAAGACATCAGCTATGTCCGACAAAACAAATGAGTTGCGAAACGGTCCCACGAAAATCTTCCCCAAAGTCGCTGTGGTGTTTGCCGATGACAAACACGGCGTTCCCTCCGAGTCTATCGCTAAATATTGATAATCCTTGTGCTGTTTATACTCGCCTTCCGGCAAACTTTTGAAATAAATCAAAGCCTCAAGCAACGAGTCAAACTCCTTGGTATCCGTCCGAGAAATCTTTGCTTGTAACTCTTGGTAATTTGCGGAAATCAAATATTTCTCTTTGCTCTTCGCCACATCTTTGCAGAGGACTTTCAGCAAAACGCTGTGCTTTTCGTCATAAAAAATCAAAATCCCCGACATCTTACACTCCCATCTTGCTACAAAATTCCGCTATCGGGCAGCTATCACAATCAACCACAGTTGCCTTGCACAGAGTTTGCCCCAAAGCAACGAAGTATCGATTTGCGTTCGAGATAAATTTTTCGGGCAAAATCTCCGTCAACTCTTTCTCGGTTTTCGCAGGTGTCTTGCCGGAAGTCAGCCCTATTCTGGCACAAATCCGATGAACATGAATATCAACACAAATGTAGGGCAACTTGCAAGCTCTATTCAAAAACAAATTCGCAGTTTTCAGACCCACTCCGGGCAAACTCATTATCTTGTCTCTATCGGCAGGCAAACTTCCCGAAAATTTCTCGGAAATAATCCCATACCATTCACTCAAATGAACAGCTTTTTGCTTATAAAATCCCACGGGGTAAATCAACTTTTCAATATCTCCAACCGACAAACCCTGCAACTCATCCAACTTCGTAATATGCCAATTCTCAACAACTTTGGTGGTTGTAATGTCGTTGGTGCGAGCGGAGAGCATAGCGGAAATCAAAATCTGCAAAGGCGTTTCCGCAGAGATTTCTTCAAACTTTTTAACCTGTGCAGAACATTTTTCGTAGTAGTCGGCAAGTTTGGAAAACAGACCCTCAAAATCAAACTTCTCGATTTGCTCTTTACTCAACACAACCCTTTTCCTGTTGCACCAATCTTCTTATCGCTTCGGCAGCCATTAGCAGATTATCGACGGCAAAATCGGGCTTTATTTCCCCCGCTTGCAAAGTCCGCTCGCCATAACCTGTTCTGACTAAAATAGTCTGCAAACCGCTTTTCAAGCCGAACTCTATATCGGCAGGTTTGTCGCCTATCATAAAAGATTTTGAGGCTTTAAGATTGTATTTCTTTTGCATCTGCCTAAAAAATAGATTGTTCGGCTTTCGGCATTCACATTCGCAAGAAAACTCTTTTATCACGCCGTGTGGATAGTGGGGACAGCACAAAATTTCGTCAATCTTAGCTCCATCTTTTGCCAATAGTTGCACCATCTTGAGATGAATAGTCTCCAAATCTTTTTCCGTAAAATAACCTCTGGCTATACCAGACTGATTGGTGACAATAAACACGAGAAAACCCAAATCGTTAAAAATTCTGATGGCTTCTCCACTGAAAGGGAAAATTTCAAATTGTGACGGAGAAGAGATGTATCCATCTTCATCGGGATTTATCGTGCCGTCTCTGTCCAAAAAAATAGCTCTAATCATCGTTGGAATTCGAATCGTCTTCGTATTTCAAATCGTTAGGCAATTTGATGTTAACAAACGAAAAAGCGTATTCCCAATATGCACCTTCTTTGGTATATGAGAAACTGAAATTCCAGCAATGCAGACTTTTCACAGCAGAAAAGGTCTGAGCTCCCAAATCGTCCTCTTTTATGTTATAAGAAAGAGAGTAGTCCAAGTGCCAAGTTTTTGATAAATGAAGTTTTGAACTGCCCGTTAAATCGAGAGTATAATCTTCAACCTTGGTAAAATCTTCGCCTTTTTTTTGGCTACCTACGAAGTTGTAAGCATAATTCACATTTACCGAGACTCCATTGTCTTGCTCAATATAATTTTGTCGCTTTGCAGGAGGTCCATTATTGAAAAATTTGTTTAGCTCAAACTGATTGAATTTAGCGGGAGAATAGTTGAAATATCGGAGTTTTCGTGTTTGCGAAAGAGCAAAACCGACAGTATTGGAAACAGGAACTTTATATGACCACTCTTTCAATTCCCAATTGTAAGGGTCTTGCGTTGCCGAAGCCGTGTTAGAGTTGCTCACGGAGCAGGAGAACCAATGGGAAAGATAAGTCCACTCCAAAATCTTATTCGCCAAAACTCCCGCCGGCACAAGATTTTGACCATCAAAACTCGCTGCCCAAACTATATCGTCCCACTTGCCTTCTGCAGATTTGTCATTACTGTACACGGTATATGCCGTGGTTGCCGTTACTATACTATTTAAAAGGAATTTATCGTTTTTCCCGGGAGGATTCAACTTCAAATCCCAAGCGTTGGAAAAGTTCAGCTTGGATACTTTCGATTCCGTAGTAGCCCCCAAAGCATATGGACCGGTAGCTTTATTCTCTATCGTAGGTACATAGGCAAAAGAGCCTGATACATCTATAATATGCCTGATTCCCTTGAAAAAAAACTCGCCGAAATTTTTGAACCCGACAACACTGAAGCCCAAACTATTGGAATAGTTGTATTGATAAGACGGGTCGAAGGAGGCATAATTGATTTCGTTTGATGAATATGCAACTTTGAAAGGCACGCTCTGACTAAATGTCAACCAACTCAAAACCTTGCGAGAATGCGTAAGTCCCAAGTCAATCCATGCACCTGCTTTGTGAGTGTTTACCAAAGTCCCTGCACTGTCCTTCTTGGATTTCCAAAGTACATCGGCGACTCCCGCAGACCTATCTGCCATAGTACCACTTTGTGTAGCTTGAGTTTTAAATGAATAGCTAAAATCTTTCCACCAAGGATTTTCATCTTCATCGATTTCATCCAAAAACATCTCCCAAATAGGTCGAGAAGTAAGAGTATAACTGACATAAGGCAAAGTAATTGCTTGAGCTTTAGTATTCATATCTTGCGAATACTCACTACTCATAAGCAAAGTGCTACTCAAAAAAGGCTTGGAATAGGAGATAGTCGATTTTATATTTTCGTTCGTCCGTGTATCAATATCCTCTTCATCTTCCAAGATTTCCTTACTGGAGTAGTAGTTGAGGTCAGCACTTAAAGCAGAGCCATCATTAAAATCCTGCTTGTGATTGTAGTGATATTCGCCTGCGTAATTTGTGGTTTTTCCAGCATTGCTCACGGCTCTCTTTTGGTTTATCTCCAAAATCCCTTCGTATTCGTAACGCTTCTTGTAGCGAGTGATGAACTCACCGTCAATGCCGGTTTTCTCCCTGACATTCATAATAGCGACTGCATCCCAATAATCCTCGAAGAATAGGTAGTAGCCGATGTTTTCCACGAATTTGCCATCATTTGAGTTTCGACCAGGAGTAGGCATCAAAAACCCGTTTTGTTTGCCTCTGGCAATAGAAAAAGAGTAAGAAGGCAACGCAATTACTGGGAAGTGATTTACCAAAATAACAACCGGCTTCATCACCACCATATTCCCACGATAGAGTCGCATCTGCACCGCATAAATATCAAAATGGTGCTCCGGAGCATCGCAAGTGGTAAACATCCCATTATCAACATCATACACACCATTCTTCACTTGTCTCGTTTGGCTACCGTAATAATAACCGACATCCAATTTGCCCGCGGCTTTATTGAACAACGCCCACTCTTTTTTCGGGTTAATCCAAACATCGTTGGCAATCATACAGCCGGAAACATCTTTGATATAAGTAGCTCCTCGAGAAGCCATTATGTTGGTTTTCAAATCCAAAGTTATGGTGTCAGTTCGCAAAATCGAACCTTCGGACATAATGCTGACATCTCCTGTGAGATTGGCTCGGGAGAAAACCACATCATAAAACATATGGTCAGCGATATAAGTGATGGAATCGCCCATCGTGACATCCACTGCACTGCCGATGCCGGACATTCTTTGGCTTGGTAACAAGATGGCAGAAGTGGCGGAAGTATGCTCAGCAGAAAGAAGAAAAGCCCAGCTATGCAATAAAAACAGTATGGTTAAACTTCTCTTCATCTAAAAAACTTCAATCTTGAAATATTTGGACGGATTTGCCTTTACATCAATGAGAATGGAGTCAACCCTCTTAATACTGGTAGAAATCTGCCTATACAAAATTGTATCGGTTAAAAACTTGTTGGCAGAGGAATTTTCGTCGTTAATCTTGCCGAGAATTTCGTTGGTTTTGCGGACAACTTCGTTAGTTTGGTCAAGCATACCGTCATTTTCATTCATCTTGGTAAGTAGAAGATTCAGTTGCGACAGAACGCCATTAATATGCGTATTGAGTTCTCTAAAATTCTCAACTTTGATTTTTTCGATTTCCAAACTGCTCAAAATATCGTCAAGTTTACCAATGAAGCGAGTCAAAGTAATCTTGACTTCTCCTTGATGTATCTCTTGCAAATCCAATTTGTTACCTGTAGTTTTCGGCAAAATATCAATTTGCTTGTTGCCCATCATATCTATGTCTTCCACGATGAACTGAGTCCCTTCACACAGGACTATCGGCAACTCAACTTTCAAGTCGAAAATGACACCGTCTGCCGTAATCTCCACTTTATTCACGAGCCCTCTGGGCACACCACGAATACAAACGGTTGCTCCCTCGGAGAGTCCGCTTGCCGAAGAGAAAGAAACTTTCACGCTCTGATATTTGCTATCGGTAAAAACCCTAGTCAGCCATCCATAAGACAAAAACAAAATCACCACACTTACTGCGGTGATTAGTCCGACTTGAAAGAAAATTTTACCTTTATCTTTATAATATTGCATAACAAATGGTACCCCCGAGAGGACTCGAACCTCCTGCCTTTTGAACCGGAATCAAACGCTCTATCCAAATGAGCTACGGGGGCTATTAATTAGAATTAATCTGCACTTATTCTAAGTTCCTTAGCCTTTTCATATTTTTCGCTCAACAAATCTTTGATGTCGTCAGTAGCTTTCTCAAAACAGATGTCAAAAATCTCATCAAGTTCCAAAGTTTCCTTAATCAAAAGTTCCTCGGAAAGAGCGACCAAAAGTTTGTCCTGCTTAGTCAAAATCCGCTTGGCATCAGCGTATGCATCCGAGATAAATTTCTGAATTTGCTGGTCAGCCTTTTCACTCAAATATTGACTAATAGAGTCGTGATGAGCCAACTCTTTGCCCAAAAAAGTCTGTTCCTGCTCACGAGTAACCGCCATAGGACCAAAAGAATCGCTCATTCCCCAAGAGCAAGTCATCTTTTTGGCAATATCGGTAGAACGAGAAATGTCGTTGCTGGCACCGGTAGTGATGGAGTCGAACTTCAACTCCTCTGCTGCTCTGCCACCCAACAACTGGACAAGCATTTGAATCAAATAGTCTTTGGAATAGTTGCTCCTGTCGGTTTGCAAATAGTGTGTCGCTCCGGCTGTAAACCCTCTGGGGATAATGGAAACTTTGTGCAACGGGTCGGAAAGAGGCTGACAAATGGAAGTAATCACATGCCCGACTTCATGATAAGAGGTAATCTTTTTGTCCTCTTCCGAAATCACTTTATTTTTCTTCTCTTTACCCAAAATTATCTTGTCCTTAGCTTCTTCCACCTCTTGCAACGAAACTTCCGTCTTCTCCTTGCCTGCTGTTATCAGTGCTGCTTCGTTAAGCAAGTTTGCCAAATCAGCACCCGAGAATCCCGCAGTAGCTCTGGCGATAGTAGAGAAGCTCAAATCTTTTTGCATTTTGATTTTCTTCGCATGCACTTTCAGGATAGCTTCTCGACCACGAATATCGGGCAAATCAACCGTAACTTGCCTGTCAAATCTACCCGGACGCAACAAAGCAGGGTCAAGCACATCGGGTCTATTGGTAGCCGCTATGATTATCATGGAGTCGTTCTCCGTAAAACCGTCCATCTCCACCAAAAGCTGATTTAGAGTTTGCTCCCTCTCGTCATGACCACCGCCAAGTCCCGTGCCACGATGGCGACCGACAGCATCTATCTCGTCAATGAAAGCTATACAAGGAGCGTTCTTCTTGGCAACCTCAAAAAGATTACGAACTCTAGAAGCTCCAACACCCACGAACATCTCCACGAAATCGGAGCCGCTCATCCTAAAGAAAGGAACTCCGGCTTCTCCGGCAACAGCTCTCGCCAAAAGAGTTTTTCCCGTTCCGGGATGCCCCTGTAGCAAAACTCCTCTCGGTATCCTACCACCCAGCGACAAATATTTATCAGGATTTTTCAGAAACTCCACAATCTCTTCAAGTTCAGACTTAGCCTCGTCAATACCGGCAACATCTTCAAAAGTCGTGTTAATATCCTCTTTGTTTACCAATTGTGCTTTATTTTTGCCAAAACTAAAAGCCTTGCTTCCACCACCCATGGAACGCATCAAAAATATCCAAATAAAGATGAAGATTAAGAAAGGAAACCACGACAAGATGACTGATGCCAAAAAAGACGGCTTATGCGAAGAAACATTCACCCCGTTAGATTGCAGCTTGCTCACTAACTGCGGGTCTTGAAAAGGCAAATAGGTCGAATACTTCATACCGTCGACAGTGGTAAAGCGAACATCCTTTTCGTCAAAACTGGCAGACAATACTTGCCCCGAGTTACTCATCTCCACGAATGTGGAATAACTGACCTCTTTCAACCCCATATCAATCGAAAAAAACATTTGGTAAAAAAGTATTCCGACAAAAACAATTACTAATATCAAAGTCACATTGGGTCTCTTAAACTCAGGCAACTTGTTTCCCTTTTTGTTACTCATTTTTATAAATCATCCTTTTTAAGCACTCCGATAAACGGCAAATTTCTCATTATTTGGTTGTCGTCCAATCCATATCCAACCAAAAAATCACTCTTATTAAGCGTAAACCCGACAAAATCAGCTTTCAATTTTACACCTGCATCTCTTTTGTGAGGACGGTCAAGCAAAGTGCAAATTTTAATGGAACGAGGTGCTTTGTTCCGCAGATGCCCCACCAAGTAGTTCAAGGTAAGACCAGTATCAAAAATATCCTCCACAATCACAACATCCCTACCCTCGATTTGGTCGGTCAAATCTTTGCTGATTTGCACAACGCCGGAGCTACTCCTGCCAGCACCGTAACTGGAAACATCCATAAAATCCACTTCGCAATCGATAGTTAAATTTTTGGTAAGGTCGGTAAGGAAGAAAACAGCACCTTTCAAAACACAGACAAAAACAGGGCAAGTGCCACGATAAAAATCAGAAATCTCTTGCGATAACCCTTTAATTCTATCTTGTATCTCGTCTTCGGATAAAATTATCTTGGAAAATCTGTCGTCCATAGGTTTAACTCCTTCTACCTCTTCTTCGGGCAGTTCTAGACTTGTCCAATTCTTCCAACTCAATCTTCAGAATATTCCCGCAATTTGCATCGGCAACAGTTCTGTTATCTACTCTATAGCCTCCAACCCAAACAATGCCTTTCATATCAGTAAGAATGGGTATCCTTTTCCTCTCAAATTTGGAGACCTTTTCGTCAACAAAAAAGTCCCTTAATTTTTTATGCCCCTTCATCCCCACAGGCGTGAATTTATCGCCGGTGACAGCCGTCCTCACGACAAGTGGAAACTCCAATTTCTCGTAATTTAGAAAAGCAAAACGAGTCCTATCGAACTCCTCGGGAATCTTAATCGCCTTGGACAATCTAAATCGGTAATTATTATACACAAAAACTTTCGAAATTTTTGGCAACACCAAAGACTCTTCCGAAATATCTCCTTTCGTAAAGTCGTGTTCGCTAAAGAACAAATTGTCATACTCTTTGATAACAGACATCTTCCCCTCAAAAAGCGAAATACTCACCGAACCATTGGACTTAAGAATCTTTTCTATCTCGTTAAAATGTTGCCGATAAAACCCCTCAGGTTTCCCCGTAAACTCTTCGTGATATTCCTTATACAAGTAATATCGCAGTAGCGGGCTCTCTTTTTTCAGTTTGGATATCGGGAAACAATGCAGTCCTTGTTCGCTTTCGCCCTTATTCTTCAAGCGATTCATTTTGCTCTTTACCTGCTCTTGCCAAAAAAGATGATTTTCATTCAGAATAGACGAAAACTCAAAGATATTGTTCAAAACATTATTGTTCAGATTATCCCGTAGCCACGGCAACAACTCCAAGCGGATTTTGTTCCGTGAATAAACCGGCTCGGCATTCGTCCTGTCCTCCGCCCACTGAACATTTTGGTCAGTCAGAAATTCTGTAATTTGTTTCCGCTCCATATTCAAAAGAGGGTGCGACAACAGCAGATTGGAATTTAAGTGAATGCATTTTTTGATACCAGCAGCACCCGACACACCAGAACCACGCACAATGTTAAACAACACCGTCTCAACTTGGTCATTTTTGTTATGAGCAAGACAGAGATTCTTGATTTTGTCTCGCTCGGCAATTCTGGCAAACTCCGCAAACCTAATATCCCTAAGCCCTTTCTCCGACTGCCCTGCACCATCTATCTCTTTTACTTCCAACAAAATATTTTTCTCAAAACAAATCTTTCGCAAAAGCTCACAATCGGCATCACTTTCCTCGCCTCGAAGTTTATAATTGATATGGGAAACCAGCAATTTCAAATCGTATTTATTCCGCAAATAGTAGAAAGCCAAAAGCATTGCCACAGAGTCACTTCCGCCTGACACACCGAGAAGAAACTTTTTGCCTTTGAGAGGGATTTCATTATGCAAAAGAAAACTCTCAACCTGATGGACAAAATCGAAAGACACCTGTTTGCCTTGGATATTCATTCGATTGTTTTTCCCCAAAAGTTTCGGGAAAACTATCTGATGATTTTTCGGAACTTCTACCTTCTTAGCTGCCTCTTCCTTCGCCCCAGTGGGAACGGCAGAAACAGGCTCTTCTTGCTTCTGAGCTATACCGTCAAATAAAAAAATCTGCTGAATTTTATCCAGTTTTTTTCTACCCATATTTATCATTCCCCTATGTATCACACTTATTTCTTTGTAATACAAAAAGAAGTCAAGAAAAAACGACAAAATTCAATTTTTCCTCAACTTCGTTATCTTATTGGAAATGAAAGAACTAAATATTAGCTATTAAAATAATTTTTGGAAATCTATTTTACCCTTACTATAATTTCTCGTAGCAAGACCTATAACTCCACAATAAGTAAAAGCCATCATCTCCCTGAAAGCCTTTTTCCGTTGCTCTGGAGACAAATCGTGCATCAGACTCTCTTTGATGGTGTTGAAAGAGTAAGAGATTATATTGTGAACAAAAAACTCGTCAAAAATTTCATCTCCCCATTTGCTACAAATCTCCTTGTGAATTCTTTCCGTATTAAAATCGATTAAATCGTCCAAAATATGTTCTAAGGACGAGCCTTTGCTGTGAAAAAACAAAATATAAAACAAATTTTTGTGCATAGACACAAATTCCGCTATCGATTCCCCAATTTTTATGTGAGACTCCAAATCCTCATCGACTTCATTAAAATCAAGTTTGGAATGCATAGTTATCATTTTTTTCACCTTCTCCATCTTCTCCAAAAGCGGAGAAAGCACGGCTTTGAACAAGGCATCTTTATTGTGAAAATAGTTGTATAAATTGCCCACACTGAGGTCAAGCTCCACGGCTATCTTTCGCAAAGAAACACTATGAAAAGATTTTTCGCTGAAATGCTTGAGTGCCACTTGCAAAATTTCGTTTCGTTTTTCCAACTTCATCTCTTGAGAAAATGCTACCATAAATTTTCCTTGTTATAAAAGCAGCAAACTGATTGCCATCACTAACATTCCACCTATCAATCCGTAAATCGACAAATGATGTTCGCCGTATTTTTCCGATGCCGGTAAAAGTTCATCGAAGGAGATGAAAATCATTATTCCGGCTATCAGAGCAAAGAGAAATCCGAAAACAGATTCGTTCATAAATGGCAACAAAAGCAAATAGCCGATAATTGCTCCAACAGGCTCTGCCAACCCTGAAAGAAAAGACAAATAGAAAGCCTTTTTTCTATCGCCAGTCGCATAGTAAATCGGCACACTGACGGCTATTCCTTCGGGAATATTGTGAATGGCGATGGCAACCGCAATGGCTATGCCCATCTGGGAGTCGCCCAGTGCTGCCACAAATGTCGCCAAACCTTCGGGAAAATTGTGAACAGCAATGGCGATGGCGGAAAAAATCCCCATTCGATAGAGTTTGTCAGAGTTGTTCACAGCCATATCTTCCACCAATTTCGGCTCGTGCGGATTTTCATGATTGGGGATTAATTTGTCGATACCTGCAGCCAAAAGCATTCCGACAAATAGTGCCAAAGTTGCCAAAGAGACACCAAGATTATCACCATATTGAGAAATAAGGCTGTGCTTGGCTTCGGGAAAAATCTCCACAAAAGAGACGAAAATCATCACTCCAGCAGAAAATCCGAGAGCAACAGACAAAAAATTGGTGTTTGTCCGCTTGGCAAAAAATGCTAAAGCACTGCCAATGCCCGTGGAAAGTCCGGCAAACAATGTCAAAATAAAAGCAAATCCAATATTTTCGTTATACATGGCTTGCTCTCAAAATTGCAGTTTTATCCAAAATCCCGAATTTTTTCTCCACGATAAAACCGGCTTGTTGAGCAATTTCCAAGAACTCTGCAAATTTTCCCTTATCCACATGAAAAGGCGGTTCGGTGTAATAAACCCTTGTGCCTTGATGACAATGCTCATAAATTTTGCGGAAAACTGACAAAGGGTTTGGCACTTCATGAATCACATAAAACAATAAAACAAAATCGACCTTCTCCGCCAATTTAAACTCTGAAGCCGAAGACAATACACTCTCGATTTGCCTGTCAACTTCCGCAAGTTTAGCCCTTTTTTGCAAAATCTCCAACATCCCCTCTTGCAAATCCAGAGCAAAAACCTTTCCGCTATTTCCTACCATTTTTGCCAAAGGTAGAGTAAAAAACCCAGGACCGCAACCAATTTCCAAAACTTTGCAACCCTGCTTTACAAAAGGCGAAAACATTCTTTGCGGATTGTGAATTAGCTTTCTGAATTTGCTCAAAAGCATTTCCGATTTACCAACCGGACAAATATCTTCTTTAACTCTCATTTTTTTCCTTGCTATCTATATGTTTGCCAAAAGGTTCGAGCATTCTGATTAAAATTGGAGTGATGAAAAAATCTGCCAAAAGTGCCGAGCCGATACCGATTATCGCCAATAGTCCCACATGTTGGAGCATAGCGGCTGTGGAGGAGAGATAGACCGCATAATTCAAAATCAAAATCACCGAAGTGGTAATCAGAGCCACTCCTATGGAAGTGAAACATCTGGCGGAAGCCCTTTTGTAATCGCCATATTCGTTGTAATAGAGTTTGTAATGATTGATAAAGTGAATGGTGTCATCGACCGCCAAACCCAAAATCATGGGCATAATGGTCACGGTAATCATATCCAGCGGAATGTCCAAATAGCCCATAGCACCACCTGCCAAAATCGCCGGAGTGATGTTGGGAATCATACCCACAAGTCCCACTCGCACACCACCGAAAGCTACCATCAGGGTAATGGCGACTATCACCAAAGCGATGAAAAAAGAGAACAATTGCCCATAAGTCACTCGCTCTGCCATAACCACCATCTTTGCCAAAGTTCCCACTTCGTTTACCTTGGCATCGGGGAAAAGTTGCCGAGCTTTCTCCTTGATTTTGATGATGTCTTGGTCAGCAATTTTCGTGTCCATCTCAGGCAATTCCACTTGAATACGATACCTTTTGTAATCGTAGTCTATCCAGCGAGTTGCCTCTGTTCCTCCCGAATTTTCGTAAAGCAAAAGCTCCTGAGCAATCGCCTGCCTTGTGTCGGGAATTTTGTATTCGGCATCTTTATTGTCAAAAAGCACCTTGTTCATATCTTTAATGATTTTGACAATCGAACTCACCCGTTTGGTCAAAACCGTTTTCGTCTCGATAAACTTGACCAACTCATCGAGCTTCTTCATATTTTTAGGCTCTTTTACCGCATCATTTTCGGGAAATTCTATGATGATATTGTAAGAGGCAAGTGCACCTATCTGGGAGTGAGCAATCGCATTTACTCGCTTGACATAAGGGACTTTAAGCCCGATGGAATCCACTGGACTGAAAGAAATCCTAAACATAAAAAACCCGCAAGCACCTATCAAGGTTATTAAGATGTAAAAGAAAATTATCTTCTTTCTATTGCCGAAAATCCAGTCGCTAAACCCTGCAAGCCATTTATTTAGCCTTACACCTCTGGCAAGCACCTTGTTGGGAGCAACCGCCTTATCTTTGCCAAAGGAGAGCAAAATCGGAGTGAAACTCAAGACCAAAAGCAAGCTCACGAAAACAAGCGAAGCCGATGCCAAGCCAATCCATTGCAAAAGCGGAGAGGAGATGAAAAGGAAGGAAAACAAGGCAAGAATGGTGGTGAGTGCCGTGAACAAAATTGGCCAACCGCTCTCTTGCAAAGTGTAGTAAACCGCTTCCTTTACCTTTCCGGTTTTTTTGCGATAATCTTGATAAAAATGGAAAATGTGAATATTGTAGCCGACAGCAACCGAAAGTCCCAAAAAAATCGGCATCGTTACCACCGTGGGGTCTATCGTGATGCCCAAATGCCCTTGCAATCCGAAAACTATCAGCAAACTGAAAGCGATAGTCAAAAAGGGAATGAAAATCCCTCGCACAGACCGCAGAGATACGAGCAAAATCAAGAAAACGACCAAAAAAGAGAATTTCATCACTCGCGGAGTTTCGTGGCTAAAAAAATTCGTCTTCTCATACATTATCACAGGCACACCCGTCGCTTTGGGAGACAGAGGAGCATAAAGCGGTTTATTGACCACCTCCAAAAATCTTTTCCCAATTTTCAAAGTCGCTTCGTCATCGCCGTCCTTGTATCTGAGAAGTCGCAAGATTATCCAAGCTTCCGTGCAATCTTCACTAATTACCTGCCCTTTGATTAGCTCCTTGGAGATGGCTTTTTCTCGCAATTTGTCCAAAGCCTCTTGGTCGTCGGGAATATCCTCTGGAATCAAATCCTCTATCTCAATTCCCCACTCACTGCCTTGGCTATACTCCAGCGAAGTGATGCTAAAAACATCGTCAGCATAAGGAACATTGTCTTCCAAATCTTGCCCGAGCTTCCTTATCAACTCCAGATTTTGCCTGGTAAAAATATTTTTGACACTCACATGCACAGCGGCAATATCCGTATTCCCAAATATCTCTTCCATCTTGTTTTGATCGATAATCGTTCTATCTTTCTTGCCAAACCAATTGTCCTCATCAGCCGACGATTGCAATTTTGGCAAACCGATTATGGACACCGCCAACAGCAAAACAAAAAACAAAAAATACCATAACCTATTCCTAACAAGCCATTTACCATACGAATTAAACCAGTTATTTATTCTCTCCAAATTAATCATTATTTTCTCCCCTCACTCAAAAAGAGTATTTGCCCTTGCACCAAAACATAGAGTTGTCGGAAAATCTGCCGAAAGTTCCCTGAGTTTTGCCGTCATAATAATCGTAGCCAAGCAAAATGTGCAGACCTCCGCCAAAATCGTAATTGACTGCGGACTTGCAAACTATGTCGTGATAAGCAAAATTGTTCACGGTTTGCAGAGACAACTCCAATTTTTCGCGAAACAACTTCTTCTTCAAAGTCAATGTTCCCATGCTCTCCGACTCATCTCTAACAACTTTGTTGGAATAATCGCAAACCAAATCCGCCTCAAGTTGAGCGATAATAGTCCAATTATTCCCAAGATACCAGTCAACTCCCAACAAAGCATCTGCCCAAGGCTTTTCCACAGACCCATTGGCAAAAAAGTTTCGCCGATAATATACCGACTCAAATCTGAAAACGAAAGCATCTACGGAAGTGGAAGCCTCCAACCCGAAAATAGTGCTTCGCTTGTAATCGATAAGCAAAGTCCCTTGCGAAAAACTGCTCACGGGTAGCCAACAATAAAATCCGCTCACAGCAAAATCAAAAGCACCAAAATTTTTGCCTAATCGCCCTGCAAATTGCGAGGACTCCAAGGTCTTATCCGGCAAATTGTGTTGCACATTTTTGTAGCCGTAAACATTCCACACAGAGTCTTCCAAAGGGTAAACATTCCCGCTAACCGTCGGCAAAAAAATCAAATCCAAATCGAAATATTCGGGATAATAGCTAAATTTGAAAGCATCGACAGGAATCCGCATATCCTCCAAATCTTGACCTGGACCAAAGCTGTAATCCATCGGACAAATAAGGTCGGTAATCCGCAAACCATCGGCTTTGCCCCAAATAATCAATTGTCGCCCAAAGCGAAAATCCCACTCATCAGCAAAATAATCGAAATAGGCTTCCTTCAAACTCAACTCATTTTGGTCGGTATTGTTGTTGGACTTTGCCTTTAAGCTGGTGAAAAATAGATTGCCGCTCCCCTCTTGGCTAATCTTCAGCAATGCTTGGTTGAGATTTATCAAACTCTTGTTGCTCTCCCTGCTCTGCCAACCGTGATACGAGCTGACCTCTCCACCAAAATCAAGCGAAAAAGCGGAAACACTCACAAGCACAAAAAGCAAAGTTAGTAGCGATTTCTTCCTCAAAATTTACCCCTTTTCAAATTGGCAACCTTAAAAAGTCTGTCGGAAATTTCCTGATTGTATTTCACATTTTGTATCTGTAAAAGTGTCGTGTGTTGCTCTTGCTCATTCTCCATCAAGCGAGAAAAAGCCGTCCAAATTCCATCAATTTTTTGAATATTACTAACCGTCATCTTCTTCAGATATCTTCCCCGTTTGTCGTAAAACTCCGCTTTTATCGGCAAAAGATACTCCTTGCTAATCCACCTGACAACTTTGGAATACTGATAATCGTCCTCTTTGGGCTTGGACTCCACCACCCAGCAATCCAAACCTTCAAGAGTCTCTTCCCGCAAAAGCTCATGAGTATCCTCTTCCGGCTCTCTCTGCCCCATATCGTCGTAAGTAAAATCGGTCCCCATAAAATAGTCGCCGGTGTTAGATGAGGCAATCCGTCTCACTCTGTGCAAAGCCGGCATATAAAGCCATTTCTCGTCGTCCTTGCTGATATCGTCATACGACCAATTCAAAAAAGCCGTTCCTTCCACATCGGCAGGCTCCAAAAAAACAAACAAAGATTTTTCGTCCTGACCATACTCTTTCTTAAACATTTTGGTCATACGAATCCGCTGCTTGCCTTGCCTATTGGTAAGCACCATCTTGCTCTCGGAAACCATCGTCTTGCCGTCATCTCGCTCGTCCACCATCTTCATCACCTCCAGTCCACTCACCGCAAATAAGCACGATGCCACACTAAAAATTATACCCAACATCAAACCTTTCATCGTTCCTCCTAAAATTTTTGAACACTGTTCAGTGAACGGTGTTTATTGTCAACACAAATTTTCTTTCTTGGGAAATTATGGCTTGACAGAATATTGAATTGTATAAATAAATCGATTTAGAATTTTTTTGGTTAGCAAGGAGCAGTTATGATAAAAGAAAAATATAAACAATTGTGTTTATCCCTCCAATTTGGCTGTATAAGAACAATAACTATACACAGATGTTATACGCAATTCAAAAAATATTTTTCTTGAGGTAAAATGATGATAGGCTTTCAGAAAACGATTAATTTATAAATACTTAATCATTAAGGATAATATTATGAAAATCAACGCTAACTACATCAATGAATACAAAAAACTTATACAATCTACCAACCTACAAAAGGGTTATCAAGAATTTGTAAAGTTTTTTAGGGGTCTTAGAACTTATTTATCGGGGAATATGTCTGATTATAAGTTCACGGGAAATATTGTTGAAAACAATATGGATTATTCTTAGCATTTCCAATTTACTAATGATGAACTACAATCAAAAGGATTGAAGTTTGTTATCGCTTTCACGCATAATAAATTTGAGTACGAAATTTGGCTCTCAGGAATGAATCGCAAGATACAAATTAACTACCATAGCAAATTAAGCAAAGCGAAACATAAATACACAATGTCTCCAGATCCAAATAGATTTGATTATATTTTAAAAGATAAGTTGTTCGATAAAGTGAACTATAATGATTGCGAAAAACTTTTTGATGATGCGAAAAATAACATTCAAGTATTTGCAAAAAAAATAGCCAAACTTGTATAGTTTTCTGAAAGCCTATTATAATGAGTCAAAACGAAAAATATTTTTGAACTCACTCCGCTACGCTTCAAGCCACGCTGCGCTCTCCTCCTTTCAGGCGTCGGGGCGTATAACAAGGGATATACGGTTCAGCCCTCGGCTCGGGCTTCACCCAAATTTTTCTTTCGCTACGCTACAGAAAAACTTCGTATATCCCTAACGTTACTCTTCACCTTAATAAAATTTCCATACCCAAATTCCCAAATAAATCTCGCATCAGCATTTCCCAATCAGAAATTCCCTATATTTTATTGACTAATTTTTAGCTTATTCGATTTAAGTGGTGTTAAAATACTTTACCGAAAAGGAGATAGATATGAAAATTTTGGTAGCAACCCAAAAACCTTTTGCAGCCGAAGCCATATCCAAACTAAAAGAAGCTGTAAGCAAGTCCGAGCACGAGTTGGTGCTTTTTGAAAATTACGCTGAGCAAAGCGATTTCGTAAACGCAGTCGACGATTGCGATGCTTTGATTATCAGGAGCGACGATGTGACCAAGGAAGTGATGGACGCTGCTCCAAACCTAAAGATAGTGGTTCGTGCTGGTGCAGGATACGACAATGTTGACTGCGAAGCTGCCTCCGCAAAAAACATCGTGGTGATGAACACACCCGGACAAAACTCCAACGCTGTTGCCGAGTTGGCTCTCGGAATGATGATAATGGCTGCTCGTGGCTGTTACAACGGGAAATCTGGCAGTGAATTGAAAGGGAAAACCTTGGGTATTCACGCTTACGGAAATGTCGGCTGTCTCGTGGGAAACATCGCCAAGGGATTTGGCATGAAAGTAATCGCTTACGACCCGTTCATCAACAAATGCAAAATAGAGGAAGATTGCGATGCCTGTGCCGGCTCTGTCGAAGAGCTCTACAGCAAATCTGACTATTTGTCTTTGCACATCCCTGCTAACGACAAAACCAAGAAGTCAATCAACTATGACCTTGTTTCCAAAATGCCGAAAGGTGCTTGCCTTATTAACACAGCGAGGAAAGAGGTTATTGATGAAGACGGCTTGCTAAAAAAGATGCAAGAAGACAATAAGTTCAAGTACATGACGGATATTGCTCCCAACAAACTGGACGAGTTCAAAGCGTTTACCGACCGTTTCTTCGCCACTCCCAAGAAGATGGGTGCTCAAACCGCAGAGGCTAATATAAACGCTGCTGTGGCTGCCGCAGAGCAAATTATCGCCTTTTTCAAAGACGGAACTAAAACTTTCCAAGTGAACAAATAGTTTATTTGAAATTTCTAAGGCAGACTTATGAAAGCGTAATGTCTGCCTTTTTTTCTTAAAATTAAATGGATTATTCTACTCTTGTTCAATGGTGCAACGAACCGTTTGGCGAAACACTAAAAGTCAAAGAAATCGAAAGATTTGAAGACCAATTTCGGCTTTCTTTTATAAATGGGAACAAATTTCTCCAAATCAATCTCTCTGGAGAAAATAGCTTTTGCTTCTTCACAGAAACAGATATTTTAGATTTCAAACCAACTCTATCGGGGATTTCCAATGTTTTTAAAAATGCTCTGTTATCGAAGATTAAAATTCTGGGTAACGACAGAATAATTTGTTTTGAATTTGAAAAAAACTCCATCTATGGGGAAAAAATCTCGCTGAAAATAGTCGTGGAGCTAATCACTGGAAAACAAAATCTTATTTTTCTCCAAGAACACAATATTCTTTCTGCCAAAAAGTTTTACACCTTTGCCGAGAATCCGCAAAGACAGATTTTGCCCAAAATAGAATACAAAACTCCTGAGAGCAAAAACACGCACGAATTTTCTCCTCTACCTCTACCCCTGCACGACGAGGACTACTCTTTCAACTCCGTTAATGCCTATTTGGAGCATTTCTATTACAAGAAACTTTATCCCAAAAAATTAGCTGTTATCAAGCAAAAGAATGAAAAAATAATTGAAAAACAGATAACGAAAGAGAGAAACAGTCTTAGGAAATTGGAAGAAACGCTTAAAGATTACGATAAATTAGAATTTTGGCGAATGTCAGGTGAACTGCTCAAAGGCAATTTTGCTAAAATTCCCATCGGTGTAGAAGAGATAAAGTTGGTCAATTATTACGACCCAAATTTGCCCGAAATCTCGCTCAAACTCAAAAGAGATTTGTCTCCACGCCAAAACATAGAGCATTACTTCAAAAAATACAAAAAAGCTCTCTTGGGAAAAGAAATTTTGGAAAAGCAAATTAGTTCCAAAAAAAGCACCATCGCTGATTTGGAAAATAAAACTCAGGAAATCAGCATCGTAAAACGCTCCCCTGCTAAAAAGAAAACCGAGAAAAAAGAGTATAAAGAGCTGAAGATAGACGAATATATCAAGATAATGATTGGGCGGAACAATGTCGAAAATAATAAAATCACCTGTAACATAGCCGGCAAAACAGATTTATGGTTTCACACCAGAGCCATCAAAGGTTCGCATGTGGTTATTTTTAATCCATTCAAAAAAAATATCTCCATGAAACTGATGGAAATCGCTGCGAGTTTAGCCGCTTATTATTCCAAAGCCAAGCATTCGGAAAAAGTTGCGGTAGATTGGACGCAAATCCGCTATGTATGGAAACGAAAAGGTGCTGATATGGGACAAGTAAACTACAAAAATCAGAAGACTTTGTTTGTTAGCCCGAAATCTATAAGAGAAATAAAAAACAGCCTAATGGATGTCGATAACGACACGACGGTTTAAATCGCGATTTGCCTTTATCGGCTTGCCTTCCTGGTCTCTATTTGGAGCTAAAGGCTTGATATAAGCGTATCCGGCGGCTTTCATCTGTTCGGGAGTTATTCCCTGAGAAATGAAATATCTCACAATATTAGACGCTCTGCCAACAGACAATTCCCAGTTAGACGGAAATTTGGAATTATGGATAGGAGCATCGTCAGTGTGCCCCTCAATGTCAATTTTCGGTTCGTAGTAATTAATGGACTTAATAGACTCGGAAATCTTGTTTAAAATCCCAATATTTTCTTTGATAATTACCGCCTCGCCCGTGCGATAAAGTGCATCGGACAAAATATTGATGGTAATAGAAGAACGATTTAGGCGAATGGAAACAATGCCTGCCATTCTCTCTTCTATCAACATAGAATCCAAATCGGCTTTCATTCTAGATAATGGAGTAGCAAAATCGTCTTCAGCAGCCTCAATTTCAGCACGATATCCCTCTTTAAATTCTTGCCACATACCCATGTTTGTGCTTGACATAGACACCAAAAGCACAAAAAAACACAGCAACAAAGTCACCAAATCGGAATAAGTCGTCATCCACGATTCGTCAATCGGCTTAGGAGATTTTTTCTGAAATTCCATGAAAATATCTAAATATTACTATCGCTAATTATATCTTCATCAACAGTATCTGACTTCCCTTTCTCGACAAAAGAACGCAAAAAATCTTCAATGTAGAAAGAGGACTTATCCTGCATAATTAGACATGCTCCTTCCATTAACATTCTTTTCTTAAACAAAATCGCCTCAGCAGTAGAATAAGATTTGTTTGCAGCGGGAATAAAAAACAATCTCGCCAAAAGCAATCCATAAAAAGTAGTAATGAGAGCAACAGCCATAGCAGGACCGATTTTGGACGGGTCATCAAGTTGACTGAGCAAAATTACCAATCCCAACAAAGTTCCCAACATACCAAAAGCGGGTGCACTCCCACCGAGATTAGTTAAAATCTGAGACCTTCTCTCACTAATTTGGTACTCTCTTTGGATTTCGTTGGCGATAAAATCTCTCGACTCATCTGCAGAATAACCGGTAGATAATATAGAAAAAACATATTTTTCGAATGGATCAGCAACCTCAGAATAAATCTCATCATAAGCTTTCTTACCTCCACTCTGCACTTTGTCAGCCCAACCTTTAATCCTATCAATTTCCGCAGCAAAATGCTTGCTTACCATAGGCTGCTTGAACAAAGATTTTAAAGTAAAAAGAAGAGCTCCCAATGTCTCTTTGAGCCCTCTCCCGATAAACTCACTGGCAATAGTACCACCAATAACAATCAGCAAGCTGGCAGTGCTAACAAAAACCTGCCAATTGGAAGTAGCTACAAGAATAGAAAATATTACTATTACCCATGTGATAATAAACGCCAAAAATGAACTGAAAGAACCAACCATCTTAATTTCCTATAATGTTCAGCATTTGTCTCACACCTTGGATATTGCTGTCCAATCGCAGAGAGTTAGTCCAATTTTTTCTTGCCAATGCTAAATTGCCAAGCATGTAGTAAATACTGCCTTTCAAGGCATAAGCCTCTGCATTGGGTTTAGTATTTATAGAACTATTCACTTGTTGCAAAGATTTTTGATAATCACCATTATAAAAACTGCTTTGAGCTCTAGCTAACATATCTTTTTCATTATCACCAGAACCATCTGGACTGCCTTGTGCTCCCCCAGAAGACCGACCTGACATATCTCCTGAAGAGTTCAAAGGAATAGAACTCTCGGAAAACATATCTCCGGCAGATTGAGCTTTGGAAACATCAATTTGCACATTATTATCCCTCGGGTCAAGACTCAAAATAACTTCCGAAGACTTATTTCTGTATTTTATGAGAATTTCATTCTTCCCCGGTCTAATAGGATTTTGCTGTATTATAGTCGTCTCCTGCTTTGTCTCTCCTATTCCACCAAGACCTCTATCAATATCGGCACTACCCAAACCAGAAGTCGCATTCACAGCAGCTTTCTCCGAAATTTTACTCGTCTCGGTGACTCCCGTTTTTGCAAAATATTTATTCCACAAAGAACAACCGGAAAGTAGAAAAATACTAGAAATTATAACTAATGTTAATCTCATATTTCATAACTCCAAACTCTATATAATTAGTACTATTTTTAGTCAATTTTCTCCCAAAAGGCATGACTCCAAGACCACCACCAACCTCTATATCCTCACTAACATCAGAATTAGCTCCTATCATCAAAGACATAAAACTTCCCGAATAGTTAATCGGAACATAAAAATATCCTTTCATATACGGTTTAAACCAGTAATTCTCTTTCAAAGTTTTAGTTTTGCTTTCTTTTTTAAAATACTTCGCTAAAACTCCTCCTGAACCATAACCTAAGAAGGGAGTAGCAAGTTTGGTAAAACCATCTATGTTGTTCATCGTTATCTGACAATTAACTATAGCCAATCCTCCAGAAAGTGTCATCATCACTGGAGCAAAGCTGAAATTGGAGATTTGCTTACGAGTTACTCCGATACGATAGTCTGTCATGACCACAGTATTGGTAGATTTGCCCCCCATATTGTCTGTACCAAAAAGAGAAACACCACCATAATACTGATTAACAGTAAAGAAACCAACATCAAAATTCATAGCATATTGTTTCGGAATCTCAATGTCACGGTCGTTGTTAGGACCTTCTATAAACGCCTTAGACCAAATAATCTCACCAGTCTTATTGCTAACCATTTTCAAAGAAAGCAAAATGTCCCCATAAGCACTACGAGTACATTCACCCTCGATAAAGGCATCTATCTCGTATCTCTCGCCCAAAGACCTAAGCTCTGCAAACGATCTAGCAGAGTTTACATAGCTAAAAGATGTGTCAGTTATTTTAACTCTCGCCAAGTTAAATTCAGGGACGACTACAAGTTCTATCAATTCATTATCCAAAAGGACTTGCTCTAACTTTGATTTAACAAATCTAACCATTCCTACAGAAATAGCATCTCTATCCGCTCTAATCCTATAAACTGCCACTCTTCTAACGCCCAGTGGAAAATTGAGCACGGACTCCTTTACCCTCATCATAATCCGAGAAATATTACGAACCTCCGACCTGTCACTCCTGGGAGTAGTTCCAATAGCACTCATATTAGAAAACTCATTATACTCAAACTGAGCAAAAAGAGCAGAACTAAAAACCGCAAAAAAAAGAGCTAATATAAACTTTCTAATACTCATCGCTCATCCCTTTTTCTTCAGCTTGTGCATTATCGCCAATCTTTCGTCCACCAGCATCTCTAATCTCTTTCTTGACTATAGACATCATTTTCATTCTAGCTTTTTCTACATCGTCAGGTTTGAGTTTATTTTCGTTTATTCTAAGTTCAGACTTGATGATTTCTCTCATCCGCTCGGGAATATTGGAAAGAAGATTGTTAGTTTTAATCTCATCGACACCAACCAAAGCTGATGACAACAAATCTCTATCCATTTTTTGGATAGCCTTAACCAAAATATTTTCTTCCAAATCAGCCAAATCATCAAAAGCGATAAAGAACTTCAACACCTTCTCAGCAACATTTATATCAGCTTTAGTAATCTCATCAATGAACTCTTTTTGCTCTCCAATAGAAAGAGTTTCCAAAATCTCCAACATCTTGCCGGCTCCATCGGAAGAAACATACTCCATACCACGCATATTGAGAGCCTCTTTTGCCAAACGACTGGAAACCTCTTTGTAAACAGAAGTAGGTATCTTGCCAAGTTTACCCATATTTGCCATAATAGAGGAGCGTTGCTCAGAAGTGTAAGAAGCAAGTATCTCCGAAGCCTTATCCGCTGACACTTGCGTAATAACAAGAGCTTGGACACCATCAGCTTCTCCCTTGAGTGCTTGTCTGATTTGCTCCACAGACATAGAATTCAAGAAACCAAACATTCCAGAATCACCTTCACTATCCTCAGTAACAGTCAGAGAACTCCAAGCATTTTTAAAATTTTGCAACGCTTCCAGCTTAGTTTTCGTATCAAGTTCTTCCATGTTGCGAACATTCCAGGACAACAACTTGAAATCTTCGTGAGAAACTTTTTCTTCCAAAATCTCTAACAGGTTTTCATCTATCGCCTTAATCAATTTAGAAGCCTTATCAACGCCTTCATCTCCACCACTATCTACCCAACCTTGCAATACTATCCCCACATTTTTTGCTTCCGCTAAGAACTTATTAATAGCAAAAGAACGGAGTTTCTTGTACTCGGCAATTTCCATTCTCGCAGGATCAGAAGTTCTATTGACATTCCTAAGATCCCTAACCTCTTGCATAAGGCTATCGAATTGCTCGTCATATCGAGGGAAGTTAACTTTCGGTTGCACTAGGTTGGCATTCATGGCGGACTGTTTTTTGGACATAAAGAAAAATGCAAGGAATAATCCAATCAATAATAGCAACCCAACTAACCCAACTATAAGGTAAGTAAGGAAATTATCTTCCTTTTCAGGTTCAGGTTGAACTTGGTTAGCTTTATCTAACTCCTCTTGTCTTTTCCGTCTTTCTTCTTCTTCAGCAGCCTTTTTTTCTTCCTCTTCTTTTTTCTTCTTTTCTTCCTCAAGTTTTTGTGCTTCTTCTATCATCTTCTGCTTTTGATTGGTAAACTTAACCAAAGAAACATTAACCACATCTCCACGATACGCATCTACTCCCGATTTCATTCTTACCAATTCCTCAATAAAGGAAACATCCTCCGGAGAATAAGCAGAAGCATCAAGCATTACATTTATAATAACATTCTCAACATCATAATCAGTTAAATTGCTGGAAGAATAAGTGTTAGTTGTTACAGCAGGAAGAACTGGAGCAGCAACAACACTCTGCACTCCTTCAGGGTTGTCTACAAATTCGTTAAGGAACCTCCCATCTGTCCCGGGCATGATAATCCCATCATCCATACCAAAATCCGAAGAACTCTGAAAAGAACGATAAGAAGATGCACCTTGTCTCGGTTTCAGATTGACAGTAACATCAACCTCATAAGTTCCTCTTTCACAATAAGAAGAAAGAGCAGAAGAAAGTCTCACCTCATAGTTTCTTGATATTCTGTCTGCATACATAACAACGCTTAGAGGCTCGCTTTCGCTTTGACCCAAAGGAAGCTGTGCACTCAACAAACTGAATGCAAAGGTAAGTATGAACAAAAATAATTTCTTCGTCCGCATTTTAATTCCTGATTTTATCAAAATTGATACTTTTTTTACTATCACACATCAAACGGAATTCTAAATAGTTTATGTGTCAAATCTTTTTTTTGTTTTTCAATGCTTTTTTTTGGCAATATAGGACTTATTATATTCATTTATAAGAAATTAAATGCATATTTTATTTTTTTTAGTTTTTTATGATTTTTTGTATTTTATTGTATTTTTAGAAGTTACAAGATTTATTTTCCTTAATTTATTCTTGACTAAGAATAGATTTTTTTCAGAAAGAAATTATGAAGAAAAACATTTTTTTTTTAATAATTTTTTGTCTTCTTTTTTCGATTTCCTTTTGGAGACAAAAATTAAGTGAGAATGAGGCGACAAAGTCCAGAATTGCTCTTGGGACTTTCGTAGAAATTAGTCTAAAAGGACATCAAAGCAATTTGGATGCCATAATCGACACCTGTTTCGCCATTATAAATAATCTTGAAAATAAATTGAGTTTCCAAAAAGCTGAAAGTTCTCTAAATATGATAAATTCTCAAGAAAAGGCAAAAATTTTCCCTGAACTGTATTTTCTTTTGAATTATAGCAAAAAAATCTATGCTTTATCCGAAAAAAAATTTGACCCAACGATAGGTGCTTTGATAAATATTTGGGATTTTGAAGAAAAAAAAGTCCCTTCTCCCGAAAAAATTGCAAAAACTAAAAAAAATTGCGGTTTTGAAAAAATTTGCTACAATTCCTCCTATATCTCCAAACCGAAAAATTTGAAAATTCATTTGGGAGGAATAGCCAAAGGTTTTATCGTGCAAGAGGTTTACAACTATCTGCAAAAACACAACATCTCTGACGGTTACATAAATGCCGGTGGCGACATCCTAATTTTTGGGGAAACTCCAAAAAAAATCGGTATCACACATCCTCGCCAAAAAGATGTGCTGATTGACACTGTGGAAATCACCAAGGGTGCGATAGTTACCTCGGGAGATTACGAGCGATTTTTCATCCAAGACGGCGTGCGATACCACCACATTATCGACCCGATTAGCGGTTACCCCAGCACACAATGTATCAGCATCACCGTGATAGATACCAGCATACTCAATGCGGACGCCCTTGCCACAGCTTACTTCATGATGCCGATTGACAAAACCATAAAATCCGCCAACGAAAAAAATCTTGCAGTTTTGATTTACTATTTGGACAATGGAACTCTCAAAAGTGAAGAATCCAAAACCTTTAAAAATTACAGGATAAAAAATGATTGATTTTAGTGTAATCGTGCCTACATACAATAGACTAAACGAAATTGAGGAGTTCTTCTCGTTTGCGGATAAACTGAACTATCCAAAAGACAAATTTGAGCTGATTATTGTGGACGACGGCTCACAAGACTCCACAATCGATTTTTTGCACAAAGCCAAAAATATTTATCCTTCGCTTAATCTGAAAATCCTCTGCCAAAAAAATGCAGGTCCTTCTTCTGCTCGCAACAATGGGGCTTCCGTTGCTAATGGCGAGTATCTGCTCTTTGCGGATTCTGACTGCTTGCTTCCTCAAAATTGGCTTGGCGAAATCAAAAAAGAGTTGGATATAAAGAAAGTCGATTTCTTTGGCGGTCCGGACAAGGAACATCCTGAATTTACAGCGATGCAAAAAGCTATCAGTTTTTCTATGACCAGCTTTTTCACCACTGGAGGAATTAGAGGAGGAAAAGCTAAAAATTTCTTCCCAAGAAGTTTCAATATGGGGATAAAAAAAGATGCTTTCTTGCAAGTTGGAGGATTTTCCAATCTCCGTTTTGGCGAAGATATAGACCTCAGCCTCAGACTCCAAAAAAACGGCAAAAAAAGTCGCCTTTTTCCGAATGCTTGGGTTTATCACAAAAGACGAGCGACTATCAAGCAATTTTGGAAGCAAGTGCTAAATTCCGGCTCAGCGAGGATTAACTTGGGAACTCTGCATCCGAAGACAACCAAACTCGTGCATTTAGCTCCTGCAATTTTCACTCTGGGATTTGGGGGGATTTTGGCAGGAAGTTTCTTCTGCCCATGCTTGCTGTCTCTTCCGCTTTTCTACATTCTTCTGCTTTGGCTGAGTGCTATCATAAGATACAGAAATCCCTTTTTGGCTGTGCTGTGTATCATCACAAGTTTTATTCAATTACTCGGCTACGGATGTGGATTTATTTTGGCTTGGGTAAAAAAGGTGCTTACTGGGAAAAGTCGCCACGATTTAAATGTTAAAAATTTTTATAAATAGAAGAACTATCAATCTTTCTTAAAATTTTCTACCCTCGCTCCGTCTTTGGTGTCCACTATCTTCAAACCGAGTTCTTGCAAGTCATCGCGGATTTTGTCGGCGAGTGCCCAATTCTTCTCTTTTTTGGCATCGTCTCTATAAGAGAGCAAAAGTTCTATCAACTGCGACTCCAAGCCATCCAAAGCGATTTCATCAACTGTCTTGTCCAAACCCTGAATTTGCTCTTCCAATTTGGAGAACAAGCCAAGAACTCTGCCCAAATGAATAAGCGTGTATGCTGCTTGAAAACGCAATTTCTCCGAATCGGACTCTTTCTTGATTTTTCTGGCTAACCCGAACAACACAGCCAAAGCTTTTGCCGTGTTAAAATCGTCGTCCATCGCCTCGATAAAAGAAGCAACCTCTTCCTGCAACAAATCGCTCTTCTCAATTTTTGCCCTATTCGCGAGATAATCCACCGAACTTAGTGCCGAAACGAAGTTATGAATGGCAACTTTTGACTCTTGCATAATTTTCCTATTGAAATCAATCGGCGAACGATAATGCTTGGAGAGGAAGAAAAATCTTATCGTGTCCACATCATACTGCTTGAGAATGTCGCGAGCAGTGAAAAAATTATCCAAAGATTTCGACATCTTCTCGCCCTCAATATTCAAAAACCCATTGTGCATCCAATAATTGACAAACTGCTTGCCAGTTACAGCTTCCGCTTGAGCCAGCTCGTTCTCGTGATGGGGAAATGTCAAATCGACTCCGCCTCCGTGAATATCAAAATTGTCGCCCAATAAGTCTCGGCTCATCACCACGCACTCCGAATGCCAACCTGGTCTGCCAACGCTCCAGGGACTTTTCCAAGACGGCTCATCGGGCTTTGCAGATTTCCAGAGAGTAAAATCGGCAGGATTCCTCTTATTGGAATTTGCCTCTACTCTGGCACCTGCACGCAAATCTTCCAACTTTTTGCCCGACAACTTCCCATATTCCGCAAACTTGGAAACCTCAAAATACAAATCGCCATCCACAGCGTAAGCATAGCCCAATTTCTCCAACTTCTCCAAAAACGCTATCATCTCTTCAATATAGTCGGTCGCTTTCGGGTTCTCATCGGCAGGCATAATATTCAACGCCTTAGTATCCTCAAAAAACGCCTTTATATACTTCTCCGTGATTTGGGAAATATCCACACCCTCTTTCTGAGCCTGAGCAATGATTTTGTCGTCAATATCGGTCAGATTTTGAACAAAGGTCACTTCAAACCCTTTATACAAAAAATACCGTCTCACAACATCGAAGAACACAAACGGTCTGGCGTTGCCTATGTGAAAATAGTTGTAAACCGTAGGACCGCAAACATAAATCTTAACCTTGTTTTGTTCAATCGGAACAAATGTTCTCTTTTCTCGGCTTAGCGTATCAAATATTTTCACTTTTTCTCCTTCAAAATCAAATAGTTAATTCTATTATCCGTCAGACCTTCTATCTCCAAAACCTTGGTATCACTCACATCCAAAAAATCCCCGAAAGACGGCACCTTGTCCAGTTTATCATAAACATACTCCGAGACATTATCATACTCATCGGCAGGCAGTTCCAATCCAAACTCCTGATTCAAAAAGTAGAGATTGCACAACCCGTTGATTTTGTAACCACCCGCCACCTTTTGCACCATCGGTTCTTCGGTGTCAGATTCGTCCAAAATCTCCCCAACAAGCTCTTCCAACACATCCTCCATCGTCACAATCCCGCAAGTGCCACCGTATTCGTTCACCACCACAGCCATATGCCTTCTCCCCTTTTTGAACAAATTCAGAACCTTGGAAATCGACATATTCTCCGTAACAAAAACGGCTTCTCTCATTAGTTTGCCAATCTCGAAATCCTTAACTCCCTGCAAAATAATGTCCTTAGCGTAAATAAACCCCAAGATATTGTCAATGTCGCCCTTGAAAACAGGAATCCTGGAAAAACCACTGTCAACGATAATCTTGACAACCTCTTGCGGAGTGTGTCCTGTCTCCACCGCAACAATGTCCACTCTCGGCACCATCACTTGAGCAATCTTGGTATCGGGAAATCTCAAGATGTTTTTCATCAACTTCTTGTGCTTCACATCAAGGCTCAACTTGCCCGAGTCCACCAAATCGTTTATCTCTTTCTTGGTAACAGCGTCCTCATTTTTGCTATGGGAAAAAATCTTGCCCAGAAACTCAATGAAAATAATAATCGGGAAAAGAAGATAAACCAAAATCTCCATAATGGTTGCGGATTTCTGCACGACGAGTTGAGAATGCTTATAGCAAAATATTTTGGGCAAAACCTCTCCAAAAATCAGAATCAACAGCCACACGATTAGTATTTCCGCCAAAATAGTCCACTCTGTAATCCAGCCGAACTTCTCAATCAAGTCCAAAGTGATAACAGTAGCTACAGAAGCTATCATCACATTAACAACGGTATTGCCTATCAGAATAGCTATCAAAAGCCTATTCGAGTGTGCATAAAGCCTGCGGACACTACCGGAAAGCTGACAAAGCCTTCGTTGCTCTATCTTGGAAACTGAAAAATAAGAGGACTCCACTCCCGAAAAAAAACCGGAAAGTAAAAAAAGAAAAATTAAAAAATAAATATACTCCAAAAACTACATCTCCAAAATCATCTTTTCTCTGGAACTCATCAACTTTCTCTGCTCCAAAGTGATGTGGTCATCGCCCGACAAATGACAAATGCCATGAGCAAACACGGAAAATAAATCCTGTTCAAACTGCTCCTTTCCACTTCTTTCCCACAAATATTCCAAACAAATAAGAACACTCCCCGCAAATTCACTCAACTCAAAAGACAAAACATCGGTCTTAGCTGCCAACCCTCTATAATCCTTGTTATATTGGCAAATAAAATCGCTCTCACACAAGCAAACATCAAGCTCATAACCCTTTGGCAAAACCCCAATCTTTACAGCTTTTTCATAAATTTGCTCTAATCTCTTGCAACTAATTTTGAAATCCGTTCGGTTATCAATTAATACACTCATCGTTCAATTGTAACAACATCAACACCCAAGTAAGCAATGTCAACACAAATTTTACTTGACGGCAGTTAAATCGATTTTTTTTTGTTTGTGTTGGCTCTTATTATTATTTGCAAATAAAACAAGTTATCTACGGAATTCAAACAAACGGACTTATGATAAAACTTATTATTGACGAAAAATTAGAAACTTATACAGAAAAAATAACGGAAGTTTTGGACCTCAGCTTTGAATATTTGGGCTTTCAACACGAGATTATTGCAGGACTTATGGAGATTGAAGAGGACGACATTCTGATGTGTTATTCGCTAAATCGACCCAAAAATCGTGAAATTACCGACTTGATAAAATACTGCAAATGCTCCAACATCTTCTTTGTTTCATTCAATCCCGATTTATACGAAAAATTGACCGAAGCAGAATCTAAGAAATTAAAAAAAGAGTTCTCTACATTCCATGTTTTGAGCCCTATGCCTCCTGACATCCAAGAAAAGAAAGACGATTTTACGAGATGTTTTTTTTACAATTTCGATTTGTTTGGTAATATCTATCAGTTTTCCACTTATCAAGTAGATTCCTCCAATAAACCTATCTGCAACTTACTGCTGAACAACTTTTTAACCTTCATAGAAGAGTGTGTCGATGATGACCATTGTATGATACGCAAAAAAATGTGGCCTAACAACGAAAAATTCGCTATATCCCTAATTGCAGAAATTGACAGACTTTACAAATGGAAAAGCTATTCGAAAACATTGAAGAAAATTATCAAGAATCTATTTTCGCATCCGATTTCAGCCATCAAAGAATACTTTACCCTCAATTTCAAAAATGATGAACCATATTGGAATTTTTACTTATTAGAAGCCATTCCCAAATTGACCTACTGTTTACTAAAAAACAACAGCAATTTTGACCCCGAAAATTTAGAGGTAAAAAAAGAGCTCTTCCGAATAAACAAAAATCTGGTAAAAGCCGATACAGAGAATTTGCCTGTCAAAAAGAACATTTTTTTCCCATCCGAAAAAGAGGAACTATTTGCTTCCTTTTCCAGCAAAGACTTGATGGATGGAGATTATAAAATAGCGGATGAATCCTCAGCTCAAACCCAAATTTCGTCGCTCATAGATTATGCATATCAAACCAATGGAGCTATCGGATTTTCTTTCAGATTTTCAGATTTGTATGACATTAAATATTCTCTTAATCTAATAAAAAAAATAGTCAAAATCGGGCATAATCCGGAGATTTATTTTGATAGCCAAAAAGAGATAAAAACTTGGCTCAAAAAACGCAAACAACTGAAATTCGTTACCGATAAAAATATTATTGAGGTTGCCAGCAATTTTGACATAGACCAAATCGTTTTGGAAATTATGGGAAATTTTGAGGTCGAAACCTTTACTGGCTGTCAACTGCGAACCGAAGACAACCTCATCTATTTGAGCGAAATCAAAAAATACACCTCAATCAACATCAGTTTGAAAAAATTTTACCCCCTAAATAAAACCTTCCGATAAGTAACTTATTCTATTGTTTTTATAGTAAACGACCCTTCTAATAAAACTAAAAAAATAAGAGTTTTATTATGCTGACGTCAGTTATAATAAAGATTATCATTTATGTTGACAATTTTCTCCGAATTCTTTCTCTGGTTTAATATAAAAATATGGGAGGAACTAATGGAGGAAATTTTTAAAAATGCAAGAAAAGAAACAAAAAAGTTTATTGATCAACGACATATTGAGCATCATATGTTTTATAGTCCTATCTCAAATTTGTTTTGGGAGCAAGAAATTAAAGTTTTAATTATCAATGAAGAGCCTTACGGATATGAAAAATGTAAGATTTTTGATGTTGGTAAAAAGACTCTCTGCGATTGGCTAAATGATAAAGGCAACACAAGAACAAGAACCGTAAGATACTCTTTAGCTTTTGCTAAAGTAGTATTGGATTGCTTAGAAAAAGGAAAAGAACCTACAAGAAAAGATTTGAAAGAGGCTTACAACAATATTAAGAGTATAGAAAATGATACTTTGAACAAAATCACTTATTATAATATACGTCCAACTTCTAATTCAACAAAAAGAGAAAATTATACTGCAATTATTGATAGTGGGAAAAGTTGTCTCGGAAAGAAAATATATGCTGAAATTCAGGCTTTAGAAGCTGACATAATTATTATAGGCGGAAAGGCAGGATGTAATAGTTTCAATGCAATGAGTGGTGATAATATTCTCAAATATAAACAGAGTACCAATTTGAATAAATCCATTATTCACTCTATAAAGCATCCTTCTATACCAAATTATAATCAATATTTAGAAGCAATAAAAAATATTTGTGAAATGTGGAAAAAACACTAAAAAAGGAGATAAGCCATGGCAGATCTTAAAAAATACGGTTTTGAATTAGACGAAGATGGGTGGATTAAAGTTACAGAAGAAAATGCTAAACTGATTAATTTCCCCAGACAAAAAATTTCATCTGTCAAAAAAATAATTTATATAGATGAAAAAAATAGATGGGCATTGGCTCTATTGTTGTGGGAAGGAAGCCACAGGTTGGCAACACGTTGGTTTTGGTCAAAAATCGGAGATCCAAACTCTAGAGGATATCCAACTTGGCATACTTTACCCAACGACTTTGCAATGCCAATTCTTACATCATTCAAAGATCAAGGGAAAATTTCTGAGGAGGACTGCAAATATTGTCTCGAAAAAATAAAAGAAAAATAGCATTTTCATAATAAAATAAAGGAGTTCATTATATGACAAAAAAAGGTAAATTCATAATTATAGAAACCATAGAAAAAGTTTATGAAGAATCTAATGATTCTAAGTTAGAGGAAACTTTTTTTACAAAGATAGACCCTGAATTAACCTACCTTGCAAAACAATTCAAAACTAATAAAATACAAGCTTTTTTTATTTCTCTTATCTTTGCTTTTGAATCTCAAGAAGAATCTCCAACTTATAAGGAGTTAGCCGACCATTTTTGTTGTAGCACAGTAAAAATCTTTAAGTTTCAAGAAGAAATTTTAAATCTAATTCGCTCTGGTATTTTACTAAGACCTTTCTGGAATGCTGTAGTAAAAGGTAGAATATGCAAACATTTATATAGAGTAAATAGCAAAATATCTAGAGCAATTATCCAGAATAAGCCTATTCCCCAAATAAAAGAAAATGAGATTTCTAATATTTATGATGTTTTGTCGAGCTTCTCACAAGCATTATATAATCGCGATGATGATAATATTACAACCGAAGAATTTTTTGAAACTGTTGAAGAGATAAGAGAAGCGAACAAGCACTTTCCTCTATTAAAAAAGATAAATTCTTTAAAATTAGATGTTGAAAATTTTTACATATATGTCCATTTAATTTGGAATACAATGCGAGGAACTAAAAGCTTTGAAATTAGAAGAGTTATAGATATAATCTATGATAAAACTGTAAAAGTGGTGGAAATTTTACAAAAAATTAGCTCTGGGGAAAATGTTCTTATAGAACAAAATTTAATCGAAATTGTAAAAGCAAGATTTGTGCAAGATACACAAGTTGCTCTCACAGATTTTTCTCTAAATTTACTTAAAGAATGTGGAATCAATATAACCATTAATAAAAAAAATGAAAAAAACATAATTTTCTCTGATAAAATACCCTCAAGAAAATTAATTTTTAGCAACACAGAGATGGAACAACTTTACCTATTAAAAAATTTATTGAAAGAAAGAAAATTCAAAAGTACCCAAAAACGTTTAACAGAGAAAAATTTGCCAAAAGGAATTGTTGTTCTGCTATATGGAGCACCTGGCACTGGCAAAACAGAAATAGTGAAACAGATAGCTAGAGAAACCAAAAGAGAGATAATTCATGTAGATTTAAGCCAATCAAAATCAATGTGGTTTGGAGAAAGTGAAAAAATAGTAAAACAAATTTTTACTGATTATAATTTTTATTCAAAAGATTGCTCTAAGGTACCTATTCTATTTTTTAATGAAGCTGACGCTATAATTTCTAAAAGAATAGACATCAACATTTCCAGTACTGGTCAAACTCAAAATGCGATACAAAATATTCTTCTGGAAGAGTTAGAAAATTTTGAAGGAATTTTGATAGCAACTACAAATCTATCAAATAATCTCGATTCTGCTTTTGAAAGAAGATTTTTATTTAAAATCAAATTCCAAAAGCCTAATATTGATGTTAGATCAAAAATTTGGAAACTAAAATTGCCTTTTTTAACTCAACAGAATTGTGATTTATTGGCAGAAAAATTTGATTTCTCGAGTGGCCAAATTGATAATATTTTCCGCAAAAATGAAATCCATGAAATAATTTATAATGAGAAAGTTTCATTTTCAAAATTGATGGGCTTTTGTACTGATGAAACTTTAAGTAACACGGCAACTAAAGTTGGCTTTGTGTAATAGAAACAACAAATTGGATACAAAAGACAAACGAGATTAAAAAGTAATTTTCCCCCTATTTATAAAGAACGTTTTGTGTATGCCACGTTGCGGAATTAAGAACAAATTTAAGGAGATAAAATGAATTGGATTAAACGATTATTTGGTAAAAAGACAGAAACTAAGCAATGTGATATACATGTTGTTATAGATAGTAATCCTACGGAATTGGGAGAAACAAGCCTGAATATAGACAGTAGTTTTATTAAGGAAGATAAGTTTGAGCAAATTTGGGTTGCTGAAAAAATTGATGGTAGATATGGTGATAGTGATTCTTTGAGAGATAATGACTACATAGATTATCATATTTGGAAAGACCAAAATAGTAGTAAAATGTATAAAAAGTACCTACCTGATGCTAAGGTAATTAGAGGTAATAACCCTAACATAATATTTCACGGTGGTTGTTTAGGATGTCTCTCTCAAAGAAACCATGGTATTGATAGGTGTAAAGGCTGTAAATATTTTAGGTTTGATGGAAGCAAACCAAATTTACATATTGAAGGTGAGCAAGCTTATACTATTACTATTGGATAAAACTTTCTATTTGGGTAAATGGTTGTAAGTGCTTATTTTAAGCCATTCCATTTCCCAAGCACACCGTCATTGAATAGAGTACCTGGCAAAATTTGCACCTCTCTGCCATCTGCGGGTAAATCCGCCACATAAACTGGCAAATATCTGTCGCTGACACCTGTCGCATAGTTCCCTTTCTTCTGCTCCAATTGTGCGGTTAGAACAACCTTATCCTTGATGAGCAACTCCGCAAACTCTCTTTTCTTTGTTAGCGATAACTCTCCCAAAAGATGGGCTCTCCTCTTTTTTATTTCTTGGGATAAATGCCCGTTCATTCCTGCTGCTTTCGTGCCTCTCCGCAAAGAGTATGGGAAAACATGCAAATAGGAAAGCGGTAATTTCTTGATGAACGAATAGCTCTCTTGGAAATTCTCCTCGCTCTCATTTGGGAAACCCACAATCACATCACAACCGATAGCAAAATGAGAATCAAATTTCTTCAAATCTTCGACCAAATCCTCAAACTCCTTCGCCTCATATCGTCTGCCCATAGCTTGCAAAATCTCATCACTGCCCGATTGCAAGGGAATATGCAGATGATGAACAAGCTTCTTACTGGAGCAAATAAAATTCCAAATCGACTTCACATGTTGCGGTTCGATGGACGAAATCCTCATCCTTTTTAGACCGGCAATTTCCTCTATGGCAAAAAGTAAATCCTTAAGATTTTTCCCGTGATAGTTATACAAACCAATATTGATGCCACCGAGAACAACCTCGCGATAGCCATTTTCGACAAGAATCTCTATCTGCTTGATGACATCGCCAAAATCACGAAAAGTTGGGACACCCCGCGCGTAAGGGATAATGCAATACGCACAAAAAAAATTGCAACCGTCCTGAATTTTGACAAAAGCACGCGTGCGATTATACATTTTATTCGTTTTCTGCTCAATGTAGCCAGTGGATTGGACTGGGTTTTCTAAATCGTGAACAATATTGAAAATCTGCGACTTGTCTTTGATAAAATAGTCGATATCTCCTATCTCTTTCAAGGAATCCGATTCCACATTCGCCAAACATCCCGTAACTACTAAAACCACTCGCGAATTAACTTCCTTGAGTTTCAAAATCTTGCGGATAGTCTGCCTGCATTTTGCTCCTGCTCTGGCGGTTACAGCACAAGTATTGACTATGAAAATCACAGCTTCAGCGTTATATTTGGAGACTACTTTGTATTTTTGGGAAAAATCTTCGGCTATACAGGCGGACTCGTAGCTATTGACTTTGCAACCGAAGGAGATAATGGAAACAATCTTGGGAATTTCCGACATACTAAAACCTCTTATAAAAAAAGCCGCCTTCGATAAAAGCGACTTTAATAATTGGTACCAGAGGCCGGACTTGAACCGGCACGGACTAAAGCCCGAGGGATTTTAAGTCCCTTGTGTCTACCAATTCCACCACTCCGGCAAGTAATTGAAACTGGAGGCGACACCCAGATTCGAACTGGGGATGAGGATTTTGCAGACCCTTGCCTTACCACTTGGCGATGTCGCCAAAAAAATGGAGCGGAAGACGAGATTTGAACTCGCGACAATCACGTTGGCAACGTGAGGCTCTACCACTGAGCTACTTCCGCATTTTTTCTCATAAAATTTTGACCGCTTCTCCTGTCAACCAGTTTTTTAGGAATTTAATCAAAATTTATTTCGACAGCGGACAAAATCTATTTAGACCAAGCACTCCGCAAACTCCCACTGCTGTTGTCCCGAAAATAGCGTAATCCTTCTTGTTAGCTTCTATTGTCTCCATTATTTTGTCGAAAGAGTCGTTGCAAAGAGTGGAACCGGTGAAAAGAGTAAAATCGGTATTTTTTACCATCTCCACATTAACCAAACTACCGTCCTCTATCGTGCAACCGAACTTGTTTTTGCCGATGAAATCAGCGTCCAAATCGCTACAACGAACCGTGATGCCAGCTTCGCAGAGATGTTGCAAAATCGCAGGATTGAGCCCTATCATTCCGACCTTATATTTTTTAGGAAGCAACTGCTCGACTATCCACTTCCCACACTCTTCGGGTTCTTGGTCGTGACAATGAATTGTCCCCTTGCAAAATCCGAGATAAGCCGCCAAAGCGTTCAAAGTCGCTACCAAAATCGCTCTGTTCGGCAGATTCTTGCTGTCCAATTCGAAAATCTCTTGCAATGTCCCAAGAAACTCTGTCGGGTTGGTGGTAAACGCTTGCCCCTTATAGCCTTGATAATCAGCCTGTATCATTATTTCCTTACTCTTCTGGATAGGATAATCTTGCCTTTTGGGGTTACCGATAGCCTCCTGCACGCTCAGACCTCTAATCGAGATACTCACCTCGTTTTGTAACTCTCCTCTCAGGCTTTCCTTGACCTTATCCAAAGCCAACTGCAAATAATCTTTCACCGCTTTACCTCTTTTGCTTGATTTCTAAACAACAAGGGATTTCCGAAATCGCCACGAAAACCCCTCACTGTTTAATTAGTATGAAACTTTATAAAACTCTATTTAATGGCAACCATGCTCGTGAGCGTTGCAGATAGAACCACTGCTTGTCAATTTCCCGTCAAGATATTTTGCTGTAAGTTCCTTGATAGTGCCTTTTGCTCCCAAAACAACCTCGATGTTTTGTTCTGCAAAAAGATTAACCGCCATCGCACCCATACCGCCTGTGATAATCGCTGTGGCTTTCTTTTCTCCCAAAAATTTTGGCATTACACCCGGTTGATGCTCGGGAGATTTCTCAAAATTCGTGGCAACAACCTTGCCATCCTCGACATCCACCAAAGCGAAAAATTCGCAATGACCAAAATGTTCTTCTACATTGACCTTATCGTTTGTGGGAAAAGCTATTCTCATTTTCTCTCCTTTATTCTTAAAACTCTTTTAATTTGTCAGCTTTGTAAGCAGCAACAGCTTGACTGCCGCTCATATCCATTGCTCCGACAAAAACCTTGATGCCCAACTCTTGCAAAACCCTTTTGGCGTTGCCACCAGGACCATTGCCAGTGATAAGCACCTCCACTTCTTCGCCTTCCAATTTCGCCGCTGTAACTGGACCGACTCCGTGTGCTTGAGTCGTGTTTCCCGTATTGTCTATCACTTTCAAAACTTTTTCGTCTTCACAAATCAACAAGTAATCGGCTCTGCCAAACCTTGCATCCATTGGGTCTGCCAAACTTTGTCCTCTGGAAGTTATTGCAAATTTCATTTTTCCTCCTACGCTTTTTTAATTTTTTCGTATATTTTTTCAAACTTTTGTAAATAAGACTGCTCAGCTTCAACTATCGTCTTCCCCTCAGAAAGTGACCGAGAAAAAGCTGTATCATAAGCAAATTCTCCCAAAATCTCAATCTCATTTTCCGCAAAAAACTCCTTCATCTCGTGAGTCAATTTCGGGTTAACATCGGCTTTATTGATGATGGCAGTTGCGTGCAAACTGAACATCTGCACCAACTCCAAAACTCGCCTCAAATCGTGAAATCCGGAGACTGTCGGCTCTACCACCAGCAAGACCAAAGATGCTCCCGACAACCCCGAAACAACCGGACAGCCAATCCCGGGAGAGCCATCTACCAAGATAAAATCTTTGCCCTCTTCCTCGGCAATTACTCTGGCTTTCTTTTTGAGTTCTGCGACCAATTTACCAGAATTTTCTCCGCCCAAGGATAAGTTGGCATGCACCAATTTCGTCCCAGTTTTTATCGTGGAAACCATCGCTTCGCCTGTCAGTCGCGGGTAATTGGCAATCGCATTTACCCTGCAAACTCTAGCACAATATCCGCAACCCTCGCACTTCAAACTATCAATCGAAAACTTCCTCTCAGCCGAAGATTGAACCGCTCCGAAGACACAAATTTTTTGGCAAACTCCACAACCAATACACTTTTCGCCGTCTATCTCAGCCAACTCTCCAGCGTAAAAATCTTCACGCTTTTGCACTTGCGGAGACATTATCAGATGCAAATCGGGAACATCGACATCGCAATCCACCAAAACGATTTCCGTGCCTGCTACCATCGCCAAAGCTGCACTGATGCTGGTTTTCCCCGTTCCGCCTTTACCCGAGATGACCACTATTTCTCTAATATCACTCATAATCTCGCCCGCTCCATCATTGTCGTCAAATAGTCCAAAACCTGCGAAAATCCCTCTGTAATCTCACGATTGACGGCATAAATCGGCAATCCCTGCGAGTAAATCTCCGCAACCTTTTTATCCAGCGGGAACTTCGCAATTATCTCTACAGATTTGTCAGCCACAAATTTACCCAACAAATCGTCTTCGCCTGCGTATTTATTCACGACAACAGCAACAGGCTTGTTCAGATTACGGGCAACATCCACAGTCAACGAAGCGTCATAAATCCCGAAAGGTGTCGGCTCTACAACCAACAAAATGCAATCGACACTGCCGAAAGTCTCTACTGTGGGACACGCAATGCCCGGCGGAGAATCTATGATAGTCAGCCCCTGCTCAAACGGATTTTTGTCCAAATGCGAAAACACATCGGCAATCACGGGAACAGCTTGCTCCTGACCGACATCAAGCCGACCCTCGATGAACTCCAAATTGCCCTCACGGTAAAAACTGATTTTGCCTACCTGATAAGATTTCGCTTGCAAAGCACCGGATGGACACAACTCCCAACAGGCTCGACAACTATGACAAAGTTGCTCAAAAACCATCACCACAGCTTTCGTCTGGATAATGGAGTTAAAATTGCAAACTTCCTGACAATTCCCACAAAAAAAGCATTTCTCCTTGTCCCACGACGGAACTGCTCTTTCAACAATTTTTTCATCCAAAGTCGGCAAAGAGAGAAACAGTCCGGAATTTGGCTCTTCCACATCCAAATCCACCAAGCGAACTTTGCACTTCTCGGCACACAATAAACTGAGATTTACAGCCAAAGTCGTTTTGCCCGTGCCACCCTTGCCACTGGCAATCGCCACTCGGAAATCTTTTCTCTTTTCGGAACTCGCTTCGTTAATCTTTAGCATTATTTTTGTCTGTTATATCTTTGGTGAAAAATCTGTTTCTTCTGCCAAAGCCCATACCTCTGCCCCTTCTGCAAAAAAATCCTCTTCCTCTATCCACATCGTTTTGCTCTCTGACATTTTCTTCACTCACGCATTTCCCCATACCTCTGCCTGTCATACTTCCTTGACCATTAGGTCCGCTTCCGTCAAATCTTGGCATCTTTCCTCCTCAATTTTTCGTTTTCTCTTCAACTCTATCTACAATGGCAATAAACGGCGAATCGTCAGCCAGCCCAATATGCGGTGTGCCGTTGTCCGCTCCTATCATTATTTGCGGATTGAGAGGGATTTTGCCCAAGAAATCAAGTTTATACTTCTTGGCAGTCGCTTCTCCTCCGCCCGTGCTAAAGATGTCCGTTGTTTTCCCGCAATGAGGACAAACAAACCCGCTCATATTCTCGATAACTCCAATCACTTTCATATTCAGAAGTCCCGCAAATCCAATAGATTTACGCGTATCGGCAAGAGCAACCTCTTGCGGAGTGGTCACTATCACACAGCCATCATTATCGGGAATTGTCTGAGCAATGGTCAAAGGCTCGTCGCCAGTTCCTGGAGGCAAATCGACCACGAGATAGTCCAGTTTGCCCCAATTGATGTCGGCAAGCAACTGACGAATAACGCCGATTTTCGCAGGTCCACGCCAAATCGCAGGGTCGTTCACATTAGCCGAATAAAAGCTGAGAGACACGATACACAAATTCTCATCCACTTGGTATGGTTTGCCCGACTCAGCAGGATATTTGCCGTAACTGCCGAACATCACGGGAATATTCGGTCCGTGCAAATCCGCATCGAGAATGCCAACCTTGTAACCTTTTCGCGACAATCCGTAAGCTATGTTGCTGGTAACAGTGGACTTACCAACTCCACCTTTGCCACTCATCACAATAATTTTGTGCTTTATGCCCGACAAAGTTTGAGCAATTTTCTCATCTTGCTCTGCCATTTGCTTTGCTCTATCTTGTTCCATTACACCTCATCTCCCTTGATTATCAATAAGTTATTGTTCAAAATCGCCTCTAATATTTTTTTGGAACCAGATGCCAAATCTCGCTGCAATGTCCCTCTGGAAATGTTCATCTTCTCGGCTGCCTCTATCTGACTGTAACCTTCGTAGTCGCAAAGCCTGAGTGCCTCGAACTCCTCGGAACTAATTACAACTTCTCCGAGTTCGCACCCTGGGAATCCCAATGGCTTGAACACTCTGTCCTTTCCGAGATATCTACATTTTCTGATTTTACGATTTCTTGGCATCAATTTCTCCTTATTATGTGCATATGCACGAAATAATTTTGAGGATTGGTGTCAAATAAAATTTGTTTTTTGAAGATTTATTTCTTGACGAAGAGAGAGAAATTAACCAATAAGTGAGCAATAGAATAAAATTATCTTTAAATGAATCAATATATGCGAAGAGGTAAATGATATATGGTCTTTTTTGAACTATTATGTGCAAAAGTGGGAAAATGAATATCATATACTTATCCCATCAACCGAATAAATCTTCAAAATGAATTTAGATTTTAATTTGAAATTAGCAGAAGGTTATAAAAGCAATTCTCAAATAGCACGGAGATTAACAGAAGATTGGGTATTGCACAACTCATATTGTCCACATTGTGGAAATATCCCATTGAATGAATTTGAAAATAACAGCCCTGTTGCTGATTTTTTTTGTAATAATTGCAAAGAAGAATTTGAATTAAAAAGCAAAAATGGCAAATTATCTACTACTATTACAGATGGTGCTTATTCAACAATGATTGAAAGAATAAACTCAGAAAATAATCCGAATTTCTTTTTTCTCACATATTCAAAAAATTGGAAAGTTGAAAACTTCTTAATAATACCAAAACAATTTTTCACAGAAGAAATTATTATTAAAAGACCGCCACTTAAAGAAACAGCAAGAAGAGCAGGATGGATTGTCTGTAATATAAATATTTCAAAAGTTGCAAATGCAGGAAAGGTCTTTTTAGTTAAAAATACAAAAATAATTGACCCCAAAATTGTAACTCAATCTTTTGAAAAAACATTATTTCTGAGAGATAAAAAGAAAGAATCAAAAGGATGGATTCTTGATATTATGAAGTGTGTTGATACTATCCCAACTGAAGATTTCTCTCTTGAGAGTATGTATTATTTCGAAGAAAATTTGAAACAAAAATATCCCAACAACAACTTTATCAAAGATAAGATTAGACAGCAATTACAAATTCTTAGGGATAAAGGAATTATTGAATTTAAAGGTAGAGGAAGTTATAAAAAAATAAACAATAATAAATATTAAAAATGAGAATCTCAACTAAAGAATTATTAGATTTTATATCACGCAATCCATCAAAACACATTGAAGCTCAATTAGTATTGGGTTATGGGTGTTATGCGACACATTTTATGTATAAAAAAGGCAAATATTTAATTGATGAAGGAATTGATGGAATAGAATATAAGATTGATTTTGGTTCTTTTTTATCAATGTATGAAGATTGGATGTGGATTATTGACCAAGTTACATAATTAAATACGATTTTAATCTTAAATAGTTAACATTAGCTATTGATAAAATGAAAGACAACGCTACAATTTGGATTAGTGGTACAATGCACAATATTTTTAGTGTTGGACACATTTTAATAGAATTAGGATTCAAAATTTTAAATATTGTTACTTGGCAAAAAACAAACCCTCCACCAAACTTTTCCAAACGATATTTTACATACTCAACAGAACAAATTATTTGGGCAAGAAAATCTAAAAAAATTCCTCATTACTTCAATTATGACTTAATGAAATACTTGAATAACAATCAACAAATGAAAGATGTTTGGACTTTACCAGCGATTGCTCCTTGGGAAAAATCGTGTACTAAACATCCCACACAAAAGCCTTTGTCAGTACTTACAAGGTTAATACTTGCCTCAACACAAAAAGGAGCTTGGATATTAGACCCATTCACAGGAAGCAGTACAACTGGTATTGCGGCAAATCTTGCAGAGCGTAAATTTTTAGGGATTGATATAGAAAAAGCATATTTAGACATCAGTATTTGCAGGAAAAAAGAAATTGAAAATCTCGATATTGCAACAGAATATAAAGCGAAAATAAAAGGATTTGAAACTATAACTGCTAATAAATTACAAACTTTATTTGATGGAAGAAAATAAACATGACCACTACAAAAGCTGGATACTGGGAAGGGATAGTCTCTGTAATAGTCAACTGCCTTCTGTTCGTTCTTAAATTTTGGGCAGGAATTACGACCTGCTCCATCGCCCTGACGGCTGACGCATGGCACACTCTGTCCGACTCTCTGAGTTCCGTCGTCGTGATTGTCGCCACAAAGCTCTCCGCCAAAAAACCTGACGACAAGCACCCCTTTGGTTACGGTCGTTTTGAGCAAATCGCAGCTCTGTTTATCGCCTTTTTATTGGGATTTATAGCTTTCGGCTTCGTCTGTGATGCCATCGCTCGTTTCCAAACACATCAGGCAGCAAAATTCGGCACTATCGCCATTGCTGTGACCGTTGTATCCATAATCACCAAAGAACTTTTGGCACAATTTGCCTTTTACTTGGCTCGCAAAACCGAAAATGTAAGCATTAAAGCTGACGGATGGCATCATCGCTCGGACTCCTTGTCTTCGGTAGTTGTCTTGGTCGGTATTATGTTTGCCAAGAAATTTTGGTGGATAGACAGTGCCTTGGGAATTGTCATTTCGCTTATGCTTTTCTACGCTGTGATACAGATTGCCCACGAAGCCATTCGTAAACTCTTGGGGGAAGAGCCAACACCCGAATTAATCGCAAAAATAAAAGAGGCAACCACTACACATTTCGGCACAAATCTACAACTTCACCATTTTCACATTCACAACTATGTAAATCACCGCGAGATTACTTTTCATATAAAATTGGACAAAAATCTGAGTATCGAGAAAGGTCATCACATCGCCACGAGCATTGAGGAAATCGTTTTCAAACAATTTGATATAATCGCCACCGTGCATGTGGAACCACACGATTTTGAACATAAAGCGGATTGAAAAAAATAAAAGGAGTTAAAATTATGGCAAACTACCAAACGAAAAAATCGTCTGAAGACGGCTACATCAAAGCAATCGAAGGGATTGATAGACAAACACTGGTTTACGGCGACAACACTTTGATGGTCAAATTTAAGTTGACAAAGGGTTGTGCGATGCCAAGCCACAAACACCCTCAAGAGCAAACAGGATACTTAATTTCGGGGCATATGATACTGATAATCAACGGAGAAAGGCACGAAATGGTGCCAGGCGACAGTTGGTGTATCAAGGGAAATGTTGAGCACACTGCGGAGGCTGTGGAAAATTCTGTGGTTTTGGACATTTTTTCGCCTGTGAGGGAAGACTATATATAAAAAGGGAAATTTTTGATGTTAACGAAATATTTGCTAAGTTTTCTTACTCTCTTTTTTTCCCTTGCCTATGCTTATTCACAAACTGAAGAGGGATTTCACTTTTTCACAAGTAGAGATTTTAATAAACCCTTTGTATCGGAAATCAGTAGCCCCTTAAATAATATTTCTTATGGTGAGGTAAGAAGCACTAAAATTTCAGGCAAAGGAACCAAAGTTTTTTCTGCAAATGATCTTCATCTCGGGATTGATGTCCCGTTAATTTACTCCAACAAAAACAAATTCAAGTGGGCTATTTCTCTGCCAATCAGTTCACATATGATTTGGTATCCTTTGGAAAAAGAGACCTCGCCAGTTTTGAATAACGACTATCGGTTCGGATTTTCTTTCACGGGACACTTCACTTTAAATAACCCTTACATCAAAAATCTTTCGTTTGAAATAAAACCGTTCGCTCACGAAAGTACCCACTTGGGTGATGAGTTTACTATCATGGGGTTTCAAGATGATTCCAGCTTTTACAGAGTGAATATAACCTATGAATACTACGAACTGAGCCTAACTCTAAACGACCCTGAAATGTTGGACGAAAATACTCTATCTTTGAGATTGGGCTTTATGGGATTGATAAACCCAAGTAATGGATATTACACCCTATTTAAAAACGAAATTGGGAACAACACTCTCTATCCCAGCAAACATAGTGGCGAATTTTATGCTGATTTCAATTATAAAAAGGTCAGCGGTTTCCTTACCAGTAAACAGTGGAAGCCAAATATTTCTTTGGAATTGCGTAATCGAATAAAGTATGATTACAGAAATTCTGATAATGAAGAACGAGTTTGGTGTGCTAGTGTCTATGTCGGCTACGATTACAGACCAAAACTTATTAATACCGTCAAATCCATAGGGCATTATTTTCGCTATTATAATGGGGTCTCCCCACATGGACAATTTAGAATCGGAACTTGTTCTTTTATCGGATATTCTATGATTGTGAATATTTAGATGCTTTTAATCGGCTAAAGATTATTTACTAATCAGCATCTCCTCTTTCCGCTCTTTCGCCTTAATTACCACCTTGTTGGGCAGGCAAACTATCGGCAAGTGACTGCCCTGATGAACACAATGCTGTCCCGGGCAAGTAGAATAAACAATGCTTATCTTATGATTTTCGATTTTCGCCACAACGCACTCCATATCAATCAACTGGTCGTTAGATAAATCGTATTCGCCAACCAACGAATCGTTCTTGAAAATCTGCACAATTTGTGGAGACTCCGCTGTGAGTTGGAAAAAACCGACCACCAAAGAAACCGCTACAAGCACACAAATCAAAGTCACATCAGACTTGGTAAAAATCCGAAAAATCTCCCTATAAGGTATTCTTTTCATGCAAAATCCGCTCGATGTGAGCGACTATCTTCGCCGTCGCTCCCTTATTCCTCAGGACAAAATCGGCACAATTTTTTCTTTGCTCGGCGATGACGGGACTATCAGCAAAAAACGCAGAAAGCAACTCCTCAATCTGCTCGCTATCGGCGACCACATTCGCCACTTTCTCCTCAAGCATACACTCCGCTTCGTAGGACGAATGAAAATTAGGTCCGAAGAAAAGCAACGCTCCGAAAACAGCCGGCTCTACCACATTGTGCAAACCGTCAGTGCCAAATCCACCACCAACATAAACTATCTGTGCCAAACTATACAGCCCTGCCAATTGCCCAATACTATCCACCACCACAACTTGCGGATTTTCCCCGTCTTTTACTTGTGAATACAATTTCGCACCTGCAAACTCTTGGGCAAAAACTGGAACAAATTTTAAATTGTGAGGAGCTAAAATAACTTTGAAATTCGCATATTTATCTAAAAATTTTTTAAGCACAGGGAACAAAAATCTTGCACCTTCAGCCCAAATACTACCGGCTATGAAAACCACATCTTTTTTGCCGTATCGCAGAGGCGTAACAAATTTCCTCTCGTTAGCGACAGAAATCACCAAATCGTATTTCGTGTCTCCACAAACAACCATTTCGCCTTGATACAAATTCCCTAACCTGTTCTTATCCTCCTCAGAAATAGGGAACATAGCATCAATCTTGGAATACAATTTTCTGTGGAACATAGCGGAAAGCCCTTTATCCCGCTTGGAAAGTTTGGTCAAAGTCGCACAAGTCAAAAAAACTTTTATCCCTCGGCGTTTTGCCTCCAACAAGTGATTTGCCCACACATCAAGCTTGGAAATAATCCAAAATTCAGGTCTGACCAAAGAGAAAAATCTTTTGGCATTTTTTGGAGTATCCAACGGCAAATATGTTTTTATGTCGATTACTTCGTGATTGGGCTTGATGAAGTTGAACCCCGACGGCGAAAAAAAACTGACAATTACCAACAAATTCGGATTTCCCTCTTTCAGCTTTTTCACTATCGGCTCTGCCTGTAGCCACTCGCCCACGGAAGTGCTGTGGACCAACACCCGTTGTCTGTTGTCATCAAATTTCGACAGTTCACTCTCTAATCGGGCAAACAAATCTTTACGAGCGTCTAAGCCCTCACGCAATTTCTTGACAAAAATTTTGGCAATCGGCAACGCACAAAAAATAAGCGGTAAAAACAAATAATTATAAAGCCAAATCATAATTTCTCTCTTATTCTCTCCAAAACAGTCTGAACGGTTATCATCTCCATGCAGCCAAAATGTCTCCTCGGGCATCTGCTCAACCCCATAGTGGTGCAGGGGCGACACGGCAAATCAGCCTGAACTACCACGCAATTTGCGTTGATGGGGAAAAAGCCAAGCTCTCGAGTAGTGCAACCGAAAATCGCCACGCATGGCAAGTTTTGCGACTGTGCCAAATGCAATAAACCACTGTCGTGACAAAGCAAAAGCTTGGACTCCTTCATCAGAGCTGCCGTCTGCAACAAATCCAACTTCCCGCACAAATCCACAAATTTGCTCTCTCTCGGCAACAATCTTTTCAACTCTTCCACATCTTTCTTCTCTTTCGCTCCACCAAGAACTACCAGATTCTCGTCCTGCAAAGTAGAGACAACCTCGGCGAACTTTCCCAAAGCCCATTTTTTGGTAAAATGAGCAGCCGATAAAGAGATTAAAATAGGGGGTTTCCCCGCTGTGTAATCTGAAATGCTCTTGGCTTCTTTGGGAGTAAAATGGACAAAATAGCTTTTATGCTCAACTAAATTCAATTTTTTGCAAACCTCATAATAACGCGAATAAATCGATTTTGCATTTTTCAAAAAATTTATCCCAAATCTCACCAAAAGCCAACGGCGAAAATATGGCTTGGAATAAACCAAAACAGTTGTAGCCAAATTGAACCGTAAATAGCGAGAACGCAAGCTGTTATGCAAATCTACCACCAAATCGTATTCCTTCGCTTTCAACTCTTTTTTAAGGGACTTTACATCGCATTTAGCCTTATCGTAACCTATCAGATTGTCCAAATCGGGATTATTCGTCAAAAGTTGAGCAAAGTCAATCTTGGTCAAATAGTCGATGGTAGCATCGGGAAACTTCTCCCTCAGACTCCTCAAAATCGGCGTAGTGATGATAATATCGCCAATAGAACTGAAACGAATTATCAGAATTTTTTTGTAGATTTTTTTCAAAATTTCATTCCCCGATTATCTTTATCAAACCCTTTTTCGCCTATTCCCCTCAATACGAAAACAGTAGTTTGGAGTAAAACGCAGGTTGATAATCTTTGTTTTCTGCCTTCTTCTCCCAACGAGACCCAAGCTCAAGATTCCCATTCAAATTTCCCAACAAAGTCAAAATGTTAGAAACCAAGCCGACACCAAAATCGGTATCCATCTCGTAGCTGTTTTTAGACGCCTCACCCTTATCATACTCCACAAAAAATTTCACATTCAAATCTTGCAAATACACACTCGGCGTCCATACCCCTTTTTTCACATCACATATTTTTTGCAAATAAAAAAGGTTCGCCTCTTTCTCCATCTGCGACCATTGCAAATCCTTATCCGTAATCTTCTCCACACTGCCGACAAATCCCAATTGAGAATAGAGAAAATAATGGTAGCAAGTCAGCTTACAATCCACATTATTCGCATCATCATAAGTAGAGGTAATGCTCAAATAGTCGTGCGGAAAGCCAAAAATGAAATTAAAACCGGTAAAAAGCGACTCTTTGTCTTTCGGTGCTTTCTTGTCATCGTCGAACTCATAACCAAGCAAAAGATAAAGATTGCTAAGCCCAAAATCTAATGAGGTGTAAACAGGCAAAAATCCGCTAACCGCATAATACTTTTTCGCTCTCATGGCAAAATTGATAATGAACGGGTCAAAAAAAGTCGTGGAAGCGTTCAGAAAAAACGATTCGCTCATTCCCAACGAATAGCTGGTAGAGCCCAATAAATCCGCACCTTGATTGAAAGAGTAGAAAGTCCTGATATTTGGAATCAAGAGAGAAGCCAAATTTCTTGCCGTCGCTCCGCCCTTATCAACATACGCAAAATCCGAAATATCCAACTTCTCGTCTTCGCTATTTGCAGGCACAGCAACTCTCTCAGTTTTAATCTCGTCCCGGCATAACCTGTAACCGTCTTTCCCTAAACCTAAATAGTAAGCAAAATCGCCATCCGCTCTGGCAGCTTTGGCAAATTCAGCCTCTGTGATTTTGTTTAGCGTGAGGCTCTGCAAGTCGTAGCAATAGCCACCCAATTTCTTGTTATAGTTCGCCGTAAAAAAGAGTTTCCCATCTTTCACGGAAGGATAAATCTCAACCGCTTCCGAGTTGATTATCCTCTTCAATTTGCTGTCGCCAACCTCCCAAGAATATACCCCCAAAGAACCAAGCTCCGATTTGGCAGTCAAAAACAGCACGCCGTTTTCTTCATCGCCCGTCAACTGTGAAATGCTCATATCGGTAGTCAACTGTAATTGAGCCTCTCCCCCGCTCTTCTTTAGATACAACTCACTCCCATACTCATCAGCTCGCTCTTTGGTGTAATAGATATTTTTCTGCTCATCCACAAAGAAACTCTCCAAGCTCTCCGAGATAACAGACCGCTCTTTTCTATTAGTGAGATCGTAAACGCAAAGCTCTCTGCTAACTCCAAAGCCCGTCTTCTCTACATTGGCAAATCCCGATTTGAACACATATTTTCTATAATACAACTCATCTCCAACCAACTGAAACGAATAATCATCGGCAGCCAGAAAACTTCTTATAAATTCAGATTCCCCATTTCCCCAACGATACAGATTGCTCACGGAAGAGCCTGAAAAATCGTGAGTTTGCACAGTGTAATAGCAAATCTCATCTTTTACCACAAACTCCTGAACGCTCCCTTTTTTCTGCCCTTTCAGCTCCAAATCCGTGTCAATTTCTATTTCTGGTAAATTTGCTATCGCCTCTTTGTATAAAGAATGGAAATCCTCGCCAAAAACTTTTTTGGCAGCCCTATTCATAAAAAGATTGGGGAAGAATATATTGAAAATCCCCAAACAACCTTGCTTTGCCACAAGATTATTGTAATCGGTTAACGACCGCTCTCCGTAAGTCTGCGATAGATATTCCGTCAAAATCCCGCCATAGAGATACTGAGCATCGGCAGGAAAATCCTTGGCAGAGTGGTAAGTGAGGCTTTCCAAAGTTGGAGTTGTTCCGAAAAATTTTTGCGACTTGGCTATGGCGTGAAAGCCACCATTATTGAGCCGACCCTCGTGCGAAGAAACTTGAGACTCACTATAAACAGTGTAGCCTTCCAAAATCCACAAAGGTTGATAGATGTTGGGACAAAGCCAATAACCGAAAATTGCAGCCGCCAAATTGCCTCTTCTCGGCGACATCTGGGCGATATGCGTATATTCGTGCACTCCCACCAATCTATACCAACTCTCTCCCCAAACAAATTCATTAGCACTTATCCCATTGTGAAACAACGAAATTTTGGGAATCGTCGGGTCGGCATATCCGTTAGCTGTCCCCATATCTTGGAAAACTATCGGGATTCTCTGATTAAATTCTCCATCGGAAATCACAGTCGGTATTTCCAAAAAATATGAACCGAAATTAAAAGCCCCCGTTTGAGAAAATCCGGTCAACGAATCAATTTCTGCTTTGTGTTTCTCAAGAAAATAAAGCCCCTTAACCGCTTTATTCTTCTCTCCTGACTTGTAGTAGCCGTCAAAATTGGGGGAACTAATGTATTCCCATTTCCAAGTGGAACTAAACAAAACACAAGGGAAAACCAAAAAAAGAAAAAACCGCACTCTCATCAACTACCTCCTTCTTGAAGCCAAAACCAACACATCTTTCAAATCTTGCGTAGTGCGTGCAGCCATCCATCTTTGTTCAAATTTGGGATTTTGCACTATCTGAGCAATAGCGGCAAGAGCCTTGAGATGATAAGTCCGCGTGTCCATAGAGCCAACCAAGGCGAAAACAGCTTGCACACCGAGATTTTCTCCTCCATAATCTATACCTCTCCGACAACGAACTATCACCAAATCAAACAACTCTTTTCCCTCCAAAATGATATGCGGTATCGCCAAAAATGGACTTATCAAGGTCGAACTCTGTGCCTCTCGCTCTTGGAATTTTTGCAAATAGTAATCTTTGCTCTCGCCCAATCTCCCTGACAATTCGTCGCTAATCATATCCAAAACGCTCTCTCTATCGGTAATAGCAGGAATGTCAATCACAACCGACTTCAAAACAGTTTCATCAAAAAAATCGGTAACAATCTGCTCCCTGTCCAATAAAATCTCTCGTAACTCTTCCGAAAATTTCTCGTCAGTCAATTTCTTGCCGACAATCCTATCAACAATATTCATCAAAACGAAAGTCCTGTCCGAATGCACTCTGCCATAAAACCAATACCACAAAAAACTCAAAAGCAAAAATCCACCTGAAATCAGCAGAGGAGATTTCCCCATCTCAAAAAGCAAAAAGGCGTAAGAGATTAAGCCAAAAATCTGCATCCACGGATAAAACGGCGTTTTGAATTTCGGGCGATAGTTGGCAATTTTGCTCTCACGCATCACGATTACCACGAAATTCACCGTCGCAAAAAGCAAAATCTTGAGAGTGGATGCGGTCTTGATGAGCATCTTGATGTCCAAAAACAGAATGACCACTATCATAAACAACGCCGTGATGACAATGGAAATTATCGGAGTTTGGCTCTTGCCGGATAGTCTGCCGAAAAACTTCGGCAACAATTTGTCTTTTGCCATCGCCATAGAAGTTCTGGAAGCCGCCATGATACCGGCATTGCCTGTGGAGATAAAAGCCAAGAGAGCCGCAATAGCCAAAATGACTTTGCCCACAGGTCCCATAAAAATATTCGCTGCATCCGAGATGGGTGTCAAAGTCGGCTCTCCGCCTACCAACAAATCGCCTCTAAGCACGCCCACGGTAATGAAAACCACCAAAACATAAAGAGTGGTAACCACAAAAAAGGATGTAAACATTCCCACGGGAATATTGAAAGAAGCGTTCTCAGTCTCCTCGGCGACGCTCACCACTTTGGTCAATCCTCCGTAAGAGACGAAAATCATTCCGGCAGTTCCCAATAAAACTCTGTGACTCGGCCAAAAATCTTTTTCAAAATCAAAATACCCAAAATCGACACTCGGCAATCCGACCGCCACGAAATAAAACAGAATTGCCAAAAGGAAGAGCACCAAGAAAATTTGCATCGCTCCCGCATGCTTCGTGCTGTAAATATTAACAAGCATAAAAAGCAAACAAAAGCCAACCGCAACCAGCTTAATCTGCCACATAGGGAAATCAGGAAGGACAATGCGAACAAAAGCTCCGATACCGAGAAGGGCAAAGGCACTCTTGAAACTGAGTGAAAACCAAGCGGAAATTCCTGACAAAGTTCCGGCGATAGGACCCAAACTCCTCTCGATATGGAAATAGTCTCCACCCGCTTTGGGCATAGCAGTAGCTAACTCAGCTTTGGAAAAAAGAGCCGGAAGAACCAAAATCCCCGCTATCAAATAAGCCACAAAAACACTCTTGCCACACATAGCGTAAGCGATTGCCGGCAAAATGAACAATCCCGAACTAATCATCGCTCCGGAAGAGATGCAAAAAATATCCCAAAATCCAAGATTTTTTTTCAAGCTCATTCGACTCACCTCCTTCATTCCTTTTTAAAAAAAATGACCTTAAAAGATTTATTCAAAATCCCTAAGGTCATAAACAATTTCAATCTCTAAGTCTAATCGGCGTAATCTACTTCAATTGCCTTTTTCGGACATTTGCTCACGCAAGCCTCACAACCGATACATTTCTCAGGGTCAACTACATGTTTCTCTTTCAAAGAACCGCTAATAGCCTCTGTCGGGCACACTTTGGCACAGAGAGTGCAGCCAATACAATCGTCAGTAACTCTAGCTTTTCCTCTCTTCTCTTTGTTGTCAACCAAAACTCCTGTCGGACACACCGAGGCACATAAACCACAAGAGACACATTTGTCATAATCTATCCGTGCCAAATTATCTTCCACAGTGATAGCCCCTACTGGACATTTCTTTTCGCAAATTTTACAGCCGATACAAGCAACTGCCCCGCAATTTTTCTTGGCAACCGCACCCTTGTCCTTGTTGCTACAATATACATGCACCTCTTTGCCGATGTCAGCCAACACAATCAAATTTCGCGGACACTCTTTCACACAAGCACCACAACCGGTGCACTTGTCTCTATCCACTGTTTTGTTGCCAAATTCGTCCAAAGAGATAGCCCCAAACAAACACACATCCACACAGCTATTGCCACCGAGACAGCCGTAAGTGCAAGCGTTCGTGCCGATACCGACAGTGTTCATTATCTTGCAATGGTTCACTCCGTTATACTCAAATGTGGTGTTCGTTCTATCAGTTCCACCGGCACCGCACAAAATCACGGCAACCTTCCTTTTTTGAGCACCAGCCTTCACTCCCATAATCTTCGCCACTTTCTCCGCCATAGCCTGACCACCGGGAGCACACTTGTTTATCGCAGCACCTTCTTTCACGATAGCCTCGGCATAAGCCGAACAGCCAGGGTAACCACAAGCACCGCAATTCGCACCGGGAGTAACTTCCATCACTTGCTCTATTTTGGGATCGATTTCGACCTTAAACTTAACGGAAGCAAAAGCCAAAATCAAACCGTAAATAACACCTAATCCTCCGATGATAGCCACCGGATATAAAATAAATTCCACAATTTCCTCCAGTAGCTAAATTTTGAAACCGGCAAATCCGAGAAACGCTAACGCCATACAACCTGCAACTATGAAAGCAATCGGCATACCTTTTAGCGACTCAGGCACCGGAGAATATTCCAACTTCTCTCTAATCCCTGCCATCAAGACAAGCACAAGAGTAAATCCAATACCGGCAAAAAATCCCTGCAAAATAGATTCGATAAAATTAAACGGTGTCCCGTCTGCCCATGTCGATTGGATATTCAAAATAGCAACACCGAGAACCGCACAGTTGGTGGTGATAAGCGGCAAGAACACACCCAAAGCCTTATACAAAGCAGGCGCGTATTTGGCGATACCCATCTCCAAAAATTGCACCAAAGAAGCTATCGTCAAAATGAAAGCGATAGTTTGCAGATATTCCAAACCGAAAGGCACAAGTAGATAGTATTGAATAAGATATGTGATGCAGGACGCCATGCTCATTACAAAAATAACCGCCATACCCATTCCGAGAGCAGAATCCAGTTTTTTGGAAACTCCGATATACGGACAGAGCCCCAAAAACCTCATCAACACAAAGTTCTGAACAAATACGGTGGAAATAGAGATAAAAAGTAATTTATATAAAAGTTCCATAATCTATTTCTCCTTTTTTTGCATCATCTTGATCATCCCCATAAGGAAACCAAGCGTGATAAAAGCACCGGGAGCCAATATCGCTATTAACATCGGCTGATAAGAGTCCGGCATAATCTGAAATCCCAATATTTTGCCAGCACCCAATATCTCTCTGATGATGCCCAACACGGAAAGCGAGCAGGTAAAACCAAGTCCCATAGAGATACCGTCAACCAGACTGTCGAACACTCCATTCTTGGAGGCAAAAGCCTCAGCTCTACCAAGTATGATACAATTCACCACAATCAGCGGAATAAAAAGCCCCAAGCTCTTGTGCAGAGCCGGCAAAAAAGCGTGCATCAACATATCAACAACCGACACAAAGGAAGCAATCACCACGATGTAGCAAGGTATTCTCACTTTGTCGGGAATAAAATTCTTGATGAGCGAGATTATCGCATTCGACCCAATAAGAACGGAAGTCGAGGCAAGCCCCATACCAAGAGAGTTCTCCAAAGAGGAGGTAACTGCCAAAGTCGGACAAAGCCCCAAAGCCATACTAAAAATTGGATTTTCTTTAACAAATCCTTTTAAGAGATTATCTTTAAGCCTCATTTATTGCCTCCCTCTTTCACGACTGCCACTTCCAAAAGCTTAATTCCAGCATTGATAGAATTGGAAATCGCTCTGCTTGTTATTGTCGAACCAGTTATACTAGTAATCTCTCCGCCGTCTTTGACCACGGATATTTGAGCACATTTTTTACCTTTGAATTGGTCTTGCCATTCTCGCTTCTCGCTATTCGCACCAAGACCCGGAGTCTCAGATTGGGAAATAACTTTGATGCAATTCACGGAAAAATCTGTCTTCAAACCGACCACAGTCCGTATCAAACTGGAATACCCTTGACCAGTTGCGATGAATACATATCCAATCAACTCTCCACCGCTCTTTTGTCCCAAGTAATAGACAAATTCGCCATCTTCGTGCTTCTCAAAAGACTCCGCCTCAGGCAAAACAAAAAGCATCGCTTTTTTCTCTTCTTGAGCAGCTATATTATCAATAATCGGTTTGGTCTTTTTGTTAACAAATGCCAAAGTTGCACTGGCAATAACACAAATAATGAGGAGAATTCCGGAAAGTCTTAAATAGTTTTTCATTTAGCTCCTCCTTTTCCGGTTGAGCCGAAAAATTTTGGCATCGTCCATCTATTTATCAGGGGCACGGTCAGGTTCATCAGCAAGATGGAATAACAAACACCCTCAGGATAACCACCTTTTAGTCTAATCAACACCGTCAAAATCCCACAACCTATACCGAAAACTATTCTACCTTTTCTCGTCTCCGGCGAAGTCACCATATCCGTTGCCATAAAAAATGCACCGAGAATAAGTCCACCAGCAAAAACTTGGAAAGCAGCAAACAGAATAGAGACAGAAAAAATTCCGTCTATACCACCGAAAATATAGGTAAGAACAAACACGGTCAATATATAGCAAGTCGGTATTCGCCACTCAATTATATGCTTATAAGCCAACCATCCTGCTCCGAGCAACAAGGCAATTACAGAAGTCTCGCCTAAAACTCCTCCACAGTTTCCCCAGAAAAGATTTTGCAAAACTTCAAAGCTGGAGAGTTTATTCATCAGCAATAGAGCAACCTCTTTCCCTTGCTGAGCGGTAACACCCAAACCATCCACAAAATTCTGGTCTCGCAAGAACTTAACAACTCCCAAAGGAGTGGCACTGCTAACCAAAACCTTAGCTTTGGCGGAGACCAAATCTCTACTAACACCCATCATTCCACTGATAGAACCAAGAGTCGTCTTGCTCCAATTCGTCATAATCGTAGGCCATGAAGCCATCAAGAAAGCTCTCGCCAACAGAGCCGGATTAAGGATGTTAGAACCCAGTCCTCCGAAAGCGTGCTTGCCCACAGCCATAGCGAAAGCACTACCGACAACAGGTATCCACCATGGAGCACTGACAGGGATATTGTAAGCCACCAACATTCCGGCAACAAAGGCACTGCCATCATCTATCGTTACAGGCACTTTTCTAAATTTCTGAATTAAAGCCTCGCTAAGCATAGCGGAAGCAATCCCACAAACAGTTAGTAAAAGAGCTTTTAGACCAAAGTAATACACGGAAAAACACAACGCAGGCAACAGAGCAAAAGCAACATTCCACATAATCGATTTGGTCGACAACTTATCGTGAAGATGAGGAGCCGCACTAACTACAAGTTTCATTTTTTCTCCTCCAATTTCGGTCTTTTCGCCAATTCCAAACGAGCTAAATCTATCCATTGCACCAACTTGATGTGAGCCGGACAAACATACGCACAGCTACCGCAACGGATACAATCCAACGCACCACCATTAGCAGCCTCGTCCCAAAGTCCGTTCATAGACGCATCGCCAATCTTACCGGGTAATAAATTTTGCGGACAAACATCAACACATCTGGCACATCTTATACATTTGCTTTCTTGGCTTTGGAATATCTCAGATTTGCGAAGGAAAACCACGGCAGAACTCGTTTTGGTAATGCAAGCACTTGCATCGCCTACAGCAAAACCCATCATCGGTCCACCAGAAATAATCTTGGCTACAGGAGCAATAGCACCTTTGGCTTCTTCCAAAAGATAATCGAAACTCACGCCCAAGCGAGCACAGAAATTTTTGGGACTTCTCACGGCAGAACCGGTAACAGTTATCACTCTCTCTATCAGAGGTTTTTTATAACGAACGGCTTGATAAGCAGCTATCGCCGTGCCTACATTTTGCACCACCACACCCACATCGGTAGGCAAACCGCCTTTATTGGGAACTTCTTTGCCCACACAAGCAAAAATCAATTGCTTCTCTCCGCCTTGCGGATATTTCAGTTCCAGTGGCTGAACATAGATGTCGCTCTGTCCAACGAGAAGAGACTGCATAGCTTTAATAGCTTTCGGCTTATTGTCCTCAATCCCGATAATGCCTTGCTTAGCACCGAGAACCTTCATGAAGATTTTCAGACCGGAGATAATCTCCTCGCCTCTTTCCAGCATAATCCTGTAATCAGAAGTAATAAAAGGCTCGCACTCCACACCATTGAGGATAACAGTGTCGATATTCTTACTCATCAACTTGACATAACACGGAAATCCTGCACCACCCATACCAACAACGCCACCATCCTGAACTCTTTTGAGTATCTCTTCCGTCGGAAGTTCCAAATAGTTCTCATCGTCCACAAGCTCAACCCAGTCATCTTCGCTAGCAGCTTTAATCTGAATAGCCTTGCTCTTTTTGCCTGTCGGGTCAATGAACGAATCAATAGCAATCACTTCTCCGGTAACGGAAGAGTGAATATTAGCAGAAATAAACCCATCTTGTTTGGCTATAAGTTGACCTGTTTTTACTTTGTCGCCCACAGCCACAATCGGAATGGCAGGCTTGCCCAAATGCTGTGACAAAAACAAAGTAGCTACCTTCGGTAAATCAGGCATCTCAATGGCAAAATCACTACTAAGACTTTTAAAATCAGGAGGATGCACCCCGTGCTTAAAAGTTTTCTTACGCATATACTCTCCTTACAATACGGCAATAAACTAATCTAAATTCAAATTATCTAATTGTTCGTGAAAAGATTCTACTGGAACTTCTTCATTTTGGTTATGAGATTCATAAGATTGGTCGGCAGGTTTCAATATAATCCTACAACCCTTACGATCTACCTTGGAAACCAAAAATTCATGCATAGAGCCTTCAGGATACTTGTCTGAAAGGCTTTCCCCTTGATCCAAAGAAACAAAAGAAGAAGGAACAAATCCTTCGAAAATCATTCCTTCATGCTCCAAATCAAGAACAACACCTTTATTTTGAATAGCTTTTTGTATTTTGGCTTTTACGCTTTGCCCGTTTTTCAGCAAATCAGCTTTTTCCCACGGATTTTCGGTTAATTGCTTAATGCCAAAAGACACCTTATACGCAGAAGCATCAATGTCCAAAATCTTAACCTCAACCTCTTGCCCAACTTTATAAACAGACTTAAGATTATCAATTCTCTTGCTCCAAGCCACATCGGCAATATGAACAAGACCATCAATGTCATCATCAAGCTCCAAGAACATCCCGAAACTGGTAATAGATTTAACAGGTCTGGTAACCACCTGCCCAACTTCATATTTCATACCGATGGTCAACCAAGGATTAATAATCATTTGACGAAGACCCAAAGAGATTTTCTTCTCATCTTTATCGATATTCAAAACAATTGCACTAATCTCGTCGCCCTCATTCAAAACTTGCCCTGGATGATTAATCGTCCTCGTCCATGACATTTCAGATTTATGGATAAATCCTTTCAGACCAACTTCCAAATCCACAAAAGCACCATAGGATGTCAGCTTAGTAACAACACCTTTCACCGTATCGCCCTGCGAAATTTTTTGGTCAACATTCTCCCATGGGTGAGGCAAAAGTTGTTTTACACCAAGAGAAATCCTATTCGTCTCGGAAGCTATCTTCAAAATCTTTACTCTTATCTTATCTCCGACTTTGAACAAAACCGAAGGATGAGAGATATTAGACCAACTCATATCCGAAATATGCAATAGTCCGTCAAACCCACCTATGTCCACAAAAGCACCATAATCAGTAATCCCTTTTACCACACCATCAACTTCGGCACCTTCTCCCAAGTGTTCAAAAACTTCCAACTTCTTCTTATTCTGTTTGTCCAAAAGGGAGTCTTTGCGAGAAACTACAATACTCTTCTTTGCTTTGTCAATACTGATGATTTTCCCTTCCAAAGTTTGGTCTAAATAGTGCTTGAAATTTTTAACAGGCTTAATATCTACCAAAGATCCGGGTAAAAAAGCGTTACAATCGTTCACCGTAACAAAAAAACCGCCATTAACAAGTTTTTTTACCTGAAACTCAACTATGTCACCATTTTCATGTGCTTTCACAAGATTTTGGAAAATTTCTTCCTTTTCCGCCACCTTCTTCGACAGTTTAACTCTTCCCGAAGCATCTTCCATATAAACAATATATACATTGATTTGCTGACCTATTTCGGGCACATCATCACTAAATTCACTAAGAGAAATAACCCCTTCGGATTTATAACCAATATCGACAACAACATTGCTTTCATCAATACTGACAACCGTCCCCTCTACGATTTCTCCTTTTTTGATATTACCGAACGATTCTTCCATCATTGCCAGCATTTTTTCTTTATTAGACATTATATTTCCCCTAATCTTACTAAAATCACAAATTTATGAAGAGCACAACTCATCAATTTTAGAAAGTACACTTTTTATTAGCCAACTTGGTGTCGAAGCTCCCGCTGTCAAGCCGATTTTGTCAAAACCTTTTACCATTCTAACTTCCAAATTTTCAGGTGTTTCTATGTGAAAAGTTTTGCTGTATCTGCCGGCAATTTTTGCCAAAGTCCTTGTGTTTGCAGAGTTCAAACCTCCAACTACTATCATCACTTCGACTTCTTGAGCAAGTTTTTGAGTAGAGCTTTGTCGCACTTCCGTGGCGTTACATATAGTATTCACCACCCGCAAATTCTTGCAATTCTCTTTTAGTTGCTGTTCAAATTCGGCAAATTTCTGTTTATTCTGAGTAGTTTGTGAAACCAAGAGAACAGACTCCGAGAGCAAAAAATTTGTCGGGACATCCTCAATTCTTTTTACAATTGCAGATTTTTCTCCAGCATAAGATTTTATAGCCACAACTTCTGGATGATTTTCATCACCGAAGATTATTACCGCTTGTTTTCTTTGGGAACTTTCCTGCACAAGTCTGTGAATTTTGGCTACATTCGGGCAAGTCGCATCAACAATCTTCACACCTCTTTTTTGTAGCCAACATAAATCTTCCTTCACCATTCCATGAGAACGAACTATCACACAGTCGCCGTCTTGCACTTCATCCAAGCCTTGCAAACATTGCACATTCCGCTCCTTCAATTTCTCGACCATTTGCGGATTGTGAATAATCGGACCTATCGTCACAACTCTTCCGCTTTCATTCTTGGCGGTCTCCAGAGCTATGTCAATCGCCCGCTTCACTCCATAACAAAATCCGGAATGTTCCGCAATTTCAATAATTGATTTCACTTGCCGACAATCTCCAAAATTTTTGCAACCTGTTGTGGTATCGTGAGGTCTGAAGTGTCAATTTCTATAGCATTTTCAGCCTTTACCAACGGAGAAATTTCTCTATTCATATCAGCCTCGTCTCTGGCAATTATGCTGCTTTTTATCTCTTCCAAACTCAAATTCTCTTTCTTTTCCACAGCTTCCAAATGTCTTCTTTTAGCACGAGCATCTACTGACGCATCCAAGTAGAATTTGAAATCAGCGTTAGGGAAAACAGCACTGCCAATATCCCTGCCGTCCATAACAACCGATTTGGACAAACCAATTCTCCTCTGCAACTCCGTCATCTTCTCCCGAACAAAACCAATGGTGGCAATTTTGGAAGCACCTGCGGAAATTACATCCGTCCTTATCTCAGCACTCACATCGACTCCATCCAAAAGAATAGTTCGCCCATTATTATCAAAATCTATCTTTATGGAATCTATAATTTCTCTCAATTGAGGAGAATCTGCCAACTCTATTCCCATTTCGAATATTTTCAAGGCACAAGCTCGATACATAGCTCCCGTATCTATGTAGTTTATCCCCAATTCATCGGCAATTCTTTTGGCTGTGGTGCTCTTTCCTGAAGCAGCTGGTCCATCTATCGCAATTATCATAAAGCTAACTCAAATCCCTAAAGAACGGATTTCTCCTCTTTTGCACACCCAAGGTCGTGCTATTACCATGTCCGGGATAAACCAACAACTCGTCCGGCAAATCCATCAATTTTGTTTTTATAGAGTTCATTAATTTTGCAGGAGAACCTCCGGGTAAATCTGTCCTACCAACGCTCATATCAAAAAGGGTATCTCCAGAAAATAAACAATTATCAATCAAAAAACAAACACCACCCAAAGTGTGACCAGGAGTATGCATTACTTTTATAACGCTTTTGCCAAACTCTATCTCCTGTCCGTCATAAAGTTCGCCGTCCTCACTCGGAGAAAAAATTTCACTGCTACCATAATAAACACTAAGATTAACTTTCGAATCGAACAACATCTTTTTATCAGCGGGATGAATTAACAATTTCGCCTCAGGACAAAGCCTTTTAAAATAGCTGTTGCCACCTATGTGATCAGAATGACCATGCGTATTTAAAATGTAAACCAAATCCAATTCGTTCTCCTCTATAAAATCTCTGACAGAACTTCCCGGAGCAGCCGGGTCAATTAAGACAGCTTTTTTAGACTCCTGCTCATACACCAAATAAGTGTTTGTTTCATATCCGGGCAACAACACAAAATTTTTAATTTTTATCATAATCCCACCTCAAATCAAACAGTCTGTATCCGAAACAGACAAACTTGTATTTTTATCTCAAACTTGATATTTTTTTAAGCTATACAATTCAAGATTTTTTTTGTTTTTTAATTCAATTTGTAGTCCCCATTCAAGATGAAGAATTTTATTGACATTACCATTGTTCTGAAAAACTGTCTTTTCAACTGATTATAATAATTTGGGGGTGAATTTGGTTTAGACAGAGGTTTAAATCGACTTTCGGTGCATACCGGGCAATGTTCAATTATCCCGTTAAAATGCTTGGACAATTAATAAGTAGACGGAAACGATAACTACGCAATGGCAGCCTAATTAGGCTCCTGCCTCCTCGGGAAACTCTTTGGTTGTTCCCCGTAAACAAGGTATCATTTTTAATCAAATAGCAAAAGAGAGTCTTTCTCGTCTTTTTTGCGAAACTCAAATCGAGAAATCGCCATCAGTTTAGGTTGATTGTTTCCCTTGCTTTTGGTTAAACCAAAACAACTAAGTATGTAGAGCCGGTAGCGGTTGACTTTTGGACGCGAGTTCGAATCTCGCCACCTCCACCATTTTAACACAATACACTGAAATTAAATGAATTACCTCTTGCTAAATTTTCAAAAATAATCCATAACCATCTTGAGATGAACATTTTATTGATATTTTTTGTTGACAAGATATAGAGATGCCTTAGCAGATGGGTAATACTCTATTACATAAAGGAGAAGACATGACAAGGGAAGAAATTGTAAGCAAGATTGCCAAAGACGCTGATATTACTAAAAAGCAAGCCTCTGCAGCCCTTTCATCTTTCTTGGGTAGCGTGACTAACGCTTTGTCCAAAAAAGATAAAGTTGCTTTAGTGGGTTTCGGGACTTTTTCTGTTAAACACAGATCTGAAAGATCAGGAAGAAATCCACAAACCGGTGCCGATCTCACTATTCCTGCCAGAGATGTTCCTTCATTCAAGGCCGGCAAAGGATTGAAAGACGCAATCAAGTAATTTGCAAAATTTTCAAACTATTAAAGGCAAGAGTTTTGATTTGAATTAAGGCTCTTGCCTATTGTTTGTTGATGAGTTTTTAATAATTTCTGTTAGTTGTGGAGAGTATTAAAGATTTTCAGATAGAATATCTGCATAAGGAGATAAAATGAAATTTTCTATAGAGAAAAAAGATATAGCTGGCAAGCTTGCTCACTTGGTTACCGTAGTTCCTACTAAAAATACTATGGCAATTCTGACTACTTTCCTTCTTGAAGCCAATCAAGATGATGAGACTATTACCATCAGTGCTTCGGATATGGAGATAACAGTAACTGCCAAAATCAAAGCCAATGTTTTGGAGTCTGGCAAAACGGCTGTGCCTGCCAAATATTTCAGCGATATTATCGCGGCTTTGCCATCCAGCACCATCTACATACAGCAAAACGAAAACAAACTCAAAATAAATTGCGGAAACTCCAAATTCTCAACTCCGATTGTGGAGGACTTTTCAGTTTTCCCTATCATTCCTAAAATTGATTTCAACAAGGCAATTGAGTTCGAGATGGACCTTTTCACAAAAATGATAGATAACACATCTTTCGCCGTATCTAATCGAATAAACTCTCCGGTATTAAACGGAATTTTTTGGCAACTCAGCCCTCAAGGGCAAATAATGGTTGCAACCGATGCCAGCAAAATTGCTGAAGTTACCGTGAAAGAAAATCTTGATGTTACCAACGAAATCAGCAAAATTATGCCTGTGAAAACAACTTTGTTTATCAGCAAAATTTTGGACGAAGACAGCAATAAAATCAAGGTGCTTTTTGAGGAAAACAGAATCGTTTTCAACTATGAGAACTTTATTATTTTCTCTCATGTTATTGAGGGAGAGTTTCCTGATTACAAAAGAGCTTTCCAAATAGAAAACAATAATATTGTCGTCGTCAACCGAAACGAAATCAGCGAAGCTATTAAACGCGTTTCTCTTGCTTCTTCCGATATAGATTTCAGAGTTTTGCTCACGATAAAGGATGACGAGTTGACGCTCAGCTCTTCCAACGATGACAAAGGTTCTGGAAGTGAGGATTTGCAAACAGCGGAAATCAACTCGGAATCTATGGAAATTACACTTAATTACAAATTTTTGCTCGCTATTCTTAATGTAATCACGAGCGAAAATGTGAAATTTTGCTTCAAGAGTCCGACAGAGGCTATTCTGATTTACAATAATGAGCAAGTTGACGAAAATCTTGAGGCTCGTTTCCTTTTGATGCCTTTGAGAGTGAGATAATTTTTCTAAATGTTTTTAACTGATTTTTATAAAAAAGGAGAATTTTTTCTCCTTTTTTTTCTTCTTATTTTTTGCCCTCTCTCAGCTTTGGAAAAAGCCGTTTGGGCAACTCCATGGGATATAGATAGCAAAGAAAAAATAGATGAAATGATAAGCAAAATCACCGAATGTGGCATCAATACTATTATAGCCGAAGTCCGCTACAGAGGGGATGCTCTGTATTTTCCGAACAAATACGACTCCAGTTCCCCCAACGAAGAACCTCGCAATTATAAACTAAGCGACCAAGATTTTGACCCGTTGGAGTATCTCTCCGGACTTTGCCAACAAAGAGATTTGAAGCTGGTAGCTTGGCTCACGACTTTCGTGATTACCGGCAACGAAACGGACAATATCGGACTGGAACATCCTTATCTTACTTACCCTTTTTGGATTACGCATAACTCCCAAGGAGACAGAATGCTCCCCCGAGAAGAGGAAGGAGCGTATTTCGACCCTGCAATCCCTGAGGTACAAGACTACTTGTTCAATATTTTTATGGATGTGATTAATAATTACAAAATTGACGGCATCCAAATGGATTACATCCGCTATCCGTCCAAAAATTACGGCTACAATCCTTTGGCTCTGAAACATTTTAAAGAAAGCAATTTTGTGGATTATCAGGAATTTAAAAGGGACAATGTCACAAATTTCGTGAAAAAAATCTACGAAGGTGCGAAAAAAATAAATCCTCAGCTTACTGTTTCCGCAGCGGTTTTCGCCAACTATGACGATGCCTATTATACACGAAGTCAGGAGTGGGTAAAATGGCTACAGTCCGGCATCATCGACAAAGTCTATTTGATGGCATACGCAAAGGAAAACGAGGTAATCAAGAAACAATTGGACTTCGCTTCCTCGCTGGAACAAAGAAAGCAAATTGTTGTGGGATTGCGTTCTTGGGACGACGATAACGCCTACAGAGGGAAAGAGATTTTGGCGAAAATCAACATTGCCCTGAAAAAAGATTTGGGCGGACTCGCCTTTTTTAGCTATTATGGGATAAAAAATCAAAATTATTACAAATACATAAAACAAGGGTTACATGGAAAATAGTTCCGATTTTATGCGTTTGGACGCTCTTTTGAGTAAATTGTGTTTGACCAAAACCCGCTCCATTGCTCAAAAAGCTTGTCAAAAATCTTTGGTAAAAGTCAACAAAAAAATTTGCAAGCCTTCCGAAAAAGTTTTTGCCAACGACACGATAGAGATTTACCTTGCTGGTTACACAAAAATCGTTGACATTTTGCAGATACCCAAGGGGAATGTTTCCAAAATTGACAGCGTTAATTATTATAAACTTATTGAAAATAGGAGAAATACCGATGGAGAATAACCAACCGATAGAAACTGACGAAATAGATTTGCTGGAGATAGTCGCCAAACTTTGGAAAAGAAAATGGACGATTGTTTTGATTACCATTATTCCTACTTTATTGATGGTAGCTTATGCCCTAATCAACATAAAAAGAGTTGAATTATATAATGCTCAATCTTCTATAAAAATATATCCTGGAGAATATGCTTCAGGCATTAGTTTCTGCTACAATTCCGAAGATTTTATAGAAAAGATTCAAGAAAGATATCCCAATTTATTGCGAGAAAATTTTGATGCCAACACGGACAATGCATCCTTTTTTACTGTTTATGTAACTTCAAAAAACAAAGAAATAGTTTCCCCGGTTGCCCAATACGCAACAGAAATTATAGATTCCCTCTTCAAAAACAAATATTATATCTTACTAGAAACACAAAACGAAAAAAAAAATTATCAAAAAAAATTAAAAATAGCTCTTCAAAATTCAATAGATAAGATAGAAAAAAATGCTAAGCTTCTAAAAAATTCGGACGATTTAATACAATTAACTTTGGCTATTAGTTCAGCCGACAACGCTTACAATAATTTAAATTTTCATCTTCCTGATTATAAGAAAACATCTGTTTTACAGAATGCCAAAAATCCTAAATTAAGTATTCAAGAAAAAGAAAAACTTAGCAAGAAAAAGAAGCAAGAGCTTTCTAAAAAAGGAACAAGCAAAACAGTTTTAACCTTAGTAACCTTTTTCATTTGTTTCTTCCTTTCAGTTTTTCTTGTTTTGGCTGCCGATTTTATTAAAAACAACAAAGAGAAATTCAAAGAATATTTGAAAAAATAAGAAACTTTCAAGAACATAGAAGGTAATATGAGTGATATAAAAGAGATTTTCGGGAAAAAAGTTTTCAACCACGCATCTATAAAAAAAAGGTTGTCAAATCAAGATTTCAATGAGTTCCTATCATGCATTAAAAACAATCTTAGATTGCCGGAAGTGTTAGCTGATAAGATAGCTACAGCTATGAAAGACTGGGCGATTGGGAAAGGTGCGACCCATTACACCCACTGGTTTCAGCCTCTCACAGGCTCTACCGCCGAAAAGCACGACTCTTTTATAAATCCCGTAGAGAACGGCAATAGCATAGAGTTAACACTATCTGGAGCCGAACTAATCCAAGGCGAACCGGACGCTTCCAGTTTCCCTTCGGGCGGTCTCAGAAGCACTTTTGAGGCTCGCGGTTATACCAGTTGGGACTACACATCTCCCGCTTTCCTAAAAGAGGACACAGCCGGCGTAACTCTCTGTATTCCCACTGCCTTTTGCTCATACAACGGACAAGCGCTGGACAAAAAAACACCGCTCCTTCGCTCGATGCAAGCCATCAACAAAGAGGCGACAAAATTGTTGCATAAGCTCGGCTATAGAGATGTAAAAAATGTCAGTCCCAGTGTCGGAGCGGAGCAGGAGTATTTCCTGATTGATAAAAAATATTTCTCCAAACGCTTGGATTTAATCACCTGCGGACGCACTATTTTCGGAGCAAACGCCCCGAAGGGTCAGGAGTTGGAAGATCACTACTTCGGGCAAATCAAAGACCGAGTGGCAAACTTCATGAAAGATTTGGACACTCATCTCTGGGAAATGGGAATAACGGCAAAATCCAAGCACAACGAAGTCGCTCCCAGCCAGTTTGAACTTGCATCCATCCACACGCAAGCAAATTTGGCGGCAGACCAAAACCAAGTTGTGATGGAAACGATGAAAAGATTGGCAAAACGACACGATTTAGTTTGCCTTTTGCACGAGAAACCTTACCAAGGAGTAAACGGCTCAGGGAAACACAACAACTGGTCTTTGGTCACCGACACCGGCATCAATCTCTTCGCTCCAGGGAAAACACCTGAAAAAAATCAGTTGTTCTTGGTTTTCCTCGTCGCAGCACTCAAGGGATTTAATAAGCACGCAGATTTGCTCCGAGCGTCAGCCTCAAATCTCGGCAACGATTATCGCTTGGGCGGAAACGAAGCACCTCCTGCCATCATCTCCGTATTTTTGGGAGATGCTCTGACCGATGTTTTGTTGAATATAGAGAAAGGCAAAAATGTCGCCAGTAAAGAAAGCGATTTCTTGGAATTGGGTGTCAATACTCTCAGCAAACTCCCCAAAGACAACACCGACCGTAACCGCACATCTCCTTTGGCTTTCACGGGCAATAAGTTCGAGTTCAGGATGGTGCCATCCTCGGCTTCTATCTCTATGCCAAATGTCGTCCTAAACGGGCTAATGGCGGAAGAGATACGCACCCTAAATGAAAGATTGGAGAATTGCCAAGATACAAACAAAGAGATATACGCCTATTTGCAAGAGAGCATCTCTCAAGCGAAAAAGATTATTTTCAACGGCGACAACTACTCCGAAGAGTATCGCAAAATGGCTATGGAAAAGGGTTTGCCTTACTTGCAAAATTCGGCTGAAGCTATCTCCGCCTATCAAACAGCAAAAGCTGAAAACTTATTTGCTTCTACAGATATTTTGACTTCCCAAGAGTTGAAATCTAGAGCGGAAATTTATTACCAAAGATATTACAAGCAAGCTCTTATCGAAGCCAAAACTGCAACTCGTATGGTCAAAACAGAATATTTCCCCTCTATCATGGATTACATCGGCAAATTGGCAAAATCCATCGAAACTTTGAGAAGTATTAATTGCGAACACAAAATTCAGCTCTCAATTTTGGACAAAATAAACTCCCATTTCTCCAATGCTTATCGTTGTCTGGACACTCTAATCAAAACAATGGACAGCATAACAGCTACTAAGAGCGACCAAGATAAAGCCGAACTCTGTGCCACAGAACTGAACAAAAATTTAGCCGATTTGAGATTGGAAATCGACCAACTCGAAAATCTCTTGCCTGCGAATGTTTGGCCTGTGCCATCATACTGGGAAATGATGTTCAAACTGTAATCAACTCCGCTATCGTATGAGCTTCTCGGAAAAGAAATTCGCCTCTTTTTCTTCTGAAAAACAAGTAAAAGAGGTCTTCATTCTCTTGGATAAAATCGAAATGAATTGGCAAAATCCCGAAACAAGAGAAAAATTGCAAGCCGAATTTATTTCACTCATCCCTCTAAACCCAAAACTAAACTATTTTTCGCGAGCAAAATTTGCCAGTTTAAGAGCGTTTTTGTTAGCAAAAATAGGCTTGGAAAATAGGTATGGCAGGTCAAAAAAAGATTGGGAGATTTTGAGCAACGACAACTCAAAGCGAAAAAGCACCACCAAAAAACTTCCTGTAGTTTTGATTTTGGACAATCTCCGTTCCGCCTTCAATGTGGGTTCGATTTTGAGAACTGCCGAATGTTTCAACATCACGGAAATCGCCTTTTGCGGTGTGACACCAAATCACGAAAATCCAAAAGTGCAAAAAACATCGATGGGCTGTTGCGATTTTACTAAAAATCTTATTTTCTCTACAACTATCGAAGCCATTAGCAACTATAGAAAACAAAATTACAAAATTTTTGCCATGGAAACTACCACAAAATCTTTGCCTATAGAAAACATTCCTGTTGATTTTCCAATCGCTCTAATCTTGGGGAACGAAGCTCTCGGCATCGCATCAACAACTCTTGAGCAATGCGACAATATTTTTCAAATCCCCTTGCAAGGCTGGAAAAACTCTCTGAATGTGAGTGTTTGTTGTGGCATAGCACTTTACGAAATCAGCAAGAAATTTTTGCGAAACTAATCTCTTGACCTTTTACACACTCGTTTTCTTTATGAAAAATTGGATTGGGAGTTTTTGTTTGCAGTAATTTATTTTGGAGTTTACTATGTTTAACCAAATCAGATTGGAAACTCTTTTGAAGCAAGAGTTTGATTCACAAGTTTTAAATAAGGCTAAGACGCTTTTTTACAAAAGGTTATCTCTATTGTTGCACCGTCATTACAATGGGAAACTGGAAATAATGCCAAAAGTCCCAGTTTGGAGTCCTGAGAGTTTTAGCGTGTGGTATACTCCCGGAGTTTCCGAAGTATCGTGCCAAATACGAGAAAACAATTTTCTCTCCAACTCGCTGACTCTCAGAGGGAAAACTGTGGCAATCGTCTCGGACTCCACCAGAGTTTTGGGAGATGGAGACTGCACGCCTTCGGGTGGACTTGGCGTAATGGAAGGCAAATCTCTACTTCTGAAGTATTTAGCCGGCGTGGACGCTTTCCCCTTGTGTATCGACTCCAGAAACTCCGATGGCAAAAGCGAAGCAAAAAGAATTGTCGACACAGTAAAAGCCTGTAGTCCCAGTTTTGCCGCTATCAATCTGGAAGATATCAGCCAACCAAATTGCTACCAAGTCCTTCATCAGCTACAAGAAGAGTTAGACATTCCCGTTTGGCATGACGACGCTCAAGGCACTGCCTGCATCATTCTTGCCGGAATATTGAACTCGCTGAAACTTGTTGAAAAAAAAATCTCCGAAGCTAAAATCGTCCTTATCGGTGCAGGTGCAGCCGGAAGTCAAATAGCTGAATATTTACTAAAGGCAGGTGCAAATCCCGAGAAGTTCTACATTTTTGACGACAAAGGCGGTTTGCACAAAGACAGAAAAGATTTGGAAGAGAACCCATTATTTTTTAAACAATGGAATCTCGCAAAAAGCACAAATCCGCAAAAAATCGACTCTCCAATGTTAGCCTGCGAAAATGCCGATATCATCATCGGTGTCTCCGCTCCAAACACTATAACTGCCAATATGATAAAGAAAATGAGCGAAAACCCAATCGTTTTTGCTTGTGCAAATCCTGTTCCAGAAATTTACCCCGAAGAAGCTAAAAAAGCCGGTGCTTTCATCGTAGCCACAGGACGAAGCGACTTCCCAAATCAGCTGAACAACTCTTTGGTTTTCCCTGGATTGCTCCGAGCAGTGATAGAAACTGCGTCCTCAAAAATTACGGACTCTATGGCTTTGGTAGCCGCTGAAACTATAGCGAGCCATGTTAAAGCCGAAGACTTGACACCTACCAATATCGTGCCAAAAATGGAAGATTCTTCGCTTGTGTCAGCTTTGGTAAAAAATATTTCCACCGAAATCAAACAAAACAAATTAAACAACTTGGAAGTGAATCCGGAATTTTTGGCAAAAAAGTGTGATGAAGAAATCACAAGAATCCGCAACTACACCAACTCTATTCCTTTTCCACCGAAAAACTATATTCAAGAAGCTCTGCAATGGACAAAAGAAAATCTATCAAATTCATAGCCGTTCTGTTGCTTTGGATTTTTTGGACACCTTGCCTATTTGCCAACTCATCGAAAATCGGGCTGGCACTCTCGGGCGGAGGGACAAGATGCCTGACACAAATCGGTGTTTTGCAAGTCATCGATAGTCTGCAAATCCCCATCGATATCATCTCCGGAACCAGTATGGGTGCTATCATCGGCGGGCTATACTCTTGCGGATATTCGGGGAAAGAGATAGAGAAAATCGTCTCCCAACTCGACTGGAACAAACTTTTTACCGAGTCCATCTCCAGACAAAACTACTACGGACGAAAAAAGCGGTGGAAAAATTTTACCCGCTTATCTCTCGACCTTACAGACAATTTCTTCCCTGTCTTTCCCAATGGAATTTTGAAAGGGTCACACATCACAAATAAAATGTTCGAATTGACTTTCCCTGCTCACGACATCAGAGATTTCAACAACTTACCTATCCCATTTTTTTGCAAAGCAACAAGCCTCTATAGACACAATTCCGTAATTTTGGACAAAGGCTATCTGCACTTGGCTTTGCGTGCATCTATGAGCATTCCCTCATTCTTTTCGCCTATGGAAATAGACTCTCTCACTCTGTTGGACGGCGGTATTTTAGACAACTTCCCCACAAAAGATTTGGTGAAAAAAAATGCAAACACCATAATCGGAGTGAAAGTTTCCTTGCCAATTGCCAAGGAAAGCAACGAAAATCTCTTCTCTATCCTCAACAAAACTGTTACCCTTGCTCTGAATAGCAATGTAAAGGAATCGGAGAAATATGCAACAATTCTCATTTATCCTCAAGTAAAAAAGCAGATGACTTTTTTGGGACTTAACAATTTAAAAGACCTTGTCGAGCTTGGCAAAAGAGAAGCATTAAAGCATTTGGACGAACTACAAAAACTCTCCGACCCACAAAAATTTGCTCTATTGCAACAAAAAAAGAAAGATTTCTTAACAAAAAAAGACTCGTTTGCGGTAACAACAATAAGGATTGTTGGGAATTACTACTTGGACGAAAAAACCATTTTGTCCCTGAGTAAGCTAAAAGCCAGTCAACTGAAAAACCGATACGATATCAGCAATCTTTGTAACGAAATATTTACTTCCGGCTTCTTTGAATACAGCTACCCCATTCTCAACAAAGATACGCTGACTATAGTTGTCGAAGAGAAATTGCGACAAAAAATCGGATTTTATGCCAAAGTCAACGACTACACTATGTTTTCTATCGGCTCACTGTTGCAGGTTGACAATAGACTTCTCCCGAACTCCAATCTTTTGATAAATGGAGAAATCGGCAAAAAAGAGGAGTTTGACTTTGATTTCGTCAAAAATTTCGGGAACAGAGGAGATAGTTGGGGGACTTATCTCAGAGCTTTTGCCTGCTACAAAAATCAACCTCTATACATCTATGATGCCGAATCTTTTGAGAAAACCGAAGAAAAAGATAAAGAGGAAATCGAAGTTACTCTCGGAAGCGGTATGTTTACCAATAAATCGACGATTGTCGAAGGATACTATTTTTACTCCCGCTCCAAATTCACCGACAATGTAAGCCAAAAACTTGAAAACAGCTCTTTCTCTACAAATGGTCTCGGGATTAAGGTCTATTATGAGTACTTGGACGACTCATATATGCCGATGGACGGCGAGTCTATTTTGTCAAAATACCACATAAGCAACAAAAAAGTCGGAAGCGAAACAGACTATCAAAAGTTCAGCTTCAAATACAAAAAAATTCTTCCCATCGTTGAAGATAGATTTAGTGTAAAATTGAGGCTGGAATACGGAAACTTGTCCACCAACAGCACAATAGCAAAAGAACACGACCCATTTTATCTCGGCGGATTAGACAACTTTTTGGGATTCAGAACCAACTCAATCCTCACTCCTGTGTATAAAACAGTCTATCTCGGGATTAGGTGGAAATTTAAAAACAAACTCTTTTGGGACTTCGGCGGAAACTTTGTTGACCTGAGAAATAAAGACTATCTAAACATTTTCGACAGCAAATACAGCACCTACAAGAGGGGTCTCGGCACATCGTTTACTTACTACCATCCTCTATTCTTCTCCAGAGTGGGCGTAGCCATGGACGATGAAAAAAACAAAACCCTCTACTTCACCTTCGGACACGATTTCGATTCGTTTGAATTTTCCAAGAAATAACTTATAGCTTCAAACGGGCAATATTCTGCTTGTAGTCCCCTTGAAAAACAAAGTTGCCGGCAACCAAAATATCCACTCCAGCTTCCACGAGAGATTGGCAATTCTTGTCGCTCACTCCACCATCAACTTGCAATAGAAATCCGAATTTCTCCTTATACGGTCGCAGATAGCTCAACTTATCGTAAACAAGAGGAAGAAATTTTTGTCCGCCAAAGCCCGGATTTACACTCATTAGCAACACAAAATCAACCTCCGCCAAAAGTGGCTCAAGCAAACAAGCAGATGTCCCAGGGTTGAGAGCAATTCCTGCTTTAATCCCCAAAGATTTAATCTTGGCAAGCAACCGATGAGCATGCACTGTCGCTTCCAAATGAAAAGAGATATACTCCACGCCTATCATCGCCAATCTATCAACATACTCCTCGGGCGACTCCACCATAAGATGAGCATCCAAAGGCATCTTCGTGTTCTTCCTGATAGACTCGATAATCGGAAATCCAAAAGTCAGATTAGGGACAAAATGGTTATCCATCACATCCAAATGCAACATATCAGCAGATTGCAAATTGTCCATTTCACTCTTCAAATTGCAAAAATCCGCAGACAACAACGACGGAGCTACAAGAACTTTTTGTTTCTCAACCATTTGTATTTCTCCCTATTTTTCGCATAAAAAATTATATCTCTGATAGCCAAATCGGTTTTACCGTGCAACCGCTCTATAATTTGACTCTTCAATAAAAAAAATTCCTGTAGCCAAACATTGTCGACTACAGAAATATATATTATACCATCTTCGTATTTTTCAACATTACTATAAGAAGCCAGCAACTCGCCTACACATTCTCCCCAATTCACCAAAACAAGAGCAAAGTCCCTATATTTTTCACCGGCAACTCGCAAAATAAAAGATTTGGGATTAAATTTCTTAATTCCTCCCACAACTAAAACAAATTAAGCTTCTTCCTCTACAGAAGCCTCTGCTTGCTCCTTGTTATCTTCTACCCGTTCCAATTTCAACTCGCTGTTTTTAACCAAAACATTGACATTCACTGCCACTTCCGGTCCAAAATGCAAAACAACTTGAAACTCTCCGACATTTTTAATTCTCTCGGGAAGTTCAATCATTCTTCTTTTTATTTCCAAACCAAAAACTTCCTTAATCTTAGCACTAATCTCAACATCAGAAACTGAACCGTAAAGTTTACCATCCTTATCAGAATTCATTTCGAACTCCAAAGTCTTCCCTTCCAAAACAGAAGCGGACTCTTTGAGCTCAGATAAAAGACGAAGTCTTGATGCTTCAGCTTTCTTTTTGATAGCCTCAATTCTCATCATATTGCCCTTGTCAGCTTTCACAGCTTTACCTTGTGGCAACAAAAAATTTCTGGCAAAACCATCCTTAACTTCTACTACGCCCCCGGCTTCTCCCACTTTATACAAATTCTCAGTCAAAATAACTTTCATTTTTCCTCCTAACTCAGCTTCCTAAAATTAAACCAACGATCAAGTAATCCTAGGAAAGACAAAATAAACATTAAATAATTATTAAACAACAAAACAACTACAAACAGTAAATACAGTATTTTATACTTCTCAAACCATTTTTGCCAAATCGTGAAAATCACACCTAAACCAGCCAAAGACAACGCAACAGAGGCAACAATCAGCAAATTGCTTCCTATCGACCAACCAATACTTTTCTTGAAAACCAAAAGAACAATTCCTGCCAATAGCCACAAATCAATAACTTTGGGCAAAGCAAATCCCCTGAAATCAAAACGGGGAATTTCCTCTTTTCGCCCTAACAAAAGCGACCCCAGATACAAAGCAAGCAAAAACATTACACTGTGCAAAGACGGGAAATTCTCTTTATAAAGTCTCCAAACAAGTCCTAAATATTCTTGATTTGAATTTAAAATATTTTGGGTTACAGCAAAAGCGGTATCAATAACCTGCAAATAGTAAGCATTAAAAACGATGAAAAGCACCACTTCTCCAGCAAGGCAAAAAGCACCTGTTCCCAAAATCGCCAAATCGTATTTCCCTTTGTTCACCAACAAATAAAAGTAAATGTAAAGAGACAGTTGTGCGAGCAAAATCTCAAAGAAATCTACCTTGGAAACAAAACCAAAAATCGTAGCCAAAATCGACAAAACTAAAGAAGCCAAAAAAAACTGATTCAATTTGCCACTCCTTAGCAACCTATCCCCAACAAAACCCACTCCATAAATAGTCGCCAAAAAAGGATTTAAGTAAGCAAGTACACTATAAATTACTGCGTACAAAAAAATCATACTCTTTTGTAGGGCAATAAAGCTACTTGTCTTGCCTTTTTTATCTCCCTTGAAACCGCTCTTTGGTGTTTGGCACAATTACCGGAAAATCTGCGAGAAAGAATCTTGCCACTTTCCGAAATCATCTTTTTCAATAAATCCACATTCTTGTAATCAATCTCTAACTCTTTGTTTTCACAGAATTTACATTTTTTTTTCTTAAAAACTATTTTTTTCTTTCTAAAAGCCATAATTAAAAATCCTTATTTAATTTAATTAAAAGGGCACGCTCTCGTCATCAAAATCCATTTTGGGTTCAACGAACTGAGAGTCGCCAGAGCCGGAATCTTGAGCAGAACTACCATTGTCCTCTACTTCCAAAAAATGAACTCTATTGGCTTGAATTTCAGTTATTTTCATATTCTTGCCATCTTTGGTTGTATACATTCTGGTTCGCAAACTACCCTCAACCAAGACAGGATCACCTTTCTTCAAAACTTGAGCACATCTCTCGGCAACCGCACTCCAAACTATCACATCCAAAAAACTGGTCTCTTGTTGCCACTGACCTTGCTTATCCCGATAACTACGAGAAAAAGCCAAAGGCAAAGTAACAACTTGTGTCCCCGAATTTAAGTAACGAAGCTCCAAATCACGAGTTAATCTTCCGGAAATAGTAACAGAATTAATGTTTGGTAATCTAAATTTTTTACTCATAATTCACCCCTTTCTTCTTCTAAAATAAAACCACTCTAATCTCTAACAGTCGTCAAAAACCTTATTACATTTTCGTTGTAACGATAAAGTTTCTCCAAACCGTCGAGTTTATCTACTTCCAAACTGAAATAGTTAAGATAGTAGTAAGCACTTTCTCTCTTTTTAATCGGATAAGCCAATTGCTTCTTACCCATGCTCTCACTGGAGGTAACCTCTCCTCCGTTATCTTTGATATAATCGAGGACAATTTGGTTGATAGCGTCCGCTTCTTCCTGCGACAAATCCTGATTAATCAAAAACATACTTTCGTAGTTCATATTAATTTCTCCTTTGGTCTTTATTCCTAAAGATCCTGAACAACCCGTTCAGAATAGGTCTTTTTATTTTTACTGTAATATTCCAACATTTTGGTCAAATCCTGCTCAATAAAAACATCCAAGAGCTCTGCGGAAAATCCCAAAACTACCAGCAATTTTTTCTTTTGGTCAGCATTAAAATTACCCAAAACATGCCCGATTAGACTCGCCTTTTCTCCACCACCAACACCAATCCGAAGTCTTGCAAATTCATCAGTCTGCAATTTTTCGATAATAGACTTCACTCCGTTGTGCCCACCGGCAGAGCCGGAATTACGAATCCTCAACTGAGCAAAATCGATATTCACATCATCAAAGACAATCAAAACCTTCTCGGGATTAAATCTCTTGCAAGCATCCTTAACAGCCACACCACTCAAATTCATCATCGTTCGAGGTTTAAGCAAAACACAATCTCTCTTCCGTGCAAAATAGAAATTAGCCGAACTAAAAAATTTGACTCCCCACTGGGAAGCCAAATAATCTATCAACATAAAACCTATATTATGCCTGGTATTTTCGTATTTATTGCCTATATTCCCAAGCCCAACTATCAGAGTAACCAAAAACTATTCAGCCAGAGTTTGTGCCTCGGCTTTTCCCTCTTGCTCACCTTCAGTCTCACTATCAGCAGCTGCTTTGATAGGAGGAAGAATGTTAACAACAGAGTTCTCAGGGTCAACATTCGCATGCAACTTTCCAAGATTTATGTCTTGAACACGCAAGTTTTCTCCAATAGCCAAGTTGCTAATATCAACCTCAATCTCGGAAACAATCTGAGAAGGAAGACAACTGACAGAAAGAGTGTGCAATAAAAAATCGACTATACCACCTTCACGCACACCAACGGAGTCCCCAACCAATTTAATCGGAATATCCACCGTAACTGTGTGCCCTTTGGTAAGCTCCATAAAATCGATGTGGAGCAATCTTCTAGTGCTTGGATGCACTTGCTTGCTCTTGATTACCGTCTTATAGTTCTTGCCGTCAACATCAAGATTAAAGAAAACAAGTTCCCCAAGAGACCTATTATAAGCTTTTACAAACTCATTAGATTTCAGTTTAATAGGAACGCCTTCTTTCCCATCTCCATAAATGATTGCAGGGATATATCCCGCATTTCTAATATTTTTACTATCAGATTTCTTTTGAGCCACAGCTCTTTTTTCAACTTTTAAATTAAAATCCATCTTAAGCTACCTCTTTTTCCTACAAATCCATCATGAACAATTCACTGACGGATTTCTTTTCACTAATATTATATACAGCTTTTGCTAAAAGTTTTGCTATAGAGATAATCTCCAAACGACTACAACTTCTAACCTCTTTTGACAGAGGAATCGTATCCGTTATAAAAATTTTCTCCAAGCAAGAATTTTCTAATCTTTCTATGGCAGGACCGGAAAGCACTCCGTGCACGCAAGCGGCATAAATCTTCTTCGCTCCGTGCTTACGCAAGGCGGAAGCGACTTTTACGAGAGACCCTGCAGTATCTACAATGTCGTCCGAGATTAAGACATTTTTCCCCTCAACATCACCGATTATATGGGTCAAATCGGCATTGTCATCATTCCCAACTCGTCTCTTATCTCCGAAAGCAATTGCAGTTTGAATCTTTTCCACACACTTTTTATCACTTCGGCGAGCATAGTTAATCCGCTTGGACAACTCTCTGGCTCTGGCTACTCCTCCCGAATCGGGAGAAACGATAACTTCAATCCCATATCCATCGTAAAAATGTTTGGCAAAAAGATAAGAAGCCGACAAGTTATCAACTGGAATATTAAAAAAACCTTGTATCTGTTGAGAGTGCAAATCAAAAGTGATAATCCTCTGAGCACCGGCAGATTCCAGCATATCCGCTACGAGCTTCGCCGTGATAGGAGAGCCGGATTGGTCTTTTTTGTCAGTTCTAGAATAGCCATAGTAAGGGATAACACAACTTACGCTTTTGGCAGATGCCCTCTTGCAAGCGTCCATCAAAATCAAAAGTTCCATTAAATTGTCATTAACGGTGCGATATTTGTTCTTGTCTTCTCTCTCCACTATTTCCGATGGGCAGATAGGTTGAAAAACAAAAACATCCCTATTTCTGGTGCTTTCACAAAGTTTGGCGAAAGTCTCTCCATTGGAAAACTCGAAGACCTCCGCCTTACCCATAACATCTACGGCACCTTCGCCCTCTATATATTCAGAGACCCGTTTCGCTAAATATTTATTAGCGTTGCCTGAAAATATTTTAATGCTATTCTCCTTATTAACTAAAAATTGCCAGCAATTTTAAGCTTCAGAATTTCTTTTTTCTTCCTCATACTTTTGCAACACCAATTCCTCTATCTCTTTTCTCGTATCAGAGTTAAGAGGATGTGCAATATCGCGGTAAGATCCATCACCCAACTGACGATTTGGCATAGCAACAAACATACCGTTGCTACCGTCGATAACTTTTACATTTCTAACGATAAAGCTATCATCAAAAATGAGATTAACAAAAGCCTTCAATGGTTTGTCATCGTCTCTCAAGAATACTTCTACTTTTGTAATGTTCATGTTTCACTCCTTCCAATTTTAGTAATTGATGTCCAAAAATTTTTCTTTTTAAAATAATTATTTGCCAAACTTAAAGAGCTCATATCGTCAAAAAATCCGATTATAGTAGCCCCACTTCCAGAAAGTATCGCAGAAGTTGCTCCGCTGTCAAGCAAACCGTTTACACTCTCCTTTATAATAGGATAAAGTCTCTCAACTCCTGCTTGCAAAGCGTTATAGCAAAACTTCGTGTCAGCAGAATTTATAAATTTGTCGAAGTTCTCCGTAGCCTCGAAATTCTCTACCGCTTGATAAGCCTCTCTGCTGGAGATAGGCACATTAGGATTTATTAACAAAATTTTATCGTTTACTACTAAATCAATCTTGCTAATCTTCTCCCCTCGTCCGGTGCCAATACAAGTCCCTCCATGCAGGAAGAAATTAATATCACTACCAAAAAGAGACGCTATCTCGTTCTGCTCATCGAAAGACAAATCCAAATCCCACTCATCGTTGAGCATGGTGAGGATTTTCGCAGCATCGCTACTGCCCCCGCCCAATCCTGCGGCAACGGGAATATTTTTCTGTAAAAAAATATCTACTCCCCACGAGACCTCAAATCTATCTTGCAGATACTTTGCAACTCTGCAAACAAGGTTTTCTTCGGTTTGCAACTGTTTATCATCACATCCAAACCCAACCTCACCACTTCTATTTCTTTCCACTCTCAGGACATCGTGCAAATCAATCTCGGCAAAAATCGTCCTTATCTCGGTATATTGCTCGCCTCTGGACAAAGTATCCAAATATAAATTAATCTTGGCGTAAGCATTACCTGTCAGCATTTATAAAAATCTAATATTGTTTTTTCTCTTTAATCTTAGCTCTTCTTCCACTGGCTTCACGCAAATAGAACAACTTAGCTCTTCTGACTTTGCCAAATCTCAAGACTTCCAACTTGGCAATAAGAGGAGTGGACATAGGAAAAACTCTCTCCACAGCTACACCGTTACTCACTTTTCTCACGGTAAAAGTCTTGGAAACATCGCTTCCTCTCTTTTGAATAACAATACCTTGAAAAGCTTGTATTCTCTCTTTAGCACCCTCTTTAATTTTATAATCAACTCGCACGGTATCCCCAACTCCAAATTCAGGAAGGTCGGTTCTTACCAGTTCTTTACCAACTTCGTTTAATATATCCATTTTATCAACTCCTTATATAGACAGCAACCTATCCAAAATAATAGCAACGGCACTCCGAACCGAAAGATGATTATACTTGCCTCCACATTGCAGAGGAGCTAATATGTAATCTGCACTCTCATGCACTTGGTTACTAAGACCACCACCTGTTCCAAACAACAACAATAGCGGCTTATCACTCATCTTTCTCAGAGTTTCTATCTCTATTTGATTATCCATTCTCTTCGCTGTAGTGCTCACAACTATCGGATATTCACTATCTCTATCTATAATTTTATTTATTACTTCTTTTAAATTTTTCGCATACTCAGTGACTCTCAACGCTTCTACTCTATCGGGATTGTATTCCCGAGCAAAATCTGTCTCCCAGAAATTCAAAACTCTTTGCAAAAACTCTTTCTGCCCCGATAGTGGATTTACCACAAAAAAGCCGTCAACTCCAAAAGATGTGCAACTGCGAGAAATATCGTGAACATCTAAATTAGTGATGGAGGTCACAACCTCGTTCCCGCTCTTGTCAACAACATCGCAATGGAGCAAAGCCAAGTAAACGCTTTTCATTTCAGCAAATCTTTTCTATTCTTTTCGGTAATTTCCAAGGCTTTCTCTTTTCGCCATCTGTTTATCTCTGCGTGATTACCGCCAAGAAGAACAGCTGGAACTTTCATCCCCTCAAACTCCTCTGGTCTCGTATAACTCGGAGCACCCAAAATCCCGTCTTCAAAAGAGTCGCTCAATGCAGATTCAATATTTCCAAGAACTCCATCCAATAGTCTGGCAATCCCATCGATAAAAATCATCGCCGGCAACTCGCCTCCAGAAAGAACATAATCGCCAACAGAAAATTCCTTGGTGATATATTTTTCGCGGATTCTTTGGTCGATATCCTTGTAATGTCCGCAAACCAGAACAATCTTTCGCTTCGTTTTCAAGCTGTGTAAATCGGCTTGCAACAACGGTTTTCCTTGCGGAGTAAAATAGATAACCTCATCAGCTGTCTGATAATCACAATCCCGCAAAGCGTCCGTCAACGGTTGAGGCGACATCACCATTCCACCGCCACCACCATAAGGATAGTCGTCCACTTTCTTATGCTTGTCTCTGGAAAAATCTCGAATATCAACGATTCTTGTCGATAATTGGTCTTTCTGATGAGCAAGACCGACAATGCTTGTCTCCAAAAAAACGGGAAACATCTCCGGAAAAATCGTTAGAACATCTATCTTCATAACTGCAATAAATCTTCTATATTCTGTAATCGCAATGCGTTATCATCAACACTCGCAATATACTCATCAACCTTAGGAACTAACAACACTTCGCCATTCACATCAATCTCCAAAACAGGCAAGCCACTTTCATTGCTATAACCGAGAACCTTGCCCATCAATTCGTCTTGATAATAAACCTCAAATCCGCTGTAGGGACAACCATCGGAAGTCAAACCTTGGTAATCTTTCTTCAATAAACCCAAACCAACATTTTTGGACTGCAAAAGCTCTTGCACCAAATCCTCGTCATCTATCGCTATACAAGCCTCGTCACTCTCTTCGGGATACTCCAATCTAAAACTGTCCAAGTATCTAATCTCCCGACCGAATAGTAACAAAAAATAGTCACTTTTACTAACACTTCTATGCCAACTTCTATTTAGTTTCAGCCTCACAAATCTTTCCGAACTCAACAAATAACCTCGAAAAGAAGCCAAAACAATTACACTCGAATTATTCAACTATCTCCAACTCGAACGACTTTCCACTTTTGCGAGCAATGCTCTTGAACAATTGTCTCAAAGCGGAAACAGTTTTACCCTTTTTCCCGACAACTTTCCCAATATCTTCTTTATTTAATTTCACTTGAAAAATTTCCCCGAAATCTCCATCAAACTCTTCAACGACAACTTCAGCAGGAAAATCAACCAACTCACTTATTAATACAGTTAACAGCTCTTTCGTTTGCACGCTTAGTTTTTAGCCGCAGCAACTTTTTCTTCGTGCCAACCCTTGAGAATACCTTCTTCTCTCAACAGAGATTTTACTGTATCTGTAGGCTGAGCACCCAAATTGAGCCATTTTTTAGCAATCACCGCATCAATTTTTACCCTATCATCTTCACTTTTGGGACTATAATAACCTAAGGCTTCTATATATGCTCCATCTCGTTTTTTGCGACTATCAACAGCCACAATTCTGTAAAACGGGATATTTTTTCTGCCCATCCTTTTCAATCTTAACTTAACCATTATGCAAATTCCTTCAATTTAATATTTTCTTGCCAAACCAAAAAAATTAAGCAGTTATCCAAGTCAAGTAAAATTAGTTTCTCAGTAAAATTTTAAGAATAATTAACTTTTTGCCCATGTTAAAGTTATAAATTAAAAACTTATCCAAATTTCCTAATCAAATATTTTGAAAACTTCAAAACATCTATTCTCAAAAATTAGCTTATAATTATTTTTCAAAAATAAATGCATTTTTTGATCGCCACCTTTATAAAACACATAATAGTTAGGGTTAACTTTTTGAAAATAGGGGACACTATTTATTTCAAAAGATTTTCTTTTTGTAAAAAAATAAAGAACCCTTGGTTTAAAAAAACTTATAATTGAATCTTGAGAAGTATTCTTCTTTAAATAAGAAAACAATTCTTGAGAAGTTTCTGAAAAAGGACCATCAACTTTATTTGCATACTTAGTCTTCCCAACAACAATAGACCCAATATTTTGAATGAAAAAGCACAAAAACAAAAGCAACGAAACATAATACAAAATCTTCCGAGAACTAACTCCAATTATCTTGTTAAATTTTATTTTTAGAATTCCTTTAAATATAAATAATAAATAAAAAGGGATCAATGTTACAACATATCTTAATCCTTGTAAATAAGGAAAACATATAAACAATACGATAGAAATTAAGAAAAAAAATACAAAAAAAGACTTTTCTTTTGCAGAGTGCAAAAATCCTACTACAAAAAAAACTGAAAAAAATCCATGCATTACTGCAAATAAATCCAAACCATATATATTAGCTCTCATCATTAGTTTAGAAAATTCTGAACAATTCCCCCAAAAAATACTAAAAACATACAAATAAAAATAAATATTTCTTATGGCTCTTATTGGGAATAGTTTAAAAAGCCCAAAGGATAATACGCTAGAATATGATGAAATTGGCAAAACTATAGTTGTAAGCATATAGGAAAAACCAACAATTAAATACGGTAAAAGAAAATGAAATATATACTTCTTATTCACTATTGTCTTTTTATATTTTAATACCTGAACTATAAACATTAAAGGTAGAAGAATAATTAAATTTGTTCTTATGAATAGGCTCAAAAAAATAGACAGTCCTAATAGAATCAATAGAAAAAATTCTTTTTTGTGAGATAATTTGTTTACATCATTATAGTAAATTACTTTTATTAATAAAAGGGAAAGTAGTGCGAAAAACAGAGAAGGAATATCTGATAACACATTTTGTTTAAAACTAAAAAAGAAAGGTGAAGCCGAAAAAATAAGTATCAATAACAAACTATTTATTTTGGATATTTCATTTTTGAACAAAAAATAAATTATAAATAAAGAAGCAATAAAAAAAATGAAAGTTACTACTTTTAAAATTAAAAAATTTATTCCAAAAATTTTGATGGGAAAATATAAAATTAGAGGGTATCCCCAAGGATAAGCGACAGGACCTATCACCTTCGATTCAGAAAACATACATCGAAATTCCGAATCTTTTATGAATTTCTCAACATTGTCATTTACAAGAGCATTTGCTTGACCAACATATCCAGCAAAATCTCCTCCCCAATCATGGCTGTAATCTAATGTTAAAATATTTAAAAAGACCGAACTTACAATTAGGAACAATAACAAACTTTTAATTCTATTTTTACCCTTAACAATTTCTCCAATTTTTTTCATTGCATATACTCCTAAAATAATTTACAAATAGGCGGTAAAAACTAAAATACCCGCCCAAGTTTCAAGATTTTCAACTATCAATTCACAACAAAATGAAAAAATTGCTATATTTTTTGCTTAAAATAAAATTTTATTCAAGCACTTAGTTAATTTGGGTTGAACAAGATAGCCATAGGATTTGTGCGGGTTATGATACCCCGAGCAAACATACGGATTATACAGATTTTTATAATCTCGAATATCTTGCAAAAGACCCAAGTTTTTCATTGGCTCCAAGAAAATTTCTCCGATTTTCGAATTGTGAGTAACGACATCTCCGAGACAAGAAAAATTGAACCAATTTTGCATATTTGTGGGATAAAACGAACTTTTCTTGCGATAAGATGACGAAAGAAGATTTGCCAAAATTTCTTCGTTGCTCAGTGGCGAACCGAGTGTAAAAAGAGCTTCAATTTTTTTATCTCTATATTCTTCATATTCAGCACGATATGACAATTGCCAAAACAAATCGTAAGCAATCACAGAACCCAAACTGTGAGCGATAACCACCACTTTTTTGTCTCTCTCCCAAGCGGAAACAATTTTGGAGAGCAAAATCCCTCGCATCTGTTGCCCAATATGAGAATCGTTGATATAATATTTTGCGTCCTGAGACACGGAACTGATAATGTTTTCCTTGAGGACTATTGCGGAGTTTAAAATGCTTATCAGCTCTTTCCCCTTGTGAGCGAAAAATTTGTCAACTTCATCTCCTGTGCCGACATGAAAACTGTCTTTGTTCGCAGACACAAAATCCAGTAAATCCTCAACCGCTTTGTCTGTGGATGGCCGGATGCTTTCCGGAATATGATTTGGGATACAATCCGCCCAATAAGCCATACTCATAGTCTCTTCGGGGATGTCAATCTGACTGGCAAGCAAGAACTTTCGCCAACAAGAAAGCAAAATCTCCTCAGGCAACTTCTGCCCTAAGCCGTGGATGAATATAATTTCCGTGTTAGTCCCGCTCATATTGTCTATCTATAAGGATTTGTAATGCTCTTCCAACTGCTCGCCATAGTGAGAGATAGCGTGATAAGAAAGAGGCAGGGTAAAAAATAGTCCCAAACCAACAGGCAAAATCGCCAACAGATTGAGGGCAAACAAAGCCCAAAGCAAAAACATCTGTTGCCATCTGCTCTCTTTTATCGTCTTAAAACTCCAAGAAAAAGATTGGCGAAGAGAACAGCCTTTGCCAAGCTTATAAACAATGGGTAGAGAAAGGCTTAGCCCGTAATTGCACATAATGAAGTAAACCAAATTCAATATCGGGTCGCCCTGACAAATGAGACGAAGAAGAAAAATGTAAGCGACAAAAGTCAAAGAAAACGGCACAAATCTATAAATCTTCTTGAGCCAAACTTTGTCCTGTGCCAATGGCGACAAAAACAGCAGTAGAAAAACTACTAACCCGCAATAGTATGGCAAGTAGTCGAAAAAGAACAACGAAAACACAAAAGCAAGAAAAGGCAAAAGGAGCAAGGCACTAAGCAAACGATGCTCTTTCCACTTCACATTTCCAAAAGAAAATCGCAACGACTTGATGGCACTGAGTTCGTTCCTCAAAAGTCCCGTTGACTTGCGACAACCCTTGCAAAAAGTTGGGTCGCCAATTATCGTTAGTCCGCAAAATTTACACTTCATCATCACATATTCGCCTTGATAGCCTCAGCCAGTCGCTTCACACCTTCGCGTATCGTCTCTTCCGATTCGTAAGAAAAATTCATTCGCATGGTATTTCTGCCGGAGCCATCGCAATGAAAAACAACTCCCGGAACAAAAGCGACTTTGTAATCTCTAATCGCCACTTCCAAAAGCTTTTCGGTATCAATATTTTCGGGCAATCTTAGGAATAGAAACAATCCGCCCTCGGGAGTCGTCCAAGTAACGCCTTTTGGCATAAACTCCTCAAACGCTTTCAACATTGTTTGAGCTTTTTTCCCGTAGGAATCGATGATACCTCCCAAATTCGCCTCAAGATATCCGGCTTCCATATATCGTCCGGCAATCCTCTGAATGAACGGACTGGTGCACAAATCCATCGTCTGCTTTACCACGATGGCGGAATCCAAAATTTCTGTAGAAGCGATTATCCAACCTAAACGAAATCCCGGAGCCAACACTTTGGAAAAAGTGCCCAAATTCAAAACTCGTCCCATGTCGTCCAAACTATAAAAGGTCGGTTGATGTTCGCCGGAAAAACGAATCTCGCAATAAGGAGAGTCCTCGATGATAAGCAAGTCGAACTCCTTGGCGATTGCCAAAATCTCCACTCTTCTGTCCAATGGCATAGTGATTCCGGCTGGATTTTGGAAATCGGGAACAAGATATACAAATTTAGCTCTTTCCCCTTTCGCTTGCAACCCCTTCAAAACATTTCGCAACCCATCAGCCGACAAACCTTTTTCGTCATGCTTGACTCCGATAATGTTCGGATTGTAAGCCTTGAAAGCGTTAATCGCTCCGAGATATGACGGAAGCCCCATGACGATGTTGTCGCCCGCATCCAAAAACATCTTCCCGATAATATCCAACGCCTGTTGAGACGAAGCTGTCGGCAAAACATTTTCGGGTTTAATGCCAAATCCCTTGCGGTTATTGTAAAGAGCCAATTGCTCACACAAAATCTTGTCGCCCTCGGTAGCTCCGTATTGCAAAGCGATTTCACCCTCTTCTGCCAAAATCTTGGCTGTAACCTTGCTGATGTCCCCAGTCGGAAAAGACTCTGGCGACGGGAGACCTCCAGCAAACGAAATAACATCGCCTTTATCCAGCAATTTCAAAATTTCTCTAATGAGAGAGCGTTCGCCTTTACTTGCCAAGGCAGACAACTTTTCAGTCAAATTGTTCATCACTCACCCCCTACTTTTTTGCCAAGTAAGTCCGATTATTTCAGTAAACTGTCAAGCGTTTTTTGAGCTGACTCTTTTCCCCCATTTTTCAGAGAAGCTAAATAACAATTCTTCTATCTCGCAAAAATGGACAATAAAAAATTTCTTAACTAAAAAAAACAAAATTTCCTTGCCTGATATAAGCAAAATAAAATGAGTTGAAGTTGGTTCAAACTACAAAGAATAATGAACCAATTTATGTCCCCGTAGCTCAGTAGGATAGAGCAGTTCCCTCCTAAGGAAAAGGTCGACCGTTCGAATCGGTCCGGGGACGCCATTTTTTAGAAAACTTATATGAAAAAAACTGCCCTCTTTATTTTATTCACATTCGCTTGCCTGTTGCATTCCGAAAGTCGTTTGAAAACCATTTTCAAGGACAGTTTCCCTTTGACTTTCCGAGCAAAGAGCAGTTTGGAATCGGGAAAATTAAACATCGACTATACACCTGTATCCACTGTGATTGACTCCACTTTTAACCCTAAGACCAAAGATTACAACACTTTTTCCTGTGGCATAGAGTTGTTCTCCAGAGTTTGGATTTTGGATTTGGGAGCAGGTGTCAATTTCCAAGTCCCCACTTCCAGTGGCAGTTTCGGGGATTTTTACTTTATTCCCGTGTATTTTATGAGCAATATCCATTTTTACAACTACAAAGGGAAAATAGACTGTTACGCCATTTATCATCAAGGGATGACCTTCCAAAAAGGCAGTAGCCCTTACAATAGTGGCAACTTAGAAGACGGTTCATATTTCGGACTCGGCATCGGGGCTCTTGTTTTTTCCGATATTTCCATAGAATTTATGTTCAAGAACTTCTCTGCCGACAACTCCGGTTTCGCTCATAACATTTTGGATTCCAAAGGCAAAGAAACCGGAAATGCTGACTATTATAATCTCAAAACAACCTACCAAACTTACAGCATCAGCCTCGGTATAAACAGCCTATTCAACGACCTTTTGGAACATCTGTATTAATGATACTCGACAAATTCCGCCCAGACCATTACTACTCTTCTTTGGACAAAATCGACTTTAGCAACTTCGTCCACTACGAGACCATTATCTTCGACTACGACAACACGCTGACGGCTTGGAGCGGAGAAATTCCTTATAAAATTGCCCAGAAACTGAACACCTTGAGCAAAAAATTTCGCCTCTTCGTTTTCTCCAACGGCAAGCAAAAAAGAATAGAAAAGAGTTGTGCCAATCTTCCCGTCAAGGCTTATGGAAATTGTCACAAACCCTGCACAAAGAGTGCAGTCCAAACAATCATCAGCGAGAAAATAAATCCCGAAAAAACTCTGTTCATCGGCGACAATCTCATTACGGATATTTACTTTGCCAACAATCTAAACTTGACCACAATTCTTTTGGACCCTCTACGGAAAAAAGAGTTTTTTCTTACAAAATTTTGGAGAATTTGCGAAAAGGCAATCAAGCCATTTTTGAAATTGAAGAAAGATGAAAATTAATCGAAAAAAACTGTATATTCTATTGCTAATAGCCTGTGCGGACATCATCATCGGGAATCGCCTGCTGAATAGATTCGGGGCGAAACCGCTAATTTTGATAGACAAAAAATGAAATCGCTTTTGATGCATGTCTGCTGTGCTCCGTGCTTTATTGCTCCCTATCATCATCTGCGAGAGGAGTTTGACATCACCGCTTTTTGGTCGAATTTCAATATTCATCCCTACACGGAATACGAAAAACGGTTGAACTGTCTCAAGAATTTTGTTGGGGAAAACAGGATAAAATCGATTATCAAGGACGAATATGAAGTGAACAATTTCTTGCAAAAAATGTGTTTCCGAGAAAATAGTCGCTGTGTAATTTGTTATTACGAAAGGCTGAGATACACTGCAATTGTTGCCAAAAACGGAAACTTCGACTACTTCTCCACGACTCTTTTGTATAGCAAGTTCCAAAATCACGATAAAATCGTGGAAATTGGCAAAAATCTTGCCAAAAAATATGGTGTCGAATTTTTGGACACTGATTTGAGAGTTTATTGGAAAGAAGGCATAGAAATGTCCAAGCAGGAAGAAATGTATCGTCAGCAATATTGCGGGTGCATCTATAGCGAACAGGAACGCTACTTGGGATGAAAAAGAGTTTACTTCTGATTTTTTTGTTAATCTTCGGTATCTTGTCGGGTTTGCAAGAAAGCACCAAAGACGAAATTGAAAAAATCGATGACGGGAAATCCGTTAGTCCCAATAAGGTGGAAGGGAAATATCTTTTTGACACAAAAAATTCGTATAAAGCGTTGCTCCTCTCTGCTGTCATACCCGGAGGCGGGCAGTTTTATTGCAAGAGTTATTTGAAAGGGTTCGTGGTTGCAGGACTTTTCGTGCACCATCTGGGCAAAGCCTACGAGAACAACAAAGAGCTACAAAAAATAAAGAAAAGTGAACATGAAGCTCTCTACGAACACTTTTACGACAAAAGACAGAGTTACATCGGTTGGGTTATAGGGATTACACTTTATTCTATGCTGGACGCCTTTGTAGATGCACGACTATACAACTATTACATAATGAAAAAGGAAATTCGCTTGGAGTTCCAACCGGAAGAACAAAAGGTAAGCCTTTCCGTTGATTTTTAAATTTCTTATAGAGCCAAAGTAGCTCAGTGGTAGAGCAACTGATTCGTAATCAGTAGGTCGTGGGTCCGACTCCCATCTTTGGCTCCAGTTTTGAGAGATGACGAGTTCCACAAATCTCCAAAAGATGTCTTGACTATCCACAAAAAATAAAAAGTGTCGCTCCTATAAAGAAGGAGTGAATTCAATGAATTTCCCAAAGTTTGCTTACAAAAAGCATCTGTTGTTTTTTGTGTTGTTAGTAGGAAGTGCAAATATTTTTGCCTACCAATGTCTCGAAAATCCTAAATCCACTTACAATGACTTAAATATCTCTTATAACGCTTATTACGATGTAATTGAAGTCAATCCCAAAGTTATCAACAATCTCTTTACAGTGAAAAAAGATAAATGCCTTTATAATGTTTTTTACGGACTGAACTTGTTTATCCAAGCCCCAAGCGACCTCCGAGGACATTATGCTTTAAACGATTTGTATGGAATTATTGGAATAAATTTTACTTATGCAATTAGTGAAAAATGGCAAGTAAATTTCTTGCCCTTGTATCACGAATCTTGCCATTACTTGGACGGACTACTAAAATCACCATCAAGGGCAGACAGCTTAAAAAATAAATTCACGGACGAAGAGTTGGAAGGAATAAGCCATGAGTGTGTTATTCTTAATTTCGGCTACAAACCAACAGAAAAAATCACTTGCTATTTCGGCGGAGGCTACTATTATCACGCTACTGGCAGAGACCTCAAATTCTTTCTTCGCACCGCCACCGATTACAATTTTTTCCAGAAATTTTGCTTTTCCGGAGAATTGGCTTACATAGACGAAGATTACGAAAATTCTATCAATGGAAGCACATCATTAACCTACAAAATTGGCAATGCCAGGCTCGGTATTTTTTATTCCAAGCAAAAAAGCTCCGGAAGAGATTACAAAGAGTATCAAGAAAAAACGGGTTTGAAAATCGTTTATGCTCCGTAACTATCTAATTTTCCTGTTTCTTCTGTTTGGCTTATTGTTCGCTTTTGATAAAAATACAGATTCGCTTGCTTTGAATTTCAAAGCGGAAACTTACTTCAAAAACAACGAATATGCGACCACCGAGGGCTACACTCTTACCGGCTACAATTTGTTTCCGTCGATAGAATACAAGTATAAAAACAGAGCCAAAATCACTTTGGGCACTTTCTTATTGAGCTACAGCGGAAGCGACAAATTTGCCAAAACTTCTCCATTTTTGGGAATGGAAGTCAAACTCGGCGACAACTTTTCTGCCTCATTGGGGAATTTTTCCCCCGACGGAAAGCAAATTGCTCCCCTCTCCGAAAAAGAAAAAGATTTTGAAGATTTCAGCAAAAGCGGAGTGAAATTCAAATTTGATAACTCTATCGGCAAAATTGAACTTTGGCTCGATTGGCAAGAGTTCATCTTTCCCGCTTCCGCCAAACAAGAAAAATTTGCGGTTGGCTATAGTGGCAAAAGCAAGCTCATCGGCAACTTATACTTTCCCTTTCAAGGAGTTATCACTCATCAAGGCGGAGAAATCGACAGTGCGAAAATCGTGATAAACGACTCCCTGCAAGATGCTCCCATTCAATCGATTTTCTCTCTGGCACAAGGGCTTGGCTATTCATTCGGCGACTATTTTGACTTGGAAGGCTACTACCTCCGTTTCAGCGAAGCCACCAGTGTGAAAAGATTGAAAGCCAGTGAGGGCAACGGAGTTTATCTTCTCGGCAATTTTCATTACCAAAATACCAAAATCGTTTTGTCCTATTTTTATGCCGACAATTTTTACTGCTCCCAAGGAAGCCGGCTTTTTTGGACGACCACCGAAGCCGACAACAAAAACGAATATTTGCAAAATATCTCCTTGTTCTACAATTACAACCTTGCCATCAGCGACAAAATAGATTTTCAATTCTGCTTGGATAATGTTTACAATCTGAAAAACAAAGAGTTGAACTATTCCTATTCGCTCAAAATTTGTGCGGATTTGGAGATGTTGAGACTGTTTTAACTCAATCAACACACGGAATTGACTCATTTCTAACATACTTTCACAAAAAATCATTGACCTATTTTTAGGTTGATTTCGTTTAGGAGTTCAAAAATTTGAACGCCACTGACTGTGAGCATTAACAAAACAAAATTTTTTCAAAGCATTTGTAAGAGGTTTAAAATGAACAATTTATTAACTATCTTAAAAGATAAAAATATTATTGTGCCGGACAATATCTCAAAATTATTGAGTGAGTGCAAAAGCTATACCGTATTCAATACCTGCGAAGAGTTGGCCGTTGCATCCACTAACGGCAAAGAGAATATGCAGTATGAAGTTCAATACGATGTTCCAGGGAAAGGTCTTTTTACGGAGGCTGTTGTCCAGCGAGTGAAAAACGGTATTTCGGCTAACTATACCGAAGCGTATATGCGTCGCAGAGACCCTAACACAATGGCTATCGCTGATAATAGTCCTACAGATAAAAAGCGATTTGTCGATAAATATGGCTACGAATTTTCCGGCTTGCAAACAGAGACTTTTGATTGGTTGAAAAAACAAGATTTGGCTGTTTTCTTCTATTTTGCAGGCAGAGAAAATATCGGCTCGATAGGAATAGCTATCACTCCGGCAAATGCGGCATTTTTTGCTCTTGGCTTGTCGATGCTCCAAAAAATAGTCCCCGTAGATAAGTTGGAGGGCAAAGATGAATTGAAATCGGTAATCTTCGTTGCACCTATATTTAGGCATACTCATTTTGACGGGAAACAGGTCGTTGTCCACAACCGCACCGAAACAGTTCACGAACTTTACTCTTATAATCTATATCCTGGACCAAGTGCCAAGAAAGGGCTTTACGGCGTAATGCTCAACCATGCCGAAAAAGAGGAGTGGGTAATCGCTCACTGTTCGGCTGTGCAATCGATAAGCCCTTACGACAACTTAACCACATTTATGCACGAAGGTGCCAGTGGCGGAGGAAAAAGCGAAATGCATCAGCATATTCTGCGAGAATATGATGGCAGCGTGTCGTTGGGCAAAAATCTTGTAACCTCTGAAGAAAGATTTATCTCCATACCTCGCTTTTGCTCATTCAACGCAGTTGCGGACGATATGGCTTTTTGCCATCCTTCGCTTCAAGGGAAAGACGGGAAGCTTAGCATAATTGATGCCGAAAACGCTTGGTTTGTGCGAGTTGACAGTGTTAAGCAATATGGCGATGACCCTACTTTGGAAAAAACAACACTCAGTCCATCTTCCCCGCTATTGTTTTTAAATATTGAAACCACACCGAGTTCCACGGCTTTGATTTGGGAACACATACAAGATGAGCCTGGGAAGTCGTGTCCCAACCCAAGAGTGGTCATCCCGCGTGAGATAGTCCCGAATATAGTAAACAAGCCTGTTTCTGTCGATATTAGGAGCTTTGGTATACGCACGCCTGTTTGTTCAAAGGAAAATCCGTCGTATGGAATTATCGGAATGTTTCACATCTTGCCTCCGGCTTTGGCTTGGCTTTGGAGACTTGTTGCACCTCGTGGGCATGACAACCCGAGCATTGTGAGTTCGGGGAAAATGGAAAGCGAGGGCGTTGGTTCATACTGGCCATTTGCTACCGGGAAACGAGTGCCACACGCAAATATGCTGTTGAAGCAAATCATCGAAACTCCCCGCACCACTTTCACCTTAGTTCCTAACCAAAATATTGGTGTTTGGAATGTTGGATTTAAACCACAACTCTTGATGCGAGAATACCTAACCAGAAGAGGTGTTGCACGCCTAAAGCCTGACCAATACCAAGCTGCCCGTTGTCCTCTCTTGGGTTATGAATTAAATTATCTCACACTTGAAGGCTCAAAAATACCTTCAAGATTCTTCAAAGTTTACACGCAATCGGAGGTCGGATACGAAGGCTACGATGCTGGAGCAGAAATACTCCAAGAGTTTTTCAAAACAGAATTGCAAAAATATCTTAAAGACGATTTATTGCTGACGGGCAAGCGGATTATTGAGGCTTGCTTGTCCAACGCAACCATCGCCGATTACAACGAAATCGTCCCCATGAGCTACGAATATGAGTATTCATTCAATAGAATGGAAGATTATGAGCAGAATAGTGATAGAAAATAGAAATACCCCGCAAATATTACTGCATAGCTAACAAAATATTTGACATCTTTCTTTTGCACAAGACTCTTGTTGAGGTTAGTCGAGGTCAAAATTAATGAAACCAAAAGTTATTTCCCTATTTTCCGGAGGATTGGACAGCATTCTCATCGTTTATCTTATGCAAGATTTGGGATTTGAAGTAATTCCTGTCTGCTTTTCCACTCCATTTTTTCCTCCGAACAATGCCATAAAAATCGCCAAAGAAAACAGTTTTCGCATCAAAATAGTGGATATTACGGACGAATATCTAGAGATGCTGAAAAGTCCCAGTTACGGCTATGGGAAGAACCTCAATCCGTGCATCAACTGTCATGGGATGATGCTAAATAAAGCGAACGAAATTATGCTGGAAGAAAACGCCGCCTTCATCTGTAGCGGAGAGGTGGTCTCTCAGCGACCGATGTCGCAAACCAAGAACTCTCTGGCTGCTGTGGACAAAATCAGCAAAGTTAGGGAGTATATTATTCGTCCTCTTTCGCAAAAAATCTTGCCCGACACAAAGCCGATTTTGGACGGACTTGTGGATAAAGAAAAACTCTTGGACATCTCTGGTCGCTCGCGCAAGAAACAATACGAGTTAGCCGAAAAATTCAATTTGCCCTCGATACCCTCATCCGCTGGTGGCTGTTTGCTCACTGATATCGGCTATTGCAAGAGGTTGCGAGACATTATGGATTATGGTATGTTGGACAAAAGAAATTTAACCTTCTTGAACTTGGGTCGTCATTTCCGCATAAACGAAAACGCTAAATTTGTTCTCGGCAAAAGCCAAGGCGAAAACAACTACCTGACAAAAAACGGCACAGGAGAGTTTGCAATCAGAGCGAAGAATTTTGCTTCGCCTCTCGGGATTGTCCAGTCAAGAGATGAAATTGACTTGAATCTCGTGAAATTGTGCGGAGGAATTTTGCTCCGCTATTGCAACAAAGTCAGCGAAAATCAGGAAACGGAAATTTACTACGGTGCGTTGGGAACCGATTTTGCTACGACAACCACAACCAAAATGAGTGACAGCGAAGTGGAAAATTTCAAAATCAATTAGCAATGAAACTGAAACCGCTTTTAGCTATCTGCATTTTACTAACGCTACTCATTTGTGCATGCGATTTGATGCTCCAAACCGAGAAAGAAAGCGAAAATTCCGAGCCTGATAAACTAATTTTTGTGGGGAAATCCAAAAATCTGAACAATGCTCAAATAGAAGCTGTCAACTCCGAAGGGAGCAAAATTATTAACACAAAATTGGACAGCATTGGCGGAATGGAATTTCCTGCAAATCAGCAAGTTATCATTAAAGTGAAACAATAAGGAGAGCCAAATGGATTTTGATTTGATAATTGTCGGCGGAGGACCTGCCGGACTAACAGCGGGAATTTACGCTGCGAGAGGCGGTCTGAAAACCTTGATTTTGGAATCGGGCATCACCGGAGGACAAATCACGCAAACTGCCGACATCGAAAACTACCCGGGTTATCCAAGTGGCGACGGATTTTCGCTGACTGACATCTTCCGCAAACAAGCAGAAAATTTTGGCTGCGAAATCAAAAACGAAGAGGTTACCAAAATCGAAAAAGGCAAAATTACAACCACCGAACAAGCCTACAATTGCCAAGGAATAATCCTCGCTATGGGTGCCAAAGCCGCAAAGCTCAATGTGCCAGGGGAAGAGAAATTCACCGGAAGAGGTGTGTCCTATTGTGCCACTTGCGACGGAATGTTTTACAAAGGCAAGGTCGTCGCTGTAGTCGGAGGAGGCGATGCTGCCGTAGAGGAAGCTCTTTTTTTGACCAAATTTGCGACAAAAGTTTACATTATCCATCGTCGCAATCAACTCAGAGCGACTAAAATTATTGGGGAAAGAGCGAAGAAAAACGAGAAGATAGAGTTTGTTTGGGACTCAATTGTGGAAAAAATAGATGGCGATGACAAAGTCTCTACCATAAATCTTAAAAATGTGAAGACTGGCAAAAAAAGCGACCTAAACACAGACGGAGTTTTCATCTATGCCGGCACTCAACCGCAAACCGCTCTGATTAAAGATTTTATCACTCTCGATGAGCGAGGATTTATCGTTACTGACAAAGACCAAAAAACCAATGTTCCGCTAATCTACGCTGCGGGAGATATCTGCCAAAAGTCTTTGCGACAAGTGGTGACAGCCGCTGCGGACGGAGCTATCGCCGCTTTCAATCTGGAAAAGGATTTGAGTGAACAAAACCTTTAGTGATGCTCTACAAAGCACGGAATTGCCAAGAGCTGAGATTTTCTACATCTTGCGAGAATTGACCGGACTGAATTACAACGAAATTGAGTTTCAAAAAGACCATCCTGTTTCTTCGGATTTGTGGGACAAATTCACGGAAATTGTTGCCAGACGGAAAACAGACGAGCCATTGCAATATATTTTCGGACACAGCTATTTTTATGATAGAGAATACAAGGTCGATGAAACCGTGTTAATTCCGAGACCGGAAACTGAACTTTTAGTGGACGAAATCATAAACGACAACAAGCACAAACAAAATCTGAGGATTTTGGATATCGGCACTGGAAGTGGCTGTATCGCAATTTCTTTGGCTCTGCATTTAGCAAATTCCCAAGTAGATGCCGTGGACATTCATCCGATGACTATCGCCAAAGAAAACGCCTCCATTCACGATGCTAACATTAAATTTTCCCAGAGCAATATCTTTTCCAATGTCACGAGAAAATACGACATCATCGTTTCCAACCCGCCATATATCGGCAAAATCGAGTATTCGACCCTTGAAAAGCAGATAAAAAATTTTGAACCGCAAACGGCTCTATTGGCTGAGGATAACGGACTTTATTTTTACAAAAAGATATTGACAGAATTAAACCGATTTTTGACCTATAAAGGTGCTTTATACTTGGAGATAGGAGCGACTCAAGCGGACAAAATCACGGAAATTGCTCACGCCCAAGGTTACACTTGCCGGATTACACAAGATTTAAACGGATTGAATCGAATGGCAAAAATTCAATTGGATATTTAAGGATTAAGGAGTTATAAAAGTGAAAAACAGTGCTATCGTCGGAGTTCAATGGGGAGATGAAGGAAAAGGTAAGATTGTTCATTTTTTGGCGGAAAAAGCTGATGTAATCGTTCGCTATCAAGGCGGTAACAACGCAGGACACACCATCATTTTTGATGGGAAAAAATTTGTCTGCCACCTCATTCCATCGGGGATTTTGGAAAATGACAAGATTTGTATAATCGGCAATGGCGTTGTTTTCGACCCAGTGGAGTTCATCAAAGAGGTAACCGATGTGGAAGCAAGCGGTTATGTATGTGCAAACAGACTCTTCGTCAGCGAATGCACTCATGTGATACTTCCTTACCACAAATTGATAGACGCAGCCAAAGAGAAAAACTCCAAAAATAAAATCGGCACCACCAAAAAAGGTATCGGTCCGGCTTATACAGACAAAGCCGCCAGACAAGGTATTCGCCTTGCCGAATATGTGGATGACGAGGCTTTTGAGGCTCTTTTGTCTGCAAACTTGGAGAGCAAAAAAGATATTCTCGATTGCAATATCTCCGACCTGAAAAAAGATATTTTGGACGAAAGAGCAGGAATTGTAAAGAAGCTGAAAAGTTTTATGACTGACACTTCCATCCTTTTGGATGACGCCATCAAAGCTGGTAAAAATGTCGTTTTCGAGAGTGCACAAGGCTCTATGCTCGATGTTGACCACGGCACATATCCGTATGTTACTTCCTCCAACCCCGTTTCCGGTGCGGCTTTCTGCGGTAGCGGAATAGGTCCCGGAGGCATTCAAAGAGTAATCGGCATAGCCAAAGCATACACCACAAGAGTTGGAGAAGGTCCATTCCCCACAGAGCTGGACGATGAAGTCGGAGAGAATATACGACAAATCGGCGGAGAGTTCGGAGCGACCACTGGCAGACCAAGGCGTTGCGGATGGTTTGATGCTATGGTGGTCAAAACCGCTGCAAGATTGAACGGACTTACCGATATTGCCCTGACTAAAATCGATGTTTTGGACTCCTTCGAGAAAATCAAAATCTGCGTTGGCTACAAATTGGGAAACAAATCCCTGTCCTCTATGCCTGCAAACCGTTTTGATTATGCAAAAATCGAACCTCAATATATCGAAGTGGACGGATGGATGGCGGACACCACCAAAGCTGTTTCCTACGATGAATTACCCGAAAATGCAAAAAAATATGTCAAAAAACTCGAAGATTTGTGCGGTGTCCCTATCAGCATAGTGTCTGTCGGACCCGATAAAAAATCGACTATCGTGAGATAGTTCGCAAAGGTAACGACTGATGATAACTCCCACGCTGACTATGGCTAAACTCTACGAGAAACAAGGCGAGTTTACGCACGCTATGGGAGTGTATCAGATGCTTGCCGACAAGGACAAATTCGCCCGAAAAAAAGTTAAAGAGCTCGACAAAAAGGTTTTCGCCAATGTCAGTCTGAGATACAATCCTCTCATTCTCTCGATTTTTTCCAAAGAGCAACTGCGAAATCTCAATATTTTGCCCGATTACGAATACAAAAAATTGACTTTGGAGCAGGTAGAGCATACGCCTATTGATGAACAAGTTGACGAAAATTCTGTGGAGACTGAGCCCAAAGAAACTACTAAAGAAGAGATAAAAGTAGCACCTATCGAAAAAAGCAATCCCAAAAAAGAGACCCTTGAAGATTTGCCCTACGACTTGGATGAGGGCATTACTTTGGACGATTTCAAAAAGAGTCCTGAATTGCCCTATACTGTTCCGCCTATCGAAACTCAAGAGAGCAAAGCTCCTGTAAAGCAAACAGATAACAGCTCTGAAAACGATAACCGCAAAGCCAAAAACTTCGAGGAGATGAACATCGCCGAACTCCTGAACGAAGCCGGAGAAAAGCTCGACTCGGACTTGAAACTAAATCAAATAACGATAGGTATGCTAAAAAAAATGCTCAACCTATAATTCTCCAAAATGCGTATCATCTCAGGCAACTTCAAAGGATTTAGGCTTTTTTCCTCAAAATCTTCCAATGTCAGACCGACAGCCGACTCAATAAAAGAGAGGATTTTCGCTGTTATCGGCTCGTGCGATGGCAAGGCTGTCTTGGATTTGTTCGCCGGTTTCGGAGGATTGGGGCTGGAGGCTGTCAGTCGTGGTGCGAGTTCTGCTCAGTTTGTTGACATATCAGCTGACTCCCTGTCCACTATAAAAAAAAATATCGCCAAACTTGGCGTTGCTTCAAGTTGCAAAATCCAAAAGAAAACCGCAGAATCTTTTTTGAAAAAAAATACGGATGCTTTTGACTTAATTTTTTTAGACCCACCATACGAACACAACTTGCTCTCACCTGTTTTGGATTTAATCTATGAAAAGAAAACATTGGCACCAAAGGGAATTATCGTCGTGGAACACTCTGCAAAAGAACCAATCACAAATAGCAATTTTAACTTGTTCAAGGAAATCAAAGCAGGAAACACAATTTTGAGTTTTCTGGGAAATATTAAATAGGATTGAAATGAATTACAAAAAAATAACCGTAACTGCCTTATTCGTAGTGTTTTTCATCATCGGCTCATACACTGTCGTGCCTATAGGTCCCGTGCCGATAGTGCTCACAAATCTCTTCATCCTGCTCGGCGTTCTGCTCCTCGACTTGCGTTCCTCATTCTTGGCGATAGTCATCTATGTGATTTTAGGAATGTTGGGACTGCCGGTATTCTCTATGGGAAAAGGCGGAATCGCTGTCATTCTTGGTCCAACGGGTGGATATATCGTCGGCTATTTGCTCTGTGTGATAGTAGGAAATCTGCTGAAAAAAGTCACACCCGAGAACTTAGTCGGCTTTCTAATAGTAACAATCATCTCGGCTCTGTGCATCTATCCTGTCGGGCTAATTTGGCTGAAAACCAGCATCGGAGCGGATTGGACGATTGCCAAAACCTTGAGCATCGGCTTTTATCCATTCGTCTTCGGCGATATCCTCAAAGCCGTTGTAGCAGCTATCCTCGTCAAAATGAGCAAGCCATACTTCAAAGAGAGCCTGTAAAATGCCCCTGCTGGAAGTCAGAAATCTCTCCAAAAAAATCGATGGCAAAACCATTCTGTCCGATATAAATTTTGCTGTGGAAGAGGGCGAATTTCTACTGATAGCAGGTAAGAACGGCTCGGGGAAAACCGTCACGATGCTCCATCTCGGGGGATTAGTAAAGCCCAGTGAAGGCGAAATCTATTTTGAAAACAAGAAACTGGGGATAAACAAAGAAGCTAAGAAGAAAATCGGCTTGGTCTTCCAAGAAGCAAATACGCAGATTTTTTGCCAAACCGTGATGGAAGAGGTGAGTTTCGCCATCAAGCAATCCAAAGAGCCAAATCCAGAGCAATCTGCGGAAGAGATTTTGAAGAAAATGGACATCTATCATCTGAAAGACCGCTCGCCGTTTCATCTCTCTGGCGGTCAACTGAAGAAAGTGACCATAGCCTCCATCTTGGCACAAAAGCCGAAAATCTTAATCTTGGACGAACCTTTCATCGGCTTGGACTACCCCGGAGTGCAGATGATTTTGCAAACTTTGGTGGATTTGCACAACCAAGGAATTACCATCATCGTCATCTCGCACGACTTGGACAAAGTCCTCTATCACGCAACACGGCTTATGATAATTCACGACGGAACAGTGGTTTACGATGGCGACAAACTGCAAGCTATGGACAAACTGCAAGGTTGGGGGATAAAGAGACCGCATAACCCACAAAAAGCTTCTTGGCTCTTATGAAAATCTTTTGCTACAATTCGAAGCCTACTATTCTGCACAAAATCCCGTCTCTGCTGAAACTTATCTTCATAGGGCTTAGCTCCTATCTGCTTTTCAAAGCAAGCACTCAAGCAATTTTTGCGGCTCTAACTATCCTGCTCGTTGCCAAACTTTTGTGGAGAATAAACGGCTGGAAACAGATTATCTCGTTCTTCGTAACTATTTTCTTTCTCAGCTCACTATTCAATCTCGACTATCTGCATTTCGATTTTGCACAACTGGCATCGCCACTGATTTACACAACTCGCCTGACTATCATCTTGATAATCAACATCTTCTTTGTGTTCAGCACCACTCCCTATCAGATAGCGAGAAGTGTCGCTACCTTTTTCTGCTGGTATAAGCCGTGGCAACGGACAATCTTCCTGACAATCTTTGTGGTGTTCTCTCTCATTCCCATTGTGTTCCACAAATACAGACAATTGGAAATGGCTCAAAAGTCGAGAATCTACAACCTCAATCCATTCAAACGAATAATCTACAAGCTGTATCCGTTCCTGATAATCTGCTTGGAAACCGCCGATAAACTCAGCAAATCTCTGGAAGCTCGCTCATTTTGAACAAAAAAAACTTCCCCGCCAAAATGGCGAAAAATCTTTAAAATCGTTGTTTTTTATGCTTTTATTTTCTTCCAAACAGTTTTAGCAGTCGCACAAATTTTATCCTCTGTGGAAATTTTTATTGTATGAGAAAACATTTTGTCATCGTTGAGATTTCTCACAGATTCATTTTTGGTCAGCGATACAACTGTTTGCCCAAGTTGTGCCTCGGCAGTAAATCTGCCATCAATTGAATATAAATAGTGATTAATATAGATTTCTTCCGGTATCGATTCGACTACCCATTGCAAATATCGAATATTATTCAGATGTCCGTAAATATCCGTATCGTATCTGTTAACCTTGAACTGCTTTGACCAATCAAAATCCTCAACTCCCGCAATCTTCTGGAAATGTCCTTATCAATACTTTCCACACTGCAAGATGACCATTTGGTTTTAATATCTTCAAAGATTCTTGTCGGTCTCCTTTTCTCAATATCAAAAAAAACCCAAATACTTTTCCCTCTTCCCAAAATGTTGTTACTTTCATCGTATATTATGTTTTCTCGAAAACCCTTGATAGAGGTATAGCTGGATATCCAAGTTCGAATAACGATTTTCTCTTTATAGCGAGGGTATCTATCCATTTGAAGAAAGCCGGAAATTAAAACCCAGCCTATTTTTTGACTTTCCAATTCATATAAGCCATGACCAGCAAAAAGACAGTGGTCGGCTGCTGTTTCCTCCAAAAGTGTCAACATCGTAACCGGAGATGCTATCCCTAATTCATTCATCTCAAAATGCCCTAACTCAAACCTGCTATCATAATAATTTTCAATCATCTCTTTTACCAAATCTCAAAACTAACAGTGGGAATACACTTTAAATAAAAAAACTTCTTCACCTTTTTAAAGCAAAGAAGTTTTTTTCAAAAAAGCTCTACTCAGTCCAGTGGTCACTCGGCACAGGATTTGCTCCTTCCCATATCACTTGACGGAACAAAACAGGGTCGGTGTTCCCCTCGGTGTTTATCAAAAGAATCTGAGAGTTCTCATCCAATTTCAATTCGGATTTCAATTTCACAAAATCTTTCTCCTTGAGGATAGTAATCAACGCTCCAAGCGTAACCGCTCCAGACTCACCCGAAACGATGAACGGGTCGCCTTTCAGCGGAGTAGCGTAAATCCGCATCCCTTTAGCCGCAATATAATCGGGACAAGACAAAAATCCGTTTACATGGTCTTTCAACAAATCCCAAGCTATCGGACTGGGCTCTCCGCAAGCCAAACCTGCCATAATCGTGGAAAGAGAACCGTCCACAGTGTGAGGCAAACCGTCGCCAACCTTGGCGGAATAGTAAAGGCAAGCTGCGTTATCCGGCTCAACGACCACGGAAATAGGTGGGTCATCGGGAAATAAGCTGTTGTAAAAACCGATAACCGCACAAGCCAAAGCACCAACTCCTGCTTGCACGAAAATATGAGTCGGCTTGATGATGCCTTGAGCGGAGAACTGCTCCTGTATCTCACTCATCATCGTGGTATAGCCTTGCATAATCCAAGTGGGAACAGCTTCGTAACCGTCCCATGAAGTGTCGGAGATTACCTCCCAACCGTTCTTCTCGGCATCCTTCATACATTGCCTAACTGCTTTATCATAGTTTCCGCTGATGACGGTAACATTAGCACCATAACCTTTTATAGCGTCAATTCGTCTTTGCGAAGTTCCAGCATGCACATAGATTTCACATTTGTGACCAAGTTTCTTGGCAGCCCAAGCAACACCTCGCCCATGATTGCCATCTGTAGCAGAAGCAAAAGTTATCGTTCCGAGTTTCTTCTTAACCTCATCGGAGATAAGAAATTCGTAACTCATTTTAGCCTCATCGATGCCCAACTTCTCTTTCACAAATTGATAAATAGCAAACGAACCGCCCAAAACCTTAAAAGAGTTCAACTCCAAGCGAACAGCCTCGTCCTTAGTCCAAATACCACCAACACCAAACATTTGAGCCAAATTTTGCAAAGATCTAAGAGGCGAAATGCTGTATCCGGGGATTTGCCTGTGAAACTTCCTCGCTTCTCTGGCAACCTCTATCGGAAACATTTTGCGTGGCAAATCACTTTTTGCCAATTTACCTCTCACCCATGACAAAGATTTTTTTTTCATGACTTCCTCTCTAAAAATTTATTTACATTTTTTCAGGAGCGGAAATACCCATCAATTCCAAAGCTTTCCCCAAAGTCATTTTCACACATGAAGACAGATAAAGCCTTGCGATTGTGAGCTCCGGCTTCTCATTATTTATCATCTTACTGGAGCCGTAATATTTGTGATACAACCCTGCCAAATCGTAGGTGTAATTAGTCAATTTGTTCGGCTCGCGAGTAGTCGCCACGGCATCCAAAATCTCCGGAAATTGCAAAATCTTCTTCATCAAAGATATCTCTTGCTTCCCCGTCAGTTTTAACAAATCCTCTTTTTTGAACTTGTTCAAAAGAATCTTCTCTTTCTTAGCTTTCTTGATGAGACTGGCAATCCGAGCGTGTGCGTATTGGCAATAGTAAACAGGATTATCGTTGCTTTTCTTCTTCGCCAACTCCATATCGAAATTGACATGCGAAGAGATTTTGCGGTCTAAGAAGAAAAATCTGGCGGCATCCGTGCCAACCTCTTTTATCAACTCATCCATCTTGATAATCTTGCCATCTCGCTTGCTCATCTTGATTAACTCATTGCCTTCATAGAGATTTACCTGTTGCAAGATAATAAACTCCAACTTCTCCGTAGGGTATCCGATAGCTTTCATCGCCGCTTCCATTCTCTTCAGATAGCCGTGATGGTCAGGACCAAGCACATCTATTAGGATGTCATAACCTCTTTGATATTTGTTGATATGGTAGCCAATATCCGGCACAAAGTAAGTGGTGTTCCCATCGGACTTCATCAAAATTCTATCCTTTTCGTCCCCAAAGATAGTGGACTTGAACCAAACAGCTTCGTCTCTCTCGTAAGTGTAACCCGCTTCGGAGAGATAGCTGAGAGCTTCCTCCACCATATTGTCCTCTCGCAGAGCCTTCTCGGACACCCAATTGTCAAACTCCACACGAAAAGCGGTCAGAGAGTTTCTTTGCGACTTCATCATCTCATAAAGAGCAAATTTTTTGATACGGCGTTCGCGGTCTTCGTTGGAAAAAGAAAGGAGTTTCGAGCCCTCAATATCCACAATTTTTTGGGCAATATCTTTCACATACTCGCCGTGGTAAGCCTCAATAGGAAATTCCTGCTCAACACCACTCAAGATTTCCTTGTAGCGAATCTCTATCGACTCAGCCAAGATGTCTATTTGGTTGCCGTAATCGTTGACATAGAACTCTCTGGTGGCTTCGTATCCGATGAAATTCATCACGGAACAAAGAGTGTCCCCGTAAGAAGCGGCTCTGGCACTCACGATGTTCAATGGACCGGTCGGATTTGCACTGACGAATTCCACCAAAACTTTCTTGCCCTGACCATAATTCAGTCCTGCAAAATTGCTCTTCTCCACTTCAATCAAAGCATTGTGATAAATCTTGCTATCCAAAACAAAATTGATAAAGCCACCCTTAGCAAGTTCGACTTTCTTATAATATTTGCTCTTTTTCATTTTCGCAACTATCTTGTCAGCAAGTTCATCAATCGTCATTCCGGCACTTTTCGCATGCACCATAGCCACATTGGAGCTATAGTCGCCAAATTTGGGGTCAGCATCCAGCACCAGCACCTTTTTCGGCTCTATTTTTAGCCCCTGCAAGCATTCCAACAAATCTTGAGCAATTATCTCTTTAATCATTCGTCCCACTCCAAAAATTCTCTAAATCGTAATATTTTCTGGTCTCCTCCAAGAAGATGTGCACTATCACTTCCGAATAATCCAACAGCACCCATTTGGAGCCAAACCCTTCTTTATTAAATATCGCTATACCGGACTCTTTCGACTTCTCCAAAAGATACTCGGCAATCGCTTTCGCATGATTTTCGTTTTTGGCAGTGCACACCACCACCATATCCGCATAAGAAACCTTTTGTCTTAGGTCGTATTGTTTGATATCAATAGCCTTCATTTCATCCAACCACAACACTAATTTTTCAGTCATTTCTAATCCTTTCTATAATTTTTTTATAATCGTTACCCAAGTAAACCGTGAATTTCGTAACACTCACCGTGTCAATTATAACCACCACTTCATCGATTTTGAGCAAAGTTTTCACTATATTAATCTCCACCTTGTCTTCCGTATGACTGACGATAATCGTCTTGTCGTAATTAAAATTGGAAGCGTTACTGATGGAGAGAACCATAAGCTTATCGGTAGGGACGACCTCCTTGAACTGGATAGCGGCGTCTATCTGCCCGCAACCATTGACAATATCCAGTTTTATCGCCTCACCGGATACAGGAGCAGGCTTACACCCAATGAGCATAAACATAAGGGCAAAGCACCTGCAGAGCAGAGAAAATTTCTTTATAATCGCTTTATAATTTCTCAACATAGAGACAGGAAATTAGCACGGTTCATCCAAGCAAGTCTTTTTTTTATTGATTGTGGGAAACAGCGTGATTAGCAAGAGGAAATAAGATTTGCTGATTAAAATTTAGACGAAAAATTACTTTGAATTTTTAACACTATCAACTTGTTTTTGCTTGACCAATAGCCATAATTTTTTACTATAGATTAAATAAAGGGTATATAGAGCAATTAAAATGAAAAAATCAAAACAATTAGTGACGAGTGATGGTATCATATGATACTATCACTTACTTGGAAAAATGAAACCTCCTTATAAAATAACAAACAAAATTTTAAATTTAATCTCTTCCATTTCGGAAAAAATTGGAGAAATAAAGGCTGCTCGTCTTACAAAGCCCCCTACAGAACTTAGAAAAAAGAACAGAATTAAAACAATTCAAGCATCTTTAGAAATCGAAGGGAACACTCTGACTATTGAGCAAATAACGGATTTATTAGACAACAAAAAAGTTTTAGCCCCTGAAAAAGATATTATAGAGGTAAAAAATGCCATCAATGTTTACAAAAATCTAAATAAATTCAAAGTTTATGATATGAAGTCACTTTGTTCGGCTCACAAAATTCTGATGAATAACCTCGTTGATAATGCTGGCAATATAAGAAATACGGCAGTTGGGATTTTAAAAGGAAATCAATTAGCACATCTGGCTCCTCCTGGAGATATGGTTTACCCTTTACTAAAAAATCTATTCGATTATTTAAAAAACGACAATGACATTATCTTGATAAAGAGTTGCGTGTTTCATTACGAATTTGAATTCATCCATCCATTCATTGATGGAAACGGAAGAATGGGAAGACTATGGCAAACAGTGATTTTAAAAGAGTATTCCCCAGTATTTGAATTTTTACCAATTGAAACTTTGATAAAAGAAAAACAACAGAACTATTACAATGTTCTTGGAAAATCTAATAGCTTAGGAGAATCTACCCTTTTTATAGAATTTATGTTAGAAATCATTAACTTCGCTCTTGAAGATTTGTTGAGAACCCAACAATTGAGCCCAACAGATAAAGATAGAATAGAATTATTCAAAAGTTTTATTGGCAACAATGAATTTTCGCGTCAAGATTATATGAGACATAATAAAGATATTTCTTCTGCAACAGCGAGTCGCGACCTGAAAAATGCAGTCGAAAATAAAATCTTAATAAAAATAGGCGAGAAAAGATTAACCAAATATAGATATCGCCCTTCATAGATAGAAAAAATTTTAGAGAGCTTATCTAGGATTTGAGGACTTATTGCTTGACATATATTCTTGGATTTTTAGCCTCAAATAAATTTTGAAATAAATATAAAGGAAAAATTTTATGGCTAACAAAATTGAGTTACCACGCGATTGGCTGTGGGACGGCAAAAAATTAAAACCAAAAAGCGGTGCCTTGCTATCAAATTCTTGGGAATTTGACGGCAAGAAAATCAAACCACGCTCAGGAGCATCATCTTCAAATTCTTGGGAAGTATCTGCAACACATGTAAAACCAAAATCTGGAGCTAACTCTTCAAACACCTACGACCGAAATGACCAACCTATTCCCGTTATTATTGGTAAAATTATTGGACTTTATTAAAAATAGTAAATGTCAAAATTAGATAGATATGCGGAAAAACAGCAAAAAGGATTAAAGGGCTTTCTTTACTGGTGGTTAGAGAGTGAAAATAATTCCAAAAGAGTATATGTAGATTTAATTTTGCTCCTTATTATTTTTATTTCTGTTATTTCTACATTTTTTGAATTATTTTTTTCAGATTTAAACTTACCGAATTATTTATTCAATATAGATACTTCCTTAACAGTATTCTTTGCTATTGAATATCTAACTCGCTTTTATATTTCTTCCGATTTCATAGAAGATATAAAAGACGAAGATGGTTCTATAATCTATGCTATTACAAATAAAGTTAAATGGATTTTATCTCCCTTTCCAATTATCGATTTAGTTTCTCTTATTCCAATTATTCGGTTTCTTCGATTTTTTAGAACCTGTAGATTATTAAGGTTTATTAAATTTTTAAAATTTATTAGACTATTAAAAGTAAAAAAATCTTTTTCAAATATTTCTATTTTAGTAAGGAGTTTCAAAGAATCCTACTTTTTGATAGCTATTCTCTTACTGGGAACATTATTTATTGTAATAATTAATTCATTTGCACTATTTTTGTCAGAATCACAGGTAGGTAATGCAAATTCTTACTTTCACTATTTAAATTATACATTGAAACTTGTTGGGATATGTGATGATGCCCCAACTACTGTAATGGGCAAAATTTTTTCTTCATTTACTTTGATTGCAAATATTTCGTTTATTAGTTTTTTTATTTCTACTATATCAACTAAATCGGGAGAGATTATGAGTAACATTAAAAAAGGAAAACTTGGGAAACTAACTATTAAAGACCATATTGTTCTTTGCGGATATACATCCTCCACTTCAAAAGTAATCGAAGAAATATTGAAAAACAAGAAACTCTATTCTAAAAGAATTGTTTTAGTAACTGAAAAAGAAAACCCAAGCTTAAATGGAATTATTTATTTTAATGGCGATTATTCAAGTATTGATACATTGAGAAAAGTTAATATTTGTGACTGTAGCCTTGCTGTTATATTTGCAGAGTATCAAGGAAATGAACCCCAAAAAAATGTTGATATGCGAACTGTACTAACAGTTTTTAATATTGAACAAGAAAATAAAAATGTCCATACAATTGCAGAAATAATTAACCAAGAAAATTCTGAAATAATAAGAGACAAAATAAAAGGTGATGAAATCATATACAAAGAATCTATTGATGCAAATTTGATTTCAAATTGTATTAGACATCCTTATATTTCTCCTTTGCTTTATGAAATGTTGAATTTAGATGGGCGTGTCATCAAAGAAAATAAGTTAGAACATTTTGGATTTAAAGAGCCAGTTAAATTTAAAGAATTGAAACAATATCAAATTGACCAAGATATTAACATAATTGGTTTCATCGCAGAAAATAATGATGCACAACTTGCTCCAAAGAATGATGAAATTATTGCTCTTGCTGACCGCATTATCTATTTAGAATAAATTCTTCAAAGTATTCTTTGCAAACTCTACAAAACTGAAATAGGGGATTGGGAAACTTCACTTAAAATTAACCCCTTCTCCACAACCTTTTGCACCTCTTCCGCCAACTCTTGGGTTGATTTGTATACTGAAATCCCTATCTTCGGGAAAAGTTTTAGAGAGCTTATCTAGGATTTGAGATTTTTGGCTTGACATATATTCTTGGATTTTTAGCCTCAAATAAATTTTGAAATAAATATAAAGAAAACTAAATGTAATTGCGCTTAGCATGCCAATTTGAAAGGATAAATACCATTGAGTTTATACAGATGTTAGCGTTCATGCTTAGAACCGACAACTTTTCAACAATAGCATTGTTAATTACTTGAAAAAATTAACTTTGTAATATGAATAATATAGTACAAGAACCTGTTGCAACCTATAACCAAATTGGATTAGGTATAGGCAATTATGTTAAGGCAAGACGGTTATACCCAATTATAAAATGGGCTGGAGGAAAAGAACAAGAATTAAAATATATTGTTCCTAATCTCCCCGAAAAATTTGAAAACTATTTTGAGCCATTTGTTGGAGGTGGAGCTGTGTACACAGCTTTACAAGCAAACAAATACTACATTAATGACAAATCAGATGAGTTAATTGATTTGTATCAAAGTATTACAAATGGTAATAAACAACTTTTTTTCAAAGCCGTAGATGAGATTATACATAATTGGAATTTACTGACCTCCGTAATTGAAAGAAACTCAGATTTTTTTATAATAACATACAAAAAGTATTCTGATGACTTGATTGATGAAACCAAATTAAAAGATATCCTTTTTGAATTTATTTTATCTCATGCTGAAGAATTTAATGGAATGTTTTCTACTATCTTCAACTTCAATATTGAAAACTTTATTAAAGAAATTAAAATAAATCTAATTCGTAAAATAAAACGAATGAAGGAACTTGAAAAAATCAAACAAGTTTTACCAAATAACGATATTTTAGACAATATAGAAACAGCACTTAAAAGTGCTTTCTATATGCATTTTCGTCACATCTACAATAACACAGAAAAATATAGAATTAATAACGCTTTTAAATCTGCTATCTTTCTTTTTATTAGAAATTTCGCCTATAGTGGAATGTTTCGATATAATTCAAACGGTGATTTTAATGTCCCTTATGGAGGAATTGCTTATAATCGAAAAAACTTTTCCAAAAAAGTTGATTATCTAAAAACAAAAGAACTAAAATCTTTACTTGACAGTACAATAATTGAGAATATAGATTTTGAAGATTTCTTTTATAAACACAATCCTTCGAAGAATGACTTTGTTTTTCTTGACCCACCATACGACAGTGAGTTTAGCACTTATGCAAAAAACGAGTTTACAAGAAAAGACCAAGAAAGATTAGCGAAATATCTTATCAATAAATGCAAAGCAAAATGGATGATGATAATTAAAAATACTGATTTCATTTTTGAATTATACAATAACAAAGGATTAAAAATCCAATCGTTTGACAAAACCTATTTGGTTAGTTTTATGAATAGAAATAACCGAGAGACAGAACATTTAATGATAACGAACTATTAAGAAAGAGTAATGGCAGCACATACAGAAGCAGAAATAAGACGGGCAATTAAACCATTATTAACCGTTTATGGTGAATTAAACACATCAGAAGTAAAACAACTTTTACACACAGTTTTAGAATTTAGTGAAGAGGACAATATACCCTCGACAACACGAATCGAAGTTCTTATCATTCAACGGATAGGAAATATTGTTGCTCACCAAAGAGAAACAATAAAGACATATGATGAAGGTTTTGTAGTTAACAAAAGTTCACTCCCTGCCAAATTCTCTCTGCTAAACCCTATTTCACAAACGGTTATTCAACCTGTGGAAGTAACAAAAATAAAGGGAAAAACAAGACGCTTTATTGCTCGTAAAGTTGATTGGGAAAAAGTGAGAGACCGAAATAATGAAATAGGCGACCAAGGTGAAGAATTTATAAAAGAGTTTGAAATTGACCGCTTAATTGATGCTCTTTCAATAGACAGAACGAAAGCAACGGAAAATGTTCAGCATTTGAGTCGATTACAAGGAGATGGCTTAGGTTATGATATTTCCTCGATAAATGATGACGGTTCTCCTCGTTATATTGAAGTTAAAACTACAAGCGGTGATTTCAATCAACCATTTTATATGAGTAAAAATGAAAAAAACTTTTTTGAGGAATACGAAGATTCTGCCTTTATTTACCGAGTTTACAATTTTAACAGAGAAACAAGGCGTGGAGATGTCAAAATAATAAGTCAAAATGAATTGTTTTCAGATTTCAACTTTGACGCTATTACTTGGCAAGTAACTCCGAAATAAAAAAGCACGAAACGCTAACAAAGGCTATATGTAATTTGGGTAATCTACTGATGTTGAAGTTTACAGAACTAAATAAAATTAGTAATAAATTGAAGGTTAATCGTTTCAACTAACCGTCAACCCCTTCTCCACAACCTTTTGCACCTCTTCCGCCAACTCTTTGGTAGATTTGCCCGCAGAACTCACGGGAGGATTGATTATCACTCTTATCACATTGTTTGGCGAAAACAGCTTGTTTGTCCCTATGCAAGTAATCGGCACTACCGGAACTTCCGCTAACACAGCCATTTTGAAACTTCCCGCTTTAAATTTCTTGATTTTGCCATCTCTGCTCCTAGTTCCTTCTGGAAACACTATAAGATTTTGACCGGATTTCAATTTCTTCACGCCTTTACGAAAAACATCGGCGGAAGCCTTGGCACTACTCCGTTTCAATCCAATACATCCCAGCAGCCTCATCCACATCGCCAAGATAGGCACTTTGTATAACTCGCTCTTGGCAATAAACCCAATTGTCCGCGGAATAGCACAAATAATCACGGGAATATCGAGTAAGTTCTGATGATTGCAAACAGCCAGAAAATTCGTCTCGGGCAGATTCTCTCTCCCCACAATCTGAAATTTGCTCTCTGTAGCGAGGATGCTCAAGCGAGCATAAAAAAAAGCGAACGCTCTGATAACCGCATTTCTGAGTTTTCTCATAGGAGAGAGCAACGGATAGAGAACAAACGGAATTCCCGAAGTCAAAAAAATCAACGCCCAAATAGTGAAATAAAGTTTTTTTTTCATCACTTCTTTTTAGACGACTTATTCTCCAATGCCTGCGAAATGTTCTCAAAATCTCTTTTGGCAGACTCGGTCTCCTTGTGAGAAACGCCCAAATCCCTAAAATAGATTTGATACACCTTATAGTAATACTCTTTCGCTTTGGTAAGATTCCCGTTTTTGTGCCACAACGAGGCCAAACTACGGTAATCGGAAGCAAAATCCAGCTCGCGTGCACCATGCAGCCCACTCTTGAAAGAAAGCACTCCGTTCAGATAGGAAATCGCCTTATCGTAAACCTCATGCTTGGTATAGATATTGCTCAAAACCTCATAAACCTTTGCCGTTATTGCATTTACCGAACCGTAATTTTGCGAAGACATCTTCAGAGCTTTTTCATAAAAATTCACCGCTTCAGTCAGAGTTTTGTCCGCCAACAAAACATCTCCATACAACATAAGCAAAGTTGCATATTCGGGATAATCTGGCAAACACAGCCCTTGATATGTCTGGATAGCCGCCAAAATATATTTCTTCGCCTTGCTCGTTTTGCCCAATTTCAAATAGCACTTGGCAATCGATTTTTGAGCAGTGAACACCTTGAAACTAAATTTCCCAAACTCATCCGCATAATTACTCAGAGCTTTTTTATAATATTTGACAGCAGAACTATAATCTCTCAGATTTTTTTTCGCTCTGCCACAAGTAAAATATTTGTTATACTTTTCATCATCGGAAAATACCAATCCACCCTTACAAGCTGAAACGATATTAGCAAGAGAACCGCCAACACTATCACCCACACCGCCTATGGCATTGCATCTGGCATAGTCGGCAAAAATCACTCCAGCCAACAAATGGGAATGACCCACACTCCCCTCCAGCTCAACAACTGCACTTCGATAATATCCGCAAGCCTGCGAATAATCTCCACGAAGTTCTTGCAATTTCCCATTCAAAGAGAAAACCCAAGCCTTACGAAGAGATTTCCCATTAGATAGCGAATATAAAGAGTTTTCAGCCTTTTTCACATACTCTTCAGCTTTGCCAAATCGACCAGTTTTCATCCACACATCACAATTGGCACACATCAAATCCAAATCCAATAAAACACTGCGATTTGCCTCCATCATCCGCGAATTAAAAGTCAGAGCCTTGTTGTAATAAGCCTTCGCCGAATCGTATTGTCCCCAGCAATACAAAGTGTCGCCCAACAGCTTCAGCACTTTGGCATAGCGGAAATTGTCCCACTCGTATTTTCCCTGATTAATCCCCAAACTCTCTGCCCGCTTCTTGCAAATCATCGCTTTTTCAAAGTCTTTCAGTTTAGCGTAGATAATCATCAAATAAGCATAAGTTACAGCTAATTCAGATGTATCGGAAGTCGAAGCCTGATTATTAAGACTGCTCTCACCAATAGATTTAGCCTTGCTCAAATCTTCCAACTTAATATAAGTTGCCACCAACTCGCTTCGATACTTATTAGTATTCGGGTCTAACTGAACAGCTTTTTCGAACATGGGAATAGCCAAATTAAAAGCATATTTTCCTATAAAGTAAACACCCTGAATATAACTCAAAAAAGCTTGTTTTCTCTTGTCTCCACCGATGCTCCCCACAGAATGAGCAAACGACTTGGCGTCTCCGGAAGTCAAAAGGTCAAAACATTCGTGCCCCGGCTCTGCGACCCTCTCCAACATAGCTTTGACATAAAGATAAAAATTGTCTATCTCTCGCAATCTCAATTCCAATTCAGCCGAAGAATAGACACCCTTGAAAAAATGAGATTTGTATTTTGTGCTTATGGTGCTCATCACAGCATCGTAGCGGTTGATATTACCGCCTTTATTGGCAAAAATCCCCGAAATTACCGAAGAGCCGACTACGGGATTGTAAGATTTCCCTTCAAAAAGAATAATATCCCTGCTGTTCGATTTACTTGTTCCCACTGTCTATGCCTTCCTTTCGTTCTATCAGCTCCACCAACTCATCCAAAAGTTTGCTTTCATGAACTTTTTTTACTATTTTACCCTTGGCGAATATCAGCCCCTCTCCAACTCCACCTGCAACTCCATAATCAGCTTCCCTTGCCTCCTGCGGTCCATTGACCACACATCCCATTACCGCCACTTTTAAATCAAACTCTTGAAAAGATGTCAAAGCTTTTTTTACTTTTGCCGCCAAATCTATAAGATTGATTTTCGTTCTGCCACATGTAGGACAAGAAACTATCTGCAAACCTTGGCGAAGTCCGAGACTCTTCAATATCTCTTTGGCTGCATAAACCTCTTTTACGGGAGAAGCCGTAAGCGAAACCCTAATCGTGTCTCCTATTCCATCCAAAAGCAACGAGCCAATTCCAATTCCCGATTTTATCAATCCAGCAAAATCGTCTCCGGCTTCCGTCACTCCCAAGTGCAAGGGATAATCAACTTTTTGCGAAAGCAAGCGATAGCTGTCCACCATCAACGAAACATCCGAGGCTTTCACCGAGATTTTCGTCTGATAAAATCCAAATTTCTCCAAAATGGCGACATGCTCCAACGCACTCTCCACCAGAGCCTCCGCAGACAGCCCGTATTTATCCGACCACTTCTTATCGAGAGAACCACCATTCACACCAATCCTAATCGGGACTTGCAAATCTCGTGCCACAGAAACCACTTCCCGCACCCTTTGCTCTCCACCGATATTCCCGGGATTAATCCGCAAACCATGAACTCCCGCTCTGAGAGACGCCAAAGCCAAGCGATAATCGAAATGAATGTCCGCAACAATCGGTATCTTAACCTGCTCCAAAATTTTTGGCAAAGCGTTACAAGCCTCTTCATCGGGAACAGCCAACCTCGCTACTTCACATCCCGCATCCTCCAGCTCTCTGATTTGCCCAACAGTAGCCGCCACATTCCCCGTGTCCGTAGTGCACATAGACTGGATATATATAGGGTTATCTCCCCCTATCAAGAGGCTACCCATCTTTATCTCTCTGGTTTTTCTTCTCACATCAAATCCTAAAAAAATAAGCCCTATCCGATTTGCAATCAACAAATACAAAGATAGAGCTTTATAAAAATTATCGCTTCTATTTTTTTTTCGCTCTCACAAAACTTTTTTTAATTTTGGCATTTCCACTAGTTCCCCAAGATTCAACCTCAGCTTCCACAGCGTCAGTCTTCACAAAAATAGCTTTACTAAGCACCTCAATCACATGTCCGTCCTTAGTCCTGCTCAATTCACAAAAAATATCGCTAAAAATCTTTTCGTCTATTTTGGCTATTTTCTTCAACAAATCTATGAAAAACTTGCCAGTCTCGTCTCCGCCTTCACTAATCAGCATAGACAGTTTGGAAAATGCAGTTTCTATAAACTCAGGTCTCTTCTTAAAATCACTCCCCAGCACACTCAAAAGACTCTTATTTATAGATGTCTCTTCCTTTTGAACAAGCATCAAAATAGTATCCAAGCCCTTCCCTACATCCTTACGCAAAGCGGGAGCAACGATTTTCTTAATCATCATATCAAGTATCTCGCCATGAGCTTTTTTCAGATAAGGAGTAACAATCTCTTGATAAAATTTCTCATCCTTTTTAGCCAATTCGGAAAAAAGAACAACAGACAAATATTTGCCTTCCTTGCCCAATTTCCCCCAGACATAAGCGAAAAAATCTTGGTTTAACTCCTTGCCACATTTAGCGATTTTCTTCCCAACATAGTCCAAAACTTCCTGTGGAACCATTCCCTCTTCTCTGATTGGGAAAATACGATAGATTACCCCTACATCATAATCAGCAGAAGGCAACCTCTCATCGACAAAAAAATCTATATCTTTGTCAAATCTATCTTTCCAATCAACATTAATCATAAAAAAATATTCCTACTTCAAAAGCTCATTTTCGTTGCATTTGCACACATTTTCCATCACATAGTTGGGAGACCAACCACCTTTGTCAGAAATTTTTGATTTTATAAATTTAATTTGCTTAATCTCACTATTGCAAACAGGACAAATAGATTTCCCTGATCCTTTTGCTTCGTGAGCAAGTTTGGCTTTTCCGCCTTTTTTTCCAGCCATTTTTCTATCTCCTTAATACTTCCAGTATTCTAAATTAATCATCTAAATATTTGTCCAATTTACCACAAAATGAAGTTATCTTCTCAACTCCATTATACACAGCCAACACCTCCGCAGCAATAGCCACAGCTATCTCCGCAGTAGTCGTCTCAGCAATGTTCAAGCCTATCGGACTGTAAAATTTCTTCAAAAAAGGATCACCTTTTTTTATATTCAGTTTCCTCAGAGAAGTAGCAACTTTTCCTGCAGCTCCTATCAAGCCAATGTATTTCCCGTCAAAACCTTTACTGTATATTTTTTCCACTATCTCATGATCGTGTGAGTGCCCATGAGTGAATATAGCCACCGCATCATTATCTTGGATTTGCAATTTATCCAAAAACTCCACATAATCCTCACAAACCACTTCGTCAACAAAAGGCAATCTCTCTTTTACAGCATAGTCTCTGCGATTGTCAATAGCCACCAATTTGAACCCCAAGGTGCTCAAAATAGGAGAAAGTGCTTGGCACAAATGCCCGCAACCGAAAAGGTAAAAAATTTTCATAGGTGCAAAATATTCAAAGAAAATTTTGACCTTTCCTCCACAAGCCATACCCAGTTTGTCTTCGGTAAGCTCAAAAGAAGACAAAGAGTTTACCTTGGTTTTCAAAGTCTCTTTACAGATAGCAATGCTATCAAACTCTAACTTGCCACCTCCAAGAGTGCCATTGGTTTTACCATCAGGGAGATAGATAAGCTTAAAGCCGGCTTTACCGGGAGAACCACTGGCTCCCTCAACAATAGTAGCGAGAACAAACTCTTTCCCTCGCGATTGCAGAACATTAGCTGTGTTCAAAACATTTTTAACCATATTGTCAGTCCTCCTCCAAAATAAATTCTCCTCAAAGAAAATCAGGGCAGATGTTCTGTCAATCGTAAATTGCTTTTTTCAAGGATATTTACACTGATAAGCATTTCCTTTCTATTTCCAAAAAATTTGTTGACACTTCTCAATATCTTTGCAAGGAATGGCGTGGTAATAAAATAAATCGGGGGTCAAAGACGGTTTTTTTTCTTCTCTCTCCCCGTTATATTTTATAAAAATACCAAAAACCTAAAATAAGGAGAAAGAGATGAAGAAAATCTTATGTGTGTTTATTTTTGTAGCAATGGGACTCTGCCAAATTTTGCTGGCAGAGGAAACGGGAGGCAAAAGAACCCCTAACTATTTTAGAGGGTTGATTTTACCCAAAGGGAAGATGATTATTGTTTCCAAGACTATGTATTTCAAGAAAATACACTATTATGAAGGTTCCACTAGAGGAATTGAGCGTAATGATTGGGAAACAACAATGATTAGAGAAAATCTGATGATCCGTCGTGGGCTTGGGCACAATTTTGACATCAAACTTCAAATTCCTGTTGTGAAGAAAATATCTGAGGCGAGCTTTGGGAAAGATGACAATTTTGGCTTAGCTGATATGATGATTTTTTTCCAATATGGGCTATGGGCTCAAAAGAAAAAAGATCCTTGGGCTTTAGCAGCCTATTATAGTGTCACTTTACCGACAGGACATACTCATGTATCTTCTTCAGTATTTAATAAGCCAGGTGTACTGGATCTTGGTTCCGGAGCTTTTGCCAATATGTTGGAGTTGAAATTGAGGAAAGAGTTCGGAGATAATATGTTTTTTGTTTCCAACACTTATAGAATAGCTCTTTCAGAGGGTTGTTATGGCTATAAAGACGGAGATGAGTGGGGTTGGATTTTGTCTTATACTAGATATTTAGAAAATTTTGTAAGCATAAAAACCGAACTTACTGGAGAGGTTGTTGCAGATAGTAAAACTTACGGTGTAACCCAAAATGATGGCAGCTCAACTATCGGGTGGCTCGTTGGTCTTGGTGGCAGAGTAACCTCTGACTTAAGCTATGATCTTAGTGTGGAATTCCCTATATACAGATATTATGATGATAATGATTTGGAACCAGATTTCAAACTCTTTGTGAAATTAGTATGGAATTTGTAAAAATTTTATAGATGACTAAAAAAGGGGAATCCCTAAATAGAAACTCGCCCGAAGTCAAAATAACGATTATTTTTGTAGTGCTGATAATCGTCTTCTTTGCGTCTTTGGCTTTGGGTAGGTTTTACATTTCGCCTGTAGATGTGATGAGAGTGCTTCTCGGCAAATTGGGGATATTGCACAACGAGGCAAGTGATGTCTTTCAGGCTGTTGTTTTGTCTGTGAGATTGCCGAGGGTAATAGCAGCAATGCTGGTGGGTGGTGCTCTGTCTATGGCGGGAGCCGCCAGTCAGGGAGTGTTTCGCAATCCAATGGTCTCCCCGAATATATTAGGGGCTGCAGCAGGTTCAGGCTTTGGAGCGGCACTGGGAATACTTTTCTCTTTCAATTTCCTTTTTATCCAAATAAGTGCTTTCATTTTCGGGCTGATAGCTGTGCTCATAACTTTCTTTGGCAGTCACTTCCTCGCAAAAAAGGGCGATATAACTTTGACGATGATTCTCACGGGAATGGTGGTGAGCAGTCTATTTACCGCTTTTGTCTCTCTGATAAAATATGTCGCTGACCCAAACAGCAAACTTCCCACGATAGTTTTTTGGCTGATGGGCTCTCTGTCCTCGGTGACCGCTTTGGATATCTATTTGATAACTATCCCGCTTGCAATCGGCTTTGTCCCTCTAATTTTGCTTCGCTGGAAAATCAATCTGCTGGCTTTTGGCGATGATGAAGCAAAATCGATGGGAATATCGACATTTTCACTTAGACTTGTTATAATTTTTGGAACGACCTTGCTAACGGCAGCATCTATCTCCATTTGCGGAATGATAGGCTGGATAGGACTAATAGTGCCCCATATGTGCAGATACATAGTAGGGCAAAATTACAAATATGTAATACCTGCCTCCGGCTTATTGGGGAGTGTATTCCTCCTGATAGTAGATAATTTTGCGAGAAATGTAGCGGCTGTAGAGATTCCCTTGGGCATTTTAACCTCTCTCATCGGAGGACCATTTTTCCTCTATCTGTTGTTCAACAACAAAAAGGAAAATTTCTGATGCTAAGAGTAAACAATCTATTCTGCGGTTATGGGAATAAAACTGTCTTGGAAAATATCAACATGAAGGTGGAAAAGGGCGAAATCGTTTGTGTGCTTGGTCCCAACGGTGCAGGAAAGACCACTTATTTCAAGACTATTTTGGGCTTCCTCAAAATACATCAAGGCGAAATTTACCTTGGCGATATGAGTATGTGCGATTGCAAACGACGGGAGATTGCTAGAAAAATCGGCTATGTTCCACAGGCTCACAACACTCCGTTTGCTTTTCCCGTGTTGGATGTAGTGGTAATGGGCAGAAACAGTCATTTGGGATTTTTCTCATCGCCCTCTGCCGAAGATTATGAAATTGCCGAGAACTCTTTGGAGATGATGGGCATCGCTCATTTGAAAGACCGCAACTACAACCAAATCAGTGGTGGAGAGCGACAGATGGCTCTCATTGCTCGGGTGCTGACCCAACAAACTGACATTTTGGTTTTGGACGAACCGACTTCCAATCTTGATTTTGGCAATCAGATAAAGATTTTGAATAAAATTAACGAACTCTCAATTCAAGGGAGAACTATCATCATGACTTCGCATTTCCCCAATCACGCTTTCCTTTGTCCGTCCAAAGTTGCCTTGATTTATGAAGGTTCTTTGATTTGTTACGACAAAGCCAGCCTTGTGATTACCGAGGAGAATATGGAGAAAATTTACGGAATTACCGTGAAGATTATGGATTTTGAGGTTGACGGCAAAGTTTATCGAAGCTGTATGCCTATTATGTAAAATTAAAGGAGAAAATGTATGAAAAGAAAAGTAATTTTGATGATTTTGATATTATCAAGTTTTGTTTGTTTGTTTGCCAAGGGAAGAGAATTTACTGACGATGCAGGTAGAACGAGGGAGATTCCCCAAAATGTAAACAAAATTTATTCTTCAAGTCCGTTAGGAACATTGATTATCTACTCTCTGAACGAGAGGAAATTAGGCGGACTCAACTGGACTCTGAGCGAAGAAGAGAAAAGATTTACCAGTAAATATTATCAAGGGTTGCCTGTGCTGGGTGGCAAGTTTGGGAAAAGAGACAATACAAACTATGAGATGATTTTGAAGGAAGGTTGCGAATTGGTTATATCGATTGGAGACATTGACGAATTAACTATTTCCAACGCCGACCGTATGGAAGAAAAACTTGGTATCCCTGTATTGCTTTTGAGTTTGTCCTTGGAAAAAACGGCTGAGACATACAAGAAATTGGGCGAAATTTTTAACGAAGAAGAGAAAGCTACTGTTCTGGCAGAGTATGTCCAAGATTTATTAGACCGCACCAAAATGGTCACAAAAAGAATTCCTGATGAAAAGAAAATTAGATTGTATTATGCCGATGGTGTAGATGGCTTGCAAACCGATCCGGCTGGCTCTTTGAGTTCAGAAGTTATCTCTTATGTGGGGGCTATCAATGTCGCCAAAGCGGATGAACTGAAAGGATATGGCAGAGCTACCGTAAATATCGAGCAAGTGATAAAGTGGAATCCGGAAGTAGTTTTGATTTGCGGGGATAAAGGTTGTGGACCGGGAATGGATTTTTATTCTGAAATTTTTAAAAGTTCTCCATGGCAAAAAATTGATGCTTTGAAGAATAAAAAAGTTTACAGAGTTCCCAATACGCCTTATAATTTTGTGAATCGCCCTCCTTCTATCAATCGCTTTTTGGGGATTATTTGGTTATCCAACTTACTCTATCCGGAGTATTTTGATTTCGATGTAAAAACTGAAGTAAAGAAATTTTATAAACTGTTTTATCATAGAGAGTTAACCTATAATGAGATTGATGAAATTTTGGCAGAGAGTATTGTAAAGTAATGTATGTTTGAAGACAAGGATATGGAAAAAGGGGCAAGAGGCTTCCATGAGATAGCTTCTCAAATTTTTTTGCCTTGCTACGATTTATTAGCAGGGCAAATTCTTGATAAAGCAGGGTTTAGCGAAGGCTTGTGTCTGGACTTGGGAAGTTCGGGAGGATTTTTGGCAGATGCGGTTTCCAAACAAGCCAAAGATATGAGATTCATCTTGCTGGATGTTGACCCTGAGGCTATAGCGATTGCCAAAGAGCAAAATTACGGTGACAAATTCTCCTATCTCCTTGCTAATGTTGAGGATATCCCTTTGGACGACAATTCCGTTGACTTGGTAATAAGCAGAGGCTCCCTCTGGTTTTGGCGGAATAAACAAAAAGCCTTTTCCGAAATTTATCGGGTTTTGTCCAAAGGCGGTCTTGCATATTTCGGATGCGGTTTTGGTAGTGGCAAACTGCAAGAAGAGATTCATTTGAAAATGCTGGAACACTCGGGAAAGAGTTGGGAAGACAAAATAAAAAAAATTAAAGTTGAGCAATCTGGAGAGTTTATCGCAGGAATCGTTAAGACTTTGGGGATAAAGTTTGAGATGATAAATGACGAGCGAGGCTTATGGATAATTTTTCGTAAGTGAAAAATATCAAGTTAAATTAAATGGGTGGTTACAGTAAAAGTAGCCACCCATAATTTTTTTTCCGGGAAAATTAATCTTTCGGAACGACCTTGCCCACGAAGGGTAAATTTCTGTGGCTTTGGGCGTAATCTATGCCGTAGCCGACTACGAACTCATCGGGAATTTTGAACCCAACATAATCGACTTCCACATCCACCAATCGCCGTTCAGGCTTATCCAGCAAAGTGCAGATTTTCAAAGATTCAGGCTTTCTCAGTTTCAAAATTTTGGCGACTTTTTTCAGAGTGAACCCTGTGTCGATGATATCTTCCACTATCAACACGGATTTCCCCTCGATTTGCTCTTCCAAATCTTTGAGAATTTTTACATCTCGAGACGATTCCATATCGTTGCCATAGCTGGAGACAACCATAAAATCGAGTTTCGCATCCAAATCAAGCTCTCTGACCAAATCCGACAAAAAAATTACAGAGCCACGCAAAAGTCCAACCAAAATCAACTCCTTCCCCTTGTAGCTGTTACTTATTTCTTGCCCCAACTCTTTGACTCGCTTGGCTATAGTCTCTACGCTCAACATCTCAACAATATCGTATTTCATCTTTTTCTCCTTACTCTCTTATAAACCAAAATCATTGCTCTTGGCAACCACTAATACACAAAATAATAAATCATATAGAAATGGGAAAAACTCCCCAGCATCACAAAAATATGCCAAATTTCGTGAAACCCGAAAATCTTAAAGTTGGGCTTCTTCAGTGCATAAATCACTGCTCCGAGCGAATAGAAAATTCCGCCCAAAAGCAGCAAAATGAGACCCTTTGGGGGAATATTCGCTATTACCTTTTTAATGGCAATCACCACAATCCAACCCATCGCCAAATAAATGCCTGTATAAAGCCACCTCGGAGCGGAGAGCCAAAATATTTTCAAAAAAACTCCGAAAACTACCAATCCCCAGCAGATACCGAAGATAGTCCAACCCCAACCTCCTTGCAACGACAATAAGCAAATAGGTGTGTAAGACGCAGCAATAAAAACAAAAATCATAATGTGGTCTATTTTGCGAAAAATCCTCACTCCTCTCTCCCGCAAAGGTAACCAATGATAAAGCGTGCTGAATAGATACAGCAATATCATTCCCGAGCCGAAAATGGATAGAGATGTATAACTCATTGCCGTGTTATGCGGGCGGATGAGCAACATCACCAAAGCCCAAATGGCTAATCCAAATCCGACAAAATGGGTAAAACCACTCAGCGGGTCTCGCAAAAATCTTCTCATATAATCTCCATAAATCTCTTATCTTACAAGCTACCAATAAATAGAATCGTTCCGTAAAGAAACAATAAAAAAGCAAAAAAATAATCGAACGAAACTCGGATTTTATCAAATATCGAAAAATTGGAAACGGTAAAAGAGAGCTTTCTCAAATTCAAAACCAACAATCCTACGCTCGCTATCGTCAAAGCCATTCCCAAGCTCATAAATCCGCTCAAGAGCAATCCCAAAGGCAACGCATCGTTGGAGATGCAAAACAGCATAATCATCACTACCCCAGGGCAAGGCACCATCGATACGGAAAAAGCCAAAGCAATTCCGCCTTTCTGTTCAACATCGTTGCTACTCCTCTTCGCAAACTTCCTGACAAAAAAATACAATCCCAGCAACGAAATTAAAAAGAACGACACCCGCTGGATTACCAACGAAACATTTTGTTGCAACAAGTAGCTGTAAATTTGCAGAATATACTTGAGAAAAACAACCAGCAAAACTCCCATAAGTCCGTGGAAAAAACCGACAATCATACTGAGCAAAATCCCTCTGGCAATCGTGACCTTTTCGGACATAAAATAAAAAATCGAAAAAACTTTTCCGTGACCCGGACCAATGGCATGAATAACTCCGTAAGCAAACACCAAGAAAATTAGCGGGAACAGAGATTTCCAGTCCTCTTTTACCTTTTTGCTGGCGACAACAATTTTTTGATTTAGCTCCCGTTGCAACTTCATCAGCGACAAAAAAGCTTTGCTGGTCGTCAAAACTTCCGTCTTGTCAGTCGAGGGGTTCTTCTTCCCTGCAAAAAAAGGATTGGACGCATAAATAGAAGCAAAAAAGGAGAAAATCATAACCGCAAGAATTAGCCTTTTCATTGCTTCCCTACCTCCAATCTAACCATGCTGGGAAACTCAATGTCGTCCAAAATCACATCTTTTTTGTAACTCATGGTGTATCTGTAACCATCGGGCAAAATCACTAATGGATCGTCCACCAAAAGCAAATCGGTAAAAATTGTCGGGTCGTATGTGGCAAAGAGCAGAGTAGAGTTTGGGTTCGGAGAGTAGTTGAACAGTATTTTGAATGAGTAAACAACCTTTTCTCCGTCTGCCACCACACTAAAATCGGAATATCTGACAGATTTCTTTACCCCATCTACGAACACATAGGAATAAAAATCGAAATTCTTGAGATTTGCAAAAGCCTCTTTCTCAATCGTTGCAATCTCATTTTGGGTGAATTTGCCGTCATGATTGGCATCGTAATCTTCAAAAATGATACTGCTGAACATCGGGTCAAAGCTCCAACTATTTTGCAACTCGCCCACAGAATCGTCCTTGAGAGTCAAAATCAAACTGGACTCAACCCAAATGTGTGGGTGAGCCCATGAAAAACTATAAAACAGAGTAAGGCACAAGAATGAAATATAAAATTTCACCTGAAATTAGCCGATAGTATAATCTTCTTGCTTAACTCCATCTACATAAACAGCTACAGGATTGTCCGGCGAACCTTTTTTCTTGATGCAATCCAAATCTCTATCTCCGGCTTGACGCCAAATTTCCGTCTCTTCTTCATCTCCTCCAAGGCAAAAAGTAATCTTCTTGTTGATAAAATCTTTAACGATAAACTCAACCTCTGATCTACTGCAAGCCTTGGTCACAGGAATGCAAAAATCGTCCTTTTTGTAAACAAAACTCATTTTAGTCTCCTTAATCAACTACTATATTCTGATTTTTTTATCAAATACGCAACCGCAATCGATACTATCAGTAAGTTGGAGCCTCCGTAACTCAAGAGAGGCAACGGAACTCCCGTGGAGGGTAGCAACCCCAATGTCATACCAATATTTACCAAAAACTGATAAAACAAAAAAGATAGAAACCCTACACTAACCAAAAATCTATTCCCATCCTTCTGATTACTCGTCAAGTAAATAATTCGCCAAAAAAATAAAAAATAGATTAGCAAAAGAAAAAATGCTCCCAAAAAACCAGTTTCCTCACAAAGAGTGGAAAAGATAAAATCGTTGTGACTCTCGGGGAGAAATCGTAAATTCTTCTGTGTTCCCTGCATATAGCCCTTGCCAAAAATCTCGCCAGAACCGATGGCTATCTTGGACTGGATAATCTGATATCCCGCTCCGAGAGGGTCTAAACTCGGATCCAAGAAAACCAAAATACGATTTTTTTGATAATCCTTCAGCAAATTCCAAGCGACTGGAATATTGAAATAAACAAACAAAATAAGCAAAACAGAGATACTTCTTTTCACAATGGACAAATCCGTATGGCGAAACAGGTAATAGGCGATAAAAGCGAAATAGACAAAGAACAGCCAAATGTTTGTTATGAAAACGACACTAAAAAAAGGTGCTAAAACTGATACCAAATAGCAGAATGGTATTCGGGAAAAGCTGAGCATTACAAAGGAGATGAAGAAGTAGACCAGTGTCGCACTGAGGTTTGGCTCTATCACGATGAGTCCAGTGGTCAAAACGAGAAGCAAAGCCCATTTCCACACTATCTCGACCAAGTTTTTGGCATCTGTCAATAGCTTCGCTCCATACAAGATAAACCCTATTTTCATCAACTCCGAAGGCTGAAACTGAAAGCCCGAGAACCTTATCCAGCGATGAGAGCCTTTGACAGCCGGAAACATAAATACTGCTATCAACAAGATGACGGAAAAGATGAAAATACTCTTGGGAAACATCTCCAGATACCGCATAGGCGTTTTCAAAATGCCCACAACAACCAAGCCGGAAAATATTATCCAAAAAGCTTGTTTGATGTATAATTTGTCCAAAGGTGTTTGTTGTGCCAAAGAAGCGTGGTAAGTGGCACTATAGATTGCCAACCAACCTATGACAAGAAGCAAAATATACAGAATAAAAAGGGGCAAATCCAATTTTCTGGTGTCAAAAAATCCTCTCATTTTTTCCTTCTTTCTCTCAAAATATTGGTGTATTCACTAATAATCCGAGCGGCAACAGGAGCAGCAATAGAGCCTCCTCCCCCGTCTCGATTTTCAAACATAACTATATAAGCCAGCGTAGGATAAGTGGGGTCTTTGTATCGGCAATATCCTGCAAACCAAACATGGGGCAAATCGCTAACATGATTTTGGGCTGAACCCGTTTTGCCATACATTATCGGATTCTTTAGCTTGGCTCTCGGTGCTGTGCCGTCTTTGTCGTTTACCACCGCATACAAACCTCTCTCCAGGATAGCCAGCGTGCTTTGCGAGATTTCCAATGGGCGAGAAGAGAACTCAATGTCGTCCGAATTGCCTACCACTTTTTTCAAAAAGTGTGGCTGTCTCCAAACTCCTCCGTTAGCCAAAGCACCGTAATACGCCAGCATCTGCATCGGTGTAACCTGTAATTCGCCTTGCCCGATAGAGAGGTTGATTTTGAAACCCTGTTGCGATGAGGTAAAAGGATACTTCTTCAGATACCAATAGCGACTTGGGAAAAATCCCATAACTTCGTCTGGCACATCTATCCCTGTTTTCACGGTTATTCCGTTTTCTTTGGTAAACTGGCGGAAATTTTCCAAATTCAACCGCAGAGATAAATCATAAAAAAACACATCACAAGAGTGTTTCAAAGCACCAACCACATTAAGAGACCCATGCCCACTATGGTCCCAACATCTAAAAACATTACCTCCATAACGGAAAGAACCTGTGCATTTAGTCAAAGTGGTATTTTCATCGATAATGTTTTCTTCCAACCCGAGCGAAGCCGGTATAGGCTTGAATATAGAACCCGGAGGATAAACAGCACCTACTCCTCTATCCAAAAGCGGATTTAGAGTATCGTTAAGTAGCGAAAGCCAAACATCTCGGCTAATAGTCTGATTTAGCAAATTGTTGTCATACTGAGGCAAACTGACATAAGCCAAAATACCGCCTGTAGTGGCATCCATCACCCCGATAAAACCTTTGTAGTCTTTACCCGCAAAGCAGTCGCCGATATAGTTTTGCAAGTCCATATCAATACTCAAAACCAAAGACTTGCCATTCTGCACCTTTAGCCCCTCAGCAACCAACCCCGAAGTCCTGCCGAAAGCGTCCTTCTGCTCCAATTTGTAACCAGGTTTACCTCGCAAAAGTGTTTCATACTGCTTTTCCAAGCCTCTTTTACCGATGAAACTATTCAAAGAGTAGTCCGATTCCCTCAGCTCTTTGTATTCGTCAGCATCGATACTGCGAACATACCCAAGAAAATGCGATTTTATGGCGTATTTTCTTCTGCTCTCGTTTTTTATCTCTATCGCTGGATAGTTGTTCAAATTCTCCGCAATCTTGACAAATTGCAAATACTCCAAATCTTCCTGCAAAAGAATATTGGAACTATTTTCGGAGAGTTTTTTGCTCAAACTAATCGCAAACGCACTGCTATCAGAGCCAAAAATGGGAAACAAAAAGTCGGTGTATCTCGACAACTTGTCCACTTTGTCCGGATGAATATAGAGGTTAATAGACGGACGGTTCATTGCCAAAGGTCGAAATCTGCGGTCATAAATCATACCTCTTTGCGGGGGAACAATCCTCTTTGTGAAACTATTGCTTTGGGCAACCTCTTGATAATATTCCCCGAGTTTTATCTGCATCCACATTAATCTGGCGAGAAAAACCAAAAAGCAGAGGAAAATTAGGAAGAAGAAAACTTTTAATCTATCTTGATTTTTCATGGAGAACGAAACGCAAATGGTAAGCCAAATCCAAAATAATAAAAATGACCGTATTGGAAATCAGCGAACAAAGGGAATAAGTAATCATCTGCAAATTCCCGACTTGAATGGAATCGGCGGACAACAAAACAAAAATAAAATAGTAGGCAATCTGATAAAAAACGGTAATCACAAACAAGACCAAAAGGCAAGAGGAGAAATTGCGAACATTGAAATACAAAAACAGCTGGGAAGAGATTACCAAGCAAATCAGCAGAACAAACGGAGAAAACCCTAAATACATAGAATTAAAGATATCGTATCCGAAACCCAAGAAGAAAAGTAGCCAAACCGTTTTCCTACTGCTACCCCAAACAGCATAGAGCAAAACAACGAACGGCAACAAGAAGTTGGACAAACATTGAGAAAAATCCAAGAAAGTCGCAAAGAATATTTGCAAATACAACACAACGACAGCCATCACCAAAATTCTAAAATTTCTCATTACTACTTGCCCTCTTTTAGCAAATACACAGTCTCTAAGCTATTGATATTCACGATAGGCTTGATAACCGCTTGCAATCTATTCCCATAGTCCGAAGTCCGCAGAAACTGCACAAAGCCGACCTTAAACCCTTCTGGGAAAATCGTAGATAAATTGGATGTGATGAACAAGTCGTCGGCTCGCAAATCCGCCCCAAAATCTATCATATCCACAAACAGCGTGCCGTCCAAAGAAGAGGTCAGCACACCCTGAATCTTACTTCTTTGCGATTTGACGCTCAGGTGAAATTCCACATTGGTAAGAGGAAGCACCTGACATGTATTTAGTTGAATTGAAACGACTTTACCCACCACTCCTTGGGAAGTGAAAACGGGGGAGTTTATCTTTACCCCTTGTAGCGAGCCGATGTCCAAAACCAAAATTTTCTGATTGTAAGTGCCCATCACTCCCACCACGGTGGCGAGTTGCAAGCCTCGTTTCTCCAAATCTCTCTTTTCCAAAGCCAATTGTTGGTCGCGATACGCTAGATTCTGTGTCAAAAGCTCCCGATTAAGCTCTTGCAACCTCTTATTTTCTTCTATCAGCTTGCTTTTGGACTCAAGACTTTCAAAAGAAGAAACAACGGGGAGATACAAGTATTTGCGGAAAAAATCGGCTATTGAGGTCTTCGTCGCACTGCCAGAAAACAACACAAAAAAACTGAAAATAATCAAAACAAACAATTGGAATCTATATTTCATTAGAAGTTAATTATATCAAAACGGCTGAATACTCGGAAAAATTCTCCATCACTTTGCCAGTCCCTCGCACTACGCAAGTCAAAGGCTCGGGGACAACATGAATGGGCAAATTCGTCTCTTGTCGCAACTTGGTGTCCAAATTCTTGAGAAGTGCTCCACCACCTGTGAGAAACAGTCCATTTTCCGCTATGTCCGCAGTGAGTTCCGCAGGTGTCATCTCAAACAGTTGCAAAACGGCACTCACGATTTTTTGCACAGTGTCCGCCAAAGCCTCTTGTATCATATTGGAAGTAACCTTGAACTTGATAGGCAAACCGGAAACCAAATCTCTCCCTTTGACCACCATCTCCAACTCGTCATCGACTTTGATGGCAGAGCCGACTTTCTGCTTGATTTCCTCAGCGGTCAGCAAGCCCACAAAAACTTTCTTCTTCAGTCGCAAATAGTTCACTATCGCATCGTTCATCTTGTCTCCGGCAATGCGGATAGAGTTGTGAGCAACGATATTGGACAACGACAACACAGCTATCTCCGTAGTCCCGCCACCTATGTCTATCACCAAGTTGCCCTGTGGCTCTGTAATGGGAATACCCGCTCCCAAAGCAGCTGCTACAGGCTCGGAAATCAAGTAAACCTCTCTGGCTCCGGAGTTCAGAACACTGTCTTTCACAGCTCTTTTCTCCACCTCGGTGATGCCCGATGGAATGCAAACGATAACTTTTGGCTTAATCAAAAATCTCTTCCCCAAAGCCTTTTTGATGAAAAACTTAAGCATCAGCTCCGTAATCGCAAAATCGGCAATCACACCGTCTTGCAAAGGTCTGGTCACCTCTATCAAATCGGGATTTTTCCCCAACATCTTTTTGGCTTCCCTACCAAAACTCACCTTCTTCTTATCCTTGGTAGAGACAGCAACTATCGACGGCTCATCCAGCACAACGCCCTCGTCTTTGACATAAATCAAAGTATTGGCGGTGCCCAAATCTATCACAATATCTTTAGTAAACAAACTTAACAATTTATCAAACATCTCTTTCCCCTTTTTATCTCAAAAAAACCGTGGTAAAGCCTATCAAACCGCCAAAAACTCCACCCCACACTACAAGCCATCCCAAATGTTTTCTTATCATATCCTGAATTATTTTTTTTACCAAATCTGGCGTAAGTTCATCGAGCCTCTTTTGCACTATCGTAGAAATTTTCTCCAAAATGTCATCATCTTTTTTCACCAATTTTTCGGCAATCCTCCGATGAAACTCCTCCGAAGAGACCATATTCACAGTGGCATCTTTTAGTCTGACCACGACAGGCTCACGCAAAGTCTCCAACACGGCAGAACCGCCAACCATGGCTATCATTCCCCCGAACGACGACTCCAAAATGGATTTGACCAGAGCATCAAACATCGGGTTAAAATCGGTATCCTCGATTATCGGCATCAAATCTATCCGCTCAATGCCGGAGCCGTTCAAAAATTTGTCCACATTCTCTTTGGTAAAAAACTGGTTCATCATCAAATTTTTGATGCCCTCTTTGAACTCCTGAAATCGCGACGGAATAACACCCGAGCCATACAATCCGGGCACTTTCTCAAAAAGCATATAGACAGCAATCCAGTTGGTGATGCCCCCCGAAAAAGCAAAAAGACCAACCGTGAAAATTACCTCTTTGCACAATTGGTACTCCTCCGCAAACGGCACAAACAAGCCAACTAAAACCAAACACCCGCTCAAAAAATTCGTAACAAAACTCTTGTTTATCATCTAACTAATCTCTCCGATTATCAAACTCATCGGTGCGACTACTACATTTTTGCCCTCAATCTTGCTGTCCGCAAATCCTAAGAAGTCAAGCGATTGCAACACCAAATCGTCTGTGGCAATGTCCTTCCACACAAACTCTTTCTCGCCAAAATTTATACCCACAACAATCGCTCTCTCGGCACCTTTGAGCAAAAATCCACGAAATTTGTCGGCACACTCCAGCTTGTCAATCCCCAAAACAGCGTTCTTCCGCAGTGCAAGGATAAACGCAAAGAATTTGTCATCCTTATACATTTGCAATTTATTTTCCGATAAATTATCTTGCAATAGAAAATTGTCCGAACTGCAAAGTGCGTAAGCCAAAAAACATTTCTCCAAACTCTCCGAAAATCGACTGTCTTCAGTGGCAAAGTAGAGAAATTTCCTCTTCCCACTATCCAAAAGATTGTCCAAAACTTCCAAACTATCACTTCGCTCCAACTGGCGAAACAGCAAGTTGAAAGATTTGAACGAATATTTCTCATATTTGTCAGCCGTTGCCGAAGAGTCCAACTCTCCGAGAGAGCAACAATTTCCGCGTTCAGCGACCAAATCTCGTAAAAAGCGAACAACTTTGAGGTTCAAATCGGTAAGAGTCCGATAGTCGTCGTTGCCCTGCGAATCATACATACAGCTGTCAATCCCCGCAAAAACGATGCCGTCAATCCCCAAGTTTAGCAAATACCGCACAGCTTTGCCCATCTTGGCTCGCAAAACAGGACTGTGCCAATCCAACAGCGGATAACCCTCGCCGTGGTGACTCAAATAAAATTTGCCCCCATATCCATGCCACAGAGATTTGCCATTTTCGTCTTTCCACGGACCGACCTCCTCGGAAATAGGGTAACACTCATTCCGTGTCTCTTCGAGTTTGAAAAGGTTATTCTCAAGAGTCGTGCAATCTACCCGCATCCTGACGACAACCGCAATCTCTTCCCGATGAAAAGCATCCAACATAGAGAGAAAATCTTCCTTTTCGCCCTTGTCAGCACTAAATTTGTAAAAATTGTTCACAGCACCATAGGGATAATCGGCATCCAAAACCTCATCCAAATAGACAGCATCAACGCCCATCTGCTTGTATCTGACCACCTGTTGAGCCAGCTGCCTAAATTTCAGATTTGCTCTCGGCTGATAAAAGAAAGCCGTTTGCCACCAATTGTCTCTGCTACTGTTTCTCATAATATTTTGCCAAATTTATAATATCTCTGTTAATCTCTTCTTAATCAAGTTCAAGATTTCCGGCTCTCCACTCTTGAGAAGATTCCCTGCACCAAAAGCCAACTCCGGTCTGCCACCACCTTTGCCACCGAAAACGGAAGCAATCTCTCTGATGACATCGCCAGCTTTCACTCTCGGCACAACCCCTTTTGAGACACCCACACCGATGGAGAGTTTCTCGTCTTTGGGCGAGACCAACACCACCAAACCTTCTCCCAACTTATCAAGCAAAATCGGCACGCTCTTCTTCAAATCGGAGTTCTCGGACAGATACCCAGCCGCAACGCTGATGTTGCCTATAACTTGCTTGTCTGACAGAAAATCTGTCAATCGGGAAGAGACCAATCTGTCGTTCAGACTCTCGACCTCTCTCAACAAGCTCTTCCGCTCTTGCACCAAACTTTCGGCTTTCTCGGGCAATTTATCGAGCGAAGAGCCCAACTTCCCCGACAACTCGTTCAGCAGATTTTCTTTGCCGAGGCAATAGTCCAAAGCCTTTTGGGCACAAACCGCCGAAATCCGCCTGATGCCCGCTGCCACTGAGCCCTCGGAAACTATCTTGAACAAGCCGATTTGCCCGCTATTGCTCAAATGTGTGCCACCGCAAAGCTCCATAGACACATCGCCGACATTCACAACTCTGACTTTTTCGCCGTAATTCTCATCGAAAAACGCCAAAGCACCCTCGCTCTTCGCCTCGTCCAGCTCCATCTGTCTTGTGTTCACAGGCAAACAAGCCCGCGAAACTTCGTTTATCTCGTTCTCTATCTTTTGCAACTGCTCGGCAGGAATCTTGTCCATACACACAAAGTCAAACCGCAAGCCGTCTTCCGTTACTTGCGAACCTTTCTGACGAACAAACTCGCCCAAATTTTTCTTGAGAATTGACTGCAAAATGTGCGTAGCCGTATGATGCGTGCTGATGATTTCCCGTCTGCCCTTGTCAATAGTAGCCTCTGCCACATCGCCGACATTCGCAGATTTCCCCTGCAACTCGCCACGATGGAAAATGACCTTGCCAACCTTGAAAACATCTCGCACAGTCAACGACCAATCTGCACCGACTACCTCGCCAATATCACAAATTTGTCCGCCGGAAGTCGCATAAAAAGGCGTTTTGTCCAGAGCAACGACCCACTGGCTACTCTCTTCCTCCTCTGCAAAAACAACTGTGGATGTGGTCGCCAACTCATCGTAGCCGACAAACTCACTCGGAGCAACAGCCGAAATATCGCCCTGTAACTCGGAAGAGCCTTGGTCGAACTTCGCCGCATCTCTCGCCCTCTGTTTTTGCTCGTCCATACACTTCTCAAAGCCAACCAAATCAACTCTCAGCCCTTTCTCCTCCGCCATCAGAGCAGTGAGGTCTAGAGGAAAACCGAAGGTGTCGTAAAGCAAAAACGCATCTGCACCGCAGATGTCCTTGCCCGAAGCGACAATCTCCTCAAACTTAATCAAACCCTTGTCCAGAGTCTTGTTGAACCGCTCTTCCTCCGCCGTTATTATCATCTTGATGTAATCGCACTTCTCGCCAATCTCCGTGTAATGCTCGCCCATTGCATCCACCACAACATCGACCAAACCAAACAGGAAAGGCTCTGTGAGACCGATGACCCGACCAAAACGACAAGCTCTCCGCAAAATCCTCCGCAAAACATAGCCTCTGCCCTCGTTAGACGGGATACCGCCATCAGCCAGAGCAAAAGTCAACGCTCTGATGTGGTCGGCGATTACGCGAAAAGCGACCTCATCTTCAACCGCAGAAATCCCGCGAACCTTGGCGATAATCGGCGTAAAAATATCCGTGTCATAATTGCTCGGCACACCCTGAATAACTCTGGCAATCCGCTCCAAGCCTGCTCCGGTATCGACATATTTGTTCTGCAAATCCACAAGCGAGCCGTCCTCAATCCGCTGATATTGGATAAAAACCAAATTCCACAGCTCCACGAAACGATGACAATCGCCATTCACTCGGCAAGTATGCCCAGCGGTAGTTTGCAGATTGCACTCGTCTTCGCCCAAATCGATATGAATCTCCGAGCAGGGACCGCAGGGACCAGTCGCCCCCATTTCCCAGAAGTTGTCCTTATCTCCGTGAAATTCGATGTGCTTCGGATTGATGTCCGTGCAGCTCGCCCACAAATCGAAAGCCTCTTGGTCGCTCGTGTGGACAGTGGCATACAGCTTGTCTTTGGGCAACTCCAACACTTCCGTCAGAAACTCCCAAGCCCACTGGATAGCCTCTTTTTTGTAGTAGTCAGCAAACGACCAGTTGCCCAACATCTCGAAGAAAGTGTGATGATAGCCATCTTTGCCCACATCTTCCAAATCGTTGTGCTTGCCACCCGCTCTGATGCATTTTTGTGAGTTCGCCACTCGGGGATACTCGGGCTGCTCCAGCCCCAAAAATATGTTCTTGAACTGGTTCATACCTGCATTGGCGAAGAGCAAAGTAGGGTCATCCTGTGGAACTACAGAAGAGGAAGGAACGAATTTGTGTCCTTTACTGATAAAAAAATCTATGAAACTTTTTCGCAATTGACTGCTTGTTAATTTTTTCACTACTGTCCAAATCCTTAAGTGTGATGTAACACGATTGTGCTTATTGTTTAGATTTGTAATGAGCTAAGCGTGTCAAGGAAATTTTGAAGTAGGAAAATTTAACTTTCTGAAATTTGTTTTACCAAACTTTCGACTCCAAGATATTCCAACAAGAAAAGTGGAATAGAACTCAATACCGCAACAACATCATCCTTCTCAACATACTTTGCAATTTGATTATCAAATATTTCATTTTGCAAGATATTTTCACTTGGTAAAACAAATTCATTATTTACAATATAATTTGCTTTCATAAGATGTTTTCTCACTAAAAAATCCGTGGTGTTTCTATAGTATTTTCTAAAATCTTTTGTTCTCGTTCCCAAGCTCCAGCTTGGGAATGCATAAGGGAAGAAGCAACTGCTGATGTTCCAATCCACTCCCCTTCTGGATTCCCGCCTACGCGGGAATGAGGGTGGTGTGGGAATGAGGCAGGGAAGTGTGGGAATGATGGGAGAACAAAAAAAATAGACGAATGCGTTTCGCAATCGTCTATTTTATCAATCCCTTGTCACTTATCAGTTATTTTGTGCTTGACCAAATCTCCTATCGCCTAATAAAAACCATCATGAAATTTCCAAGAAGAATTCTGCTGTTTATGGCAACCTTCCTGTTTACCCAAACAGCCTTGCAACTGCTTTTGCATCACTATCCGAGCAACTGCCTACCAAACCAAAAAGCCCTCTGTGAGCTAATCATGACCGCAAAAGACTCAGGAAGTAGCTTTCTGATTTTCTCCCTGTTCTTCTACTTCTGCATCACAGCACCTATCGTGGAGGAAGCCATTTTCCGTCTCAGCCTCAACAAACTGCAATATCTGCCGTTAAGCATTTTTTGCTTTGTGGCTTTCGTCAGTAGCGAATTTCTCTTCCGACTTCAAGCGGAAAACACCTTATTTCTCTGGCTAAAAACATTTTGGATAGTTTGCATCTGGCTCATTTTGATGCACTTGGGGAGAAACCTCTTCTACTTGAAGTCTTTGGAAAATTTTTGGGAAAAGCCAACGAAGATAGCCGTCATCTTCAGCCTTTGCTTCGCCTTATTGCATATGAACTATGGAGATATCGCCAGCCCGCTGAATTTCGCTTTGGCAATCTTCCCGTTCTTATTCTTGGGCATTGTGCTCAGTTTCGTGAGGATAAAGCTGGGGTTCGCCTACAGTTGCACCTACCACGCACTGAACAACGCCATCGCCTTTGTCGCCGTCCTCTTGGTCAATGTCTGAAATGCCTGACACCCGTGAAAACCATTCGCACGCTTAGTTTTTCGCACGCCTCTATGACCTGATGGTCGCGAATCGAGCCGCCGGGCTGCACAATCGTCTTTATCCCGATTCCCGCTATCGCTTCCACATTGTCCGCAAAGGGCAAAAACGCATCGGAAACCAAATAGCAATCGCTCGGCTTCCCTGTAAAATTGCCGGCTTCTATCGCCCGCTTCAGCTTTTGCACAGCCAAATAAATCGCATCCAATCTGTTCGGCTGACCGCAACCCATGGAAATTTGCCGAAGACAATCTTCGCCATCTCGATAGACTATCGTAACAGCATTGGAGAGCAACGCCTTAACGACCCTTGTCCCAAAAAGAGCCAACTCCTTGTCCAATCCGCTCTCATCTCCGACGATGACCTGCAAATCTTCTTGCCCTGCGACATCCACCTCTTGAGCAATCAGCATAGAGTCGAGTTGCTTAAACGAAACATCGGCGAATTTCGCCCCTCTATCATAGCTACACACAGCCAATTTCTTCTTCTGCCCGAGATACTCCAGAGCGTCCGAGCTAAATTCGGGTGCTATCACAGCCTCCACAAATTTGGTTTTCGCTTTCTCTTCCAAACACATAAACGACAAATCTTGCCGAGTTACCGCATAAGAGAACACAACGACAGAGCCAAACGCCGACACGGAATCTCCAGCCCAAGCCAAAGACAACAAGTTTTCTCCGCTCTCTCCGATGGCGACACCACACGGATTACCATGTTTGATGATAACACAAGCAGGCAACGATTGCTCTCTTGCACAGTCCAAGCCAGCTTTGATATCCAAGAAGTTGTTGTAAGACAAACTCTTGCCCTGTAACTGCCGAAGTCCCGCAAAAGCAAAATCTTCCACAGGATAGTTCCACGCACTTTGATGCGGATTTTCCCCGTAACGAAGCGTGCTTCCGCTCAATCCCAAAGCAATCATTCTGTCGTATTCACTGCATTTCACAAAAGATTTTATCGCCAATCGCTTGGAGGTCTCCACGCTGATATGTCCTTGATTTTCTTCGAGTTCACGCACAAAAGTGCCGTAATCGGCAACGGTGCTCAGCGACACCACAAATCTGTGATTTTTCGCCGATGCCCGCAGGAGAGCGACTCCTCCGATGTCGATTTGCTCCACCAATTTCTCCACATCCGCTTCACCTCGCCACACAGAGTAAAAATCGTATAAGTTACACACAACCAAATCGATAGGGACAACCCCCAGCTCTTCGGCTTCCTCACTATGCTTCTCTCGGTCAAACAGCAGACTGCCCATAATCTGCACAGACAAACTCTTGCATCTGCCGTCAAAAGCCTGATTGTATCCAGTCACTTCGGAGAGAGGCGTGAACGGAATCCCCTCGCTTTGCAAAAATCTCCCCGTGCCGTCACTGGCGATTAGCTCTACACCCGCTTTGCACAACTCCTTGGCTAATAAAGACAAGCCCTCTTTATCCGTAACAGACAAAAGGGCTCTTTTGATTTTTATCATATTCATCAGTAAACCACCAAACTTTTCACTTTCATTCCGGCTACCCTAAAATCCCTTTCGTGCAAAAACGGCAAATCCACGAGAACACTGAAACCCTTGACCTCGTAACCTGCTTCTTGGCAAAGCTCATACGCCGTTTGCAGAGTGCCACCCGTAGCCAGCACATCGTCAACAATCAAGATTTTCTTGTTCCCCGGCTTCACCTCCAACACCTCTCTCGCATATTCGTTCGTGGAGAGTTTAGCCAAAAATGGCGGAGGCAATTTCCCCTTTTTGCGGATAAGCACCAAACCCTTGCCCAAGATGGCACTCATCGCACTGGCAAACACAAATCCTCTGGACTCTATGCCGGCGACAGCCTCTATCTCATCCCAATCCACACCACTGTTCTCTATCATCTCTTTGGCGGATTTAGCAAAATTCTCACTACTCAGAAGAGGCGTAATATCCTTGAATATGACACCTTTTTCGGGGAAATCGGGAATATCCGCTATAAACTCTTTAATCCAACTCATTTTGTCTCTCCTTAGAAAGGAAACTGAATTACAACGCAGAAATCACTGTCAAAATCTTTTGAACGCTCAAAATGAAGACAACGAACAGAAACAAAAAGCAGAGCAGATTAACAAACAAGGAGATAGTCAGTTTTCGCTTCAAGAACTTTACAGCATGCTCCAGCTCATCTATCTTCTTAGAATCTTCCTCTTGCTTTCTCCTGACAAGCATCATCTGATAAGCGCTGGAAACGCCAACCTCCACTTCGCCCGTCTTCTCGTATTCCCTCTTTACATTATGCTCAGTCAGGCTATCCAGCTCATCCAAATAGAAATCTTCGTCAAAATGATATGTCTTTACAAATCTTTTCATACTCAAACTCTTTGGCAGACACTCTCTCTGTCAACTAAAATAGTTTTATTGAAACTTGAAAATCACTTTTTTTAATATCAAGAGTTTTTCTCTTGACACTTTTTATGCCTATTTTTTTTAAACACTAATAATTATAAACTTTTTAGGAGTGAAAAATGCCTGAACATAAATCGTGCGAAAAGAGACTGAAACAAGACAAGAGAAGAAATGCTCGAAACCACTTCGTGAAAGCGACTATTTCCACCTTGTCCAAGAAGATTACAAAAGGTAACCTTGACAAAGAACAATGCTTGGCTATTTTGAGAGAGGTTTTTTCCAAATTGGACAAGGCTGCCAAAACTAGTGTTATTCACAAAAGAACTGCCGCTCGTAGAAAAAGCAGATTGCAAGAATTTATCAACAAGAAATTTGCTGAATAATTAGTTTATGAATTTATCATACCTGATAATAGGTGCAGCTATATTGCTGTGCCTTTTTTTTGTTTTATTTTTGGGTTTCAAGAAAAAGAACAAAGCCGCCTCTTCACTGGTCACGGAAAAATCCCTCAAACCAAAACTTTTCCACTCTTTCTCTTCAATATTCAACACAGACATCACGCAAGAAATTTTGTCCAAAGTGGAAGAAAAACTAATTCAAGCAGATATCGACTTGGATAGTTGCTCTCAGATACTGAGTGAGATAAAAAGCAGAAGCAAAATCGATTCAGACGCTCTCAAGGAAATTCTCGCAGATATTTTGCACCAAGATTACGACAAAGAACAGAGCAAATTTAACTTCGCCAACTCTCCGACTACCTTGATGTTTGTCGGCGTGAACGGTGTCGGCAAGACATCCACCATCGGCAAATTGGCTTGGAATTTGCGACAACAAGGAAAATCGGTTTGTCTCGTGCCTGCGGATACATTTCGTGCCGGAGCTATCGACCAATTGAAGATTTGGAGCGAAACTGCGAACTGCCATTTCATTGATGCCAAAATGAACGAAGACCCTGCCGCTGTGGTTTATAGGGGTGTCGAGCAGGCGATAAAGCTAAAATACGACATTTTGCTCATAGATACCGCCGGCAGATTGCACAACAATTCCAACCTGATGGCACAACTGGAAAAAATCAGCAAAATAGCAAAAAAACTCTTGCCAAACGGAATTGACGAAACCATAGTTGTTTTGGATGGTTGCTTGGGTCAAAATAGTCTGATTCAACTGGAAGAGTTCAACAAAATTTGTTCCCTCAGCGGAGTGGCTATCACCAAACTTGACGGCAGTGCGAAAGGCGGTGTAGTCTTCGGAATCCAAAGAAAATACAATATTCCCGTTAAGCTGATGGGCTTGGGAGAAAAAAAAGAAAATTTAAAATTTTTTGAGGTTGATGAGTATGTCCAAAACTTGGTTTAGACTTTCGATTGTTTTGCTCTTTTCGTGCCTTTTTCACGGATTGTGGGGTGAACAGTTCAATGTCTTGGAAGAGATTGGTAAAGCTGAACAATTTTATGCAGATGAAAGGTATATAGACGCCATCTATTGTTACACAAAGGTTGTAGAGGAAGACCCTAGAAATGTTATCGGTTACCAAGGAATGGGAGATTGCTATTTCAAAATAAAAAGATATAGCGAAGCCTTAGAAAATTATAAAAAAGTGGAGTGGATAGAGCCGAATACCATCAATTATAGATTGGGACTCACCTACTATTGCATTGGTGACTATAAGAACTCAAAAAATTATTTTATCCAAACTTTGAACAACGACCCCGGTAGAGTCAATGCCAATTACTATTTAGGCAGAATCCATGAATACCACAAAGAGATCGATTACGCTCTCGATTGCTACAAAAATGAATTACAAAATGCACCCGTTGAGATGAATTTTCTGTTCCTTGCAAGATTTTATTATAAACAAGGAAAATACGATGAAGCTGTCGAAGTTATTGACAGGTTAATGGAAAAATCCCCCTATTCTGCAGACGGCTACCTAATATATGCTCAAATTGCCGAAAAAAAAGATTTTGAAAACAAAGCAATAGAAGACTACCAACAAGCAGCCCGTTTGGGAAGTGCTGAAGCACAACTTTGGTTGGAAAAAAGGGGTGTGCCATGGAGAGAAAAAAAAGGCTTTTTTGACTTTCTGCTTTTTTGGAAAGATTAAAAAAAAGAAGGAGACAATATGGAATATGAAGCTCAAAACATTTTTGGAGAAAATTCCTCCGAAGCTATCGAAGAAGAAATTACTGAAGAAACTATAGAAAGAAAGGACGATTTTACAAAAAAAACACAAAAAAATACTACTGTATTTGTAGAGAACAATGTCTCTACCAACATCACTTTGCCTGAAGAGATTTTGGATTTCGTGATTAATAATGATGAGAAGAAAAGTCTTATTGATATCAAAATTGTGAATAAAGTCCATCTGATTTTGATGCCAAAACGAGGTAAACACGACACAAATCTCATCGTTTATACGCAACACGGAACATACTTTTTCTCTGTAAAAACAGCGTCTGCAAAAGATTATGAAGAGCCTGACACAAATATTGTCATTGATGACCAAAAAGTAACTAAACTACTTGAACAAGAAGAAAAAAATAGAAAGAAAAAAGAGCTTTTGGAGTTGAAACTGAAAGCAGAAGCCGAAGCAAGACTGAGAGCCGAAGCCGCCGCTGAAGAAGAGGATGATGAGGAAGATGACGAAGATGATGAGTTGGAGTTGCCGGAAGACTTGGCACAATTGGCACAACTTTCGCAGTTGCAAGAGCTTTCTCGGCTGAAAGAACTCACAAAATTACAAGAGTTACAAAAGTTGAGCTCTGTCTTGGAGATGCACAAAATGTATGACCTCTTGCAACTGAAAGATTTGAGCAAACTCTCCGAACTCAGCCAACTGGCTAATCTCAGTCAACTGTCCAAATTGACAGGAAAGAAGAAAAAGAAAAAAAAGAAAAAACCGGTTGCGACAGATATAGCTAATGAGACAAATATTGATGAGTATCAAGATGAGATTGAGGATTTGGAAGCAGAGACAACTCCGATAGATAACGAAAATGTAACCGAAGAAATTCCCGCTGAGTCAGAATTGGAGCAAACCTATACTCCTCAAGCTGAGGTAGCAGAAGCAACCGAAAATCCTCAAGCTGAGGCAGCAGAAGCAACCGAAAATCCTCAAGCTGAGGCAGCAGAAGCAACCGAAAATCCTTATGGAGAAAGCTCAAGCGAGACTGAACAGAAACAAGAGGAAACTTATCAAGAAGAGATAACTGAGACTCCTGCCGAAGAAAGCACAGAAGAGCAAGCTGAACAGACTGAAAACAACGAACAAAAAAGCTCTTCCAGCGGCTATGGAGACTATTATTAATAGCTACAATAATTTTACGGAGATATAATGGAAAGATTACAAGGAACTTGGACTGCTCTTATTACCCCATTTAATGAGGATAAGAGTGTTGATTTTGACGCATTTGCAAATCTTATTGATTATCAAATCGATAACGGTGTGAATGGACTATTGATATTGGGCACAACTGGCGAAGCTCCGGCTATGACTGATGAGGAGAAAGAAGAGGTTATCAAATTCGGAATAAAAAAAATCAACGGACGAGTCCCCGTGATGGTCGGCTCTGGCACCAACAATGTCGATAAATCGATAAAAGCTACCAACAAGGTCAAGGCACTCGGTGCGGATTTCGCTTTGGTCATCACTCCGTATTACAACAGGACAACTCAGGAAGGTTTGTATCAATTTTTCAAAGCCGTAGTGGAAAACACCGACATCCCTATAGTCATCTACAATGTGCCGTCGCGCACGGGAATGAATATGGAAGCGGCTACCACTGCGAGATTGGCTAACGACTTCGATAGGATAGTGGGCATCAAAGAGGCAACGGGGAATTTGGTGCAAGTAACCAAAATCCTGAAAGATGCTCCCGACGATTTCATCTTGCTCTCTGGAGATGACGATGTTACTATTCCCATCATGGCGGCATCTGGCACAGGCGTGATTTCCGTTACATCCAATATCGCACCGAAAGCTATCAGTGATATGGTGCGAAACTGGCAAGAGGGGCATCAACAAGACGCTGTGAAAGCTAACCAATATCTGTCCGACCTCAACTCGGCTATGTTTATGGTAACAAATCCTATCCCTGTGAAAGACGCTCTGTGGCAAATGGGCATGATAAAGAGGGAGTATCGTTTACCGATGTGGCCGCTGTCCGACGAGCAAAGCAACAATTTGAAACAAGTTCTAAAAAGATACAAGCTAATTTGATGTTACAACCTCTAAAGGTAGATTTACATATTCACACCAACTTCTCCGATGGGATTTACTCGCCGGAGGAGATTTTGCATATGGCGGACAGCAAAAAGCTCGATGTCATCGCTTTTGCCGATCACGACAATATTGACGGCTATCTGCATGGAAAAGAGATTGCCTCCGATTACAGATGCAAGCTCATCCCGGGGATAGAAATCAGCTGTTTTCACGAAGGGCTTGATGTTCACATTTTGGCTTACAATTTTGACCCGACGCACAAAGCCCTTTTGGATGTGATAGAGTATAATCTGCAAGAGAGGGAAGACAGAATATCACGGTTCATAGAGAAACTCGCCGAATACGATGTTTTCCTCACTCTGGACGACATCAAAACGGAGAAAACGCACATTCTCGGCAGACCACATTTGGCAAACGCCTTGGTCAAAGCCAGTTACGCCAACTCCTATGCGGAGGCTTTCAATAAATATCTGGTGGAAGAGTCGCCGACCTTCACTCCCAAAAGAGCACTCTCTCCGCAAAAAGTGATAAAAGCTATCAAAGCATCAGGCGGAATTTCCGTGTTGGCTCATCCGTTTCGTCTAAATCACGAACGGAATATTTACGACTTGATAGATATGGGCATAGAGGGACTGGAGGCTTACTACACCTCTCACAGCAAAAATCAGGTAAGCAACTATCTGGAGATTGCCCGAGAACACGACTTGTTCGTGACAGGCGGTAGCGACTTCCATTGGCCGACCAAAAACAAGAATTTCGGAGACTATCACTGCACCAAGGTCAGCAAAGTTTTTTTGCCCGAAATATAATCTGTTTGGGCTTCTCACGACTATCCTAACCAACTGATTGGATAACTATTTTCAGCATAAATAAAGGGAACAGCAAGTAAATTGTTGTTCCCTATTTTCTTATTATAAATTTTCTCTTGTCAAAGACTATCTGACCATCACACCTTCCCAACTGTAGTTCTTGGTGTAAATAATAGAACTACCACCTCCCAATATCCTACCTACGAAGCTACTCTTCTCATTGATGAACAGTGCTCCCACAACAGCGTTATAGCTAACTGTCAAACTCTCACCTTGACCCACGATACCGCCCATCTTGGTATCATTTGTTTTATTACCACTCGCCATATAGTTGTTCACGGACAAGCATCTGGTTACTGTCTTGCTGGAGTATCCTGCAATACCGCCCACTCCTCCAGCTACAATGCTTGCAATAGATTGTCTAACAGTAGATTTGAACACTCTACAATCTTGTATAACAGCACTATCGTTATAGCCAACAAGAGCACCGACCCATTTAGTTCCCACGATACTGGCACTATCCAAAACAACATTTTTAATAGTATCGGTGAAACCAACAGATTTGGCAAATAATCCTGCATAATCCTTGGTAGTGTCAGCAACATGCAATCCGGAGATTCTGTATCCGCGACCATTATAAACGCCTTTAAAACCGTCACAAGTTTTGTTATAAATATTGTTATTATCTTTCAAACCTATAGGCCAGAAGTCCGGAACATCGCTCATATCAATATTGGCAGTCTGAACAAAATAGTATGGTCCTTGGACATATTTCTCGTAACCTACCTGTTTCAAGGAAGCCGGATTAAAGACTTGGTATGGAACAGCGTAAGTCCCATCTCCTCTCAAGGTAGGCATAATACCGTCATCTACAGCCAGAGGAACATTTTTTAGAGTGAAGATAATTCTGGTTTCATTCAAATTTCTGAAATAGGTAATAGAGTCAAAGCCATTGCTCGTCCACAAGCTATTGTCGCCTATGTGGTTAACCATGGTATACAATTTCCCGTCTTCAGCACTCGGGAAAGCCCCATTGCCCGAACCGATAATCGTTAGTGTGCTGTCACATATAAGCGTGTCGGTATTTATATTTTTCGCTCCAGAACCCAATATCGTATTAACAAAAACAGAGTTTTCGGAGGATATCTTATTACCCATGGCAGCTATGCGGGAAATATCACCGCTTACAAAGCTACCAAGTGCTCCACCAACAATCGTTCCTGAGTTGAGACTACTCCAAACAAATATTCCTTGTTTGATAGAGCCACCAGAAATTTTACCTACCAATCCACCCACAGTAGCACCGTTGACGATGGTATTTTGCCTACCGACAACAGCCTCTACAGAGCCACCGCTAAGCTCACCTATCAAGCATCCTACATTTCCGGTGCAACCGGACAATCTCGAATTGTAAATTCCCATACCTTTCACATAACCACTGGTAACAGAAGCGAAAAATCCTTGATTGCTGTTAAAGCTTTGTTGAATTTTCAAATGGTCAACACCACCATTTTTGAAATTCAAGTTTCCGCTGAAATCGGCTATCGGTCTCCAGTTACCATCTTCAGTTCCGTTCAAGTCGAGTTCCCAATTGCTACTGGAGTTGCCCAAATCTATCACATTATTGCCAGCAGAACAAGTAGGCATCTCAACCTCAACATACTTCCCTGCAAGAGGTCCTCCACTGACGAAGAAATGCAACATATTCAATCCCAGCGTATCGGTAATCTTATATGGACTGGCAATCGTTCCGTCTCCACTGGTAGGATACAGTCCGCCCACCACTATACTGTCATAGTTCATGCTCTTCAGAGTTGGTGCTACTTGGAATTTACCCGTTGGAGCAGGCAACCATCCATTAGCAAGGGTAAACCCTCTGTCCTTCCAATAAGTGGAATCTACAAAATTCCCAGCAGTAGCGTTGTTGCCTGTTGCAGTGTTATTATTATTTGGACTATCAGCAGGCGACAATGCTGTAGTAGCTTTTAACACTTTGCCAAAATACCAACCTACGCCAACAGTCGAACCTTCAGTTACATTTCCCAATCGGTTGATAGTCCCGTTGGCATTAGTTATTTTCATGGTATCTACTATCACACCGCAATTAACCAAATCTTTCACCTTAGAGGACAGACCACCCAAGTGATTTTTTGCCTCCAAATATCCGTTCACTACCAAACAATTGGTCATGGTCGCATAAGGAGCACTACCCACTATGCCACCCACAGAGTCGCCCGTAGTGGTAATCCTATTGTTGTAAGAAAGAAGATTCTTGAATGTATAGGGTCTACCTGAGGGGCTGGCATCCACTCCGGCAAAAGCTCCCACACAATTCTTGTCGCCGTTAATTGTGGAATTCATAATGGCGAAGTTTTGGATAAATCTACCGCTTTCCGTGGCTTTTAATATTCCAAAAATACCGCTTACACCGGTGCTGCCAACTGTTATTTTGAGTTTAGAAATGTAATGATTATTGCCGTAGAAGCAACCTTCGAACGGGATATCAGCCGTACCTATAGGCGAAGTGAAAGCAGAAGCATCCACGAGGTTCGTATCCAAGCGGAAATACATATCTGGACCATATCGCATATTGTTCAAATCTATCACCGTCTTGATACTGTAAGGATTAGAGTATGAACCGTCTCCACCAGCAAAAGTTCGTGGATTTGGGATACCCCAATCAATGTATCCTGAGTCAATACTAATAGGTACAAATTTGCCTGCTGGGACAAAAACATCGTTAGGCACTGAAGGTGCAGGCCAAGTAAATGTGCTAATCATATCCATAGCCAATTTCCCGTCATAGAAACTGGAACTAAATGACAAAATAGAAACAGACTTACCGTGAATAGTGCTTTCACCTGTTAGTGCGGCGGTAATTACAGCCCCATTGATGATAGTACCCCTATAGGCATAGTTTGAAGAAATGACATTCTCGTTCTTACCAACTACCCTTCCAACATAACCAGTGCTGGCAGTAATCGAATCGTTTACAGAGCCACAAAGCAAAAGATTCCCTTTATTATGTCCTACCACTCCACCAACGGTTTTACCGGTTAGTTTGTTGGCTGCTGATGCACAACTGGAGATTTTCCCTATATTTTGTCCTAAAATACCGCCAATATAAGTTCCATCAGAAGATGAGATTTTACCATCTTTACCCAAGACATTGTTTACGATTCCGTAGTTATACGCACTGAGATTACCCGCTACAAGAGTCCCAGTATGCGTAATCTCGGCATCATAGATACTGAGATATTTTACATCTACATCTGTTTTACCGGTTGTCCCTAAACTTGCAAACAAACCTGCCGGAGAAACATTTTTAATCTTCATGTTATAAACACTATATCCGTTACCGTTAAAATGCCCCAAGAAATATCCATCCTTACCGCCAATTGGCTTCCAGTTACCGTTAGAGTCATCACCATCAAAGTTTATGTTATCACAATTGATATTGCCTCTCATCTTGAAATATTTACCACTTTGTGCAAAAGCTCTAACCAAGTTCAATTGTGGCAAAGTTTTGATTTGGAATGGCATATCTTTGCTGCCATATCCCCCAAAGAATCGAAGAACTTCGGGGCTAGCATCTGTAGAGTCCATATATGCTAAAAGTGGTGCACATTGCCAATTATCTTTATCCTCCGTCCAAGTCCAAGCAGGTTGTGAAACAAAATTGTTATAAATATCTTTATTCAAAATTGAAGGGAAATCAGTAGTTTTGCCATGTATTGTAGCCAAACCTATGGTGCTACCTCTACCAACAGTATCCAGAGCCCAAGCATAAGCATCTGCTATTGTTCCGCCACTACCGGAGATTCTCCCCATAGTTTTACCTATCAGAGTATCGTTGAAAGCAAACATATAATTAAATTTACCCGTAGCAGAGCCAACTATTCCACCCACATAAGAGCTGGTAGTATTGCCTCTCAGAGAGGTATTCAATGCGATTATCCTGTCACAGTCATCGCCAGAGACATTGCTCTTACCAATAACCCCACCGACAGAACTTCCCGCACCTGTAGCTATTACACGACAATCTGCCATATAGATATCTCGCACTATACCAGTTGAGACATTACCCACCAACATTCCCACTGTCGCACCCGCACTATTGGCTGTCACTTCGCAATTTATCAAACCAAGATTCTCAATGATGGCACCACCAGTTAGCTCCGAAATCAAACCACTCTTAGTCCCATTGGTTACAATTTTGAGATTCTTGATAGTATGACCTTTTCCACTGAATACTTTGCCATTCAGCGAAGCAATAGGTTCAAGGTTCCCTTCGCCCTCATAGAAGTCATCAGAGCTGGTGAAAACCAAATTTTTGGTGACAACAAAGGAGTCTACCGAACTCAGAGTAGAATAAGAAGAAACGAAAGACAAAGCTGTAGGTGTAGGAATTTCCATAGTTTTTTCTGGAACTCCCAAAGCTGACAAAATCTCGCCTTCATTTATAGTAGTTACGCTACTATTGAAAATACTCAAAGCTGGAACAGTCCTAACAGCAGTTGCTGTAGTCCATTCAGAACTACCCAAATTGAGATTGGTAATCAAATCTGATGCTTTGGTAACATTCAAGAAAAGGTTCTTACCATTGTATGTAGTAATGCCAAGACCTATAGCCCAAGATGTGTCATTGTCTTTTATCAGATTAGTCTCTCCCAAAGAGTATGCAGAATCAACACTACCACCACCAAGACTAGAAACTTTGTAAATATTCGTCCCGCCCAAAATTCGAGCAGCAGAATAAATTTTAGTAACTTTACCACCTGTTTGCTCAGCTACTATGCCTCCTACATTGCCCACTTCAGAAACAACGCTATCGGCTGTAGAGATAGACTTGGATATAGTGCCACCAGACATCTTGCCGATGAGTGAACCAACTGCACGCAATCCTAAGATATGGTTACGAATCGTATTGACATTTTGGATAGTGCCTCCGGTTATCTCTCCGCAGACAAGGGAAATATTCTTACCACTACCTATGTTGATGTTAGCAGAATCAACCTGCACTTGGTCTATTACTCCGCTTTCCAATTTGCCGCAAACTACAGCACAATAGTCTCCTCCAGTAGCAACCGATACAGCTTTGCTAATACGCAATTTTTCGATGACTCCACCGGCAAAATGTCCAACTAGACCTCTATAAGAAACTGTGCTGATTACTCCAAGGTTACTGTAAGAGACATCCAATCCTTTAATGGTTTTCCCGTCACCGAAAAGACTTCCCGTAAATGCTTTGTTATAATTTGCATAACCGATAGGAGAATAACCTATGTATCCGGTGAAATCAAGGTTGTTGCCCAAAATGAAACTATCTACCAACCGCAACCCTGCAGGGAAATAAGTTGAATTGACTTTGTTGTAATCTTGCCCAACCAACCGGACATCTCCGATTGCATCCAACTGGATTGGCTTGGTCACTACATATTTCCCGTTATTATCTCTTGTCATCCTAAGACTATTACTCAGGACTGAAGTGTCTATCTCTCGGACATTGTTCACCAAAACAGGATATGAATAAAGGTTGCGAAGTTCGTAATTTACACTACCCGTAATCTCCTGAGACATTAATATTCTGTTCTCGGCTGTTATCGCACCACTGGTATCTCCGGCAGTATAAGTCCCAAATCTCTTGGTAATATCGGAATAAGCAGAAGCCCCAGAGACTTTCACTCCGTTGTGAATAGCATAACTGTTCAAAACCTTACCGTCTGCCATCTTCCCTACAAATAAAGCATTATTGCCTGTTCCGGTTCTATCGATTTTATTTAAAATAGCGTATGAAGAAGAAATGTATCCCTTGGTCAATTTACCGACCAAAAGCCCAACTTCGCCCAAATCGCCGGAAGTTTTGATGCCATAAACATAGCATTCGCTAATTCCGGTAGCATTATCGTTCTCTACCACCTCTCCGACAAGACCACCTACAAAAGTCCCTCCATTGATAGTAACCAAACTATCTGCATAAGAGGTCTTCAAAATAGCAGAACCACTCAGTTTACCAACCAAACCACCAACAATCTTGGCACTGTCTATGGTAGCTCTGACTCTGAGACCTTTCAATGTGCCACCATAGGTATGCCCTACCAATCCACCATACCATGAACCGACACCTGCTCCGGAAGTCCCCGCACTAAGAGTTATTCCTCCAGCAGATGTATCTATCAGAGTTGCTCCCACGGGAACAGACATTTTACCAAACAAGCCTCCAACATTGGACAATTTCCCACCGGCAACAAACAAATTGACAGAACCACCATAATTGATATTCAATACTCCTGAGGCAACACAACTTCCGGCAATACCACCAACGGAAGAAGAGTCCCCTGCTGTATTTACAGAAGTTGAAGAGAACTTAATCTTAGAAATTGTAGTTGTGTCGAGAGTGAAAGTTTTTACATCCAAGATACCTGCATAGCCTCCGACAACAGAATTATTTCCAACTTTGAACGCAAACGAATCCAAACTTAATTTTTCTATCCCTGTCAAATCAATGTCAGAAGAAGATGCATGCCCATAAACACCACCCAAATACACTTTGTTGCTGGCAAAAGCGGAATTGGTAAAGTCAAACTTAGCAGCAACTTTAGTTCCACTTGTTGTGGATGAATTAGCGACACCTACCAATCCTCCTGCATATAGCTCCTTAACAGAAGATAATCCACTATTAAGAGCAACATTGCTACCCACAATCACGCTGGTATATTTACTTCCATTTGTGCTCTCATACCCCACAGCTCCACCAACACATCCGTATAAGCCATTAGCATTAAACTGGATAGAATCTATCTTAGTATTTTTAAGAACCAAATCTTCGCTATAACCTACAGCACCACCCAAATAAAGTTTACCACTTGTAGAACTGGCAGATAAATATTTACCCGAAGCAAGAGAAACTCTAATCGTGTCGCTTGCAGAGCCTATACTCACGGTAGAAGATATCTCTTCTGTTCTTCCTGCAATCAGCCCTACACAAACATCACCGCTTGTAGACCGCCCAACTATGCTATCACAACCTTGAAGATTGAATTTCTCCATATATCCACTAGCATAGTCAAACATACCTACTACACCTCCGGCATATACAGCTCCACTGGCTATACCACGGACACTCTTGACACTACCCATAGAAATATCACTAATAGACTCCGCCCTACTATATCCTACCAAACCACCTACAATAGCCTGACTCACTGTGGAAACACCTGCATCTACAGTCGGACGATTCTTTATGGTAACATTCTTGTAAGATGACTTCCCTAAATCTTCTCCTACCAAGCCTCCCAACCTTACTTGAGTGCCTGATGCTCCTGTTCTGACTTTAACTTGCCCCGCCAAATCCATCTGACTATTGGTCATAGTTCCGCGGAAGTATCCTACAAATCCACCACCTACAGCGTTAGTAGAGACAATAGAGCTACTACTGGCAGAGACTTGACAGCTATCCACTGTGCTATATCCGACTAACTCTCCGGCAAATCCTCCGACATATAACCCTCCGGTTATATTCCCACTTAAATATACAGAGTCGTTTCTCAGAGTTGCTGCTCCACTTCCACCGCCAATCAATCCACCTACATAATCAGCACCCGTAATAGTGTCTTTAAATGTGACATCAACGCCTTTAATTGTTGCCGCACCAACAAGCTCAGCGACCAAACCACCAAAATATTTTGAAGTCGTTGTTACAGCCGAATCATACACAATTTTCAAATTTGTTATCGTAGCCGAGCTAACACCACCAAAGAGTCCTAATCTGGTATCACTCAAATTCATCACGGAAACATGGACGGTATGACCTTTCCCGTTAAACTCTCCCATAAACGGATGTGCGGAGTTCCCCATTGGCACAAGTGTATCAACGCCCGCAAAAGTTATGTCCTTTGCTAATTCCACACTAATGCTCTTGTTAAGTTTACCACTATTTATTTGAGTCGCCACATCGTTAAACTCACTGGCTGTCGTGATATTATAAACATTGTTTACCATTCCATATGTTTTGTAAACAACATTGCTCCAGCTGGTATAAATCGTATCTTTGGAACTACTTTCAACACCCCTTTTAACTCTATAATAGTATGTATATCCCAAACTGGTCTTCCCAAGAGGACTAGCGGTAGTGTTGGAATCCAAGAACATCGTATCGTTCAATATCAAATTCCCACTAGCCAAAATAGTATCCATAGCAGCAGGAACATAATTATCACTTTGCTCTGCAAATGTAGGGACGGTATCTCTACCTACAATGTATGAACAACTGGCTGTGCTGGGCTTGTCCCACTTAATCTTAATACCATACCGCACTGAATCAACCAAAATGTAACCGATATCTGTCAGTGTCAAACTGGGCATTTTAAGATGTCCATTACAAATAGAGCTGTCCTTGATAACTTTGGAACTAAATACAGTGCCTCCACCATAATCAATAAAACCTTGCACAGAATATGTATATTGGACGGCATCTGCAAGTGCAGTGGTGAAGATAGAATCTTCGCCATTGTCATCAATATAATATTCATCAAGACCACCGTATGAAGAGATAACTGCCATATCGCTAACATGAACTGTATCTTTGTCTTCCATAATATAGCATCCCAAAGCATTTTCCTTATACCTTGCTACTACATAATAACTCAATGTATCAGGCGTAATGCCGAGAGTATCGTAGTCGGCAGTATCTCTACACGGTTTGAATTGTGTAAATCTAAAGAGAATCCTATCTCGGTAATTTCCCTTACTTGCAGAGTATTTACTATTAGTAGTTGCAGAATCGTTTGCCCAGTGATAATCATACAGCATATCCATGCTATCAGAAACAACATACATTGTGTCTTGTAGCTTACTTGTTATCCTAGCTCTCAATAAATAGCGATATCTTTTCCCAATCTCTTTGGCTGTCGTAAATAAACCTGTCCCACTATCTTTGATAGTAAAAATTGTATCCTTTGCATCACTTGTGGAGACCTTTTTGGTCACCTTATCACTAATATTGACAAAAGAGCCTATCGCCGGACTGACTCCTCTGGTCAAATCATAATATTCAGGAATAACCCCATCTGCAAAATTAATCCCGCGAGACCAGAATAACTTGAGCCCACCGGAGACAAAATCAAAATCAACCAAAGAGAAGTAACTTCTGATATATCCACATTTTCTTTGGGCTACAGAGAAACCAAAATTGCTACTACAGGTCAAAGTTTCTCCATCTACAACCACAGTTTTTCCCACTACCATACCATAGTAGTAGATTTTCCCTTGAAGGACAGAAGCGTCTATCCAAGTAACAGAATCTCCTGAGGCGGCACTGGTAGCACTAGTATTCGTCCAAGTTTTAACCGGAGAATAAGTGGATGGCAAAGTATCTATATATCTATAGAGTTTGTAAGCAGTTACATTTGCAATAGTATCAAAAATTACAGTCAATTGCTTCTTGTTTCGGCTAACTCTAAGATTGGCTTTCCCAAGAGGCAAGTAAACATCATTTTCAGATGTGACTGGTGAGTAAACAGAAACCCGTTTATCGTTGTTGTAATATACTTTAACTTTATAATAATAGAAATTACCGGCAGATGTCCGATTACTGTCAATAGAGATAATGGTATCTTTAGTAGATGCAACTCTTGTAAATCCAGTGCTTTGCTTGGTATTGGCAGCTTGATAAACAACGAAAGAATCAACTTCGCTTCTATTGTAGTTCGCTCTAAGACCTGTCCACTTCACCACAATAGAGTCCTTGCCGGAATCGTATTTGGCAGAAATCCCCACAACAGACTGACTAACCACAGCACCGGAATCTTCCATAGAAATGTCAGAATAACGGATATTGCCGTCCTGATTCCTTACATAAGATTTCACTACAAAGTAATAATCATTAATGCTGTCAGCCCTGTTCAGAAAATCTTTTGGTTGGTACTTCAGCATAGTATCGTATACACTGGGAAGCTGAGTGCTATCTATAGGTGCAAAATTGGTTTTTAAACTACTCTTTGCCAAATATACCCAATAACCATGTGCATTTTTCTCATAATTCCACTTAATTACAATCTCACTTGTATCCTTATAACCGCTGGCATATTGGTCACTTCTTTCACACCATACACTATCTGGTGCAGCCAATTTAATGTATCCCGTATCCAAATTACTTAAATTAATCAATCCGTTTTTATAAACTCTTATTTGATAAACATAGTTCGAGCTCGCTATCAAATCAGAAGAAGAATCGATATAATTTGTCGTTGAAATAGCGTTAATCCTTAGAGTATCCAAACGCTTGGTTATATTTCCAGAATTAGTGCGATAGAGAACTATGGAATCGGCGTATTTTGGCGTAGTAAATTCCACTTTGATAGTATCGGTGATTGTCCCCTTGCTAACAGAAATAATATGAGCACTGTCTGGGAATGTATATCCAGTTACTATCGTGGAATCTTTGGAGAGAATCGTATGCGTAGCTGTTCCACCTATTATGGCTTCACTAATCGTAAATTTAGCTTTTACACTGTATTTGTAACTTTGACCTCTCTCGATAGCCGTGCCAAAACCCCTCCCTCCAACACTATCTACATACATTGTATCCCTGATCGTGATAGAGCCTATCTTTGCTCCACTTGTATCATACTTGTTCAAAATATATTCGGGAGATTCACCACTCTTGAAGTAGCTAACCTTTTTCCAAGAGATAACAATACTGTCTTGGTAAATGACGAACTCAGGAGTGCGAGCACCTCCGGCAGAAGCGGAAAATCCTTTCACTTCTGGCATCGCCAAGAACCCGTATTTGGCTTTACTGGCATTAGAGGCAAGACCACCTATGGAAACAACACAACGATAGAAATAGAGATTGCCAATTGTCAAAACATCGCTGGCAGGAGTCTCCATAGCGTAATACAAAGTATCAACACCTGCAACTTTATACGCAGAAATATTACTCATCTTGTAGACATCAGTTAGGCTGTCTATTTTTGTAACGGAATCGTATTTATAGAAAGTAAACTGCGGATTGACGATAGTAGTAGGGAGTGCCCAACTGAAGTAAATGGTATCAACTTTCGGATTATTTATGTCAATATTTAAACTGTCCAATCCCTTATATTTAAGCGAACCGCGCTCGGCAGAAGACAAAGCGGAAGTAGTGTCCGGACCAAAAGATTGGACCTTGTAATATATTGTTTGCTCAGGTAAATAGTTGGTAGTATCCTTGTAGATAGTGTCATTTACCGAAGTAGTAGAGTCAATTATCTTATATGCGGAAGCAATCGTCCCGTCAGTATTCAGTGTAGAATCTGCCCAAATCACATATCCTCTACTGGCATGGCTAACCTTGCTCCATACTAATTTGATAGTATCAGGATATTCCCTAACACTTACACTCTTCAAACTCGGTACATCCAATTTAGCATAAGCTTTTGTATTTTTAGCAGCGGTATATGGACTTGACCCCAATTCGTTCTTAAAACGAACCTTATATTTATAGAAAACTCCCTGATGAATATTGTGAGTATCGTTCACAATATACATATTGCCAATCAATGGAGAGGGCACTCTATAAGACACGGAATCAGTATCGCTAAGAGAGAGAGAAGCCCTATGAATTAGAATGGAATCTTGGTAACTCTGAACATTCGGAGAGAAAATCTTGAGCATTATCAACTTGCTGTTTTCGCCATTATTGGCTATCAAGATACTATCAGGAGCACTCAAGAAACTGTATCCACTGTCAATTCTCGTGTATTTATCCACAGCTCCTTTTCTGACCAATATTTTATATTGATACATAGCACCTGTCACTATCGCACTGTCATTATAATAAGCTGTTGTGCTGACATTGCCCGGCAAACCTGAAAGAGCGGTAGATGGCCAACCCACATCGGAAGTTAATTTTCTATACAGTGCCACAGTATCGGCATTCTTCGGTGTTCTGTAACCGATAGCAATAAAATCTTGAACCGTCCCCTTGCTTACGGTATCTATATGAGCACTATCGGGGAAAGTGTAACCAAGAGCAGAATCGGAAATCGGGCTCAATAAAACCTTAACGAACTTCCCTGGAGATGTCCCTGGCAAAGTATCCTGATCGATTTTCATCTCTGCGACTACAGCGTATTTGTAACTTGCACCTTTGCTCAATAGAGTGCCGTATAGAGAAGTGCCAAAACTGTAATCCGTAACTTCCCCAATATCTCCGGAAACAGAAATCTTCTGACCATCAGACCTATATACACGATAACTGTCTACTTTATCGGTTTTCACTCTCGGCAATTTAGTCCAAGAAATAACTATGCTGTCACCTTCTCCTGTAGTTGCATATACATTGCTAACTTTCGGAAGATTCAGATAGCCGATTCCCAAATTGGACGGCGTAGATGCCTCGGTAATACCTGTTATTTTTATCCTGATTCTATAGAAATACAATTGCCCCAATAATAGTTCGCTTGATGCACTAGAATTCAAATACTTGTAATTTGTATAATCACCATTGGTAACAATTGATATTCTGGGAGCAATCAAACTATTCGCCAAGCGATGTGCGGTCAAAGTATCCAAATTCGCACTGGAATCAACATCGGTAAGACGAGAAACGAAGATAGAATCTATAGGGAGTGCTGTAGGCATTGTCCAGTTAATTTGCAAGCTATCCGTAAACAGACTATTAGACCAACCCTTTACAACCAAATCTTTGATACCCTTATATTTAAGATAACCATAATCTTTGGCAGATTTACTGGATTTAGTGTCTGTCCCCACACTCACGACTTTGTAATAGATGTGCTTACTGGCAGGATAAGTTTTCTTGTCAGCATATACGGTGTCGCTTATACTGGTGATAGTATAAATAGAATCGTAAAGAGCATCCACAGAACCAGTCAATCCAGAAGTATCTCTGTACAATATATAGCCCTTGGATGCATATTTGTTCTTATGCCAAACAATGCTAATAGAGTCTTCGTAAACCCCTTTGGTGATGGTGTCAAATCGTGGAGGCAAGATTACTTTGCCGATAGTATCTACAACAGAGCTGTAGGGGGAGTAACCTGTGGCAGAGTTGAACAATGCAGCTTTGTATTTGTAAAGCGTTCCAGGAGTGCCTCCAGTATCAACTACAGTTACCATTCTGCCACCAACAGCAGTCAAGAAGCTGTCTTGGAGAACATCTGACATACTGTATCTACTCATCAAGAGAGAATCGGTGTTAGCATAACTATTATAAGCAAGAGTCACCATAAGTTTAACCATGCTAGTGTCATAGCTCAAAGTCGTTATGGAAACTGCCTGTTGCAAATTCGTATAAGAAGCTGTGTCAAAATATTTTTCGGCTTCATGATTTGCACCAAGTTTTATCCTATAGAGTAGCACATCTCCACGGTTACGACTACCGGTTACCGTGTCACAATAGGTAACACTCGTGCCTGAGAACTTCACGGTATCTGCAAAAATAAACTGTGTGGTTCCCATAGTTTTTCTGTAAATATTCAAATAAGTAGCGTATGTCGGCAAATTGGTAAAATTAATTTGAACGACAGAGTCAGCAATCGTAGCAGGAGGATATCTTCTGTTTATTTTGGAGGTATCTGTCTTGACCACAGTCACTTGATTATTTGCCAAAGCACCCATTTGTGCCCAACCACTGGCAACATTAGAGTATGCGGAATACAGAGTCGTCTCAAATATTCTGCCTCCGGTATCAGGTTCGTTTATCTTCACTACCGCTTTTATCTTATAACTGTAATCGTGACCAGGTTTAAGCAGATTGCCCATTTTAGTGCCACAATCAGCAAAAATAGAGTCCTTGCCACCAATGGTCAAAGAGTCCTTATTGCTGACAAATCCATCGTTTGAGCGATAAATTATTTGAGCATCAACAGTGTCTCTTCGCAAAGTCGCAGGGCTAATCCTTGTCCAACTCAAGACAATCGTATCTATTTTTGCCCCGATAGTAGCCGAGACACCTGTAATAGGCGGCGGCAAAATATACCCCTCAGCGATATTAGACAACTCACTAACCGAAGCTGAAACGGTGGATTTTACCAAAACTCTATAGAAATACAACTGCCCAATAAGCAAAGAATCGTCTTCCAAACTGTAAGAGCCACTTCCGTTGTTAATCACTGTGACTCTCGGAGAATAGATACTATTAGTTTTGGCAGTATCGCTTATGGTGTCGTATCTCATCAACTGCACACCTTTATCAAATTTCTCAGCAGGTTCCGGATTGCTCAAGGAAATAGTGGAAGGAACAGAAAATTCCAACTGAACTTTGCTTAGTTGCGGGACATTTTTGCTAACTAAGTTCTTCACACCTCTGAAAGCTCTGCTACCATAGTCAGGAGTGCAATCGGATAGCAAGGAAGTAGTATCCTCACCTACAGCCAAAAGGCGATAGTAGATATTTTTACATTGCTCGTAAACACTACTATCTTTGTAGAATGTATCAGTTTTAATTCCAAACGACTTCAGCAAGCTGAAAGAGCCCTCGGGGTAATTTTCGTTGCGATACAATCTATAACCCTTTGAAGCGGCACTTACGGTCTTCCATCTGATATAAATCGTATCTCGATTAGTCCCTTTGGAGATACTATCAAATACTGGAGCTTGCAACTTGACATATACCGAATCTATACTGTCACAAATTCTGGAAATTCCGGTTTTGTTATTATAAAATGCAGCTTTGTAGCTATAGAATAACGCTTGTGTCAATTTCAAAGTATCAATCAGAGAGTTTGGCTCCATAGTGGTGGAGAAGGCATAAACCATAGTATCTTTGTTGCCTTTGCTATCCAATCTATACAAAACAACAGAATCAATCAAAGTAGCATCATTATTCCCTTTGAATACTCTCAATTTAATCTGAGTAAGACTCAAATCACTACTGCTCCATGTAGGTGTAGCTGGTTTACGCAAAGTAGTGAAGCTATAATAATCTCGCTCAAATCCCGTTGAAACTTGGTTCACAAATTTCAAGGAATAACGGTTAATCTTACCGTAAGTTAAATCAATATCTTTGACGATTTTTTTGCCGGTGAGCAGAGTATCTACAATGGTGAACACACCTGTAATCGCATTGTATTTGGAAACATAGATTTTGCTAACATAATTCAGCCTGAACGCTCCGGTAGCATCAAATTGTGTGAAAGCGGAATCGTCCACATTTGCAATACGAGTCCCAAGTTTTATCTTAGAAGTGTCGTTCGTGATGATAACCGAATCTCTGCTAATCTCAGGAATAAGTGCATACCCACTATCCACCGCTGCAAATTTGACTGTAGGACTGTTTTCATCGCCTTCCAAGTTCACGCGGAAATAATACCAGTATCCAGGGAAAGTCGTAGTTTTGTTCGGTATCCAACTCTTGCCAGCAGAAGCTTTCAAATTCTTAATCGAATCTACCACAGAGTTATGGTCTCTATCGGTATAAATTCTGATAGTGAAGTTCGTATCCAAATCAGCCTTCCAGCTCAACTCAATAGTATCTCGTTTGGCACCATCTGTAGCTGAGAAATTAGTAATATTATAAATTGCTACGAACGCCTTAACAGAATCGGTAAACTTGGAGTCCGTGCTGTCCAGCTTGTTCGTCGCCATAATCTTGTAATAATAAGTCTTCCTTCTGTCCTCTTCCGGTATGATGTCTATAAAACTGCCATTACTTCCCGAAGTAAGCACATCTTTCCGCAACACAAACGAATTGTCTTTTACTCTTGTTCTGTAAATTTTAACCGTATCTACATTTGCAGGATTGCTCCAAATCAACTTAATCGCCATGGTATCCAATGGGTCTTCCAGAGGTCTTGATTGGAAATTAGTCGGGGTATCTAGTTTCGTCCAGCCGGAATCAACTGCGGATTTTTCCGAATAAATGCTGCCCAAAGACCAAGCAACTCTGAAATAGACTTTAGCTCCATATCCACTGGTATAAAGCCCTGAACCACTCTTGAAAACCAAACGGTTAGAATCACTGGCAAAATAATCACCATCATCAGGATTTATTGAGCTAATTGCAGGTGAAGTTTTGTCAGTGGAATAATACATTCTGAATTTTGTCTTGGCTGAGTTCATTCCTGCTTCGTTCATCACCATCACTACACTATCTAAGTAGCGACCCCTAGTTGGTCCATCGGCAAATGTGGGAGATTCTATCTTGCCCATACCTATTACCAAAGGAGAGCTCGTATCAGAAGAGCCAAACTTAGCGTGAGTGGTATAAACACCAATCTCTTTTTCACCATCGGCATAAGTCGACCTAAATCTCAAACTGTCAAAATTGCCCACAGTCGTAGCAACCCAAGTTCCAGCAGAATTTTTGGACACCACCACATAGCTTACGGTGTCTTTCCAAGAATATTTGTTCCAGTTGACTCTAATGGTATCTACAATTTTAGTGGTAGCCGTCACACCTTTCGGCGGTATCAGTTTAGACCAACTGCTGTCTATTGCAGACCATGGAGAAGACAAAGAATCCCAAGCAGTCATTTCATACTCTTGGTTTTGCTTTTGCATTTTGAAATAATACGGTTGTGTTTTGGCCAAGCCTTCGGCTGGTGCATAGAAATAGCTGTCCAAACTTCTGAGAGAATTATTGGTCAAGCCGAATGCCACAGGCGAAGAGAACGCCACTGTTGTATCTCTTACGAAATTATAATGAGTTACTAAGCTGTCCGATTGCCAGGAGAAGGTTATCGTGTCCACTTTTAGACTGTCAAAATTCCTCACCGCATGGATAGTAGGAGCTGCAAATTTCTTGCCACCGTAAGTCAGCGTAGACCAATTCGCACTAATCATACCGGCAGAACCCAACTGAGCTCCAGTCTTATTGCTCCAAACACTTGGAGCCCCATGAGCAGCCAAACCTATGAAATTACTGTTATAAGCCTTAAACTCATAACTGTATACCATTCCCTCTTTCAAATTGTTGCCGTCTTTAACTAAAGAATCATTGGTAAGAAGAGTGGTGACATAGGTAGTATCAAAGCTACCTCTTTTCATCTTAACTCTGCGATAGACATAACCAACATTCTTATTTGCCAACTTGCTTACCGTAAGATACAATTTGATGCTGTCAGTTCCTGCCTTGACAAAAGTCCCTCTAACCTTGTTCACATCCGGTAACGCAACCCAACCCGTATCAACCTTTTCATTAGATGTGAATTTTGAGGAGTATCCATTGGCATAAGATTTGAGAGCATATTTGTATTTCTTGCCACTGAAAAGAGTATCTGAAGCGGCGGATACTGAGCCCAATACATCATAGTATTCTACAAGTGCTCCAGAAAAAGTTTTCACAGTAGCTATATGGTCGCCCTCTGTCCAGATTCCAGCCAAACTGTCTCTATACAAGCGGAAACTATCGACCCCTTTGGTAAATCTATCAAGATTCCAAGTGATATAGACATCACCGCTTCTAGTTCCTTTGGTCGCACTAAGTCCGTTCGGTGGCAAAACAGGGCAGAAAGTGTCCACTATGGCAGAGCTGTCCGAACCTCCGGTTGTGCCGTTGTAAGCCGTTACACAATACCAAACTTTCTTCCCTGGTAAAAGCGTGTTGTCCAAGGTATCCAAGGGGCTTCTAATTGCGTGAGGGACTTCAAATAGCTTTTCAAAACTGCCGCCTGTAGAATGAGAATACAGCAAATATTTATCTGCCAAATGCACAGTATCAATGGAAACAACAACACCACAATTTATCGTATCTTGCTTCAGTGTGACACTGGTAGGTGCTTTGAGCATCGCAAATCCATTAACTGCATCTGTCCATTTGGGCGAAGTTTTGCCAACTAAAGAGTTGAAGGCACAAACTTTAAAGCTGTAAACTTTGCCTCGCACCATACCTTTCCAACAAACATGTGTATCCGAAACAAAGGTGTCCAAATAAATCGTGCTCCCTATGCTTCCTTGCAAGCGGAAAGAATCTACACTACTCATCTTGTTCCAACGAATCACTATGGAGTCGGTATAAGACAGGCTCTTATCGTTCTTCATCGTGGAGGAATAGAACACTCCGGAAACCTTGAGATTAGATGGTGCAATAAGTTTTGTCCATGCACTATCCACACCGTTGAAGGCGTTATTGGCGTATCCTCTCAATTTCTTCTTTTCACCTTCGGAATTGGGCAAAGTGTTCTTCTTGGCTGTAATCCAATAGTAATAAGCTTTCCCAGGCAACGGAGCAGACCCATTATTAGCACGAGCATCCTCATAGTAACCTACATCAGTTAGAGTGGACATTGACATAAGAGATGCTGTGCTTACATCGCTGGTCGTAGAACGATAAAGCAGATAAGAAACATTGCTCCCTTCTGTTTTGTCCCAATACAGATTTATCCTATCGTCTTTGATGCTGTCGGCTTGGTTATAAACTCGGAAATTGGCTATCGTATCGTATTTCAAATATCCGACTTTGCTCTCGGAATATCCAGACTCAAGGTATCTGCCGTATGCACCATGAGTAGAGCCCATCGGAGACACTGTTCCGCTATCTATCAAAGAGTTGACTTTGAAATAATACTGTTCCCCTCTGATTAGAGAATGGGTAGTTTTAGAAATTTTAGCAATGGTGTCTGCTCGAGCAGATAAAGTATCCCAAGTCGTAGCACTGCTTTTACGATACGCTAATCTGAATTTACTGTATTTAGATTTAGACCATCTAACATAAATTGTGTCCTCAGAGACCCCTTCACTTACAGAATCGATGGTGGAAATACTCGGCAAAGTATATACCAAAAGTCCCGTATCGTTGTCCGGAGTCCAAGTGCCTGTAAGTCCTGAGGCAGTTTTGGCTTTTATCCAGAAGTGCCAAAGCATCCCCGGGAAATTAGCAAGGGAATCACTAATTGAGGTATAAAAATTACTGTTGGCAATGGTTACATCTATTTTTTTGGCGGTTGTCGTATCGGCAAAACGAGAATACCAAATCTCATAGTTAACCAAATCTCCTCTTTGACTCCAATACAATGACGCTGAAGTTTGGCTAAAGGCGTTAGTATCTTGAATGAAATTGGCAATTATTCCTATCTTCGTGTCGACACTGGCATGAGCGGATGTATCCGATTCTATAGATACAGAGCTATTAAAAGGTCTAGAAGTAGCATAAGCTCTAAGATAATATTCGTAGTGATATCCGGGCATACACGAAGAATCTATCAGACTGCTTGTTGCAGATGCAGAGGCATCTTTGTATCTATTTACCACAGTCGCTACAGCGTTGCTATTATCTTTACGGTAAACTGAATAACTAATCTCCTGATTTGCTCCTATGTAACCCTTGTTCCAAGTTATTTTGTTGTATCCGGTTTTGAGAGCCTCTGCCGTAATTCCCGTAGGAGCAGGAATTTTGCTATATCCACTATCCCAAATCGTATCGGAACCTGCACCGGTCAGATTACTATTGGCACTAACTCCGACCTTGTAATAATATCCCGAATGATTGACTTTGAGGATTGTATCCATCGTAACAATCGATTCAATTTTACGCTCAGGAGAACTAAAATTAGAACCTAAAGTATCCACTATCAAGTTGAAGCTTGCTGTATTGGCATCACTCGGCTTGGCAAAAGAAATTCGCAAACTGTCTTTTCTCAGTCCCTTGCTAACAGACAAGCTGGTCAATTTCGCCAATCTCGTGTAACCGCTATCCAAAGCAGGCTCAGACCGACCGTAACTATTTTGTGCCCAAAGTTTTACATAAATTCTCCTGCCTCGTAACGAGTCGGCAGTAATAGGAATAGTAAACGAATCTAAAACAAAACTGGAAGTGCTATAATCGTAATCTCCCTTTTCCCCGAGAGGCTTTACAAAAGTTCCATTGCTATTGGAAGCAGTATCCAAAGCCCATTGCAAATAGTATGTTTTGTAGATATCGGCTTTTTTTGTCCAAGTAACTCTAATAGAATCCACCGATACAGCTTCACAACAATTAAGTCCGCTCGGTGCATTCATCAAGGCGTATCCGTAAACATCGCTCGTAGAGACAGTCCCTGTGTCCACAATGCTACTAAACGCAGCGACCTTATACCATCTGATTGTCCCCTCAGGAACAGCTTTGGTTCCAGATTGAGTCAATACAGTATCCGTTACCACGGCAGTATCCCAAAGCGACAAAGCCTTGCTCTTATCCGCTGTATAGAAGAGAATGTATCCGCCTACACTTCCTTGATTTCTAAGGGAATCCCACTTGATAGTAACCTGTTTCGCAGTCTTACTGGCAGTGAGATTTTGCGGAGCAGAGAATGTTGCATATCCATTTTTGATATTCCAAGTAGTGTCAGACTCTCTATTGCTAAAACCGGTATTTACTCTCTTGGTCTTGATGCCATATCTATAAGAAACGCCTTGTTTAATCTCATCGATATCGTAATATAAAAGCGAATCACCGGCAAGGTTTATCGTAAGATTGCTCTCTGTCAAAGCAACTCTCTTACTCAATACACTGTTGTTATAACGATAAAGAATAAAACTATCGACATGTGCTTTTTCTTGGTTTTTCCATGCCCAATTCAGCGAAATCTTATTCTCATAAGTCCCTTGTGATGCAGCAAAATAAGCAGGAGGATAAATATAGTAATAAGTATCCACAGCCAGAGAGAAAGGAGATTGCAAAGTGAAATCGCTATTATAAGTTTTGACTGTATAACTTACATGCTTACCAACATAGTAATTGGCATACAAGACAGAATCTGTATAAGATTTACCGGCGGAAACTCTAATCTCCGACATACTAACACCGTTAATTGTCCTAAATAAACCAAATGGCAATGTGCTGTTACTAATGGAGATAACATTGTTTTTCAGAGCATCACGAGTCAAAACAATGGTCGGGGTATCTAAGGAAATCCAACCTGTCTTCGAATCAAGAGAAATATCGGAGGTAGTATAGTTGTTGCCATTCTTGTCATACGCTTTCAACTTAATTCTGTATTTGTATCTCACACCTCTAGCATTGGTTGTTGTATCTCTAACTACTTTCGTCCCTTTTACTATTCCCGAATCTTTGGCTACATCGTCTTTGTATTCAAACCATTGATACTTTATGGAGTCAAGTTTAGATGCTATCTCCGGCACTGGCCAACTGACCACCAAAGAATCGGTGCTTATCCCCTTTGTAGCAGAGAGTTCTCCTGGATATGCAGCAATCTTGCTATATCCGAAACGCTTATTAATATCCGTAGCCGTATCACTCTTGGTGCTGTCGGAAATAGCGGAAGCTATAGAGCCGCTAACGGCTTGAATGAAGTATGCGTAATGAACTCCATTAGTCCCATTTGTCACCGAAGTATAATCTACACATTGATAACCACCATTACCAGAGTCGGTGAGAATTGCCTCAATCTTTTCATATTTGTCATATTGATTTGTTGTGTTCTTAAAATAAGCAGAATCTGGGCTACGATAAACTTTAAAGGTGAATCCGGAATTGGGGTAAGAAACACCTATTTTGATTTTGCCCACAGAATCTTTGGAAAGAGCGGTTATGGTCGGTTTGGTAAATCTCAAATAGCCCTTATCATAAACAGCTTCAGTTCCTAGAGTGTCTCCATTGTAAACGCAATTTTTACTTTTCCCTATTACTCCAAATTTGTAAATAACTCCATAATCCAGCAAACCACCCAACGACTTCTTCTTCACTGCAATAATGGTATCTTGTTTATTCAATCGCACAGTCCCAAACAGAGTAGCTCCATTCTCATTTTCCACTCTGATATCATAGAAATCGGCAAAAGCGACAGTATCCCAAGTAACCACTACAGAATCTTCACTCGTAGCATCGGTGGCAACAACATTGGAAACTTTCCCTAACAAAGTAAAGGTAGAACAAGCTGCACTGGTGTCTGACTTCCTTATCCCAGCCAACGCTACCGCTTTATAACTATAGGCTTGACCTCTTCTGATCTTTCTGGCATCTGTATAATAGCTCTTTGCTCCGTATATCAAAGTGGAAGTGGAGGGGAATATAACAGTATCCCACAAAGTGTAGCCTGTTTCATCTGCGGATTTTCTATAAAGATATAAACTGTCAGAGCCGTAAACTCTCTTGACCCTCAATAAGACACTATCAGTATAATAAGTTCCCACTACGCCCACTTCTACAGTCGGAGTGGCCAATTTCAAATATCCGGAGTCTTTTATCTCTACCCACGGAGAGATACTCTTACTTGTGCTCCCCAAGAGATTGTAATAATGCGGACTAAAATATCGAACCCGATAATAATAAGTGTATTGAGGCCACAGATTGCTACTATCTATAAAAGAGTCTACCAAATAAGAAGATACTGTCTGGTAACCCGACTCAATAAAAGACTCTGTCGATTTTCTTCTCTCTACCTGATACACCACTCCCATGTTATTATATGCAGTCTTTTGTGTCGCATCTGTTAATTTGTTTGTCCACTTTATTTTAATTTTTCCTACAATATTCTTGCTCACAGTAGATGAATCGGCTGCAGTATCTATCGGAGGGATAAGTCGTGTCCAACCAGTTGCAGTGGGAAGATTAGTAGTTACACTATCTATCTTCTCTCCTGCTCTATAAACACCTCTGATTCTGAATTTTGTTTCTACTCCCAGCGGTATGCTATTAGCATTATAAACTACATCGTAGAAACTCTCTCGAGCGGAAATTCTTTTGAATAACGCATAGCTGGAATTTTTTTCATATTCCAAAACATATTCGTAAGTGCTATCTTTGTTTTTGTCTGTTCCGTTCAAATAGTTATTCCATGTAAAACGCAACGAATCGTCATAAGTAGCTCGGCTCACAGACAAGGAAACTGGTGCAGGTAGTTTGCTCCAACCTGTATCCACATTAGAGTAAGCGGAAGAGATAGTTCCTCTAAAGAACCTGACTCGGAATTTATATTTGGTTGCTGCCAAAAGCTTATATTCAGAAGAATCAACCTTAATCTCCAGCACAGTATCTACACCATCGTTGTTCAATTCCCGATAGATACTGTCTCCTGCAACACCAAAAGCACCCTGTTTCCATTCAACACGGACAACAGAAACGACATCGCTCGCCATCTTGTTCCAAGAAACCTTAACAGTATCCAATAGATTTCGAGTAACTGAAATCTGTGGCACTTGCAAAGAGGAGTAACAGATTTTTGCATTGGCATAATCGGAACAAACAGCAAATTTCTCCGCAGAATTTCCCTCTCTCTTCACCGTATTATAGTGCGAAATACCTTTTATCCGAATATAATACTCTTTGCCTCTGACAAACCATGTGGGAGAATTGAACTTAGTGATAAGGTTTTTTGTCTCTTTGTCTCCTGTCTGCATCGAATCAAGAGGTGAGGTAACCTGAACATCATTTCCAATAACAAGCAAAACAGAATCGGCGGAACTTCCGTTCTCTTTCCACTTAACCTGAATACTGTCTTCGTTGTTCACGATGCCATCAAAAGCAGGGACTTTATAGCTCGTATATCCGGCTACAAACTTGCTGGTGTCGGAAGTAAACCTACCTCTAATGCTATTTATTTTGTAATAATAAATCTTGCCATCTTGCAAGTTGTTCGCATCAGTATAGGTCTTTACAGTAAAGTTAACCGTATCCAAAATCTTGGCAGTGGAGAAGTTGGACAAGGTATCACGCACAATAGACAATTGCTTAGCGTAGGTGTCGTCTTTCCATTTGATTACAATTTGAGAAGTGCTTGTTCCCCTTGAAACCGTGTCTATCACCGGAACATCCAACTTGATATAGTTGCTCTTTATTTGACTCGTGTCGGACAAAGACAATCCTCTTTTATAAGCCCTTACACAATAGAAATAATCTTTACCTTTTTCGCAAGCGGTATTAGTCCAAGAGTAGCTGGAAACAGCGGAACTATAAGCAGCCGAATGTGTAGGCTCTGGTAGAGAGGCATCTCTACTCTCTAAGCGATACACATAAAACGAGTCAATGTCAACTCCCGTGCTATATCTCCATTCAACCTTGAGGTCGTCCCCGCTAACTCTAACAGTGTCAAGCATCGGAGTTAAAATAGTTGCATAACCTTTTGCCGAATCACTTACACTCGATTTCTTAAATTTATTGTGCGAAGCTCTGATAGCGTAAGTAAAGGACTTCCCTCTATCTATGCCTGTAGTGTCGTAATAACTGGTCTTGCCACCGATCACAGAGTCCAAACGCACTCCATTTCTAAATATCTCGTATGTCATAGCAGACAATACTAACGATGGCAGACTTGACTGTGGTGTCCAACTGACATAGATGGAGTCGGCATATTGTCCCAATCCCATGGTGCTCATAGTTACCTTCTTGAGCTGATACCATCCGGAGTCTATCGCAGAGAAAGCGGACGAAATCTCGCTCGTTCCCTCTGTTCTATAGATTTTTGCTCTGAAATAGAAGACCTGACCTTGCTTGATAGTAACATAATTCTCGGCATCAAGCATCAAGTAGCCCTTATCAAGTTGCTCTTGCTTATTGAGGATAACCGATTTGGAGAAGCTCACGGTATCTGCCCCATATTGAAGCTCTATCTTGGTGGCACTTCTCCCCGCAAATGACGATGTATCCCAATGAACCTTGATGGTATCAACCTTCAAAGAATCCTGCTCATCATATACCTTGATAGCCAATTTCGGCAAAGAACTCCAACCTTCCAATCCCCAATCGCTCCACTCTGACCACAGCAATTGCGACGGAATGGCTATCCTCACCCGATATTTGTAGATGAAACCTTCTCTCTCTGGGTTAAAAGAGGTGTCCACAACAGCGACAGTATCAGCCACAATAGCAAACGAAGCATATTGTCCTACGGTTGCAGTATTCGTTTTGGAGACACTATATCTTTGCAATTCATACTGGTTAGCTTGTGTGTAACCAGTAACTTTATTGAAGAGAACCCTAATAGAATCAGCATATGTCCCTTGAGATGCTCTAACATTTTGCACTTTGCCTAGAGACATATAACCAGAATCGGCTGTAACTTCAGACAAACTGTTTGACCTATTCCCCGTATATGCTCTAACCTTGAAATAATAGCATCTGCCCAGTTTCAAACCGTTAGATTCATAATAATAAACTCTGCTGGTGCTGGCGGAAGTAATGGAATCGAGAGTCCCATAAGTAGAAAGTCCATACCCGCAAGTATCAATATAATAGCCATCTACTCTGGACAGTTGGTCCCAAGAAACCAAAATTTTCCCTTCGAGAGTCCCCTTGGAAGCGGATATATTCTTAACTATCGGCAGCTTAATCCAGCCTGTATCAAAAGCAGAATAATTTTTCTTGGAAGCACTAATGTCTCTTGTCCAACTATTGACTCCCAAAATTCTGTAATAATAATCTTTAGCAAAGACCAAGGTGGATGCACTATCATCGTGAGAATTAGTCGTAACGGTGGCAATCGGCGAACCCACACTGATAGTATCTTCAGAGCGATAAACAACATACTCTTGTGCCCCCGATAAAGCTGTCCACTGTATTCTTATCCTGTCGGAGTGTATGCCATCTGTAGCTGTAACTCCTGTTACCTTAGGCAATTGAGTAAAGCCATAAACACCTTTACTCTGGAAACTGCCCTCAACTGCTGGGATAGGAATGGCAGAATTTCGAGCCTTAACCTTGAAATAGTATTTTTGACCTTTCGTTAAATTGCTCCCCTTAAATGTTTCCCTAAAAACAGAATACGAACTCCAACTATAGCTCTGAACAAGGTTGCCAGAAATATCGTCTACTCTCACTTGATATTGGTTAACATTGGGCAATGAGTCCCAATAAACCAAAATGCTATCAAGATAATCGCCTCGCGAAACACTGGTAATTTTTATGGTGTCTATTTGAGCTAAACCGGAATCTTGGCATCCTGTGTCAGCAATATTAGATAGCCCAAAAGTTTGGTCATAAAATCTCGCTCCGAAATATTTATACACACCCCTATTGGTATCGGATTCTATCGGAACATCATATGTTGTAGCACCCTTTGCCGCAGAGTATAGGAAGTTATCCCAAAGTGTAGATTTATTGTTGCTCATATAGATTCTCACCAACAAATTGTCCGGATTATTCCATCTAAGTTGTATTTTGTCCGGTGAATATCCTGAGTAATTCGCTTTAAAACTTGTAGGTCTCGCAAGAGCCAACCATCCGGTCAATCCGCTGATGCTAATCTCGGAGCTATCCTCAAAAGTAGAAGCAGACGCTGTCATCACACCTCTAACTTTAAAAGTATAGACTTTTTTCGCCAAAAGATTGGTAATCGATCCTTCTGTCTTGGGCAAAGCGTATCTTATATATGTTCCGTCATAAGTATAGTCGGACGAACTTATAATTTTGGTGCTTTGTGCTCCGCCATCGCAAGACCAATACAACTTGTATTTCACATAAGTGTTATGCTTGTAAGCGTTGCAAGCTCGCCATCTGACAATAATGGAATCGGAATATGCCCCTTTGGAAACACTGTCCAAAACAGGCTTAGCAAGTGAAATATAGCCCGAATCTATGTTTGAAGGAACCGAGATAGAGTTTACTCCAGCATAAATGCTTGTTTCATTGGTCGTTGCGGTGAAATAATATTTTCTACCTCTTTCTAATGTTAACCAAGAATTAAGAAGAGTCCCGGCAGTGAAAGATACTGGAGAGCTGGCTACAGCAGGCGATATCATCTTGTTACCTGCAGCAACGGAAGCTTTAAAGTCTTGATAAACAGTATCAGCATAAATATTGTAAGAAATCTTCCTAGTTCCTGAAGCAACAGATGTCCACGACATGGTAACATTGCTCGTGGAAGTGCCTTTGGTCGCACTAAAGCTTTCAGGAGGAATAACTTTCGTCTTCACCGAAACTGTATCACTCTCGACCGAATATCCGGCATATTTGCTATACAGTTTGAAACTGTAACCATAGACCGTGCTCAAAATAAGCCCACTGGAATCTCCGTAGGTCACAGTAATTGAACTTCCCGGATTAGCAACTTTAGCTACTTGAGTGGAGACCGTGCTACCACTTACTTTTCTCAAGAAGATAATAGAGTCAACCCAGGCATTAGTTCCTTTGTAACTGAGGGAAACTCCCTTGTCAGTTGCAGTCAGGCTCTTTATAATATCGCCCTTAGCAACTACCGGCAATATGGTGTAGGTCAGCAAACTGGCTGTTTCCAAGGAATTTCCGAAGGTATTTCTCGCAGAATAAATTTTTACATTGATTCCTTGATATCTATCAGCCTGAGCAATATTAAGACTGAAACTTTTTGAATTCCAATTTCTTATATGATTGGTTGTGTTCCCGTTCATCGTAACAACAATATTATAAACAGTCGAAGCTGTCGCCAAAGAACAAGGGTCGCTCCAAGTCACTCTAATGGAGTCCGTCTCCAGAGGCAACGAGCCATTGTAACCAGTGTAGCCTGTGATTTCCGGAGCGGGTATCTTTGCCCAACCGGAGTCTATCTTGCTCGGAGCAGAAGTGTTACCCACTCCCCCTTTGGCATAGATACGGTAATAATACATCTTCCCTATTTCAGAATTGGTCAACACATCATTATATGTGAGAGTTCTAGCCTGCTCACCTATATTCCACGAATTATCTTCTACAGTTTGAAGCACATTAAAATTACTGGTGTCCAACCCTCTCTCAATTACATATTTTTCCGCTCCATAGTTAGGTGTAGTCCCAGATATGCCCCATGAGAGTTGCACTGTATCATTTTTAGTTCCGTCAGAAGCGGAAAAAACAGAAGGCGGTCCAACTTGTGCCAATCCGATGAGAGAATTGCTCCAGTCGGAAGTATCTCTTATCGCCGGGTTAATTGCTCTGACAGAAATAGTATAATACTGTCCACTAAAAATCTCTGTATTCCTCTCCAAATAAGTGCCACTAACATCTGCTATTTTTGTGATACCAAAACCTACTGTCCTTACCTGACCACTGCTAGCACCACTTCCATATCTCCAGTAAATCTTTATAGAACCGACAAGGTTTGTAGTAACACTATCCAGTATCGGTGCGGGAGTCTTAGACCAGCCGTAATAAACGCTTGGAGTAGGGTTCATAGGTGTTAATGCCGACCATGTCCCATCGGTGATAGTATTCGTGCGAATCCTATAGAAATACTTCGTCCCTTTGACAAAGCCGTTTTTAGCTGTATTTGCACTGTGTTTAAACGCATATGAGCTTTTGCCTGACTCCACAACTGTCAGTGTGTCAAAAACAGTTCCCGAATTGTATTTCTCTTCAGTTTCATAAACAAAAATTTGGAAGTTCGCCTCATCTTTGCTCGGCAAACAAGGCCAAGTCAAATATACATATGATAGATAGTCGCCCTTGGTGATGGTATCAAAAGCTATGGTCGGGATATGCAAAGAGATGTTGGTATAGACAAATCCGGAATTTCGCTCAACTCCGCTCACAGTCCTTATTCCTTGAGCTCTGTATTGGATACTCCTTCCTACTATTCTGCCTGTATCGGTAAACGAAGTCGTGTCTTTTGGCAAGACCGCCAAAGCGTCCCAAGTGGCTCCCGTCTTTACCTGTATCCTTATGGAATCCGCACTGGCAGGAGATGTCCAACTAAGCACTACTTTAGGATTAGCAGAAGCTGTATCCGCTCCTACTGCCTTGAAATTGGTTAGGGTGTCCACCAAGCAATATCCACTCGCCACATCGCTCGTTGCACTCAGCCCAAACGATGAACTCTTCCCCTTCACAACGAAGCCTATTGTTGCTCCCTTATCAGCAGATGGCACGGGATAAGCATATCTCTTAGCGGGAGACTTCACTCCACCCAAAGCAACATTCAAATTAGTTGAAAGATAAATATAATAAGAATCTATGGTAGTGGCCGTGAGAGTATCCCAAGAGATAACAATAGTGTCCTTAAGACCTTGAGTTGCTTCTACATTCTTCGGTCCACAAAGTTGCAAATAGCCTTTAGCTGTGTCACTGGAACTAACCGACTCTATAGTTCCTTTTTTGGCAAAAACCACATAACTATAAATCTGCCCGTCATTTAAGTCTGCAGACCGCTTGTTCAAATAAACCGTGTCAGTTACAGTGTATTCGTTTTTTAGTGTCCCTTGATAATAGCGGAAAAGACTGTAAGAGGTAGCGACGCCTACTTTGCTCCACGAAATTCTGATGCTGTCTCGATAAGTCCCTTGAGTCGCTGTAATGCTTCCCACTTTGGGCAATTTTGTATATCCGGTTGCAGAAGTTTTTAGGGAAGCGATGGATGTGTCGCTATATACGGTCTGTCCCATGCTGTAATCCAAATTTGCCCTAACTAAATATAAATAGCCCAAGCCTTTGGTTAGATTAATATCATAAAAATAGACTCTCGACCCACTGGAAGTTACATTTGGGGAAATTGGCATTAATGTCCCATTGCCATCTATTCTCAATACCGAATAACTACTAACCATGGGCAAAGTATCCCAACTAACTTTTATCGTGTCCGCATATTCTCCTTTGCTGGCAACAACATTTTGCGGAGGCGAAGGTGCCATATGCCCTTGGACACTATCCGATAAAGTGTAAATATTCGGGTAGTCGTTAGTATAAGATTTTATTTTATAATAATATGAATATCCCTGCACATTGTTATAAGTTTTGCTATCAATACACCAGCCCGTATCCAAACTGCTAATAATCGTGCTCCAAGTAGTGCTATTAACAGGTCTTCTCACGACATCATAACTAACGCCCTTTGCAAGAGATGTCCAAGTCAACTCCACCGAATCTTGTTTATTATTACTGGCTGACAAGTCTTTAACTTTGCCCACCTTGACATAACCGGAGGTCGTATCGGAATACAACGATTTGACCAACATACTGTCAAAAGCTGAGGAATAAGCAGTGTTGCAGGCATTCAAAGCTGTTTGGTCAACTGCCCTACATTTGTAAAAATATTTGAACCCGGGCACCACAGAGGTATCTTTGTAAAAACTATCCGTGGTCATAATAATGGTAGTGGAATAGTCGGAATTTCTTGTTCTAAGGATTTCGTATCTGATATTGTCCGGATTGCTCACCTTGTTCCATGCAAAATGGATGTAGTCCTGAGTCCCCTTAGTGCCTTGAGAACAAATAACCGGTTTGACCGGAAGAGAAAATCCAGGCTTCATGTCAGATAGAGCCGAAACCTCATTTGAGACTACCGCAGCCATCTTGAAATAGCACAATTGTCCGTCTTTCAACCCGAGAGTGCTAATAGCCATTTCATACTTGAGTTTGTTCTCAGCATAAGTGGTAACAGCACCTGTGGCTATTGAAACATAAGTGCTATCGGAAAAACTTCCATCTTTGGAGTAATAACAACGATATGAGGAAGCTGAAGCTAACTTGTTGAAAATAATAGTAATCTTCCCGCTTGATACGCCACAATCGACTTTATATATCTCAGGAGGCAATATCTTAATTCTTCCGGTGGCAACATTACTGTATATCTTACTAACTCCCGACTGAAGTGTATAATCCGAGCGATAAGATTCCACTTTGTAGTCATAATTCTGACCACCTTCTAAATTGGAAACATCATTATAAGTATACCCTCGATAAGTAGAAGTTACCGTGGCAGTGGTCAAATCTGTCAGCGAGCCGACCTGCAAATAATCATTCTCGCCAGATTTTGTCCTCACTATTTTGAACTGCTCTGCACCACTTTTGAGAGCAGTATGCCAAGTCAAGCGAACCGTGTCAGCAAGTAGTCCCTGAGTAGCCGATAGACTGTTGGCAGCATCCAATTTGCTATATCCGGTCTTGGTTAGGCTCAGTTCAGACTCTACATCATACACAGCACTAACTCCAAAAGTGTATACCTTGCCGAGAACAATAGAATCGATTGGAACCTCAAAAGTTGTAGTTGAAGATTCTCCTATATTATCATACCCGCCTCTATCATTTTTTCTGTAAATCCTATACTTCAGTCCCGTCAAACTGCTAGCACTATTGCTTGTCCAATAAACAATAATCTTGTCGGTCAAATCTCTGGAAACGGAATCCAAAGTAGGAGCAACAAGCAGCGTTCTTGTTGTTAATGTGTCAGAAGCCTCGGACATCTGATAAGAACTCGAAGCAGTTAAATAGCGATTACTAATAGTATAAAGCTTATAGGTGTAGGATGCACCTGAAACCAATCCTGTATCCGTATAAGAAGTAGATGTTGAACTTATCGTATCCACTTTCACATATGCAGAGTTTGAAGTGTTATTCTTTCGTGTTATCACATAAGATATTGCATTTCTTACACTAGCCCATTCCAAACCGAGAGTAGTTTGCAACCTTTCAGAAACTCTCAAACTGCTCGGGGCAGCTATCCTTATCCAGCCGGTATCAATATTGGAAAAATCCGAATAAACATTGTTGTATGCTCTGACTTTGAAATAATAAATCTTGCCCGTCTCATAGAACGCCCGAGTGAAAGCATAGAAGGTGTCTTGCGTAGTTCCCATGCAACTCATGGAAGTGCTGTCTGTTCCAATATAAGCGTAATATGTTATTGCTCCCTTTACTTTATTCCAACTGGCAATAACATTCGCACTACTACTACCATCTGTAGCAGTCAAATTTTGCGGAGATTCCAAGCGGCTATAGCCCACCACTTCATCGGCATATGCAGATTCGCCCATCTTGTTGGTGCCTGACAATCTATATATTTTAGCAGAATAATAGTATTTTTGTCCCGGGACAGCCGAAATGTCTGTCATAGTAAACACAGCACTGGAGATAGCAACCGGAGAACCCAATGGTGACAAGGTAGCAGAACTGGAATAATTGCGACGATACAATTGGACGAAAACACTGTCAAACGAAGTAGTTGCAGCTTTATAACTTACAACAACCTTACCAATACTATCAGTGGAAATGCCTTGATTCGTAAGCTTAGAATAATTGGCATATCCCAAGTTAAGATATACTCCAGCAGTGTCCTTATCATTTATTCCCGAGTTCAACGCCTTAGTAACAGTATTGTTGTTTTCGGTAACTATTGTCTTAACTGCATAGCGATAACTCTGCCCCATCGTGATAGTTGTGTCCACATAATTTCTGTCGGTATATGTAGTAACCCCACTATAAAATGTGCCAACTGTAGTCCCATAAGTGAGCTGAGAACTATTGACTTCTCCCCTTAAAACTAAATAAGCAGTTGCACCCACAACTTTGTCCCAAGTAATACGAATACCACCGGAATAAGTTCCCTTACTGGCGATAACATTCTTCGGAGAAGTCAGAGCGGTTTTTCCCGTAACCACAGAGCTGACATCCGAATGTTTTAAATTCAAATCACTTTCACCAGTTCCTTTCACGGAAACTTTTGTCTTGATATAATATGTCTGACCTATGGTAACATTGGTTAAATTGTAACTTCCTGCCAAATTACTCAGGGAAATAGAGTCTGAAAGGTCTGCCATTACTGTGCTGGGATTGCTTGAATAGTAAATAGTTACATATCCTTCTATCAAAGAACTTTTAAGCGTAGAAGGAAGCGTCCATGACAACACTATCTTATATTCTTGGTCGGTAGTAGCAGACAGGCTCTCAAGAGTAGCAACTTTTATACTTCCTCTACCAGTCAAATCGGATTTTTGAGAAACTGTAGATGTGTAGGAAGAAACTTTGTAATAATAGATTTTCCCCGGGACTAATGAGCTCTCCTTGTCGTCATAAGAGTTCCCCGAAACTTCTGCCAACTTGGTATAATTGGTAGCCGTGGTGCTACTACTCTCGGCACGGTAAATAATGAAATTGGTTGCATCGGAACATGTCCAAGTAACCCTTATCCTGTCTGTATAGGTAGAGCTGGCTTGCACATTAGTAGGAACAGGAATCTCGTCATTGTTTACGATCATATCGTTACAACTCAACAACGAAAACAACAGTAGCCCTATAAATATCTTGAGGTATCTGCCGTAATTTCTGCCTTTTGTGTTAGACACTATACATTCTCCTAATTCCCTCTCGGGCTACTACAACCAATTGATTTTGCACCTATATTTTTTTCCAATTTCTGATGCGTACATACTACACGCCCATTAATAGTAAATTGTTAACAGTAACGGAGTTTGTCAATAAATTTTGTCCTTTTTTGAGCAAATCCAACAACACTATAAACATCAATAAGATACGCAAAAAGCAAAAGATTTTTTTCACAGTTTATCCACGAGTTATAAACGACTATACACCAGGAAGATAACACTATTTAGGGAGTTATAAACTATTTGCCTAAAGTTATCATACTGAAAAAAATTATTTTGTTACAATTTTGAAAATTTATTACTCTTGATGTTTCAATAAGATACAAATTTTTGTAAAAATCGCTATTTTTTTACATATTTTTTTATCTATTTGATTTTTATATTGATGGGGGTATTTACGATTTTGTGGGTTTTTCCCTCCCCAACCTAACTGGATTTCCGCTTCCGCGGGAACGAGAAAGGAGGCAAGTGCTGATGTCTCCATCCAACCCCTATTGTGCAGTTGCTTGAGCCTCTGTTAATAATGGGAAAAACAATCTCGTTCCTAAGTCTATCAAGCATAATGAAACTGTGTTTGGCTGGAGATTGAGAGCGAGTAACGAAAAGGAGAATGGATACCCACTTCCGTGAGTATGAGGGGAGAGAACAAGCAAGAAAACAAAGAACAGCAAGAAGCACAAACTGGAGCTTGGGAGCGAGAACAATGTCCCAGTCCACTCTCCATCTGTATGTCCCTGACCAACCCTGCCCTGTGGATTCCCGCTTTCGCGGGGATGTGGGTGAGGTGCGAGGATGAGAGGAAAATGCGGGGATGTGGATGAAATGCGGGTATCCAGTCGGGAGAGGATTGGGAACTCCCACACAAAAAATAAACAATTGCTTGATTAGCAACATATGACTTCTTTCGGTATATTTTCCACAAGATAAAAAAGCGACTCAAATTTTCACTTGAGCCGCAATTTTATAAGTTTAATGCAGAATCTTACTTTTTCTGTCTATGGTTTGACTATCACACCTTCCCAATAGTAATTACCACTAGAAGAGGCACTTGCTTCTCCGGCGATATATCCTCTGGTTGTGGCATTGCCACCTGTGATGTATCCACCGGCTGTAACGCATTTGCTTACTATGCCAGAAGCTCCATACCCAAGTATACCCCCTGCATAGGTTGTGCTTGTGACTGAGTTGTTGACGGACAAGCAGTTCGCAATAGTGTTCGGTTTTTCAAGTTTACCTACTATACCACCTGCAATACCTGAAGTAGAAATGATGGATGAGTTGTTGACTTTACAATCGTGGACCGAGACATTATCTTTACCCCAACCGAGAATACCTCCTGCACAACTTTTAGCTACAATAGTCGCAGAATCCAAAACTATGTTCTTGAGAGTGTCTATGTCTCCGCTTGGTATTTCAGCTAATCCACTACCTTGAGTCTTTTCGAACAGTCCACAATAGCTTTGTGTCTGAGAACCGATAGCGTTGTGTAAGCCGTATATCGTATAGCCGTCTCCATCATACACTCCTGCAAATCCGTCTACTTCTTTGTTAAAACTGTTGTTAGCATCTTTAAGTCCGATTGGCCAGAAGTTATCTGTTTTGCTCATATCTATGTTAGCTGTTTGACGGAAATAATGTCCTTTTCCAACAAACTTCTTATGACCTACATACTTGAGTGTAATCGAGTTGAATACCGTGTAAGGATCTGCCATAGTCCCTTTGCCCATAAACGGAATAAGGAATCCGTCGTCGATATCCAGAGATACCTGCATCAAAGTCGGATAGTGTCTCTCCGATACATTTCTGATTGCTTTGTCATCCAAGGTTATATTCATGCTGTCGCTATGAGTCCAGAATGTAGAGTTCTCCAGATAGTGCATAGTAATGATTATCTTAGCTCCTGAAGGACAAGTGGTAGTAGGTCTTACATAATCACTATTAGGCTCTGCTCCCAACACTGTAGAGCCTGTGTCGGTATAAGTCTTTGTGAAGCTCCCTCCTGTATTCTCATAGACAATCGGTTTGCTATTAGTGACAAACACTTTGTTGCCCAAACCTGCAACTTTGGTAATACCTGTGGCAGCATTTGTTCCGAAGACACCACCTGCTTTGCTTGCTGCGTATATATGGTTCTTAGTTGCTACAATAGTGTTGATATTTGCTCCGGATGCTACCGTTCCGGCTACACCTCCCACGCTGGCATTAGTTGCACCGTTGAATGTATTCCCATTGATGAAGATGTTTTGCAGGGTAGCAGAGCCGGTGATTTCACCTGCCAAAGCTCCTTGGACGGTCGTGCTGGAGTTACCGGTGAAGGTAGATTTGTAAATACCGAGGTTCCTCACCTTTCCACCTTTGAGCGTAGCGATAAATCCTTGCTTGGTAGAGGTAGCCGGCACTCTCAGTCCGATGATAGCACCGTATCCACCCTCTATCTCCATGCTGAATGTATCTATCGGTGTCCAGTTGCCTGCGACGGAACCGTTGAGGTCTTTATACCATTTAGTGGTATCGCTCATATCCAATACTGCTGTATCCGTAGTGCCATTGAGGAATGTGTAGTTGAAGCTCGGATAAGTTCTTATTACATTCAAGTTGTATGGCTCACTGACTATCTTGTATCCGCTACTATTTACCGGCAAATTGACTCTTGCGGTGGAGATAGTGTCGCTTGTCATATGGACGAAAGCTGGACCCACTTTCATTTTGATCAAGCGGTCTGTTCCGTATTTCCAAACATTTCCCGAGGTCAAATCGAACCCGCGATTTATCCACCAAGCAGTAGAGACAAAGTCGGACAAGAAAGCATTTTTACCGTCTCTAGCCAGCAGACTATTCATCGGGTCATAGAGACTATTATTACTTTTCACATTGGTGAAATACCAACCGTAGCAGTTGTTGATTGTCGCACCACTGCTACTACCTATTATCCTACCAGCCGTGGTAGTCTTGCTGACTATGGAGTCCACTATCACTACAGAACTATCGATGGTAGAGCCGTTAGTGCTGGCGAGTATACCTCCAGCATTCCCTGAGCTGGCTACTACCGAGCCACCGGCTACAAAGATTCTACTCAAATTGCCATAGTCTGATTTGCCTATCAACCCTGCAACATAGTTCGTTCCAGAGACTTTATTATTGTGAGACAAGATATTTGAGTATTTATATTTGCGGATTTGCTCTGTTTCATCATATCCACCCAAAACTCCTACATAGGTTGCCCCGTTAATTGTGCTGTTGCAAATCGCTAGATTCTTAATCTCGCATCCTTGGTCTTTAGCTTTGATACGCCCAAACAATCCTGTTGCACCTAAGGTGCTTGTTGCCGACTGTATCATGCCGCTGATAGAATGATATTGACCGTCAAACGAGCCTTGGAATGGCAAGGAATCTATACCTATAGGTGTCCAAGGAGTCGCAGATAGAGTGATATTTGCTCCCAATTTGTAGAACAGCTCAACACCGTATTGCATATTTTTCAAGTCTGTTTCGGTCATGACGAAGAACGGAGCTGACTTTGTCCCATCTCCACTGGCAAATGTCCTTGGATCAGTGGTAATGCCATAAGGTGCCCAGTCTATTATACCAGAGTCAATTTCCGGAGTTACATTCAGTCCTACAGGGTGTGCTGCTTTTTCGGCGGATGGCCATTTCCAGTCTTCTCCGTAAGAGAGACCCAGCTTCTCTGTATAGAATCCCTTATTGAAGGCGAGCATAGAGGTCGGCGTTCCGTCTATATCCGATGCAATACCCGAGTTCAGTCTTTGGGTAGGATTAGCAGTCCCAACCTTATAATATGTTCTTCTGAAACCGTAGTTATTGGCTTTTGTCCCATTAGAGCTAGCACCGTAAATCCTTCCTATAGTGGTTACTGCCTTCAGCGTATCGTTAATAGCGACACTATTCGTAAGACCCAAAGTAGATGCATAACCCACAACACCTCCGGCATATGTGCCACTGGAGATTACCTTGTTATTGAAGGAGAACAAATAATTGTTCTTAATTGGTCCATTATTATACGCAACTACCGGAGCTGCATAATTGGTAGCCACTACCTTACACCCCTTTACAAGAATATTTTTCAAAGTGCTATTTTGACTATTCTCATATTGGCAAATAACAACCGCAGCATTTTTGCTGGAACCCGTAGTCGTAACATTACAATCATAGAAACTCAAGTCTCTGATAGTTGTATTAGACCCAGCAAGCGTCTTAACTATAAATCCTGCATCGTCAGTGCTCACGATGTCCATACCAGAGATACTGTAGCCGTTACCAGCTATGTCCCCGACAAATGTCTCTATCGGTATCCAATTGCTGTTGCCGGTAGTATCGTCACAGTCAAATCCCTCTGTATCAAAGTTTAAGTTCTTCATTAGTTTGAAATATTTGCCTTTCGTTGCGAAGAGGTGTATTGCATCCAATTGTTGGACTTTTTCTATCTTGAACGGTGTGGATAGTGAGCCGTCACTATTATCGGCAAATCTCACTACCTTAGGAGAGCATTCTGTGGCTGACATGTAGTTCAATCTTGGCATACAGCACCATGTATCTGAAGCAGCTGATGTCCAATCCCATATCCATGCAGGTCTCGCGGTTAAGCTATTGTAGAAACTGCTTTTGCAAATACTGGAGAAAGCAAATGAAGAGCCTTCCAGTCCTGTCGGACCAACATCTTGCGAACTATTAATAGTGTTGCCATTCCATGCATAGTTATTGCTCATATCGGAGGACTGATTTGTGCCTATTCTTCTCGAGTTCTTGTTTGGGGTTACTACAGAGTCCATAGATGAAACACAATACTTTAATATACCTGTATTTGCGACACTACCTGCCACACCACCTGCTGCATCTTTTGATTTTATCACATTGTCGAGAGCTATGCTGTATTGGATTGTTGCAGAAGAGTTTAAGCGACCTACTATACCTCCAACATATATAGCACCTCTAGAGCCGTCCACAGTGCTGGAACCCACATATACATCCTCAATAGTGCCCGAAATAATAATTCCAGCTATTCCTCCTATGGATAAAGTGGAAGAACCACCTGTAACAGTGCAATTTACCAAAGCTAAGTTTTTCACTGTGCTGTTGTCCAATCTGGTAATAAATCCTCCTTGAGACTCAGTGGCATTTATAGACATATTCTTGATATAATGTCCTGCACCGTCAAAGATCTTGTTATCAAGCGTAGGTATAGGATCAAAATTACCAGAATTACTGCTATAGTCATCATTGCTACCAAAGGTCAAGTTAGCTGTTAAGCGGAAAGTATCCACCTGATTTATGTATCCCTGCACCAGAGCAAGAGCTGCCAAACGACCAATTTCCATTACATTATTACCTATCTTAGCTGCACCTTCCAAGTCATTCTCTGCCATTTGCAAGGTTGTAACATTATCAAAATTCAACAAATACGGACAGTTCCTGTCTCCGACTTCAAACTTCCATGGGGCCGTATTAAACCCGTGATAATTTTCTTCAAAGAAAGTTGTAAATCCTCTGAAGAAGACATTAGACCCATGTGTTCCTGCCGAGTCAACTCCTATTATCCATGAAGTATCTGTGGTGGTAACCAATCTGGTTTCAGCAGTTGTGTAGTTGGCACTCAGAGTCCCGCCGTCTTTTTTAGCCACCTTGTATATGGAGCTTCCGCCAAGCCATGTAGCCACAGAGACGCAACTGTCTATCTTTGCTCCTGTGCTTACAGTGCCTGCAAGACCTCCTACATTGCCTGTTTGGGCAACTATGCTGTCTACAGAGCTAAATACCATGGCTACCGAACCACCTGTCATGCCACCTGCCACTACTCCGGCATCAGTCAAACTGGTGAGACTATTGTATCTGGTGAGCACATCTCGCACTGAGCCACCTGTGATAGAGCCCACTAATACAGCTCCTGAACCGGCTGTATTTTCCACTGTGGAGCTGTCTACTACCACTTGGCTAATTGTTCCGCTTTTCAATACACCGCAAATAACTCCTGAATTTTTGCTACCGGTAACTTTGGCATTCACTACTCTTACTTTGCTCACAGAGCCTCCATCTATGTAGCTAAATATACCTCTGGCAGAGCTAAGACCAGTGGATACTTCGATGCCCTTAATCTTCTTGTAATTACCGTTTATTTCTCCAGTAAATGCGATTGATTTGTCATAATATCCTAGAGGGGTATATCCAGTATATCCAGTGAAATCCAAATCTTTGCTTATGATATATTTGTTGTTCAAATTCAATCCATCAGACATACTGCTGACTTTGGTATAGTCTGTTCCCGTGGTCAACCTGACATCTCCGATAGCATCCAATTGTATCGGTTTGGTAATTTGGTAGTAACCTTGACTGTTTATCTCCATCTTGAGGCTATTACACATCTCACTAACGGGAACTTCAAATTTGTTGTCCACGAGGTAAGGATATGAGAAAGTGCTGTCCAAAGCCCACTCAGTTTTGCCCAAAATCTTCTCTCCCATCAGGATTTCGTTTTCTGCTATTATCGCTCCGCTAACATCGCCGGCTGTATATTTACCATATATTTTCTCTTGGTTAGCTTTGGCAGAATAGGAGTTGTATATGGTCCCACCTCTCATCATTCCAACGAAGTTACCTATTGTCGAATCTGCTCTAGCGGCTGTGCATCCTATCGTGTAGCAAGCATTTATTTGACCACTGCTCATTTCCCCTATCATGAGTCCCAGTGTATCTACATCGTTAGTGCTAATATCATAGCTGAAACTGTATTTCAGACCTTCCGCAGCATCTACGCTCATCTCTCCTACAAGAGCTCCCGCCTTATCTGCTCCAGTCAAGACTATCTTGCGAACAGAGGAATTTCTAAGAGAACTGGTTCCCGTCATCTTCCCTACCATACCACCAAGGATAAATCCACTCTTTTGCACACCGCTAATAGTAGTCTTGACTCTACATTCTTTAAGTTGAGCATTCTCTCCCCATCCTACCAATCCACCTACTGTAGCTCCACCTCCGGTGAGTGTAATGGAGATATCACTAAATGTATCTATTACTGTAGAAGGTACCGGACTAGAATATTTCCCGAACAAACCACCAATATAGCTCTTTTCAGATGCTCTCGTTGCCTCTATCACCATTGTTATACTTGATTTGTAATCCAGCACTGCACTAGCCACAACGGAAACTATACCGTAGAGACCACCCACATACGAACCTTCCCCTACTTTAAATCCGCTAAAATTTATATCCTTAATTGTATTTTCATCAATTGTTGTCTTACCAATATTAGCTTCTCCTGCAACAGATCCTATTTTGGAGTTTTTACCAACTTGAGCTTTAAATGTTGAAAGAGACAAATCAATATTTTTTAACTCCAAAGCTGTATAATTCACTTCTCCGCACAATCCACCGAGAGTGACACTATGTCCCGAGAATCCTGTGACTAAGTTCATATTGGCTTTTACATGCACTTTCTCAAGAGATGTCATTCTGCTGGAGCCTGCCAAACCACCTACACACAAAGTATCAGCACCTGCCAAATTCTCAGCAAAAACAACTGTAGGTGCAACATCAATACTATCATACACACTGCCTATTTCCTCTTCCTTGCCTGCTACACCACCAACATAAGCCCTTTTAGCTGAAGCATTGAAAACTATATTGCTTACACTAAGTGATTTGAACGATGTAGAAGAGATACCCCCTACCACACCACCTATGTGTGCCACTCCACTCGGTGCAACGCCTTTTATAGCTTTACCGTCACCATCTAATGTGCTTGTTGCACTCGCCGTCCCGATACTGTTGCTTGATATTTTGACTACTCTACCTACCATCATACCTGTATAAGAATCACCTGTAGTAGAGGTAGCCGTAATATTTCCTGCCAATGTAAGATTCACTTTCTTTATAGAACCCGAAACATTATCAAACTTACCTACCAAACCACCGGCACAAGCCTCTCCGGTTGCATCTGCAGTAACACCCATTACTGTGGACATAGAGACACTGTCTATTAAGAGAGCCTTACTATATCCTATCAAATATCCAGCAGATGCTGCTAAAGCAGGAATACTGCTACTCCCTGCAGCTACACCACTGGTAATCGTTCCCACGGTTGACTTATTATATCGGCTACCGATTACAACTTCATATCCTACCAAACCACCGGCATAACAGGTCTTGCCACTGGCAACAGCACTTACGGAAGTAGCACCACTGACTTTAGAAGAAACCATTTTCCCGTTGAATTGCCCTACCATTCCTCCAGCATATACAAAGGTTTCTGTTCCACCACTACCAGTAATGTTTGTCGCCGTCACATCACAATAGCCTATTTCCGTAGGATTGATAGCTTTACCAACCAAACCTCCAGCGTAAACACCTCCAACCAAATCTGCTGTAGCAACGACAGTATCGTAATAAGCATTGAGAGAACCGTCTCCTCCACCTATCAATCCACCCACTCCTATACTGGCAGTGAGAGAACCATGCACTTGGATATTGATACTGTCAACATTGGTTATCCCGTCCATCTGCCCTATGAGACCACCAACATATTTAGCTCCACCTTTCGCCGGGCTTACAATTGCTTTGTTGATGACTTTTATATTCCTAATAGTTGCCCCATTGACCATACCAAATACACCTACATTATCAACATTATCCTTCATATGCTCTATGGATATAGTGTTCCCTTTACCATTGAACTTCCCTGTGAATGGATGCGTAGCATTACCAAGAGGTATCAAACTGTCAGTGCTGGTAAACGAAATATTGTTATTCAAAATAACGCTAATATTTCCGGTGATAAGCCCGCTATTATATTGTTCTGCCAAATCGTTGAAATCAACCCAAGAGGAAATTATATAATTGCCTGCGGCATCCTTGCCATATGTATAGCTGATAGGTGCACTCCAGTCACTACAAACACTGCCATTCATCTCTTTGGCAACTCTATAGAAATATGTCATCCCCATCCTAAGAATACCAAAAGGACTCTCTTTCGACTCAGAATTATTCTTAGCTATATTGTAATCGATAAACATCGTATCGCCCTTCACAATCTCGCCGTTTGGCAATGTATCTTGACATATAGCCGTATTCTGAACCACCATTTCCGAACCGGAAGAGAAGTTACTGGATGTATCTCTACCGATTATATACTTGTCACCTTTTTGGTCACCCGGGTCCCAAATAACTTTAGCTCCCACGATAATACTATCCACTACATACGAGCTAACACTTTTCAAAGTCACGGATTTCAATTTTAAGAAACATTTCGAAGCTATTCCATCCACAATGCCGGAACGGAATACTGATTCTCCGGAATAATCCAAAACCGCTTGCACTGCATAGTAGTAAGAAACTCCTTCTGACAAGTTGGTGCCAAATCTACTTCCTATCTTTTTATCCGTTAAGACATATATTGTGTCTCCAGTAGTTCCGTCTACTTCTGGAGCAAAATCACAAACATAGAGAGTGTCCAATATACCATTATATATAGCCTCACCTCCCTTATATCTAGTGATTTTGTAATAGCTTGCAGTGTCCGGAGTAATCCCTGTGCTGTCATAGTCTCCCACTGGTCTGAAAGGTTTAAACTTGTTAAATCTCAACTCTACTCTGTCATCATATGAACCTTGTGTTCCCTTATAATTAGCATTGGTAGATGTAGAGTCATACTTCCAATTGTAGTCGTAACTCATCCTCATTATAGGGGATTTTAGGGTCATGACATTGCCCGGAATCTTACTTTTTTTCGTCGCTATCAGTTGATAGTCGTATTTGCTACCCGAGAGCAACGCTGTGAAGAACTTAGCTCCGCTATCCTGAACCATATACAAGGAATCCATTGTAGAGCCTATTCTCGTCTTCACTATGTAATTTGTTACCTCTTTTTGTCCGTAAGAAGTTTCATTCGCCCCTTTCCTCTTCAAATTATAAGCTTCCGGACTCACTCCTACGGGGAAGTTTTGCGTATTATTAGGCCAAAAAATAGATATTCCATCCTTACAGAAATCAAAATCAATAGTTTTGAAATCACAATTGACATATCCATAGACAGCACTGCTCACATCAAATCCTTCTTTGGTGTTCAATGCATAGCTGGAATCTCCATCTACATTAATATTTTTGCTTATCACCACTGCGTAATAATAGATTTTGCCTTTTTGAACGGAATTGTCTGTCCATTTTGCTCTTCCATTAGTAGCCAAGGCGATTGCACTGCTAGAATCCAAAGTGGCAACAGGATTTTGCTCTATAGGTATAGTATCGCTTGCCCTATAGATTTTGTAACTGGTTATCCCTGGTATCACATTAAACCACAAGTATTGGCTAGAGCTATCTTTGCTAGCCTCCAAATTTAAGATTCCTAAAGGCGGATAAACTCCACTGGTCATAGGTGAATAAACTGAAGAGTCTTTAGCATTGTTATATTGAACTCTTACTTTGTAAAAATAAATACTACCTACCGGTGTTTTGCTTGTATCTATATTTATGCTACGGGCATCTTGTGTTTCTTGAGAAGCTACCAGTTTAAAATTAATCTCGAGTTTGGAATTTTTGGCTTGATATATACAATACCTTTGTACTTCGCTTGTTTTATATCTTAGCGGCAAACTATCCCAAGCAACACTTATTTTCTTTATCCCTACTGTGGAATTGTATACTGCTTCCAATCCCATTACAGATTGACTAACCACAGCTCCCGATGCCTGATCTGAGAAATCAGAATATTTCCTCGTGCCGTCATTTTGTTTCATGTATGTTTTCACAGCAAAATAGTATTTCAAAATGGAATCGTGTGAATTCCTGAACTCTCTTGGTTGCCAGAAACAAGTAGTATCGTAAGTTCCATCTAACTTCAAGGAATCGACATAGCCATTGGCTCTCACAGTGCTGGCAGTATCAAAATAGACAACATACCCGTCTCCGTCACTCTCGGGACTCCACATCACATTTATTCCGAGGGTGTCTTCTTTGCCTTCTGTATACGCATATTGACTCTTCCTGACAAATCTCACATTTTTCGGAGGTCCTATTTTGGAATAACCTACGATTGTATCACTAATCCTAACCAAATTTTTCAAGTGAACTTTAGCTCTATAGCTATAAGTTTTACCAGCGACCAAAGCATCGGATTTATCCATAAAGGAAGCAGCTGTATTCCTGCTAACCATAGTATTCAAAAGTCCTACTCTACTCCAAAGGTTGTTTGAGCCCATTCTTTGTAGCACTATAGAATCAGCATACAATCCACTGGTATAAGAGATTTTTATGCTGTCTACATATGTCCCTTGGGAAGCACTGACCATCTTGACACTATCAGGATATGTATATCCTACAACGGTATCTCCAGCTGGAGACAAAAGATCAGTTATAAAAGGAGAATATCCAGACTCTTTCGTAGTATCCTCACTAATCGTGTATGCGGCTTGAACAGTATAACGATATGTCTGCCCTTTTTCTGTTTGTTCATCGAAGAACGATGTCCCCACTATATCGGTAAAGGATGTATCTTTTCCATTACCCAATTTATATTGGCGAGCAATTTTCGAAGTATCAGTATATCTGGTAATAATATAATAGCTTACGGAATCGTTAACAACATGAGAAACTCTCTTCCAGGTAATTTTGATGCTATCTTTGTAATTCGTGAATACTCCTTGTGTCAAATATTCACCGCCCTCAGAAGCATCCAATCCCGAAATTTTTGGCATACTAAGATATCCAAAAGCTACATTGCTCGGATTGCTCACAGCACCACTCGATGTGACTACACAACGATAGAAATACAAATTACCTATTAACAAGCTACTGCTCGCAGGTGTCTCTGAGATATGATAATTTCCATTACTTCCATATGAGGAAATATTTGTCTTGTATGTATTCGTAATGCTATCTGTTCTTCCTATGGAATCGTATTTGTAGAAGGTAAAAGTCGGTCCTGCCACCGTTGTAGCAACTGTCCATTTGAAATATATGCTATCTAATTTCGGTCCGATAAATTGCAAATCTTTCACCCCTTCATATTTACATGTTCCATAGTTGCTCTCAGATCTTTCCGATACGGTGTCATAGCCTACTGCTTGAATGGTATAGTAAATGCTTTGCCCCGGGGAATATGTATAATTGTCAGCATAAGCTGTATCCCCACTACAATTGGCAACCTCAGAATTTGCAAAGATTTTCGCATAATTTGTAATCGTTGCACCGTTCGAGCCGAGAACACTATCTCTATATACTCTATACCCCTTATACGCACTATTAATCTTATTCCATACAAGTTTGATAGAGTCTACATACTCATTGCGACTAATGCTAACCCAAGTCGGAGCGGACATCTTGGCAAAAGCTTTGCTACTTGCAGCTTTGGTATAAGCAGAAACACCCAGGCTGTTGCTAAAGGCTACACGGTATTGATAGAATACTCCTTGATTAATATTGTGTGAGTCCACTACCACATATGAATTACTATTCATACTTGTTTTCGCAATCTTCACTGTGTCTCTTTGTCCGGAAGTGGCTGCATATTTGATAATAACCAAAGAATCTACATACGCATCACTATTGCTAGAGAACACTTGGAGTCTTATTTTGTCAGAATATACTCCGTTGTAAAGAATCTTAATGCTATCAGGGCTCTTCAATAAACTCCATCCACTATCTATCAGGCTGGTATTAGAATAATCTCCCTTTGTGGAAACTATCTTATAATAATAAATCCTACCATATTCAATACTCCTGTCGTTCTTTTCGCCTTCTTCCACAACCTTACCTGCAACTAATGTGCTATAAGCACTGCTCCCCCAGCTAATCTCACCGGAGCCTCTGCGATAAAGTTCTACCTTATCCACATAATTTGGAGACAAGTATTTTATCGTTATGGAGTCTGCAACAGTCCCTTTGCTAACACTCACTATGGTGGCAGTATCCGGATTAGAATATCCTACAGCTGTATCAGAGTTTGCTCCCGTTAGCGTTGTTACAAATTTCCTACTGACGGACCCGACTACAGTATCTTGTGAAATATTCTTAACTCCAACTACAAAGTATGAATAGTTTTTACCCTTTTCCGTAGAAGAATAAGGAGATTTTTCACTTATCGCATAATCTGTAAGCTGACTCTTTCCTCCACTTACTTCCTTGGTTTTCGTCTCGTTGGCAATAGCATCATACCTATGGACTCTGTAGAAATCGACAGAATCGTTCTTTGCTCTGGATATCTTTGTCCAACTGATGACTATGCTATCACCTATAGCTTTTGTTGCTGTTACACCTGTGACCTTGGGCATATTCAAGTATCCTATTCCTATGTTGGATGGTGTGCTCAAAAATCCTGACGATTTCACTCTAACGCGATAGAAATAGAGTTGACCTATCAATAAGTCGGTAGATGTGGAAACATAAGTATAATTTTTATAATCTCCATTCGTTGCACTGGTCAGGTAAGATGCAAGTTCTGCTTGTGGTATCCTGTGAGCTGCCAATGTGTCATAGATATTCGCAGAGTCAACATCCATAAGCCTTGAGACATAGATAGAATCCCATGCTATAGCACTCGGTATTGACCAAGTAATTTTCATTGTGTCTGTTTTCGGGTTTGCTGACCATCCAATAACCTTCAAATCTTTCACTCCTCCATACTTGAGGAATCCATAATCTGAAGAAGACCTGCTAGACACTTTGTCTGCACCTTTCGAAACTATCTTGTAATAGATTTTCTTACCGGCAGGATATACTGTGTAATCACTATATATAGTGTCTGTTTCAGAGGAAACTAACGGTTTTTCTTCCGTCTGATAGAGAGTATCATAAGAATTATCGTTGCTACCATCACTGCCTGTAGAGTCTCTGAGAACCATATATCCCCTAGTAGCACCTGCTACCATACTCCATGTGATTTTGATAGTGTCTTCATACCTTCCTTTGGAAACATCCAAAATAGTTGGAGCGGAAATCTCTTTACCCAGTGTATCCACAGCATCTCCAAATGGAGAGTATCCCGTAGAATTGTTATACAAAGCGGCTTTATAGATGTATTTCTTACCTTGCACGCCTGTAGAATCAGTCAAAAGAATAAACGATGCACTGGTGCCGGCATAGATAATAGTATCTTGAGCTACACCTGCTGTAGTGCTCTTGAGCACCAAAATGGAATCAACCGAGGCGTTATTTGCAGGCAAAGTAACCTTGATTTTTACATAGCTTTTCTCTGTCGCTGACTTCTCTATGGCTGCAGCAGGACGCAATTTAGTATAAGCCAAAGTATCGGTATAATTTTCGGACAGATGGTCGTTACCCAATCTGAATCTGTAGTGCAAAATTTGACCTGCCTTGGTTATTGTGTCTCTGAAAACAGTTATATTTTGTCCTACAATATATCCCACACTATCAAACTGATTTGCTGAGCCATACAATTTCCTGTAAGCAATAGAATATTTTTGATACTCTTTCGCACTCATATCTACGCTAAATACCAGCGTGGTATCTGTTTTGGTGACAGATGGATAAGTTTTGGAAATACCTCTTATATCGCCTGTGTCTACTGTTATTTTAGCATTGCCCAAAGGCTTCATCTCTGCCCAACCACTGGCAATATTGCTCGTATCGGATGTCATCGTGATTTCACAATTCTTAACATCCGTCGTAGCTACAGTATCCTCTTTTATAGTAACTTTTGCCAAAACATAATACTTATAGTCTTTGCCTGGTTGGAATTCATTATTAAAAATATTTCCTGAATAATCGTAGAATAAGGAATCAGAGCCTTTGACCTCAACCTTTTCTATCAAGGATTTATCACTTCCACATCTGGCGATAATATAAGAGTTAACCGTGTCATTCTCTATTGTAGATTTAGCTATTTTGTTCCAAGTAACTATCACTGTATCCAATTTGCCAGAAGTAGCCACTACGCTCTCCACTGCAGGCGGAGCCAACCAACCTTTTGCCATATTGGACGGATCTGTCACAGAACCACTGCCAGAAACTTTCAAAATAACTTTATAGAAATAAAGATTTTTCAATTTAGGAGCACTATTATCTTTAATCGTATAAGTATTATTCAATCTAGTTATATTCACAGAGGCAGGCGGAACTATAAATCTATTATCCACACTATTAATGCTGTCCACAAGGTCATAGCGCATCAATTTGATGCCTTTTTTGAAATTAGTAGTCTCATAGGTATCGTCCAAAGTAACCGAACTCGGTATAGTGAATTGGAACGCTGTGACTGTCTTTTGTGGCATATTTATTCCCACTAAATCATTCACGCCTCTGTATGCTCTGCTTCCCGCTCCTACATTGCACTCAGTAAGAACCGAAGTAGTGTCATATCCTCTTGCTACCACTCTATAGTAAACTTTCTTACATTGCTCATAAGCAGTAAGATCCGGATATGTAGTATCCTTGCTATCAGATGCAATATAAACAGTGTCGTAAGAACTAAAATCCCCTGCCACAGAGGTGTCGCGACACAAGAAATATCCGTTTACAGCACCATCTATCTTGTTCCATACCAACGAAATCGTGTCTTTACTAACTCCATTCCCCACGAAAATAAACTGTGGAGCTTCCAATTTGGCATAAGCCTTAGTCTTAGATGTGCTCACTCTGGAGAGTCCCGTTGTGCTATTGTAATAAGCGGCTGTGTAAGTATAGAACAATCCTTGTATCAAACCTGTAGTGTCTGTAATAGTATTTGGATTTAATCCTGTTTGGTAAGCAACTATAATAGTGTCGTTCTCGCTCAATTTATTGGGAGCAACTCTATACAAAAGAATAGAGTCTATTGTCCCATTTGTCCCAGGACTGGTTACTCCTATTTGGATGTTCTTGGTAGCCAAGGTGGACGGTTTCCATTCAACCGCAGAAGGTTTCCTCAGTGTAGTAAATGTGCTGAAATCCAAAGTTTTGCCCGGTTCTATCCTGTTTACAAATTCCAATCTATATTTGTAAATACTACCAAAATTACTTCTTATAGTATCACGATAAACTGATGAGCTTGATGTCATAGTTCCCAAGCTACTGTAAAGATCGGTTTGTATGTTGTATTTTTTCAGATACACCTTGGAAATCCAAGTATTGCTCAAGGCACTCGAAGCATCAAATTCGCTATATGCGGAATCGCCTACATTGCTACCCTTTATGTTCAAACTAATCAAGCTCGTATCGTTCTTTACCGTAATCCACGCACGATTAATCTCGCCCATCTTCGCATATCCACTGTCGGTAACAAAATATGTAGGATTTGTAGCTATATTCTCATCACCCTCCAAATAAATTTTGAAGTAATACCATCTACCACTTTGACAATTATTGTCGGATAGTTGCCATTTTTTGCCATCACTGGCTTTCAAATTTCTTATTGCCGCATTAGGACTAACAGAGTTTACAGGATTTACAGTATCCACTTGGATTACAAATGTAGAATCCAAATTCCCTGTCCAAGAGAAGACGATAGTGTCCGCCTTCGTTCCCTTGGTAGCTGTAAAATTACTAATATTGTAAATAGAAGAAACAAAGGTTGAGAAGCCTGTAGAAAGAGCAGATTCGGAATTATCCAACTGATTCACAGCTTGCACTGCATATTGGTAAGTCTTAGTCCTATTTGCTATCGGCAAGCTATCTACATAGTAGTTAACTGAACTGGAGACAGTATCGATAGCAACATATTGGTCTCCCACTGTGTTCGGATATCTTCTCCAAATAACAGTGCTGTCCGAGTTAGCACTGGAAGCCCAAATTATCCCCGTGGCATAAGTGTTTTGAGGAGAATCCAAAGTCTTTTTGCGTAAATTCGTAGGAGCTTGCAGTTTGGTCCAGCCAGAATCTATTACACTCTTTTCACTATAGATAGTGGCACCTTGTCCCACTGCCCAAGAAACTCTAATGTAAAGTTTTGTTCCATATTGACTAGAATAAAATCCCTTGTTCAACTTCAACCTGACAACATCCGTATCAGAAGTAATGAACTCTCCCTTGTCAGGGTCATCGGAAGAAATCGCATCCGAGTTTTTATCATCACTAATATAGATTTTATAGTTCACTACTTGACTGCTTATATTTTGGCTTGCTTCATCTATTTCAAAACAAATACTATCCAAATATGTGCCTTGGCTTGGTCTTTGACCGGAAACATATTGCGGAGCTGGTTGCTTGCCTATCCCTTTCACTACTGCCGAAGGATTGGAATTTCCATATTTAGAATTTGTGGTAGTTACTGTTATGCTATTCTCTCCTTTGCTGAATTCTGATCTATAACGAACTGAATCCTTTGCCGTAGAGACATCTCCAGGTTGACTATTTGCATCTACATATTTTACCAAATAGGTTACCGGATTTTTCCAACTCCATCCTGTCCAACTCACTCTGATAGAATCTGTTATAGTTCTACTTGCACTTATTCCCATCGGAGGAATTAATTTAGACCAACCACTATCGGCAGTTGACCATTCGGAAGTTAAAGAATCCCAAATAGCGTCCGTGTACTCTTGATTCTTTATTTTCATCCTGAAGAAATAGTCTTGTGTTTTATACAATCCAGAATTTAGCGTGTAATACAAACTGTCCATCGTTCTGTTAGTATTAGCCACTTCCTTATTTACCAATAGAGGACTGCCAAAGGTTGAAATAGTGTCTATTTGGAAAAGGAAACTCGTTGCATTAGAATTTTCTGCCCATCTAACATAGATAGAATCAACTCTAAGAGAATCTCCATTTTTCAGGACATTTATAGTCGGAGTTGCGAACTTCCGACCGGTAAAGGAGACATCTGACCAATTGGTAGAAATCATACCTCTGTGAGAAGAGATCCCAGATTCAGCCCAAACTTTCGCACTCTCGGTGTTATAATTAACATATGAACTATTGAACGCTTTTACAAAATACTGATAAACCATTCCATTCTCAAGATTGCTGTTATCAATTGCAAAAGTATCACTCGTTATAACGCCATCATACTGATATTGGTATGTAGTATCAAAATTCCCTTTTTTGTATTTAATCCTCTTAAACACATAACTGACATCTTTATAGATATTCTTGCTGTCGTTCCATTTAAGAGCAAAGCTTTCCCCTGCTTTTATCACAGGAACAGTCAACCCAGTTACCGTCGGCAACGCTATCCAGCCAGTATCTCGACTACTTACCGGAGTATAGTCGGAATAAACATCACCTTTGTAGGTTCTGATAGCATACAAATATTTCACACCACTTCTCGTAGTATCCGTTCCTCCCTTCACAGAGGCTCCCAATTGGTCCGTGAAGCTGGCTTGTCCATTGGATTGGTTGAATGAGGTTACCTTGCCTACAGTATCGGAAACCGTAAATCCTGCTCCACTGGCTGCCCCCGGAGACACACGGTAAATATAAAATCCGTCAACTCCTTTTGTTCTGTCGTTCAACGCCCAAGTTATAGTAATGCCACTTGTGCTCGTCCCTTTTGTAGCAGACAAAGATTCTGGAGGCAAAATAGGGCAAACTGTATCCACAATCGTAGAGGAGTCAGAGCCACCAGTCGCAGAATTAAATGCTCTAATGAGATACCATCTTCTCGTCCCTGGATACATCGTCAAATCGGAAGTGTCTATAGTAACTACCGCTCCACCCTTATTGGAAACTTCATACAATTTGCTAAAGCCGGCAGATAAGTTTTCCGTTTGGTAAACTATATATTTTGTTGCTCCCTCAATGTGTGCCCAACTGAGATAAATTCCCGTTTGATTATCTTTTTGGAATGCTGTCACTTGTCTGGGTGCAGACAACTTTGCAAATCCGGTAAATTCTGTAGAATAAACAGGATTAGAACTTCCACATAAATCGTTCTTAGCAGTAACCCTAAACTTATACTTATACCCTTTTTGATTGTCCGTGGACCTATTCCAAACGAATTGAGTATCTGTAATATTTGTCGCTCCTGTCATATTCCCAAAAATTGTGCCTGTAGTATCTTTTTTCTGTTGAATACAATAAGCTGTGGCGTTTTGGACTTTCTCCCACTTTATTACGATAGAGTCGCTATATGTCTGGTCAGGATTGTTGTCTTCTCCATTCGCTTTCATCTTTCCAGAAGCCCATCCATTCTTGGGAGCATCCAGCAAGCACCAAGCAAAATGTTCAGTCCCAACAGTAGTGCCAGATATTATCGTTACAGCTTGTTGCTCACTCTTAGTTCCACTTAGAGAATTCTTTTCGGCTGTAATCCAATAATAGTATCTCTTACCTCCTTGCGGATGCGTTTCACCGGAGCCTTTCACATCGTAATAAACATTAGTATCTGTTAGTGCAACAATTTCTGAAGCTGTTGTAGCATCACTGGCTGTATTTCTGTAAATCCTATATATTATGCCCGAAGCTGTAATTTTGTTCCAGTAAAGCTTTATTGTATCACTCTTTATACTATCAGGAGAATTTTGGAAGTAAAAATTGCTTACCTTTTCAAATTTTACAAACCCTTTCAGAATCTCACTGGTATCAGAAACCACTTTCTTCCCGTAATAACTATTGCTTCCTCCACGAGGAGACGGAGCACCTATATTAATTACAGAATAAACTCTAAAATCATATTTTACGCCATCTTGCAGATTTTGAGCACTTCTCCTCAAAGTATAGAATGTATCCTCTATTCCTGTGATATTGCTCCATGTAGCTGCATTTTCCACTCTGTATTGCAAAACATAATTACTTACATAATTAATCTTATTCCAGACCACTCTGATCGTGTCGGAAGAAACCCCCTGACTTGCACTTACAATCGTTGTCTTTCTTGGCTTAGTATATGCCAACAAACCTTCCGTAGTATTTGGAGTCCATATTCCGAAGTTGCTGTTTTTCCTCGCTCTAATCCAATAATGCCAAAGCATTCCGCTCTGTGTAGAGATAGAATCTGAGCCATCTGAATAGTAGTAATTACCATCCGTAACCGCTACTATTATCTCTTTAGCATTGTCCCTATCAACAAAAGAACTTCTGTAAATATAATAAGTATCTATATCTCCCCTTTGCTTCCACATAAGATTGACTTTGCTATCAGAATAAGCCGTAGAATCTTGCATAAAATTGCTTACCATTCCTATTTGAGCATAAGTCGATGCATGTGCCGAGGTGTCAGACAAAATAACTTCTCTTGCATTGGTATTGGGTCTTTGCCATGCCTTGCTTACCAAATAGTATGTGCATTTATCTCCCGGGATACATTCACTATCTGTGTATTTTATTTTCCCTGAGGTTAGAGTTGCATAGTATCCGGAAGCTATTTGTATAAAGTTGCCATCATTTGCTGAGCGATAAATATTGTAATTTACACTGTCTCCACCTATCGCAACGGGTGTCCAACTAACTGCAATATCTCCCGAAGTCAATGAGTCCAAATAGATTCCGGCAACTATAGGTATGCGACTGTATCCACTATCTACTGACAATTCCGAAGAAGCGTTGTCCAATCCGCTTACAGCCTGAACACTCCCGTAATAATAATGTCCCTTCTTATTAGATTCCACCGCAATAGTGGTATCATGTCCCTTATACCCTGTAATGGCTATCTCTGCATTTGCTGATGTTGACTTGCTCTTAGTAGTGGAGAGATATACATTGTAGCTTGCCGCATTAGTGCCTGTCCGAGGAGAAAAACTTACTTTTATAGAATCTAATGTTGTTCCCTTGCTCACAGAGAAACTAGAAGGGGGTTTAAGTTTGGTATATCCGCTGTCCAAGACAGGTTCTGAGCCACCATATTGATTTTGAGCCCAAAGTTTAATGTATATTTTCCTGCCTCTGAGAGAGTCTGCGGAAATAGGGATGAAAAGAGAATCTTTGCTATAAGTGCTATTTTCATAAGCCCCAACATTCCCTAACCTACTAACAAAACGACCATCTGAGCCTAATTCTTTGCTAATGCTCCACTCAATGTAGTAACTTTGATATACTGACAATTTTGTCCAAGTAACCTTTATGGTATCGGCATTTACGCCTTTCCAGCATGTTACTCCGGCCATAGGATCCATCAACGCATATCCTCTAACTGCGACAGACTTAACTCCGGTATCGCTGACACTGTTGAAAGCAGCTACCTTATACCAACGAATAGTTCCCTGAGGGATTTCATCATCCGTAAAGGTAGTGTCGTTCGGCTTAGCAACAGATCCTGTTTTTGTCAACTTGCTATACGACCCATTTTGAGTAGGGCTATAGAAAATGAAGAAGTTGGTAACTGTCCCTTGATTTCTGATAGAATCCCACTTCAAAACTACATCACTCTTATTATCTGTTGCACTTACATTGGTAGGTGCAGAGAATTTAGCGTGTCCTGTCCCAGAGCCACTATCTGTTGAGATTCTTATTCCACTCGGATTTGCCCTTAGAGATTTTACACTATATAAATAAGATACACCTTGCTTTATATCCGCGTTGTCTTCATAGCTACATGTATCCGTGCCTATCACTCCGCTTCCGCTATAACTCAATTTGGAATCATAGCTGCCACTAAATTTGTATTGCTTTTCCTTTGCTCCAGTGGAGAGATTGTATCTATCCACAACAAAACTATCGACCAAAGCAGTCCTTGCTGTTCCCCAATGCCATTTTAATACTATTTTGTCTGTATAATCACTTTGAGAAGCTTTCACATATTTTGGGCTATACAACATATAGAAAGTATCAACAGGGTCGGAAAGAGCTGATTCCAAATCAAAGGTCTTATTAATTGTTCTGATGGTATACTTTACCTTTTTACCAATGTTATACTTATTATAAATTACGGAATCGATATAATAACCACCGGCAGCTACTTCTATTTCTGATGAGTTCTCGCCACCATTAATATTTTTATAAACTCTGAAAGCATTAATATTGTTATTTTTTTGTTGAGAAATAACAAAATCTCCATCGCTCGTTACAGTAAGCTTAATAGAAGGTTTCTCCAAATTTGCCCAACCAGTTCCAGAATTTATCGACAAGCCAGATGTCGTATATAATGCTCCATTCTCATCATAAAACTTTTTCCTAATTCTATACTTGTACTTATATCCGTTTTTAACTGGTTGACCAACATCTTTAGATTGAGCAGATCTTATAACAAATGTATCGGAAACTACAGCAGAATCTTGAGCCAACCCTGTAGAAACATCATACTCAACCCACTCATATCTTACAGAATTTACATATTTCCTTTCACTCGGGTGCGACCAAGTAACTACAATAGAGTCCTCAGAAATTCCTTGTGATGCCTCAATAGCCCCATCAGTCCCATCATAAACACCTGCTTTGCCCCATCCATACTTCTTCCCTGTTTCATTTTTTAAATATGTTTTAAATGTATCGGAAATAGCTTTTACCATTCCTGATTTATAAATCTGAACCATATATGCATATCTGACACCAGCAATTCCCGATGTAGAGGATAAAACATCTTTGCAGATATACTCGTTCTTGGTTGAATCATAATCAGTGCTTACGGATATTTTTTTGTATTCTCCCCAATTGCTTTGAGTCCCTTTGACTACAGAAGAATCTGCGCTTCTAAATACATAAAGAGAAAAACCAGATGACGTATACCCGATTTGAAGTTTTACAAAATCCGTAGAATCTTGGGACAAAGTGACATAACTTGGAAGAGTAAATCTCAAATATCCGTCATCAGAAGTTTTATCCGAATAAATCTTACGGCTATTGTATATTGCAGTATTGTTCCATGCACCTATTTTGAATGTATAAATTTGACCTATAACGATATTCTTAAGAATAGTTCCTTTAACTAAATTTATCGTGCTATCTTGATTACCAATCTCTACAGAATCCACTACTGTAGTCTCATTACCCTCTTTATAAACCCAAATACAATACCCTTCCGCTCTGGAGACTGTATCCCATTTAGCAATAACTCTGTCGTCATATAATCCATCACTCACACTGAGAGATGCAGGAGCTTTCAATTTTGTATAAGATTTGAATTCCGCTCCCTTATCGGACTTCCTTGCCCCATTAAGAGCAATGGCGTAGTAAGAATAGCAACTGCCCGGAACAATTCTCAAACTATCTTTATAATACAAATATGCACCTTGCCCTGTCACACCATCGCTAAAGACAATCGTATCTATAAGAGTAAATGTTCCACTTGAGTTTTCCTCTCTATATAAATATGCACTGTCTGAACCTACAGACCTTTGGACATCAAGTTCTACTCTGTCTGTATAGAAAGCCCCATCTTCGTGAGCTTTAATGGTAGGAGGATTAATCGCAATGCTACCACTATCTGCGATTACATACCATGGAGAAGAGGATTTTGAACTGTTACTGTATCTATCAAAATAGACTTCACTGTAAAATCTAACCCTGTAATAATAAACATAGCGAGGGTCCAAACTCTTGGTATCGGTATAAGATTCTTGTTGTAACGAATCTATGCTGGCAAGAGTGTTGCCCATGAAAGCGTCGCCAGACTTTCTTCTCTCTAACTGATATACTACTTTTAGATTTTTATAAGCACTTATATCGCTCGCAGAACTTATGAGAGCGTTCCAGCTTATTTTAATTTGATTCTCTAAATCATCTGTCGCTGTTCCACCACTGATGGGTATCATCAACCTTGTGTGACCGGAGTCAGAGCTCAAATTTGTGCTTTGAGAAGAAATCTCTAAAGCAGGATTTGTTTCTCCTTTAATTCGGAACTTGGTCATCACTCCTCTGGTAACAATCCCATCCATTGGCAAAGTAATGCCATAGAATTTCTTCTTGTCTGTTATTGTTCCACCTGTCATCGCCTGATAATTGCTTCCATCATAATAGTAAATCACATATTGATAGGTATTATCTTTTAAAGTGTCTGTATTTTCTCGGTAATTGTTCCATGTGAAGCGGATAGAATCGTCGTAGTCACCCTTAGAGGCACTAAAGTTTGTAGGAGCAGGAAGTTTAGTCCAACCCTTTTTCTCATCACTCCACGCAGAAGTAATAGCCCCTCTCTTAAACATAATCCTGAAAGTGTATTTTACTCCAGGTTGCAGAGTTGCTTCTCCGCTGTAAGCTACCTTGATATTTCCTATGGAATCGTTTCCATTGTTTACAATGTTTGTCGTCATCGTATCCGTAGAGCTACCAAACCCCTTTTCCGTCCATTGCACTGTTATGTCACTTACCACATCGGCATCTATTCTATTCCATTGTATCAACAAAGTATCCAACTTGCCACTGGTAACGGTGAGGCTCGGGGTAGAAATATTCGTAAAGAATTTTTTCACTTCGGAGTAGTCGGAAACAATTTCTATCGTTTCCGAAGACCCTCCTGACTTCATCACCCTGGTTTCTCTGGTGTAAGTCTTTACTTTAGCATAATACTCTTTACCTTTTACAAACCAAGCATTGCTATTTGAAAAATATCCTACAAGATCAGTTGTAGAATCCACCAACAAAGAAGCACTGTCTTTAATGGTAGCAACTTGAACATCTTCCCCTACCATAACACGAGCAGAAGATGAATTACCTCCATTCTTATTCCATTTAAGATATACTTTCTCCTGATTTTGAGAAAGAGAGTCTATACTCGGCTTCAATAATTTTGTATAACCTCCCATATATCCACTTTCACTGGAAAGATGGTTACCTCTTTTAGCTACAACTTTATAATAATAAACCGTGCCATCTGTTAATCCTCTTCCTTTATTGTCATCAGTATAAATTGTGGGCAAAGAAGCTACCGTGTCTATCGTGTCTTTAGTGCCGAATGTAGCACTTGTTGATCTGAAAAGGACATACTGTTCCGAATACTGTGTTCCTGTCCATTCCACTACTATTTTGTTTGTATGTGCACCTCTACTTACCGAATACATCGACGGAGCTATCAAATCTAAAGCTGCAACGCCAACCTTTGAAGTATCTGAAAGCTTCAGTCCTGATTTATAGGCTCTAAGATAATAATAATAGTCTTTACCTAACTCACAATTCTTATCCGAATATGAATAAGTAGTTTTGCTCGTATTAACCTGTATTCTGCCGATAGGTGTTCCTTCCGCTCCACTATAAGACTCTTTTCTATATAGGTAGAAGCTATCTATACTGGACAATTTACTCATGGAGTATGCCCACTTAACTGTTATAGAGTCACCACCGGCAGTCACTCCCATCAAGACAGGAGCTATCAATTTGGCATATCCGATGGCAGAGCTACTCGCAGCGGAGTTGAGATATTTGGGATGTTTGGCTGTGACAGTATATGTGAAACTTACGCCTTCTTCAACTCCAGTTGTATCATAAAAATAAGTTTGATTGTTAGATAAAACTTTATACTCTGACACAGAACCACGAGAGACAACATACTTCATATCTGAAATACTGCTGTGAGGCAAATCGCTCTGAGCGTTCCACCTAATAGTTATTGTGTCGGCACTCTCTCCTATTGAGGAATAGGTTATGGTCGGAGCTCGCAATTTATACCAACCGGAATCCAAAGCACTAAAGGCAGAAGAGATTTCTATGGCATCTTCATAATAGCAACTCTTTGCTCTGAAATAATACATAGTCCCAGCCAAGAAATTAGTGTTTTCTTGAGTGTTAATCATCAAATAGCCCTTGTTCAACTCTGTAGCTTTACTCAGAACTAAAACGGATTGCCACCCATTCGTCGGGACACTCATAGTGTCATAATAGATTTTAAGTTGGTTTACTTGGCTAAATTGTTGTGCACCTTTGTTCCATGAAATCTTGATAGAATCGGTCATCAAAGAATCTTGTTCATTGGCAACAGTTATTGTAAGCGGAGTAAGATTTATCCAGCCGTAGTCACTCCATGAACTCCATCCGGACTCTATCTGCCCTTTTTTGCATTTAACTCTGTATGTGTAAATATAACCTTTGCTTCGCTGTAAGCTGTTTACATCATAGATAGTTATAATGCCTCCTGAAACATTGAAAGTATTTGCATCAAAGCTTACATCAGATGTATCACCCGTGCTCTTTGATTTTCTCTGAATTTCATAGTTTTCAAGAGTGTTTAAATTATTAGAAACCTTGAACGAAAGGGTGATAGTATCTGCACTTGTCCCCTTAGAAGCTTGAATATTTTCAGGGGCGTTCAATGCGATATAGCCGTTGTCTTGGTTAGCTTTGGCAATCGTGTTCATTCTCTGAGAGGTAAAAGCTCTGACCTTGAAGAAATACCTAACACCTCTTTCCAGCTTTCCACCTGGTATCTCGTTAACATAAACATGGTATTCATCTTGGCTTGTCGGAAGAACAGTATCTATTTTCGCATAGAGATTTTCATCATTACTTCTCGCTGTGTCAATAACATAGCCTTCTACCCTATTTATCGGAGTCCAAGAAATTACAACTTTGTTATCATATGTTCCCTTGGTAGCTGTAACATTTTGCGGTGCAGGGATATCCATCCAACCGGTATCAACAGGCGAATAGTTCTTGTATTTTTCTGCTAAATTTACCGTCAAATTGTTTACTCCAAGCACCTTATAGTAATATGTTTTCCCATAAGTCAAATTCTTGGTTGTATCTCCGTATTCAAGATTAGCTGTCGTATCTATTAATATGAAGTTAGAATTATTTTCCGATCTGTAAACGGAATAATACTCTGCATTAAGCACTCGAGACCAGTTAAGTCTAATCGTATCTGGCAAATCTCCCTTGGTAGCAGAAAATCCGCCCACGGAGTCCAATTGAGTAAATCCTGTATCTACTGTCCCATAGCCTTCGTTAGCGGAACGATTAACTATTCCATTGGCAGCTCTCACTCTAACATAATGCAAAATTCCTCTGCTAACTCCATTAATTCCCGAAATACTGTATTTGTTTCCAATAATGTCGTCTTTGGTATTCCAAACGGATGAACCCTTTTCCCTATATTGCACTCCATAGCTTGTAGCATTTCTAAATGTGTCCCAAACTATCTTTATGGTATCTAAATATTCTCCCATACTTATGGATTTAATTGTAATTCCTGAGAATAGTGCATATCCTGAATCTTGACAAGTAGAAGAAACACTGGAAACACCAAAAACAGGATGATAGAATTTGGCTCCGTAATACTTGTAAACTCCTTGGTCTTTTTCATTACTTGTGCTTACGGAATAATGAGAATCTACAACAGTAATTATCTGGTTATTCCACAATCCTACCAAACTATCGCAAGCGTAGACTTGTGTAGTGAGTTTGCTTGGATTGCTCCACTTCAAATAGATAGAGTCTGCTGAAAGTCCATCACTAGCGGTAAAGTTCTTGGGAGAAGAAAGAGCCAACCAACCAACAACTGAATCCGTGCTTATCAATGACGAATGTGCAGTAGTAACTTCTCCTGAAGCGGTCATCAAGGCTTTTATCCTGTATGAATATTTAACTTTTTCTGCCAAATTATTTGCAGACGATCTTTGCACCAAAGTAAGCGTATCGCCATTTTTGGTAAGATCAGAAGCTTTCATTACCAAAGAAGAATCCATAACGCCCGTCTCTTGATTTAGACGATAGATTTGATAAGAGACAAGAGCATCATGCTTGTAGGCGTCAGAGGCTCTCCATTTTACTGTTATTATGTCTTCATCAGTGCCTTTACTTGCAGAAATCACTTTGGGTCTGGAAATCCTTGCATATCCCTTTGTCATACTCGATATAGAGGACAAATTGCTGGATGAATTAACAAAAGCTGTCGTCATATTTGTGGTAACTGCAAATGTATAGTTTCTACCCAAAACCAAATTAAACCACTTCTCCGTAGCATTATTCGGGAGCGTTGTCCCATAAGGAACTTCGTATTCCGGATTTTTGGTAGGCGAACTATTCCCCGTAATCCTCAATCCCGTGCTCGCAGTGGTATTGGCATAATTTGTAAATTCTGCTGTTGAGTTACTATCTACATATACATTGTAGCTAATCGTAACTCCAGAGCCTGCTTGCACTCCATCCCAAGTAAGGATAATCTTATCCTCATAAGTTCCTTGTGTAGCGACTAAATTGTCTGGAGGTAATACAGGAATTGTTATACAAACAGTGTCGCTGGCACTGGAGAAATTTGTTATTGTCTTGTAAAATCTTACTTTATAAGCATATTTCACAGCTAAACAAACACTCGTAGTGTCATAAAAACTGCTTGATTTCCCTACACCTGCGTTAGCAATCTTATATACCAAAGTAGATGTATTTGGTGAGCCGGCTGTCTCTCGATAGAAGCAAATAGTATCTACCCAATCGTTAGGGCAAACATAGTTGATTTTTACTTTTTTCAACTCTGTTGACAATCCGGTTATTACCTTAGGGATTTCTGGTGTCGGCATTGCTGTATAAGTTTCTATCCATTCAGACCAAACGGATTCACCAAATGTGCTTCTCTTGGAACGAATTCTTATTGTCGTCTTTTTGTAGCGATTAAGAGTATCTACAAACCATGTCGTGTCTTTTGTGGCAGCTGGAATATTAGAGACAGTAATTCCAACAGCATCTCCTATCTTATACTCTAATTCATAAGTTGTGCTGGGATTGTTCAACGAGCAAGGGTCACTCCAAGTTATTCTGATACTGTCTGACTTTAGATTATATCCCCCACTTTGGGCAGTGTAGGCAGTGAAAGTAGGTGCCGGGATCTTAGCCCATCCGGAGTCAAACGCACTAAACCCTGAAACTTCTGCTCCCACGGCAGCTTTCAGCCCGTAGTAATACAACTTCCCAAGTTCTTTGCTGCTCAATACATCTCTAAACGAAACTGTGCTATTATTGCTTGAGTTCCAATCTTTCAGCGTAGTGTCTCCCACATATGACATACTACTGGCATCTTTTGTCTCGCTCTTGTAAACGGTATATTTTGTAGCTCCATAGCTTTGGTCCGAAATATTCTTAGGCATTCTCCAAGTGACCACTATGGTGTCTACGACTGTTCCTTTGGTAACCGACACATCTTCCGGAGACAAGAGTTTAGCTATTCCTATCACTGAGGAAGTCCATTCCGAAGTATCATTTTCACAACTTTCGTTAATTGCTCTAATCTTATAGCTATATTCGTGCCCTGTGAACAATTTCTCAACATCTCTTAATGCCGTATCATTAACCGAAATATTCAATGTCTCTTCTTTACCAGGATAGGTGAAGTTTCTGAATACTTGAAACTTAGTTGCCGAACTATTTGCTTTCCATTTTAGATAAATAGCTCCTACAGAATCTTTACTGACACTTTTTATTGTCGGAGACGGTGTTTTTGTCCATCCATAATACGGTTTCCCTGTCACTGGCAAAGTCAAAGAAGACCATACTCCACCGGATGTCGTCTGTGTTCTGATTTTGTAATAATACTTTGTCCCTGTTAAGAATTTTCCGCTCGAAGCCGTAACAGAGCTATGCTTAAATTCATAATAAGTTTTACCGTTCTCCTCGACAGCCAGAGTATCATAAACATTATTCCCACTATTATAGTCAGTGACATTGGAATACACAAAAATTTGGAATCTGAGTTCATCTCCGGATGCCAATCCCTTCCAAGTAAGTTTCACATAAGAAAGATAATCTCCCTTGGTAATAGTATCGAAAGCTATAGTTGGTATAGTCAGTAAAGTGTCTGCATAAACATATGGAGAATAAATTGTGGTTCCTGTTGTAGCATCACTTCTCTTGGCTTGTGCTCTATAATAATATCTTTTCCCAACTACCAAATTGGTATCTTTGCAACTAATCGTATTAGAGGGCAAAGTAGCAAAATTAACCCACGAAGAACCGCTCTTTCTATACAAGACTGTGCTGTCCGAATTGTTGGAAGAAATCCAAGAAAGATTTATAGATCTCTCTGTAGAACTGCCGGAAGCTGTAAATTTGGTAATTGTATCCAATCTGGTATATCCGGAAGCTACTGCACTCTTTGCACTCGTTCCAAAAGCGGTGCTAACTGCTTTAACATAGAACTTTAGAATTGCTCCTTTATCATTGGTAGGAACTGTATAAACCCATCTTTTTGTTGTGGAAGACAGCCCCGCCTTAAGTTCAGTATCCGTAGCTCCATCTTCTCTTGCTTGTTCCCATACTTGGTATTCCGTAACATCGGATACGGTAGTTAAAAAATCCCAAGTTATAACTATAGTGTCTTGCAAATCTTTAGTTGCAGCCACTCCGGTAGGACCTGATAACCACAGATACCCTACATCATACAAAGCCTTCCAATCATTTGACAGATTTGTCCCTTTTTGTGCGGCCACACGATATTCATATTTCTTACCATCTATAAATGTTCCGCCTTTTTTGTCGACCAGTCTATTGGTGGTAACTGTCTGTTGTATCGTATCGGAAGAACTCGTGCCGCCGACTTTTGACCTTTGCACCAAATACGTTTCTGCCACAGGGAGAGAGTCCCAAGTAACTATAACGCTGTCTTCGTATTTCCCATCTGTCGCAACTATATTTGTTATCGCCGGTATTTTAGTATAACCAGTAGCTTTCTCTTTTTTGTAGGTTGTGGTAATGTCACTGTATTCCGTTTGACTATTGTCAGAAAGGATACCCCTTACTTTATATGTATAATAATTTCCTTTCTCTACTTGGTCATCGCTAAAGAATACCGTGTCGTTAGTAGTCGTTAATTCTGAAATATCCTTGGTAAGGACTACAGAATCGTTGGATTCCGTATAACGACAAATCTGATAAGAAGAAGCTAAGCCAACCTTACTCCAAGATACAACTATCTTAGATAAATATGCAGCTTTTGAAGCGTCCACATTTTTTGGTGGAGAAGGTTTTACATAACCCGAAACACTGTCACATGTGGCAAAAATTGTCGGATAGTCTTCACTGGCTATTCTCAATTTATAATAGTATAAGACATTGTCTGCTGCCGTAGCATCGGGATATGTGCCCACATTTACCAATCCTGAATAGATAGTATCCCACTTTATCGTAGATTGCTCAGACCTCAAAACAGAACAATATATCCGTGCCCCTTTGTTTGTCCATGTGAGAGTAACCTTGTCCTCCACAGAAGTCCCGTTAGGTCCGGTAGCCATAAAATTATTTACCGGAAGCAACTTGCTATAACCTGTAGTAGTATCTGACCATAAAGATTTTGTTCCTGACAAATCCGTGCTTGACCCGTAAGTTGCAGCGGCTTGTGTCTGAGCTGTCGCATTTATAGCCTGAACTCTATAGGTATACTTAAATCCTTCTCTTAAATTGCTGATATCTGTGCAAGTTCCATTATTGCTAACACTAAAAGTTGTATCTTCGTTTTGAGTTGTCGTCCTTATCATTTGATAAGAGATATTGTCTTCCCCTGCTGTTATTTTATTCCACCCTATATCTATTTTGCTTATAGAACCTTTTGTCGCTCCCGTATTGAAAGTAGGTGTAGGCAATTTGGTAAACCCGGGTTTAAAAGGGGTTTTTCCTGATTCACGACTTGTCCCAACTGTTGTCATAGCAAAATACAAAACTTGCCCTGTATCAACATTTATCACATTGGAGGTAGCTGTAGATGTTTTGTAAGCTCCCAAATTATACTGCAAATTATTAGAACCCAAGCTTTTAGTTACAGAATCTGTTATCGTTTTGAACAATGTTGCAGTTCCGTTACTATTCGTCTTGTAATAGATGTTATACTTGCCACTGCTGTTTTTTGCAAAGAAAAGACTTATGGTGTCCGATGATGTCCCTATGCTAGCTCTTGTGAATGTGGGGGGCTGTATCATCAGCCATCCTGTATCCACATTAGAATATCTTATATCGTTAGGTTGTTTAGTATTAAAATCAGACCTGAAGGTCCTAACTTTATACAAATATTTAGCGTCACCATCCAATGAACTAGATTGGTCGCTATAAGAGTGCTCTGTGCTACTGTTAGTGTCAACCTTGGCAAGATAAGTGAAGTTCGCACTTTCTGTTGTAGTCGTCCTATACACATAGTATTCTGTAGCTCCGGTATTAGCAACCGATTTCCATGTAAGATTAATCCTATCAGAATATTCGTCTCTTGTCGCACTCAAATTGTAAGCAGAGTCGAGTCTCATATATCCTTCAAGAGGATTGCTCTTGTCAGATTCTCCCCAGGCATCTCCTTTCGTTGTCGTAATAGCAAATGTATAAACTCTACCATACACCAAAGAATTTCCGGCAGGAGTAAGGATTATCGTAGAGTCCGTTGATGTCCCTATGTTTACCCAGCCTCCGTTCACATCCATGTAATATATTTTGTATGTTTGTCCTGAAACTAATTTCCAATACATATTAATTCTGTCTGATAGATTGCTTGAAACAGAATCTAAGACAGGAACTTTCAACGCAGTTTTAGCTGTAGAAGAGATTGTCAATTTGTCGGATTTCTCATACTCTCCAGAACTGTTACGAACATTACTAACAGTTTGGATTTGATACAAATATTGTGTTGCCTGTGCCAAGCCTGTATCTTGATAAGTCGTAACATTGGAAACAGTGTCAATAGCGACATATGCTGACGAGCTTCCATAAATTTTTCGAGACAGAATATATTCTTTTGCATTCGTTACCGCTGTCCATACCAACTCTACATAGTTCTCATAAATCCCTTTCGAGGTAAAGCTTGAAGGTGTCGCAATCTTAATCCAGCCTGAATCAGAATTAGAATCGGCTGACTCTATATCGTTTTTACTCCTCACCTTGTAATAGTAAACCTTGCCTGTCTCTATATCATATTTAGTCTGTATCAAAGACATTTGGTCTAGGGTCGTATCCGCAGTTACTATCGGAAGTTTTGACCAAGAACCATTAATGCCCTCTTTGCGAAGAACATAATAGTATTGTGAATTTATAACTTTTGTCCACTTAACCAAAAGAGTATCATACCCCTTGGTCACACTTACGGAAGATGGAGCACTAATAGTACACCAACCCACTTGTTCCGTTGAATAATTGGATTTGCCTAATTGAGAACCACTACTATTTCTGTAAACAATAGCACAATAGTAGTATTTTTTACCTGGAATAAGTCCGCTACTTGTATTATCTTCCAGTGTGTCAATCCCATATCCTCCAGAAGAAACTACAGTACCTACGGAATTGCTTAACTCCTTAATTGTTGTAGCTCCTTGTTCTCTTCTATACAATTGGACTTTTAAATCTTCTCCTGAGCTCGGAGCTTTTGTTGTTTTCACCGTTACTCTGACAAAGTCAACAGAGTCCGTGGTTATTCCTATTATGGTTGGGGCTTCGTATTTTGTATATCCCAAGTTATTATATACACCGCTAGTGTCTTTACTGTCAATCCCACTATTAATCCCTGTCTCATCGTTGTCTTTTACACAAGTGACTTTAAACCTATACTCTGTCCCAAGACTAGCTCCTGTCCACGAATATGATCTATTGGTGAAAACCGTAGTTCCTGAAGCAGCTTCTGCAAAATTACTATAATTTGATCCTCCATCCGTACTACTATAGAGTTTATACCCTGATACTCCATAAACTTTATCCCATGTCACAATTATCTTGTCACTATACTCCCCTTTTGTAGCATAAACATTTACAGGAGAAGAAACTTTTGTCCATCCTGAGTCAAGGGGAGTTTTCTCAGAAGATTTTGTTCCTTCATCCACAACAAAAATTTGAGTTCTAAAATAATAAACCTGCCCCTTCTTTATATTGTCTTTTATTTCTTTGCCTTCGCTGTTTTTTAAGCTCGCAAGAGTTATGTTTATAGTGCTGCCACTGGTCACATCACTGGAATTTTCAGAATAATAAATAACGGCATATCCCGACAATCCTAACTCAGCACCTGTTTTTATCCTGTCTGGAACTTTCCAAGTAAGGCTTATTTTACTTGTGTCCGTTCCTTTGGAAACCGATATATTACTCAGTGTTGGTATTTTTAACCATCCCACTGCGGGAGAGCTCCTCGGTGTAGATTTAGTAGAACCCTTTACAGAGCGGACTTTATAGTAATAAGCTTTCCCTGGGCAAAGAGAAGAATAGGAATCCTCATATTTGGTAGTTGTGACAGAACCTATAGATTTATAGTCACTCGAAAAATTGTCGGAATTTGTGGAAGACCTGTAGACTTCGTATTCTGAAACGCCCGAGACCTTACTCCACTCTATAACGATTTTGTCTTCGTATACCGCTTGAGTTGCCGAAGCAACGGGGCTGGATATCGACTCTTCTACCACGGTGGTACAACCGACGAAAAGCGACATCAGCATGCATAAAGCTATTAAAACTCTCTTCACAGCCCTTGAATTTCTACAAGCTTCCATCACAAAATCTCCTTCTCTTTAAAATTGCACAAGTTAAAGCGATTTTTTTTGTATTCAATACTATTTCTATATTTTTCTAATTTACTGATTTTCAATACAATTAAATTCATTATTCCTTCAATTTCCTTCATTTTGCGTGTATACACAACACCCCTATGCTACCCAAACTGGTCTTTTGTGTAGTTTTTGTCAAACTTTTTTTACTCTTTTGCCAACATCCCTTATTTTACCAAAATTCAATAAAATAGAAAATTCAAGAAAACTAAAAAGCACAAAAAAAACACAACTTATCAACCACAAAAACATATAAAATACACAAAAAAAAGGAAATAAAGAACACTTCTACACATATTTTTTCACTGAAAAACGGAAAAATTTTCATTTTTCAAATTTTAGTTCATATCTTGTTATTTTATTGAAATGCAAAGAAATAGATGCTATAATAAAAAAATATCACTTTTTTATGTTTTTTTGTTTCTTATTGGAATTTAATGAGAAGAATTTTCTAAGAAATTTTTGATTTTTAGCTTTTTTTATTTTTTTTGGGCAAATAAAAAAAGGTAGAAAATTTTACAAATTTCTACCTTTTTTCTGATTTTTGAGGATGGTTTTAAACTTTTCTGTTTTTTACTATGAAAAAGAGCGACAAAAGAAGGACAAAACATCCTAATAATTGCTTTGGTGAGAATGTGTTACCATTGAATACATAGTCCAAAACTATCGCTGTCAGAGGCCAAAAGAGCTCGAAAAGGGTTGCGATGGATGCCGGAACTCTCTTTAATCCGAAGTAATAGATGAAAATAGCACCTGCTCCGCTCGTGAAAACTATCAAGCCAAAGAAAAGCCAATTGGTCGAAGAGAAGCCGGCGGTGCTGCCCAGTTGCCCACTGACGATTACATAGATGAGGGCTATTAATGAAGTGATGGTGAACCTCAGCGATGTCGCAGCTCTGAAGTCCAAATCGCTGACTACTCGCTTGCCAAAGACTGTGGACGACCCGAAACTAAAGGCTGCCACTAGAGCGAAGAAAGCTGCATTATGCGTGAAATCCAAGTGTGTCCAATCCAGTCCGTGCTTGCCAAACGCTATAAAATAAGTGGCTATCACGGCGATGGTTGCCCACATATAAAAAGATTTTCGCATTTTCTCTTTTAGGAAAAATCGGGCAATCAAGATGGCGAAAATTGGCTGAAGTTTTTGCAAAACAACGACGGTGGCAAAAGAGACTTCTCCGTGAACAGCGGCAAAAAATGCTTTGGTAATGAATAATGTGCCCAAAAATCCACCGAGTAGGCAAACCCAACCGATAGCTATCCAATCCCGTTTTTGCAAGCTCCGAATATCTTGGAAATATTTTACCGCAAAAAAGGACATAATTAGTGCTCCTAAAAAATGCTCCCAAAAAACAATCAAAGCCGGAGGAAATTTGTAAAATTGCGGGCGAATGAATAATCCGTCCATACTCCACATAGATGCTGCCAAACCAATTGCCAAGCACCCGATTATCAATTGAATTTTTTTGCTTTTCATATTGTTCCTACCTTCTATATTTATTAAATTTTTTCAAACCAAATTTACAAACATAAAACTTCGGGAACAAAAAAACACTCACCTCAATTTCCTCGAGGCGAGTGTTTACAAAAACGAAAGATTACTTCTATCATCTAGACTTTAACTATCGGTTTTGGAATTTCGCCAAATCTGCTCTATCGCAACGATATCGCTCGCGGACTGTCACCGCCGGTCGGGATTTTCACCCTGCCCCGAAGTATTTATGCATCAATTGGTGCGGATGGCTGTTCTTTGTCAAATTTTTTGTTAGTTCTTTTTGTTACTTAAGTATCTGCCAAGCCAAAAAAATCATCAACTTCCTAAAGAATGCGTTCCCAAGCTGGAGTTTGGGAACAAGGACAAAGGGAGAATTTAATTAACCTGATTTATTATTTTTATGTCCAACTATAATATATAATATTCCTACAATTAGCGGAAAAAACATTGGTCCTGGAATCCCAATTTCTTCTGAAAATATTGAACCTATAACAGAAGCAAGAATTATTGGGACAACAATCATATAGCCACCAATTCGTTCCCATTTCCAACCAAGTCCAAGTCCAATGAACATTAAAGGAAATACAATAAGCCAAATATTCTCAAAAACACTATTCTCAGGATTTGCAAATGGAAGTGGATTTCCATAACCAAAATAGAATGGCAAACCAAACAATAATATTGCAAGTGCAAGGATTCTTGCAGTCCATTTCATTCTTTTCAATTGTTTTGTATCCATTTTAACATCCTCAATTTTGTAAGGCTCTAAACATCTTAACAATTGAACCTTTATACATTGAACGATTAGTCAATCCTTTTGGGATACTTTTTTAACCTCTTTTATTACTATTCCCCATACTCACTGTCTACCAAGCACAATTCTAATTTTCCCCTTTAATTGTTTTTGTGCTTGGCAAGTGGATATCCATAAAGTATGCGTTCCCAAGCTGGTGCTTAGGAACGAGGAGTGCTTGTGCTTTCTGCTGTTTTTAATTTCATGCCCGTGACTGCTGGTATCCCCTACCAATCCCGACTGGATTCCCGCTTTCGCGGGAATGAGGCACGAAGAGACTTTCTTGCTCCTCTCCCCTCATCCTCGTGGAAACGGGAATCTATTCTTGGCTCGTCTCTTAGAAGAAGCAACTGCTGGTGTCCTACCCCAGTCCCAACTGGTCAAGCAAAGGCAAAAAACATATAAATAACCATACATAAAAGAAGTTGAAAATGTATGCATTCCCTGACCCTCTGTAAGAGTATTTTCTATTACGAAAGAGAAGTAACAGGAAAATTTGAGTGAAAAAGGGAATTTAATCCTCTATGGGATATAGAGCTGAAAAAAGGAATTTTATGACAAAAAAACTGCTCTCTGTGTGAGGAATGACGATCAAATCACAAAAAAAAGTGGGATTGTGTTTTTTGGATGAAGGACAGAATCAACAAGAGCCTCCGAAAGATATGCTGGAGAGAAGAGGAAATTTTGAAGAAAACATTGTGACCAAAGAGTTTTCGATAATTTTGGATTAGAGACGACCTTAGGAGATAAATTGATGTTAAAAAGAGTATTGAGGAAGAAAAAAATCTGGCTTGCCGCCTTGCTCCCAATCTGTGCGATTATTGGGTTTTGCAGTTTTGGTGGAGAGAAAGACACGGGAAATCAGCTTGTTTTTTCGCAAATCAGCAAGGGAAGTTTGAGCAATTTGGTGTCGTGCACGGGAACTCTGGAAGCTGTGAGCAGCGTGGATGTTGGCTCGGAACTCTCTGGCACGATTGAGTCGGTTTTTGCCGATTACAACGACGATGTGGAAAAGGGGCAGATTTTGGCGATTATGGACACTTCGCAATTGGTAGTGAGTCTGCGGAGTGCAAAAGCGGAAAAGCTGAGAGCCGAAGCCGAATATAGATTGAAGAAGATTAAATATAACTCAAGCAAAGAGTTATATAAGAAAAAAGTGATTTCCGAGTCTGAACTTTTGGAGTCTGAGGTTGATTACAAAACTGCTTACGCAAGTTTGGTCTCTGCGGAAACTAACTACGAAACCATCGAGATGGACATAAATAAATACTCCATCATCAAGTCTCCCATAAAGGGGAAAGTCATCGAAAGAAGCATTGAAGCGGGGCAAACTGTGGCTGCGAGCCTCGAAGCTCCAACGCTTTTCACGATTGCCGAAGATTTGGTAAAGATGGAAATCTACGCATATGTGGACGAGAGCGATATCGGACAAATCAAAGAGGGAATGAAGGCAACTTTCACCGTGGAGACTTATCCCGAGGAAACTTTTAGCGGAACTGTGAGGCAGGTGCGATTGCAACCGGAGACTGTCTCCAATGTCGTAACTTACACAGTTGTGGTTACCACTTCCAACGAATCTGGACTGCTCCTGCCCGGAATGACTGCCACTATCGATTTTGTAGTTGATGAAGTGAATGATGCCTTTTTGGTGAGCAACTCCGCACTGAATTATAGCCCCAATGCTGAGCAATTGTCCAAATATATGGACAAGAGCGGGAAACCTCCGAAAATCCCTAAAGAAATGAGTGCAAATTCGGATAGCACGAGCGTTCTCTGGTATATGGACGACAATGGGAAATTGCAACCTCTGAGAGTCAAAACAGGAATTTCGGACGGAAACAAGACGGAAATTTACGGAAACGATAAATTGAAAGAAGGGTTGAAAGTCGTTTCCAGTTCCAAGAGTGGCTCATCTTCATCTTTCTCCAACAGCAACAACAGTGGCAGAAGACCCCCGATAAAGCTGTTTTAGGGCAACAAGATGAAATCTGTCATCAAAATGGAGAATATTTCCAAAACTTTTCGTATGGGAGAGCAAGTGGTGCACGCTCTGAGGAAAATCAGTTTGGAGATACAGCACGGCGAATTTGTAGCGATAATGGGGACATCAGGCTCGGGGAAATCAACTTTGATGAACCTGCTGGGATGTCTGGATGTGCCTACCGAGGGCGACTACTTCTTGGATGGCGAAAACACCTCATCTCTGACCAAAGACCAATACGCCAGCATCCGAAACCAAAAAATCGGCTTTGTCTTCCAAGGATTCAACCTCTTGCCAAGGACTTCCGCTCTGGAGAATGTGGAATTGCCTCTGCTCTACAACCACACAAGCAATGTCAAAGACCACAAGGAGTTGGCAATGAAAGCACTGGAGAGAGTCAACCTCGGCGAAAGAATAGACCATATTCCCAGTCAATTGTCGGGCGGTCAGCAACAGAGGGTCGCTATCGCCAGAGCTTTGATAAATAATCCCGCTATCATCTTGGCAGACGAGCCTACGGGCAACTTGGACTCCAAGACTTCCGTGGATGTTATGTCGGTTTTCCAAGAGTTGAACGAGCAAGGCAAGACCATTATCCTGGTAACTCACGAAGACGATATCTCTCATTACGCCAACCGTTCTATCGTGCTACGGGACGGCAAAATTATCAGCGATAAGCCTGTAAACAAGAGATTGATTGCAAAAGAGATTTTGAAAGATTGGAAAGAGGTGACTGATGAAACTGATTAAAATTCTGAAAATCGCCTTACAAAGCATTTTCAAGAACAAGATGCGGAGCTCGCTTACCTCGTTGGGTATTATCATCGGTGTCTGCTCGGTAATCGTGATGGTGGCTATCGGGCAAGGTTCACAGGAAAAAATCGAGGAGCAAATCAATTCACTCGGAACAAATCTGCTTATGGTTTTCCCAGGTCAAAGAAAAACCGGAGGAGTTAGCCAAGGTCGAGGCAGTTTCAACAGAATGAAGCTGACCGATTGCGAAGCCTTGAAAAAGAAAGGAACTTATTTCGAGTATGTTTCCGGTTCTGCTAGCACTGGTGCACAAATAATCGGCGGTGATGGCAACTGGAGTGGCTCTGTGCAAGGCGTGTCAGAGGATTTCCTGCAAATCAAAGATTGGGAGCTATCCGAAGGCAGTTTCTTTACGGCAAAAGATGTGAAATACAAAAAGAAAGTTGCGGTGATAGGTGCGACTATCGTGGAGGAACTTTTCCCGAATAAAAGTCCGATTGGCGAGAGGATTAGGATTAACAACACTCCTTTCACAGTGATTGGTGTTTTGGAAGAGAAAGGCGAGAACTCCATGGGGAACGACCAAGACGACATCGTCATGGCTCCTATCAATACTGTGCTGGCGAGGCTGAAAGGCTCTGACAGAATTAATCTGATTTACATCAGTGTCAAAGATATCTCTCTGATGACTCAGGCACAAGCCGAAGTAGAGACGATAATGAGAGCCTCGCACAAACTGGATGACAACGATGACAACGACTTCAAAGTCTTGTCGCAAACGGAAATCTCCGAGATGGCGTCGTCCACTTCCCAAACTCTTACGCTACTTTTGGGAGCTATCGCCGGTGTTTCGTTGATAGTCGGCGGTATCGGCATTATGAATATTATGCTCGTCTCCGTGACCGAGCGAACTAGAGAGATAGGCATCAGGCTGTCCATCGGTGCCAGAAGCAAAGATGTCCTTTTCCAATTCTTGGCTGAGTCTATCACTTTGAGCCTCTTCGGCGGACTGATGGGCGTTTTGCTTGCGTTCATCATCTCGCTTTGCTTAAACTACTTTTCCTCCCTCACGACTTCTATCCATCCGATGATTGTTTTCATTGCCTTTGTCTTCTCAGGCGGAATAGGGGTTTTCTTCGGATATTACCCTGCAAGAAAAGCAGCCAATCTCAATCCGATAGATGCGTTGAGATATGAGTAGGAAAGCGGAGAGTGCTTGAGTCTCTGCTAATATAGAAAAAACAATCTCGCTTCAAGTAAAATATCCTTTGACTAAAATTTTGGATTTTATATTTGTGGAGAAAACAAAGAAAAGAATAAAATCAACATAAAGGAAATGTATATGCAATTGTCTTTAGCCTGTCAATTTGGGGAAATAAACGCCATTGAGTTTGCGGAGAAGTTAGCTGTAATTAAAAAAACGACTCCGAACAGAAATAAACTGTAAAATTAAGACCTTTACAAGAAATTAATAAATATATAATGTTACACTTTCAAGATCCATATTTTTCTGACTCATATACGCTCCACGAAGCATTAATCCAATCATGCTCAACTTCAATACAAGGAAAGGGAGCATATGCGTTTGCAACAAAAAGTGGAATTGAGATACTATTAAAAGATAGTGTTTTTGAATCACTTTTGGACAGAGGGGGATACTCATTAATTGTTGGTATTGATGAAATAACAAACCTTGCATGCTTAGAAGCACTAAGTGTAATAAAGGCAGCCAAACCAAATTTGACTGTTAAAGCATTTGACCACAACAATAAGGGTTCTTTATTCCATCCAAAATTGAGCTTTTTTAAGAACCAAGATGAATCAGGAACTTTAATAGTCGGTTCGGGTAATTTGACATTGGGCGGTTTAAGGAGAAATCGAGAAGCTTTCATTCTTTTACAATTATCAGTTGATGAATTGGTTCGGATTGAACAATATTGGAACGCTTGGTTGCTGCAATCAAATGAACTATTAAAAGATATTGATAATGCCGATGTGATTAGAAAAGCAACAGACAATCAATATATTAGAAGAACTCGAATTAGAAGACCTGAGGAAGAAGTAGTTATTGAAGAAGAAATCCCAGTTGTAGAATTAGACGAGATTGAAACCCTTCATCAAGATGGTTGGCAATTTTACCCAGACAGTGAAGTTCTAATTGCTGAAGTTCCAAGAAGTGGTGATAGATGGAAACAAGCTAATTTCGACATTGATACTTTTCAAAATTTTTTCGGTGCTATGCCAGGAAACAACAATCAAAGAATTCTCCTAAGAAACATCAATGATGATTTATCTTTATCTGAAATCGAAGTAAGGCCAAGTGTTTCAGTAGTAAGTCAAAACTATAGATTTGAATTAAATGCAGCGAGTGGACTACCTTATCCAAACAATGGAAAGCCTATAGGCATTTTTGTAAAAGTAACGACAAGAATGTTTTTATATCACTTGTATATGCCCAACCAACCTTTGTATGCAGAAATTAATGATTGGTTGCAGACAAATTGGACGGGTAGAACTAATAGGATGAAGAGGATAACAACAAGAATCAATAAAATTAGTGAACTTATAAGAACAACAGTATTTAACAGATACTTGGTTTAGATTTAATAAAAATGGAAGTAGCGAAAAAAATATTAGATAATAGTAAAATATTTAAAAGACCTAGTTCATTTAGGACAATTCACTATTTGGGAAGTAAACTAAGAGTTCTTGAGTTTATTAAACAAGTTATTGATGAATTAGACCCTGAAAAAAATGGCATTTGTGACTTGTTTTCAGGAACTGGCTCAGTTAGTCAGCATTTTTCTTCTGAAAGAAAAGTAGTCTCGGTTGATATTCAAAATTATTCAAGCGTTATATGTTCCGCACTTTTAAACCCGATTTCAGATGAATTTACTCGTTCTTTCTCTAAAAGTTTACAGAGTTCTAAATATTTCAATGAATACTTGAATATATTCCAACCAGTGATTTCTTTGGAAGATTCTCTTGTAAATGGAAAATTAAGTTTAAATCTTGAAACTGTATGTAATTTTTTGGAGAGCTCTTCTCTTTATGCATATCTATCAGATGAAAGGAATGATAATTTGTTTCCAGAGCTAAAAGAAGCATTTGAAAAAATAGAAATCAATCTAAAAAATCATAAGACCAATTCATTTATTGCAACTAAATATTTTGGAGGAGTTTATTTTTCTTTCAAGCAATCTGTAATGATTGATGCCATAATTTCTGAGATTGAAAATACAAATCCAAAATACCATAACTTTTTGCTCGCTACATTACTAAGCACTGCAAGTGATATTGTAAATACTGTTGGAAAGCAATTCGCTCAACCAATAAGACCAAGAAATAAGGACGGGCATCCAAAAAAAGGAATATTAAAACAGTTAAGAAAAGATAGAAATGTTGATGTTCTTTTTCTTTATAATCAATGGCTAAACAAGTATTTGAATAACCGACATACAGGTTTTAATCACCAAATTATACAAGATGATTACAAAGAAGCCCTCAAAAATCTTGGTGAAGATATTAGAGTAATTTATGCTGACCCACCATACACAAGAGACCATTATAGCCGTTTTTATCACGGCTTAGAAACTTTAAGTCTTAGAGACTTTCCAAAAATTTCTAAGACCAAAATTGGTGGCAAAGAAAAACTAAGCAGAGGTCTTTATCGTGAAGAACGGGAACAGTCTGATTTCTGCATTCTTTCAAAAGCTCCAAAAGCTTTTGATGAACTTTTCAAACTAGTATCAGAGAAAAATAGAATTTTAATCTTGTCATATTCGCCATTTGATAAATCAAAAGGTGCACATCCGAGATGTGTTGAAATAAAATTGTTAGAAGAAATGGCTAAAACCTATTTTGACTTTGTTGAGATTCGCTCGGTTGGGAGATTTTCACATAGTAAATTAAATAGAACTGACCTACATTTAAAAGCTGACGATTCAGCAGAAGTTTTAATAATTTGCCGAAATAGATGAAAGAATTGAAACTAATAAAAGCACTCTCTTCTCTAACCAATCAAAAAGAAACGAGAAAAATAATACAAGGTGAAAACCTTGATGTATTAGACTTGCTTGCTAAAGACTACACAGATAAAGTTAAGTGCATTTATATTGACCCTCCATACAATAACGGAGAAAATTATACTCATTATGACGATTCAATACATGAAGAATGGACAGTTAAAATAAAGGAAAGACTAAGAAAATTAAAGCCATTATTAACCCCTGATGGTAGTATTTGGATTTCTATTGATGATTCTGAAGTTCATTATCTCAAAGTTGCAGCAGATGAAATCTTTGATAGGAATAATTTTGTCACAACAATAGTTTGGCAACAAAGAACAACTAGAGAGAACAGGAAGATGTTTTCAAATAATCACGAGTATATTCTTGTCTATGCCAAAAATAAACCCTTGTTTACAAAATCCATTAACAAACTAAAAGGTAATGAAGAACAAATTGATAGATATAAAAATCCTGACAATGACGAAAGGGGTCCTTGGCAATCTGTATCATTAAATGTGCAAGCAGGTCACGCAGTAAAGTCACAATTTTATGAATTAGTAAGTCCTAATGGGAAAAAACATAATCCACCAAAAGGTAGATGTTGGGTTTACAATAAAGCGAAAATGAATAACCTTATTAAAGACAGAAGAATTTGGTTTGGACTAAAAGATAACGGAGTTCCGAGACTTAAAAAATTTCTATCTGAGTCTGAAATAAAAATTACTCCTGATACTCTTTGGCTTGGGAGTGACGTAGGGACAAATAAAGAGGCTAAAAAGCATCTAATAAAATTATTTCCAGACAAAGAAGTATTTGATACCCCAAAGCCTGAAAGACTAGTAAAAAGAATATTCGATATAGCGACAAATGAAAATGACTTGATTTTAGACGCTTATGTAGGGTCGGGTTCAACAATTGCTGTTGCTCACAAAATGAAAAGACAATATATCGGTATTGACAAAGGGGAACATATTATTGACTATGTTGTAGAACGACAAAGACTAGTTTTAAAAGGTAAAAGTTTGGGAATATTAGAAAGAGAATCCCGCAAAAATGAAGGATTTGAATTTTTTAAACTGACAGAAAAAGATTAAAAGAAAAGAAATCCCCCAGCTAACATTATCCCCAAAGATTTCATACCGCCACCGTTAGATGTGTTTTCTTATGGGGTTATTGTAAATTGAGACAAGAATTATCATAATAAATACAATCCCAACTATATTCCCGCTTTCGCTGGAATGAGGAGTGGAAAAGACCCAAAAAATCCGCTTTTTCTGTCACTCTCTTGCTATTTCTATAGTCTCCAAAACCTTCTTGAGACCGAAGTAAATCTCTAATTTTTGCAACCCATTTTTCTCGTAACTCATGACAACTTTCAAGCTGCCGGAAGCGATTTGAATGGGATTTCCAAGCTCATCAACTTTAATCTTGGCGTTTCCGATTTTTGTCGTCTGGGTGGTATAAACTTCGTCCAGCCTGCTCATGGCATAGAGAACAGAATACAGTGGCTTATCCGTCGCAGAATCTAAATTTCTCTCCTCCGACATCGTTTTGTCTTTGTAAGAAATCTTGTCGCCGTTCGCTTCTATCACAAGAGACGGAATGGGATTAACTCCAAAAACACCACCTCCATAGCAAACGATGGAGAACCCTTTGTCTTTGTTAATGTAGATTTTCTGCTCGATTTGCTTGCCGTCTTGCCAAATCTTCGCTGTTCCCCGAATAGTAAACGATTTCCATTGCTCAAGTTGATGTTTCGTTACTTTTGGCTTGAGAGTTAGCAATCCAATACTACATCCACAAAAAAGAAAAGTGCCAAGAAATAGCACTTTCCTAATTAAATTTTTCTTATTTTTCATCTAATTGTAGCCTTACCCATAACTCCATTGAGTTTAATCATACTAATTAGCAAAAGTTACATTCTTAACTTTCCATTTTTCTAAGGCTATACCTACCCAAAATCCATATATTCCAAGCGTAATATAACACAACACTAACCATTTTATCCAATTCCCAAACAACCCTATTCCTTTCCCATTAAATTTCAATCTTTTCCCTTCAATTACTGTGTGATTTATCTTCCAACCATATATCATACATAAAGCCCAAGGAAAACATATCCCAAAAGTAAACAGCGTTAAAAAGAAACCCAATATTTTCCAACCAATTAGTTGCAAAAGTCCACCATCAAAATAAGATTTCTCTGCATCTTCACTATTCATCTTCATAACAGCATCTGTCATAATTACTCCTCATTACTCTATTTTTCAATTAATCTCTTGCCTTATCTCGCTCTATAAATCCTGACCGACATAAATATCGCAAGAATTACCATCAAAAAGCTGAGGATTTGTCCCATGGTAATCCAGCCGAAAAGAATGTAGCCCAATTGAGCATCGGGCTGACGGAAGAACTCCACGAAAAAGCGGAAAACTCCATAACCACCGATGAATATCCAAAACACAATGCCCGAAGTCTTAATCTTGCGAAGAGCAAACCAACAAATGAGACCGAGGATTACCCCTTCCAAGATAAACTCGTATAGTTGCGACGGATGACGGGGCAAAGCACCGCCGAAGGGGAAAATCATTCCCCAAGGAACATCGGTGACTCTGCCAAAGAGTTCTCCATTGATGAAATTGCCCAGACGACCCATTCCCAAGCCAACAGCAAGGAACGGCGTGACACAATCGGCACAATCGTAAAAGCTCAAACCATTTTTTTTGACGAAATACAAACCCAGCAAAGCAACTCCGAGAGCTCCGCCGTGGAAGCTCATTCCTCCGTGCCAAACTGCGAAAATCTCTAACGGATTGGACAGATAATAGGACAAGTTGTAGAATAAAACATAGCCTAATCGACCGCCGAATATTACGCCCATTATCAAGTAAAAAAGCAAGTCCTCGTAAAGTTTCTTGCTGATTTTTACTCCTCGCCACAGCATCACATCTCTGTAGAAAAGGTAGCCGAAAACAATGCTGATTAGGTAGCAAACTCCATACCAACGAATTTGCAAGAAGCCGATTTTGACGATAGTGGGGTCAAAGTTCGGATAGTTTAACATTCAGCGACAGCCTCTATCTCCACCTTGGCGTATTTGGGCAAATTGGCAACCTCCACCGCTGCACGAGCCGGAGGATTTGCGGTGAAGAACTTGGCGTAAACTTCGTTCATAGCTGCAAAATCTTTGATGTCGGCAAGAAAGATGTTCACCTTGGCAATCTTCTCTACACTGGAGCCGGCAGCCTCAACAATGGCAATCAGATTTTTTAGAGATTGCTCGGTTTGAGAGACGATGTCGTCTCCGACAAATTCCATTGTTTTTGGGTCAAGAGGCAATTGCCCCGACACAAACAAAAGGTTTCCGACTTTGGTTGCTTGCGAATACGGACCGATAGCCGCAGGTGCTTTGCCTGTCTTGATTAACTCTTTCATAAAATTTCTCCTTGAATGGTTCTAAACTTCTTTAATCTCTGCCGCCAGCACTCATCAGGCGGAGCATAAACATAAACATATTGATGAAATCCAAATACAGCTTCAACGCCCCGTAGAGCGACAGTTTGAGCAAAGCAGTTTCGTCCGTGGTGGAGAGAGCAACTCTTTTTAGATATTGCGTATCGTAAGCGGTAATCCCACAGAAGAGAAGGACTCCGATGTAGGTAATCGCTCTGGAAAATCCACTGGAAGCGAAAAACATATTGGCGAACGAAGCTACGATAATCCCTATCAAGCCCATGAACAAAATATTGCCGAAGCGAGAAAGGTCTGTTTTGGTGATGTAGCCGTATAAACACATTATCCCGAAAGTCACTGCTGTTACCAAAAAAGTGGCCGAGATGGACGAGCCTGTATAGACGATGAAGATGCCTGCCATGGAGATTCCGTTGAGAACTGCATAGACCAAAAACAGGTTTCTTGCTTTGGAATATTCCATCTTCATCAGATGCGACGCCAAATAAAAGACTAAGCCAATCTCGGCGATGAGAACGCCGAAAAGCATTATTCTATTGTAATAAAAGAAAGCCAATACAGACGGCATAGACGCTACTGCCATTGCTACAAATCCCGTAACGCACAGACCGATACCCATCCATAGATATGTCGCATACATAAATCTGGCGACCAGCGACTGACTAACCGAACTGTTTTCATAAATTATATTTTGTTGCATTTTATACCTCCAATGATCTTACTAATCTATTAAAATTTCAATCAATTTCAAGTGAAAAACAACGGAACTTTTGTCAAACTTTTAACGACAAATCTTTGACGGTTGCGATTGGTTTTTCCCTCTACCAATCATTTTTTTGTGCTAATAAAAAAGGAAACTGTTGATACAGTTTCCTTATCAATGTTATTGAAACAATCAAACTATTTTTTTACGGTGTCGCCTAATTTAACGGCATACATAGCATAGAAAGCGGACGCCATTACGAGGTCTTCCAGTGGACACCACTCGTTGGGAGCGTGAGCCAAAACTTCGTTGCCCGGACCGAAACCAATCATAGGGATTTTGTGCTTACCATTGATGGTAACACCGTTGGTAGAGAAAGTCCATTTGTCAACTTTAGGCTCTTTGTTAAAAAGCTCTCTAAAGCTCTCCACGCCAACTTGCACCACTGGCTCCGACTCGTCCAATTTCCAAGTTGGGAAATATTTCTTCATTCCGTATTCCAAACCTGTCCAAGCCTTTTCTTTATACTCAAGCACTTCCACTTTGGCCTCATCTGTGAAACCTAATCTGTCGATAATATCTTGAATCTCTTTGCAAGCGGACTCTTCGGTCTCGCCCCAAGTAAGACGGCGATCCAAGTGGAAATACGCAGAATCGGCAACAGCACAAAGCGATGGAGAACCAGACTCGATGTGAGAAACGGTAACAGTGCCTTTGCCCAAGAAATTGCCCTCGTCAGGTTGCAGATTTTCGTTCAATTTCTCTATCTCCACCAAAACTTTGGAAGCCATATAGATAGCGTTTTTACCTCTCTCGGGAGCAGAACCGTGGCAAGAAATCCCGCGGAAAGATACGCCAATCTCCATTCTACCGCGATGTCCACGATAGATATTCATATTAGTTGGCTCTGTGGAAATAGCAAAATCAGGCTTCAACCCGTGCTCTTCCACGATGTAGTTCCAGCAAAGACCATCGCAATCCTCTTCCATTACCGAGCCTACAGCCCAGTAAGTAACTTTGTCGCCAAGTCCGAGCTCTTTGAGAATGCGACCGGCAGTAACAGCAGCAGCAGGACCACCCTCCTGGTCAACCGTGCCACGACCGAAAATCTTGCCGTCTTTTATCTCTCCGCAATAAGGGTCGAAATCCCAGTTAGCCATATTACCCACACCAACTGTGTCCATATGCCCGTCAATCGCCAAAACAATAGGACCGTTGCCCACGCGACCAAGCACATTGCCGAGTCCATCGATAATAACTTCGTCAAAGCCGGCTTCTTCCATTTGTCTTTTCAACTCTCTTTGCACTCCCTCTTCTTGCATACTCTCGGAAGGAATGTTGACCAATTTGGCGAGATTTTGAGCTGTATAATCTCTATACTTCTCAGCCAATTCCATGATTTTTTTAGCAACGCTCATCATAAATCTCCTTAAAATAAATTTTTTGTTTCTTAAAATTTTAAAACTGCCTATCTATTCCCGTTCGTGCTTGTTTGCGTGTCAAATTTTTTTGTCCTATTTTTTGAGCGAGATAAATAAATGGCGTATCACACAGAGCCGTAATCCATTTAAATAGATATGTAGTCAGGACTATCTGCCACCAAACATCCATAGGGAATAGTCCGAAAAATGCTATGAAAGAGAAGATAAAAGTGTCCAGTAATTGGCTGACCATAGTGGAAAGATTGTTGGCAACCCACAGCTTGCTACTGCGTTTTCTCCAGAAAGAAAATGCCCAAATATCGTGATATTGGCTAAGGAGATAGGCGACTACAGACCCGAAGACAACTCGTGGCATTATCCCGAAAACCTGCTGCAAACTCCCTTGGATAAAATCGCTCTCGTGGGGAGAGAAGAGCAAAGCGATTTGCATCACGATGAGCATCACAACCATAGAGCCAAATCCCAAAAACATTCCCGTGCGAGCATCCGCTTTCCCGTGATTTTCGCTCAAAATGTCCGTTGCTAGAAAACTCGTCGCATACATTATGTTGCCGAGAGTCGCCACCATTCCGAAAATTTCCACGGTTTTTAGCACCTGAATATTCGCCAAAATAGTAGCCATCGATATCCAAGCGAACAAACCAGCTTTCCCGTAAAAACGATAAAAAAGCAGAATCAGCCCGAAATTTACTACCATGAACACTATCCACAAAAGTTCGTTACTCATTTTTTACAACTCCCTCTTTCAAATTTTAAACCTAATCAAGATTTTTTATTCTCAACTTTTGACAAGAGAAATCCACAATAAAGAAAACTATGAATTTCCACTTTTTACTCACTGAATATCAGGAAGATATGTTGTTTTGCACCATGTTTATCCACGGTTTTGCACTACTTATGCACATTTTGCAACTTCTTTCAAATCAATAGGTTAGCTTTTCAGTGTGCCTGTAAATCACTGTTTTTCGGGAGGTTGTTCACTTTGTGTTTTTCTGTGATATTTTTTTGTTCTTGATATACAAGAAGTTAGAGCGAAATGGCTGTTTTTTTTAAACACAAAGGATGTAAAAATTGAGATATGCATCCTATACCTTTTATATACAAAAAAATAATTTGACTATATTAAGATTGTGTCATTTCTATGTTCTAATTAGGTTTAAGATAAACAAAAATAAGTTATATTGCTTTCGGATGTAGAGGTTTTAATATGAAAAGACAGATTTTTATTTTAACTATGCTGCTTACTATGACCACACTTGCATTTGCACAGGAGACAGCTTTGCAATTGGGAACTGCTCCGAAAGAGTTGCCAACAATTGACCCCTCATTGTCAGAGCTTACTTGGCAAAGGATTGTCAAAAGCCATTATACTATTTTCGCTAGTCAAGATTCATTTCTCAATGACACAAGCTCCTTCGCAACAAAACATCTTGTAGTTGCCATGCTTGGATGTTTTTGGGATTGTTATTATAAAGATGATCTTGCTGATTTTTCTAAGTTCGGAGAGCTTCTTGAGAACCCAACCTCTTATAATAGAATAATCAAAAACTTCTATAAGTCTCCATCTCAACAACAAGCACTGTATAAATGGGTAAAGCCGTTTTATCTTGATGCATTTAAAAAACTGCCTGAATGGAAAAAAAAGACTTTCAAACAGATGTTAGCATACGCAAAAAATTGTTTATTAGAATTTGATTATGATGCTGAACTTATGCTGTTTAATAAAGACCGTATTCAATGGGAAGATGTAGGACCTAAGGAACAGAGGATTTTCGACTTTCGCAGAATAGACTGGTTTATCTTCAGGCGTGTGCATAACGGTGATTTGACCGTTCAACAGATGTTGGATTGGGTTAATATTTTGCAAAAAGATATCGATTCAATAGAACAAAATTAAAAACCCTCCATCTTGCTAAAAGACAGAGGGTCATTGTCTATAAAATCTATTTTAATTACTTTTCCGTCAGTTTCTTATACATCTCGTTAGCGGCTTTTCTGCCGTCGCCCATAGCCAAGATAACTGTCGCTCCGCCTCGCACGATGTCACCACCTGCGTAGATTTCCTCCACATTGGTTTGCAAATTGTCATCGGTGATTATCGTCCCCCACTTACTGGTTTTCAGCTCTTTCACTTCGTTTGGCACTAGTGGATTTGGAGACACGCCCACGCTCACTACCACAAGGTCAACATCGACTTCGTATTCAGAACCTTTGATAGGCACAGGTCGCTTTCTGCCAGATTCGTCAGGCTCGCTAAGCTCCATTTTTTGCAAAATCATTTTCTTCACTCTGCCCTTCTCATCAGCGATGTATTCCACAGGATTGTTCAGGTTCATAAACTCTATGCCCTCTTCCTTGGCGTGCTTAATCTCCTCCAGTCGTGCCGGCATCTCGTCAAAAGACCGACGATAGATAATCATAGCTCGCTCAGCACCCAATCTCTTGGCAGTTCTCACGGAATCCATAGCGGTATTTCCACCACCTATCACAGCCACAAATTTGCCCTTGTAAATAGGTGTGTCGAACTCTTTTTTACCGGCATTCATCAGATTCACACGAGTCAAATATTCGTTGGAAGACATCACGCCGATTGAGTTTTCGCCTTTGATATTCATAAAGTTCGGCAAACCTGCACCCGAACCAACGAAAAACGCCTTGTAGCCTTCGTCTTTCAATTGCTCGAAACTTATCGTTTTACCCACGATAAAATTCGCTCTAAACTCAACTCCCAAATCTTTCAGAGAGTTTATTTCGTAATCCACTATCTCCTTAGGAAGCCTAAACTCAGGAATGCCGTATCTCAGCACTCCACCCAGTTTGTGCAACGCCTCAAAAACCGTTACCTGACAACCTTTGGTCGCCATCTCTCCGGCAAAGGTCAGTCCCGCAGGACCAGAGCCGATGACAGCCACTTTTATCCCATTAGACTTGGCAGGTTTCGCTTTTTTTAGTTTAAGTTGCTCTCTCTCGTAGTCAGCTGCAAATCTCTCAAGGTAGCCAATCGCCACGGACGGCTTACCCATTTTTAGCGTATAAATACAGCTTGCCTCGCATTGTTTCTCTTGCGGACAAACCCGACCACAGATAGCCGGCAACAAGTTGGTTTGCTTGATAGTCGTAATCGCATCTTCAAACTTCTCTTCCTCAATCTCCTTGATAAACTTCGGAATGTTCACGCTCACGGGGCAACCTTCCATACAAGTCGGATTTTTGCAATTCAAGCATCTGTGAGCCTCCATCACGGCTTGCTCTTTGGAAATTCCGGAATTTACCTCGATGCTGGAGTGCGACCTTACCTCAGGGTCAGCCTCAGGCATTTTCACTTTTTCTATTTTCAATCTATCTTTATTTTCCATTGTTCTTCCCTAATCTCTTTTATGCTCTTTGTTAAACTTCGCTTCAGCCTTACACATATGCTCTTCTCTGGCTTCTGCTTCTTCCTCTTTAAAAGAGTTGAGTCGCATCAGCATCTCCTCAAAATCCACCTGATGAGCATCAAACTCCGGACCGTCAACGCACACAAACTTCGTCTGCCCGCCGATAGTCACTCTGCACGCTCCGCACATCCCCGTGCCGTCCACCATTATTGTGTTGAGACTGGCGATACTCGGGATTTCGTATTTCTTGGTAACGAGAGCAGCGAACTTCATCATGATGGCAGGACCTATTATCACAGAAAAATCTATCTTCTCTTTCTGAATAGCTTTCTCCATACCCACAGTTACCAAGCCTTTCTCTCCGTAACTGCCGTCGTCCGTCATTATTATCACTTCGTCGGAACACTCTCTGACCTCGTCCTCCAGAATGATTAAATCCTTGCTCTTGGCAGCTATCACAGAAATCACTCTGTTTCCGGCTTCTTTCAGCGACTTGATTATCGGCAAAAGCGGAGCAACGCCCACTCCACCACCTGCGGCGAGGACAGTTCCGTATTTCTTGATATGAGTCGGATTCCCGAGAGGTCCAACAATGTCAGTGATAGTATCGTTCTCGTTCATATTGCACAGCTTATCCGAAGAAACACCCACTTTTTGGATAACAAGGCTTATCGTCTCTTCCTTGGCATCCGCTTGGCAAATAGTCAGCGGAATCCTCTCGCCCTCTTCCCCTATCTTCACAATTACAAAATTTCCGGCTTTCGCATTCTTGGCGATGTATTTGTTCTTCACGACCAACTTCACTACATTCTCCGAGAACACCTCTTTTTTCAAAATCTCATTCATTTTGCTACCTCTCAAAATTTAAACTTTTCCTTTAATTTACTTTCTAAAAGTTTGTTGCACTTCTAATCAGTCAAGTATTTTTGATGTTACTTTTCCCCTATGCACGCTTTTCTCATCTCTGTCATAGCAAAAATTTTCCAACGAAAGATTGACAAAAAAGCACTTGTTGGCAATCTCTCCCCAAGAGTGCTAATTTTTTGCAGTTAGCCTTTTTAGGAGGAAAAATGAATTTTAATAAATATACTGTAAAATCGAAAGAAAGCATAGAAAAAGCCGCTGTTTTGGCGACGGAATACGGACATCAAGAGATTAAGCCTTTGCATATGATGTTGGGCTCTCTCTTGGTGGAGGACTCGCTTGTGCCGACTTTGCTAAAAAAGATAGGAATAAATCCGAGTTTGGTAGAAGAGAAGATTAAAGAAAAGCTGGCAAACTTGCCGAAAGTCGAAGGTGGCTCTCCCGCCTACCTCAGCGCAGATTTGAACAAACTGCTCTTGCAAGCGGACAAAATCGCAGGACAATTTCAAGACGATTTCGTGAGTTTGGAGCATATCCTATTGGCTTTTGTGAAAGGGAGTGCGGAAATCAAGGAACTGCTTGGCAAACCAAGCGATAAGGATTTGCTGAAAGCTATCCAAGACATCAGGGGCAACCAAAAAGTGGACAGCGAAAATCCCGAGGCGAAGTATCAAGTTTTGGAGAAATATACTCGCAATCTGACCGATTTGGCTCGAAAAGAGAAATTAGACCCTGTCATCGGGAGAGACAACGAAATCAGGCGAACAATCCAAATCTTGTCCCGTCGTCGCAAGAATAATCCCGTCTTGATAGGCGAACCGGGTGTCGGCAAAACCGCTATTGTGGAAGGTTTGGCGAAAAGAATTGTCGATAGAGATGTGCCCGAAAATCTGAAAAACAAGACTGTTTTGGAGCTCGATTTGGCTTTACTCTTGGCTGGAGCGAAATATCGCGGAGAGTTTGAAGAGAGGCTGAAAGCTGTGCTGAAAGAGGTGGAAAACTCCAACGGCGAGATTATTCTCTTCATCGACGAACTGCATACCATCGTGGGAGCGGGTGCTTCCGAGGGTCAGAGCGACGCATCGAATATGCTCAAGCCCGCATTGGCTCGCGGAGAGTTGCGTTGTATAGGAGCGACCACGCTCGGCGAATACAAAAAATACATCGAGAAAGATGCTGCTCTTGAGCGGAGATTTCAGCCGGTGATGATACCCGAACCGAGTGTCGCCGACACCATCTCCATCTTGCGAGGTATTAAGGAAAAATATCAGTTGCATCACGGACTGCAAATCACAGACGATGCCTTGATTGCCGCTGGGAAACTGTCTGCTCGCTACATCAGCGACAGATTTTTGCCAGACAAAGCCATCGACTTGATGGACGAAGCCTGTGCCTCTGTGCGTATGCAAATCGACTCGATGCCTCAGGAGCTCGACGATATGAAACGGAAACTGCAACAATTGGAAATCGAGGAGCTCTCTTTTAAAGACGAATCTGATGAAAAGAAGGAGAAAGCGAAAAAAGAGATTGCCGATTTGAAGGAAAAATACTCCGCTTTGATGAGCAAATGGCAACAAGAAAAGGACAACCTGAACAACATCAGCCAACTGAACGACAAAATTGACAAGGCGAAATCGGAGATGGAGATTGCCCAGAGGAATGGCGATTTGGAGACCGCATCCAGACTGAAGTATGGAACGATTATCGAGCTGGAAAAGGAGTTGAAGAAGGCCGAAGAGAGCTTGAAGAAAAATCCCGAAGATTCTCAACTGATTAGCAAAATCGTGGACGCTACCACCATTGCTGCCGTCATCTCCAAATGGGCGAATATTCCGCTGGACAGACTGCTAAAAAACGAAGCCGATAAGCTGACCAATATGGAGGAGATTCTCTCGGAAAGTGTTGTCGGGCAAAAAGAGGGAATTGTCGCCGTTTCCAACGCAATTCGTAGAGCGAGGAGCGGATTTTCGGACGAGAACGCCCCAATCGGTTCGTTCCTGTTTTTGGGACCAACCGGAGTAGGCAAAACATTTCTCGCTCAACAATTGGCGAAGCTTCTTTTCAACGACACAAAAGCTATGTTCCGCTTTGATATGAGCGAATTTATGGAGAAGCACTCCGTCTCTAGACTGATAGGTGCACCTCCAGGGTATGTGGGTTACGAAGAGGGAGGAAAGCTGACGGAGCAAGTCAGACGGCACCCTTATTGCGTTTTGCTCTTCGACGAAATCGAAAAGGCTCATCCCGATGTTTTCAATCTGTTCTTGCAGATTTTGGACGAGGGACGACTCACGGACGGCAAAGGACGAACCGTGAATTTCCGCAACACTGTGATAGTGCTGACCAGCAATATCGGTGCTCCGCTTTTGGTAGATGCCGAGAACAGCGACGATGTGAAAGATAAAATTTTGGAAGAGGTGAAATTGCACTTCCGACCGGAATTTATCAACAGAATTACGCAGACGGTTCTTTTCCACAAATTGAACAAAGAGAACATTAAACAGATTGTGCTCTTGGAAATCAAAACCTTGCAAAATCGCTTGAAAGATAAAGGGTTCGAGCTTACTCTTACGGACAGAGCTTTGGAAGAATTAGCGGAAATCGGCTTTGACCCACACTTCGGAGCAAGACCGATAAAACGAGCCATTCAGGAGAACTTGGAAAACATGCTTGCCCAAAAATTTCTCAAAGGCGAGTTACAAGAAAAAGTGCAAGTCGATTTTGATAAGCAGTTTTTTGTGAGATAAGCAAAAAATAAGGGCAGGAAAATCTCCTGCCCTTTTATTATTATCTATCTTTCTTTTCAAATCGTCTCTTTGGTCGCCTATCGTCTTTGTCTCTGTCTCTATCAGAGCTGTTAAATTTAGGCTTTTCCGCAGGCTTGATGCCCTTGCTCTTGAGCGTAGGATTGCCCTCGATACCGTCCATAGCAAGACTGAGTTTGCCTTCCTTGAAACCGACAAAACGAACTTTCACCTTGTCGCCAATAGCCACCAAATCAGCAGGGTCGCTAACTCGCTCTTTGTCCATCTTGGAGACATGCACCATACCTTGCTTGTTATACATGAACTTCACAAAAGCCCCATAAGCCTCGACTCTGGTAACTTCGCCCTCATAAACCTCGCCATTGATAGGGTCTTCCACGATATTTCGCACGATGCTCATAGCTTTTTGCAAAGCCTCAGCATCAGGAGAAGCGATAGACACTCTCCCGTCATCGTCAATGTTGATGTCCGCACCAGTAACCTCGATAATCTCTTTGATTACCTTGCCACCTGAGCCTATCACTTGGCTGATTTTGTCTTTATCAATCATAATGCTCTCGATTTTCGGAGCGTATTTGCTAAGCTCTTTGGACGGCTCGGAAATGCAATCGGTAATTTTGCCCAAAATAAACTCTCTGGCTATCTTGGCTTTACCCAAAGCTATCTCCATAATCTCTCTGGTGATACCCTTAATCTTGATATCCATTTGGATTGCTGTGATTCCCTTTTCCGTTCCAGTAACCTTGAAATCCATATCGCCAAGATGGTCTTCCATTCCTTGTATGTCTGTGAGAACCACGAAATTGTCGCCATCCATCACAAGACCGTTAGCGATACCCGCCACAGGTCGAGCAATGGGAACGCCAGCAGCCATCATCGCAACAGAACAGCTACACACACTCGCCATAGAGCTGGAACCGTTGGATTCCATAATCTCCGAAACCGCTCTGATAGTGTATGGGAACTCGTCGCTATTAGGCATCACAGCGTAGAGCGACCTCTCTGCCAAATGTCCGTGACCAAGCTCTCTTCTGCCCGTAGCACGCATAAATCCAGCCTCTCCTACACAATAGGGAGGAAAATTGTAGTGCAAGAAAAAGTTTTTGAAATGCTTCTCTTCCAAATCGTCTATCATTTGCTCGTCTCTCGGACTTCCCAAGGTAATCACGCCCAAAGACTGGGTCTCTCCTCTGGTGAAAAGGGCAGAGCCGTGTGCACGAGGCAAAATATCTTTCTCCACCGTAATCAGTCTGATTTCGTCCAAGTCGCGACCATCAGGACGGCAACCACTCAAAATCAAGTCCCTGACTACCTCTTTCAGATATTTCTCAAAAGCCTCTTTGTAGTCGCTACCTTTCTCGGCAATCTCCTCTTCAGAAAGTTTCTCCGCCATCAGTTCAGCAAGCTCAACCCTCAAATCATCAAGAGCCGCATATTTCGGCAACTTCTCGGTAATCTTATTCGCCTCTTGGATTTTTGCGTAGAAATTGTCCTTAACGAAGCTCAAAGCCTCTTCGCAAATCTCCTTAACCTCAAACGGAAATTTCTCCTTGGAACAATCTTTGGCAAAATCTTTTTGGAAATCCACAAGCTCTTTAATCTTGTCATGAGCCATATAAATAGCGTCCAAAATCTCTTCCTCAGACAGCTCCCAAGCACCCGATTCCACCATGTTCACATTCTCATAAGTCCCTGCTACAGACAGCTCCAACTGGGCATCTTCCTTTTGCTCTTTATTCGGGAAGACGACAAGCTCGCCGTCTTTTTTGGCAACAAAAGCTCCTGCCAAAGGTCCCGAAAACGGAATATCCGAAATAGTCAACGCTGCACTGGCAGCCAATGAACCAAGCGAACCGAGGTCGCAATCTTCGTCATAACTAAGCACGGTAATCACAACATGCACGGCGTTTTTGAAACCGTCGGGGAATAGAGGTCTCAAGCCTCTGTCTATCTCCCTCGCCATCAAGATGGAACTTATCGGAGGTCTAGCTTCTCTTTTGAAAAATCCTCCCGGTATCTTGCCCGAAGCATACATCTTGGGGATGAAGTCCACAGTAAGAGGGAAAAAATCTTGTCCCTCTTTCGCTAATTTTTCTCCCGTAGCTGTAGCCAACATTATGGTCTCGCCATAAGTCAACAAAACCGAGCCGTTAGCCTGTTTCGCCATCCGACCGGTTTCCAATGTCAAGGTCTTGCCTGACAATTCAATCGATTTTCTAATAATGTGCATCTTTTCTCCTTAATTTTCCTGTCGGTCTATACCCAGTCGAATATCAAACAAGCTGTTGAACTCTGCCAACCAAGAGAAAAAAAGCAATAACCAAACATCCTCAAATCTTCTTGAACAAGGATTTTGATTATTGCTAACAATCTCTTTAGTGTAAAATAGTATCCGTTGGTAAATAAACCGAAGCACTAATATTTTAAATCAAAGAAAAGTAAAAGGGAAAAATCCCTTTTACTTTCTCAAACCTAACTTTTCTATAAGAGCTCTGTAACGCTCTATATCTTTGTCTTTCAAATATTCCAAAAGCTTTCTTCTTCTACCTACGATTTTGAGAAGTCCTCTTCTAGAGTGATGATCCTTTTTGTGAGTATCCAAATGTGCAGTAATGCTTTTGATGTTGTTAGTCATCAAAGCGACCTGAACTTCTGGAGAACCTGTGTCGCTGTCGTGGAGTTTAAACTCTGCCACGATTGCTTCCTTGGCTTGATTAGTAAGTGCCATGTCAGCCTCCTTATTTGTTATCGTTAAGTGCAAAGTTTTGCTATGTGTTTATCTGTCAAATAATTAATGGGTTTATGTGGTTTTATAACTTTTTTATTTGACATTTTTTTTATTTTTTTACACCTTGCTTCCAATAAACTCCTGGAGTAAATAAACTCCTGGAGTAAATAAACTCCTGGAGTAAATAAACTCCTGGAGGAAAGAATGAAATCTTTCATAAAATTGATTTTTATGATGTGTGTGCTTTTGCTTAGTTTGAATGGCTGTGGCTCTTCTACTAGCAATGATGATAATACATATAAATATGTCAGTGTTACTAGATCTGGCTGTCTTTTATTAACCGATAATTTAGCTAGTTCTTATAGTAATAGTGGCATTACTACTATCTCTAAAAGTTCTTATAATTCCAAATACATTGGATGCTCTTTTCAGCTTTATAGTTTCTCTCCCACGGATATTACTAATCCTCCCTTTAATATTTTTCTAAAAAATTCAAGCAATACCACAATAGCAACTTTTACCCCTTCAATCCCTCTTCTTCCTGCTTATTCCTACTTTCCTACCATGACTACCTCTCGTGTTGTAAGCTGTTCGGAAACTAATAACCCTACACTTATTTCTAACCTTTCTACTGGAACTTATTATCTTGTTTTTAGTATTACAGGGGGCTCTTCAACCACAATTATTCTTACAATTACAGATTAAAATTAATTATAGCAAAATAGGCAATCTTTCATAGATTGCCTATTTTTGTTAACAACCCAAAATCTTCTACTTCTGCATCTTATACCGCAGATACTCCTCAATAAACCCGTCCAAATCTCCGTCCATTATTTTTTCTGTGTTCTTCACTTCGTGCTTGGTGCGGTGGTCTTTCACCATCTGATACGGATGAAAAACATAGGAGCGGATTTGGTTGCCCCAGCCGATTTCCGTCTTGGTGTCTTCCAGCTCTTTGCTCTCTTTTTGCTTTTCATGTAAGAAATGCTGATACAGTCGCGACTTCAAAATCTTCATCGCATGCTCTTTGTTCTTTAGCTGACTCCGCTCGTTTTGGCACTGCACCACTATCCCCGTCGGCAAGTGCGTAATCCTCACGGCAGAATCGGTGGTGTTCACACATTGTCCGCCTTTGCCGGAAGCTCGATAAGTATCTATCCGCAAATCGCCTGCATCTATCTCCACCTCTATGCTGTCGTCCACGAGAGGATAGACAAATATCGAGGCAAAAGAGGTTTGCCGCTTGCCTTGAGCGTTAAAAGGAGAAATCCGCACCAAGCGATGAATGCCAATCTCACACGCTAAATATCCGTAAGCAAACTCGCCCTTCACTTCCACAGTCACGCTCTTTATCCCCGCTTCTTCTCCTGGTAAAAGCTCCACAATCTCGGCTTTAAATCCGCTTCTCTCCGCCCAACGAAGATACATCCTCAGGAGCATCTCCGCCCAGTCCTGACTCTCCGTGCCGCCAGCTCCAGGGTTTATCGTCAATATCGCATCGCCCGCATCAAGCTCGCCCGAGAGAAGAGCGTTTATCTCCACTTTCTCCAAAAAACTATCCCATTGCTTTAGCTCCGAGACAGCCTCCGTCAAAAATGAGTTGTCCTCTTGAACCATCTGCAAATAAACCTGCAAATCCTCGCCAATCGTGGCAATCTTCCGAATTTCCTCCTGTTTGGACTCCAACGCACTCAATTGCTTGCTGACTTTCTGTGCATTCGCATGATGATTCCAAAATTCAGGGTTTAAAGTCTGCTCTCGCAGTTCCGCTATATTCCGCTCCAACTCAGCGGAGTCAAACCAACCTCCCAAGCTGTTTGGATTTGGTTATCAGCTCTTTCGCTCTCTCGACAAATTCCTGCATTTCCATAATTATTTTCCTAAACCATAAAAACTAATCAGTATTTTTGGTATTGTCTTTTTCATCGTCTTCTTCATAGACTATAACTAAACTAAAAACATGACTATTGCTCCTTTTCATACTACTAGCATGGGTTGCCGAAATAATTCTAATGTCTTTATTATCTTCTAACCATCTATTAGCGCAATCTGTTACATAATATAAATTTTCAGAATCCCAACCTATAGTCTGTATTCTCGCAAATAGAGATGTACAGAAAATGAAAATTACAAAGATTAAAATGCTCTTTTTCATAATCCCTTTTTACGACAAAATCGAAGTGCCTTTTCCTCCGACAATCTCCACTAAGCTCTCCACCTCAGATTGCATCGCATCTTCGCCTTTGATGAGCCACTTTCTCGGGTCAAATCTACCTTTGTCTGGGGAATATTTCTTTTCACTCATTCCGCTCGGACAAACGATAGCATCTTTCTCTTTTTCCCAATAAGCCTGAACAGCGGAGGCAATCTCCATCTGATAACAAGTATCTTTGTTAATCTTCACCACGCCGTTAGCCACAGCATCTTGTTGTTGTTTCACGGTCAAACCGGAAGCACCATGCAACACCAAACCAGCTTCCAAATTGTTTGCTCGGAGTAAGTCGTCTATCTCTTTGATGAGTCCCAAACGCAAGACAACATCAGCACCTTTGGTCACTCCATGGTTAGTGCCCACGGAAGCAGCAAAAAGGTCAACGCTTGTCTTTTTCACATACTCCAGAGCCTCTTGCGGATTGGTGTAGAGCTGGCTATCGCTCACGAGTTCGTCCTCATTGCCTTTGATGTATCCAATCTCGCCTTCCACCAAAACACCATGCTTGTGAGCAACCTTTACCACCTCTTTGGTAAGACGGACATTCTCCTCAAAACTCTCGTGAGAAGCGTCTATCATCACAGTGGAAACCAAACCGTTCTCGATGCAGTGAATGATGAAATCCATATCTTTGGGTGCACCATGGTCTATATTCAAACCGACACCACTTTTTGGATATTGGTTAGCAATATTTTTGACCATATCGGAAATAAACTTCGCTCCCACCAACAAATCTTTGGTTGCTCCAGCAGCATATTTACACGCTCCGGAAGATATTTGCAAAAGCCCGTCAGCACCCATAGCGTTGTAGCCTTGCACCATCGCTCTGACAGATGTATCGAAAACCACATTAGAAGCGATAATCCCAAACTTCTCTTTCTTGGCTTTCATGATAACTTTTTTCATTTGATCGCCTGTATAAAACATTTGCCCTCCTATTCTCTATTTACTTTTTTCTTTTACAAATAATTTTTCGCCAACTCCCAATAATGAGTAGCGTGTGCTTTTTGTCTTTCTAAGTTTTTATCATCCAGTTGCTTCACAACCTTCGCAGGAATGCCCAACACCAAAGAGTTTGGCGGTATAATGGTGTTTTTGGTAACAAGAGCTCCAGCACCAACTATGCTCCCTTCGCCTATTACAGCTCCGTCCAGCACAGTCGCACCCATACCTATGAGGCAAAAATCCTCGACTTTGCAAGCGTGGACAATACACTTATGACCAATCGTAACATATTTACCTATTATCGTAGGTGTCCCCTCTACGCAATGCAAAACGGAATTGTCCTGCACATTGGAATACTCTCCAACTTGTATCTCCGCTTCATCTCCACGAACTATCACTCCGGGCCAAATGCTTGCATTCTTCCCTATTTTCACTTTTCCTATCAAAACAGCTGTTTCATGAACAAAACTGCTTTCGTCCATTTTTGGTTCAATCCCCTGAAACGACTCTATCATTACAATCTCTCCCTAAATTTTTACGCAGAATTAACTGCAAATAGAAATCCCAGCCGAAGCACCAATTCTGTTTGCACCCGCTTTCAGCATCGCCAAAGCGGTCTCTTTGTCGCGGATACCACCGGAAGCCTTCACTCCCATCTTGGGTCCCACTACTGCCCGCATCAAAGCGATATCCTCGACTGTCGCTCCACCTGTGGAAAATCCAGTCGAAGTTTTCACAAAATCCGCACCAGCCTTTTTGGAGAGCAAACACGCAACTATCTTTTCCTCTTCCGTAAGCAAACACGCCTCGATTATCACTTTCAATTTAGCGTTCGACTTGTGACAATCCAAAGCCAAAAGAGCTATCTCATCTTCAAGCAAAGAGTAATTCTTGCCTTTGAGTGCTCCCACATTTATCACCATATCTATCTCTTTGGCTCCAGCTTCCAACGCTTTGATGGTCTCCACCATTTTCACTTCGGCAATATTCGCTCCGAGAGGAAACCCCACAACACAGCACAGAGGAACAGTTTTCAAAACTTTTTCCGCTTCCGTAGCCCAAACAGGATTAACGCAAACACTGGCAAAGCCAAACTCTTCCGCTTCCTGACACAATTTCTCTATCTGTTTGAGGCTCGTCTCGGGTTTCAAAACAGTGTGGTCTATATATTTCGCCAAAGAACCAAAATCGGTAACCAATTGGTCGGGCAAATCACTCCTGTCCACCACAGAGCCAAGCGACAAACGGTGTTCTCCTCCGCTTCTGGAGATAAAGCCTTCTTCCAAATCAAAAATCTTTTTGGCAATCTCTTCGATGTTCTTTCCCATTAGTTTCCTCCTCGTATTTGACCTTTGCCGTTTATGATATATTTATATGTGACCAACTCATCCAAGCCCATCGGTCCTCTCGCATGCATTTTTTGCGTGCTGATTCCCATTTCGCAACCAAAACCGAACACAGAACCATCGGTAAATCGGGTAGAAGCGTTGGCATACACAGCCGCTGCATCCACTTCCGCTTGGAACTTTTGGCACGCAGAATAGTCTTCGCTGACTATAGCCTCCGAATGCAATGTGCCGTAAGCGTTGATGTGTTCTATAGCTTCGTCCAAGCCGTCCACGACTTTTACCGCCAAAATCAAGTCCAAGAACTCGTCAGACCAGTCACTTTCCTTGGCAGGCTCACAATCAATAAATTTTTTCGTTTCTTCGCAACCTCGCAAAACAACCTTGTCTGACAACTTTGCATTCATTTTGGGCAAAAACTCTTCTGCTATATTCTTGTCTATCAAGACAGTCTCACACGCATTACATACCCCAGGTCGTTGCGTTTTGGCGTTTTCGATGATTTTCAGAGCCATATCCTGGTTGGCTCTTTCGTGAACATAAATATGGCAATTGCCAACTCCGGTCTCTATCGTTTTCACTTTAGCGTTTTTTACCACCATATCGATGAGAGTCGCTCCACCACGGGGAATTATCAAGTCCAAATACTCCGTAAGTTGTAGCATCTCCAGCACTTGATTTCTATCGGGGTCTTCCAACAACTGAGCCATGTCGGGAGAGATGTCGCTCAAAAACAGACCGTCCTTGATGACTTTGACCAACGCCTTGTTCGATGCCAAAGCGGAGGAACTCCCTCTCAATAAGATAGCGTTTCCGCTTTTCAGAGCCAAAGCAAAAGCGTCCACAGTAACATTGGGTCGCGACTCGTAAATCATCCCCAAAACACCGAGGGGAACACTCACTTTGCGGATAGACAGCCCTTCTTCCGTCTGCCAACCACCAAGAACTTTGCCAACAGGGTCTTTCAGATTTGCTACTTGTCCCAAACTCTGGCAAATAGCCATTATCCTGCTCTCGTCCAAAAACAATCTATCTATCAGAGCCTCGCTAACTCCTGCATCACGAGCCTCTTGCACATCAATTTTGTTCGCTTGTAGGATGAAATCGGCTTGCTTTTCCAGTTGACCAGCAACCAAGAGAAGAGCTTTATTTTTGGAGATAGCGGAACAAATCGACAAATCTTTCCGCTGTTGTTTCAATTTCTGAGCTTTTTCTATTAATTCACTCATTTTGACTACCTATTGTCAATCGCCCAGCTTAACGACATCGATTCCGGCTTCCTGCAAGATTTGCTTGGACAAGTCGTCTTGATAATCGTCGGCGATATAAATCTTCTTTACCTCAGCATTTACCAATATTTTAGCACAGATACTACAAGGGAAATTGGTGCAATACAAAATCGCATTTTTGATAGAAACTCCGTTCACGGCAGCTTGTATCACGGCGTTCTGTTCCGCATGCACCGCCCGACAAATCTCGTGCCTTTGCCCCGAAGGTATCCCCAACTCTTGGCGTAAGCAACCTTTGGTCTGGCAATGCTCCAAATTTTTAGGACTCCCATTATATCCAGTCGCCAAAATCTGTTTATCCCTTACCAAAATAGCACCTACCTGCCTTCTGAGACAAGTTGACCTTTTGGCGACTACCTTGGCAATCTCCATAAAATATTCGTTCCAGTCTAATCTATTCATTTTTTCCCTTAATAACCCAGTTTCAAAAGCGTTTCGTCATGCACAATGATAAGATTTCCCTCATGAATTAAGGGCAGAGAGCTCTTATTGTTGAACCTTTTTCGCCAGATAATTTTGCCCAAACCAACATCTATCGCCGCAAAACCGCCTTCTACATTGAGCAAATAAGCGTTATGCCCCACGACAATAGCCGGAAGTTGAACATCACTGCCACTATTGATTTTCTTGAAAAGCTCTCCACTTTTTTTCTTTAAAATATAAATGCAATCGTCGTAAGAACCGAAAATCAATTTGTCTCCGCAAACAGACGGCGAGCCGGTAACCCAATAGCCAGTCTTGAATTTCCACTTCTCGTCTCCGGTTTTTTTGTTCACACAATACATATAGTAGTCTCTACTGCCAAAATATACATTGTCTCCATCTACGACAGGAGCGGATTCTATAAAATTGCCTGTGGAAAATTTCCACTTCAATTTCCCTGTCTTCAAATCGCTGGCATACAACGCTCTATCTCCGTAAAAAACCAGTTTGTTTTCTTCGTCAATAGCAGGAGGAGTATAAACTCTGTCGCCAATCTTGATTTTCCAAATCAACTCTCCGTTCTTACAATTCAAGGCATAAAAATATCCGTCCCAACTGCCAAAATACACAATTCCACCATAAACCGCAGCAGACGAAGTGATGTATCCTTCCACTTTGTATTTCCAGATAAGAGCCCCATTAGAAGCGTTCAGAGCATAAAAATATTTGTCATAACTACCAAAATACACCACATTATTGGCAACAGCTACACTTGTTGTATTTCTGTTACGAGTTTTGAATATCCACTCGCTCTCTCCGGTAACATAATTTATCGCCGTTATATAGTTGCCATAATCGTTAACTATAATCTTATTGTCATAATACATAGGGGAAGAGTAAATCTTGGCTTCCAAAGAAAATCGCCATTTCACAACATTTGGGCACTTTTTTTCGAGACCATTCGTCTGATAAACTCCGTTTCTTTTCAAATTTCCTTGAAACATATTTTGGTCACTGTTAATTCGCTCGGAAACATTTTCGTATTTGCCTTTCGTAATATCTTTGTTACACGCAAACAGCAAAATCACAACAAAAATTAAACTTGTCTTAACTAAATATTTCACTTTTCCCCCCTAAAAATTTACCCGCCAAAGGAGCAACCTCTCGCACAATTTCGTCGATTTTATTAGCAATCTCTCTTATCTCCCACTGAGCATGTTCGTCAGCACGCAGTCGAGAAAAATGGTAAATTTCACGCAAGTTACCCTTGAATAAAATCAAAGTGTTGTGAGCATTAGTCAAGATGTAATTTCCCAATCCTTTTTTCTCTTTTTCCAACTCAAAATATAAATCGTTTGTCCGCTTAATAACTTCGTCAATTTTCTCTTCTTCGCCCAAAGCCTTGATCAACTCCGGAACAACAAACCCGTAGTCGGGGTGATATTCAGATTTGAGTATCGTGGACATGCGATGTCTTTTCATCTGTCCGAAGCAACACGCAGAACAGCAAACCTCAAAAAGAAAATCGGCTAATTCAAACCCTCTTGGCATAGAGGAGTAAAGCTTGCCTTTTGCGAATAAAGCATCAAAAATCTGCTCTTTCTCTTGCGATGTTATTTTTGACAAATAGTCGGAAACCTGCTCATACGGATAGCCGAAATCGACCAACATCCCCTGCAAAACCAAGTCGTCAGGATTGTCGGATGCGTTGATAAGTTTAACCTTCTCGCTCGGTCTAATCTCTTTATTTTCAGGAAGTTCCCAAGTAAATCGAGTAAAATCGTCCGCATCTGTATAGCGAATCAAAGACGGTGCTATTTTCTTGGCTTCTTCTTCCAGTTTCTTCTTTAGCTTTTTGGCTTCATGCAAATCCGATTTATCCAAGCGAACCAAAAGCTTTTGCAAACTTCTAGCGTTAATCGTGATTCCCATCTGTGTCAAAGTGGATAGCGACAAAAAATAGCGCGCGTCCTCTTTCGCCTTACTAAATCTATCTCTTTTACTCCCTGCGAAGCCGTCCGCTTCCAACTTCTCTTTCGCTTTGGCAAACAACAACTCATACAACGAATTTTGCTCGGAAATCACTTGCTCAAAATCTTCTCTCAATTTACTGTTTCTTACCTCTTCCGGCAGATAGAAATCGCCGTCCAAGGTTACATATCGTTGGGATTTTTCCGTAAAAGAGGCTAACCTGCTCCGATGGATAAACTCCGCCAAATATCGCGAAATCCCTATTAAATCAAAGTTGAAAATCACATGCTCGGCGATGGACGAATGACCCATTTCAAAGACGATGCTCGTGTTGGAATCTTTGGCTTTTTCCACATCCAAGATAGCTTCAGCACGCAATTTTTCCACGGAATCTTTGCTTCTGCTAATTCTGGCATACGCAGCCGAAATCGTCTCCGGAGTAGCACCTTTGGTGCATTTCCTTATCACTTCCGCATCAACATTATATCCCGCAACTATAACTTCCATAATCTCTTCTTAATTTTGTTCGCTAAAATTGTGCTGCATAAAGCTGTTCCCCAAATAAACCTCTCTGGCTCTTTTGTCGTTTACAAGCTCCGCTGATGTTCCGGAAAATAGAATCTCTCCATTAAACACAATGTAAGCCCTTTGCACAATCTTCAGAGTTTCTATCACATTGTGGTCTGTTATCAGAACTCCGATGTTTTTTTCGCCCAATTTCTTGATAATTTTTTGTATATCTTCCACAGCTTTAGGGTCAACTCCGGCAAATGGTTCGTCTAAAAGCAAAAACGAAGGATTTGTTACTAGCGATCTGGTAATTTCCAATTTTCGCCTCTCTCCGCCCGATAGCGTATAAGCCTTTTGCTTGCTCAATTTGGTCAAATCCAAATCAGCCAAAAGTTCATCCAACCGTCTTCTTTTTTCCACTTTAGAAATCTTTAGCATCTCTAAAATTGCCATAACATTTTGTTCCACAGTAAGATTGTGAAAAATAGACGGTTGCTGAGCAAGATAACCAATACCTAATCTTGCTCTTTTATACATCGGTAAATTATTAATCAACTTACCATTGAACAAAACTTGCCCTGCGGTCGCTTTGATAAGTCCAAGCACAATATAAAAAGTCGTTGATTTACCGGCTCCGTTCGGACCCATTATTCCCACGCACTCTCCCTGTGTTATCTTCACATTTATGTCTCGCAACACCAACTTAGAGCCATAGTATTTCACAATATTTTTGATTTCTATTTCGTTCTTCATTATTAATTCTTAAATTTAAAAACTCCGTTAACCCTCTGACTTTTCATAGTCATATATTCCAATCTTTTTTCATCATTAAACCGCAAAAACAAAGTATCTCCGTAAATCTTGTTTACCGACACCCCCGTTGAATCTTCGTTAATCAAGCTCAACGCCACTTTCTCCGTAGCCACAACATTCTTTAGATTTGAGTCCGTGAAGTTCAAGTTAACTCTACCAGAAACCAAATGATTGTCAAAAGCTTTGCCCTCTTCACTCGGAAAATCAACCTCACAATCTTCCTCAAGAACTATTTTTTCTATATTTTTAAAAGACATATCGGAATAAAAATAGAACCTCTTAGCTTCCGCATACAATTTTTTGGAATAAAACTTTGGCTCTCCCAGCATAATTATCTTTTTTTCCTCATTTAGAAACACCAACTCCTCACTTTCGGTCTGATGATTTGCCGAAATCGTCTTCACTCCGTAAATAGCTTTTATTTTATTTTGACCATCCAATATATCTATCTTCTGAGCAATCAACTTTGTAGAATCATCATCAACCGAAAAAATCTCGGGATTATCGACCAAATAACCTTTTCGCGTATGCATATTATAACGCATCTTACCACAAAAAACCTTCACTTTTCGTGATTCGTCAAAAACCCTAACATCCTTATCCGCTTTCAAATCGCCACTTTTTCTGTCTATTTCCGCTGTTTGACAAGAAAAGGTTTTTATAGTTTTACTACTTTTGCAATCAATTTTGATAAATACATTTTCCGTGAGAATTATTTTGTTTAGCTCTTTTAAATAAGTAACATCTTCCGCTTTCACGGTAATCGTATCTTGCTTAATTATCACATTTTTTATCAGTTTAACTTTTTGCTGTTTCTCATATATCTCCGCTTCATCACTAAAAAACTCTATATTATCGTAAAAAAAATGCACATTACCTCTCATTTGAGAGATAATTTCGTTTCCATCTTTTTTTAAATTGAGGACATCCGAATTAATTATCTTATAGTTTTTCGAACTTTTTTTTACAGTTCGTTCCTCAATGCTTTTTATCTTTGTCCCGAAAAGGCAGGAAATAATAACAAACAAAAAAAAATTAGAAAGCAATACTATTTTCTTCAACCTCTCCCTCTCCCTTAATATCGTCTAATTTAGCCGAATTTAAAGCAACATCTGTATATAAATTTTGCCCATACATAACATTTTCGCCACGAGTTATTTTCACTTTTTCTTTGGTAAAAATGCTGTTATTTGCCAGATTCCAGTAAAGTATAGAGGTTTCCAAAACCCCATTAGAACTCAATATTTTAACATTACTTTCAGCTTTAAGCATTTTAGTTACTTCGTCTATTTTGGCACTATCAGCTGTCATTGTGGAAACTATATTGTCATCAACATCAAAAACATAGATTGTCATTTTTTTGGCATATATTTTTTTCTTCTTAGCAAACTCTTTAATATGATCAGCTTTCAGAAACCACTTTATTTTATCCTCTTCCATAGAGACCAGTGAAACAGTATCGCTTGTTTTTTCCGGCAAATCCTCTTTATCAAAAAACTTCTTCCCTTTATCAAGGATGTCTTCGCCTTTTACACAAGAAACAAGCATAAATAGTATAAAAAAACTAAGACAGACTTTCGATAAATTTATTTTGAGCATCTGCCAATTCTTTTTTTTCTTCCAGAATAAAATCAATAACTTCTCGCACGCAACCATAACCACCGGCTTTGGAACAAACGAAATCAACCGTATTCAGAATTTTTTTGTTTGAATCAGCCGGACAAGCAGTAAATCCCGATAATTCTATGCACTTTAAGTCGTTTAAATCATCACCAATATAAGCTATATTTTCCCAATCTAAATTCAGTTTTATCCGTAGACTATCTAATATTTCAACCTTATTTTTTATTTTTTGATATAGATATTTAACCCCAATATCTTCACATCTTTGTTGTAAAGCCACACTTGTTTTTCCGGTTATCACAGCAAATTTGTAGCCAAAATTTTGGAACATATTTATTCCTAAACCGTCTTGAGTATGGAAGGTTTTAACAGTTAAATCTTGTAATCCATAATAATATAAGCCATTTGTCAACACTCCATCACAATCGGAAACCAATAATTTTATAGATTTTAATTTTCTTTGCATTTTATTTTATCTAATTCGCTTTTTAATTCTAAGAGTTTCGTTTTACTTAAATAATCTATAAAGAGTTTCCCATTAAGATGGTCATTTTCATGTTGGATAGCTATAGCGAGCAAGCCTTCTGCTTTTAATTTAAACTTTTTGCCATCCACGTCAAAAGCTTCAATTTCCACTTCTGTCGCTCTGGGAACTTCGGCATAAATACCAGGAATACTAATGCAACCTTCCTCGTTTATTTCCATACCTTTCATGCTTATGATTTTAGGATTTATAAAAATTTTCAAATCATTTTTCTTTTTAGAAGTATCTATAACGAAAATACGCAAATTTTTTCCGATTTGTGGAGCAGCTAAGCCAACTCCATTACTTGAATACATAGTATTAGCCATATCCATAGCCAAATCTTTTATATTTTCGCTTATTTCTATAATTTCTTCGCTTATTTTTTTTAGTTCTTTTTTCCCTAATAAGCTAATATTAAAACTTTTTTTCTTCTTTATCATCTACTTTTTTGTCTAATATTTTGGTTGCGATGGAAGATATAAGAAAATCTATTTTTATATTATCTGCTACTTTTATAGAAACTAAGTTTTTCTCTACATTTATTTTAGATATTATTCCTTGCATTCCACCATTTGTTATTACTTTATCTCCTGTTTTGAGATTTTCCAACATATTTTTATGTTCTTTTTGTCTCTTTTTTTGTGGTCTTATTATTAAAAACCAAATTATCACTATCATTAAAATAAATGGTAATAGTGAACCTAAAAGATTCTCTTGTGCTAAAAAAATATTATTCATTTTTTCTCCCTTAATTATAATCTAAATTAATTTCTACTTTATTTATTTTTCTTAATCTTTGTAGCTCTTTTTCTATTATTTTTTTTCTATCCTCTTTTTTTAAAATTTTTATTATATCGTTTTTTACTTGTTCGAAACCTAATTGTATTTTAAAATCTTTCTTTTCATACCATCTTCCTATTACATAGCCTTCGGGAACATCAATCCAATAATACTTTCCTATTTCAGAGTTAGTTAATTTATCCCAAACAAGAGGTCTTATACTTTCTTTATCCACAAAGCCGGTATATCCTCCATTTTTTCCATACAATTCTTCTGAATATTTTTTAGCTAATTCACTGAATGTTATTCCGCTTATTTTACTTAATTCTTTAACTAAATTATCTTTGTTTTTTTTATTTGATAAATATATTTTTTGAAATTTATATTTGGTTATCTCTTTATAAAAATTTTGGTAATTCGCATTATAATATTCTAATAGCTCATCTTTATCTATATTTTCACTTTCTAATAATTTAGATATATAAATGTTTGCTTTTAATTTAGTTTCATAGTTTTCTTTTTTAAGATTAATAAGCTCATTGTTTTCTATAGAGCAAGCTAATAGTTTTAAGTTAATCCATTCTGTTACAAACTCTTTCTTGTTTTTTTGTGTTACATTTAAGGTTTTTAGATTTTCTTGTGTTAGAATATAGTTATTAACTTTTGCCACGATGTCTTTTTTTTTTTTACATCCTATTATACAGATTATTAAAATTAATATGCAGAGTTTCTTCATTTATTATTTACCTTATTATTTAAATTTATCGTTGTAGTAGATTTTGTTTTTTTGTGTTTATTATATATATTTTCTTTTTTAAAAGATAGTTAGGTTTATTATATTTTGTTTATTAATTGTTTGGTTTTAGTTTTATTTTTTTCTTTTTTATTTAGTTTTTGTGTATTACTTTATGTTTCCTTTTTATTATGCACTGATTGTTTATTAGTATTTTATATTTTCTATAAGTTTTTGTATTTCTAAGTAAAATGATTTATCTTCTTTCATTTTATTTTGTATTAATCTTCGTGCATTTATTACGGTTGAGTGGTCTTTTCTTTTATAATATTGTGCTATGTTAATTAACGCTAATTGTGGGATTAAGAAATTTGATAAATACATTCCGATTTGTCTTGGGAATACTATGTCTTTTCTCTTTGTTTTTGAAAAGATATCCTTACTGCTTATTTTATATTTTTCACATATTTTATCTTTTATATTATCTAAAGTTAAAGCTTCTATTTTTTTGGATATGAGCGAAGATAATATATCTTTTGCAAGGTTTATTTCTATTTCTTCGGTTTGGATATTATGGAAAGATGAATAGGCTAATAATTTTGTTATAGCTCCTTCGAGTGATCTAATATTATCGACGATGTTTTCACAAATAAAATTTACTACTTCTTTTGATAATTTTGTGCCATCTCTCTTTATTTTATTTTCTACAATAGCTACTCTAGTTTCGTAGTCGGGGATAGATATATCCACAGTCAAACCACCCTCAAATCTACTAACCAATCTTTTTTCTATTCCATCCAAATCTTTTGGAGGTTTATCACTGGTAATAACTATTTGTTTCTGGTTATTATATAAAATATTAAAAGTGCTAAAAAATTCTTCTTGAGATGATTCTTTCCGTTTAAAAAATTGGATGTCGTCTATCAAGAGAACATCAACATTTCTATAACTATTTCTAAAGCTTTCTGTGGTTTTTGTTTGAATAGATTGTATTAACTCGTTTGTAAAATTTTCGGATGTTGTGTAAATAACCTTCTTTTTTATGGAACAATTTTGTATATAGTGTCCAATAGCTTGCATAAGGTGTGTTTTTCCCATACCAGAGTTTCCATAAATAAATAGTGGATTATATTTTGTTCCCGGGTTTTCTGAAACGCCGTAGGCAGCGGAATACGCAAAATTATTATTTTTACCCACAACAAATTGGTCAAAAGTGAACCTATCATTCAATTTTATTTTAGTGGTCATTTGGTTTTTTTCTTCTTCTTTCTTTTCGACAGATATTTGTCTGTTTTTTCCATAAAATCTTATTTTATATTTTTTTTCATAGAGTTGCCACGCTATCTCTTCTGCTGTTTTTGCATAATTTTGGTTTAAAAATCCTGCAGCAAAGTCTGTTTCAACCTCTATGGATAACTCATTCTCTTTTAACTCTATTAAGTTAGTATATTTGAAAAAAGTGTTGAAACTCTGTTCATTAATGGATTCTTCTAATTTATTTAGAATATTGTCCCATATATCTTGGTCTAAAGAATTCATTTTTTACCTCACTTAATAATTATTCCGGAAAAATATAAAATAGCAACTATCATAACAATAAATATAAGAAAAAGTTTATTTTTTAGTGATTTTATTTTATAATTTAATTCGTTTATTTTTTTATCTATTTTTAAGAGTTTTTTTTCGTAGTTTAATTTTAATTGGTAATTTTCCATAGCTTGTTTATTATTCTTATCGCTTAAGATTAGATTTATGGCACTTTTTGCGACAAATTTTGCAAAATCTGTCTTACTATTAGGAATTATGTTTTTTTTCATTTTTTTACTACCTTTACGGATTGGATAATAAGAATGCAAATGGCAATGCAGATATAGGAATCAGCTAAGTTAAATACCGGCCATCTTTCTATAATAATATCGGGAAAATCGCAATCAATAAAATCTATAACAAACCCGTGGATTACCCTATCTATCAAATTTCCTACAGCTCCGCCTATTATTAAAAAATAACTTACTATTTCCAGTTTTTTTTCTGTTTTTATTAAAATTTTAACTATTATTAAAATTGCAATGGTTGTTATAAAAATAAAAAAGTAGTTATTAGCGGTGCTATTTTTAAAAAAAGCGAGAGAAAAAGCCGCACCAAAATTTTTAGCAAAAGTGAACTTTAAAAAGTCATCCACGATAGAGTATGAGTAAAAACCTATTTCTTTATAAAAAGTCAATGCCAAATATTTGGTAATCTGGTCAGCAATAATTAGTAATAGAACAATGAATGCAAAACTCTTTTTTATTTTAGACATGATAGGTAATCAAAAATTTTTTAATATAATTAAGGGCAAGAAGAACAATTATTGGAGAGATATCGAAAGGTAAATTGAGTCGCAAAGAGATAAATCTTAATTTGGCCAGCATAGGTTCGGTTAGTTTATAGATATAGTAATAAATAGTGCTATTTGTAGGAGTGCTAATCCAAGAAATAACAGCTCTGACGACTATGAGCAAAGAGTATAAATCTATTAGTTTTATTAAAATTATCATCTGTAGTTTATTATCTTTTCTTTTATTTTTAATAATGAACTTGTGCTTACGCTAACTTCGTCAACATCTAATTCAATAAAAGTTTTCAATTTCTCTGGATTTGATGCTATTTCTCCGCAGAGAGAAACGGTTTTATTGTGTTTTTTGGCTCCATCTACCACTATTTTTAGTGCGGTTAAAACTGCAGGATTTGTTTCATCATAGTAATCTTTCACATGGTCGTTGTTTCTATCTATAGCCATAATATATTGTGTCAAATCGTTTGTTCCTATACTAAAAAAATCGCATTCCTTAGCAAAAGATTCTACTTCAAAGACCGCCGAAGGCACTTCTATCATAACTCCTAATTGAATATTATTATCAAAAGGAATATTCTTTTCTCTTAGTTTTTTTTTGCAATTATCTAAGATTTTTTTGGTTTCGCGGACCTCTTCTATTTTTGAAACCATCGGGAGTAAAATTTTTATTTTCCCATAAGTTGATGCCATTAAAATAGCTTCCAACTGCTCTACGAAGATTTCCGGCTTTGATAGCGAAAACCTTATTCCTCTAAGTCCAAGATTTGGGTTTTCCTCTTTTTTTGTTTTAAGCAGAAGAGTGTTTTTGTCTCCACCTAAATCCAAAGTTCTGATGGTAACGCTGTTTTCAAAAGAGGAGACGATTTTTTTGTAATAGGTAAATTGTTCCTCTTTGCTCGGTAACATTTTACGGTTGAGATAAAACATCTCTGTTCTTAACAGTCCAACGCCTTCAGCACCGTTTTTTATTGCCAAAGGGATTTCTTCTTCAAACTCCAGATTGGCTCTCAATTTTATGCGTTTTCCACTTTTGGTAATCGCCGGTTTTTTTACCAATTCTTGCAATTTATTCAAATTTTCTTGTTCTTTTTCTATTATTCTGTCGCATTCAATTATGTCAGATTTTTCTGGATTTATTACCAGTTTGTTCTCATACGAATTGAAAACCACCAATTTATTGTTTGGGATGCTTTTGTAGTTTGTAGAAGTTTCTATAATGGCAGGCAGATTGAGTGATTTTATGATGATTGATGCGTGGGAAGTTCTGCTTCCGTGTTTGAGGCAAATTCCCAAAATGTTTTTGTTGTTATGATATCTTATAACTTGCTCTGGCGAGATATCTTTCATCAGTAAAATGGTCGGCTCGTTTATTTCTCCCTCTTCTTTTTTCGCAGGTTTATTGATAAGTGTGTTTTTAACAAAAACATAATCGTTGACTCTTTCTTTTAAATATGGGTTTTTTATGGTAGCAAAACTGTTTTCAATTTCCATAAATTTTTGATTGATAGCGTGTTCCATAGAGTGCAATTTGTTTTTTATGAGGTCAATAATTCCTTTTTTAATCTCCGGGTCGTTCAAAATAGATTTGTGAATTTTTATAATTTCGTTGAGATTGTTATTCTCCGAGGAGATATTTTCCAGAGTATTGTCTATATCCTCATTGGCTTTAACGAGCGAATTTTCCAGTCGTTGCAACTCTTGTTCGATTTCCTCTTTTTTGATGGATTTATTTTCATAGGGATTTTTGGCATCGCTTATTTTAAGCGTTTTGCCTATCACACATCCTTCGCAAAGGGGAAAGCCGGCATTTTCTATTGTCTTACTCATTGGTAAAATTTCTGTCGAATAAATCTAACATCGCTTCCAGAGCCTCGTCTTCGTCATCACCGTTGGTGGTAATCTGAATATTGTCGCCACATTCTCCTGCCATTGCCATCACATTGAAGATACTTTTGGCGTTTGCCTTAAATCCCTCGTCGATTTTCTCCAAAAAAATTTCAGAAGAGAACTCCTCTGCTGTTTGGACAATCAGCTGTGCCGGTCTGGCATGAATGCCAGATTTGTTGCTTATAGTTACTGTTTTGGAAATCATAATTATTTAAAAAATTTCTTTTGTTTTTCTATATAGGTCTTAGCCGCATCGTAGCCCATAGAAATCGAGAGGAAGTTGAGCACAGCTGTCTCTATGAGGATTGACATATTTTTACCAGGAGAAACTGGAAGTTGAAAAAGCGGAACGGGCGTTTGCAAAATACTTCTAAATTTTTTATTATCCAGCCTCTCAGTGTTTATCGAATCGTAATTTTTGTTTACATTATACGGGACAAGCTCGATAATCATATCCAAGCTTTTCTTTTTCTTGATGGCTTGTATCCCGAACATTTTTTGAATATCGACTATCCCGATACCTCTTATCTCCATGAAAGAGCTGTCTTCCCTCGTAGATGTGCCAAGCAGTGAACCGTTGGGCATTTTGGAGATACTGGTGGAGTCGTCGCAGATGAGTCGATGACCTCTCTCTATCAAGTCCAAAGCACTCTCGCTTTTCCCCACTCCGCTTTTACCAGTAATAAGCACTCCGGCACCATAGATATCAAGGAAAGTGGAATGTTCGATAGTGCGAGGGCTGAAGAATATTCCCAGCTGTTGCGAGAGCAAACTTAGCAGGTTGTCCGTAGAAGTGGGAGTTTGGATAATAGGGATATTGGATTCGTTTGCCAAAATGGTAATGTAACTCGGGACGGTGTTGCCTTTGCAAAAAAACAGACAAGGAATGTTGTAAGTGAACATTTTTTTAAGGATGTCATACATTTTGTCTTTGGCACAACTTTGGATATAGCCAACTTCGGGGTCGCCCAAAATCTGCACACGATCATACGAAAACCTTTCAAAATATCCGGCAAGAGCGAGCCCCGGTCGGTTGATATACGGGTTAGTGATTACAGTGGAAAAAGTCTTTTCGTCAGTTATCTTGCTGAGGATTTGGTCTTTTCCCAGTAAATCAAAAAGTTCTTGAGAGGTAAGTTTTTTCATTAAATTAGATAGAGAAAAATTTAAGCTTCGATTATTTTGTAATGTTCATCATCAATTTTGATGATAGTATCAACTTTTTCGGATTTTGTATTTCTATAAACGAAGTAGTTCAAATCGTTCTCTTCCATGTGTTTTATGGCATCGTCGGTTTCCATAGGAGTGCTGAAGAAGATATTTTCTTCCAATTCAATTTTGTTTTCGTCGCCACGACCTTTTTTGAATAGTAAACTTTTTGACCTTTTGGAATAGTTTTTACTTTTGTTTTTATGATTGCTAATCTCTTTTTTTCTTTCTTTTTTAAGTTGGCTTTCTATCTTTTGAGCACAGAGGTCTACGGCTTTAAACAAATCGTCATCCTCGGTTTCCGCTCTGAAATCGTTTCCAGAAGAGTGAACACTGATGGAAACAGACAAATTGTTTGTTTTGGAGCTATTGTAATCCAAGATTACTTTCACATCAATGATGTTTTCGAAATAGAGCGAAAAGTGTTCGCAGGTTGTGTTGATAAAGTCCTTAACTGAATCTGTTAACTCGAAGTGTCTGGCTGTCATACTTATTTGCATAATATCTCCTAAAGAAAGGTTTTTCAGTATTAGGGATAGAATTTTGTTCTTATGTCAAGGAAATTTTGATTTTCAGTAAATTTGGTTGACATTGCTTGTTTTATTTTTTGATTGCCTGTATCAAATATTGAGAATTAGGATTAAGATAGATCATGAAATTAGGAATTGTCGGATTGCCGAATGTTGGGAAAAGCACCCTATTTAATGCTATAACTTGTGCGGGAGCAGAGTCAGCTAATTACCCGTTTTGCACAATAGAGCCGAATGTCGGAGTGGTGTCTGTTCCTGACGAGAGATTGGAATTTTTGGAGAATTTTTACAATTCCAAATCTAAGGTTTATACTTCCATTGAGTTTTACGATATTGCAGGTTTGGTAAAAGGTGCTTCTCAAGGAGAAGGTCTTGGGAATAAATTTTTGGCGAACATTCGAGAGGTTGCGGCGATAGTGCATTTGGTCAGATGTTTTGAGAACGACAAGATTATTCATGTGAATGGGAAAGTTGACCCTGTGGGAGATGTGCAGACGATTAATCTGGAACTGATGATTGCCGACCAACAGTTTTTGGAGAGGCAGATTGAGAAGGCGAAAAAGCAGCTGAAGGCGGACAAAACTATTGCCAAGAGAGTGGATTTGCTGGAGAGGCTGTCCGCACAATTGGATGAGGGCAAATCGATAAGAGAGATTGCTTTTTCCGATGATGAGCGAGAAGAGGTCAAAAATTTGAATCTTCTCAGCTACAAACCGGTGTTGTATGTGGCAAATGTGGGAGAAGAGGATATTTTGAGCGGTAACGAATTTGTGCGAGATTTGGAGAAAGAGGTTGGCGATGACCAAGTGGTGATGATTTCTGCGGAGATAGAGAACGAAATTGCTCAACTGGAAGACAAGGCGGAATTTTTGCAAGATATGGGTTTGGACAAGTCTGGTTTGGATAAAATTGTGCTTAGCAGTTACAAGCTTCTGAATTTGATTAGCTTCCTTACAGCTGGAGAAAAGGAAGTGCGAGCTTGGACTATCAAAAACGGGACTCTTGCTCCCGAGGCTGCGGGCAAAATTCATTCCGATATTCAGAGAGGGTTTATTAGAGCCGAGACCATTTCGTTTACCGATTTCAAGGAGTGTGGCTCTATGTTTGTTGCCAAGAGTAAAGGACTTTTGCGTCTGGAGGGAAAAGAGTATGTGGTCAAGGATGGAGATATTATCAATTTTAGATTTAATGTTTAAGAGCTGTTAGGAGAGTTTGGTTTATAATGAGTAAAAGAAGATTTTTTTGGGGCGGAGTAATTATTTTATTTTCCGCCCTTGTTTTTATCGCTCTGTCTGCCGGATATGTGGACACGCTTTTTGACTATCGGACTTTTGCCTCCATAAAGGGCAGTGAGAAGTTTGGCGTTGTCACTTCTAATCCCGTAGGAGTTTTTGGTCTCGTGATTAGTTTTTGGGGATATTTGATTTTTGGAAACTACTTTGTTTACTTGGTCAGCTTCGTTCTTTTTCTCTTGGGATTGATTTTGCTTTTGCCTGTTCGAATAGGTCTTTGGGTTAGTAAACTTTTCGGCTTTTTTCTGTTTGCATCTTTCTTCTATTTTTTTCTCATTCACCTGAATGCTTTCTCTTCCCCTGTTGGAATTTTGGGTGAGAACTATTTATCTTTCTTTTCGCAAGTTCTTGGCAAAGTCGGTTCGGCAATCGTCTCTTTTTTTGTTTCTTGTTTCTTCTTTGTTTTGTTTTTGGAACTGAACAAAATCTTCTCTTTTTTTGAAGCAATTGGTAAAGGAATAAACAAAACATACAAAGAAACGGAAAAAATTTGTGTTTGGATTAAAAAGATATTCTGTTTCGGAAACCCGTTAAATACGCCAAAAACTCTTTCGGGAATTTTTAAAAGAACTCCAAAAGAACTTACTACCGAGCAAACGAGAGAAATTGTGTTTGATGGTGTTAGTGAAAGCGTATTTGAAGAGTTCGCTTTTCCAGAAGAACCGAAGAATGATAAGATAAAGGAAAATAAGTCTGATACAAAAAATACTGAAAAATTTGTTCCACATGGAACATCTTCACAAAAAGAGCATAATCAACAAGTTAGCAGCACTGAAAAATTTGTTTTGCCGAGAGTTGATGTTTTTCTAAAAGCTGTTCCCGTAGAAACGGCGAAAAATCTCTCCAAATTGAAGAGCAGGTCGGATAAAATTGCTTCTATTTTGGAGAAAAAATTGGCTGAGTTCGGAGTGGAAGCCAAGGTTGTCGGGGTCAATTATGGACCTGTGATTACGCAATTTGAGTTGAAGCCCTCCCCCGGAGTTAAGGTTAGTCGGTTTATCTCTTTGCAAGACGACCTTTCTTTGGCGTTGAGAGCCTTCTCCATAAGAGTGCAAGCTCCTATTCCAGGCGAGGACAAGATTGGCATAGAGCTTCCCAATGAGAAAATAGAGACGATTACTCTCCGCAAAGTTTTGGAGGGATACAAAAAAAATATGTTTTTGCCTATCGCTCTGGGTGTGGATATTGTGGGAAATCCTGTGGTAACCGATTTGTCCAAAACACCGCATTTGCTCATCGCTGGTGCTACCGGCTCGGGCAAAAGTGTTTGCATTAATACGATAATAAACTCTCTGCTGTTTAATCTCACGCCGGACGAGATGCGGATGATAATGATAGACCCAAAGAAAATTGAGTTATCAGGTTATGCGGATATCCCCCATCTTTTGCACGAAATCATAACTTTGCCTGAGGATAGTTTGGGAGCTTTGAACTGGGCTGCGAAGGAGATGGATGAGCGGTATATGTTGTTGCAAAAATACAATGTTCGTGATTTGTTTTCGTTTAATAAAGTAGTTGATGGTCTGAAACAGGGACATCTGGCGGAAGCGGAGAGAGTGAAGAAATTGCCGTATATTGTGTTGGTGGTGGATGAATTTGCGGATTTGATAATGACCGCAGGAAAGGACATCGAAAAGCCGATTACCCGTTTGGCACAGATGGGTAGAGCTGTGGGATTTCATCTGATTTTGGCGACTCAACGCCCGTCAACCCAAGTTATTACCGGTATCATTAAGGCGAATTTCCCTTCGCGAATAGCTTTTCGGGTTTCCTCCAAAATAGATTCTCGCGTTATCTTGGATGCTAATGGAGCGGAAAAATTGCTGGGACGAGGCGATATGTTGTTTTTGGCTCCGGGGAAATCTGATGTGATAAGGGTTCACGGTGCTTATATCTCTGATGAGGAGATAGAGAGCGTGGTGGAGTATCTGAAAACTCAGCCGAAACCGAAAGATAATTTGCAATTGTTTACCGAGGAAGCCGACATTATAAGCAATGGTTTTGAGCAGGAAGATGACCTATTTGTGGAGGCAGCGAAGTTTATCGTTGAGAGCAAAACGGCTTCGGTTTCGATGCTGCAGAGGCATTTCAAAATAGGTTACGCCAGAGCGGGCAGATTAATCGATTTGTTGGAGCAAGCGGGGATAATCGGACCACATCTGGGGAGCAAGCCGCGGGAAGTGAGAGCGACGGAAGAAGAGTTGAGGATTTTGGGCTATGTTTAATAAAGTTTGGGTTTTTATTTTTTTGTGTTTCGGGCTTCTTTGGGCTGAAGAGATACCGAGCGAGTTGCAAAAGGCTGTCGATGGATTCTTGCAGATAAAAGCGTTTCAAGCAGAGATTAAGCAGACAAATTTCGTCAGTCTTGCCAAAAGCAGAGAAGTTTATGTCGGAAAGATTTTTTTTGATAACAAGAGACTTTTGATTGATTATGAAAAGCCGGACAAACAATTGATTTACGCCGACACTTTGCAGTCGATAGTTTATATCGAAAAGAGTAATCAAAAGATTGTTTCCGCTCCGACTTTGGTTTTTTGGCCTAATGTGATGGTCTCCAAATTTGTGAAAAATGCTAAGAATTTCCGCAAATTTACTCAAAAAGAGGAGATTTTTTACAGTTTTTCACCAGATATAGCCAAAAATGAGAATATTGCCAAAGTGGAAATCGGAATCAAAAACGGGAAAATAAACAAGGTGAAATATTGCGATTTTGAGGAAAATTCCGTATCTTACGAATTTTCTGATTTGAGGTTTAAGAATTTTTTGGACGATTCTATTTTCAATCTTTCTTTCCCTGAAGATGTCGAAATTATAGAAAGCCTGTAATATTTTATTTTTCTATTAGTTAGAAAAAAAATTTATAAAATAGGGAAAACCAAAAAATTTCCTATCTTACTGAATTTCTATTATTAAACTCCTTTGTTCTATGAGGAACTTTTGGATTAAGGGGAGTTTTTCTTCTTTTCTCGCTATTTTTACTTAATTTTAGCAAATTTCTAAAGAATTGACTAAATTTTCATCAAAATTATTTGAATACATTAAAATTTTAGTTTTCTTTTAAATTCTCCTCGAATATTATAATGGGTTTTTGAAGAAATCAAATTTCGGAGAAAAGATGTTAAAATTGGGAGACTATAGACCCTAAAAACGGAAAATTTGCTGTTTTTTGTGCTAATTTGGCGATATTTTGCTAAAATCGGGTAATTTTTGTAAAAATCAGGGAAGAATTTTCGTTGAAAATCAAAATTTTACTTTCTCAAAAAGAGTTTGACCTTTTTTTTGCTTGAAAAATCGTGGAGAGACAAAAATTTGCTTTCTTAGGAGTTTATTATGGCGAGTAGAGAAAATATCAGAAATATCGGAATTATGGCTCACATCGATGCGGGCAAAACTACAACTACCGAGAGGATTTTGTTTTATTCCGGACGGATTCATCGTATGGGAGAGGTGCACGATGGAAATGCGACGATGGATTGGATGGACCAAGAGCAGGATAGAGGCATTACTATAACTTCGGCTGTGACATCTTTGAGCTGGAAGAAGCGACAGATTAATATTATTGATACTCCGGGGCATGTTGATTTTACTGCTGAGGTGGAGAGAAGCCTACGGGTATTGGATGGAGCTGTTGGCGTTTTTTGTGGTGTCGGAGGTGTGGAGCCCCAGAGCGAAACGGTTTGGGCACAGTCAGAGAGATATAGCATCCCCAAGATAGCCTATGTGAACAAAATGGATAGAATGGGTGCCGATTTTGAGCGGACTTTGGAAGATATAAGAGAACGATTGTCTCCCGGGGCTTTGGCTATCCAGTTTCCCATCGGGAAAGAAGCGGATTTTGAGGCTATTGTGGATGTTGTGAGGGGTGTTGCTTACTATTTTGACCAAGAGGAATATGGAAGCAAAATGATTGCCAAAGAGATTCCCGAAGATGCTCTTGATGAATACAATATGTATCGCGAGTTGCTGTTGGATGTTTTGTCGGAATACGACGATTCTTTGATGGAAAAGGTTTTGGAGGAGCAAGAGCTGACGGCGGAGGAGATTGTTCCTGTTTTGCGGAAAGCGACGATTTCGCTGAAGGTTACACCTGTTCTTTGTGGTTCTTCGTTCAAAAATATGGGAGTTAGGCTTCTGATGGATGCGATTGGCGACTTGTTGCCCTCCCCCGTTGACAAGGCTGATTTCCAAATCATTAAGGATGGAAAGCTTTCATCTTTTTCTCCGTCTGATAATGTCCCCTTGGCGTTGATATACAAGATACAGAGTGACAAGCATATGGGTAAGCTGTTGTATGGCAGAGTTTACTCGGGGACGATAAAAAAGGGCGATACTCTCACAAACCAAGAGACAGGCAAGAAAGAGCGAGTTATGCGGATTTTGCAGATGCATTCCAATAAGACTCAAGATTTGAACGAGATTTCGTATGGAGATATTGCCACTTTTGTGGGTCCGAAAGATGTGAAAACCGGACAGACGCTGGGAGGAAGAGGAGTTGATTTTGAATTGCCCAAGATGAATTTTCCCGAGGCGGTAATTTCTATGGTGATAGAGCCTGAGACTAAGGGCGATTACGACAAATTGATGGATTCTCTGAAGAGATTGGAGGATGAAGACCCTACTTTCTTCGTGAAAGAGGACAAAAATTCCGGTCAAATTGTGATTTCCGGTATGGGCGAGTTGCACTTGGAAGTGTTGGTTTATCGTCTAAAAAATGAGTTTTGTGTTAATGCGAATGTGGGAACGCCTCAGGTGGCTTACAGAGAGACGATTTTGAGTTCAGTTGAGTTTGAGGAAGAGTTTGACCGTGAGATTAAGGGCAAAAAGCACTATGCGAAGGTCAAGGTGCGTCTCTCCCCTATGCCTGATAACGAAGAAAAGAGCAAGAATGTTTATGAGAATCCAGTAAAGAAGAGCGACTTATTGCCAGAGTTTATGCGTGCTATCAAGGAAGGTGCTTTGGGTGGCTGTGCGGCAGGACCTATTTTTTCTTGGCCGGTGCGGAATGTGAAAATCGAGATTGTGAATGTGGAAACCAAAGAGGGCGAATCTTCGGAAATGGCTTTTTCCATCGTGACCTCTACTGCTGTCAGCAGGGCTTTGTCCGAGGCAACGGCAACTTTCCTTGAGCCTATTGTCAAGGCTGTGGTCTTGTCCCCAGAGGAGTATGTTGGAGATATCATTGCCGACCTCAATGGCAAGCGAGGTAAAGTCCTCGATATCAAGCATATGGATGCGAGGCAACAGGTTGTTTGCGAAGTGCCGGTTAGTGAGCTATTTGGCTACACAACGAGGTTGCGTAATTTGTCCAAGGGAAGGGCTTCGATGAGTATGGAGTTTTTGAAATACGACTTAGTTCCGGAGAGAGTAAAAGAAGCCATAATAGAAAAAACAAGAGGATATTGATAAAAATTTGCTAATTTTCAGCAAAATTTGAGTAAATTTAGGAGATTTTATGAAAAATTTGGTAATTTGCGGAGGTTCGGGAACGAGGCTTTGGCCTATAAGTATGCCGGAACACCCAAAACAATTTCTGCCATTATTCAAAAAAAAATCGCTTTTCCAGCTAACTTTAGAGCGAAATTCGCCTTTTTGTGATGGATTTTTGGTAATTTTGGGGCAAAAACACTTAAATTTAGCGAAAAAGCAGATTGATGAGGATTCGCAAGTCGATTTTATTCAAGAGCCTATAGGACGAAATACCGCTCCAGCTATTGCTTTGGCTTGTTTTTCCGTTGATTCGGAGGAGATTCTCTTGGTTAGTCCTGCCGACCATTTGATTGTTGCGGACAAATATTATCGAAAATCTCTGTTTGAAGCTGAGAGCTTGGCGGAAGAAGGGAATTTGGTGACTTTTGGGATTTTGCCGACATACGCTGAGACCGGTTACGGTTACATTTGTGCTAAAAGTGATGATGTTTTGGCTTTTTGCGAGAAACCTGACTTGAAAACAGCGGAGAGTTATCTCGATTCGGGCAATTATCTGTGGAATAGCGGGATGTTTTGCTTCAAAGCGGGTGCTTATCTTGCGGAATTGAAGAAATATGCCCCCAAAATTTACGAGATGGCGAAGATTGCTCACGAAAAAAGCACTGACGGCTTGATAAATATGGACGATATGCTCAATATTCCTAAGGATAGCATCGATTATGCCGTGATGGAGCGTTCTAAAAAGGTTAAAGTTGTACCTTTTATCGGAAAGTGGAACGATTTGGGGAGTTTCGACTCGCTTTTTGAGGTGGTGGATTCTACGGCGAGTATCCAAGTGGATAGCAATAATAATTTGGTAATCGCCGAGGGGAAAACCGTGGGTCTCGTTGGTGTGAAAGACAGCATCATTATTGCTCAGAGCGACAATATTTTGGTTTGCAAGAAGGGCGAGAGTCAGAAAGTGAAAGAGATTTGTGATAAACTGGCAAAAAAAAAAAGAAAATTGATATAAAAAACTTGGTCGGTTATTCGGGGAACAATTGAATAATGGATTGATTTATAGGGAGATAGAAAAAATGGAGTTTATTTTTGGTGCGATTATCGGTATAGCCGACATTATTCCGGGAGTTTCTGGCGGGACTTTTGCTCTTGTTTTGGGGATTTACCACCGCCTTTTGCATGCTGTGGCGGGCTGGAATGTGCAATATGTGAAAAGTTTGTTTGGTAAGTTGTTTAAGGGGAAATTCAAGGAGTTTTTCGGGGAGTTGTTCGCAGATGACAACCTTTTCTTGGGTAAAATAGTCGTTGGAGATGTGATTGCCTTGCTTTTGATGAGCAGATTGATGAAGTATCTTTTGGCAAATCATTATTCGCCGACTTACGGGTTTTTCTTCGGTTTAATCCTATTTTCGCTATATTTGCCCTATAAAATGATAAAAAATAGGCGAAATTCGTTCATTTTTTGGTTAATTTTGGGTTTGTGTGTGACGGTGATTATTTCAGCTATGGTTGATCCGTCTTCCAAAATCTTGCAAAAAAGTGCCAATTTGCAACAAATTTTTCTTTATGGAGCCAATGCAGGCGGTTCTCATGCGATAATGGAGTATGTTTCCCTGTTCCTCGTGGGGATGCTGGCTATCAGTGTGATGGTGCTTCCGGGTGTGAGCGGTTCGTTTATTCTCTTGCTTTTTGGGCGATATTCGCAGATAATCGGTGCGGTTTCGCGGCTTAATCGCTTCAATCCTGACGACATTATGCTCTTGTTTGCCTTTGGTCTGGGTGTGATTTTCGGCATTTTGCTTTTCGTGAGAGTGCTTAACTACCTATTCAATCGCTTCAAAGACCAGACTTTGTATTTTCTCATCGGCTTGATGCTCGGTTCGTTGTATGCGATATGGCCGTTCAAGGCTTGTAGGATAACTGATATTTATAGCAAAGTTGATGGAAGTATCGTGCTTTTGCAAAACCAGTCTTTGATGACCAATAAGCTTGCTTTGCCGTCGGATGTCGGGCAACTATTGACCACACTTCTCTTTGTTGTGGTGGGTATGCTGGTGATGCTGTGGTTTATTAGATATGAAAGCAGGGGATGTGATCAAGCACAAAAGCAAGAAGAAGTGGAATAGAGTTGTGCTTGACTATGCCCAAGAGCATAGTAATTGATAATTGACAATGGATGATTGATAATTTGAGGACAAAGGAGCAGGGAGAATAGAATGCCCGAAGATAAATGTTGGTGTGGAAGCGAGGTTTACGAGGGAGATAAGTGTATCTTCCATTGTGAGAAGACAGATTGGTATATAAAAGACAATAAAGGAAATAGGGATTGGAGTAAATCTGAAGAGAAATGTAAAAAGTTTTGGGATAAATTTAGAGAAGAGTTAGCAAAAAACGAAACTAATGATAATGTAAAAGAACATGATTTTACAGGCATTATTTTTCCAAAGACAAGGGGTTCTATTTTTTCTTATATCCACCCTTCTACACTTATAGATGTTAACGAATTTAATAAATCTTTCAATTTTAAGGGAGCTTTTTTTTATAGTGATTTTTCTTTTAGTGAAACCAATGATATTTTTGTAAAATTTAATGATAGTGTTAGCTTTAGCGAATGTAAGTTTAAGGAAAAGATATTTTTCCAAAACAGTATTTTTAGCAATTTACTATTTAACAAAGCTATTTTTCTTGATGAAGTTTCTATTCTTGATATTAAATGTTCAAAGTTATTTTTTAGAGAATCTTCTTTTTATAAAGATTCTTCACTTTGTTTGAAAGACAAAGAAATATGCGTTTTAATCTTGAATGGAGCAAAATCTATTAATGGTTCTGTTTTAAATATAGGGAATAGTTTTGAACCTTTTTTCTCAAAAGAGATTCGAGAACTAAATGTGAAATTTCAAAAAGTTACTTTTGAGGAAAATAATTGGTTTTACTTTAATTCTGTTTTCTTTGATGATTGCAAATTTAAAGCGAATACCTACATAATGGAAGATTATGAGAATGAAGAGAAACATAAAAGAAGTGAAATAATCTTTTCTAATCCTACTTTTGAAGAAAATGGAAGTGTTTTTATAGAGAATGTTGCCGTTGATAGTTTTAAATTAGCATATTTTACTAATTCTGCAAAAATTTTTAGACTTACAGATGTTTGTGTAAACTCAAAATTGTCTTTTTATCATAGTAATTTGTCAAGAGTTGAATTTAATAACTTTGATGTATCTAAGGCAAAAGAAATTAATTTGGAAAATGCTTCTTTTATAGGCTCTAACGGCAACTCTATTTTTAATGGGGTTAATTGGGGAGAAAATCTTGGGTATAGACTTGAAAAGGCGACAAGAGATACTTTGAGACAATTGAAACATGTGAACGATTTGCAGGGGAATATAATCGATGCGAATGTTTTTTACTCTTTGGAAATGAATGAGTATTTTTGGCAGAAAAAATCAATAAGTCAAGGTCTAGTCTTTTCGTTTGGGAAATTGGTGTCTAATTTTTCTCAAAATTGGATGTTACCTTTTTTTTGGTATTTTGCTATAGGACTCTTTTTTTATAACTTTGATTTCTTGATAAAAAAAAATATAGATTTTTATAGATACCCTATAATTTTATTTTTTAGTTCAATACTAATTTTTATTTTTCTTATTTCGAAAAGCAAACACTTTATGAATTTAAAATTTGCTTATCGAAGGGGGATTTACTTTCTATATTTGACTTTGAATTTATTTTTGCTTTTTCTGGGGATTTTATTATATTATAATTTTTGCAATTACAATAAAGTTATTAAGTTAAGTATTGTTTTAGGAGTTCTTTCTCTGATAGTATTTTTTACTGGTTATTTAGGGACAAAGAATTTGTCATTAGACAAAAAATTTTTAAAAGGTTCTATCAATTTATTTGTTTATTTGCCTTTTGTCGTTTTGTCTTTTATTGTTTTAATCTATGTTGTTCATTATTTTCAAAAAGAAAAAGAATTTTTAAGTTTTATCAATCCTTTCAATACTGAAGGTATTTTACATTGTGGAAAGCAAGTAGCTACATTTCCTTTTATCCTATTCAAACTGTTTTCTGTATTTTTGGGTTATCAGTTGGTTACTTCTTTGCGACATTACACAAGGCGAAAATGAGCTTGGGAACGAGAACAAAGAATGAAAAAGATATATCTCGCCCTCTTTCCCGCGAAAGCGGGAATCCAGTTGGGGCTTGTGGGACATTAGCACAGGAAATAAATGGTTGCTTGTCTGGAGCTGGGGAGCGAGTTGTTAAATTGTAGTTTAAGAATTTAAAAGCTTTAGGAACAATCATAAATGGAAGAACTTTGGATTAATTTGTTGTTGGTGGCTGCCTCTTTTGTGGCTTCGTTCATCAATGTGATGGCTGGTGCTGGCTCTATCGTGGTGATCACGGCGATGCTGTTTATCGACATTCCTTCCATCGTTGCTATTTCTACCTTTCGGGTTGCTTTGGTTTGTCAATCGCTTTTGGGAGCGAGCATTCTGCACCGCAAGCACAAGAAAATCGAGTTTGATTGGCGGATATTTGTGCCGATTTTCATAGGGAGCCTGCTCGGAACTCAAGTTTCGGCGAACATTCCCAAGGAGATTTTCGACTATGCTCTTGCCGGAGTGATTGTTTTTGTGGCTTTGTTTGTGATTTTGCGACAAAAAAATGGGCTGACACACAAGGAATTTCCGGTCTGGTTGCAGATTGTGATTTTCGTAGCCATCGGTTTTTACGGCGGATTTGTGCAAGTGGGAGCCGGGCTTTTGCTCCTTGCGGGTTTGGGTATGGTAAAAAATCTGGATTTGATTTCGGCGAATGCCAATAAGCTCGTGATAATTATGTTGTATAACATCGTGGGAGTGGCTATTTTGGCTTATCATGGCAAGATTTGTTGGCACTATGCACCGGCTCTGGTGATTGGCGGATTGCTCGGCTCGTATGCTTCTTGCAGTATTGCTATCAAAAAAGGTGAGGGTTTTGCCAAGATTTTGCTGGTCGTGGCGATGGTAATGAGCATCGTTAAATTGGTGTTGGAGTTTTAAATAAATAAGGATGGGATTAAGATGAAATTAGATAATTTGCTTAATTCGGAGTTGATTTTTTGGGATGTGGATGTCGCTAACTCTTTGCAGATGTATGAGATGATTTCCGCCCAAATTGAAAAGATGTTTTCTCTGTCCAAACAGGAAATTTTGGACGCTTTTTTGGAGAGAGAAAAGCTTGGTTATGTGGTTTTCCCCGATGGCAGTTCCGTGCCGCACGGCAGGATAGAAGGCTTTGAAGACCTCATCATCTCTTTGGTTAAGACCAAAAAGCCCATCGATTTTGCGGGCAAAAAGGCTGATGTTTTTTATTGCACTTTGACTTCCAATTCGGGTAGCAACCGCTATCTGATGGTGCTAGCTTCTTTTGCCAAAATCGTGCAGAGACATCAGGCGAAAATCCGCGATTGCAAAGCTCCTCGTCAGTTGATTGAGCTCATAAAGAGCTTGGATTTGGATGTCGATAAGAGTTTGCTTATTTCGGATATTATCAATCCCGAAGCGGTTTTGACCGTGCAAAAGGGCGATAGTGTGGCGGAGGCTGTGGATAAGATGAAAGAAAAGTCACTGAAATATTTGCCGGTTGTCGATGAAAAAGGGTGTTATGTTGGCAAGTTGGACGCTTTTGACATCATCAGAGCGGCTTACCCCAAGTCTTCATTTTTGATGTCCACGCTTAGCTTTATGTCCACCAGTCGTAGCTTTGAGAAGTTTCATCAGATGGAAAAAACTCTGAAAGTCGGCGATATTTGTTCTGACGACAAGTTGCGGATTGTCAGGGAAAATGAGCAGGTTTTGCAAGTGGGATTTAAGATGCTCAAAAACGGCTGGCATCATCTCACGGTGGTCGATGAGCAGGGCAAACCTTTGGCGGTGTTGAGCGACAGGTCTTTTGTCAGCAAGGTGTTGAGGGCATAAAATGGCGGGTGCGATAACGATTTTTGTTTTGTCATATTTGATGATAGCTTGGGAAAAAATCAACAAAACTTTGGTGGCTCTCCTCGGTGCTTCGTTGATGTTGATTTTGCATATTTTGCCTCAAGAAACGGCGATGGGACACATCGATTTCAATGTGATTGTCCTGCTGATAAGTATGATGGTGTTGGTTAGCACGGTGGAGCGAACGGGTGTTTTTGAGTTTGTGGCGATAAAACTGGCAAAATCAGTGGGCGGATCTCCGGTAAAGATATTGATTATGCTTTTTATGATTACGGCGGTTTTTTCGGCACTTTTGGACAATATAACCACGGTTTTGCTCATCACTCCGGTCTCGGTTTTGATAGCTGAGGAGTTGCGAATTTCCCCGCTTCCATTTCTACTCTCGCAGATTTTCGCCTCCAACATCGGAGGAACAGCCACTCTCATAGGCGACCCGCCGAACATTATGATAGGAAGTGCCGCCGGTTTGTCGTTTATGGATTTTGTGTTCAATGTCGCTCCGCTCATAGTTGTGCAACTGATTTTGGTCTCGGTGATTTTCTATTTTCTCTTTGCCAAGCAGATGCGAGTGAGCAACGAGGACAAGGCGAGAATTATGGCTTTTGACGAGCGGATGTCTATCAAGGACACCAAGCTTTTGTTCAAGTCGCTTTGGGTTTTGGCTTTGGTAATTTTGGGTTTCGCCATTCACGGATTTGTGGATTTGGAGGCTGCCACCATTGCGATGACGGGGGCTTCCGTCTTGATGATTATCGGCAAAACCGAGGCGGAGTCGATTTTTCGCAAAGTGGAATGGTCGAGCATTTTCTTCTTCTCGGGGCTTTTTATTATGGTTGGTGGACTTGTGGAAGTGGGAGCTATCTCCCTTGTCAGCAGTAAGATGCTGGCTTTCACTCACGGCAATTTGCAGTTTACCGCTCAGGTGCTTTTGTGGTTTTCGGGCATTGCTTCCGCTGTTGTGGACAATATTCCTTTTGTGGCAACGATGATTCCGCTTTTGCAAGATGTGCAGGTTCATCTCAATTCTTCGGGCAATAACGGACTTTGGTGGGCTTTGTCCATCGGCTCGTGCCTTGGCGGAAACGGCTCTCTGATAGGGGCTTCGGCAAATATCATCGTGGCAAATATGGCAGCCAAAACCGGCAACAAAATCAGCTTTGGCAGATTTCTAAAATACGGAATCCCAATTACTTTGTTTCTTTTGGCAATCTCGCATTTGTATATTATGCTGAGGTATTTTTGAGGAATAAAAAAGGGAACAGAATTTTCTATTCCCTTTCGTCATAACAAACTAAATTTATTGTTTTCTAAATATTTGTGCTTTAGACCAACTTGCATCATAGTCTGAAGTTGGTACGGTGTACCAATAGTTGTTTTCAAGTTTATAGTATCTTGTTGCTACATCATTTGTTATAGTTGTCCAACTTGACCAGTCAGCAGTTGTTCCGTTGGTAGTGACTCTTGTTCGAATTCTGTTGTAGGTGATAGTAATTGTTTTGGGGGATGAACTGGTATTAGTTGAAAAGGTTCCGTAACATTCCGACTCTGTGTAAGTGTTTGTTTGAGTAGTATTATAGGTTAGTTCTAAATAATAATAACTAGTTCCGCTAAGAATTCTTTTTAAACTATTGTTCCCTGTGTTATTGGTTTTAATCCATGTTCCTTCGACTGAAGTAGTGCTATTTTTGTCATCGTCGTCATCGTTACCGAAGGGTAAATCACATCCTGCAATTATTATGAGTAAAGGCAAGAGATATATTAGAGTTTTTAGAAATTTTTTCATTCGACTTCTCCTTAAATTTTATTTGTGGTTTTTTAAATATGTTTATATTTTTTGTCAACAAATAATTTTTCCTAAGAAGTTTATAAAGCGTTAGATATTATTAATGGCTTGACAAATGGCGAGTTGTTTTTGTGATAGGAAGAGTTGGTAACGAGAAAGATTTGGGAGGTTTCAGATGAATGTAAAAGATTGGTGCGACAGCGTTATTAAGCAAGATGAGATTGATAAATTTTTGCTTGAGGGCAAAGATTTTATAGATGAGGACAAGATTTGGAAGCAGATTGACGATGGAGCAAATCCCAGCGAAGAGGAGATTTTGGCGATAATTGATAAGTCTCTGAGCATCCAAACTTTAACTCCCAATGAGACGGCGAAACTTATCAACTTGAAAGACGAAAAACTTTGGAAGAAAATTTATAAGGCTGCGGGCGAGATTAAGAGAAAGGTTTATGACAATCGGGTGGTATTTTTCGCTCCTCTTTATGCTGCGAACTTGTGTGTCAACAATTGTGCTTATTGCGGATTTCGGTCGGATAATTGTCAGGAAACGCGTAAAATCCTTACTATGGATGAGGTCAAGAACGAGACTGCTGCTGTGGTTGACGAGGGGCACAAGCGGTTGATTTTGGTTTTTGGAGAGCATCCCAAGTCGGATATAAACTACATCGTGGACACGGTGAAGACGATTTACAGTGTGAAGCGGAAGACTCCCAAGGGCAATGGCGAGAATGCGATAAGACGAGTGAATATCAACGCCGCTCCGATGTGCATCGCTGATTTGAAAAAATTGAAAGCTTCGGGAATCGGGACTTATCAGGTTTTCCAAGAGACTTATCACAAAGAGACTTACGCCAAATTGCATCCTGCGAACACGATTAAGGGGAATTATCGCTGGAGGCTCTACGCTATGCACAGAGCGATGGATGCGGGTATCGACGATATGGCGATTGGTGCGTTGTTCGGGCTTTACGACTGGCGATTTGAGGTGATGGGTCTGGTTTATCACGCCTTGGATTTGGAGAGACAGACGGGCATAGGTCCTCATACAATCTCGTTTCCACGGCTTAAAGAGGCTCTCGGTGCGGAGATGAGCAAAAATTCCAAGTATTTGGTGAGCGATGAGGATTTCAAAAAAATCGTGGCAATTCTTCGTCTTTCCGTGCCTTACACGGGGATGATAGTTACCGCCAGAGAGCCAGAGCACATCCGCAAGGAGATGATACAGATTGGTTGCACGCAGACGGACGCCTCTTCCAAGATAGGAGTTGGAGCTTATAGTGCCAGCCAGTTGCAAGAGGAAAATCCCGACAAAGTGCAGTTCACGCTTGGCGATCAAGCGTCTTTGGACTACACTGTTGGCGAATATGCGAAGATGGGTTATATCAGTTCGTTTTGCACTGCGGGCTACAGATGTGGTCGCACGGGAGACAAGATAATGGGGCTTTTGCGGAGTTGCACTGAGGGGAAGTTTTGCAAACTCAACGCCGTTTTAACTTTCAGAGAGTTTTTGGACGATTATGCCAGTGAGGAGACGAAAAAAGCCGGAGAAGCTGTTATTGCCAAAGAGATTGAGGAGATTAAGAAAACACCATTTTTCCAAGAGCATAACCTCCTCGAACTGTTCCTCAAGAATTACGAAGAGACAGCGAAAGGCAATCGGGATATATATTTATAGGGAATAATGAAGATTTTTGTTGACACAAAGCAAGATAAGAATGATTTGTGCTTATCATACCCGTCGGGCTACATTTATGTAGCTTACTCGATGGGTTTTTTTATTTTATGAAATACCCTAAAAAGCCACTGTCTGTAGAACAACAAGCCGAGAAATTGTTAGCACGAGGCTTGATGGGAGATAAATCAGAAATAATTGATTTTCTAAACAAAGTAAATTATTATAAGTTAAGTGGTTATACTTTTCCTTTCAAAAACAAAGAAACTGATTTTTTTATAGAGGGCACTACTTTCAAAGAAATAGTTGATATTTACAATTTTGACAAGAAGTTAAGACTGTTACTTTTTGAAAGCATTAAAATTCTTGAAATTTGCTTTAGAATGAAGTTTACTTATCATTTTACTCGTAAATATGATGATGGTTTTGCCTATATAAACAAAAATAATTTGCCTAAATTGAGAAAGGATCAGCATACTAGAATTTTGAAATATCTTAGTTCTGATTATCTCTTGAATGTCAAAAAGACTAGCGAAATTTATGTTAAACATTTTTTTGCTACTTATGGAGACAATCACGATTTTTTGCCACTTTGGATGGGGGTAGAACTATTATCATTTGGAAACTTAAATTTACTTTATGGTGGCTTTACAAATGAGCTTAAGTCTGAGATAGCCAAAGAGTTTGGTGTTCATCATAAGGTTTTGATTTCTTGGCTAAATTCTCTTAGGACAGTGAGAAATATGTGTGCTCATTACTCTAGGGTTTGGAATAGGGAGTTGGGAATTAAACCATTGCTTCCAGATAAATCAAAGTATTGGAAAGAGTTGAGAGGGTCTTGCAATAATAGGATTTTTATAATTGTTCTGATTATAAATTATTTGTTGATGAAAATCAATTCTAAATTTGATTTTTTTGATAAAGTTAAAAAACTGTTTGATGACTTCCCTTGCATAGATATTGGTAAAATGGGTTTTATGGACGATTGGAAAGACAAAATAGAGGACTTGAATAGATGAATTGTTTTAGAAATTTTTTGACGGCAGGTGTGGACGAAGCGGGTCGAGGACCTTTGGCGGGGCCTGTGGTTGTAGCAGCCGTGATATTGGACAAAGCTAATCACATAGAGGGGTTGGACGATTCCAAAAAACTCTCCGAAAAAAAACGGGAGGAGTTGTTCGAGTTGATAGTGGAGCGAGCCTTGGGCTACTCGATAGTGGAGGTTGACCCCAAGCAGATAGACGAGATGAACATTTTGCAGGCGACTTTGTTTGGGATGAGCAAGGCTGTCAAGGAGTTAAACCCGAAGCCAGAGTTTGTGCTGATAGACGGCAATCAAGTCCCTTATGATTTGCGGGATATTGCCAAAGCGGTGGTTGGTGGCGACGCTTACCACGATTGTATCTCCGCTGCATCTATTTTGGCGAAGGTTACCCGAGACCGCATAATGGTCAGATTGTCTGGCAAATACCCACAATACAATTTCGCTAAACACAAGGGTTATCCTACGAAAGAGCATATAGAGGCTTTGGGAAAATACGGAGCGTGTGAAATTCATCGCAAGAGCTTTGAACCTGTGCGTAACGCGTTGAAATAGAATGAAAAAAGTTGTTGTTCTGAACGAAGTTTTTATGAGCGAAAGCCATCTTGCGAATTTGCGGGAAGTGGCTGAAGTTGCCGTTTATAAAGACACCGCTACTTTGGAGTTGGCACGGGAGCGACTGGAAGATGCACAGATTGCGGTTGTTGATAGCTTCGTTCTGTCTCTCGATGAGGAGTTTTTTTCGGCTTGTTCACATTTGGAGTTGGTGGTTATTAGTTCCACGGGTTATGACAAAGTCGATTTGCAGGCGGCGACACGGCACGGAGTGAAGGTTGGCAATACGCCGAATTTCTGCACAAACTCCGTGGCAGAGTTGAACCTTGTGTTGATTTTTGCTTTGGCTCGCAAGCTCTTTTTGCTTGACGAGAGTTTCAGAGCGGAACCGCAAATTCCCGATTGTTATCCGTTCGATGTGGAGATGTTGCCGTATTTTGGGATGGAGGTTGAGGGCAAAACTTTGGGGAGTATCGGTTTTGGGAACATCGGGCAGTCTTTGGCAAAAAAGGCTAACGCTTTGGGAATGAAGGTGTTAGTTTGCAATAGAAATCCCATGAAATCCGATTTGGCGGATTTTGTGGATATGCAGTCGTTGCTCCGAGAGAGCGATTTTGTTACGGTTAATATTCCGCTGAACGATGAAACGAGAGGGATGATTGGGCTGGAGAAGATGAAGTTGATGAAGAAAACAGCTTATCTTATCAATACAGGGAGGGCGGGAATTGTCTGCTTGTCTGACTTGGTAATGGCTCTGGAAGCCCGAGAAATAGCGGGTGTAGGTCTTGATGTGATAGAGCCTTTACCCAAGAGTCATCCGCTCTTGAAATATAAAAATGTGGTTTTCAGTTGGCATAGCGGGTCGCTGACTACGGAAGCCAGTATGGTTAATTTGCCGAGAATCATCACGGAGACAGTGGTTGGATTTATTGATGGAAAACCGGTAAATTTGTTGAATTAATTTGGATTTAAAAAAAAGGAAGAAAATTGGAAAATAAAAAAAGTATAGCTTTGTTGATTGACTGTGATAACGCCAGTGCGAAGTCGATTGACGGAGTTTTGAACGAGCTTGCCAAGTATGGCGTTACGAATATTCGCAGGGCTTATGGCAATTGGAAATCGTCGAGATTGAAGAGTTGGGAGGAGCAGTTGCATCTGCAGGCGATAATGCCTGTGCAACAGTTTGACTACACCAAGGGCAAGAACGCCACGGATGCGGCGATGATAATTGATGCGATGGATATTCTGTATTCAAAAGATGTTGATGGATTTGCCCTAATGACCAGCGATAGTGACTTTACGCCACTCGTGATGCGACTTCTCTCCAACGGTTGCACTGTTTACGGCTTTGGCGAGGAGAAAACACCTGAGCCTTTCGTCAACGCCTGCTCGCTGTTTATCTATACGGAAAATCTGGAAGAGAGCAAGCAAAAAGACGGTGTGGCAAAGGCTTATAAAAAGGAGCAGCTCAGAGCTGATACCAAATTGGTTAACTTGCTCAGGACTGCTGTGGAGCAGATAAGTGATGAGGAAGGTTGGGCAAATTTGGCGACTGTGGGGCAATATATTTCCAACAATTCGTCGTTCTCTCCCATAAATTACGGCTACAAAAAGCTCAGTGATTTGGTGAGAATTTCGGATTTGTTTCTTTTCAATAAGGTTGAAAACAAAGGGCTTTACATCAAAGATAAGCGAGACTAATTTCTAACGAATTTCCCCTAAAAGAAGATACTATTTTTATTTAGTTGACAGGTCAAACAAATATTTCTCTTTGACTTCCATTATGAAAAAGAAAGAACATTTACTCGGATACATAGGCGTAGCACACAGATTTCAGTCGAAGATTTTGGATGAACTGCTGAAGCCTTACGATTTGTGGCATGGGCAAGTATTTATTTTGAAACATATTTTGTTCAAAGGCACAGTGTGTAGCAAAGATATTTGTCACAATCGGCATACGGATAAAGCCGCCATTAGCAGGGCTGTGAACAAGTTGGTGCAGAATGGCTATCTGGAGAAAAATGTCGATTCGCTGGATAAGAGAAAGCACTCCCTTGTGCCTACGGAAAAGGCGAAAAATCTCGCTCCGAAGTTTAAGGAGTATTTGGATTTGATGGAAAAGCTGGCTTTTGCGGGGTTTAGTGCGGAAGAAAAGGGACAACTTTTGGATTTTTTGGAGAGAATTGTGAGGAATTTGCAACAAGGGAATATCGATGCAAAATGAAAGAACAGCTCGCTTGGGGACTGCTCCTGTCTCTCGGTTGCTTTTTAAGTTGTCTGTTCCTGCTGTTGCTGGAATGTTAATCCAAGCGGCTTACAATATTGTGGACAGCATTTTCGTGGGGCATTATTCTCATCTCGGACTTGCGGCTCTTGGATTGTGTTTTCCTATTCAGATTTTAATGATGGTGATAGCCGCCGGTATTGGCGTTGGCTCTTCTTCCCTATTGTCTAGGACTCTCGGAGCTCAGAAGAACGATTTGGCGAACAATATAGCTTTGCACTCCTTTTCCCTCATCTTATTTTTCGGAGTTTTGACCTTTTTCGTGGGACAATACGGAAGTCATTTTTTGTTGTCGCTTTTTGTGAAAGATGAGCAGCTCTTGACGATGGCTGAGGGGTATTTGCGGATAATTCTCACCGGTTCTATTTTCCTTTATTTCCCGATGATACTCAACGATATTTTGCGGTCGGAGGGCAACACTTTTATCCCGATGCTTACGATGCTGATAGGGGCTTTTCTCAATATCGTTTTAGACCCGATATTGATTTTTGGGTGGTGGATTTTTCCCTCTATGGGTGTGGAAGGAGCTGCTGTAGCCACAGTGTTTTCTCGTATTGTGAACTCCTGTTTTGTTCTATGCGTTTTGCTTTTTGGCAAGAACCAAATTAAACTCAAGTTGAGGTATTTCTCGTTTGATTGGAAGATTTATTTTGAGATTTTCAAAATCGGCGTTCCCGTTGCTCTCATTCAGTTTTTCGGAGGAATAACCATCGCCGGAGCGAACAAAATTTTGGGAAGCTATGGAGCTGGAGCGTTGGCTGTGATGGGGCTTTATTTTAGATTGCAGTCTCTCGTGATGATGCCTTTGTTCGGTTTGGGACAAGGTCTGATGCCGATGGTTGGTTATAATTTCGGACACAGAAAACCCGATAGAATCGTGCAAACTGTGAAGATTGCCATTGTTACGGGAACTTTGATTTGTATTACGGGATTTTTGGTGATGAGGTTTTTCCCAGTTCCCATTTTGAAGATTTTCGGACTTGAGGGAGATGTCCTAAATCTTGGGGTAATTGCCTTGATTGCTTGTAGTTACGGCACTCCGTTTGTGGCTGTGGAGATGTTGAGCGGTATGGTTTTTCAGGCTCTCGGAGTTGGCATCCCCTCTATGCTTTCTTCGCTTATCAGACAAGTTATTGTCCTTTTGCCCATGATGTGGTTTCTTAACTATAAGTTCGGCTTGAGTGTGTTGTGGTATGCTGTTCCTCTTGCTTCTTTTATCTCTTTTTGTTTTATGGTTTCGTTGTTGATTACCCTTTTCCCGCGAAAACTAAGGCTCATAGCTTAGGAGCGAGTTTAATATGGGACAAACAGAAAGAACAGCACGGTTGGGAACAGCTTCGGTTTCTCGCTTGCTTTTCAAACTGTCAGTTCCTGCGATGGGCGGAATGCTAATCCAGTCCACTTACAACATCGTGGACAGCATCTTTGTGGGGCATTATTCTCATCTCGGACTTGCTGCTGTCGGCTTGTGCTTTCCTATCCAGATTTTGATGATGGTTATCACCGCGGGAGTCGGTGTCGGCACATCTTCGCTTCTCTCCAGAACTCTCGGAGCTCAGAAGAACGATTTGGCGAACAATATAGCTTTGCACTCTTTTATCTTCTTCATATTTTTTAGTGTGGCGACCTTCTTTGTGGGTTGTTACGGAAGTCATTTTTTGTTGTCTTTCTTTGTGAAAGATGAGCAACTTTTGGCGATGGCAGTCGACTATTTGAGGATTATTCTCATGGGTTCTATTTTTCTTCAGTTTCCGATGGTTCTCAGCGATATTTTGCGTGCTGAGGGAAACACCTTTATCCCGATGTTGGCGATGTTTATAGGTGCTTTCATCAATATCGCTTTAGACCCGTTTTTGATTTTTGGTTGGTGGATTTTCCCCGCTATGGGCGTGAAAGGGGCTGCTTTGGCGACTGTTTTTTCACGGATAGTAAATTCTTCTTTTGCTTTTTTCATTTTGTTTTTTGGGAAAAATCAGATAAAGCTCAATCTGAGGTATTTCTCGTTCAACTGGAAAATTTACCTTGATATTTTCAAAGTTGGTATTCCTATCGCTCTCATTCAGCTTTTTGCGGGGGTTACTTTTGCCGGAGCGAACAGGATTTTGGGAGGTTACGGAGCCGGAGCCTTGGCAGTGATGAATCTTTATTTCAAGTTGCACTCGCTGATTATGATGCCTTTGCATGGCTTGGGACGAGGGTTGATGCCAATTGTTGGTTACAATTTCGGGCACAAAAAACCTGAGAGAATTGTGCAGGCGATGAAATCTTCTTTCATTTTGGGAACGGCTATTTGTGTTTTAGGATTTATAGTGATGAGATTTTTTTCCGTGCCTATTTTGAGGCTGTTTGGACTTGAGGGAGAAGTTCTAAATATTGGGGAAACTGCTTTGATTGCTTGTAGTTACGGTATGCCTTTTACGGCTGTGGTGATGCTGGGTGGTATGGCGTTTCAGGCTTTGGGCAATGGATTTCCGTCTATGTTTTCTTCGCTCATCAGACAAGTGCTTGTGCTTTTGCCGGCTATGTGGTTTCTCAGTAATAAATTCGGTTTGGAAGCGTTGTGGTATGCTATGCCTCTCGGTGCTATCGTTTCCTTCTGTTTAATGTTGTTTTTGTTGTGGACAGTTTTTCCGAAAAAATTGAAAGCGATTGCTTAGGAGTAGAGATGTTAGAGCAAAAAGAAAGAACAAGAAGATTGGGGACTGACAAGGAGTTTGGCTTGTTGGTCAAACTTTCCATTCCCGCTGTGATTGGGTTATTCGTTCAGGCGTTATACAATGTCGTGGACAGCATTTTTGTTGCTCACTATTCCACGATAGGGCTTTCCGCCTTGACGATTTGTTTTCCGGTGCAGATGGTAATTATCTCCATAGCTGTTGGTTTGGAAGTAGGAGGCAACTCCCTCATCTCGCGACTACTGGGCAGGAACGAACTCGTTAGAGCCAACGAAGCTGCCGAACATCTCTTGGGATTGATAGTTATTTTCGGTTTGCTCACTTCTCTGGTAGGCTTTTTCTTTAGCGAAAGTCTGGTAGCTATCTTCACGGACGACCCGCAACTCTTGGCTGTCGGGGAGTCTTACATCAGGATAATCTTGATAAATTCCGTCTTCGTTTACGCTCCCATGGTGCTGTGCGGGGTTTTGCGAGCTGAGGGCAACGCTTTGATTCCGATGATTACCATGTCTTTGGGCGGAATCCTCAACATAATTCTCGACCCTTGGTTCATCTTCGGCGGTTGGGGACTAAATCCTATGGGCGTAGAAGGTGCTGCTTGGGCGACAGTCTTGGCGAGAGTTTTCTCCTCAGTATTTGTTTTGCTTGCTCTCTTGAAAGGCGACAATCAGATTTCCGTGAAAAGATTTCACTTCGCTTTCGATTACCATTTAATTGCGGAAATTTTCAAAGTCGGGGTTCCCGTCTCCACGGTGGAGATGCTCGGCAGTGTGATGATGGCAGGAGCCAGCAGGATTGTCGGTGCTTACGGGATAAACGCTTTGGCAGTCTTGGGAATCTACTTCCGCTTGCATCTATTCATCATCTTGCCGATTTTCGGCATAGGTCAGGGTGTAATGCCGATAGTTGGTTACAATTTCGGTCTGAAAGCTGTGCATCGGGTGAAGAAAACCATTTTTTCGGGAATGGCTCTCGGCACTGTGATTTGTATGATAGGTTTCGCATTATTTTATTGGTTTCCCGAGTGGTTACTCTTGCTCTTCGGAGCGAAAGGCGAGTTGTTCTCGCTGGGAATAATAGCTCTGAAGATTACCGCTTGGGGATTTCCACTCGTGGGAATATGTATCGTTGGCGGAGTCTCTTTCCAAGGTTTTGGCATAGGCTATCTTGCTTTTATCGAGTCTATTATCCGTCAGATTTTGGTGATGCTTCCAGTTATGTGGCTCTTTGGTAAGTGGTATGGATTTGCGGGGCTTTGGTATTCCATTCCTTTATCTGAGGTAGCTTCCTTCATCGTGATATCAATTTTTTATGTGTTTTTATTCCCGAAGATTTTGAAACGAGCAGAAAGCAATTAATTTTGAAATTTTGTTGACTTGTGAGGTCTCGGATAATTTTGAAAGCGTATAGCCTGTGAGTTAAGGAGAATTAAATGGGAAAAGATAGATTTTTGGTTACCTCGGCTTTGCCTTATGCCAATGGAGATTTGCATGTCGGACACATCGCTGGTGCGTATTTGCCCGGAGATATTTTTGTTAAATACTTGCGATTGAAAGGTGAAGATGTTTTGTATTTTTGCGGAACGGATGAACACGGGGCACCCATTTCTATCAAGGCTGAAGCGGAAGGCAAGACGCCACAACAGATAGTTGATTTTTATCATCAGCGGATGGTCGAAGATTTTGACGGTCTGGGCATCGAGTTCGACAATTTCTCTGGCACGGCTCGTCCTCCGCATCACAAGTTGTCTCAAGAATTTTTCTTGAATCTTCTGAAGAAAGGCTACATTTCCACACAGATTTCCGAGCAATACTATTGTCCGAAGTGCCAGCGATTTTTGGCAGATAGATATGTGGAGGGGATTTGTCCCTACTGTGGCAAGCCCGGAGCCAGAGGCGACCAGTGCGACGCTTGTGGCAAGCTGATGGATTCCACAGGTTTGGTTGAGCCGGAGTGCAAGATTTGTGGCACAACTCCCGAGGTTCGCTCCACTACGCACTGGATGTTGGATTTACCCGCTTTTGTCCCGAGGCTCAAAGAGTGGCTGTCCACCAAGTCGAACTGGAAAGAGAACATTTTGAAGTTCATTATGGGCTTGGTTGATGAAGGTCTGAAAATGCGAGCAGTAACCCGCGACATCGACTGGGGAGTTCCTGTCCCTCTTGAGAATACCGAAGGCAAAGTTCTTTATGTTTGGTTTGATGCTCCCATCGGCTATGTTTCCAGCTCTATCGAGTATTTTGCCAAGACGGACAACCCTGACGGCTGGCGAGATTATTGGCTCAATCCGCAGACAAAACTCGTGCATTTTATCGGCAAGGACAACAATATTTTCCACGCAATTTTTTGGCCTGCTGTGCTGATGGGACAGGACGACAGCTATGTTCTCCCCCACGATATTCCGGCTAACGAGTTTCTCAATTTGGAAGGTGAAAAGCTCTCCACGAGCAAAAATTGGGCGATTTGGATTAAAGATTTTTTGGCATCATTTGACGGCGAACTTTTGCGATATTATGTGGCGAGGATAGCTCCCGAGACCAAAGATTCCGATTTTGTGTGGAAAGATTTTCAGGCAAAAGTCAACGGCGAGCTTGCCAACATTTTGGGAAATCTTGCTAATCGGGTTTTCACTTTTGGCAATAAATTTTTTGAGGGGAAAATCTCCAAGCCGTCCAAATTGGACGACAAAGCCAATTCTGTTCTGCAAGAGGCTTATGCTTTGGTCGATGAGATTGATGAGAATTATCGGAATTACAAAGTTAAGCGAAACGCCGAGTTGGGCATGAACATCGCCAGATTGGGCAATAAATATTTTGATGAGACAGCTCCGTGGAAATCTGTGAAAACGGACAAAGCCCAAGCCGAACAGTCGCTTTATGTTTGTTGCGAACTCTTGCGAATTTTTAGCATAGTGTATTCGCCGATTTTGCCGAGAGCGTGCAAAAAGCTGTTTGGTATGTTGGGAATAGACACCGAGATTGCTTGGGCGAATATCGGAAATTCCCGCGAAACCTATGTGTTCAGCGGAGTCGAACCGCTTTTCCCGAAGATTGAGGACGACATAATTCAGGCTCAAGTTGATAAATTGAAAAAGGCTGAGACGAAAAAAGCTGTGAATGTCCCTGAGATGAAAACAACAATTCCGTTCGATAAATTTCAAGAGATGGATTTGCGTATGGGCAAAATTTTGGAATGTGAAGTTGTTCCGAAATCGAAGAAGCTCTTGAAACTTCAAATCAATTTAGGTGCTGAAAAAAGGCAAATCCTCTCGGGAATTTCTAAATATTATACACCCAGTCAACTTTTGGGAAAATCAGTGGTTATTTTGGCGAATTTGGAAGCCAGAAAAATTATGGGTATGGAATCTCAAGGAATGATTTTGGCTGTGGAAGATGCGGATGGAAACTTGTCTCTGCTCTTTGCAGACAAGGAGATACAAGCAGGCAGCACGGTGAGTTGATTAACACAAGAAAATAGGAAGGCACTCTCATAGTTGGAAGTGCCTTTTTTGTAACTAAAATGTTGAGATAAAGTTAGGTTACAAAAGTAATTTGGCAATTTCAAAATTTCTTCTGAAAATCTGATTGACTTAAAACTCCCGATGAGTACATTGTGGGGCGAAATTAATAATTAGGGGGAACGAAGATGAAAAAATTCTTATTTGTCATCTTATCAGTTGGTCTTTTCTTGCTATCAATCACCGGATGTGGAAAGAAGTCGGAGTACGATTTGGTTATTTTTGCAGGAGCAGGCTTAATCAAACCTATGACCGATTTGGTCAAATCTTTCGAAGAAGCGGAAAATGTAAAAATAAACATGCATTACGGATCATCCGGAGAGATATTCGGAATGGTCGCCGCAGGTCAATATTGCGATATTTTGATACCGGGAGCGGAAAAATACACGGACGATGCTCTAAAAAACGGTTGGTTAATCGAGAACAGCACCAAAAAGCTGGTTTTGCACATTCCTACCATTATTGTCCCTAAGGGCAATCCGGCAAATATAACATGCTTGGAAGATTTAGCTAAACCTAATGTAAAAGTGGCTGTCGGAGACCCAAAAGGTCCAGCAATCGGAAGAGTGACAAAGAAACTTTTGGAAAAAAATAAATTGTGGGATGCGGTAAACAAAAATGTGACGGTGAAAGGTCCTACAGTAAATCAACTTTTGATATATCCTGCATTGGGGCAAGTAGATGCCGCAATAGTTTGGTTAGATATTACCGAGTGGGCGGAAGATAAGGGAAAGGTTGAATGTGTCAGCATTGACCCTAAGAAAAATATAATTATGACTATTCCAACCTCAATTACCGTAGAGAGCAAGGCAAAAGATTTGGCAGAGAAGTTCAACGCTTTTATGTTGTCGGACGAAGGAATGAAAATCTGGGGTAATTGGGGTTTTGAAAAGTGCGAAAAGTAAATTTTTTCAAATACTTTTTAGTCCTACTATCGCTCATAATTACCTCACTTTTGATAATTGCCATAGGGGCGTTTTTCTATGTCCCAGATTGGAGTGATGTGATGCAAAATCTCTTTTGTGAGGAGATGAAATTTTCGTTGTTTTTGTCTTTGTGGACGGGAATAATCTCCACCGCTTTAGTTATTATTTTCGCTATACCAATCGGATACGCTCTTTCGCGATTTGATTTTATCGGCAAGAGTGCCATGAAGACGGTTATCGATTTGCCTGTGGCGTTCCCCGAGCTCGTTTTGGGGTTGGCTCTTTTGCTTCTTTTTGGCAACACACCTATCGGCACTTTGTTTGAGAAATTGGGTTTGAACTTTGTCTTTACGCAAAAAGGTGTTGTAGCCGCTCAGTTTTTCACAGCTTTACCTTATTCGATTAGAATCATCAAGTCAACCTTTGATTACATTAATCCGCGATATGAGTTTATTTCTCGGACTCTCGGATACTCTCAGTTGGAGACTTTTTTTAGGATTTCCATTCCTCTTGCCAAGAACGGCTTGGTAGCCTCGGTGGTCATCTCTTTTGCCAGATGTATCGGGACATTCGGCACCGTGCTTATTCTCGCCGGAGGCTCTATGGGGCTCACGAACACTCTACCGATTACTCTATACTTAAATATCTCTTACGGCAATATGGGTATGGCTTTGACCAGCGGCATAATTTTGATTTTAGTTTCATTCTTTGCAATCTTTGTTTTTGAGAAGACGGAGGTAAAATTATGAATTTTCTCTCTGTTGAGAATTTTTCCGTTGATTTAAAAGAGTTTAAGCTAAAAAACATAAGTTTGTCTTTGGATAAGGGCGATTATTGCACAATAATAGGTCCGACAGGTGCTGGCAAAACTATTCTTCTTGAGAGCATTATCGGGTTTCATGAGTTGGAAAGCGGCAGAATTTTTTTGGGCGACAAAGAGATAACACATCAGTTGCCGGAAAAGAGAAAAATCGGAATAGTTTATCAGGACTACGCTTTGATGCCTCATTTTACTATTTATAGGAATATCGAATACGGTTTGGATAAGGTCTATAACAAGAAGACGGAAAAAGAGTTAATTAGGAAGAAAATCACAGAAATCTCCGCTGCGTTGAATATTATACATTTGCTAAAAAGAACTCCGGGGACATTGTCCGGTGGAGAGCAGCAGAGAGCATCTCTTGCCAGAGCTTTGGTTGTAGAGCCGAAAATGCTACTTATGGATGAACCGTTGTCCGCTCTTGACCCTTCCACGAGGAGGGAAACGAGAATTTTGCTCAAGAAAATAATAAAAAAAATCGGAATGACGGTAATTCATATAACTCACGACTTTGAGGATGTTTGGTCTTTTGCCAATAAAGTTTCTATCTTCAAAGGTGGAGAGCAAATCCAATTCGGGACGATTTCCGATGTGTTTGCAAAGCCGAAAAACGATTTTGTGGCATCCTTTGTGGGCACTCTCTTGTATGAAGGCAAAATTAGTGAAGTCACTGCTGATTATTCCGCGATAGATTTGAACGGCTTACTGTTAAAATCGGCAGAGATAACCGATAAAAAACGAGAAGTGACTGTGGCAATAAGACCGGAAAATATTATCATCACCGACGATATTACGCCTTATAAATCAGGGAGAAAGAACCTTTTTGAAGCAAAATTGACAGATATCATCAGCGAAGGCAATGTTTATTTCGGTTTGGTTGAAGCCAAAGGTAATGATTTTAGAGCTGTGATTCCGCATTGGACAGTTGATAGATTGAGAGATAAAATAGATTCGAATATTTATGCGGTAATCCATGAAACGGATATAAATATTCTGTGATTGTTTGAGTAAAATTTCGGATAATAAAAAAGGCACTTTCCCAATGGAGAGTGCCTTTTAAAATATTTTCAGTTATGCCTATTCTATCACAGCCAAAATGTCGTCTTGAGAAAGTATCATATACTCTTTGCCGTCAAGTTTGACTTCGGTTCCACCGTATTTGGAGAAAAGAACTTCGTCGCCAACTTTGACCAATTTTTTCAAATCTTCGTCAGTGCCTACAGCCACGATTTTACCAGTTTGAGGCTTCTCTTTGGCAGAATCTGGCAAGATGATACCACCGATGTTTTTCTCTTCAGCCTCTTTTTTTTCTATAACAACTCTTTTGTCTAAAGGTTTAATCTTCATAATAAAACTCCTTTTGAAATTATTTAGCAGTGTCAGAATGCGATTGCTACTTTTTTAGTCAAGAAAAAATTTGACTAATATTTCGGTAGATTTAAAAGAGACGGAAGCGAGATATTCCGTGGAGGGTTAGATGAATAAATTGCTATTTGGGATAGTTTTTTTGAGTTTTTTTAGTTTCGGACTGTGGGGTTCTGAGAGTTGGCAGAGTTCTGTGAAAGAGGTTTCTGGTGTTGTGGTCAATGTCGTGGTCGAAGAGAGTGTCGATCAGGGGAAGTCAGCCGAAATGGTCAGTATGGGTTCGGGCGTTATTTTCAAAAAAGAGTCTGACGCTTACTATTTGGCTACGGTCAATGCAAATATTGCCGGAATAGAGCATAAGAAATTTTTCGCAGTTGCTTCCGGTGGTGCAAAATATCCGTTGGAGTTTGTGGGAAGGCAAGAGAGCGTGAACCTTGCGGTTTATAAGTTCACTTCCGAGGAAAAACTGGATGTCAAATTGAGGGGTTCTTCTGCCGATTTGGGCAAAGATATTTGTGTTTTGGGGAGCAGTTTAAATCAAACGGGAAGTTTGCATTTGAGTGCTTCTTCTGGTATCGTAGCGAAGACAGGCGTTACTCTGCAGGATGGTAACAGCGATTTACAGATTTTTGAGGTTGATGCTCTTGTTACGCTGGCAGGTCTTGGTGGCATCGTGATAGACAATTCCGGAAACATGGTCGGGTTTGCGATAGATGCTACTACTCGTGGCGATGACGGCTATATGCAACAAGGCTTGATTTTGTCTTCGGCTTCTTTCTTGGCTGTTACGGATAAGATAATTTCGAGTCCTGCACCTACTGTTACGGAGGAAGAGGCAGCTCCTATTTTGCCTACTCCTGTTGTTAGTAGCACATTTTACGGGTTGGTTTTGCGAAATGCAACTGATGAGGATTTGCAGAGATACAAGTCTCCTTACAAGGGCGGTATCGTTGTGGAGAGTATCATGCCGGGAAGTGCAGGAGAGAAAGCCGGTTTCAGAGTTGGAGATTATATTGTGGGTGCAGATAAGTATGGTGTTTCGAATGTTGTTACTTTGGAAAAGATAGAGAAGCTGGTCAGGAATAGAGGGACATTGGCTGTTTTTGTCCACAAAAACGGGAAGCGAGAGAATATTTATTTGGATTTGAAAGAGTCTGTCGCTCCAGCTTTGCCCGGATTGGCTCCTCCTGAGCCGAATTCCAACTTTGGTGTGAGCGTTGCTCCGCTGAGTGCCGAGAGGAAAAAGGAGTTGGACTTCGGGGTTGTGGTTTCTTCCGTGCAACCCGAATCAGCTTTTGCCAAGGCAGGCATCAAAGAAGGCGATATCATTCAGGAAATTCAAGATGTTCTGATAGAGGGCGAATCTCAATTTGAGCAAGAGCTGAGCAAAGTTAAAGCTGGCGATAAGCTCCTCTTTTATGTGATACATAGCGACAAAAGTTACGGCTATGTGACTGTTACTTTTTGATAAATCCCCGAGAGATGTCCGATTTTGTAGCCATTATTACTGCCGGTGGTAGTGGCAGGCGGATGGTTTCCGACAAGAAAAAGCAGTTCCTTTTGCTACAAGGCAAGTCTGTTTTGGAGCATACGATAGAGAGATTTTTGTCGGTTGGCGTTTTCAGTCGTATCGTAGTTGTTTTGCCCGAGGACGAATTTCCGACGGAGCGAGGCAGATTATTCACCCTATTTCCGTCTTTGGAGTTTGTCCAAGGTGGCAAATTTCGCCAAGATTCCGTGTTCAATGCTCTCAAATACATCGAAAAAGCTGATTTTGTCTTCGTGCATGACGGTGTGCGACCCTTTGTGAGGGAAAGCCTGATTTTGAAGTTGGTTGATTTGGTAAAGGCGAAATATGCCGTTATTCCTGCTGTTCCCACGACAAATACGCTAAAATCGGTTAATTCGGATAGAGTCGAAAAAACGCTGAATAGAGCGGTTATCTTCGGAGCGACAACTCCACAGGCGTTTTCTTATGATTTGCTCAAAAAATCTTACGAAAAAGCTCTTCAAGAGCGTGTTGAGTTTACGGATGATGCCAGTCTTTTGGAGTTCTTGGGGCATTTGGTTTTTTGGGTGGAAGACGAGCCATCCAACATCAAGATAACCACGCCTTTCGATTTTCTGGTGGCAGAGGTTTTGGTAAAGAGTTTCTAAGCTTTTTCAACCCTCTTTATTGCCAAATAGACAGTTCCGTCCTTTAGAATGATTTCCAACGGTTTGTCAGTGCTGATTTGCTCTGTCGCTCTTATTGTTTTTTGTTCTTGTCTCACTACAGCGTATCCCCTATCCAGTGTTTTTAGCGGGGATAATTCCTCCAATTTGCTTTGTGCGACCTCGACTTTCTGCCTATTTTGATAGATTTTCGTTTCTACCAAGTGCTTTATCATCAAATGAGATTTTTCGATTCTGGTTCTTAGGTTTTCCAATTTGGTGTATGGAGAGTATAATTGCAAATTTTGCTGTAATTTGTTGATTTTCAGCTTAAAATCGGAGATTTTTGCTTGAGAATTGAGGGAAATTAGGCTTTTTGCGTCCATCAGTTTTTCTATCAATTTTGTTTTGTCCGGCACGGCAAGTTCTGCGGCGGCGGATGGAGTAGGAGCTCGCAAATCGGCGACAAAATCGGCGATAGTGTAGTCTATTTCGTGTCCTATTCCCGTGATTATAGGAGTTTTGGCAGCGAAAATCGTTCGTGCCAGCTCTTCGGAGTTGAAACAAAACAAATCTTCTTGGCTTCCTCCTCCCCTACCGACTATCAGCAAGTCAACCGGATATTTTTCTTCAAAATATTCGATTCCCTGTATTATTGATTTTGATGCTCTTTCTCCCTGCACCAAGACGGGATAGAGGTAAATTTCACACGGAAATCTTCTGGCAAGCACATTTTGATGTCTTGGATGGCAGCTCCTGTCGGCGAGGTAACGATACCGATTTTTTTGGGATATTCTGGGATGTTTTTCTTGTAAATTTGCTCAAAAAGTCCTTCATTTTCCAGTTTTTTCTTCAAAATCTCGAATTTTTTGTTTAATTCTCCCAAACCCTTCTTTTCCATGGAACTGGCAACTATTTGGTAATTTCCTGACGCTTCGTATAAGTCCAATTTCCCGAAACAAACAACCTCATCCCCATTCTGCGGGACGAAATCGAGCATCGAAGCGTAATACTTGAACATAACGCCTTTTAGCGACGATTTTTCGTCCTTAAGCCCGAAATACAGGTGTCCTGACCGATGTAGCGTGCAATTCGTTAGCTCTCCCTGCACGAAGAGCTGAGGAATATTGCTCTTGATGATGTTTTTTAAGTGGGCGTTAATCTCGCTGACACTAAAAATCTCTCTATTTTCTGTCATCTGTAATCGTTTTCCCAAAAGGCTCGATTGCCCTTTCCAAAATGTTGTTGATTTTGCAGATTAATATTCCGTAATTCGTTATGGCGACATTTTGCTCTTTTGCGATGAGCAGCCTCCTATTTACCTCATTTGCACTCATCATACAGCCACCACAGTGGATAATCAGGGAGTATTTTTTCAAATTTTCCGGATAATCGCTACCAACGGAAAACTCAAAATTCAACCTCTTCCCCGTGTATTCTTGCAACCAAGTAGGGATTTTGTATCGCCCTATATCGTCGTCTTGCAAATGGTGTGAGCACGCTTCCGCTATCAGGATGTTGTCGTTTTCCTTGAGTTTTCCTATCTGCTTTATTCCGTTTATTAGCAAATCCAAATTCCCTTTGTATCGGGCGAAAACAATGGAAAAAGTGGTAAAAAGGATGTGTTTGGGGATTAAATCCTTGATTTTGGCAACAGCTTGCGAGTCAGTGATTACCATCTTGGGACTGTCCTGCAAAGCTACTGTAAGTTGCTCATTTTGGGTAACGATAGCTACAGCTTCGTTGTCAAGAATGTTTCTTAGAGCTTGCACTTGGGGCAAAATGAGTCTGTGTTTTGGGGCAGAATTGTCAATTGGGCAGTTTAAAACGATTTTATCGCCTTTTTTTAGCAAATCATCTAATAAAAACTGCTTTTTTTTGTGTTTTTCAGGCAAAAATTCTATTATCTTATTTTTCAGTTTGGTTATGGAGATTTGGTTGTTACAAGAAACCTCTATCCAAAAAATATTCAAATTCTCACAAAAATCTTTGTCTTTTTGCTCAAATTTCAGTAAATCTGCTTTATTGAAGGCTAAAATCGTCCCAATTTCCAAATTTTGCAGTTTTTTTATCAATTCTTTGTCTTCTTCTTGTATCCCCTCTTCCGCAACTACCAAAATTGCCAAATCTGTTTTCATCAGCACTTGAAATGAGGCTTTTTTGCGTTTATCCCCCAGTTCTCCCCTATCATCTATCCCCGCAGTGTCATAAAAGGTAACCGGACCAACGGGAACTAATTCGTATCTTTTTGCTACAGGGTCAGTTGTGGTTCCTCTCGTGGAGTCCACAATAGAGATGTTTTGGTTGGTCAGAGCGTTGATGAGAGACGATTTTCCGGCATTTATTTTCCCCAAAATAGCGATGTTGAGCCGTTCGCCCTTGGGTTCCAATTGTTTCATGATTTCTCCTTGTTTTCCGTTCGAGAAGAGGTTGATTCAATATAGTGTAGAGGCGTTCCCTTTAAACTTGGGTTAATGGTTTCGTGCAAGATTTTTGAGTAATTTAAAATTTGTGAATCGTCCACAAAGGATTTGTCGCTGTAGAGAGAATACTCTTTTTTGTAAATATCGGGAGTTACATTTGGCATTATCACATTGGCTCCGGCTTTTATTCCCTTGATGTAGCCTTCTGTGTCTATCGTCTGCAGGGCAGTGGAAGCCGCAATATTGACATTTTTGAGCAAAATTCGGCAAATTGCGATAGTTTTTAGGGCAAAATCGAAGTTTTTTTGGATTCTTACGCTTTTTCCAGTTAAAAATAGGGGAGTGTCTTTGCACGGAATGTATGGTCCTAATCCCAGCATATCGATATCCATTTTTTTAAAGAACAGAATGTCGTCTGCAAGGCTTTCAATCGTTTGGTTAGGCAATCCAATGAGGTTTCCGGTTCCTGTTTGATATCCTATCTCTTTGAGGTTTATCAAGCATCTGATGCGGTTTTCGTAGCTCATTTCGGGAGGATGAACCTTGTTGTAGAGGGCTTTATCGGAGGTCTCTATACGGAGCAAATACCGCTCAGCACCCAATTCAAACCATTTTTTGTAGGTTTCTTTTGTTTGTTCGCCTACAGAGAGGACTATTGCAAAATTGGGATTTAGATTTTTGGCATACTCTATGAGCTGACTTATCTCGGAAATGAAGTTTTTGCTTGTGTTTTCACCAGATTGTATCAAAAAAGAGGCATATTTTTGTTTATTTATGCCGAAAATGATGTTTTTTGCTTGTTCTAAAGGAATATTATATCTTTTGCAGTTTATATTGTCTCTACGAATGCCACAATAGTAGCAGTTGCGTTGGCAGTAGTTTGAGTATTCGATTAATGCTCTGAGATAGGAGTATGGACCGACTTCGGCTAACTTTACAGCATAAGCGGTCTCAAACAAACTTTTAGTGTTGTTGGTTTTTAGTAGGTTTACTATATCATTTTTGTTCATTTTATGATAACCTCTCATTGTCATAAGAAGAAGAAATGTAGAAAAGTCAAGAAATAAAGACTTGACAAGAAATATTTGTCTGACATCAGAGAGTCTGACAAATATTTTAGGAGATTAATATGACTGTAGTGAGAAGACAAAAGCTGTCAGAACAAGTGTGTAAGAGGTTGCGAAAACTTGTATTCAATAAACCGGCAGGGTTTAAATTGCCCTCGGAAAATGAGCTTACCAAGCTGTTTTCTGTGAGCAGATCGACTGTAAGAGAGGCAACAAGCACTCTAATTGCTGAAGATCTACTCTCTGTCAGACAGGGCAAAGGTTTGTTTGTTGCCAGCACTAAACAAAAACCTGTTTTGACATTACGAGACCAATTGGAAAATTTTGATGAATTAAAAAAGGCATACTCTATAGTTAAGATATTAGAAGGTCAGAATTTGTCTGAGATTGCTTCTACAATTTCTATAGAACAGAAAGAAAAATTGGATGAGAATTTGATTAGATTTGTCAAATGTTCGGAGAAAGAGGTCGATTTGGGAGAAAGGCTCAAAAAGTTAATTGAAATAGATAACGAATTTCACTATTTATTGGCTAGTTTTTCCCAAAATCTTTTTTATTTTGCTTTTTTAGAGTATTTATTTGAAAGAATTAAAGATTCTCGAAAATATTTTTTGGGTTCTGCCGAAAAAGAACAACGAATGATTTGGGAACATAGGAGAATAGTAGAATCTCTGTATGAAGGCACAGGAATAGCCGCTAAAGCATTGATTGAAGGGCATATAGCCAGTTGCTTAGAATACCTGAGCCATTATTAAAATTTGTAATTCAATTTTGTTTCAAATAGCTTTCTAACAATTTTTCGAGCAATTCGGGAATCAGTTTGATTTCTTTTTCATGGGCGACGAAAGAAAGTCTCATTTGATATCTTCCAAACTCGGGGTCTGAGTGATAAAAACTTTCCATAGGAGTGAAAAGTAGGGTAAAATCACCTAAATTTGTGCTAATTTTGCCTTTTTCAGCACAAAAATGGCAAAAATCGCTTATTTTGAACGAGTTTGGCACAAGTTTTCTAAGATCGACAACTAAGTATATAGCCGATTGCGGAGCAGACACTATTATATTTGGCAATCTCTTTTTTAGTTCATTTGAGGTGGAAATTAGCAAATTTTGGTAGTGATTTCGCAAATTTTCTATCCATTTCAGCAAATTTTCGTCTTTTTCTTCGTTTACCCCTCCAACTATGTATTGGGCGATAGCTCCAGCACATAGGTGAGAGGAAGCGAAAATTGTTGCTTTTTGTATAAACTCTTTGTTGTCGCTGACAAGAGCTCCGATTCTGAGTCCGCAGCCGTTCAAATATTTGGAGACAGTTTCTATCCCGATTTTTCTACCGGTAATTCCCGGAGCTTCTTTTTCTGTTATTTTCCAGATAGATGGCGGTTCGTTTTCTGTGTAATGCAGAAGTCTGTATGCTTCGTCGCTAATCATCCAAAGGTCGTATTTCACGCACAGTTTTGCTATTTCGTTCAATTTCTCTTGGGTTATTAGTTTTCCCGTGGGGTTGTCATAGGGGATAACAACTATTGCACCCGGGTTGTTTTCCTTTATAGTCCTTTCCAAGTCGTCAAGATTTTGGAAGTCGCCATCGTCGTTTAGTTGGTGTGGCAGAGCGATTATGGGGATTTTGTAGGCTTCAGCTATGCTTATGTAGTTGGAATATGCCGGCTCGGATATTATCAAGGGGCGATTGTCTTGGCAACATCCTAACAAAACCAAATCTATAGCTTGCGAACCACCACTGGTGATGATGAGGTCGAGGTCTTCTGTATTCGCTCCGCAGAGGGAAATGACTTTTTTGAACGCTTCTTTGGTCTCTTTTAGACCAGCGGTTGAGGTGTATTTTACTATCCCTTGTCCAAATTCTGCATGCTGAGACAGATTTTTTATCCTGCTGTGCATAGCTGGATGCACAGGCAATCCAACATTACCGATGGAAGCGTTTACAGCTTTTACCGCATCTTTGCGTTCAGCATAGCATTGTTGTGCATGACGAATGGCAGATGAGTTTAATCCCTGAAAAAACTCTGACAGCTCGATTTTCTTCTCTTTCAATTTTCCCCCTAAAGCGACAAGATATTGCTTGCAATTGCAATGGAGTAGGGTATATTTGTAAAGGAAAAGATGATAAATCATTATTTTTACTGAAAAAAGGGAAATCATCAAAAGGTTGTGGGAGCTGAAAAATCAGAAAATGGTGTTTTTGGGAGTAAGATGCTGGAATTAAAGTAATAGTTAACACTTTGAAAAGCAAGACACTGAAAAAAATACTAAAAAGACTTATAAATTTAAACTAAGATAGTATTTTATTGAAATTTAAGCAGTTACTTAAAACAAGATAGGAGAATAAAAGTGAAAATTGGATAAAAATTTGTGCAAAAGGAGTTCAAAAATAAGCAAAAAATGTTTATTTTATGTGAGAAGAGAACTTATATCTTATTACATTTTAGGGTGTTAGCCATATGTGGATATCTCTTTTGAAAAAACATAATTTTTGTTGACAACTCTTTCATTTGTTAATCGTTGGTAATATGGATGGATATTGTGAAAATTTGTGCAAACTAAGTTATTTGATGTCGACTGTAATTTCAGTAAGGAGTTTTGTATAAAAAATTTAAGAAGGTTTTCTTGCTTTTCTTTGTTTTTTTGCTTGTTGTCTTTGCTGTTTTTTGCTAGCTGTACGGATGTAGTCTCCACAGACAATTCTGTTGATGCTCCTGACTCTGTGTCTGTTTCCAAGGGTACTTACAGTACTTATATAATTGTCAATTGGTATTCGTCCGGTAGCACAACATCAGGAACCACAACTTACGACTTGTATAGGTCAGAGTCGGTAGATGGTAGCTTTGTTAAGATTTCTTCCGGTTCGGGTGCTAAAACTTATGTGGATGAGTATAGTAGTAGCGGTAGTCTTAAGTATGGTCAGGTTTATTACTACAAGGCTCGAAAGGTTAAAGACGGAGGCTATTCAGGATATAGTCCTGTAGCTTACGGGTATTTTAAACTTAATACAATTTCCGGTAATTCTTTAACAGCTTCTCAAGGAACATACGAAGATACTATTAAATTGTCTTGGTCGGCTTCTTCTGAGATGAGTAACTACACTTCTACAGATTTCTTTTATAGAATTTATTATGCAAACGATTCTATCCCAACTTCTTCGAGCTCGTATAAAGATCTACAAAATATAAGCAATACGGGAATTTCTATTACGGGATTACAGACTAATAGCACTTACTATTTTGCTATTCAGGTTGTTTCTAAAAACTATACTTTTATCAAATCAGATTTGTCTTCGTATGTGACTGGATTTGCCAAAATACCTTCTCCTGACACGGTAATAGCTTCCAAAGGGACTTATTCTGATTCTATTTCTGTAGGTTGGACAGCTGTTAATGGGGTTTCTGCGTACAAAATTTATGGCAAATTAACCAATCAATTAACTAATCAAGTTTATCAACTTTTAAAGACTGTTACCAAAGATCAGGATGCTGCATATTATAGTCGCCAGATATTCCATACACCTTCTTCAAGTAGTTCTATGTACACTTATGATGTTAGGTGTATTGTTAATGAAGGGGAGTCCGATGAGAAGACTCGCACAGCGAAAAGCTCTGATGGCGTTTTGTTGAATGTTGGATATTGTGGTGTGGGTACTCCGAGTAGTATTGCAGATACGCTACAACTTGGGAAGTTGGTAATATCTTGGAGAGAAGTTAGTAATGCTGGATTCTATGAGTTGTTGTATGCCAAAAATGTGTTGGGTGCGACTTTTGATACTCTTAAACTGGATAATGCGTATCTTACTTTTACTGATTCTATAGCAAGCTATTCTCTTTCTGAACCTACTTTAACCAAGGGATATACTTATGTATTTAAGGTTAGAGCAGGAAGGGTGGTTACTACTGGCATTAATGTTTATTCTTCTTTCTCGAGCACTATCCAAGGTTCACTGCCGATAGCAGAGCCATACAATTTATCGGCAACTAAATCTACAGATACTTTGAAAATTACTTGGGAAGCACCTACGGGAATAACTGAATGTAAACTCTATTATGCTACTCTTACTGAGTATAAGAGTAAAGGTATAGAAGCTTTATCTTTACTGGGAACTTCTACTTCTAGTTCTTCATCGTTCAGTTTTATCCATAATAAGTCTTCTCAATCCTCCTTTGAAAAGGGAACTAAATATTGCTATGCGGCTAAAACTGTAGCAGGATCTAATACTTCCAATTATTCTAATGTTGATTCCGGTTGGTCGCGAATAGGGGCTCCTGACAGTTTTAAAGTTTCTGCTACCACTGCGAATAGTATTTCTTTGGTTTGGGGAGATTCTCCGGGTGCTTCTTCTTATCTCTTGTATAGGGATAACAGGGTTACGCCTATTGCTACTTTTACTGATGGAGGGCAGAGTTATTTTACATACACTAATACGGGTCTTTCTTCGGCTACTTCTTATACTTATTGGGTTAAAGCTGTCAGTAGCTATGCCGGAATGTCTGACTATTTATCTGTAGATACTTTTACGAATATTACCGCTCCTACTGGTTTGTCTGCGACCAAAGATTCTTTGAGTTTTGTTAAATTGTCTTGGAATTGTTCTTCTACCAATAGTTTGATGCGATTTAAAGTTTACAGATTTCCTCTTGGGACGAGTGCGGATTCCATTGTTGAACTTACCGATTTTAGTCTTTCAGGAACTTCAGGATGTGATTATTCAGGTGTCCCGGGTAAAGTTTATAGATATTTTGTGACGGCTTATTTGCCAAGTGTGGGAGAGTCTTCTACCAGTGATACCGTGATTGGATTTTCTAAGTTGCCAGCTCCTACGGGATTGAGTGTGAGCAAAGGGAGCTATTCTGACGAGATTAAGGTAAGTTGGACAGGGAGCCCCAGTCGGGGAGCAGAAAAATATAAGATTTACAGAGGTGTTTTGGATTCCAATAGAGTTGTGTTGGAGAATCCTACGCTGCTGACAACTGTTACTTGTGCGACCGAGACAACTTTGACACATTCCGACTCCAAAGAGGTGAAGAACTCAAGGTATTATATTTATTATTTGCAAGCTGATAGAACAGATTATTCTGCTCAAAGTGGATCAGGAATTTTTTCAAGCACTGATACGGGATATATCTCTATCGCCCCTGTAAAATTGATTAGTGCATCTCTCGGATGGGATACGGCTAAGATTACGATTAAGTTTGAGAGAAATTCGGTTGCAACGCAATATTGGTTGTATTATAGGGAAGATACTTTATCCGATTTTAAGGCGTTGAATTTTAGAAACTCTTCTAATGTTATCAATAGTTCAGAGGTGGGAGCTACAGCAGAGATTAGTTATACTTTTAACGCTATTGATGCCGGTATCAGCAAAGGGTCTTTCTTGATATTGGCGATGAAAGCGTATAATCCAGATAAAAGGAATATTGCTTCATCCGATGGAGCTTCAAGTCTTGGCAACCAGAAACCGAGTTATCTTAAATTTCTTCCTCCTACTAATTGCAAAGCGGTTAAGGGAGGAATAACCAATGTTAATGTTACTTGGGATTCCAGTTATGCTAAAGAAATAGATGGGTATGAAGTTTGGAAGAAAAAAACTAATGTTGCGACCGATGCTTTTGCTAAGATTTGCACGACAAGTTCTTTGAATTGTTTGGATGTTTCGTATGACAGAGGAACGATGTATTCCTACAAGGTCAGGGCTTACAGTTCGAGTTTGCAAAATAAGATAAAGGCTTTGTTGGGTGTAGATTCCGGTTTGGTTGTTTCCGAATTTTCTAATATTGATTCGGGGTTTGTGAGTTTGAGTGATATTAGCTCTTTCTCTGTTTCTGGAGATAATGCTACTGCTGATGCAGATTCGATTTTCATGACTGTTGGATTGGTAGGTGTCGGTGCCAATTACTCTTTTTACCAGAGAGTAAAGGGAACGACAGGAGCGTTTACTAAGATTAACTTAGCTAAATCTGTGGAAAGTTCGACAAGTTATAAGGGGAGTTGGCTTGCTCCTGACAGGAAACAATATGAGATATATGCTGTAGCTACTTCAGGTCATATCAAAGATGATGGGAAAGAGGATATTCACTATAGTGATACTTTGGTGGGCTATCGAGCTCCTGAACCTGCCGACTCTTTGAATGCTAGTAAGTTTACCTATGATGATACTATAAAGGTAACATGGAAGAATAAAAACAGTGCTATATATTATGATGTTAAGAGAGTAATTCTTGGTTCTTCCGATGATCCTGTGCTCCTTAGTAAAATTACTATCGGATCTTCAGGGTTGACAGATGACGGTTCAGGTAATATTACTTATGTAGATCACAATGTTGTAGAGGGCAAAGCGTATCTTTATTATGTAAACTCCTATTGTTCAAAATATGGGTATACCGGTTATTCTGTTCTCAAAAATTCCACCGATAGCGTCAGAGCTACGGGTTATGTGTTATTTGATGAAGTAGATGTGGTTAAAGCGAGTGATGGTGTCAGCTACAAATATATCTCGGTTACTTGGGACTCTGTGCCTTTTGCAGATAGTTATGCTATTTACAGGATTTTGAATAGTTCAACGAGCAAGAATAATATAGGTTCTTATTCTCGTGTTACGGTTGATTCTTGCAAATATTACGATGTCCCCACTAACACGGAAGAATATTTGTATAGAGTTCAGCCGATTAAGTGGCTAAACGGGACTCGGTTTGTGGCTACTATGAATAAGAGTTCGTTCACGACTGACCCTGTGGGCTGGCTTGCTCTTACTCCGCCTACTATGGTGAGCACTACCACCGATTCTGTTGATTTTATAACAGTAAAATGGAATGCTTATACAGGTGCATCTTCTTATTCTCTTTATAAACAAGAGGTGAGCACCTATGGCACAGCGGAGCCGACTTTGTTGGTATCTAGTCTTACAGGGACTTCCTACACGGATGTTATTGCCAAATCCAATGCCGGACTGGGATATTATTACTATACAAAAGCTACTACTTCTGCCGGCAAAGTAACTGCGATGAGTGATAGGTCGTCAGTAGGTTCGGCGAGGCTTTATCCTGTTTCTCTTTTGGAGATGACCGCTTTGGCAGCTGATGAAAAGGTTAGAATTTATTGGAAAGCTGCTGACAATACTGATTCTCTGAAAGTTGTGTATAAGTCTACTTCTTCGTTCAATTGCACTAAAACATTCCCTTCAAACTTTGAAAATTGGGATACAATTTTGAAAGAAGGGGAAATGGGTTATGCAACGATAACTTCTATTGGGAAATACAATAAATCTGTTGAAGTTCGCGATAGTGTTTTGTCTCCATTGCAGGCTATAACGGTTAACAGTTATTCCAGAGGGAAGGTAGATACTATACAGATTTCCGTTACTCCTAACAAACCACCTTATCTCATAGCTATTTATCGTTACCCAAGTTATTCGGATTGTATAGATGGTACAAATTACACAAGAATTGCTTTTTCTGTCAATGGCTCTGCTTCTGTGGCTAACACGCAGGCATGGGTGCAATCAGAAAATACATATCTGTTGAATGATATTTCTTCTGATATTTTGAAAGGGAAAAGATATTTCTATCGTGTTTATTACACCATAAGTAGTGATGCTCGTAATTGGTCTCCATTGTCTACTTACAATAATAATAGTTATGGATGGTGTCTCCCCGAAACACCTGTTTTGGTGGATGCTACTCAAGACTCCTTGGGATATATTCTTATAAATTGGCGTAAAGTGAGTTATGGAGACGGCTACAAACTTCGTAAGAGTTGGGTTGTAAACGGAGAGCGAAAATATGATACCATAGCGGCTACCAATAGTTATACCGATACTACTTACAGTGATGTTGCTATTATCCCTGGTAAATTCTACACATATTCCGTGCAGTCTTTTGTTCAAATGGATGCAGCTTATTCCAAGTTTAGTAACCAAGATAGCGGATATGCTAGACTTGTAGCACCTGAGATTACTGCTACGAAAGGAACTTTGTCTGATACTGTTTCTTTGACTTGGAAGATAGAGAGTGGAGAGAAAGCTCCGGGAGCTGGTGCTGAGAAGTTTGTTATCAAAAGGGGTGCTACCTCCAGCAATTTGGCGACTATTGCTACTATCAATGCAGGATCTCTGACGAACATAGTTTATAGTGATACTCTTGGTCACAAAACGACTTACGGGATTTTCTATTATAGGGTCTATTCTGTTGCCGGCTCATTGCAGTCCACTGGTTCCAATCTTGATTCCGGCTGGGTTAAATTGCTCCCGTGCACCAATATTCAGGCGAGTGATGGAACTTACAAAGATTCTGTAGTTGTTTCGTGGAGCGTTCCAGTTGCCACATATCTAAATCAGATTATTTACTCTGTTTACAGAGACGGCAATTTCCTCGGTTCGGACACAGGTGTTACAAAGTATACGGATAAAAGTTTTGTTGCCAGTTCCAAGGGAATAGTTCATACTTATACGGTTTCTTATAAACATCCTGTTTTTGGCACTTCTTCTATGAGTGCAATGGATACAGGGTATACGAGGTTGGAGACTCCGAGAGCTCCGAGTGCCAGCGATAATGATGAGAATATTAATGGAATTAAGGTCTTTGTCTACATAGTGGATAATGCCGATAGTATGTATGTTTGTCGCAAAAAATCCGGAGCTACAAATATCGATACTGTTTATAGGTTTAATGCTGACGGTTCTTTTATTGATACTGCCGTTTACTCAGGTGTTACTTATGGTTATTATAGTGTTGCTTGGAATAAGTTAGTTGGCTTCTCGGATACTTCTTATCACGATACCGGCTGTGCTGCTTTGTTCCCACCTGTGATTACTGTGAGTAAAAATGAGTCCTATGATACGGTAAAAATCACTTGGAAAGATTATGAGCAAAAAGTATTTAATGTTTACCGTGACACCGTGACTATCAAGCCTTCGACTCCTATTAATGTTACACCTCTTTCCAGTGTGGGCGAGTATCTTGACACAGCTATCTCTGCAGGGAAAGTTTACTATTATTGGGTGCAAGCTACCGCTAACAGCCAAACGAAGATAAGTGATATGGGGTATGGATATTTGAAATTGTCCAAACCTAAATTCTTGTCGTGCACCAAGGGGACGATAGTTGATACCATTAGGCTCAGTTGGTTCGGTTTGGAGAAAGTAGAGCGGTATCTTTTCAGAAGGTATCAAGGGGATGTATCGAATTCTGTTTACATCGATTTTGAGCTGAAGAAGAGCGATTGTATCCAAAAAGGCGATACGCTAATTTATTATGACAAAGACATTTTGGTTAATGATATGTTCTATCATTATGTTTTCAAATACAGATTTACAGAAGAAAGTCCTAATTTGGATGTTACTTCCGAATACAGCGATGTGGACACCGGATGGAAGAAGCCGGCTTGTCCGAAGAATTTCTCCGTTTCCAAGGGGCTGAATACCGATACCATCTTAGTGAGTTGGGGGACATCCGATTTGTCGTCAAACGATACAGTATTTGTTTACAGAGCATCTACGGTTAATGGTTTTACGGACTCATATCTAAAGGCTGTAGTAGGGAATGTTGGGAAGTATGTCGATAGTTCCTCTTCTCTTTCCAAGGGTATTAAATATTATTACAAGCTTAGAAAGAAAACTAGATCTTTCGGCTATTCGCTTTTTACTGATGTTGACAGTGGATATTTGCTTTTGGCTGCACCGAGCAATGTCTCGGCAAGTGACGGTTTGTATCTGGACACTATCAGATTGCGTTGGGACACCATTCCTTATGCGACCGGTTACAAGATTTATCGCTGGTTTGATGTTGCTGTAAAATCAGAAATAGAAGTTAACATAACCAAGCAAGATTCTGTTTATGTGGACACTGCGTTGACCGGCTACAGCGGATTGAAGGTTTATTACAAAGTGATGGCTTATAACGCTCTTTCCGCCACAAATGTTCGCTCTTCCGCTGATTCGGGATTTTCACAATTGCCGGCACCAAGCAGTCTCAGTGCTTCTTCTGGAACTAATTACTATTCCGTGAATTTGGTTTGGGGGCTTGTTAATAGAGCCTCAGAGTATGTGCTTCTGTCCAGTGCAAATAACAGCAGTTTTACCGCCATTGATACGCTTACTTCCTCTTCTGCCAGTGATTCTGTAGGCAGGAGGATAGATTATGGGACTGTTTATTATTACAAAGTCTTTGCACGAAATGAGCTCACCAAGAGTTTGGCAGACCCTTATATTAATTATTCCAATGTTGATTCCGGACATGCTTCTGTGCCTGCCACGACTATTTTGTCCGCCAGCAAAGCTACATACTTGGATTCCATTTTGGTTGTTTGGTCAAGCCAGAAAAATATTTCCAAATATGCTTTGTATTATGACACTATACAAGATACCGAAACTTATAAGAAAATAGCTACATTCACTTCTCTGTCAGATACGGTTGCTTGTGTTAATTCCACTAATTTGTCCAGTTTGACCCGAGACAAAAAGTATTTCTTCAAAGTTCGCAGTTTTGGTAAAAACGACAGTTCGGTTCTTAGTTCTTCGGTTTACGGATATTTGGCTTTGGCTGCTCCCGCAACGCCAATTCCTTCACGAGATAGTGTCGATTTTATTAAAGTTAAGTGGTTGAAAGGGAACTATTCTAACGGATATTCCGTTTATAGGATTTCTCCAACCAAAGACACTGCTTTGCTTGATTTGACTACGACAGCCTTTGGAGACAGCCTTTATGCCAAAGACATCTCTGCTTTGCCAGGAACATTCTATAAATACTATTTGATTGGGAAAGGCAACTTGTCTGTTAGTCTGAAGAGTGCTGTGAGTGATAGCGGTTGGAGACAGTTTGAGGCTCCTGTGGTGGATGTTGAGACAGCGGAAGACAGCCTTATCAATAAGAAGTTGATAGTGAAATGGAATACTTGGGCAGCCAATGTCAACAAGATGACTCTTGAGTATTCTGTTCATTCCGATTTTAGTTCTCCCACTTCGAGTAGTTTTGTTTCTTCTGCTGTCACTAGAACTGTGTTGAGCAGTATAAATCCAGCTAAGATGTACTATGTGAGAGCCAAAGTTTATAGAAACGAGACTTTGGGAGATTTGATTAGTTCGCCTTATAGTGCGGTTGATTCCGGATATTGCAGACTGGATACACTTACTAATCTTAAAGCTACGAAAGCTGTTTGGAAAGATAAGATTATCTTGAAGTGGGATACTTTGGCTTCAACCAATGTGGGCTGGAAAAAATATAAAATTCATCGGAACGACTTGAGTGATGACGGTGCTTTTGTAACCACATTGGATTCTTATGTAGATACAGATGTGAAGGCGGGTGTTTTCTATTATTACAAGGTTAAGGTTGTTACTCAGAGATTTAGTGAGTCTCATTATAGTGCTGTGGATACCGGATATCTTTCTTTGCCCAAACCTGTTCTTTCTTCTGTGACACAAGTTAGCGGGAAAGATTCTTTGAAGTTAGTTTGGTCTTACGATGCTTTGCCTGCTTCTATGGTGGACTCTTTTATCGTTTACAGATTGGATAGCTTAAAAAGTCCTTATTCTCCATCTGTTTTCGGTCTGAAAAAATCGAATTTGAGCGTTACATCTTCCGGAGGGAAATCGGTTTACACTTGGACACAAGGAAATCTGAAACGAGGCAAGAACTATTTCTACTATTTGCAAGCGTCTTCTACTTCTATTTCCAATAAATCCGAAATGACAGATACCTTGTCAGGGAGCTTGGCTTTGGGGGCTTCCGAAACTCTTATCGCTACGAGAGGCGATTTCAAAGATAGCATTAAAATTACTTGGACTAGGGCTTTAGACGGACAATCTTATCTTTTGTATCGTTCTATGGCAATAGACGGGTTCTCTGTTGGAATGGACTCCTTGGCTGTTTTGGGAGCTTTGGACACTGTGTATATTGACAGCATTAAACTGAATGCTGTTCCTAACAGAGGAAACCCTTATTTCTATAGTGTGCGGACTAAGAATGTAGATAATGCTAATGCTACTCATTATTCTGGTTTTAGTCCGGCTAATTTCGGTTTTGCATCTTTGGATACAGTTAAAGGGTTTACGGTTGCTAAGGCACAAGATGCTTCTGTTGTGAAGGCTAATTGGAATTCTGTTAAAGTTAGCGGATACTCTCCGTTCTATACTGTCAGATGGCTATCTGTCGCCAGAGGTGGCAGTGTTGTAGATTCGCTCGTGACTACCGACACTTCTGTGGATTTACGCTCTAACGGAGCCTTCGGGTCAAGATTGTCACAGGGCACAATATATTATTTCAATGTCTCTGCTGAGGTTAGATTTGTTTCTTTGAAAGATACTGCTTATTCCAAAGTTTCAGTTATTGACTCGGGTTACACATCTGTGCCTGCTCCGACTTTGAGTGCAACCTATGGAACCATTGTTGATACTATCAAAATCACTTGGACTCAGCTTTCATCGTTTATGGTTGATTCCGTCAAGATTAAGTGGTCAGCAAATAAGAGCAATTGGGACAGTGTAGTCGTAAAATATAGAGTAGCTACGGATACTGTTTATTCTTTGGCTGTTGATTCTACCTTGATGGGTATTCCGGTTTATATTAAAGCCAGATTTGAAGGAACTGTGGGTGGTTCCGATTATTCTTCCACGGTGACAGGTGCCAGCAAACTGAGAGGACCTAAGAATTTGACTGCCAGCAAAGGAGTTTCCACAGATTCTTTGACTTTGACTTGGGATAACTATCTTGGTAGCCGAGTGGTAGCTGATGATAATACGGGAAATTACTTAATTTACATGAGCGATAGTGCTAATGGCACATTTGGTGAGTCTCAAAAGATTAAAGAGATGGACAAAACGGAAGCAGGAATTTATAATTATAGGTTCAATTTGAAATCTGTTGCAGGCTCTATCCCAGGTATTTTATACTATTTCAAAGTTGGTGGGACAACCTCCATAACTCCTGCAGATTCTTTGTCCAATGTGGATTCAGGATTTATTTTGCCTCCGAAAGTTTATATATCAGGATGTAGTGATAAGAGAAACGGAGAGATATTGGTAAGCTTCTCTATCTCTTCCACTGTTACGAAAGATTCTGTTGCTTACAAAAACTATGGAATGCAAATCGAGGTTCAAAGGAAGAAAACAGCTACCGGTTCTTATGTTCTTGTAGATAGTTTCCAAGGCTTGGATACTTTGAGTTTCATAGACACTTCTTCGGAAGTGGAAGCTGGTATTGATTATTACTACAGAGTCCGATTGCACAGTAAGAGACTGGCGAATGCTGTTGGTGGGAACAAGAGTCTCTCTTCTTCTCCTTGGACAGATTCCGTCCTCGGAAAATGTGCTGTCTCCTTGTCTAATATCCAATTGGTAAGTGCAGATACATTCTACACGGACAGTATTCGGCTTAAAGTTTTGTTACCTAGAGGTGTAGATAGCATTTTTGTTAGAAGAGTGAATGAGGCGAAAACAGATACAACTCTCATTGCGAAGATAAAAGCTACAGATTTGTCCGTTCCTTTAGCTTCCTATTTCAGATTGACTGATAAGAATCTTACAAACGGCAAGCTGTATTACTATTATGTGAAGACTAAGAAAAATACCGAAACTTCCGAGTGGGTCGGTCCTGTGAAAGGATATACCAAGTTGGATACTTGCGTAAACCTTGCAGTTTCCAAGGGTGCATACAAGAGTAAAATCAAACTTACATGGAATGCCAAGAGTGATGCTGAAGGCTATTCTATAGTTGTTAAAGATGTGGCAACGGGCAAAGATTCCGTGCTAATCTCCAATGTTACTTCTGTCACCAGCTCTGTGGAGCAGTTTGTAGATTCGCTTGCTTACAAGTTTATCTGCGGTTATCGTTATACTTTGGGAGTTTCTGCTTACTCCTACAAATTTAACAGCAAGAGAGTCCATTCCGATACAGTTTGGGGTGTTGGGTATTTGAGTCCTGCCGATATAGATTCTGTATGGGTTTCCCAAAATTTAACCGATTCAGTTCAAGTTAAAGTTCGTTATCGTGGAGGATACAATTTTGCTATTTGGCGTAAACTTCGTGGCGGTAGCTTTGCTGCGATTTCCTCTCCCGCATGGGTTTCCACAGCTGTAGGAACTGCTGATAGTTATTATGTGTTTATGGATAGTTTGGGTGGCTCAGCCTCTAGAGTAAATGGTGCTTATTATTACTACAAAATCGTAGCCAGTCGCTCGGGTTATAACGGGGTTTCCGATACCTTAAACACGGAAACACTGTCTAAGCCAGGTTATAGTAGGATTGATACTGTGGGAATAGTTGAGATTAATTATCCTCAAGCCGATTCTCTCTCGATTAAGTTTAATAGAGCTAATTTGGATGTTAAGAGTTTGTCAAATGTTCGCTATAGGTTGTATCGCTATTCTGACCAAGCGTATACTACTCTTTTGGATTCTACGGCACTTACAGATACTGCTACAGTAGTGTATGCAGCAGATGTTGCCAATAAATTGAAAAAGGGTGTTCCTTATTGGTTCAGAGTTCGTTCAGAGGCATACGAGACGGCGAATGACGGTGTAGCTTATTCTGTTTCTCCGCTTTCTTCTGCTTTGAAAAAAGGTGGAATTATTTTGCCTAAGCCATCTATGGGAGCTATAACTGTCACCGATACAGGCAACTTGGTTAAATGGAATAACTATCCTGCTAATGTTGGTGCTTTGGACAGCATCAGGCTTTATAGGAGTATCAGCGGTAGTGCCTTTACTCTTTTGACTACTCTCTCCAAAACAACTTTGGCGAGTGCAAGCAATGTTTTCGTAGATAAGATTACCAGCTATGGTGAGCATGTAAGGTATTATATTCAAACTGTTATTAATAATACAAACGATTCTAAACAGGTCTCTGTAGCGAGCGACACCTTGGCGACATATTGTTATTTGCCTGCTCCTGATACTTTGCGAGTTGGCACGGGCGGATATGCTGACACTATCAAGATTTCTTGGAAGTGGGGAGCAACCGATTATGATGGTAATGTAGATAGTTTTATCTTGAATAGATACAAATCGGGCTCTCTGGAAAAAACATACACTGTAGCGAAAACACCTAAAGAGATGTATGATACTGCTTCTGTGATAAATGGTATAAATTATGTTTACTCTCTGAAGAGTAAAAAGAACAACACTCCTTCTTATTTGCCTGTGATTTCTACTGATAGCATTATGGATACAGGTTATGCCAGATTTGCTCCTCCTGATACGCTGTTTGCCACTGTCACTGGACATAGCATTACTTTGAGCTGGGGTTACAAGAACGGTAAGGCGAATATGGCTTCGGATGTTCAGTATCTATTCGTGAGAGACACATCGCAATCTGATACATGGCAAGGCAAAATTATGGACACTGTTGTTACGGGACCGGACACTATTTATGTAGATAACGATAATCTCATTCACGGCTCAGTTCGCTGGTATAAGGTGGCAGCCTTTAACGATATCAGCAAAGAGAAAGTCTTGTCTAAACCAGTTCGCGGATACTCTATTTTGGATTCTGTTGTGTTCACTAGGTATGACCGAGGAGTGAACGATAGTATTATCGTTGTGAAGTGGAATAAATTGTCTGTTCACAAGGCGTTTTTCGTTGAGTGGTCTGCTTACGGCGATGTTGATGCTAATACGGGCAAATTCCTTTATCCTTTGGATAGTTGCGGAAGCTACTCCACATACACTTATACTACCGATTCTGCTATTATTCCTATCAAGGAGGATAGTTTAACCGGAAGAAGAATTTTCGTGCGAGTTTGGGCTAAAAACGATTTCGGAACAAGTGATGGAGCGTTAGCTATCGGATGGACTAAATTGTCGTCGCCTTCTTTGATTAAGGTTACGGATGGTGAACTGAAGAATAAGTTGTCCATCAAGATAAAGAGGTCTACTGTTGCTGCGAAAGACAATTCTACGACTTATCAACTTTCTTATGTCAGGAATAAGAGTGAGCTTTTTGTTAATGGTTCTCAGAATATTGTGTTGTCTTCCGCTAATTTTAGTGCTGATACTCTTTTGGATACTATTGATGTGAGTAGCAGTTATGCAGGCTATGTCTACTATGTCGGAGTTCGTGCACTTAACGATTTATACAATTCTACTTCCGCGGTGATAATTGATAGCGGTTATTCCAGAATACCGTCTGTCGGGCTTTCTACTGTTACGCCTGCTCAGCAAGGATTCATTAGTCTTTCTTGGGTTAAAAAAGATATTGGCGGTGATACTCTGAAATATTTGCTTTGTAAAGCCAAGAAAGGTGTAACCACTTTTGACACTATTGATACACTATATGATGGGACAGCCAGCACGAAAATAACTTATCTCGATTCTAATGTGGTTGCCGTAGAAAACTATGAATACTATGTTTATACCTATGCTCCTAATAGATTTGGAGTTTTGTATTCCGATTCTTCGATGCATGTTACTAATTATGCTAAGGTAGGCTATGTAGATAGCATAAGGCAAGTTGCGAACAGTTATAAATATGATACTATTTCATTGGCTTGGAAAAGTTTGCAAGATGTTGACTCATATATTGTCTATCGTAGCGACGATAACAGAGTAGCTAATTGTGTTGTCTTGGATACTGTCAAGGCAACAACTTACTTGGATAGTAGCGAAAAGTTGAAGCTAAATCCGGGCAAGATTTACTATTATTGGGTTGCCGGCACCAGAAAATCTGACATAGGTCCTATATCTACTACAGGTGTTGGAGCGTTTACCAAGCTGAAACGGATTACTATGGTGGAGGCTTCCAAGGGCAGTTCTGCGGGTTATATCTCTCTCAAGTGGAGCATGTCTTCATTGGCAACGGGGTATAATGTTTTCTTTGATACTTTGGGTAGTTCGGGATATTCTCTCTTGTCTAAGGTAGGTGTGGAAGCTGACGATACCACATATTCTTTTACTCTGACTGACTATAGCTCCAAGTTTGCTCAAGGCGAGAAGTATCTATTTAGAGTGCAGCCGGTAAACTCTTATTGCACGGCAGCTATTTCCGATACAAGTGTTGTTGTTGATACGGGATTCTTGAAATTGTCTTCTGTGGACTCGTTCTATTTCTACTATGACAGTATCAGATACGATACGATTAAGCTCAATTGGGCTGTCAAAAAAACTGCTAACCTTCGTTACTATATCTACAGGTCATCCACGAGGGGTGGAACTAAAACTTTGTTGGATTCCATCGGAGTTGATACCGGATATTATTATGATAAGGATGTTAAAACCGGAGGAATCGAAAGAGGTAAGCCTTATCGGTATTATATCACTACGGCTTTGAAGGGGTTTGAAGGTGCGGAATCTGACACGGTTGAAGTGCTTACTTACAACTTAGCCAGTAGCATAAGCATCTATTCCGGTGCGTGGTCGCTTTTGGGAGAGCCTACGGGATTGAAACCTTCCGGAGTGTTTAATTACACTACCAAAGATAATGTTGCAGATAGCAGTTTCTCCGATTCTATAGTTGTGAAATGGCGGAAAGTGGCTAATGCCAGACACTATTATTTGGTGGCAGATACTGCCAAAGATTTCAAATATTCTGATGCACTATACAAAAAGACTATTTCGACTGGGGACACCACTTATAAATTTGTAGTTCCTGAGTTGAAGGTTGAGAACTTGGGTCAGTTGCTTTATTTCAAAGTTGCCGCTCTTAACTTTTTGGACAATTACGATGCAAGCAAAGCAAGGTTTACCGCTCCTGTCAAAGGATTTGCTCTGCTCTTAACTGCGGATAGTTTAAGACTGGATAGCCTTGAATCAAATAAGTTCATCTTGAAGTGCAAGACAGTGAAAAATGCTGATAGATATGAGTTGTATAAGAAAAATGCAGGTGGAGTTTTTGTAGCTATAGATTCTGCCACTGTGCCAAGAATAGTGGATACTTCGGTTATCCCGGGGGATAACGGATGTTACAAGGTCAGAGTTTACAACGATTCTACAGGTTACTCTGCTTATTCCGATTCTTTGGCTGTCAGCACGAGTCCTCTTCCTCCTTCCGGAGTTACCGCTACAAACGGAGTTTCGTCTGATACTATTTTTGTTTCTTGGAATATTGATTCCTTGGTGCAAAAGGTAGATAGTTTTGTGATATATGCAAAGAGTATCAATTTGGTAAGTGACCCCAGTCGGATTGATAGTGTTCATGCCGATTTTACGAAAACCAAGGATACGCTTTTTGATGCTTCATTGAATAGAACTGTGGGTGAGAAATATCTCTATTCTGTGAAATCTTACAGAAATGGGAAATCTTCTGTGATGTCCGATGTTGATACCGGATGGAAGAAAATCCCAAACATTAAAGGTGTGATTGCGGATACTGTTGGTCCTAGTGTGGATTTTGTTACGGTTAAGTGGAATGCTATAGTTTCTCTGTGTGAGAGAGGTAAATATTTGCTCAAGAGAGTTAGCTCTTCCGATACGATTTATGCCACCAGTTTGGCAGATACGGTGTATAAAGATTATACTGCTACGAAGGGAATGGCTTATAAATATTATGTGAAGGCTTATAATCCAGATTACCTGAATATTAATAGCTCTGTTGAGACATGGAGTGGTCAGTCATCAGATGGGTTTGTCAGCGTAAATTGGTCTGACAGCACTTTTGGCGGCAAGAGGTTTGTTACTCCTGTTTTGACTGTTAAAAAAAGCGATACTCTTCTTGTTGATACGATTAAATTGAGTTGGGTTGCGAACAATTTGGCTACAAAATTCTTGTTGGCATACGATACTTTGATTGGTTTTTCATCTTCATACTGTGACACTTTGACTATTCGCAACAACACAGCTAAAGATACCTGCTCTTATAATTTTATAAGGTCTCCGCTTGTCCAAGGCAAGAGCTATTATTTCAAACTTAGGCTGGTAGATTCTGGAGGTGCTGAGACTGTTTGGGATTCTGTTTCTTCTTATTGGTCTGCTGTGGATAGCGGGTGGTCTAAGCTGAGTCCTTTGTCCAATGTGTCAGCTACGGACAGTATTACGGACTCTATTTTGGTAAGATGGGGCAAATCAAGTGTTGCCAATGTTACCTATGAAGTTAAGATTATAAGTGATAACGCCTCGCCTAAGAGTGTGAAAGTTACGAACGATACTTCCTACAAATTTGAGTCTAAGTATGCTGAGGGTAAAAAGAAGATAGTGGTAAGGCAAACTCACACTATTTATGGAAGTTCCGCCTGGAGCGATACCGCTGAGGGTATTGGTAAACAAAATCCTCCTACTTTCTCCGTAAGACCTTCCAAAGGGAAATATTACGACAGCATCTATTTTGAGATAATGGAAGTTTCTTCTTTGATAGGGAAGATGAATTATCGGGTTTACATCGATACCAATAAGGCTCAGACGAATTTTGCCAATACTACTGTTTTGACGGGATTTTATGACACTATCAAGGGAGCGGCTACTTATTCGTTGAAGGGTTCTGTATTTACCGATAGTAGCTGGTATGGCAAAAAGCTGTATTTCAGAGTAGCATCTCAGGTGCAAGGGTTTGATAGATTTAGCGATAAGAGCATCGTTGACTCTGGATGGACAAAACTGGTGCCTCCAACTTCGGTGGATACTTTCGGCGTAGGTAGTTTGGACACAGCTGTTCTTGGGATTAAGTGGACCAAAGTTGCCAATGCGGAAAACTATGCAGTGGAGCGGACGAGATATAACGAAAATAGCTACTTGGCTTTAGACACGGTGGTGGATACTTTCTATTTGGATACGATTGTCCTCAGCAAGAGGAATCAGGCTTTCTTATACAGAGTGAGGGCGTTCAACGATTTGTCTGCTTTGGTAGGTTCTGACGGAATTTTGAACAGCGACTCCAAATATTCATATCTGACAGACACTCTCTATACGAAAGTTTATGAGGTAAAAAATGTAGTTGCCACCAAGGGCGTTCATTTTGATACTGTTAAATTGAGTTGGAAGGGTATAGTCGATGAGCCTTACACCGTTATTCGTAGGCAACGAAACAGTAGCGGAGTGTTGGAGTTAGCTGGTAAGGTGGCTTATCACAACGGGCAAAAGACTTCCGTAGGCTTTGTGGACAGGGTCGTTGCCGATAGCGGATTGCAACCTGGGAAGTGGTATTATTACAATGTTTATCTCAGTGGTGACAAAGCGATTTATCGCGATTCTGTCGATTCCGGTTATGGCAGGATTCCGGCTCTTAGCACATCGGATGTTTGGGTGAACAACGATACGGCGAATATCTCCACCTCTTTGGGTATCGATCCGAAATCTTTCGACAGCATCATCATGATTAGCATTAATTCCGGCAAAACCTATATCGATAGTGTGAGAGTGGATACGATAAGCAATGGTGCTTTTGGACATGTTTATACTATCTCTGTGCGGGGTGCCACCGTGACGGATACCTTCAAATATAGGGTCAAAAATTTCGGGGAATTGGACAGCTTTAAGCTTAAAATTGTTAATGATGTTGTCTCTGACACTTATTTGACATTGGCTTCGTTTACACCGTTACAACCTCCTGACACTGTTACGGTTGTCAATTCAGGAACTTATTTGAATCGCATCAAGTTGCGAGCTGTGAAGAATGTCAGAAATACGAAGAGTATAGATTCTGTGGTTGTCCTGAGGGCTGACTGGAACAACTCCAGCATTACCAACAAGATAGTTCGTGCGTTTGATGTGAATAAAGATACTCTTAATGATACCTCTATGGTTCAAGGGAAATACTACACTTACAAAGTTGCTTATTACAATAAGGTTACAGGGCTGTCTCAATATAGCAGTTCGTTTGATACCGGCTATGCCAAATTGCAAGCTCCGGTCTTTGATACGGTGAGCAGAGGGACAAGCACGGACTCTATAATTGTGAGGTGGAACAAGATAAACGATGCTGTCGGTTACAGACTATATCGTAGGATGGATAACGGTCATGACAGCTTGTTGGTCAACGAAGGGACGCTTGACGACAATACGGATACGGTCTATAACGATAAAGCCGAGTATCTCTCTTGCAAGTTTATCAGATACAGAGTGCAGGCTGCCGGTGTGAATGTAAACTCGGATACTTCGGATTTGGATTCGGGATACAGAGCTTTTGACAGGGTAACGAATTTGGCGTTCCTTGGTAAAAGGGTGGATACTATATCCCTTGGGTTTAGTATTAGCAACCAGATTTCTCTAGTAACGAGCTTTGGAGACAATGGGGTAAAACTGTATCGCTGGGACAATGTGGAGAACACGACCGACACCACAGGCAGGTCTGTAGATGCAGCTAATTACACTGTTAATCATTCTACCAGTGGAGATATCAAGAGTTATGTTATTAATGATACCTCTTCCGCTCTACAAATGGGCAAATTGTTCTTCTATAAGGTTGTAGTGAAAGTTGGTAGTGAGGTATCGAGGATTTCCGATTTTGCTTATGGATATTTGGCTTTGTCTACGCCGAAGAAACCTGACGCTACTTTTGGCACGAAGATAGACAGCGTGAAGATTTTGTGGGATACGATGCGGGGTATAGAGAAATACCAATTGTTTAGAAAAGAGTTGGCTACGAACAGTAAGTATTCTGTCGTTCTTTCCGATTCTACGGTTGTGGACTATTACGGAGGCAATCTATTTAGCAAAGACTTTGAGCCCGGAAGATTCTACGCTTATAGCTTGAGATATGTTTGTGATATCAAGCAAGATACAGTTGTCGGCAATCAAACAGGCAATCTTGATATTTCACTTGTTTCGCCAGAGAGTGGCACAGATACTGGATGGTCGGAGATGCCACCTCTTAATGCTACGCAGGTGTATGGCTACAACGATACCGTATGGATAGAGAAGAGTTCGCCATTGTCTATCAACAGCAGAGTGGTGGATAGGGTTAGCATTACGGTCTATCCTGTGAATAGCTATGCTCGTGAGACTTTTGTTTATCGCAAACTCTTTAGTGAGCCTTATTCTGCTTTCACTATCTTTGACACGGTAACCAGCAACGGAGTTGTAGTGGACACTACTTTGACACGAGGGAAGAGATACTCCTATAGATTTAAGGTGAAAAACGATACTCTCTCCGCCGATACATTTGACATAGTTTCTTACACTTATCTGAAGACTATGGACACTTTGAAGATTTTGAGTTCGGATACCAGCGGCATCAAGTTGAGTTTGAAGAGTATGACCGGCAATACGGTAGTGGACTCTTATCAAGTGAGAAAAAGAAGAAAGTCTGATTTGACCATTATGGAGACCTACAGGATAACAGGAAATCTTTCTACTTATTTAGATTCTGTGGTTACGCAAGGTGTAGCCTACTATTACGCTATCTCCTCATACAACGATACTACGGGACTTTCTCCTTACTCTACCGACACTTTGGTGCACAGAGATGTGAGCGTTCCTAAGATAGATTCTATTTCCAAGGGGACTTATTCTGATAGCATTACATTAGTATGGAGCAAAGTCGAGGCTGCGACCAAGGGTTACATGATTTTGCGTGATTCTACCGGCACAGGTGGCAATCCACTTACCAAATACGATATGCTGTTCAGGTCGAATTTTGGGGCTACCAATGCGGACACGACCTTTGTTGACACCAACGATTATGTTTCTTATACGAATGTTTACTACAGTGTTGTAGCTTTGGGCAAGGAGTATAACTCCAAGCCTTCCGCAGTGGATAGCGGTTTCTTGAAATATACTGGTATAAAAGATTTGAAGTTCGTGTCTATGTCCGACTTGAAGGTTGATACGATAAAGCTGACCTATAGCTTGCCTGCCAAATTGATTGCTTTCGGGATAGACAGTATCAGGATTTTCAGATACGATACTGTGGCTACAGCTACTTCTGCCAATCTAAACGAAAGATATAGGGTAGAAACCATCAAAGCTGGGTTTGCCACGAGTATGAGTTATTCGGATACCTCCAGTGCAATTAAGAGAGGTAATTTCTATTTTTACTTGGTAGATGTTTTCCCAAAAGGTAGCGTGACTTCTGATAAAGTTTCCAATATGGTCTTCGGATGCACCAAGCTGGCTCCTTTGGATACTCTCGTTGCGACTAAAGCGACTTACACCCCCAAGGCTATCAAGATTACTTGGTCTAAGGTGAAGAATACCGTAGGCGATACAGCTACCAATTATTGCTTGTTCAGGTCTACTACTGATGGCAATTTAGCCGATTCTCTATACTTGACGGGAAGTGATACCACTTTCGTTGATACCGCCAGCTTTGTGATTGCAAATGGATATGGTGTGAGATTTGCCAGTCCGATAAGTGTAGGCAGGGAATACTTGTATAAGGTTCGACCGATAGTGAATATCTCCGAGGATACCGCCGCTGGTGCCAAAAAATCTATGATATTTACCTCTGCATATACTAAGGTTGATACTGGATACACCAAGCCGGATGCTCCTGTCCTCGTGAGTGTGAGCAAGGGGATAGCCGGAGACAGTATTAGAGTTAGGTATACCACGCCAACTTATGGAGATAGCATTATTTTGTTTAGAGATTCTTTGAATATTTCTGGAGATAATTGGCAAAAAGTTTCCGCTTTGACTTTCGGTGCAGTGGAAAGAAATTGGTATGACAAGAAGGTATTCCCCGGAATGCGTTATCAATATAAGATAAAGTCCTATAAGGGTGTAGCCGTTGATAGTAGTGGGATTGACAGCGGGTATGTCGGACTGCACTCGCCGGACAGCATAGTTGTGGTTGATAACGGTCTTTATTCAGACTCCGTTAGGATGAGGATATACACCAATGATACTACGGCTTCGATAATCGATACCATCATTATCAAGAGAGGTCAGGCATATTTGGGCGTGCTTAGTGCGTATGATACTATAGTTGCCAAGGGGTATAGCAACAAATATTTCAGCTATGTCGATAGTGGTGTAGGGCTACATGGTTTGGACTATATTTATACTGCTGCGTTCAAAAATATCGTTTCCACTTCTGATTTCTGCACGGTGATAGATACTGGATATCGCAAGTTGGATTCTGTCACTATTGATAGTGTGAGCAAGGGAGTTTTCTTTGATACTATCAAGTTGATTTGGCACAAGTCAAATGATGCTTTGCAATATTTGATTTTGCGAGACTCCACTACGGGTAGCAACGGGCGGATTTTTACCAAATACGATACTTTGGCGTTCACTTCTGTTTCCAAGGCTTCCGCTGATACCACATGGAACGATGTCACCAAATACGGAGCGTTCAAGAAGGTTTATTACATGGTTTTGGCTGTCGGTATCGATCACAACTCCGTATACTCTTCGATTGATAGCGGATACTATAAATACAGTGGTGTGACAGATTTGAAATTTGTTTCTCTTAACATCCCCAAAATCGACACTATGGAGTTGAACTGGTCGTATACGGCTGACATCTATCCTAACTTGGATACAACACTTATTTTCCGCTACGACTCTCTGAAACACACGGATAGTGTCCGTGAAGGCAGTATTTACAATGTTACATCCAGTGTAAACAGCTCGTCTCTCGGCATAAAAAATATTGCGTGTGATACCAGTGCATCTCTTTTGATAGGCAATGTATATTTCTATAGGGTTGTGGCTAAGATTAAGGGTGGAGAGCTTACCAACGCTTCCAATTTGGTTTATGGTTATCTCAATGTGCCTAAGGTGAAAAATGTAGTAGCCAGTGATGGTTTGAAAGACACATTGCGTATTAGCTGGTCTATGGTAGCATCTGTGCTTGGGGATACTGTGGACAATTATTATATCTCCAGATACATAGACGGTGTTGCCGACGGAGAGATTTCCGTTACGGGTGGAGACAGTGTTTATATAGATTCCGCAACCGAAAAGAGATTTAATACCACTACTTTCAAGGGTAGAGGCTATACTTATAAGGTTCGGGCTGTGGTTAATATTAGTGAAGCGATACCCAACAGTTTGTTCGAGAAAACTCTGATTTCTGAATATTCTGTTGCGGACACGGGATATATCTTCCCCGAACCGGCTGTGCTGCACAGTGTGAGCAAGGGAACGAAAATTGATAGCATTTACTTAACCTACAGCACTCCTCAATATATTGATTCTGCGGTGCTCTATCGTATGCAAAAGGGCTATACTTGGGGAAGATTGGACAGCTTACCGGTCAACGCTCCAGCATGGACTACTTATATTGACAGCAGTTCCAACTTGATACCCGGGGAGAGATACTATTACAAGATAAAGACCTTTAGATTTAGCGTAGTGGATTCTTGTAAAGCCGACTCTGGTTATGCCTTGCTGAATGTGCCTGGCAACTTCAAAGTTGTTTACGATTCCAACCGATATGCCCCTAATTTTGCGGATACTTCTCGGATTAAATTGACTTGGGATACCATAAAATTCGGTTCAGGATTCCAGATTTTAGCCAGCAAGAGCGGAACGCCTTCTCTGGCTAATTGCGATTCTTTGGCTTTAATCTCTTCGTCTTCGGACACTTCGTATCTATTTATCCCGAAAGAGTTTGCCAATAACAATGACTCCATCAACAAGTATAACTTTGCTATAAGGGCGTATAGAGCGAATGGCACAGATAGTGTCTTCTCTGCTCTGTCCAAGGTAATCAGCGGTGCTGTGAGGAGTCTGTCTGTGAGCAATATCCGTGGGTCCAATGCCACCTATTCGGACAGGATAAGCCTTATCTGGGATTTGCCGAGATATGGCAAGGCGGACATCCAAGGGTATGAGATTTATCGGCAAAAAGATACAGAAGCTTTCTCTCTATTGGCTACGCTCTCTACGGCAGATGTAACAAACGACACGATTTACTATGACGCTTATGACCTGAGCAAAGGGCATATTTACCATTACAAGATGAAGACCATTTATGCTGGTGGCAAATCGACATCTATCTTTAGTGATACTTCTACTTTCGGGGCGTTGCCACTGGACAAGGTCAACCTAAGAGCAAGCAAAGGGAAAACTACCGGCATTGAGGTGCAGTTTGATACTGTTGCCGGCTCTTCGTTCTTCTACCTCTATCGCAATGAAAACTCCAAGAGTTTTGGCAGTGTATACAAGAAGTTGTCGTTGAGTAGTGGCAACATTACCAAATCTAACGACACATTGACTTATAAAGATACTGATGTGCTTGAAGGGCATCTGTATTTTTATCAACTGAAAGCGGCTATGGTGGTGGGAACAGACACTGTTTACTCTCTACCTGAGACCGACCATGGATATAAGTATTTGCATTTGGATAGTGTTGATGTTCAGATAGACTCCGGCGGTATCTCTGTGAAGTGGCTCAAGAGTAAGAATGTCGGGACAGCTATGCCTACGAGCTATTCCTTGTATAAGAAAACAGATAATGGTAACTGGAAAGTGGTTGATTTGACAGGCAAGTTGGATACTACTGTCATTACCAGTCCGGCGGATACCTTGTATAAATATTTGGATACTGCGGTTGCTTTTTGGACGAATTATGACTATAGACTATATGCACACTTGAGCTATGACGGTACTACTATTACTCATCCATCCGATACTTTGGCTCAAAGATACGGTTTCAAATGGTCAGGAAAATTTGACTCTCTGTCTGCTACGCAGGGGACGAGCAACGATACTATTACGGTTTCTTGGAAACGAATTAAGGTTTCGTCTTGGCCGACTGACTACGATTTGCTCAAAGGTGTGGAAAAAGCTCCGGATACAGTTACCGCCTATATCCTCTCCAGATGCAATGTAAACACGGGCTTGGTAGAGCTTGATACGGTTGCTCCGAGTGAGATGAAGAAAACCGTTGTAGGTGCAGACACTTTCTATACATATTACGACAAGAGTGGCACAGGGACTCTATCCGCTCCTGTATCCGGCGAGGCATATAACTATCGGGTGAAGGGAATGGTATCTGTGAACAAAAGTCCGGATAAATTCTACAGCACCGACAGTATCTTCCACAAACTCAAGGGAACCGGTTGGCTCAAGGGAACAGCGGCAGCTATCAAGGCTATCCATCTCCACTATGATAACGATGGTAGAATAGATGGTTACGAGATTGTTTGGAAGGGCACAGGCAAGACAGTAGAGGGTTATGTAATAGAGAAAGATACTGTTCCGACTTTCGCCAGTGCGGTAGCGGACACTATCAATCTTTCTTCCACTCTCAAGGACATCTTGTTCACGGACTCCAGTTATTTCGATTATCAATCGAAGGACTTGCCCGGGGATTTGGGGACACTCTGTGTAGGGCGAGTTTATTACTACAGATTTAAAGAGGTAAACAATTTCAACTTTGGTGTTTACAGTAGGTTTAGCGATTCGCTTTGGTCACAATACAAATACGATAGCATCACGAGAACGGCTTATTTGAATTTGCCGGAAGATTATAACAATTTCGCTAAAACTTTGGCAAGTGGTGTCTTTGGCACTCGTTCGCTGAATGTGAAAATACTGGACAATATAGCTTTTGATACTCTTCCTCTTGTTCCGTTGGGGACAGCTGCTTATCCTCTGAAGGGACATTTTATTGCTTCCAATAAGAGCGTCAGATTTGAAAAATTCTCCAGTGCCGTTGCAGGCTCTGATGGAAACTATCTTGCCATGATAGGAATTGCCGACTCTCTATTGGTTGATTCTTTGTCCGTAGTTTTGGATGGCTCCAGTGCAGTTGGCGGAACCAATATAGCTGTTTTGGCGGGAGAGAGCAGAAACTCCAAGTATAAAGATTTGAGACTGACTCTTAATGAGATTACACTTACCACTTTAAATAAGTCGGCAGGATTGATAGCTTCCTCCAAATTGGATAGTTTGAATGGAATAGTCATCATAGGTGGAGGCTCCAGCTTTAAGGGTGGGACAGTCGGTGGAGTTATCGCCGAGAGCAAGGGGCTGTATGCCAGAAACATTCAGGTGTCCAATATCAGTGCGTTGACTGCTACGAATTATGCAGGTGGATTCATCGGGAACTTCGATAGCAGTGCTGTGGATCTGAATATTAGTGGCATCAAGCTGAATGGTATAGGGGCTTTGACCGGTGTGAAGGTTGGAGCTCTCGCCGGAGCGATAATAGCGGATTCTTTCTATATCAACGATATTGGTGTATCGATAGTCACTGCCTACAAGCAATATGGCTCGAGTAAATTCTACGGCGGTATTGTTGCTGGTATCTTGTCCGGCAAAGGGTCAGTCTCCGCTGTCACAGCGACGAATATCGGGACTATGACCTCTACCGGTAGCACTTCCGATTCGGTTTTTGTCGGCACTATTGGCTCTTTGGACAATAGCAAAGGCTATGTGAACCTGAACAATATAAGCGTTAATTTGCCGTCGGCTGTTAGCTCGTTTAGTTCAAGTAAAGGTAACTATTATGGCGGGTTGATAGCTAAGGGTAGTATAGCTGACAGCTTGCATATCAAGAATATTACTCTCACGGGAGGTGGCATCACAGTAGCTTCCTTGACAGGTGATTCTTACTTCGGCGGTATTGCGGGGCTTATCTCTGGAAAAGGTTTGGTGACTATAGATTCCGTGACATCTGTTGGAATAGACCTCAGTTGCGGTAATGGAGGCACAAGTGATTCTCTGTGGATAGGAGCTGCGGTTGGTAGCTTGGATACTGTTGTCGTGGGCAAGATAACCGTAGGAGAGACAGTTGACATCACAGGTAATTTGGGTGGGACATCCAGTGTCGGTGGACTATTCGGAGAGGTGGACAATGTTACCTTCGGTAGCAATCAAAATATCTCCATTCCTCTGTCGCTCTCCTTTACTGGTCGTAGCACCAAAGGCTCTTATGTCGGTGGTTTGATAGGGCATGCTGGCAAAGTGACCAATTTGCTGTCCAAGCATCTTGATGTAACTCTGAAGAAGTTTACAGTGACCTCTCCCAACGCTACAGGAAACTATGTCGGCTTGCTGATGGGTAAGTGCGACGAGTGGAATAAGGGTGCTATTGATAGTGCGACCTGGTATTCCGAGTCTATCTCCGAGAGCAATGTGTCTATCAGTGTTGGTGGTTCGTCCAAGGTCGGATTGATGTTCGGTGGCTTGGCTCTGAACACTACGGACTCCTTCAAGGTTTACAATGTTTCTAAGATATCTCCTGTCTTCGGTGGCTCGGCTACCTCCTATTTCGGACTATTGGCAGGCGAGTTGACAGGAAATCACGATATTATCATTAAAACTCAAAATTGTGACAATGTTGAGTTTGCTTTCAGCGGTGCTAGTGGTAGAATAGTCGGTGGACTCGTGGGTGCTCTGCGGGATGCGGATTTGCGTAGGAGCGACTTGGAGAGCTCTTCCTTCACTTCCAGTGGTGGCAAAACCAATCTGGGTGTGCTTGTCGGAGAGATGAGCGGCTCTGCCTCTATAGAGGAATGTTACGCCTTCAACGCTGTGGTCTCTGGATGTGACAGTGTGGGTATGCTCGTGGGTAGCAGTAACTCTGGCAATATTCATCTTTGTTACGCTCTGAGGAACACCGCTAAAAATTGTGCACAAGTGGCTAACTTCGCCTACAGAATGACGAATGCCAGTGTGGACACCAGCTACAGCATAGAGAATAAATCTTCCGAAAAGGTGGTTTCGGCTAACTTTATCGTCCAAAGCAATGCAACGCTCAAAGGCGTTTGTGGGAGCTTAGGCTCTATCCTTTTGGGAGGATACTTCCTCAACTCCAAAGCTTATGAGATGAGAACTCTTACCTGCTATCCTACACTCATCAATAATCCTCAGACTACTATCCCCACGGATAACGGACTGATAATGGAAAAAGGTTTGCTTAGCTCCTATTACAAGGTTACCAATTGCTTGCAACTCGATGTAATCGGCGATGTCCGTCTGATAAAACTGGTAGGCGGATATGCGAATTTGCCTGATTGGCTGAAATTGGAGAACAACTACATATTGAGCGATAGTTTGAACTTCAACGATTACGATACTTTGATTAACTTCACACCTATCGGCTACGGCACGGAAACTAACCAATACTTCTCCGGCAAGTTTGACGGTAACGGGAAGAAAATAGCCAATTTGGTAATCAAAGCTGACAGCTTGGGAGTAGTGAACACAGTGGACAACAGAGGTCTATTCGGCGTTGTCGGCGGTAGTGCCACTATTAGCGGGCTGATACTGGATAGTGTCAAAGTGACCGGTGCTAAAAATTCAGGTGCTTTGGTAGGGCTGAACCAAGCTACGACTACGGGTAAGGTGAACATAGTCTGTGTGACAAATAGCGAAATACGAGCCACAGGTGAGAATGCAGGAGCTGTGATAGGCTCGGCTACCAGTGGTGCAAGTGTGGAAGATATCTTGAGCATAAACAACAAGGTAGTGTCCGCCGGAAACAATGTAGCCTCCATAGTGGGCTATATGAAATCCTCCACAATCAAGAACTCTATCGCTGTGAGCGACAGTCTGGGCGGTGCCGGCAATGTGGGTGGTCTGACAAGAGACACCGTTGCTACGGCTGTCCAAAACTGTTATTCGCTGATTCGCGAGATAACCAGCACGGACATTGCCAATGCCAGCAAGGTTGCTGCTCTGAAAAATCCTACAGCCAAAAGTGGCTTATACTCCTTGGCTGAGGTGAAGATAAATAATAAATACAGTGTGAACTTGTATAGCGACAGTGCTAATGGGGCTAACCTCTTCTATAACCATCTGAAAGAGGGCGACTACTCCGCTCTGATGACTGCCAGCAGTGCGTGGGAATATAAATCTGGTGCTAAATATCCTACCTTGACCAAGTTCTCGGGCTATCTGACGGGCAAGATGAGCACGCCTGCTCTTCCTTTGCCATACGCTAGTGGTGGTAAGTTCGCTATTGCCAAAGCAGAAGATTTGCTGTTTATCAACGGTTATGAGGACTCATCGTTCATCATGACGGTGGACTCCATAGACCTTACCAATGTCAATCTCAGTCCTGCAAGCGGAGACAACATCGTCTGCATAGGTAGTTCTGCTTATCCGTTCTCAGGCAGATTTGACGGTAACGGCGGGTTTATCAAAGGGTTGAGGTTGCAAAACACCACACTGAGCAATTATAGAGGTCTATTCGCTATGGTCAGTGGTGGCACTATCGCCAATCTGGGTTTGGTAGATGCCAAAGTTTCTGGTGCGAGCTATGTCGGTGCTTTGGTAGGTATGTTCTCATCTTCTGAGAGCACAGACTCTATCCACGATGTATTGGTAACTCAGTCTGCGGTAAGCGGTAGTGAGTATGTCGGCGGTATAGTGGGTGTGATGAACGGCGGAACAGGGCTTAGATTGATAGTCGGCGAGAGCAATGTGAAGGGAGGCTCCAGTGTCGGCGGTATAGTGGGTGCAGGTAGCAATTTGGCTACTCTCGGCAGGAGTTTCTCTATCTGCGACACAGTGACAACCTCCACAGCCAGTGAGTTGCCGAGTAGGATAGCCGGAGGCAACATAACTCTGGACACCAACTATGCGGTAGCCTCTATGCCCGGGGAGTGGAGCACAAACTATATCTCAGCAACAGGTTTACACGGTGCGGACATCAGTGTGGACAGCCTGAGAGACAGCACCACCTTTACTGCCAGAGGATGTGAGAACTATCTTGATAACGGTTGGGAATGGGCAGACTCCACATGGACAGGTTACCCGAGACTATCCAAGATGACTGTGATATGCAGTGTATTGCCTCGTGCCTTTGCCGGCGGTGTAGGTAGTGCCAGCGACCCGTATATAGTTTGCTGTGCTTCCTCTTATGAGGCTATGGGATACCCTGACTATCTGAGCAAAAATTACATACAAAAACGCGATATAAACATGATGGGCAAGAAGTTCATCCCGATAGGAATGACCACGCCGTTTACCGGCTCGTATAATGGGCAAGGATACACCATCAGCTATATAAAAAATAGCGACAAAACCGTCACATATGCCGGACTTTTTGCTCAGCTCGGCTCTGGTGCCGTCGTGCAGAGAGTTACGCTCTATAAGGACACATTTAGGAGTGCCAACTTTGCCGGAGGTATCGCCGGCATGGCTAACGGTGCTACAGTGAAGAACTGCCTGATAAAAGATTGCGGAGCTATCACCAGCGGTGGATGTGCAGGTGGTGTGGTTGGTAATGCTGGAAACTCCAGCACGATAACTGCTTGTTTGGCTATCAACGACACAGTCCAAGCTTATAATTATGCCGGAGGAATAGTAGGAGACTGTAGTGGTAGCACTATCAGCAACTGTTTCGTCGGTGCAGGCTCCGACACAGCCGTGACAGCCCGCAGGATAACAGCTAAAGCAGGCACACTCACCAATAACTACGCATATGATGTCTCTGTAAACGGGACTAAGACGATAACAACTGATATTACACCGACAGCTACTAATGGTGGTCCGCTGACTGAGAGTGATATAGAGACGGCGAGCACATGGTCTGGCCCTGTAGGTCTGAGCATATTCGGCTCGGGTCCCCTCAGCGATGCTACGCCTTGGATATGGATGAATGGGCAACATCCTCTCCTGCGTGTAGGTGTTCATAACCATTTGCGTGGATTTGTGCTGACATACGATGGCAACGGTGCTGAGAGAGGCTCTGTTCCTGATGGTGTAATCGGATTTACGGCTATTGTGGAAGATAGCGGCAGCTTGTTCCGTGACGGCTGCTACTTCGGCGGATGGGACACCCAGGCAGATACCTTAGGCACTCGCTATCAAAAAGGCTCACCCATCCCACTCACCAAGAACACTACACTCTATGCTGTATGGCGACCAGTGACCTTTACGCTTAACTACGATGGCAACGGTGCCAATATAAGCCCCAGTTCTTTGCCTGGTAGTCAAGCCGGCACCTTCATCACAGTGGCTTCTCATGGGGCACTGGATAAAATAGGATGTAAATTTGTTACTTGGAACTTAAAAAGTGATGGTAGCGGTAAAGACTATGCAGAAGGCTCTACTATCCAAAAATATGGAAATACGACACTATACGCCAAGTGGGCGGTGTCTAACTTCACGATAACATACAAAACCAACGGTGGCACGGGTAGCGACCATCAGACAATAGGTGCTAACCAAACTTTGCAAGGTGCGTCAGACTGCGGTTTTGCCCGCGACGGTTATGCGTTTGCGAGATGGGACACCAGGGCAGATACCTTAGGGACAAGTTACGACTCGACTTTTACACTGGATGCGGAGAGCGATACTATTCTCTATGCTGTCTGGCGAGCTGTTCCGTTTACACTCACCTATCACGGCAACGGAGCGGATAAAGGCACTGTTCCTACAACTGTTTCTAACCAAACTTTCATCACAGTGGCATCTCCGGGGACTCTGGACTCCACAGGGATGAAGTTTGACTCTTGGAACACTGCCGCTGATGGTAGCGGGGCTAAGTTTATGCCAGGAGCCACCATCCAAAAAACCGGTCCAATAGTAACTCTCTATGCTCAGTGGGTAGTCTCCAACTTCAAGATAACATACGATGGCAACGGTGCTGACGGTGGCTCTATGTCTCCTACTACTGGAGCAAACCAGACTATTCTTGTTTGCGGTTTTACAAAAACAGATAATGGATTTGTTCATTGGAATAGTAAGAGCGATAATACTGGAACGACCTATAACCCGGGAGTGAAACTGGATGCGGAGAGCGACACTACTCTCTACGCTATTTGGAGAGGCTCAGTCAATCTCACCTATAACGGCAATGGAAATACAGGAGGAACAGCTCCTATCCTTCCTCAAGAACTTAATCCTTTCTTCACTACCGATTCCACGATTATCTTAGGGAGAGGCACTTTAACAAAGACAAATTACACATTCACCGGTTGGGATACTAATAGTACGGCGACTGTGGCTACATATAAGGAGGGAGATACAGCGAAATTTACAAGTTCGGGTGCTGTTATCCTCTATGCAGTGTGGAAGAAGAACCCTACGATTACCTACAAAGCTAATGTCAGTATCTCAGAGGGGAGTGTTCCTTCAGCGACTAACCCTAACTATGGAGACTCAATAGATATCCCTGGGAATACTGGCAATATGGTGTATAGCGGATATACATTTACTGGATGGGCTGAGAGTAGCAGTGCTACTACAGCCACCTACACAGCGGGACAACGAAAGCTATTCCTCAATGATGTTATGCTCTATGCAGTGTGGAAGAAGAAACCTACGATTACCTATGTCAATACTGTTACTCTCACCTCGGGAACTGTTCCTTCTGCTGTTACTGTAGAGTATGGGGCTAAAGTGACTATCGCCGATAAGGGCAGTATGGTGTATAGCGGATATACATTAACTGGATGGGCTACGACCAGTGGGTCTAGCACAGTCGCCTACACAGCGGGGCAACAAGTGCAATTCCTCACTGATATTACCCTCTATGCCGTGTGGAAGCAACAATACACCATTACCTACAATCTCAACGGTGGAGCAGGCACGACGCCATCTACGCAGTATGTGCAGATAGGGTCTAATGCGACTCTTGCTAGTAAACCATCTGATGCTACTCGTTATGATACAATCTTCTACAACAACAACAATGGCGCCGGTTCGATAGACAGTCAGAAAGTGAGCAAAACGGCACTGGGATGGGCTAAGACTTCAAATGCAACAACTGTTGAATACGATTTTGGTGCATCAAATATCCCTGTGTCAGGGAACATGACACTATATGTAGTGTGGAAGGCTGGGACCTCTGTGATGCTCGATGGTGGCACAGGCTTCAGTGCAGGCACTAATAATAAATACACCGTCAAATTCGATGGAAATACTGGCTCTGGCACTATGACGGACTCGACTGTGCTCAAGAAGCTGACAGGATGGAACACTGCATCCAATGGAACAGGAACTTCTTACACCCTTGGTCAAACAGGTTTCACTCCGTCAGGAAATGTGACGCTCTATGCAGTGTGGGGCTCCGGCAATAGCTGCAAAGCACCTGCGTGTGGCTTTACCGCTCCTACTGACAAGGTATTCACCAAATGGGCAACTAACGCAGATGGCTCAGGGACATCTTATACCGTGAATGCTGACATCACACCAACAGCCGATATGACACTCTATGCGATATGGGCTCCGCAATACACCATTACCTACGATCTCAACGGTGGACAAGGCACGGTGCCACCCCAGGTAACTGTAACGAAAGGTAACTCTACGACGCTCAATAGTGGCACAGGCATTACGGCAGGCAGTAATAGATACACCGTCAGCTTCAATGCCAATGGTGGCACTGGCTCTATGACAGGTCAGACTGTGGATAAGAAGCTGCTGGGATGGGCTACGACCGCAAGTGCAACGATACCTACTAACAACCTCAGTTCAAATTACACTCCGACAAGTAGTGTGACGCTCTATGCAGTGTGGGGCGGTCCGGTTAACTATACCGCACCTGCGTGTAGCTTTACCGTTCCTACTGGCAAGAAATTCGACAAGTGGGCTGCGGGCTCTACTGGGGGCACTCAATATGCAAAAGATGATAGTATTCCTGTGTCAGCCAATATTACACTCTATGCGATATGGATGGATGCATCGTTACTGGCGAAATATATGACAGAGGCACAGTTTAATCAATGGAATCCTAATAGAAATTACTATAATGGTAGCAAAGGGGTGCCTTATTATCCATATTGGGGTGATGTTCCTGATAAATTCTTGTTTAGGTGGACTGCATTAGATTCAGCGATAAATTTGTATACATCTAAGCATCCTAGTTTGACTGGTAAGAATGCATTTTTAGGAAATACTGATAATGCTTATAATAAAAGAGAGTTGGCAGCTTTCCTTGCTAATACCAGCCATGAGACTACTGGTTCTAATGGGGATGTTAATTGGGGTTATGTTTATCCGAGAGAGTGTGCTGTATATGGGTTAAATAACACTGCTACTTGGTACTATGACCCTAACGCGGAGCATGGAGGCGATCATTATGCATATAATGATTACCAAGCTACTACGAATACGACCTATCCCATTACTTCTGGGCAATGGTATTATGGTCGTGGTGCTCTTCAAACCTCTTGGAACTATAATTATGGACCTCTGAGTGCAGACTATTATGGGGATAAGCAAATACTTTTGGATCATCCAGATAACTTATTGTCTGATGCTGTTCTATTTTGGTATGGTAGCATTTTCTTTTGGATGACAGCCCGAGATGGTTATATTCCTTCTTGTCACGCTGTTATGCATGATTATTGGGATACTGGCACCGGCAGTCAATCTTCAGACAAGGTATATTCTTTTGCTCTTACTATCACCATTATTAATGGGGGTATGGAGGCAGGTTCTTCTATAGCGACAGATTCTTGGTTTGATAAATCTAGAAAGGATAGAATTAATTACTATGTAAATTATTGTACTCGATTTGGTGTTACTCCGGTATATAGTTATGACCAAGAGTATAATTACATAAAGGCGATGGTCAAATTTTAGTAGAGATTGTCTCTCGCTACCAGCCGGAGAGAAGACTAAGAGGGGATAATTGACCAAGCACAAAAATACCAAGCAATAGATTATTGCCTTGTGCTTGACTTTGCCAAGGCAAAGTAATTGATAATTTTTTGTGGAGCACTGTCGAGTTGGTAACTCGCCAGTGTTTTTTTTGCCTTGCTCAGAGGGACAGGGAGATAGCAGGTGCTTCCCCTTTCCTCCTCATTCCTGCACTCCCTCCTCATTCCCGCGGAGGCGGGAATCCAGTCGGGGAGCGGACAGGAGACACCAGCAGTTGCTTTTTCCCTTATGCATTCCCAAGCTGGAGCTTGGGAACGAGAACGAATGGATACCCGTTTCCACGGGCATGAGTGGTTAGAGAAGCGAGCGGACATCCCATTGTTTCCCTCTACACAATTTTTTAAAAAGTAAAATTGACAAAATTAGCCGTCTAACTTTCTTAGAGGAAAGTAAACCGATAGAGAGAGTGAAAATAGTGGATTTCGTTCATTTACATAATCATACCCAATACAGCATGCTGGATGGTGCCTGCAAAATCGACAAGATGATAGACATAGCTATCAAGATGAAGATGAAAGCTGTCGCCATCACAGACCACGGCAACATCTTCGGTTTGGTGGAGTTTTACAAAAAAGCCAAGGACAAGGGCATCAAGCCAATCTTGGGAATGGAAGCGTATGTAGTTGACCACGATTTTGACAATCCTCAGTCCAAAAACGACAAACGAAATCATCTTGTGCTTTTGGTAAAAAACGAAGTCGGCTACTCCAATCTCATGCGGATAGCTTCCCGCGGATATGTGGACGGGTTTTATTACAAACCTCGCGTGGACAAAGCGTTCTTGCGAGAGTGCTCCGAGGGGCTAATAGCCTTGTCTGGCTGTATCGCCGGCGAGATTCCCCGTCATCTGTTGGCTGCCGATTTGCAAGCCGCTCAAGAGGCGGTTGACTTCTACAAAAGCACTTTCGGCGACGATTACTACATCGAGTTGCAAAATCACGGGATAGCCAACGAAGACAGGGTGATGCCCGATTTGATAGAGTTGGCTCGCTCCAACGGCTTGCCGATGGTGGTGACGAACGATTGCCACTACTTGCGGGAAGAGGACGCCGACTCGCACGAGGTCTTGCTCTGCATCCAGACGAACACCACTCTTGATGACCCCGATAGGTTCAAAATGGATTCCAATCAACTTTATTTCAAATCTCCCGAGCAGATGGCACAGCTCTTCCCACAGATTCCCGAGGCGGTCAGCAACACCGTGGCGATAGCGGATAAGGTCGATTTTGAGTTGAACAGTTTTTATAAAGATTATCTCCTGCCCAAGTTCGATGTTCCCGATGGCTTTACCGATGTGAAGGAGTATTTGCGACATTTGGTGGAGGAGTCTATCCCTGGGAAATATCCTGCAATTGCGGACGATATTCGTGAGCGGATAGAGTTTGAGTTGGCTACTATCGGCAAGATGGGCTATGAGTCTTATTTTTTGATAGTCAAGGACATGATAGATGCGGCTCGGGAAATGGATATTCCGGTTGGTCCTGGTAGAGGCTCTGCCGCTGGGAGTATCGTGGGTTACCTTTTGGGGATTACCCAGTTAGACCCGATAGAGCATGGACTGCTTTTCGAGCGTTTTCTCAATCCCGATAGAATCGGGATGCCCGATATTGACATCGACTTTTGCACTAGAGGCAGAGGGCGGATTATCGAGTATTTGGTGAGTAAATACGGCAGAGAGTGCGTCAGCCAGATAGTGACTTTTTCCTCTTTGGCTGCCAAGGTTGCCCTGAAAGATGTTGCTAGAGTGTTGGGTGTCAGTGCTGTTGAGGCTAATGAGATTACCAAGACTATCGACAAGCCTATGGGTGCCAAGTTGACGGAGGAATACTCTTCCAACGGCAATTTCAAGCAGATGATAGACTCCAATAGCGTTTACAAAGAGGTTTACAAGCACAGTCTTTTTGTCGAGGGGCTTATTCGCCAAACGGGCGTGCACGCCTGTGGAACGCTGATAGCTCCCTACGATATGCAAAGAGTTGTGCCGATTGCCACTGCCAAGGCGAGAAAAAATGAGCCTCCGGTTGTGCTTAGTCAGTATGAGGGTCAGTGGCTCGACGACTTGAAGTTGCTCAAGATGGATGTTTTGGGGTTGAAAAACCTCACGCTGATAAAGGACACGGTGGATTTGGTGGGTGGTCGCTTGGGGTCTCCTCTTGATATTCATAATCTGCCGATGGATGACGAGTTGACTTTTGCACTTTTTGGTAATGGTGCGACGGACGGAGTTTTCCAGTTTGAGTCCGACGGCATGAAGAAAAATCTCAAGAGTTTGCAGCCGAACTGTTTTGGCGACCTCGTGGCGATGGTGTCTCTCTACCGTCCGGGTCCGATGCAATATATCGACTCTTTTATCAATCGTAAGCATGGCAAGGAGAAGATAGAGTATGCTCATCCGCTGATGAAGGATATTCTTGAGGAGACTTACGGGATTACCGTGTATCAAGAGCAAGTGATGAGGATGTCCAAGATTTTGGGCGGATTTACTGGTGGGCAAGCCGACACGCTGCGGAAGGCGATGGGCAAGAAGAAAAAGGCTCTGATGGACAAGCTCTATTCGCAGTTTGAAGAGGGTGCCAAGAAAAACGGGATTTCGGTTGCACAGATTAAGACGATTTGGAGAGAGTGGGAGCAGTTTGCTAGCTATGCCTTCAACAAGTCGCACGCTGCCTGTTACGCTTTGGTGGCTTACCAAACTGCGTATCTCAAGGCTCACTATCCTGTGGAGTTTATGGCTTCTTTGCTCTCGCTGGAGGAAGACCCCATCAAGATTCCTACTTTCTTGAATAAACTTCGTCAGATGGGGATTGAGGTCATTCAGCCCAATGTCAATATGTGCGAAAAGAATTTCTTGGTGAGGGACGAGAAGATTTTGTTCGGTCTCAGCGGAATAAAGAGTGTCGGAGAGGCTGCTATAAATAGTATCGTGTTTGCTCGTGAGCAGGGGGGTGAGTTCGAGGATTTGTTTGATTTTGCTGCCAGAGTGGATTTGATGGCTGTCAACAAGGCAACTTTCAGTGCTCTTATTTGCTCGGGGGCGATGGACTGTTTGCCCGGCACGAGGCATGCCAAGGATGAGGCTATTGAGTCAGCCTTGGAGTATGGCAGTGCTTGCCAGCGGAGAGAGGCTTCCGACCAGATTTCTATTTTTGAGTCGCTTGGCGGAGAGCAAAATTTTATCACTCACAAACCAAAATTGAGCCAAACGCTCAAATGGACTAATAAAGATAAGTTGACGAACGAGAAGAAGTATTTGGGTTTCTATTTGTCGGGGCATCCTCTGCAGGAGTTTGAGGGGTTGATAGACAAGATAACCAATGTGAACACCAAGAGTTTTTTCGAAAGCAAATCTTTGCCGTCCGAGCTGAAGATTGCGGGTATTGTCAGCAAAATCGTTAGAAGAAGCACCAATAAAAATAAGGCTTTCGCTATCGTGAGTATGGAAGATTTTTATGGAGAGTTCGAGATAAGTTTGTTCGGTCAGGATTTTCTGAACTATTCGGACAAGTTGTCCGAGGGCGATAGGTTGTTTGTTTGTGGGCGGCAATCCACTTTCGGAGTGGTTGAACAGGCGAGAGAGCTGAAAATAATCCCAAATAGCATTACCAAGTTGGAAGATTTGCGGACCAAGGCGAGCGGGTCTTTGCTGATTAAGTTTTCCCAAAAAGATTTGGAAGAGGGCAAGGACAAAGAGCTTTTGCCTATTCTCCGCAGAAATAAAGGCAATTTCAAGGTGTATTTCGATATAGACACGGGGGCTACAACCAAGCCGCTGAGGGTTTGTAGCAAAAATTTGTGTGTGTTCCCCTCGGGGCGATTGTTGGACTATTTGGAAGGGAAACTTTTTTATCAGGTAAGTGTTAGTAACTGATGAGGGTGTAAATCCTTGAGAGAGAGCCCGAAGTTTTTATTGAGCCATTTCTATCTGAGCCTTGCTGGATTGCTTCGTTTTGCTGGATATGATGTGCGGGTTTACAGAGCGTTGTCGAGAGGGCGGGTGCTGTCGATTTTATCAGCGGAGAAGAGGATTTTGATTACGGAAGACAGAAAGAGATTTCCTCCTGCTGTTGAGCGATACAGATTGTTGGGTGTTGGACATTGGAACTGGTTCTCGCAGATTTTGGCGGATTTCGGTTTGGATAGTGAGGCTATCGGGAGCAGATGCCCGCAGTGTAACGAGTTGCTTTTGGATACCGAGCGAGAAAAAGTTGTAGGGCGAGTTCCCGAGAGGGTCGCAGAGCAATATAGCGAGTTCAAGGTTTGTTTGGGTTGTGGCAGGGTGTATTGGCAGGGTGGACAGTATCGCCAGCTTAAAAGAAAGGTGGAGGATTTGCTTCCGAGTGAGGTTAGTAGATGATAAAAAATGTAATAGATAAAGCAAAGAGAGTCGTTATCAAAATCGGTAGCAACACGCTGACTTCGGCGGAGGGCAAGGTCGATTTGCCTGTGGTTGCCGATATTTGTCAGCAGGTCAATTGGCTCACAGAGATGGGGAAAGAGGTGATTTTGGTCTCTTCCGGTGCCAAGGTTACTGGTGCGGGTCTCATTGGTAAATGGGCGAGATACAACGATATGTGCTTCAAGCAGGCTCTGTGTGCTATCGGGCAGATTAATCTTTTGGAGAGCTACAAGGATAATTTTGCTAAATATGACAAACTGATTGCACAACTGCTTTTGACGATAGAGGATTTTGCTGACGACAGGCGGGTGCTGAATATTCGCAATACGCTGTTTACTCTGCTTGACGAGCAGGTCATCCCTATAGTGAATGAGAACGACACGGTGAGCATCAAAGAGTTGGAGATTGGCGACAACGATACGCTTGCTGCCCGAGTCGCCAAGCTGGCGAGTGCCGGAGTGCTGATAATCTTGAGCGACATTGATGGCATCTTCGACAAGAATCCGCATAAGAATTTGCAGGCGAAGTTGATAACCAAAGTGGAAGATATTCAGAGATTGCGTGGCGAGATAGAGATAGACTCTCCGGGCAGTTTGGGCAGAGGTGGCATAGAGACTAAGTTGCATGCGGCACAGATGTTGCAGGATTTGGGCGTGCCGACCATCATCACCAATGGCAAGGTCAAGGGCGTTATCGAGAAGCTCTACAATAGAGAGAAAGACGGGACGCTGTTTGTGTAGAGATGGAAGTTATGAAATTTTGGCAGGAGAATAGATGAAAATTGGATTTATCGGTATGGGCAATATGGGGTTTGCTTTGGCGAAAGGATTTTCGGCAAGCGATGGTTCGTTGGAAATCGGCTATCTTGATCCCAAAGTAAACAGCGAAGAGTTTAGAAGATTTTCTTCTTATAAAGAGCTTGCTGATTGGTCTGGGACGATTTTCTTGGCTGTGAAACCGCAGGTTTGCGAGGAGGTTTTGCGAGAGATTTCCGCATATTTGTCGGATGAGAAGCACTTGCTTGTGAGTATCGTTGCCGGCTTGACAGGCGAGAGGATACGCAAGATTTGTGATGAAACCAATTCCCAAGCAAAATTCCGCCGATATATCGTGGCTATGCCCAATACGCCGATGTTGGTGCGAGAGGGAGTTTGCTGTTATTATCCGAGCGATGGGGCAACTGAATTAGATATTGAAGAAGTGGAGAAGTTATTCGGTAGCGTTGGCTTGGTGCAGAGAGTTTCCGTGAAGTTGATGGACACTGTTCCGGCTATCAGTGGCAGTGCTCCTGCTTATGTTTACGAGCTAATCCGAGCGATGGGGCAAGCGGGAATAGAGCAGGGATTTGCGGGAGATGTTGCTTACAAGTTGGCGGCACAGACGGTGCTTGGAGCTGCCAAGATGGTGCTGGAGACAGGGGAGCATCCCGATGTTTTGCAAGACAGAGTTTGCAGTCCTGGCGGTTCGACTATAGAGGCGGTCTTGGCACTGAAGGAAAACGGCTTTGAGAGGGCTGTGCACAAGGCGATGGAGAGTTGCACGGCGAAAATTATAAAGATGAAAAACGATTGTTAAGGGAGGTTGACAATGATAAATAGAGAAGATTTTGAGGACATCAAGGAAAAAGCTAACAACTCTTTTTCTGCGTTGAGTGGAAAAGTGGAAAAGTTTATGAAGGTTTCCAATCTTCGTTTTAAGAAGGCTTCTTTGACTTCTGCTGTGTATAAATTGGAAGCTAAAATTGGTTCTTTGGTTTTGGAGAATAAGGACAGTTTGGCGACTTTTGCCGAGAGTGACGAGCTGAAAAAACTTTTCAAGAAAGTTGAGGCTTTGAATAAGAAAATTGCAGAGTTGGACAAGGAGATTGAACAAGGTTAGTGGGCAGGATACTTTGTTTGGACTACGGCTCCAAAAGGGTTGGGATTGCCGTTTCCGACCCTTTGAAAATCTTTGCTAAGCCTTTGTCAGTCTTGTCGAGAGAGGAAGATTTTGTTGCAAAATTTTCCGCTTTGGTGCGTGAGATTTCCCCCGAAAAGTTGGTTTTGGGTATGCCCTACGATTTGGAAGGTAGGAAGACGAAAAAGTGCGAAGAGGTGGAGGAGTTTGCCGAACTGCTCGGCTGCTGCTGTGATTTGCCGATAGAGTTTTATGATGAGGCTTTTTCTTCTGTGGATGCCAGAGAGAAGTTGGGACGACGAGGCATAAGCGATATTGAGCTGAAAGACAAGCTGGATATGTATGCTGCGGCGGAGATTTTGGGCAACTATTTGGAGAGTTTGCGGTGAGAAAGAGCACGCTTTTGTTGTTGGCTGTGATTCTTCTGATGATTTTTCTGTCTGTGGTGCTGGGAATATGGTGGATGGCACGACCTCTGGAGATAGACAAGACTATCATCAAAATTCCCAAGAACTCTTCGGCTCGGGAGATTTCCCACATTTTGTATGAGAACGGGCTTATCAGAAGTCGTTTTCTCTTCTATGTGTATGTGCGGATGAGCGGTTTCAGCAGAAAGCTCTCTTACGGTAAATATCTGTTTCAGGGGCACAACAGCATGGTGCAGGTGGTGGATGTGTTGCTCTCGGGCAGAGTTTATTTGACGAAGGTGACTATCAAAGAGGGCAGTTCCTTGCGGGAGAGTTTGGAGCAGATTGTCGCCAGTGAGTTGGTGGAGTATCCTGTTTTGGATTCTTTGGCTCACGATTCCGCTTTTGTGGTGGGGCTTATCGGTTTGCCTGTGGAGTCTCTGGAAGGTTTCATATATCCCGAGACCTATTTTTTTGATGACAATATTCGTGCCGATGAGTTGCTGGGTAAGATTGTGGAGCAGTTTTTTTATGTTACCAGAGATTTGGACTTTTTGAACGAAAGAGGCTTCGATTATTACCAGATTTTGACTTTGGCATCGATAGTGGAAAAGGAGTCCGTTATCCTTGAGGAGAAGCCCTTGATTGCCAGTGTGTATTTCAATCGGTTGGCTGTTGGTCAGAAGTTGCAGGCTGACCCGACGATAGTTTACATCTTGGAAAAGGGTGGCGAGGATGTTAATCGGGTCTATTACAAAAATTTGAAGATAGACTCTCCGTATAACACCTATCTCTATGCGGGGTTGCCGCCGACGCCGATTTGCAGTCCGACTGTCTCCAGTATCCAATCTGTTCTGAAACCTGATGTTACCGACTATTTCTATTTCGTGGCTTCCCGCGGAGGGCATCATGTTTTTTCCAAGACATACAAAGAGCATCTGGCGAAGATAAAGAAAATTAGGACGAAGTAGGTATGGGTCAGCTTTTTTGGAAATTCGGAGACAAAGAGGATTCTCTGGCGATGATGCGTGAGCGAGGGAATATTTGGGGAGTGCCTCTGGATAGAGTAGTGGTGATGGACCAAGTGCATTCCAATCTGGTAAAAGTGGTGGAGCGAGCCGATTTGGGTTCGGGATTTTCTAAGCTTGCTTTGCCGATAGTGGACGCTATCTGCACGGATATGGAGGACATTCTTTTGGTGGTGAAGAGTGCCGATTGCGTTCCGATACTTTTTTATGACAAGACGAACAACGCTGTTGCGGGTGCTCATAGCGGAAGACTGGGGACACAGAGGTCTATTTGCACAGAGGTTTGCAAGAAGATGAAGGCTGAATACGGGACGGAGATTTGTGATTTGCAGGTCAGAATTGGTCCCGGAATTGGTGTGCAAAACTATGAGGTTTCGTCGCAAATTTACGAGCAGTTTGTAGAGGAAACCGGCGTGGAACAGCCGATGGAAAATTATCTCGATTTGAAAAGAGTGATTGTCGCCGACTTGGTAGAGTGCGGAGTGAAGAGAGAAAATATAGAATGCAGTGCGGTGTGCACTTACGAAGATGAGAGGTATTTTTCGTATCGCAGAGACAAAGATAGTGGTCGCCAATTGTCGGTAATAGGGGTGATGAATGGAACAAATATTTGAGTCTGAGAATTTTCTGATAAAGGTTGATGATAGCTGTCAACACGCTTTTCTGAAGTGTAAGAATTTTGATGCTTACAAAAACGAGAGTGAGTTGCTGGAGCTTTTGAGCAGAGCGGGCATCAAGCAGGAAGATGTCCTTTCTCTGAAGGAAGTGGATTTGCACGGAGAGGTTTCTTTGGCGAAAAAGCCGATGACTCCCGAGCTAAATATTTCGTATCGGATTGAGAATGGTGGCGATTACATAAAGAAGGAAGCTCTTTTTGCTACTGTCTCTTGTGATGAAAAAAACCTGAACTGCTTTGGGGATAAAGAGCATTATGTAGAAAAATATGTGAAAGAGAATTTTTTGGGGAACAACACTTTTTTCGATAGAAACGGTATCTATTCCGACAAAGATGGATGTCCCTATCAAGACGAAAAGGGTTGCTTGAATGTTCGGGATAAATTCGTGGTGAGCGAGGATTTGTCGCAGGAAGTTGATGAGCCGTTTTACGGAGATTTGGAAGTTTTTGGCAATGTGATAAACACCAAGATAGAGGTGATGGGCAAGCTGATAGTGCATGGGAGCATCTCCGCCAGTCAGGTCAAGGTTCACGATTTGCTCATCGTGCACAAGAATGTGATGGAGTATTCCAAGGTGGAAGCTGTCGGCGATGTGAGTCTGCTTGCTGCGACCAACTCGACGATTGTTACCGGTGGGAATCTGTTTTTTGACTCGGGGTTGACAGCTTGCAAGATTATCTGCCAAAAGAGCGTTGTGAGCGATTCTGCGTTCAGCGTGATAAAATCGGGCGAAATCGTGCTGGGAGATTTTTTGATTTGTGCCAATCTTGGTAATAGTGTCCAATTGCCACTGGCGGTGTCTATAGAGGTTTTCCCTTATTACAAATACTGTTTGGATGTGCTTAACAAGGAGTATTATGCACAGAGGGAGAGGAGCGAAGAGTTGCTGAAAAAGATTACTGAGTTTAATCAGAAATTGCAGGAAGGGATTTATAGCTCTTACGATGTCAAATATGTGGATAAGAAGTATCTGAAAGTGATGGGCAAGCTCAACGAAGGTGTGGAGATAGCGATTTACAATGTGCGTGAGGTGGTGAAAGGCGAGGAGAAGGGCGTGGAACTCTCTATGGGCAAGGGCTGTATCATAAAAAGGTTTAACTAACGGAAATTTTGATGAGTGGTAGTCATTTCGATACAATAGTTGCTCTTGCTACGCCCAAGGGTATGGGTGCTCTTGCTGTGATGAGGGTTTCTGGAGTGGATGCGATAACGGTTGTGGACGAATTTTTTCACGGCAAATCTCCTCTGAAAGATGTTGTTGGTGGCAGAGTGGTTGTGGGTGAGTTTCGCAAGGGCGATGAGTTCATCGACGAAGTTGTAGTGAGTGTTTACAAATCGCCGTTCAGTTACACGGGCGAGAATCTAATCGAAATTTCCATGCACGGTAGCAGTTATATTTATGGGAAAGTTTTGGAATGTCTCTTGAGCAGAGTTCGGATGGCGAGCCCCGGGGAGTTTACCAAGCGGGCTTTTCTGAATGGGAAGATGGATTTGACCAAGGCTGAGTCCGTTGACGATTTGATTAGGGCTAAGACTGCCAAATCTCATCAACTGGCTACGGGGCAATATCAGGGGAAACTTTTCGAGAAAATCAAATCTTGTCTAAGCCAGCTCAGTGACAGGCGTGCGGAGTTGGAGTTGGAGATTGACTTTATGGAGCAGGGCTTGGAGCAGATAGTGATGAGCGATTTCAGGCAAAAGATAGTGCTTATCAAAGAGGCGATGGAGCAACTCCTGTCCAGAGCGGATGACGGCTCGGTAATAAAGGATGGATTTCGCGTAGTGTTGGTAGGTGGAGCGAACGCTGGTAAATCGAGCATTTTTAATGCACTTTTGGCGACGAACAGGGCAATAGTCACGCCTATAGCCGGCACGACCAGAGATTATCTGGAAGAGATGGTTTCCATTGACGGCTATTTGGTGCGGATTTTTGACACTGCCGGTTTGCGAGAGACCGCCTGCGAGATAGAGAAAGAAGGGATTAATAAAACGTTGGAACTTCTGGAAGATGCGGATTTGATATTGAATGTGGGCAGTCCCGAAGTTCAGTTTCAAGAGTTGCCGGAAAAAGCCGGTGCTTTGCGGGTGAAAAAAGTTTTTAATAAGATAGATTTGTTGACAAATTCCGAGTTGGAGAAATTAGGAAATGATGAATATCTTTTGTGTTCTACTTTGAATGCAAAGGGTTTGGAAGCGATTAAGTCGGAAATCACGGGGCAGTTGCAACTGATAGGCGACGATTTGGAGAGTGGGATTATCAGTTCCGCTAGACAAAAGAGTTGTGTCGGTAACTGCTTGCACTATTTGGCAAAGGCTCTGGAGGCTATCGATAACGGGCTTGGCTACGAATTTATCGCTTTTGAGCTTGGACTGGCGAGCGGAGCGTTGGAAGAGATGGTCGGCAAAGTGAGTAGTGACGACATTTTGCATAATATTTTTGCGAATTTTTGCATAGGAAAATAGTTGAGATAAAAGAAAGAGTATTTTAGATGAAGGTTAATTAACAATGAAAAGGGAAGTGTTGGTAAATATTTGTCCTACCCGCAGTAGAGTGGCGATGATGGAGGACAATAAGATAGTTGAGCTGGTGGTGGACAAGAGTGATGTGCAGACTGTGCTGGGTAATATTTATAAAGGGATAGTAAAAGATGTGTTGCCGGGAATGGGTGCTGCTTTTGTGGATATTGGGCTGGAGAGAACGGCGTTTTTGCACTATAAGGATATAGTAATCGGGTCGCTGGATGACGAAGAGAAAGCCAGCACAGTGCCCGGGAAGAGGCTGAAATATTTGGATGCGGACTCGTCCAACATCGATAAGTATCTGTATTCGGGACAAGAGATGGTGGTGCAGGTGAAACGAGCTCCCGTGGGTGACAAAGGGGCTAAGGTTGTGGGGAAGTTATCTATCCCCGGTAGGTTCTTGATTCTTTTGCCTAACTCCAATAAGATAAGATTTTCCAAGAAGATAGAAGATAATAAGATTAGAACGCAGATAAAGAATCTTTTGGACGAAGTGCGAGAAGAGGGTTTCGGGTTTATAGTGCGGACGGAAGCTATCGGTAAAAATAAGCAAGACTATAAAAGAGAGTATAATCTGCTGAAAGGGGTTTATTCTCAAATCCAACTGGCTGATGAATATAAAGCTCCGTGTTGTCTGTATGACCAAAACAATTTGCAAAATTTGTTGATTAGGGATTTATTGCGGAGTGATACCGATAGGATTGTGATTGATGACAAAGATTTTTTGGAAGAGATGAAGAAAAAGCTGAAGAGTTTTGAGCCTTGTTTGGTCAATCGGTTGGAGCTATATGACGAGAGAAGCACTTTGTTTGATGTCTATAATATTCAAAAAGAGATAGATGGTGCTCTTGACCCGTCTGTTCCTTTGCCTTCCGGTGGCAACATCAAAATAGAGCAAACAGAGGCTCTGGTGGTGATAGATGTCAATACTGGCAGTTTTGTGAGGGGTGAGAACTACGACACCACTATCAAAATCATCAATAAAGAGGCTGCCAAAGAGGCTGTTCGGCAGATTCGCCTGAGAAATCTTGGGGGAATTATCATCATAGATTTTATCGATATGGTGAATAGAGAAGACCAAAATGAGGTTTTTGAATATCTGAGTAGCGAGTTGGCGAAAGACAGTAGTAAGTCGGTTTGTTATCCTTTTTCCAAACTTGGTTTGGTGGAGATTTCCAGAAAGAGGTCAAACAACAATATTTTGAATAGGACTTCGTTCAGATGTCCTACATGCGATGGTGTCGGCAGTATTCGCAAGGAAGACCATTTGGCGATAAATCTGCGAAGGCTGCTGCGTAAGGTCTCTTATTTTACGGATGGCAAAGACTTGGATGTGGTGATACATCCGGTGCTCAAGGAGTTCATTGACACTTGCGAAGATTTTTTTGGAACGATTGAGAACAAGGTTAATCTCATTGAAGATGTTTACATGGCGAGAGACCATTTTCGGGTTTTCTATACTAAGACGAAAAAGGAGATAATCTTCAATGACTTACCAAGAGTTTTTGGAGTATATTTATAAGAGGCACGCCGGAAATATCAAGTTGGGTCTTGAGCGAATCGAGGCAATATTACAGGAACTCGGTAATCCGCAAAAAATGCTCAGGGGCGTGCATGTAGCCGGCTCCAACGGCAAAGGTTCAACTTGTGCTATGCTGGAGGCTCTGGCAATATCCAATTTCTATACCTCTGGTTTCAACTCTTCGCCACATTTGGTGGACTATACGGAGAGATTTCGCTTGAGCGGAGAGAGAGTCGATTACAAGAAAGTGATGGAGCTTTATTTGCAACACCAAGCTGTTTTTGAGCGGAACGAAGCCTCTTTCTTCGAGACGACCACAGCTTTGGCTTTTTTGTTGTTTGCTTTGGAGCAGGTGCAGTTCAATATTTTCGAGGTTGGGCTTGGTGGTAGATTGGACGGGACTAATCCTTTTGTGCCCGATGTCTCCGTGATAACCTCCATCAGCTTTGACCATGTTAAATCTCTGGGTAACACCCTGAAACAGATAGCGTTCGAGAAAGCGGGAATCATCAAAGAGGGTGTTCCTGTGGTCGTGGGCAAAGTCCCTATGGAAGCGTTGGCTGTGATAGAGGTAGTTGCCGAGTCCAAAAACGCTCCACTTTACCGTTTGGGTAGAGAGTTTTTTGTGGATAAGGTTAGCTCCGACTCTCGTGGCACTTCGTTCTTTTACTCATTTTATCAGGGCATTTCCGCCAGATATACCACGAACTTGCTTGGCGAGCATCAGGTTTATAATGCCGCTTGTGCTTTGACGGTGTTTAGTTTGTTTGAGAATAAGCAGGATAAGCCTTTGAATTTGTATCAAATGCAGCAAGGTTTGCTCTCTGTCGATTGGCAAGGCAGAATGCAGATAGTAGCGGAAAATCCGACGATTCTCTTGGATGGTGCTCACAACGAAGAGGGGATGGAGAGTTTGGTAAAGAGCCTGAAAGAGATTTTCCCCGAGCGAGAGATGATTTTTGTTACTTCTATATTGCGAGACAAGAATTTGGAGAAGATGTATGCGATGATTTCGACTCTCTCCAAGTGTATTGTTTTTTGCCAAAATTCCAGTGATAGAGCGGCAGCCGGGCATTTGCAAGAGGAGATAGTTTCCAAGCTGACAGATTCTTACTACTACGAGCAGTCTGTGGCGAGTGCTTTAGAGCGGGCAAAATCTTTGGCGTGCAAGGACGAAGTGATAGTGGTGTGCGGTTCGCTGTATTGGATAGGAGAAGTGCTGGCTTATCTCAAGTGATTTTGGATTTGCTCTTGATTTCTTCTCGTTTTTCTTCTGATAGATTTAGCCAGTGAGTGACAAATCCGCTCACGATTCTTTTACAAGTAATCCCATCTTCTTCGGTTGTTTTTACATCATAGCAGGCGTGCAGGAGGAATTGATACGGATTGTCGGGGATGTATTTGTTGACGATGTCCAAGAGCTTTTTGCTTGTCATTTTGCTAATCATTATTTGCAGATAATCGACCTCTTTGGTGAGGGATTTATTGTGAATTAGCATGCCTTCTACCAAGAGTTGTAGGAGGATTCGCAATCTGTCGGGTAAAGCCATGCTCTCCAGATGTTCGATTTGCCAAAACTGTGTGACGATGTTGTCCAAAATTTCCGTTTTTTGTTCTGTGGAACTCTCGGGAGAAATTATTTCAATGGAGTCCGACTGTGTGAGATGTAGGCGAATGATTTCGAGGATTTTTTCGGCTGGTTGTTGTTTAAGCCATTCGAGAATACCTTTTTTTTCGTCATCCATGTAGTCATCGCTTGTTATCAGACGATGAATTGCAGCACAAAAAAGAGACTTGAAAGCCGTTTCCTCGCTTATAAGATTTTCGGATGGGAATTGAGCCTTTTTCGGCGATTTCAGCGGGAATTTGTAGTTGGCTATGTTCGGAAAGCTGCTTAGGAGAAAATCTTGCAACACTTCCGAAAATGGAGTGTCGGGAAGATTATTTTTACCCATTTTTTATGCAGAAGGCACGGGTGGCATACAGCGTTTGAATTGGCTTTTGGCGACCAATGAGATAACTTTTTTGATAGCTGTTTGCCCGTATTTATGTATCAAATCTTTTTCGGACAATTTTTTGTCCCACAAGTCCACCAAGATTTTGTCGAGAGTCGGGTAGTCCAATCCGAGCTCACTTTCGTCGGTTTGCCCGCACCACAGGTCTGCTGTCGGGGGCTTGTTGATTATCTCTTGGGGAACATTCAGTTCTTTCGCCATTTGCCAAACTTGTGTTTTGTAGATGTGCCCGATAGGCTCGAAACTGCAAGCAGAGTCGCCGTAGAGTGTGCAATAGCCGATGAGGAGCTCGCTTTTGTTTCCAGTGCCGGCGACCAGGGCATTAGTTTTTTGGGCGTAGTCGAAGAGTGTCGCCATCCGCATTCTCGCACAGAAGTTGCCTTTTTGCAGAGCGGTAGGATTTTCCTCGGCGAAGTAGGCGTCCACCATTGATGTTATTTCGCGTATTTTGTGTTTGATGTCCAAAAACTTCACAATAGTCAAAGCGTCTTTCTTGCTGTTTTCATCAGAAGTTTTGTAGGGCATAAGAACTCCGAAAACATTCTCTTTGCCGAGAGCCTGCACGCAGAGAGTGGCGACCAGAGCGGAGTCTATCCCACCAGAGAGACCGACGACAACCTTTTGGAAGCCGTTGCCGTTCACTTGCTTTTTGATAAAATCGCAGATTTTGGTTATTTTGGTTTGCATAGTGTTATCCAATTTTTTTTATGATTAATTCTAAAATTTGTAAAGTATCATATTGATGGGAAGGACTCAGCATACCAAATATTTTAATCATTTCAAGAATTATAAATGAATTCTTTTTATTAATTTCAAAACTTGCAACTTCTTTTATCTCTGCACATCTTCCAATTAACGGGATATCTGTTTTTAATTCAGTTATTGGGAAACAAAAATATAGCATCGGTTGAACACCAACAGCTCTTTGTTTTTCTCTTATGGTGATTTCAGCAATGATTTCATAATCGCCAAATTTATGGATTAATTGAGGATATTCTACAGTTAGGACTTCAAAGTCTAAGTCATTAATTATTTCGTTATTTGGATGAGTCCTTTTTATTGCACAATGTCTGTGTTTGGAGATTAAATCGTCTTCGTTTAAATTTTCAATACTTCTTTTTAAATCATCTAATTGCTTGATAGAAAATAAATTAAAAGTTGTTAGGTAGTAAAGATATTCACTTAGTTCATAAATGGCTTTAGTTTTCCCATTATATGCATCAAAATTTAAATTTTTTAAAGTAGTTAATTCTATTTTTTTGTTTGTTATTTCTACATCATAACCAATTTGCCATTCGATATAATTTTTTTGATTAAATTTTTTGCTTCTGCTGGCAAATGGCTGTCCATAACCATAAATGTTATTTCTTTCTTTAACTCTAATTTTCCCCGAGGTTGTCGTAAGAGGGATTTCAACGATTAAAGACTTATTTTTCTCATCAATTATTTTGATAGACATAATGATTTCCTATTATGGATTTAAAGTAGTTTACTATATGTTTTCTTGCCTCTTGCAAAGAAATATTGTTGTCACATTGGATATGGTTTTTTAGAAAATTGTTTCTTGTCAAACATTCATAAATAAAATATTTTTTTTTTCTCTCAAATTCCTCATTATTTATGAATACATCTAAATTACCAAAATAATATGGAATAAAATGGCTAAATTGCTTAAATACATCTACATAAATATAGTAGTCCAATTTTTTTTTGTCTATAATGATAGCATTGTTTCCAAATTTATGGATAAAAGTTCTATTTCTTCTTAAAGCATTTATATCTCTCATTGTCCAAAACAAAAGATCATTTTCATTTGGTTCAACATTTTTTAATGGGTATTTATTAATGTAATTAGGAATAAAATCAAAATTATTTAAGGAAAAAACTTTCTTATCTATTGCTTTAAAACTATATTTTTGAACATATTCATAATTCATTCCATATTTATCTTTCTTGTATAATGCAATTAGTATAGGGAAAGAAATTCCTTTGGAAGTTTCTTTGAAAGTTCCACTATCTATAACTACCCCATCAATCAAGTTATAGTTTTTGGTAAAATTTTTTAACAAATTGAAATTAGATTTTTTTATTAGGTAAGATAGTGGGTGTAGAACACAAATTATATCAGCATTTAATTTTGCATACGACAATAAAAAAGAGATTCCATAATCTCTAGTTTTTATGTCATAATCCATTCTCAAGTTATTGCTTTTTATACTATTTCTTATTATAGAAGTTGTATCATTGTAGGGAGGATTTCCAATAATAATTAATTTACTACTATCGGGAATATTGAACATTTTTCTGTTTACTCCCAGCAAAGCATTTTCATTATAAACATCGACTTGGGGTAAATTATTTTTTGTTTGATTGACAGCAGTTTTATCAATGTCGTTTGCTTTTTTTTGACAATTAAATTCGAAGTCAAGGAAGTTGCCGTAACCGCAAGAACTATCCAAAACAACACATTTATTATCTAAAAAAGGCTTTATCATTCCCCATGCTATGTTTACATATTTTGTTGGAGTATAGAATGCACCAAGATTTATTTTTTCTTGATACTCTAAATGATTTTGATTTTTTTGAAAATTTTTTGTTCCCATAATTAAAATTCTTATAATGATATTTTTGAAAAAACAAAAGTGATGACTTTATGGGTCGCTATAATGCTTGATTCAGTCAATCTTTTCTTTATAATTTCTCATTCTCCAAAAAAGAGTAAAACTCTTTGAGCCTGTTTTATTTTTAAAGGTAGCGAATTCAATGCTTTTAAAACTTGGGTTTCTTAATTCTTCCTATAATTCCAAAATCTCGACGGTGTTTCTTGTTCTCATCCAATTTTGGATGATTTAATTTTACCTCATTATTCATTACTTTCCGCTTCCTCAAATTTCTTCTTCATCGTGGGGTTGCCGTGCGTCAATTTTTTGATTGTTAAATCGTTAGCCTTATTGTTGGCTAAGCGGAGATTATTTTCCGATGACAAAAGAGCTTCTTTTGTCTTCTTCAAGTGGTCGATTGTTTTGTCTATTTCATTGATTGCATCTTTAAATCTCCGACTTGCAAGGTCATAATTCTTGGCAAATCCGTTTTTGAACAATTCAATTTTCTCTTCAAAGTTAGTAATGTCGATGTTTTGATTTTTTATCAGGCTCAACTCTTGTTTATATTTCAGCGAGTTCATCGCTGCATTACGCAGAAGTGTGATAATGGGGATAAAGAATTGTGGACGAATTACATACATTTTGGGAAATTTGTAAGAAACATCAGCGATACCCACATTATAAAATTCGTTGTCAGTTTCCAAGAGTGACACTAACACGGCGTATTCACAGTTTTTGTCTTTGCGGTCTTTGTCCAATTTGGTGAAAAAATCTTCGTTCTTTTTCTTGGTGCTGGTCTGGTCGTTTTCGTTTTTCATCTCGAACATTATGGAGACGATTTCGTTGCTTTTTTCGTCGCTCTCACGATAGATATAATCGCCTTTAGTTCCATGAGTTACATCGTTGTCTTTTTCAAAATAAGCGTTCTTGAAGGCGGTTGCTCTGAGCTTGTTAAATTCAATTTCGCAGTGTTGTTCGAGCGATTCCCCCAGCATTTTGGTGGAGAGTTTTTGCCGATATTCTTTCAAACGAGCGATTTCCTCGTCCTTTATCTTAATCGTCTCTTCTTTGGTGATTAGTGCGTTCTTGTATTTTTCTTCGATAGATTTGCCGAGCAACTCTTTCTCAGTTTCTTTGGTTTGCAAATTTCTTTTGAGGTCATCTCGCTCTTTTTCTATTGACTTAGTCGCCTCTGAAACAGCTAATTTCTTCTCTATTTCCGCACTTTCTACTTTGGATTTCATGTTGGCAATTTCGTTGTCTTTCTTCGCTAAAATCTCGGCAATGTCCGTACTGGATTTGGCTTTTAGCTCAGTGATTTCTTTGTCTTTTTCTGCTAATTTTTCTTGTAAATAGTTTTTGAACTGAGTTCTTTTCAGCTCGATAGTGCTTTCTTTTTCTTTCTCCACAAAGGCGATTCTGTCGTTTATTTCTTTCTCAAATTGGCTGTCTCGCACTTGCTTGAGGATGTCGGCAAAACTGGTTTCATCGACTTTGAAAACTTTGTTGCAATTCGGACATTTGATTTCGTTCATATCCTCTCCTTTCTAAAAAGCCAACAAATTGTTAATAGTTCTTGTTGATATTTTTTACAAATTCTTCGTTCATTGTGATTGAATTTTCTAAAGAACATAGTCAACTATATTTCTTCTCACAACTTCTCATTCTCCAAAAACGAGTAAAACTCCTTCTGTCCGAAGATGATGTGGTCTAAAATCTTAATTCCTAATATTTTGCCTGCTTCTTGCAAATTTTTGGTGATTTGGATGTCTTCGGTTGAGGGCGATAGATTGCCCGACGGATGATTGTGGGCGATTATCACGGACGAGGCTCTGTCGGTGATGGCATCGGCAAAAATCTCTCGCGGGTGTATCTGCGTTTGGCTGACCAAGCCGATGGTCACAACTCTGGTGGCGATGACTTCGCCCGCGGCATTGAGCGTGACGGAGATGAAGTGCTCCTGTTTCCTGTCGCCATAGTGCCACAGAAGGGGCATGATGTCGTGCGGATATTTGATGGTAAAGCCTTCCGGTTTGATGCGTCGGCGAAAAAACTCACTTGCTGCCAGTATGAGACAGGCTTTGGCAGAGGCTAAACCTTGTATTTGTAGGATGTCGTCGGCTGTCAGGTCGAAGTTTTTGGTGTCTATCAGCGTTAGTAATTTTTGGGAGATTTTTTTTACTGGATGACCCTTTGTCCCCATGCCGATGAGTATCATCAGCAGTTCCAAATCTGTAAGCGATTTTGCACCTTTGCCAAGAAGCTTTTCTCTCGGTCGTTCTTCTGGTGGCAGTTCTTTGATTTTCATTTATTCCCCTTGATATGACTGAGGCAAATGCCGGTGGCGATAGCGAGATTTAGCGATTCCATCTTCTCGGAAATCGGGATAGTGATGGTGATGTCGGCGATTTGCTTTATCTTTTCTGATGGTCCGCTTGCTTCTGACCCCATGATTAAGATTTTTTTTTCGGATAGTGGCGGTAAGTCGTAAATCGAAGTGCCGTGTAAGTCTGCCAAGATTTTTTGTGCCTTTTGCTCTGCGAGCCATGAGTAGGGTTTGATTTCTATCGGTAATGCGAACAACGCACCGAGAGACGAGCGGATTACTTTGGGATTGAAGATGTCGCAACTATCGGGCGAGATGGCAACGCCGTCTATGTCCAGAGCCAAAGCTGTTCGCAAAATTGTCCCTAGATTTCCAGGGTCGGAGATGCGGTCGAGATAGAGCAAAGTTTCGTAATTTTCGATGGGACTTGTATTACGAGTTACCAAGGCAACCAAGTTTTGAGGGGTCTTGGTGGAGCACAGAGCGGAGAAATTTTTGTCGCTAAGAACCTCGATATTCAAGCCGTTTGTCCACATTGGGAGGCTGTCGCTTTCCCGAGAATAAAGTTTGATTATTTCGACATTATTGTCCAAAAGTTGTCTGATGAGTCGCTCTCCCTCGACTATGGCAACTCCCGAAGAGACTTGATTGTTTTTTTTCGTTAATTTGCTTGTTTTCATCTTGAGTTTAGCTTCGGGAAATTTGTTTTTGCTGTCAATTTATTAAATCGATAATGTGGGGAAGAACACGAATTTTCTTTTTTGGTTGACTCTTTGCTTTTCAAAATAAGCCGTTGCGAATGTAAATTTTGGAGGTAAGGTGAAAATTTTGATTGCTCCCGATTCTTTTAAAGGGTCTGTCTCTTCCCGAAGGTTTTGTCAGATAGCAGAGTCGGCTCTTATGGAGATTGACAAGAGTTCGCAGGTGGTGCAAATCCCCATGGCAGATGGCGGAGAGGGCACTGTGGAAGCGTTGGTTTTGAACACCGGAGGACAACTCTTTTCCAAAGAAGTTAGCGGACCTCTCGGGGACAAAGTAAGAGCGGATTACGGGATTTTGGGAGATGGGGAAACTGCCGTGATAGAGATGGCGGCTGCTTCGGGAATTACTCTTTTGGATGCCAAGGGTTTGAATCCGAAGAAGACCTCCACCTACGGCACGGGAGAGTTGGTAGCCGATGCTTTGCAGAGAGGCTGTATCAAGCTGATTATGGGCATTGGTGGCAGTGCGACGAACGATTGCGGAATGGGGATGTTGGAGGCTTTGGGTTTTAGATTTTATGACGAAACTGGCAATCTTTTGCGAGGTTGTGGTGAGAACTTGGGCAAGGTGAAGAAGATAGATGTGTCCACGGCGAAATTCGATTTTAGCGAGGTGGAGTGCTTGGTCGCCTGCGATGTGGACAATCCTCTGTGTGGGGAGCGAGGTGCTACTTGCACTTACGGCAGACAAAAAGGTGCTACGGCAGACGATTTGCGGGAGTTGGAAGCTGGAATGGTCGCTTACAACGAAGTGGTAACAAAGCTCATTGGCAAAGATATTTCCGAAGTTGCTGGAGCAGGAGCAGCCGGAGGCTTGGGAGCTGGCTTGATAACTTTTCTCAATGGGAAACTGAGTCAGGGTTTCTCGATAATTTCCCAAGAGATAGGGCTTGAGAAGACGATTGCCACAGGCGGATTTGATTTGATTATTACCGGAGAGGGTCGCATGGACTGGCAAACCGCTTACGGTAAGTTGCCGATGGGTATCGCCGGATTGGGCAAAAAATACGGTGTGCCGGTGATAGCTGTGGTCGGTTCTGTCGAGGGCGATGTCAGCAGTTTTTACGATTTGGGATTTTGTGGGATTTACTCTACGATTTGCAAAGTCGGTAGCTTAGACGAGATTTTTGCCAATGCTGAGGAGAACTTGAGATTTACTCTATCCAATATTTTTAGAACAGTGCAGGCGTTTAAGAAATAAAATAGGTCACGGGTAACTTTTTTAGTTGCCCGTTTTTTCTAATTGAGGAACAGTTTTTGAAATGTCTTGAACAAGAAATTGGATTCTATTCAGAATATTAATTTTGCTGACTCCGGAGTCAAAATCGAGGAAGAGAAGGTTAACTTTGGGATAAAAATGCTTAATGCTGGTTTCCATCCCTTTGCCGATAACATGGTTTGCTATACAGCCAAATGGTTGAAGACAAAGGACTTGATTGATATTTTGCTCTGCAAAAGAAGCAATTTCTGCCGGAATGAGCCAACCTTCTCCGCTTTGATTATTCAGGTTCAACATCTTTTCGCCAAGGTGTGCTGTATGTCTGATATTTTCAACTTTGCGATAAAATCTGAAACTTGAGAGAGCTTTTTCAAATTTAGCGATAGAATTGTTGGCAAAGAACTCAAGACCGTTGAGGACAAAGCTAAACTTGGTTTTTCTCTTGATGAACTCTTTTTTGCGGGCTTGGTCATTTACAAAAAATTGCATAAAAAATTCCATGAGAGGTGGCAGCACAACCTCTATCTGATTTTCGATAAGCCAGTCGATAATGTTGAATTGCCCGAAAGAGTTGTATTTGATATAAATCTCTCCTACAACACCGACAGTTTTGACATTAGGCACGGAAGTCGGGATAGTGTTGAACTCTTCTACAGCCTCTTTTAGCAAAGGCAAAAGTTTTTTTTCCTCGTTATTTTCCAACAACTCTTTGGCTTTGTTTAGGTATTTTTCCTTTAGTTTTTTGGAAAGGATTGAGCCCTTTTCTCGTGATGCGGTTGCGTAATACAAACGAGAAAGACTATCGGCGAAGAGCAATCCAAGAAAAGTTGGCTTGATTATTTTGTGCCATTTTGGCTTAAATCCGGGTTGATTGTTTCCTATTGAAATTGAGGAATTAACCGAAATAATGGGCACATCTGAGAATCCGGCTTGCTCCAAAGCTCTTTTTACCAGTGAAATATAGTTGGTTGCTCTACATTGACCGCCAGTTTGGGTTATTCCTATGGCAATATCTTCGGGTTTGTATTTCTTGCTTTTCAGAGCTTGCACAATATCGCCGATGACCAAAGTAGCCGGATAACAGATTTCATTGTTAGCGTATTCTAAGCCGAAATCAACTGAAATTTTGTCTGGAGGAGGCAAATTTACAACTTTGTATCCGAGCTTTTCGCCCAATATAGGCACAAGAGGAGAATAAAAGTCGGAAAACCAAGGAATTAGAATAGTTCTATTTTTGTCTTTTTCAGAGAAGATTGCAACCTCTTTTTCTGTAGCCTCTTTTTGTGTGTTAATTGGCTTTTTTTGAATTTTTAATCTCAAAGATTCTACCAAAGAGCGAAGTCTGAGTTTGATAGAGCCCGGACTGGAAATTTCATCAATCCTGATTAGTGCGTATGATAAATCTGATTTTTTGGCAAAATCGCTGATTTCGTCCATGATAAAGGAGTCTGGTCCACAGCCGAAAGAGTTGAGCTGGACAAGTCCGAGAACGAAATTTTGCTTGGCAGCCCACCATGCAGATTGCAGGATTCTATTGGGATATTCCCATTGAGAAATAGTGTAAAAGGAAGTAAATCCCTCATTTTTATCTCCCAAAATTATGTCTTCGTTAATCACATTGACGCCAAAATCTGCCAGCATTTGCGAAACCTGCTGATGTATTAGATGGTCGGTGTGATATGGATGTCCAGCAACCATAATGATAGGCTTCTTTTGAGCCAAAGCCTCGTTAAGAATTTCTTCGTTTTTGGTTTTCAGTTGCAATTTGTATTTTTTTTGTTCATCCAAAGCGGAGAGAAAAGCTTTTTTGAAAATAGAATTGCTAACGCCCAGTTTTTTGCAATAAGTCCAACACGCTTTTTTTAGTAAACCGATATCGTTAAAGTTGATGCAGGGGGAGTCAAAAGGAATGTCATTAGTTAGTAGAGTATTGCTTTTCAGGACTTCCGCATATCCGGTGACAATGGGGCAATTGAAACTGTTGTCCGATTTTTCAAAATCTTTTTTCTCATAAACCACAAAGGGCAAAAATATCCTATCAACATTCTTTTCTGCTAAATTAAAAATATGACCATGAGCAAGTTTTGCGGGGAAACAAATATTGTCCGACATCAATGAGCCTATAGCTTTTTTATACAGTTGATAACAGCTTTCGTCGGAAATAACAACCTCTAAGCCACAATTAGTGAGTAAAGAATGCCAAAATGGATAATCCTCAAACATATTCAGCACTCTTGGAATGCCGATACGAAGTTTGTCTGATGACGAGATATTCTCTTGCTTTCGATTAAAGAGGAGTTCTCTTTTGTAGTCAAAAATATTAGCTCCACGGGAAAGTGGTGTTGCGTTATTGGTAAACATTTTTTCACATTTGTTTCCCGAGAAAGAAACTCTGCCGTTGGGGAATTGGTAAATAGTGATTTGGCAATTGTTTGTGCAACCTTTGCAATTCTTTTGTTTGGTGGTGTAATTGGCTGCGTTTTCAAGATGTTCAAAGCCGATAAAATTGCTTTTCAAATCTTCGGAATTACTTTGCTTCATTGCATAAAGAGCTGCCCCATAGGCTCCCATCAATTCAGGTTTGTCGGATATCACTATCTTTTTACCAGAAAGGATTTCCAGACTTCTAAAAACTGCCTTATTTTTAAATGTTCCGCCTTGGACGACAATATTATCGCCGATGTCAGAGGTATTTTTTATTCTTAGCACTTTGTTGAGACAGTTCTTTACAACAGAATAGGCTAAACCTGCCGACAAATCTGAAACAGTGGCACCATCGCGTAAAGCCTGTTTCACTTTTGAGTTCATAAAGACTGTGCAACGAGAGCCCAAATCGTAGGGAGCATCGGATTGTGTCGCAATAGTTGCAAAATTTTCAGGCGAGTAGCCAAGCGTATTGGCAAAATTTTCGATGAAAGAACCACAACCTGAGGAGCAAGATTCGTTGATTTCTATATTTGCGATGGTGCTATTTTTGACGAAAATTGCTTTGATGTCTTGCCCGCCAATATCGAGAATAAATGAGACTTCCGGTTCAATTTTTTGAGCTGACAGGAAGTGGGCAACTGTCTCAACTATGCCACAATCAAGACCCAGAGCCGACTTTACCAATTCCTCCCCATATCCTGTTGCTGAGGATTTTATGATATTGACATTGATGTTTTTTTGTTTTAGTTGGAGAGCAAACTCTTTTAATCCGCTGATGGCAGTCTCCAATGGTTTGCCATTGCTATTTTTGTAATAATGATACAATATCGACCCTTCGGAATCAAGAACAACAATCTTTGTAGTTGTAGAGCCGGAATCGATGCCTATAAAGCAGTTTTCGTTGTCACAAATCTCTTTTTGCCGGACGGTGATAATGTTTCGGGCTTTCTCCCAATTGGTAAACTCATCGTTGCTATCGAACAAAGGTTGAAGTGTATTGCTTGAGGGGATTTTTTCTATAGATTTTATGTTATGGATAAATTCACCGATTTTGATTGGTGTCAGTGTGGTTGGGATTGATAAAGCAGTTCCCAAGGCAGTGAGGAGCTCGGCATGTTTAGGGACGATAATATGTTCTTTTTTGATTTTCAAAAGTTTGGCAAAAGATTCTCGCAAGTAACTTATATATGTTAGAGGTCCTCCGCAAAATAGGATGTCGGGTTCAATAGTGCATCCTCGTGCGAGGCTGTTTATTGTTTGGCTGGCAACGGCTTCAAAGATAGAGGCCGCAATATCGGCGACATTGATTTTTCGGCTGACGAGATTTTGGACATCGGTTTTGGCGAAAACACCGCAACGAGAAGCTATCGGATAAATTTTCGAGGATTGCCATGCCAAATCGTTGAGTTCGGCGATAGAGATATTCAATAAGGCTGCCATTTGGTCGATATAAGCACCGGTTCCTCCGGCACAATTCCCGTTCATCCGCATATCAGCGTTTTCCAGCTCATTGAACAGCACCAACTTAGCGTCTTCTCCACCTATATCGATAAGGCTCTTTACATTGGGATATTGATTTACGACAAGAGAAGCGGCCGCTATCACTTCCTGCACAAACAAAGAGTTCGTTTTTTCGGCTATTCCCATGGCGGCTGAGCCTGAAAGTGCAGGTTGCAATATGATGTTCCCAAAGTTGTTGTGGATTTTTTCTAACAAATTTAGAAGAGTCTCTAAAATGCGTGTGTTGTGCCTGATATAATCTGAAAAAACTACTGCATTAGAGTCGTCTGTCAAAATAATTTTTGCTGTGGTGGAACCAACATCTATTCCAAGTCTAAATGTCTTCATAATGGGAATTTAGACAAAATTACTTGTTTAAATGTCAAATTAATATTTAAAAATAATTTTGGGTCTTTGTCAGTTGCATTTCTTGATAATGGACAAAGCGGCTTTGATGCCATCGGCTGCTGAACTGACAATCCCTCCTGCTCGTCCCGAAGCTTCTCCAACGACATAAAATCCCTGACAGCCAAGGCTCTCTCCATTGTCGTCTCGCAAGGCTTGTATTGGGGAAGATGTTTTGCTCTCCAGTCCCAAGAGGAAGCCTGTTTCATACCCTTTCAATTTTCGACAGAAATCGCTTAAGCCGTCTTTTAGTCGTGGCAAGATGCTTTTGGGCAGATAATCCCACGGGTCAAAAGGAGTCATACCAAGAAGATACGAACTTTCTTTTGGCAAGTGGCGGGTGCTTTTGCCCTGAATAAAATCCTGAATAGAAATGCAGGGAGCTTGAAAGCCGAAATTAGTTTTGAATTTTCGCTCCAAGTCTGTGAGCCACTCCAAAATTGTCAGGGCATCTGCATTTTGTTGGCAATCTTCGAGAGGGTTATAAGTCGCAACGACGGCGGCATTCGCCCACCGACCATCTCTGGCATACAGGCTCATTCCGTTGACGATATTCACATCATCAAAGGGAGCTGCTTGGATAATTCTGCCTCCCGGGCACATGCAAAAACTGTAAACTCCGCCGTTAGCTGTCAGACGATATTCGGCTGCTTTTATCCCTGCCAAATGAGTTTGCCCCCATTGTGATTGGTTGATGAGTTGTTGGGGATGCTCAGCCCTCATTCCCAGAGCGAAAGCTTTTGGTTGAAAAGGAATCCCACAGCGAATTATTGCCTTCAGAGTATCACGAGCGGAGTGTCCGGGTGCCGCAATGATGTATGATGAGGATAATTGACCACCTGAAAAATCGATTAACCATTCTTTGCCTTTTTGTCGGAAATTCTCAGCCTTGCTATCAAAAATAATCGTTCCGCCAGCTTCCTGAAATCGTTTTCGCAGAGATTTAGTCACGGCAAACAGAATGTCAGAGCCAACATGGGGATGAGCCAAATAAGCAATCTCTTGCGGTGCTCTGGCTTCGATATAGGCTTGATGGACAAACTCCCGCTCTGCTGAAATATTTTTGGAGCGGCTGGTCAGTTTACCGTCCGAAAAAGCTCCTGCTCCTCCTTCTCCAAAAGCATAGTTTCCTTGCTCACAGAATTGCTTGCCTTGTTCAAATTCGGAGATGGCTTGTTTTCTTTGTTCAATATGATGTCCTCGTTCCAACAAGGTCACGGGGAAGCCCGCTTCCGCCAAAACAATTGCACTGAAAATTCCTGCTGGACCTGAGCCGATGATTGTTACCGATTTTGGATTTTTGACATTTTTAGGGAAGCAAGGCTTAGCATCAGTTAGAGGATTGAGCTTGTCCAACATCTCTATTTGCACGACCCAATGAATACGACTTTTTTTCCGACAGTCCAAACTTTGTTTGGCAATTCGGTAAGGCAAAGTTCCGATTTTCTTTTGAACTGCTTTGGTCAACTCCTCTGGAGTATATGCGGTCGGCATCGCTAAGGTTAGGATTTTGTTGGTCATAGCTACTCTATTTCCGTCTCAATGGCGATTGCAAATTCCGTGTTGGGTTCAATGGTTTTGTATTCAGGCTTTTGGCTCAAATCAATCGCCTCATCTTCGCTATCAGGGAGTCCGAGCCAAGGTTCTATGCAGACATAGTCGGCTGATGGCTTTGACCACAAGGCAAGATGCGGATAGCTTGGAAAGCGGACGATGATACCTTTTTCGGCATCTTTTTTTCGCAATCTCACCCAATCACATTCGATGTTTGGGAATATCAGTGCATCTTCGTCAAATATGGTATCCGAAAGCGGAAGAAAATTGCCACAACTTTTAATTTCCCTTTTATGTTTGCTAAGCAAGCCCGAAGTCCCGAGAGTCAAAGATTTGAGGTTTATTTTATGGGGAAATTCAATAAGATAGTCGGACAAGTTCGTCTCATCGCCTAGAGGACAAGAGTATGCTGTGTGCCCTCCACAAAGAAAATTCATCGGAATGGAGTCTCTGTTTTTAATTCGATATGTCATAATTAGTCGCTTTTCGATGAGGGCATATTCGACCGTGAACAAAAATTTGAAAGGATAATGTTTCAGAGTTTCCATCGAACTTGTAAGACAAAAAGAGCAGGCAGAAGCTCCGTTTTGTTGAAAAATCAAGTGCTCATTATTCCTAATAATTCCATGCTTGGGAGCGGGATACTCTTTCCCATTAAAAATGATTTTGCCCTCTTTGACATTGCCGATGTAGGGAAATAGCACTGGCGAACTGCTTCCCCAAATCTTGTTATCTATCTGCCAGATATATTCTTCGCTGGTCGCTTTGTTTTTCAGAGAGCGGATTTCTGCACCTTTAGATTCGATGGTGCAGATAAGGTCTTTGTTTTCAATAGTATGGAGCATGGTTATATTATTCTAAAATATTCTTTGCTGAGGTAAGCTCCGTTTTTTAGTCTCACATCGTCCAGCACATATCCTTTGAGGGTAAAATCTTTGAGCACGGCATTTGCCCATCTGCGAAAATTGGTTGTTTCTTGCGAATTAACCCGAAAGCCGACAGCAATAATCGCTTCCAGATTGTAATGTTTTGTTTGGTAATTTTTCCCGTCATCGGCAGTTATTAGGGAATTCCTAATAACTGAATTATCTTGTAGTTCTCCACTTTTAAAAATATTTTTCAAATGCTCATTGATGGTTGGGATTTCCACTCCGAAAAGTTTGGCAATTAGCTTCTGCGTGAGCCAAATATTTTCATCTTCGACACGAACATCTATTGTCCCTTTACCGTTTTGCTTGGTAAAAATAAGAAATTCAGCCGTGCTGTTTTTTATGGTTAGATTTTTTTTCATTTTCTCCTCAGAGGTAGAGGTTGTTTGACTGTAGTGGATGTGTTTTTTAAACCAGTTTTGTTTAGGACGACAAACTGGTTTTGAATGAAGCAGAATGCCCTCTTAACTATGATTTGCCGTCAAATCAATATCTTTATATCCCATTTTTTGTCTATATGTTTTAATTACATATAGGCAAAATGATTGCCAATCAGAGAAGTCATACCACCAAATATATCTTTGTTTTTCAATACCATTTTTCTTTAGTTCCTGTGTTAGAGAGGACAATTTCTTAAAAAGGTAATTATTATCTTTCGAATCTGCATATTTCCAATATCCATCGGGTTTCCCATAAGCTCCTGCCATATATACAGGATGTCCTAAGTCACCATTATGAAAATATTCGCCATCACAGTTATCAATTAATGCTTTATAAGCTTTGTATTGATTGTAAATATCTTCCATCCGTTTATAATATTCATCTTCTTTTTTATCATTAAGATCAAATTTGTTTTTTATATAATCAATAAGCCTCTCTACACCTGTACTGAAATCAGGGTAAAGTTCAATATATTGAATATCTGAGAAATGTCGCCCTCCTCCAATTTCAATATCTGGTATTGTACATTTATTTAATTTAATAGGTATAAGCCATCCAGAATCAAATTGTTTTTTTCTTAAAACATCAGTAGCTATAGTTAATTCTTCATTCATTACTGATTCGGATTTGTTTACAGATTCATTTGAAAAACAAGCTATAAATAATGAGCCTTTTTTAATTGCTTCTCTTATTGATGTTTTCCACAATTTTCCAGGATTAATTTTTTCTCTATCTATCCAGTAAGGTATATTTTCTCTTTTTAAGGAAGCACAGATTTTTTCGATGATATCTGCGTTTTCTCTTACATAATTTATAAAAATTGGTTCCATTTTATTCGCCTTTAATAATCGCCACGGATGGGAGGTTTTTAAAAAATACCCCACTATTGCAAACAATATCAGCATAATTTCAATGATATTTAGTCATCCGAAATTGGCAGGTCAACTACAATTGCATTTAATTCCTTTCTCTTATTTTCTTCTTCCTTCCAATTTTAAACCCAAATAGGATTTGAAATTTTTTAGTCAAAGGATTTTTGGAATTTGCAAAGTAGCAACTGCATTGGTGACTCGTAATGACTGCTGTTGTCCTTGTTAGTCTCCGGCTGGATTCCCGCCTACGCGGGAATGAGGTGGGCTTCTTGTTCTTCTTTGTCTTCTTGCTCTCTATTCTTCGTCCTCGTGAAAACGGGGACCCATTCTTATTTTCGTGCTTATCTGTTCTTTTTTTGTCGTAGCCTGACCACATAAATACGGTTAATCATTTGAGGCTTCATTTATGAGGTCAGATATGAAGACCCTCTGGGAAAGCACATAACGATAACTACCACTTGACTTTGTGCACCGCTAACTCAACTTTGGCGAGAGAATTACAAATAAGGATTTGAGTATGAAAATTACTTCCATATTGCTCTGTGCAGGGCAATCGTCCAGAATGGGCGAGGACAAAGCTCTTTTGACGGTCGGTAAGGCGAAAACCATCGATATGGTTTTGAAGAAATTGCAGGTTTTTTCGGAAAAGGTCGTTGTTGTCTTGGGCGACAATTTCCAAGCGGTATCCGATTATCTGGGCGATAGATACGAAAGATTTGCTTATCCTGTGCTAAATCCGAATCATCTCGAAGGGGGTATGCTGTCGTCTATCAAGAAGGGGTTTGAGAGTGTGGATGCAGGGAGTCCGGTGATGCTGAATCTGATTGACCAGCCGTTTGTTTTGCCGTCGAGCTATCGGACGATAATGGATGCTTTCGTGGGGAACGCTCCGTTTGTCATTCCCGTGGGTCGCAAAGATGGTCGTCCGAAGAAGGGTCATCCGATTTTGTTTTCAGCTGATTTCGTGCAAAAAGTTCTGGATGACAGTGTCAGTCCGACTTTTCGCGATGTGCTGATGCCGTATTACAAGGACGCTGTGTATGTGGATGTTTTGGATGTGGGCATCACGGAAAATCTCAACACGCAAGAGCTTTTTGAGGCTGCCAAACTCCGAGTTCAGTAAGAGAAGCCCGTTATGAGCAATTCGCTAATCAATTTTGAAGACATCGTTGTGGGGAGAAAAGTGGGGCAATCTCCGCTTTTCTTGGAGTTGTATAAGATGGATTTGCGGGAGCTTAGCTTGTTTGTGAAGCACGAGATTTGGGACAATCCTCTGCTGGATATGAGCAAGGTCGAAAATTACGACTATTCGCAGGAGCAGGTGGATTTGATTTGGGATGGCAGAGAGTGTCTGGTCAATGGTGTTTACTTGCCGGAGTTGGTGCTAAATCCCGAGTATGCCGCTTGCACGGAGCCGTTTTTTTTGGAGAGAAGGAAGCGGGTCAAATTGCTTTTGAATATTCTAAATTCCCGAGAAAAGCTTTTGCACAAGGTCGGATTTTATCTTTGCAAATTCCAAGAGATTGCTTTGCAACAGGGGTTGGTGTTTTTGCCAATCTCTTCGGACAAGGTGTGTGAGGAGTTGGAGATTTCCAAAAATGTTTTTTACTCTTTGGTGAAAAACAAGCGGGTCAAATTTAGGGAAGAGTTCCGAGATTTGCGGGATTTGTTGGTCAAAGGTCAAGGAAAAGTCAGCTTGAAAAAGTTGGTTTATAGGGTAAAAAATCTCGCTGAAAGCGGGAAGAACGACAGGGAGATTGCGGAAGTTTTACAGGGCGAGGGGATAAAAATCAGCAGACGAACTGTCTGCAAATATCGCCATCAGAAGTCTTGAGACAAGATTTTTTTGAGTTCCGCCAATTTCTGTAACGCCTCAAGCGGAGTGAGATTGTCGGGAGAGATTTTCTCGACCTCTTTTTGCAAGGTCAGCAGATTTTTAGGGATTTTTGTTTTTTGCGGTTGAGGGAAGGCTTGCAATTGGGAAAGAGCTTTCTCTTTCTTTTCGTTGTGGTTGGGCTCTTCCAGCTCTACCAAGATTTCTTTGGCTCGGTCTATCACAGCCATCGGGATGCCTGCCAGACGGGCGACATCTATTCCGTAGCTTTGCGATGCGTGTCCGGGCACGACTTTGTGCAAAAAGAGAATTTTGTTCTCATCTTTTTCCACGAGAACATTGTAGTTTTTCACTCTCGGTAAAATTTTTGGTAAGTATGTCAATTCGTGGTAATGCGTTGCGAACAAGGTCTTTACGCCTTTCATGTGGCTGGTGTGCAAGTACTCGATAATCGCCCAAGCGAGAGACAGACCATCGTAGGTGCTGGTTCCTCGTCCGATTTCGTCCAAGATTACCAAGGAGTTTTTGGTGGCAAAGTTGAGGATGGAGGCTGTCTCCAGCATCTCCACCAAGAAGGTGCTTTGTCCCTTTGCCAAGTTGTCCGATGCTCCGACCCGAGTGAAAATTTTGTCGAAAATCGGCATGGAAGCCTCTTTTGCCGGAACGAAACAGCCGATTTGTGCCATGAGAGCAGTGATGGCTATTTGCCTGAGATATGTAGATTTCCCCGCCATATTCGGACCTGTGATGAGGATGATGTTGCTTTGCTCGTTGTCGAGGTAGATGTCGTTGGGGACGAACTTCTGCTCTTTCAGCAACTCCTTGATGACGGGATGAAACGAGTCTTTGAGCGTCAGAATATTTTTGTCGTTGAAGGTCGGTTTGCAGTAGCCACGCAAGAAACTGATTTGAGCGAAATTGGCGTAAACATCAAGCAGAGCAATGGTCTCAGCGAACTCCAAAATGCTATCGATTCTCTCTTGCAGATAGTCTCGCAGTTGGCAGAAGAGTTCGTATTCCAACTCTTTTATTCTCTCTTCCGCTCCCAGCACTTTGCTTTCGTATTCTTTGAGTTCGGGCGAGATGAACCTCTCGCAATTTACCAGAGTTTGTTTTCTGATGTAGTTTTCCGGCACGGTGTCCGCTTGCCGTTTGCTAATCTCTATGTAGTAGCCGAACACCTTGTTGTAGTTGATTTTGAGGGTGGAAATTCCCGATTTCTCTTTCTCTTCCTTTTCCAAATTGATTATCCACGATTTTCCCTGACGGCTGATTTCGTGAAGTTCGCTCAATTCGTCGTTTACTTCGCTTTTTATTATTCCGCCTTGAGTGATGAGTTTTTGGGGATTTTCGCAAATAGTGACTTCGATTTTTTCGGTGATTTCTTGGTAATCTTTGATGTTGTCTTTGATTTGGAGCAATGAGGAAGAGCCGAAGAAGTTCAATGTGTTCTTGATGTGCTTGCTGATTTTCAGGTATTCGGCGATTGCCAAGATTTCTCTGGGGTTGATAGAGCCTGTGGAGAGCTTGCTTGCCAATCTGGCGATGTCTCCGACTTGGTCGAGTGATGTCCGCAAGTAAGCAGTCCGCTCGATTTTCTCGATTAATTCCTCTACGATTTCCAATCTTTTTTCGATACTTTCTTGTTCCAAAAGGGGTCGCAGTATCCATTTTTTCAAAAGGCGACTTCCCATGGGTGTGCAGGTTTGGTCGAGGACTTGCAAAAGTGTTCCGTGCGTTGTCCCTTCTATCAAAGATTTGGTTAGTTCCAGATTTGCTACGGTGGATTTGTCCAGTTGCACTCTGGAGCCGAGGGTATAAAATTCGATTTTGTTTATATGTTTCAAATCGTTTTTCTTCAGATTTTTCAAGTGAGAGATAGCCATTGCGGCGGCTTTTGTTGCCAAGGGATGTTCAAAACTTCCGACTCCCGAGAGTGAGAGCAGAGAGAAGTGGCTTTTCAAGATGTTTTCAGCGTGTGGCAGGTCAATCTCTTCGTCTTCGTAACGGCTGAGGGTAACTTTGGGGTCGAACGAGTTCTTTATTTCGTTTTCGTTCTCTTCCATGACAAGCAACTCTTTTGGCGAGAGTCGCTCTAGTTCGGCACTCAATTGGTCGTTGTTGATTTGTGTGAAGATGAAATTTCCGGTGGAGATATCGACACTGGCGACGCCGTATTCCGAGCCTTCTTTGACGAGTGATGTCAGGTAGTTGTCCGCAGTCGAGTGGATGTATTCAGTATCGACAATGCTGCCCGGAGTGATGATATCTACGATTTCTCTTTTGACCAAGCCTTTGGCATTTTTCGGGTCTTCCACTTGTTCACAAATAACAATTTTTTGATTAGCGGCGATTAGTCTTGGCAGATAGCTGGGCAGAGAGTGATAGGGAAATCCTGCCAATGGCACGGAGTTTTCTTTGTTTTTGTCTCTCGAGGTAAGTGTAATGTTGAGGATTTTGGAGCAGAGCCTTGCATCTTCGAAGAATGTCTCGTAAAAATCTCCCATTCTAAAGAGAACGATTTTATCGGGATGCTGGTTTTTGAACTTCAAAAATTGCTTCAGCATCGGAGTGGTTTTTTGGGAGTCCATGCAGAGGCTATTTTACGAAAAGGTTGGTGTTGATATTTTGCTTTACCAGTTCTTGTTGCTGTATCAGAGCCTTTTCTTTGTCGGGGAAAGGTCCGATAACGCCGTAGTTGTAAACCTCTTTGTTTATGGTTCTGCGATACGCCTTTGCCTCTACTCCCAGTTTGGCGAGAGTTTCTATTCTTCCCCGCAATTTTGAAGGGTCTTTGAAAACGCCACATTGCAGATAGTAACTTTTTTGGCTGAGTGCGCTTTCTTCCTCTTTTTCCGGTTGCACGGTAAAGCTCGGATAGTTGTGGCTCAAGAGCTTGCTTTTGTTTTGGTTAATCTCGTCTTGCGATGCCAAAGGTCCAACCATTACTTTGTAGAGCAAGGTGTTGTTTTTCAAATCTTTTTTTATGGTGGAGGCAAAGTTGTTTTGTTTTAGAAACTCCGCGAGTTCCAAAGCGTTTTCGTTGTTTTGGAAAGCTCCCACTTGCAGATAATAATTGCCGGAAGAGGGCTCAGCGTTTTGATTTGTGTTGGCAATCGCTTCAGCGTGTTCAGGCACTTCGCCCAACATTTGTGTGTATTTGCTGTAGGGAAAGTCCCTTTTCAGAGTGAAAAAACTTTCGTTTTGTTTTTCGGTGTCGCCAAGCAATTGATAGCAGAGACCGATATTGTAAAGAGCGGCAGCTTTTTGAGCGGAGAAAAGGTTGAGATTATCTACGGTTTTCAGCAGTTCCAAAGCAAGTTTGTATTGATTTTGCTTGAGATAGCAATTGCTAATCAGGATGTAGATGTTCTCGATTTTGTCGTTGTCCGTGGTGGTAGTCAGGAATTTTTGAGCGTAATAGATGCTGTTTATATATTCTCCGAGGGAGTATTCGCAATATGCCAGCCAGTAGTATTTTTCCGCTTGCAGATTTTGGGCGGTAACTTTTCCCAAAAGCTCTTTCGCTTTTTGGTATTTTTGCTCCAAATAGTAAACCTTAGCCAATTCCAAAAGAGAGGCTTGAGAATATTTGTTGTCTTGTTGCTTGGAGATGTTTTCCAACTCTTTGATGAATTTGGGAGAAGTGAGGACGATGGCTCGGAAATACTCAAGGCGTTCCTTGTCTTCCTGTGTCAAGATGGCGATGTTGTCCAAGTTTTCTCTGATGTAGTTGATATTTCCGCTGAGATAGGCGGAGTCCAATTGACTAAACTCAACTGCAAACCCCCAAGAGCAAAGAGTGAGCAAAAAAGTAAAAACGATTTTTTTCATAATATCCATATAATTAACAAATTTATTATTCCTGTAAAAAGTCCCAAAGCGACGAAGAAATAGGTCAGATATCTGAACAAGTATTTTTGGCTTATCTCTTCTACAAATTCAGGGCTGATTTTATTTCTAATTTCCAATAGGTGTGACTCGATTTCGTATTTGCTTACCAGTCTCGGAGTAATCTCTTTCACCGATTGGGTGGTCAGCAGGTAAACCATTTTCCCGATAAATTTATGCAGAAATTTGCAAACAAAAGTCGGTAAGAAGTGAATAGACAAGATGAATTTTGTTTTTTCGTAAATAATATCGTTAAGTTTTTTTTCAGCTTTTATGATGGACTGGCTTTCTTTGTCAAGGCAAAATTTTTGATACTCAATGATAGCATTGTTGATTTTGTTGTTCAGCCATTCTTCTTTGCGGATGACGATCCCGGGTGTGAAGAATAGTTTGATGCCCAAGAAGGAGTGGAGTTTGCAGAAGAGGAGAAATTTTACCAAAGACGGTATAGCACCGAGGATGAGCAGGTTTGCCAAAAAGATGGTTAGAAATGTGTAGTAGTTCATTTTTCTTTTGCCGAGGCTAAGGTAAAGGCGTAGATATTGCCTGTGGTTATTTTTTGCACTGCGAGGGAAACTTGCTTGAGAGTGGAGCCTGTGGTGAGCACATCGTCTATTAGCAGGATGTTTCCGTCTTGCAGAGATTTTATCGACTTTGCCCGAAACGCATTAACGAGGTTGCTCTCTCTTTCACTTTTGGATAGTTTGGCTTGTGAACGAGTGTAGCGGGTTCTTTTGCAGGCAGAGGGGAAAAGAGGGATGTTCAGGATGGTGCTTATGGACTCCCCTATCTGCACGGACTGGTTGTAGCCTCTTTCTCTAAATCTCGTGGAGTAGAGCGGAACGGGAATGATGCTCTTGATGTTCAGAGGAGTCAGCATCTTTTTTATGTTCTCTTTTTGCAAAAAACAAAGCTGTTTAGCTAATCTTTTCTTGTCTTTGTATTTTATTTGATGAATTAGTTTTCGGAGAGTTGGGTTGAACTTGTATAGCGAAAAAATGCTATCGTCTTGTTTCTCAATCAGTTCTATCTGTTGTAGGCAGTTCGGACAGATGTAAACGGCTTCTTTTTGATTTGGAAGAGACTCATAGCAGGAATAACAAACCTTGGGGAAAAGCAGATTAAGAATGTCCTCGGTTAGATTTTTAATCGCTTTTTTGATTTTTTTGTCCAATGTTCAAAATCAAATTTTTTAAAAGCAAGAAGATACAGAGCGGGAAGTAGATGTAAGAGGCGTATTCTATGGAAGCGATGAGGATGAGGAGGACGAAGACTTTTCCGTAAATCTTTTTTCCACCTGACGCCTTTATGGGTCGGAACTGGATGTTGCTAATCATCATGAACGAGGTGGCTAAGATGATGGCTGTGAGGTAAGTTGCAAATCCTTTGTGCGGGAAACGAGTAGAGAATATTATGTATGCCACGATGAGTGCTGCGGCAGCCGGAACGGGTAATCCTTTGAAATCGTGCTTGACTTCCATATCGGTGAGATTGACATTAAATCTAGCGAGTCTGGAGACGGCACAAATCACATAGAAGATGCAGAGAATACCTCCAAGCAGAGGTTTTTTGATTAGTAGCAGGTTGTAAGCCAAAAAAGCTGGGGCAACTCCGAAACTTAGGAAATCCACGAGCGAGTCGAGTTCCGCTCCGAAATCGCTAAAAGCCTCGAATTTGCGGGCTAATTTGCCGTCGAAGAGGTCGAAAATCATGCAAAGAGTTATGAGCCAGCATGCTTGTATATATTCGTGGTTGACGACTTGCTGCATGGCGATAAGTCCGACTATAAGGCTTGACAAAGTGCATCCGTTTGGTGCTAGATATTTTTTTTGGATCATTTCTATTTTTTCTCCGAATTTGTTTTGATTTCCAAATATGCTGGTTTTGGTAGGCTATTTGTCAAGTAAATATTTTATAAATTAATGAATTAGAGTGTTTTTGAGATTGGAGTGTTACAGTTGAAAAAAATTTGTGTTGTTTTTTGCAGTTTGCTTCTCTGTTCTTTGTGGGCGGAGAGCGACTCTTTGCGTTCGAGGTTATGTGAAAGGGACTTCGATTTTTCGGGATATTGGGGGTGGAGAGTGCAGGAGGAGTTGAAGATTCCCAATCGCGTTGAATACTCCCTGCAAGGTGATGTCCCGCTAAGTGTGCCGACTCTGAATTTTCTTTTTGAAAATTTGCCGATGACTGCTGAGATGGTCAATGTTTGTCAGCAGACGGATTATGAAGTGAAATATACGAGTGGTGACAAGAGGAATTTTTTGGCGAGAGTGAAAGGTCTCACGGGGCAGATGGTTTTTTTGTCGTCTTTCGAGCAAGTGGATAAGAGGATTTATTACGGTTCGGGTGAAGGGAATTTTTTGTGGTGGCATCTGTCCGGAACGGTCTTGGCATTGCTGGATATAGACTCGTCTGCTGTCGGTTGCCACTATGTGTTGCGGGTCTATGTGTTCAACGAGAGTAAGTTCGTGAACAATTTGCTTTCCATGGGGTTTGTCCGCTGGGTGATAGAGGCTAGGATAGAGGACATTCTAAATCATATCGTCAGCTCTGCTGAGCAGTTCAGAAGCGAGGGTTCGGAGTTCTTGCTCAAAGATAGCCGTTTTCAATCGGAAGAGAGCAAGAAGTTTTTGCACGAATTTTTGCGGTTAGATTCGTTGTCTAACTTCTGAGGGATTTTATCAGAGAAAAGATTTTTTTCAAATCAAGAGTTTTCGTGATACTCTTATCTGACTGAAATTTGTAGGCGTTATTGCCGATAGCAATAGTCGCTTCCTTTTCTGTAATCTCAATTTTTTTGGCTTTCTTCGGGAAGCAGGTTGCCATGATGATAGCTTTTTCTATGCCGTCTGCTGTCTTGAAGTTGCAGGCTTCGTCTGGAGTGGCAAGCCGTGAGGCATCGTAGATGGAGTTGTTGCTCATTTTGCCGAGTTCGTTATATAATTGCTCCTCGTCCAATGTGCCGAAAGTTTCCAAGCAGATGGGACTGCGGGTAAAGCAGGCGTATAAAAACGGCTCCCAATCGATTTTGTTCATCAGGCGGTAAGTGTAGAGAAAATATTCGGCTGTTTTGTTTTGCTCGGCGGATGAGACGAGGTAGTCCAAGATTTGTTCTCGGGTCATCTCCGAGTTTATTTCCAAAGTTGGGGTTTGCAGATAGTTCTTCATCACACAGGGGAAATGCGGGTTAACATGGATGAATTGTTGATATTGCTCCAAGATATCCAACGCTTTTTGGCAGGAAAATTTTCCTTTCTTCTTTATCAAGTGCTTCTCAAAATCTTTCAAATTTGTCCGATTTTCGAGAGGAGATTGGCTCAATTTTGCGGTATTTATCTCTTGCAAAAGGGCTTTTTTTGATTTGTCCGAAAAGTTGTTTTTGGAGTTTTGCTCATAGGCGAACAATTTTTCCACTTCGATGTAGTATGTTGTCTCTTTGATTTTGAAAGGGAATTGGAAATATTGCTGAAATTCCGGCTTTGTGCGAAGGAAGTTGCGGAAGGTGTCCGAATCGGGTTGATGCGAGAGGAAAGAGGACAATTTTTGCCGAAAATATCGAAACGCCTCGGAGTCGATGGAGGCGTCGTTGTAGATGGAGTGGACATAACCGCTGAGATGGCAGACCATTGTGATTTGCTCGTTTTCCAGTGCGCGTCTGGCTTTGTCGGAGAGTTCTGTGCCGTTATACCACATATTTTTGGTGACTATTCGGCGATTGTTGGTCAGGATGCCTTGGTCGATGTCGATGAAATTTTGTGAGTGCAAGGGTGTCGCCATTAGGTAGATTTTTTCCAGTGGTATTTTCCCGATGATGAAAAGGGCTGCGGCGTATAGACAGGCAAAGGAGACGCACTCGCCTGCTCCGTTTTCGTATTCTGGTTTGTGGCAAAAAGCACTCATGGCTTCCACGGTTTCCGTTTTCCAGTAGGGGATAGTGTCGCCGTTGTATTTGTCCAAGCCGAAGTGCTTGCGGATGTCGATGTCGAAATAGTATTTGTCGCCGTGATAGCCGAAGAGGGCGTTGGATTTTGCCAAGATGTCCATATCGACAAACTCTTTGAAGCGGTTTACTTCGGTCAGTTTGTTCGTGAGTCCCCAAGTTTGCAAATCGAGGTTGAATTGGAAATTGTCCATGATGAACTGCTTGATGCGGTTAACTTTTTGCAAATCGTTTTTTTTGTCGATATCCTTGAACCACGGGTCGTTTCTCCATTCCCAAATTATGGGAGAGCAGATATTGGCGAGGACGAGCGAGTAAAAAAGCTCGGGGAAGACGAAAATTTCCATATCGGAGAGCGTGAAGCACGAAGAGAGTTTTTCAAATTCTCGGATAGAGAAGTCAGGGTTGTTCTTTTTCATTTTGTGTTTTTTTTGATAATGGCTTCGATTTCTTCTATGTTCAGCTTGGTGTCTTGGCAAGGTCCGTTTGGTCTGGAGATGAGCGAGCCGATGACTTGCATGGGATAGATATCGTGGATTCCCTCGGAGAGGTCTCTGTAGCAGGCAGCAGCGATTACCAGCTTGGGTTTCGCTTCGATGATTTTCTTGCGTGCCAACGAACCACCTGTGGCGATGGCGACCCCTATTCCGTATTTTTCTTGCAAATTCAGCACTTCCGTCATTTGACAACGACCACATTTTTTGCAGTTGCGGATGTCGGTCGTGATGCGGATAGGGCAATCGCTAATCTGAAAACAGTGCGGTAGCAGGAGCAGAATATTTTCCGCTTTCACTTTCCCTTTGCTACTCAATTTGTTGGAAAGAGCGATGTATTTGGTGCGGAGTTGTGTTTTTATGCCGAAGATTTTGGCAGGGACTAACAGCAATGAGAAGCCGAGATTTAGCAGAAATCTAAGAATTAGAGCCATTGCTTTTCTCGAAATTTTTATGGAGCAACTCTTTTTGCCCCAGGGTAAAGTCGAAAGCCGGCATCGGTTTTTTCCCAGCCGGTTGCACGAGTGTGATGAGCAAATCGGAATCTCTGGTAGCGACAACAAACCCTTGGTTTTTGACAATCTCGCAGATAGTCCCGGGAGCAGAGGTTGCTTTGCTTTCCGTGAGTTGACTTGCCAATATTTTTATGGGAGAGCCACCCAAAAAGGCGATAGCTCCAGGAGTTGGGCTGTAGGCTCTGATGAAATTGCGGATGTTTTCCGCTGAGCTGTCCCAATCTATATAAGTGTCTTCTTTGGCAGTCTTTTCCGTGTAGGTAGCCAGCGCATCGCTTTGTGGAGTTGCTTCGAGATTGCCGTTCAAAATCTCCCTGATGGTGCTTATCATCCCTTTTGCTCCGTGACTTGCGAGTTTGTCGTGAAGAGACTGGAAGTTGTCGTTAGGCTCGATACTGATTTTTTCTTGATGATAAATAGGACCTGCATCCATTTTGGCGACCATCTTGAAAATAGTGTAACCGCTTGTTTTGTCTCCGTGCAGAAGCGGATACTTGATGGGATTTGCACCTCGATATAGGGGAAGCAGGGATGGATGAAGGTTTAGGCAACCGTATTGGGGGAGTTTTCTGATTTTTGCTTGCAGATATCCGCCGTAGGCAACAGTCACCAAGATATCGGGAGCGATTTTTTCCAGTTCTTCGTAATTTTCGTTTATGTTGGCAGAGGCTCTCAATTCTATCCCCAACTTTTCTGCGAGGATTTTCACGGGAGTCGGAGTCAGCTTTTTGCCTCGTCCCTGTTTGCTGTCCGGCATAGTAATCACAAGGCACGGGCATAGCTCCGTCTTGGCAAGTGCTTGCAGCGTGGGAAGTGCAAATTCGGGAGAACCGGCAAAGACTATTTTCGGAGATTTACCCATTTAGAATGTTATGACATTATACCAAGGTTTGTTGCCGGGTCCGTTGAAAGGTCTCTTTTGCAGTCTAAATCTGGCTTTCTCTTTCGGGTAGTTTTCGTTGAGCAGTGTAAAATCCACGAGGTCTCTGGGAATAGCGGAAAATCCGTTAACCACTTTGCCTTTGGCAAAAACGAGAATGCAGGTGTTTGGGTCGATATTGATTTTGCCGAGGAGTTCCTCTTGCCCTTTCAGCCCTTTTATGTTCTTGCGATATGGGGACAAGATGTAGAGTTCGTCCCAATCGAAATCGCCGACGGTTTTGAGGTCGATGATAGTTCCGGTGCCGTTTTCAGCCAAATTTTTTGCCAAAACATTTTTCAGCTCCAGCGGTTTAACCAAAGGAATTGGTCTGGTTACAAAATAAATTGCAATTACCAAAATAATGAGAACGACTCCTACAATAAGGGATATTTTTTTATTCATGAGATTCCTCCGTTAATGTATGGTTTGAGTATGTTTGGTAATTCGATAGTTCCGTCTTCTTTTTGGTATGTCTCTATCAGGGCGATAAATAAGCGAGGGAGAGCCACGCCTGAGCCGTTCAATGTGTGTGCGAATTGGGGTTTGCCGTTTTCGTCTTTGTATCTGATGTTGGCGCGTCTGGCTTGGAAATCTCTAAAGTTGCTCACGGAGGAGACTTCCAAATATTTTTGTTCTCCTGGAGCCCATATCTCGATGTCGTAAGTCTTGGCAGAAGAGAAACTTGTGTCTCCGCTACACAGGGTAACTACTCTGTAATGCAGATTGAGAGCTTCCAGTATTTCGCAAGCATCGGACAAAATGTTTTCCAGTGCCAAAGGTGATTGGCTCGGCTTGGATATTTGCACTAACTCCACTTTGTTGAATTGGTGTAGTCGCTGTAAACCCTTGGTTTCTTTGCCGTAAGAACCAGCCTCTTTGCGGAAACAGGCGGAGTATGCCATAAATTTCTTGGGCAAATCTTTGTAGGAGAGAGCACAGTCGGCAAAATAGTTGGTAACAGGCACTTCCGCAGTGGGAATCAGGTAGAGGTCTTCGCATTCTATCTTATACATATCTTCTTGCATCTTAGGGAGTTGCCCCGTGGCTGTCATAGCTTTGGTGTTTACCACGAATGGAATATTCAGTTCGTGATAGCCGTGCTTGGTGGCGTGGAAGTCGAGCATGAAATTTATCAGCCCCCGTTCTATTTTAGCACCGATGCCCGTGTGGAGTGCGAACCCGCTACCGCTGAGCTTGGCGGCAACATCGAAATCCAAGAGGTTGTTTATCTTAGCCAATTCCAAGTGGTTTTTCGGCTCGAAATTGAATTCTTTCTTCTTGCCCCATTCCTTGAGGAAACGGTTGTCTTGGTCGGAATTTCCCGCTGGCACATCTTCGTCCAACATATTGGGTAGCTTCAGACTGAGCTCTCGGATACTCTTTTGGATTTCCGAGATTTCGTTGGCTTCGTCTTTCAGTTGCTTGGACAAATCTTGCACTTGGTCAAAAATCTCTTTCGTGTCTTTGCTCTCGCTCTTGTATTGCCCGATTAGCTTGGAGATTTTGTTTTGCTCGGCTTTCTTAGTCTCATAGGCGAAGAGAGCTTTTTTGCGGTTCTCTTCCAAATCAATCAGTTCGTCCAAGTCCAAATCGACTTTCTTCGCCACAAGGTTGGTTTTGACTTTATCTTGGTTTTCACAGACAAATTTGATATCTAACATTTCTTTCCTTTTCCTTCGGCAATCTCCACCATTTTCCAGTAGCTGTCGATTTTCAGAGCTGCTCCGCCGATTAGTCCTCCGTCAATGTCAGTTTGTTTGATGAGCTCTGCGATATTCTCCGGTTTCATACTGCCACCGTAGAGGATGGGGATTTGCTGAGCGATGGCATCGGAGTATCTTGCGGAGAGCCAGTTTCTGATGAATGCGTGGACTTCTTGTGCCATTTCTGCTGTGGCGGCTTTGCCCGTGCCGATAGCCCAGATGGGTTCGTAGGCGATGACAAGACCTTTGGTAGCGTCGAAATCTTTTAAGCCTTCTTCGAGTTGAGTTTGCAAGACTTTCTCGGTGTCGCCACTTTCTCGTTGCTCCAAACTCTCGCCGATGCAGTAGATTGGAGTTATATTTTTTTCTTGAAGGCGGAAAAGCTTTTGGTTCAAGAGTTCGTTGGTTTCGCCGTGGTATTCGCGTCTCTCGGAGTGCCCAACGATGCAATAGTCACAGTCGGCAGAGGCGAGCATATCGGCAGAGATTTCGCCAGTGTAGGCACCGTTGTCGTGAGCGGAGATATCTTCTCCACCGAAGAGCAAGTGCGGAGCGATTTTGTAGTCGGCGGCTTCCACCAAGTAGAGGGATGGCGTGCACAAAATACATTGCGAATTGACGAGAGGTGAGTTCTTGATTTTAGCGTTGATTTGTGTAAAAAAATCTTTAGCTTCCGCCAAGTTTTTGTTCATTTTCCAGTTACCTGCAATGATGGTCTTTTTCATTTTATCTTCCTGTTTTGTTTTTCAGTTAGGTTCAAAAGTAACCGTGAGAATGTCAAGAATTTTTGAGGGAAGATGGGGGAAAGAGTTAAAAGAAATTATTTGCTTGAATTAATTTTTATTAGTTGTAACTCAACCATTTCTTTAATGTTTTCTATTAAATTAGATATCGTTCTTTCTTTACTCTCTAGTGGTAAATTCAAATAAGGACTATATAAAATGTGTTGAACAAATCTATTTTCTTCAGGATATAGTATGATTGTTATTTCATCTTGTTTACGATTATCAATCAGTACTTCTATATTTATTGCAGGAAAGAAATTATCACCTGAGTTTTTTCTTGGAATTAAAGAAATTAGCCATTGAATATTATTTTTAAAGTTTATTTTTGCTTGGTATTTTTTATAATTGGTAGAAAAAACATTAGTTGGTAGAGTAGGGAAACTATATTCTATTTGAAAATTATTTGTTTTATTGAGGGCTTTGATTATATTTTTAGTGTTATTGAAAAAATCAAAATATATACTTTTCCATTTTTCGTTTAGTTCAATTCTTAAAGACTCAGTATGAATCTCATTTTTGGGAGCGTGCATTTAATTGGGTCTAATTTCCACTCCTTTTGAATAATTATTGAACCAAATTTTCAAAAAATGATTCATATTTTTTTCAGATTTAAATCCGTCTAAATTTTTTAATTTCCTATTCAATTGTCGATTAATATTTTCAATTTTATTTGTTGTTTTATCCAAAAAATCGTAATGAAAATGAGCAGTTAATAAACCAAAGTTTCGATTAATTGATTTAATAAAACGCTTATGAATTTTTAGGCGAAAAAATTTTTCATAGTGATTAAGCGAACTTAAATTATTTTCAGCTTCTTGTAAAGTTTCAGCATTTAAAATGCTCTTAATCAAGTTCTTAAAGAAAATATTTCGTCTAAAAAACTTACTCTTTTTTGTTTTAGGAACATTGATATTAACGCTTCTTAAATAATGAACCAAGCAAATTTGATGTGGAACATCTTCAAAAAGTTGGTTAACTGGCTTAACAAAGCACTTCCCTCGCCCAAAATCTGACACAATCCCAATTATTTTGTTGTCATACATTTTTTTTAGTCTATTCAAAAAGTCTTCAGATGAACTACTATGTTCTCTATCATAAATCTTGTAATATATTGGTTTATCAAGTAGTTTGCTACTGGCGACTAAGACAACTTTTCGCTTACCGTTTATCTTAATTTCCTTGCCATCAATATAAATTGTTGTCTCATCTATATTGCTGTGTAACACATTATCCTGATATAAATTAGCTCGCTGAGGTATCCAATTAAGAGTACTATTTTTACAAATCCCATGTCTTTTAGCAACTTCAGAAAGAGAACTTTTGGTTGAAATATAGTCAGTAACAACCTTATCTTTGAATTTTGGTGCAAAATGAGTTCTCTTATTATATCCAAAATTGGTAAAACTTATTTGGCAATCTTTACAATAAAATCGTTGAGTTTTGACTTTAATTTTCCCACGATTAGTTGTTCTTTCAGAGAAAATATATCCCTTCTTTTTTGTGTTTAAGCTATCACAATTTGGACAGCGTTTTTTTTGATTATACTCATGGCATTTTAATAAATGTTCATAACTTATTCTGTCAAACATAATTAGGTCTTATTTCAGACCCAGTTATTTGCACACTCCCTCATTTTTTGTAATTTCTAATCGTCGAATATTAATGTGTTGAAAAATATTTTCAGCCCAACCTACAAACTCATTTTCTATTTTAATTACTTTTTTTTTTGCGTCGTCGGATAGATTTTCCTCTTTTAAAACATTTTCTAATTTGATTTCTGTTTGGTTAATTTTTTGAATAATTCTATCTTCACTGTCTTTTGCTTTTTTTTGGCTACCAAAATATGTTAGAAAAGTTCCTACGGCTATCAATATGATGCCAATAATGATTGTAAGGTTCATATTTTTCATTTCATAAATTTAAGTTTAAAATCTATCTCCAGTAGTTAACTATAATAATAACAGCAGAAAAGTATGTGTTGTTTCTTCCGTCAAGCAAAACTTTGAGGAGTAATCGATGCCCCATAAAAAAAGGAACAGAAAAACCTGTTCCTTTTGATATTATTCTTTTTCAGATTATGCTTGTGGTGGTGTGCTCTCAGCGTTGGAAATGATAACATCAATTTGCACGAGAGCGTTCATCGGGATTTCGGAAACTCCGAGAACAGTTCTGGCAGGCAGGTCGCCACTAAAGAATGTGGTGTAAGCCTCGTTCACGGCATCAAGGTCGGCGATATTTTTGAGCTGAATGTTGACCTTAACGGCATCGTCCATCACATGACCAATACTCTCCACAATTGCTTGGAGATTTTTCAAACATTGTGTAGCTTGCTCTTTGGCGTTGCTTCCCACGATTTTGCCGGTCTTAGCATCGATAGGCAATTGACCTGAGATGTTGTTGTAGTGGGAGAAAGCCACAGTTTGTGTAGAGACTGGGCTTACAGGAGCGTTGCTTGTGTTTTTAGCACTGATGCCGAGTTTGTGCCTGTCTTCCACAGCTTGTGGCGGTGTGCCGTCTCCGTGAGAGAGGGTCGCATCGATTTGCACGAGAGCGTCCATCGGCAAGCCTGTAGCAGCTACTACTGAACGGGCAGGCATATATCCCACTGCTCTGGCAATCGCAGAATCGGGGAAGAAAGTTTTGTAAGCTTCATTAACTGCATCTATGTCGGCAAGATTTCTGAGTTGGATGTTTATTTTCACGATGTCATCAAACGGAGCATCGATAGCTTCCATTATCGCCTTGATGTTCTTCAAACATTGAGTGGCTTGGTCTTTTGCGTTCTCTCCTACGATTTTGCCAGATTTAGCATCGATAGGCAATTGAGCTGAGATGTTATTGTAGTGAGAAAAAGCGACAGTTTGAGTAGAGATGGCACTCAATGGAGCATCGTTTGTGTTGCGGACGAGTTTCACCAAGTCACAAGGGTCTTGTGGAGTTGTTCCCTCGCCGTTGGAGATAAGGGCATCCATCATCACCAGGGCATCGCTCATAGGCAATTCGTTCACGGCAAAAGCTGTTCTTGTCGGCAAATAGCCAGAGAAGAAGCCTGCGTAAACTTCGTTCACAGCATCAAGGTCAGTGATGTTTTTGAGGTAAACATTAACTCTGACAACATCAGACATAATGTGACCAACGCTCTCCACAATCGCTTGGATATTTTTGAGGCATTGAGCGGCTTGTTCTTTCACTCCACCTGCAACGGTTTTGCTACTTTTTGCATCGATAGGCAATTGAGCGGAAATGTTGTTGTAGTGGGAAAAAGCTACTGTTTGTGTAGAAAAAGCACATTTGGGAGCGTTCCCCGTGTTTCTCGAATTTTTTACTATTTTACTCATATATTTCTCTCCTTATTGTTTTTGATTCTGACAAATTTTATACAATTTGCAAGTTCAATTTAATTGATTTTGAGGTTGCATAATCCAAAAGTTTATGCAGATTTTTGGCAAAATTGTTTCGCTGTAACAATCTTGAATGTAACAAGTTGAGTATGTTATTTTAAATTAAAGGCGTCCTTTTTAGAACGCCCAAAAATCTTGTCAAGTTGACTTTGCTATTTTGTGATTTCAATCACGATTTTCCGACTCTCATCATTTCCCAAAATGAGGGGAAAGATTTGTTTACGCAGTCGGGATTTTGCATAGAGCAGGGGATGCCGGCGAGTCCCAAAAGTGCGAAACTCATCGCCATGCGGTGGTCGTCATAGGTGTTTACTTCGCCACCTTTCGGTTTTTGCGGATAGATGACCATCTTGTCGGCGAAAGCCTGAGCGTATCCACCGAGTTTGTTTATCTCTTCGACAACCAAATTCAGACGGTCGCACTCCTTGTATCGCAGATGTTCGATGTTGTAAATGGTTGTTTTGGTTTCGGCAAAAGTAGCGATAATCGCTAGAGTTGGCACTACATCGGGGAGCAAGTTCATATCAACTTCGATGCCTTGCAACAAATCGCATCTTTTGAAAATCAAGCTGTTTTCTTTTTTGACAATCTCGCAACCCATTTGGCAGAGCAGAGTGTAAAATTCGGCTTCGCCTTGCTTGCTGTCGAAGTCAAGATTGCCGATTTTTGCGGGAGTGTTTGTGATGGCAGCCAGTCCCAAAAAGTAGCTGACGGATGACCAGTCGGCAGATAGTTGGTAGCGTTGAGGCTTGTATCCGCTCGGAGCAAATGAGTAGCTTCCCTCTGTGTTGAGTGGAGTTGCACCGAATTTTCTCATCAAATCGAGGGTTAGCTCGATGAAACTTTTGGAGACCATTTTGCCTATCGGCGTTATTTCCAGTCCGACTATTGGGGCTATCAAGAGGAGTCCGCTCAAGAATTGGCTACTTCGGGAGACATCGATTTCGATTCTCTTTCCGCCAAGTGTGCCACCTTGGATAGTTGCCGGCAAGTGTCCGTCTCTTGATGTGATTTTCACGCCTTGTTCAGCGAGTGCAGTGAATATCTCTTGCATTGGTCTGAGGCAGAGTTGTGAGTCGGCATCTACGAAAATCGGCTGATTTTGCAGAGCAACGAACGGTATCACGAAGCGAGCCAAAGTCCCCGATTTGCCGAGATAGATTTTGTCGCTTTTGGGGGTAAATTTCCCATTAGAGCCTTGAATTGTGGCGGTTGAGCCGTTGTGCTCAATCTCTATTCCCAAATCTTGCAGAACTTGGATAGCGTCCAATATATCTTGTGCATCGGGAAGTCCGGTTAAAACGCTTTCGCCGCTGGACAGAGCAGCAAGAAAGAGCAATCGCACAGCTTCATATTTGCTACCGGGGATAGCGGGATTGTCTAAAATTTTGCGTAATTCGGCTTTGGATTTTCGTTTAATTTGCAACATGCTTTTGGTAGTATGAGATTGCTTCTGATATTTGCTCGGGAGTGAATGAGATTAGCTCCTCGTTCGCTTTGCCGATAGTCGCAATGTCCACGAAAAGGATATCGTTAGCTTTGTTTTTCTTGTCGTTGTGCATAATGGCGATGAGCTCATCGGTGTCGTAGTTTATTGGAATTAAATAGCCGAACTCTTTTAAGATTGTCAGAATTTCGTGCAAATCGGTTTCGGGCAATTTATTTGCTTGGTATGACAAAATCGATTCGATGGCGATCCCGAGGGCTACGGCGTTTCCGTGGATTATTTTGTGTGCGGAGATAATCTCTATGCCGTGAGCGACGGTGTGTCCGAAGTTGAGTAATGCTCGCAGTCCTTTTTCCGTTTCGTCTTTTTGCACCACCTCAGCCTTCTTGCTGACGGATTGTTGGATGAGATACAAGATAGTTTTTTTCTCTTTGTTCAGGATTTCGTCTTTGTTCAGCTTGATGAAGTTCAGCAAATCCGCATCGAAAGTGATAGCAATTTTGATGACTTCCGCCAGTCCTCCGAGGAATTGCTCTTGGTCTAAAGTTTGCAAGAAATTTGGCGAGATTTCCACGGTTTTCGGTTGCCAAAACGCACCTATGAGATTTTTCCCAGCGGGTGTGTTTATGGCTGTCTTTCCGCCTACGCTGGAGTCAACCATTGCCAAGAGTGAGGTTGGGATTTGGATAAAATCGACACCTCTTTTGTAGGTGGCGGCGACATATCCTGCCAAATCTCCGACTACGCCTCCACCGAAAGCGATTATTTGTCCGCTTCTTGGGAAGTTGTGAGACAAGAGGAAATCTTCGATTTTGCTTTTTTCTTGGCGACTCTTGCTAAGTTCCCCGGGTGAGATGATGTGGAGAAGAGCGTTCGGGAAGCTTCGTTTCAGCCAATTGCCGTAGAGGTCGTGAAGATTTTTGTCTGTAATCACGGCGGACGGTCTATCTTGGAAATCGATTTTGGGCAGGTCTTCCAGAAAATTTATCGTAGAAATCTTGGTAAAAGAGGGTATTTCTAGAGAGAGTTTGTTCATAAACCGATATTTTTTCGCAGTTCGTCCAAAAACTCTTTCATAATCGCAGTGTTACGGCTTTTTATGATGTGTGTCAGATACGAAAGTTTGGAGTTGATGTTTTCTATTTGAGGGATTACTTTCGGGTTGAAGAGTATCTCCGACAGAAGAAAATCGTCTTCGCTCAGGACACCTCTGGCTGTTTGCATATGCTTGCGATGAGTAGTGCCCGGAGCATCGATATTGCTGATGCACGAGGCAAAGACCAACGAAGCGGAGAAGGGGATACCCAAGGAGTAAGCGACCTCTTCGTCGTGTTGCTGGAAGGTGTAGTTGAAAATCTTCAGTCCCAGTTTATTGGAGAACTCGATGAAGAACTTTTTGCCTTTTTCGCAAGATTCTTTGATGATGATTACATTTTCGTTAGCTAAGTTTTCAACATTGGCAAAGGTCGGTCCGAACATCGGATGGATAGAGACGAACGGGAAGCCTGTTTCTTGGTAGAAAGCTCCCAAATCTCCTTTTACCGAGGCTAAGTCGCAGAGCATACATCTCTTTGAGAGCAAAGGGATTACAGCGTTAAAAACCTCTTTTGTCTTGGGCAAGCTGACCGCATTTATCAATAGTTCGGGGTCAATCTCTCTTATCTCTTCCAAGCTGTTCAAAATTTTAGAACTTTTTATCTGTGCCAAGCGGTCACTGTCTTTGTCATAAATGTAGGTTTGGTGCTCTTTGGACAACTCTTTGGCTATCCAAGAACCCATGTGTCCGGCACCGAGGATTACTATTTTCATTTTTCTTCTTTTTCCTGATATTTGCCCAGGATTTTTAATTCTATGGTTGCTTCTCCCAAAATGTCGAGAAGTTTGTCGAACGCTTCGGGGTTTTCTGGAAGTTGGAAATCTGTAAAAAACTTGAGGCTACCATCGCCAGGATAAAAAGATTCCAAACGAGTGAGGTTGATTTTGTTGTCGGAGAATATTTTGATAATCTCTCCCAAAGAGCCGACGGTGTGTGGGCAAGAAAAGACTATGGAACAGCGGTTTGTCGTTTTGGGCTTTTCATTCTTGGAGATGATGAAGAAGCGAGTGCGATTGTGAGGCGTGTTGGCGATGTTCTTTTTGAGAATCTTCAGTCCGTAAAACTCAGCAGCCAATTCACTGGCGATGGCGGCAGAAGAGTCGGGGTCTTTTTCGCTAATCATTTTCGCTGCACCGGCGGTATCGTAGTAAATATGGGTAATCAACTCCAAATCTTCTATGAAATCGCTACATTGAGCCAAAGCCTGATAATGCGAATAGACATTTTTCAAATCGCGATAGTTGGCATTTTGGTTGCAGAGCAGGCAGTGGTTTACGGGGAAGTTCATCCCGCCAATAATGCTGATATCTTCGTGACTGAGCAGGAGTGCATTCACTCCGCCGATTACTCCACCCAAGTTGTTTTCTATGGGGACGATACCGTAGTCGAAGATGTCGTTTTGCACGCCTTCAAATATCTCTTCAAAACTCTTGCAGGGCAAAGTTATCATATCCTCATCCCATTGTTTTGCAGCCATTTGGCTATACGCTCCGTGCACACCTTGGAAGCCGATAGTCGGGACTTTCTTGTCTTGCAATCCGCAACTATGCTCAAGGATAGCATTGTATATTTTTTGTGGCAACTCCTTGCCAAGCAACGGGTAATCGGATTTGTTAATGTTGTCTAAGATAAATTTTTCTCTCTCGGCATCTTTAATCTCTTTTTTGTATTTGGTGGTTCTGATGGCAAATTCCATTCTCTGATTTATCAGGCTCAAGATTTGCTTGTCAACCGAGTCGATTTTTTGGCGTAAAATTTCCAAATTTTGTTCTTTTTTCATTAGTTCTTCCGATTATAATTCTTTTAAAAGTGAGTGCATTTTCTTCATTTTCTTGGCAAAAGCGGGGAACATCTCGCCGTCCAATTGTTGTGGACCGTCACACAGTGCACAGGATGGGTTGATGTGTGCCTCCACGATGAGTCCGTCTGCTCCGGCAGCCAGTGCAGCAAGTGACATCGGCTCGATTAGGGACAATTTGCCAGTAGCGTGCGATGGGTCAACGATGATAGGCAGATGCGAGGTCTCTTTTGCCGCAGGAACGATGCTCAAGTCCAAGGTATTGCGAGTGTAAGTCTCAAAAGTCCTGATGCCTCGCTCGCAGAGGATAACATTGGGGTTGCCTTCGGAGAGGATATATTCCGCACAATTGAGCCACTCTTTGAGGGTGGAATACATACCTCGTTTGAGGATTACTGGCTTTTTCGATTTTCCTATCTCTTTGAGCAGAGAGAAGTTTTGCATATTGCGAGCACCGACTTGCAGGATGTCCACATATTGGCATATCCAGTTTACATCTCTCGGGTCGATAACCTCGGAGACAATCGGCAAACCGGTTTCTTTTTTTGCTTCTTCCAATATTTTCAGACCTTCCAAGCCTAAGCCTTGGAAGTCGTAAGGAGAAGTTCTCGGCTTGAAAGCACCGCCTCTGAGGAAATTGGCTCCGGCAGATTTTACCATTTTGGCAGTTTGCACAGTTTGTTCCAAGGATTCCACAGCACAGGGACCAGCCATCAAAACGAAATCTTTGCCGATTTTTACACCGTTCACTTCGATAATTGTGCTGTCTTTTTTACTTGCTTTTGAACCCAATTTTAGACTGTTTGTCATAAAATCCACCTTATTCATAAAATTTCGTAGAGGATTTCGAGTTGGAAATCTTTGTCAAGACATTTATCGGACAAAAAATACAACCATTTTGGATGGTTCTTTTGTTAAACTTGGGAAATTTGTTTTTTTGTCTTGTCAAGATTTGAGAATGCTGAGAGTTAGTCAAAAATAGTGTGATTTGAAAGGAGCGAATTTTATTATGCATATTTTGAGAAAACATTCCAAGGTGGTAATTATTATCACTGCTGTTTTGTTTGTGGGTGGAATGGCTTTGATGGGACTTAGCGGAGTGATGTCCAAGAGTAAGAATAACTTGGGTCGCATTGGAAATAAAAAAATAACCGTTCAAGAGTTTGCCAAAAATTTGGAAGCGGCACTTTATAACTACAAATCTTCTTTGGGAGATGATGTCCAACTGACCAATAAGCAAGTGGCGGAGATAAACGAGCGAGTTTGGTTTCAGATGATACAGGACTACATTATCGACAAAGCTATTGATGACTATGATGTTGAGGTGAGTGCCAAGCAACTTGCTCAAGCTATCAAGGACGAGCCTTTGCCGGAAGTGATGAAGATGAAGGAGTTTCTTACCGATGGCAAGTTTGACAAGGAGAAATACCTTCAGGCTTTGCGTTTGGGACAGCTTAATCTCACGGCTCTGGAGTCTATCTACAAGCAAAGATTGATGATAGAGAATTTGCAGAAAGAGGTTGTCGGCGAGATTTTTGTTTCCGATGACGATGTCCGCCAAAAATATATCGACGATAATCAGATGATAGATGCCAAAATTATTTGGTTCAATCCGCAAAAAGTGACGAATGTTAAAAGGGTTACTGATGAGGAGTTGGAGCAATTTTACGAGGCTAACAAGCAAGGTTTCCAAAAAGGCGAGAGCAGAAGTTTTGATTATGTTAGTTTGAAGTTCAATGGTCCCAAGACGAAAAAGAGTGCCAAGAAGAAGTTGGAAAATTTGCTGGCTCTGAGCAAAGAGAAGGGTTTCAAATTGGCTGTAAAAGAGCTGGGGCTGAAGTCCGAGAAGAGTGAGTTTGTGCTGAAGGCATCGCCTGTTTTCCCCGTAGTGGGTGCTAACGATTCTTTGACTGCTCAAATGTTCACGACTGCTGCTGTCGGCGATTGTTCACAGATTTTGGAGACGGAAAAGTCTTTGGTTGTCTTTTGTTTGAGCGGGATTGACATTTCGCCTATCTTCTCTTTCGAGCAAATCAAGGACAATTTGAGAAAGGCTTTGGATTTCCAAAATCAAATTCGGACTGGTATAAACAATGCTCAAAAATTTTATGAGGGCAAGACGAACTATCTGACCAGAGCCAAGAAAGAGAAGGGTGCTGAGGTTGTTACTGCCAAGCGGATAAAAGTTGGCGATGCTCTTCCCGAGTTGGGTTCTTTCCCGACTTTGTCGGACGCTTTGTTCGATTTGAATAAGGGCGAATATACGGGGTTGATAGTCGATACATTGGCAGGCAGAGGTGCTGTCATCGGCTATGTGTCCGCCAGACCGGAGCTTGACTGGAAAGAGTTTGGCAAGAGAGAGGAGTCTTTACGCAAGTCGATTAAGCAATCCAAAAGTTATAACGACTTCAATATGTGGTTTTCCGAGCAAGTCAGAGGCTTGAGGATTGAGGACAATCGACACGAATTTTTTGACTATGTGCCCAAGCGGGGGATGATGTAGATGAGGTATCTTTCTTTATTTTTGGTTGTGCTTTTCTTCGGTTGTGCCGGAGCGAAAATTGACAAGATGAGTTTGGAGGAGAAAATCGCCGAGGGGGATAAATATTATGAGATGGGCAAATTCGGCAAGGCGATTCCTTATTACGATGCGGTAGTTTTCCAAAAGATAGGTAGCAACACGGAAGAGGTCAGTTTCAAGTTGGCGGACTGCTATATGCAGAGGGAGGAATACGATTTGGCTTCTCTGGAATATAAGCAGATTATCGCCGATTATCCGCGATTTGACAAGCTAAACGAGGTTTATTTCAATTTGGCTATTTGCTACAAGAATATAGCGTTGAGTCCGCATTATGACCAAAAAGAACGCTGCGAAGAGATAAAAATTTTGGAGCAGTTTTTGACATCGTTTCCTTATGATGAGAGGGTCGATGAGGTCAAAAAGCTTTTGGAAGAGGCGAATTTCCAACTCAGTCTGAAAAAATATTACAACGGATACATCTATTTTAAGATTCACGACTATTCTTCTGCGGAGCTTTATTTCAAAGAGGTTTTGGACGAGCTGAGCGGAGAGAGCGTGGATGCCGTCAAGATGAGTTTGTATTACTTGTGCCGGATGTATATTGTGCGGAAAAATAAGGTGGATGCCAAATCTTATTCCGAAGATTTGAGTTACTATTTTCCCAAGAGTTCCGAGGCTTTGGACATAGAGCGAAGACTAAAGAGTTTATGAAGCGAATAGGGCTTTTGGGCGGTGCTTTCGACCCTGTGCATATCGGGCATTTGTCGGCGGCGGACACTGTGCAAAAAGCTCTTGGGCTTAACGAGATTTGGTTTTTGCCCTCGGGAAATCATCGGTTCAAAGATGAGTTTGCAGATTTTGAGACACGGAAGAAGTGGCTGGTTGGAGCTGTGGCGAGTTACGATAAATTCAAGGTTATGGATTTTGACAAGAGTGCGGGGGAAGTGAGTTATACAGCGGAGTTGATAAAGAAAATATTTTCTCTCGGGCATAAATATTACTTCATCATTGGCGAAGATAATGTTGGTGGATTGGGAGAGTGGCACGACATCGAGTGGCTACTGGAGAACATTCAGTTTGTGGTGGTTTCCAGAAAGAACAAAGATTGTTGGCACGGGCTTAACCATTTGGATAGATTGGAGTTTGTCGGTATGGATTTGGTCAATGTAAGTTCATCCCAAATCCGAGAAAATCCGAGAAGGTTCTCTTCGTTTCTTCCGATGGAAGTGCGGGAAGAGATTGTTGATTTTTATGAGAAAGTGAGGAAATGAAAAGAGTTATTTTTGTTGGGCTGGCTGTGTTTACTTTGTTTTTGCTTGTTAAGATTTTGTTTTGGGGTTCAGGAAGTTTTTATAGTCGCTATTCCTCTTCCAAAAAATTGCATGAGTTACGGAGAATTGAAGAGAAATTGAATGTGGGAAATGCGAAACTGAAAGTGCAATATGATGAGATGAAAAAGGGTGATTTGCAACTGGAAAAAATCGCCAGAGAGGAGTATGGCTTGCAGAAGGAAGGGGAGACGGTCGTCAAATTTATCGAGGAAGGAGAGAGTGATGAGTAAGAAACTGCGGAAGAAGAAGAGCAATCTTTTTGTGGTTGGGATTCATCTTCTCGTTGTCTTTGTGATAGTTATGGGTGGTTACTATTTGTGGCGAGGTAGCGAGGAGAGATTTGACCTCAGCAAATATATAGGGTTGGGAGATAAGGGAGAAACTCAAAAAGTTGAAGAGACAGAAATTGCGACATCCGGTTTCGAAGGGCTGAAAGGGAAATTGGCTGAGATTCTAATCAAGATGAATCTCAAAATGGGGAAAAATTTTTCTTTTGATTCCGATGTGGACGGTTCGGTAATTTTGCGGATTAGATTGGATAAATCCAAGTTGGAAATTACTTTTATGACACTTGCTCTCGATAAATTGCTGAAGGACGAGGGTAGTTCTGTTTTGGAGTCTTCGGTGCTTTTGGAGGATAGGGAACATCAAATAATTGCCAGAGCGAAAGACGGAGGAATTTATTCGATTTCTATCGGTTATCTCAAGCAATCTGAGATAGAGAGCCAATCTCCGAAATTTGCTGTTATCATAGACGATTTCGGGGAATACAGAGGCGAGCTTCTGTTCAATTTTTGCAAATCTTACAAGGAGATAGCTTTTGCTGTTTTGCCGGATTTGCAGTATTCCAAAGAGGTGATGGATGCTGCGGTTGCCAGTGGACACGAGGTGCTTATTCACATACCGATGGAGCCTCTGAGCTATCCGAAGAACTCCCCTGGAGAAAATGCGATTATGGTTGATTTGGGCGATGCCGAGATTAAAAAACGAATGAAAAGCTATTTTACGACTCTTCCGAAAGCCATCGGTGCCAATAACCATATGGGTTCGAGAGCGACTCAGGATGAGCGGGTGATGAATATAGTCTTGGATGAGTTGAAAGAGATGGATATGTTCTTTGTGGATAGTCGCACTATTTCGGAGTCCAAGGCTTACGATATGGCGAGAGAAAAGCTGATGCCGACAGCGAAACGGGATTTGTTTTTGGATGATCCTGATCCAGGTAGAGCAGGTGTAATGAATAACCTCAAAATCCTGAAGAAGTGGAAGGGTAGTCGTAAGGAAGTTGTCGTGATTTCCCACTGTTTCGACCAAGAGCGGTTGGACAATCTGATTTTGTTTGTGAATGAGGCGAAGAAGTTGGGATACGAGCTTGTTCCAGTTTCAGAGCTGTTTGTGTATGGGAACAGATATTAGCGGGTTTTTGTTTCGGAGGATTGCGTGCATTATTTGAAAATTATTGGTTTGGGGATTATCCAAGGGTTGAGTGAATTTCTGCCGATTAGTTCTTCGGGGCATTTGGTAATCTTTCAGCATTTTTTGGGAATGGAGAGCAACAATGTCTCTTTGGAAATCGTTTTGCATCTTGGCTCGTTGTTGGCGGTTTTAATCTATTTTCGTCGAGATTTGGCGAGATTGATTTGCAAATTTTTTAAGTTTGGCAACAAAGATGTGGAGACACTCTCGGCTCGTCGGGAAGTTCTCTTTCTTTTGTCGGCAACATTTGTGACGGGTATTTTGGGTTTGTTGTTTGAAGACACCTTTGAGAAGATTTTTTCCAAGCCGTTGCTTGTTTGCGGTATGTTGCTTGTAACGGGTGCCGTGCTTTTGCTGTCGGACAGAGTGAACTGGGAGAAATTGGATGCAGGAAGTATGGGTTTCGGTAGAGCATTTTTTATTGGGATTGCACAGGCTTTGGCTATCATCCCCGGGATTTCCCGAAGCGGACTCACGGTTTGCACTTCCGTATTTTTGGGGATTAACCGGGTAGATGCTGCCAGATTCTCTTTTTTGCTGTCTATACCCGCCATTGGTGGAGCGTTTTTTTTGAAATTGGACGAAATTTCCGCTTCCGTCAGTTTGGCAGATTGCTTGCTGGGAGCGTGTTTTGCTTTTGTGAGTGGTTATTTGGTGATATCCGTATTGTTAAAAATGATTTCGGCTGCCAAGCTGAAATATTTTGCTTATTATTGTTTTTGCTTTTCTTTGCTTAGTTTCGTTTTGATATTGTCGGGAAATTGAATGCAAAATGTTGATTTATGCAGATAAATATTTAAAAGACAAAACACTCGTCAGTGCTCCTCTTACCTTGGTGAATGGAGACGACACATATCTGATGGATAGAGTGGTGAAGAGGGCTGAATCTCTGTGCGATGCCAAGGCGACGGAGTTTGTGAGGTTGTATGGCGATGAGACTGTGGCACAGGAGTTTTTTTCTGCTCTGGAGAGCATCTCCTTTTTTTCTTCCGACAAATTTGTTTTGCTCAGCTATTTCAACAAAATCGGTTCCAAATCGGACAAAGACAATATTTTACAATACCTTGCACAAGGTGTGCCTACCAATGTCAGTGTGGTGATTACCGCCGACAAATTTGACAAGAGAGACAAAAATTGTGCGAAATTGTGCAAAGATTATCTTGAGGTTAGTTGCAAGAAGCCTTACAATTCGGGCGAGGTTATCAAATATTTGAAGTCAACAGGATTGCGATTTACGGACGATGCTTTGCAGATTTTTGCCAGAAGTGTGGAGCTCGACTACGCACAAATTTCCAAAGAGTGCGAAAAACTTTTTTTGTTGTTTGGCAAGAAAGAGATTATAACTGACGAGGATATCAAAAAGTATTTGCTTGGTTCGCGGGAGCATTCGGTGTTTGAGATGCAAAATTGCTTGGGCGAGAGGAAATGTGGGAAGGCGTTGCTGTTCCTGGAGCAGATTTTGGAAAATGGTGTCTCCGGTGTGATGATAGTTGGTGTTTTGTTCAAATTTTTTAACGCTTTGTTCAAAGTGGTTGCTTTGAGCGGGAAGACCAGCGATGCGGAAATTCTGGCAAATCACTTGGGAGATGTGCATGCGTATTATCGCAAAGACTACTTGCAGTATGGGCGGAGATACACGAAAAAAGAGATTTTGCAGATTTTTTTGTTATTGCAAAAAGCGGACAGATTGCTGAAAAGTTCCACCATAAATCAGCGGGTCGTGCTACGAACTATTGTAGTCAAAATATGTAGGAGAATTCGATGAAGAGCATTTTTTGGTCTGCTGGAGAGAAGTCCGGCGATGTGCATGCCAGCTATGTTATCAAGCGGCTTCCCAGCTTTCGCAATTTCGGTTTGGGTGGAATTAATATGGAAATAGCGGGGTGCAAGCTCATCAAAAATTGCGATTCTTTGAGTGTGATGGGGTTTGTCGATGTGCTGAAAAAATTCGTCTCTTTTTGGAAACTCAAGCGAAAGATATTAACGATTTTCAAATATGAACGCCCCGATTTGGTGGTGCTGGTGGATTTCCCCGGGTTCAATATGATTTTGGCGAAATACGCTCACGAGTTGGGGATTCCGGTTGTTTATTATATTTGTCCGAAATTTTGGGCGTGGAAAGCCAAGCGGTTGAAGGATATTAAGAAGTATGTGAATGTTGTGGCTTCCATTTTCCCGTTTGAATACGATTTGTTGCAGAGAAAGGGCATAAACTCGGTGTATGTCGGCAATCCTGTAGTTGAGCAGTTGACTCCGTCGTTTTGCAAGGAAGATTTCCGAAAGAAGTTCCATTTGGCATCGGGGAAAAAAGTTATCGGGCTGTTCCCGGGGAGTCGCAATTCGGAGGTTAAGAGGTTGTTGCCTGTTTTTAAGAAGGTTTGCAAGGCTTATGAGAATTACGAATTTATCATAGCTGTCAGCGATTCTGTGGATTCGGGATTTTTTAGAAATATGGAGAATGTGTCTTTGGCGAGGGGCAACAACTATGATGTGCTGAAATACAGCGACTTTTTGGTGGTAAAATCGGGAACGACCACTTTGGAGGCTGCTCTGTGCGAAACGCCTTTTGTCATAGTTTACATCGCCGATTTTTTTATGTATTATTTGGCGAAAAAGTTCGTGAAGCTCAATTATGTCGGTTTGCCCAATATCATTATGCGGAAACTGGTTGTGCCGGAGTTGCTACAAGATGAGGTGAGTTTTGCGAATATCTGCAAGAATATCGACTATTATTTGGAAGAGGGCAAACATCACGACAAGCTGAAGGCGGATATAGATGCGATTAGGGAAAACATCGGGGACAAATCTGCTTCGGAAGAGACGGCGAAGTTGGTTAGAGGCTTCTTGGTAAAGAGTGCCTGTTAGCGGTTGATTTTGTAATATAGATTAGAAAAAATAATTTGTGAGGTAGAAATGGGAGTTTTTGAGACTTTGAAAGCGAGAGGTTTTTTTAAACAATGCACAGACGAAGCGAAGGTTAGGGATTTGTTAAATAGTGGCAAGGCAACGGTTTATGTTGGCGTTGACCCTACCGGAGATTCTTTGCACATCGGGCACATTGTTCCTTTTTTTGCTTTTCATCATTTGCAAGAGGGCGGTAACAAGGTTATCGTGCTTTTGGGCGAAGGCACTGCGATGATAGGCGACCCATCTGGCAAAACTGAGATGCGTAAGATGTTGAGCAAAGAGCAGATTGCGTCCAATTCCCAAAAAATTATTAAGCAGTTGGGGAAAGTGGTTGATTTTACCAGAGAGACAGCTCAAACTGCCAACAACAAAGATTGGCTGGCGGATTTGAATTATATCGATTTTCTGCGAGATATTGGCAAGCACTTTTCCGTAAACAAGATGCTCTCTTTTGAGGCGTATAAACTTCGCTTGGAGAAGGGGTTGTCTTTTATTGAGTTCAACTATCAACTTTTGCAGTCTTACGATTTTATGGTGTTGAATAGGGATTACGGTTGCAATATCCAGATGGGCGGAGACGACCAGTGGGGCAATATCGTTGCCGGAGTGGATTTGATTCGGAGGATTTCGGGTAAAGAGGCTTTTGGGATGACATTTCCTCTGATTACCAGAGCTGACGGCAAGAAGATGGGCAAGAGCGAAAAAGGTGCTGTCTTTTTGGATGCGAACAAGTTTACTCCGTATGAGTATTTCCAATATTGGAGAAATGTGCCTGACGAAGATGCCGTGAGGTTTTTGAAGATGTTCACTTTTTTGCCTTTGGAAGAGATAGCCAAGTATGAGGATTTGCAAGGTCAGGAGCTTAATCGGGTAAAAGAGTTGCTTGCGTATGAGCAGACCAAAATAATTCACGGGCAAGATGAAGCTGACAAAGCGTTGTCTGCTGCCAAATCGATGTTTTCCGCAGGTGGTGAGGTAGATTTGGAGGGGATGCCGAGTACAGAGATTGCCGAGTCTGCACTAAATGCCGATTTCAAGGTGACCGATTTGTATGCGATGACCGATTTGTGCAAATCCAAATCTGCTGCCAGACGGCTGATAGAGCAGGGCGGAGCTAAAATCAACGAGGAAACGATAAGCGATATAGAAGCTATTGTTGGCAAAGAGATGATAAAAGATGGGCAAATTATTTTGAAAGCTGGTAAAAAAAGATACTTCTTGGTAAAGGTAATCTAAGAAGTTAGTTATGCTTTTTTTGAAGGTGAATTTTCTGAAATTTTGGGCTAACTTGTAGAAAAAGATTTGAAATTTATGTTATTTCAGGGAATTTCATTTTTTGAAAGGTAGGGACTTTAAAAAACATAAAATACTGAAAAACACCATTAAAACGCTTTTTAATGGTGTTTTTCTTTTTTTAGCTTGACAGCGTGTATGTGAATTTATTTTTACCTGTCGGATTAGGATGGCGTTTTTTGCTATTCTTGGAGGTTTGATGAGTGATAAAATATATGATTCCAGTAGTATCAAGGTTTTAGAGGGTCTTGAGGCTGTTCGTAAGAGACCTGCTATGTATGTGGGTGGCACGGGAGTTAGGGGATTGCACCATATTGTTTATGAGGTAATCGATAATGCTATTGATGAATCTTTGGCTGGCTATTGTGACAAAATTTTGGTAACCATGAATGCGGATGGCTCTATTACCGTGAAAGACAACGGTCGGGGTATTCCGGTAGATATTCACAAAGAGAAAGGTGTTTCTGCTGCTGAGGTTATCATGACGACTTTGCATGCCGGCGGTAAGTTTGATAATGAGGCTTACAAGGTGTCCGGTGGATTGCATGGTGTGGGTGTTTCTTGTACCAATGCGTTGTCGAAGAAGTTGATTTTGGAGATAAACAAGGACGGTTTTCAATACAAGCAAGAGTATGAAAGGGGTATTCCACTTGCTCCTCTGAGCAAGGTAGGTGAGACTACCGAAAGAGGCTCTGTCATATCGTTTTTGCCTGATGATGATATTTTTGAGACTGTTGAGTTTAGCTTTGATATTTTGTCCAAGAGATTTAGAGAGTTGGCTTTTTTGAATAGCGGAGTGAACATCGTAATTGTAGATGAGATTTCCGGCAAGAAGAACGATTTTTGTTACGAGGGCGGTATCTCTTCTTTTGTTAAGTATCTGAACGAGGGGAAGAAGGTTGTCCAAGAAGAGCCTATTCTCATTTCGGGTGAGCAAGATAGTGTTGCTTTCGATATTTCTATTCAATACAACGATGGTTATCAGGAAAATCTTCACTCTTTTGCCAACAACATCAATACTATTGAGGGCGGAACTCATGTCAGCGGGTTTAAGACTGCGTTGACGAGAGCTGTGAACAATTACATCAGAGAGAACAATCTCTTGCCCAAGAACAAAAAAGATACGAAGATACAAGGCGATGACATCCGAGAGGGTATTACTTCTGTTATAAGCGTGAAGTTGCCCAATCCTCAATTTGAGGGTCAAACGAAGACCAAATTGCAAAATAATGAGGTTGAGGGGATAGTAAACAAAGCTGTTTATGAGAAGCTCGTTGAGTATTTCTTGGAAAATCCGGCGACTGCCAAGGAGATTGGGAACAAAGCTATTTTGGGTGCAACTTCCCGAGAGGCTGCACGCAAGGCTCGTGAGCTTACCAGACGGAAATCTGTTCTGGAGAGCGGTTCGTTGCCCGGGAAACTGGCTGATTGCTCTATCAGTGACCCTGCGATAACTGAGATATTTTTGGTGGAGGGAGACTCTGCCGGTGGCTCTGCCAAGCAAGGTCGTGATAGGAAGTATCAGGCTATTTTGCCTCTTTGGGGTAAGATGCTGAACACGGAAAAGGCTCGCTTGGATAGAGTGGTGGACAACGACAAAATCCAGCCTGTGATTACCGCTTTGGGAGCGGGTATTGGCGAAGAGTTTGATTTGAGCAAACTTCGCTACAATAAGATTATCATTATGGCGGATGCCGATGTGGACGGTGCTCACATTGCCACACTTCTGATGACTTTCTTTTTCAGATATATGAGACCTCTGATAGAGGCTGGTCATGTATATCTTGCACAGCCTCCTCTTTTCTCTGTGAAAAAAGGCAAGAAGATGAAGTATGTGCAGAGCGAAAAAGAGCGAGACGAGGCGATAAAGGAGCTTGGTGGAGAGGGTCTGAAAATCCAACGCTACAAAGGTCTGGGTGAGATGAATCCTGACCAATTGTGGGAGACGACGCTTAACCCTGCCAAGAGGACTTTGATTTCTATTAAAATAGACGATGTTGTGGAAGCCGACAAAATGTTCACTGTTCTGATGGGTAGTGAGGTAGAGCCTAGACGCGAATTTATCCAAGCTAACGCTAAATATGTAACGAACTTGGATGTTTAGGATAGATTAAAGGAAGTAGATAATATGTTTGATGAAAGTTCCAAGATAGTAAATGTAGAGATAGAAGATCAACTGAAAAAGTCCTACATGGAATACTCCATGAGCGTTATTGTGGCAAGGGCTTTGCCGGATATTAGAGACGGTCTTAAGCCTTCGCAACGCAGGATTTTATACGCCATGGAGCAGTTGAATTTGCGACCAGGTGGCGGATTTAGGAAGTGTGCCAAGATTGCCGGAGATACATCGGGTAACTTCCACCCTCACGGTGAGCAAGTGGTTTATCCGACTTTGGTTCGTTTGGCACAACCTTGGATTATGCGTTATATGTTGGTTAACGGGCAAGGAAACTTCGGCTCGATAGATGGCGACCCACCAGCTGCTATGCGTTACACCGAGGCGAAATTGCAAAAAGCTGCTATGGAGCTTTTGGAAGATTTGGGCGAAGAGACGGTTGACTTCAAGTTTAACTACGATGAGACTCAAAAAGAGCCAGAAGTATTCCCTACGAAATTCCCTAACCTCTTGGTGAACGGGAGTTCCGGTATCGCCGTGGGTATGGCGACATCTATGCCTCCTCACAATATCAAGGAGATTTGTGATGCCATCATTGCCAAAGTGGACAATCCCGAGTTGGACGACAAAGATTTGCGAAAATATATAAAAGGTCCTGATTTCCCGACCGGCGGCATTATCGCAGGAACATCGGGGATTGATGAATACTTCGCTACGGGTAGAGGCAAAATCAAGCTGAAAGGCAAGGCGTTTATCGAGAACAAGCCCAACAATCAGCAACAAATTATTATTCACGAGATACCTTATCAACTGAATAAGACCTTGCTGATAGAGAAGATAGCGGAGCTTGTGAAAACCAAAAAAATCGAAGATATTTCTGATGTGCGAGATGAGAGTGGGCGTCAGGGAATGCGTTTGGTTGTGAAGGTGAAGAAAGGCTTTAATGCGGATGTGGTGCTAAATAAGCTCTTCAAATATACGCAACTGCAACAGACTTTCAGCGTTATCAATTTGGCTTTGGTAAACGGCGAACCGAAAATTCTCTCTATGCCTGAGTTAGTTCAAAATTTCATCGAATTTAGGCATGAGGTTGTGGAGCGGAGAACTCAGTTTAGGCTGAAAAATGCCAAACATAAACTTCATATTTTGGAAGGATTTAAGATTGCTTTGGACAATCTGGACGAGGTTATCAGCACTATCAGGGCTTCGGCTACGAATAGTGAAGCACAAGAGCAATTGATTACCAAGTTCAATTTGAGCGAGATACAATCCAAGAGCATTTTGGAAATGAGATTGCAACGCTTGACCGGAATGGAAAGGGATAAAATCGAATCTGACTACCAAGCGACTTTGATTTTGGTAAAAGAGTTGGAAGAGATTTTGGGGAAAAAAGAGTTGAGGATGAACATCATCAAAGATGAGACTTTGGAAATCAAAGACAAGTTTGGTGATGACCGTCGGACGATGATTGGCAAAAATACGGTTGATATGAAAATCGAAGACCTTATTGCTAAGGAAGAGGTTGTGGTTACTATCTCCAACGAGGGCTACATCAAGAGGATTCCGGCGGATACTTACCGCACGCAAAATAGAGGTGGTCGCGGACTGTCCGGCTCTACTCTGAAAGAGGACGATTTCATCAAGAACATCTTTGTTGCCTCCACTCACGACTACATTTTGTTCTTCTCCAACTCAGGTAAGTGCTACTGGCAAAAGGTTTACGATTTGCCTCAGGGTAGCAGAATAGCCAAGGGCAGACCGATAATTAACTTGTTGCCGTTGCAGACTGGCGAGAAGATACAGGCGTTTTTGAATGTTTCCGAGTTCTCCGATTCGCAAAACATCATAATGTCTACCAAAGACGGAATAGTGAAGAAGTCTGCTTTGAGCAGTTTTTCCAAGCCGAGAGCTAACGGAATTATCTCCATCAATCTTACTCAAGGCGACAGACTGGTGGATGTGGCGATTTCCGATGGCACCAACGATGTGCTTTTGGCGACTACCAACGGTTACTCCAACCGCTTTAGCGAGGAAGAGGTGCGGACTGTCGGGCGGAACTCCAAAGGTGTGCGTGGCATTACTTTGCGAGATGGCGACGAAGTGGTTTCGATGATTATCTTGAAGAGAGAAAATGTAACTCTTCTTTCCATATGTGGTAATGGCTATGGCAAGCGAACTGATGCGGACGATTACAAGAAAACCCGTAGAGCTTCCAAGGGATATATCACTATCAAGACGACTGCACGGAACGGGAAATTGGTGAAACTTCTGGAAGTGGCTGATGATGACAACATCATTATCGTGACCAAAAATGGGATAATAAATCGTCAGTCTGTGGAAAAGATTTCCATCTTTAACAAGAACACACAAGGCGTGCGGTTGATTAGTTTGCAGGACGAAGATTTTGTGTATGATGTTACCAAGATTGTGCAGGAAGAGGAGCCGGATGTGATGGAACAGGAGCAAATTTTCTGATAATTAGATGAAGTATATATTGAAAGGTGAGTTGACTAAGAGTGTTAAAATTAAACGCTCCGAGTTCATAACTCACCTTTTTTGTGTCGATGATGCCCAAATGGCGAAGGAGAGAATTTCGGAGATTAGTCGCTCTCACAAGAATGCCAGTCACAATTGCTGGGCGTATATCGTGGGTGCTGATGGCGAGATTTTTCATTCTTCTGATGACGGAGAGCCGTCAGGGACAGCCGGCAAGCCGATTTTGGGAGTTTTATTTTCCAAGAATATCACGAATGTGTGTGTGATGATTACCAGATATTTTGGGGGTGTAAAACTGGGGATTTCCGGCTTGATTGACGCATATTCTTCTGTGACCGAGGAGGCTGTGGAGACTGTCGGTTTGGAGCAGTTGATATGCAAGGTGACCTACTCTGTGGAGTTGGCTTACAGTCTTTTGGATAGTTTGAATTACAAGTTGAATTTGCTGAATTTGGAGATATTTGACACGAAGTATTCGGACAAGATTACGGCGAAAGTTGCTATTCCGCTTGAGATTGAGGAAGATTTTCTGAATGTCATGAATGAGCTACGAATTAAAAATGACAAAATCGAGGATTAGTTGAAATTACCTGAATTGTTTTTGGAGAGGATGAAGAAGCAGCTCGGAGATGAGGAGTTTTCGGAATTTTCGAATAGTTATAATTGTAAGCATACCAAAGGGTTGCGGGTTAACTCTCTGAAGATAAAGGATAGATTGCCGTTTCTGAAAGATGAATTTGAGCTGGAGCAGATACAGTGGTGCAATGAGGGATTCTATTTTGAGGAGAGGTTTCGTCCGAGTTTGCATCCGTATCATCAAGCGGGTTTGTATTATCTGCAAGAGCCGTCGGCTATGTTGCCGGTGGAGGCTTTGGATGTCAAAGTGGGTGAGAGAGTGCTTGATTTGTGTGCTGCTCCCGGGGGGAAATCTACGCAGATAACGAGCAAATTGGGGGATAGCGGACTGCTTATTGCCAACGAAGTTGTGTTTTCCAGAGCGAAGATTTTGCGGGAAAACTTGCAACGGTTTGGCACAAGAAGAGCGATAGTTACCAATAACGAGGCTGAGGAGTTAGGGAAGAAATTCCTGTTGTTTTTTGATAAGATTTTGGTGGATGCTCCGTGCTCTGGAGAGGGGTTGTTTCGCAAAAATCCCGAAGCAACAAGTCAGTGGAGTTTAGAGAGCGTTCTCGGTTGTGCGAAGAGGCAAAAGCAAATCTTGCACGAAGCAGCGAAGATGCTTGCCGATGGTGGTCGGTTGGTGTATTCCACTTGCACTTTCGCCCCAGAGGAGAACGAGAAACAGATTGACGAATTTTTGCAAGAACATCCCGATTTTGTTAGGAGTGAGATTGAGAATGTTGATTGCTTTGGCAAGTTCAGCTCCCTGCAAATTTATCCGCATATCCACAAGGGAGAGGGGCATTTTGTGGCTGTTTTGCAAAAGAATGAATCGTCTAAATTTGTTTCCAAATCCAAAAGAGAGTTCCCCAAGAGTATCAAGAAAAATGAGCTGTGGGAGGGATTCCAGCGAGAATTTTTGAGAGAGAGTTTATCGGGTCGGTTGTGCCTGCTGAACGACAATTTGTATCTAAACGATTTTGAGCAAAATCTTGATTTGAGCGATTTGCGGGTGCTAAATTTCGGGCTTCATTTGGGCGGAGTCGCCAAGAATAGATTTGAGCCTTCGCATGCTTTGGCTTTGCATCTCACGGCGAATGATGTGGTAAACAGCTTGAATTTTGAGAGTAGTGATTTGGGATTGGCGGACTATTTGGCAGGTGAGAGCTTGAGTGTCCATTTGCCCAAAGGTTGGTGCTTGGTTACGGTTGATGGTTATGGAGTTGGCTGGGGCAAGGTCGCTAACGGCAGACTAAACAACTATTTACCGAAGGGATTGCGGAGACGATGATAGGGTGGTTTGGTTTTCTCTAAAGGACTATTTAGCATAAAGATTTTCAGTTAATATTTTTGCTTTCTTGTTCTCTTCAATCGCTTTTTCTACGGCTTTATTAAAAATCCGTCTATTGTCAGCGAATTGTTGCAATGCTTTAGCACTGATTTTCTTTTTTGTCTTTTTTAAATCACTTTTATTCATTTTTAAAGCTCCCAAAATTTTTTATAATATTCTTCATCAACTATCATTTCTGAATTATTATCGGAAATAGCGATTTCAATAGGTCTTTTCAATCCATTATATATAATTTGCCAAGTATCTGCTAATGGAAGATATATTTTTTTTAAGTTTGCAAAACTGCGATAATATCTTCTTTCAATGTCTTTAGAAGGGACATCGTGTCCGCCTTTTTTGACTCTTGCAGCAACACGACTTTTACATAAATTTATATCGTCCAAAAAAACATACAGTAGATGGATAGTAAAACCATTTTCTTTAAATTTTTTAAGTTTTTTTGATAATCCAATTCCAGAAAGAGTTGATTCAATAATTACTGATCTGTTTTTATTGTAATATTCATCAAGAGTTTTGAAAAATTCTTTGCCTGCTTTTAATTCAACATCTTTTTTTTCTGTCTTGCTGATTCTCAAAGCAATTTCATCAGCTCCAAGATAATCAATTTTGTATTCATCTCGATATTGATAAGCAAAAGTTGTTTTGCCTACACCATTAGCTCCACCTACAATTATTAATCTTCTTTTTTCCATGCTTGTTTTACAACCACATTTTTATCGAAGAATTTATTTCTTGTATCATTATCAACAGTATTGAATGGGCATGCAAAATTTATACAATGTGCACACAAAAAATTTTTTAGAGTGGCAAAAAATGCGATAGTGGTCATTATGCAGATAAATAATAAAAACCATTCTTTTACTATGACGAGGAAAATAATAGGGTATAAAAACGCAACACTCATTCCAAATAAAAAAATAGTTTTTTCTGCTATGCTCATTGGTCCCGGTCTATATTTCCACAATTTTGGTGCACCATAGTTTGCCCAACATTTGAGAGTTTTTAGTTTTGGCTCAGCATAATGCGGACAGTGAGAACACATTACCCTAATTTCAACTAAGCCGAAATATAAGAGAATAATTACTATCCAAATTGCTAAAAATATCCAATTATGAGTATAAATGGTATATCCACCGATAATGAATGGGGGAAGAGCAATAAGTAAAAAGTTTAGTAACTGCTTTAAGTTGAAATGACAGTTAATATCTTTTGATACATTACAATTTTTGCAATCTTCTTCCTTGCAAGTGTGAAGTGTTTTTTTTTGGTCAAGAAATAAATTTTCCATCTTATTCACCTAAAAAATGTTTTGTTAACGGTTGGCGGTATGTGGCGTAGCGGTTCTCGTGAGTTAAACTTTTCAAACCGAGAAAATGCTCGGGCGGGTTACAAACCTACGAATTGAGCATTCACCCGCTATCGCTTATACAAAATGTTCTATGCTGGCGGTTTCGTTCACTATATTAATATTTTTAATCTTCATTTAATTGTTTTTCAATCAATGCTTTTAATTCATCTCGATTCGGGAGATAAAGTTGATATTTTGAAACAAATAATTGAGAATTTACCTTGTTCATTGCGTATTTCACAAGTAATTCATCTTTGTTTTTTGAAAGGACAATTCCTATCGGAGGATTATCTCCTTCTGAATTTTCTTCGGCTTCAAAATATCCCATATACATATTCATTTGCCCAATATCTTCATATCCAGCCTCTTCTTTTTTTAGGTCAATAAGAACAAAACATTTCAAAATACGATGATAAAAAACTAAGTCAACTCGAAAATGTCTGTTTCCAAGTGTAATTCTGTATTGTCTTCCAACAAAAGCAAACCCTTTTCCTAATTCCAATAAAAAATGTTGTAGGCTATCAATAATTCGTGATTCTAATTCAGATTCGCTGAAATTATATGGCTCTGGAATTTGTAGGAAATCTAAAACGTAAGGTTCTCTAATTATATCTTCAGGCTTTTCAACAAATTGTCCTTGTTTTGCTAATTCTAAAATTCCTTTTTTATCTTTAGATGCTGCAAGTCGCAAGAATAATGATGTTTTCTTTTGTCTTTTTAATTCACGAATAGACCAATTTTCAAGAATGCTTTGCTTTTCATAAAAGCTTCTTTCTAACTTATCATCAATTTTTAGAAGTTCAACATAATGTGACCAACTCAATTTGTGCGACAGTGTCGCATAAATTGGATATTCATCGTATAATTGTCTCATTCTTTGAATATTGCTAACGCTAAATCCTTTACCGTGCATTAATGATAAATCTTTTGAAAGTTTTTCTAATAATTTACTTCCATATTCCGCACGTTCTTTTCCGTTTTGTTCATATTCAATGATATGTTCTCCTACTTTCCAATAGGTATTTACAATTTCTAAATTTACTGCTTTTACGGCATTATCTTTCCCTTGTAAATATGTATCAGATATTTGGGAAACTAAGCTGTCATAATTATCTGCAACAATTTTTATATCATTTGATTTAGTCATATGCTCTCCGAAATTTTAGTCTTCAAAGTTACTTTATTTTTTTCGACTCCTAATAAATCTTTTTTTGTGTTGATTGTGTCGCTGGTTTTCCGCTTGCAGATAACGGTTAGTGTATGCGTAGTGGCGGATTTCGGAGCACCTCATTTTCAAACCGAGATGAAGTTGATGCGAGAGTCAAAACTTGATGTTTGCACTTTCGCCGCCATTACGTATGACACATTGTTGTGTGTATGTGCTTTATTGTTTCTTTATTCTTGTTTTATTATCTTTATTTCCCATTCACACTTGTCGTTTCCATTAAAAATTGTTTGTTTCAATGTGATATTATCAATGGGAAGAACCGAATTGAAAAATTTTGACATATGACCAATGCTACAATTACAATAATTTGCATTGCCATCAAAATGGTTTCCTTTATTTATTAAGCCACATATGCACTTCTTTCTATAAACTGATATTGAATTATTTATTCGGTCAAATGAAAAACAAGTACTGTATTTTTCTTCTGCTTTATTTAAGTTTTTAATAAATTCTTCTATTGATTCAGATTTTTTCCAAATGTCGTTAACAAAATTAGACCAAGATTTTCCACAACATTGCACTCCACAAGAAAACAAAACATTTTTCGTATTTTTCTTTCCTATTGAATTTTCCATTCTATCCATTACAGTTGCAATGTATTTTGTTTGGAGTTTCTTGTTTAATTTAGGAAAATCTTTTGAGTCGTAAAGAATTTCTTTCATCTCTAATTCAAATCCTTGTTTTCTGAGATTTTTTGTTATTCTTCCAAATCTTCCAGTTTCTTGGTATTCCATATAAGGTAATTTCTTCTTGTCTATGTATTTAGTGTTTTCTGTGTTTTTATTGCATTACACACAACTTCCGCATAACCTTAATTGTGTTTATTTGTCCAAATTGGCAGTCTAAACGTAGTTGCATTTATTTTCCTTTATATCGAATTTAATCTTCTATCTCCAGTATAACCGGAAATTTATCGTTGTAAGATGTTGAGATATAATAGTAGTAGGCTTTCTCTTCGGTCAAGATGTAAAAGAGTTGACCGCTGAGTTTGGCTTTGCTCGCAAAGATAAGATATTTGTCCATGAACTTTACGGTGCTGGGGTCTAAGACTAAATTTTCCGAGCCGACTTCCAAAATCTTTGACGGGAACTGGACTATGGCTGCTTTGCGATAGTTGTATAAATTGATGTCTCCGATTTGCTTGTTGCCGATGGTGCTACCGGCTTGTTGTGCGAAAAGCAGTGTGAACAAAGAAAGCGTGATGATTAAAAAAAGTTTCCGTTTCATTATGGGTTTCCTTTTGCGTTTCTAAGCTATTTAATTATCCGATTGTTGATATTCATAAGTTGGACAAAGCCGTCAACCGATTTTCTCTATTCGATAATAATTGCAATTGAAAAGTTATTCATTCATCTTGTTTTCAATCAATTGTTTTAACTCTTAAGCTCCAATTATTATTAATACTTTCAATTTCATAAAATTTTCTTTCGTTGGAGTTATTTATTCGCATCAGCAACAAATAATGAGACCAGCTTAATTGCAAATTGTCCTTTGAAATAATTGCATTTTCAGATTTAGCAGACACTGTCTGTTGTTTCCCGTATTCGGCACGCTCTTTCCCGTTTTGTTCTTCTACTACAATCATTCGTCCTATCTCAAAATAGGTGCAAACCATTGTTTTGTTGATAGTTTGAACAACGCTTTTACGAGATTCTTTCAGCAAATTAGCTACTTTGGTGTAAAAGTCGAGTTGATTGTATTGTTTGATGTTGCTCATCTAATTCCCATCTCCCAGCGACTCCATCAGAACGAAGAAATATTTGGCTTCTTTGGTTGCGTATAGTTGATACCACGCTTCCAAAGTTTTCGGTCTCATCACGGATGTTTTTTTGAATACTTCGTAGGCAAACTCAAGCGGAGCAAGTCCTGAGGCTGTTATCAAGTTTCCATCTGTCACTGCAGGCTTGTCGATGTAAAACTTCTCGCCTGCATAATTTGGGCAAAACATCTTCAAGACCTCTTTGTCGTTGCCTGTGTGGGCTCTATTGTCCAAAAGCCCCTTGTTCGCCAGAGCGATAGTAGCACCGCAGATAGCGGCGACGATTACATTTTTGCTCAGCAAATCGGGGACCATATCCAGAATTTTGGTGTGGCTCTCGTCTGCCCAAGTCTCTGCTCCGGGCAAAATCAGCAAATCTCCGTCTTCAAAAGCAATTTCGCTGACACTTGCATCAGGGGTAATAGCCATTCCGCCCATCGTTTTGATTGGCTCGGTGGTGTTGCCGATTTTGATTATCTGTGCTGGCGGTTTTGTTTTGTCGAGGTATCTACCACTATTCAGCTCAGCGGTGATGTAGCCGATTTCCCAGTCAGCGAGTGTGTCTAATACATACAAATATGTGGTCATTGAGGTCTCCTGTGGGGTTGAGTTTGTTTTATTATATTACTTTAATTGTGTTTACAAATTGTTAGGGGCTGTTATTAATTAATCATTTGAATATATGTTTTTGTATTTATAAATTGTCCAAATGCAAAAAAAGCTTCATCTAATGCTTTTAAATCAATACCATCCAATGATTCAATAAATCCTAAATATGTATTGAAATAAAATTCTTCTTTGCTTTTATTGGTCATTGAATTCGCAGAGATATTATGAAAGGCAAGTCCATGAATATAGTTAAATGCTCGATTAATATGTTGGTCATAAATCGGAAATTTGTTTGGTCTGATTATATGTAGAAGGAATATTTTCCAAACAGCAGAAAGGTTGTTGAAATGGTTTTGAAATTCTTTTAGCTCAATGTTTTCTTTTGCTTTTAAGTCATTTATAACCTTTCGTTTAGATAAAATTTTCTCCTCAAATGACTTTTGCTTTCCAGTACTTAATTTCATTCCATTTTTCCATATAAATAATTGTTGAAGGTCTTCGTTATCGAATTCTTTTTTTGAAATTCTTTCGTTATACAGTGATTCTAATGGGTAGTCATAGAGCTTTGACCAATAACTAATGAATTCAACTAAATCCGAATTTTCTATTTTTAATATAGGTAGCTTCATGTTCTGTTTTTCTAAATAGGTGCTAACTACCATCTAAGCCACATTAAATTTAGTTACCCAAATGAGTGTTCTAAATGCAATTATTTTCATTATGTCCACTACTCCCAAAATTTCCTGTCCAAGCTCCGATACTGGATTGCTTCGGAGATGTGATGAGCTTCGATGTTCTCTTTGCCCTCCATATCGGCGATGGTTCTAGAGATTTTCAAGATTTTGTCGTAAGCTCTGGCAGACAGTCCCATTTGCTCGATGGCGGTTTGCAAGATTTTGGAGCTTTCTTTGTCGATTTGGCAATATTTCTTGATGTGTTTGGGGGACATTTGGGAGTTAGAGAAAATCCCTTCCAGCTTGTCTCGTTGCATTTGGCGGACATTGTTCACTCGCTCTCTGATTTTCTCGGAACTCTCGCCGTTGGGCAGAGCAGCCAGCTCTTCATACTTGAGAGCACCGACCTCTATGTGAATGTCAAATCTATCCAAGAGCGGTCCGGAGATGCGGGAGCGGTAGCGTTGTATAGCTAGCGGAGAGCAAGAGCATTCGTGCCCGGGAATGTTACTGCCGTAGTATCCGCACGGACAGGGGTTCATCGAGGCGACGAGCATAAAATCGGCAGGGAAGCTGAGAGAGCAGTTGGCACGAGCGATGCTGACCTCTCCGTCCTCAAGCGGTTGTCGCAAAACTTCCAGAACATTCTTTTTGAACTCTGGCAATTCGTCCAAAAAGAGAACTCCGTTGTGAGCCAAAGAGACCTCCCCTGGTTTGGGATACGAGCCTCCGCCGATGAGGGCGATGTCGCTTATGGTGTGGTGAGGCGAGCGGAACGGTCGGGAGTAGATGATGTTTTGGTTTTTGTTCACCAGTTTGCCGGCGATAGAGTAAATCTTGGTTGTTTGCAAAATCTCCTCTAGAGCCATATCGGGTAAAATGGAAGTGAGCCTTTTGGCAAGCATAGTTTTCCCCGAGCCGGGAGGTCCTATCATCAGGACATTGTGTCCACCGGCAGCCGCAATCTCCAAAGCTCTTTTCACTTGCAATTGCCCTTTCACATCGAACATATCTGGCAAATACGGGTCTGCACGGTTTGTATTGTCCAAGCTGAATGGTGTCGGCTCGATGACGATTTCCTTTTGGAGAAACTGCACGCACTCACGCAGAGATTCCACACCGATGATGTTGACCCCCTTTACGATGGAAGCCTCGCGGGCGTTGTCTTTGGGGATAATGATAGCATCGAGTTTGTTCTCTTTGGCTTGCATCACCATGGGCAAGATACCTTTGACCGGTCGCAATTTCCCGTTCAGAGAAAGCTCTCCGACAAAAGCAAATTTCTTGTCCTTGGAGTAGTGAAACTGCTTGGACGCTCGCAGGATGGACAGGGCGATGGGCAAGTCTGTGGCGACACCGTCTTTGGGCAAATCCGCAGGAGCGAGGTTGACCGTGTAGATGAAGGGTTTGAACTCAAATCCCGAATTTCTGATAGCTGCGGCGACCCGTTCCTTGCTCTCTTTTACGGACGATGAGGGCAAGCCGACGATGGAAAATTTAACAATTCCAATCCTGATGTCGCTTTCGATTTGGATAGGGTAAGCATCTATCCCCAGCAGTGAGTAGGAGTAGATTTTGCCGTAACGAATGTGGTTGGAGACTGGGATTTCGCGATAATTGCTCATCTATCTCTTGTAGCCTATTTTGCGTAAAAGGTCAATTCTTTCCTTTTTCTCGTGTGCAAGCTCTATGCCTTTGGGGCTGAGTCCGTCGATAACTCCGATGACTCCGCGACCTCCGTCGTTCTCCACGAGCAAGACTTGCACGGGATTGGCAGTAGCACAGAACACAGTGGCAACTTCGCGACAGGCTTTGATGCCCGGCAGAAAATTGATAGGGAAAGCGTCTTTGAGGACGATGAGGAAAGTGTGTCCCGCTCCGATTCTTTTCTGATTTTCTTTGGCAACCTCTATCAGCTTTTCGTCGTTGCCATCGAAACGCACCAGACACGGACCGCTGGCTTCGTTGAAGGCGAGACCGAATTTCACGGTCGGCACTGTGTTGACTATCACTTCGTATAAATCTTCCACCGATTTTATGAAGTGACTTATCCCGAAAATGATATTTGTTTCGTTGGGAACTTTGATTTTTTCAACAATAATGTTCATTAGATTAACTCCTTGAAATTTGTTGCTGAAAAATTGGGAGTAGCAAAAATTTGGTCAAGTGCTTTTTACAATTTGGATTAGAATTTGTAGCCTATCACCAACCAACCGCTTTGGAATTTGCATTTGTTATCTGTTTTATATCTGTTCGTGATGTCGAAATCGTATTTGGTTTCCACTACATATTTGCCATTGATTTCCGCTCCAAGCGAGATTATTCCACCCGCATTGAATAGGCTCAATTCGTTTTTTGCATACTTCGGAGTAGCGGTTGCAAAGTTTTTTGCCAGTAAATCACTGGAATATTTGCGAAGCAAGGAAACACCGAGCCTTGCTCCCAAATCTGTGTAAATTCTGAAGTTTTTGGACTCACCCGCATCGAAGCTGAAATTGATTAGCACAGGGAAATCTAAATCAAGTGCAGAAACGGTTACGGTTTCTTTGGTGTAAGAATAAGAAGCGGAAGTATTGGTGATTGTTTCCTCAAATTCTCCCTTGCGATAGGTGAGAAATGTTCCAAATTTTAGGACAAAGGGCGATTTGAATTTGAAATTGCGATAAGCTCCTGCCGTAAAAGAGCTAAGGGGTGACGAATAGTTGCCACCAGACTGTTCAAAAGAAGAGTTGGAAATTCCGTATCCAGCAAAGAAGGAATAAAATCGTCTATTTTGGCAAGTTATCGGCTCTCGTTTTTTGGGAATCTCGATTTTCAAAATCTCTTCAACCTCTATGCTGTCAACTCGTCTGATGCTATCAAGAATTAAATTTTTAGCTGCAATGGTATCGATTTTTATTGTGTCAACGGGCAAAGTATCTATAACAATTTTAGGTTTCGGCTTTGGCTTTGGTTTTGGCTTGCGAACCTTTTGTTTGAAGACTATTTTTTCCCCAGATTCGAGCATAATATGCTTAACTTTGTATTTGGGAATTGTGAAAATCGGATACAGAAGTTTGGACTCTTTTTGATAGTAAGTCACTTTTTTTGAGGAGATACCAATCACTGTGCAGAAAATCTCTTCAGCATTTTTTGGGAAAATGATATCCGAGGCAAATAAATTGCCGACAAAAGTTAACACAGCGAATACCAATATTCTTCTCATTTCTCAGTCCATATAGAGCATTTTGCTAAAAATTTATTATTTGACTCACTTGTCAAGAATTAACGCTTGACAAATTTTTGGCAGTATTTCATATACTGAAAAAATTGGAATGAGGAGAGAGAATATGGGTAGAGATAATTTAGACGAAACTTTGGCACAACTGGAGAAGCGATTTGGAGCCGGAGCGATTATGCGGCTGGGAGATGAGGCTGCTGTAAGCAAAGTTGACTTCATTTCTACGGGAGCACTCAATCTGGATGCAGCACTTGGCATTGGGGGTATTCCCAAGGGACGAATTACCGAGATATATGGATTGGAGGCTTCGGGCAAAACCACGCTATCTCTGCATATCACTGCACAAGCTCAAAAGAAGGGTGGAATGGTTGCTTTTATCGATGCTGAGCATGCACTCGACCCGAGTTATGCGAGCAAAATCGGTGTGAATGTCGGAGAGCTTTTGTTGTCGCAACCCGATTGCGGGGAACAGGCTTTGGAGATTATGGAGGCTTTGGTCAGGAGCAATTCGCTCGATTTGATAATCTTGGATTCCGTAGCTGCTCTTGTTCCTCGTGCAGAGTTGGAGGGCGAAATGGGCGACGCTCATGTGGGTTTGCATGCACGATTGATGAGTCAGGCTCTTCGCAAGTTGACCAGTGCTATCAGCAAGTCGAAAACGGCGGTCATTTTTATCAATCAGGTCAGGATGAAAATCGGTGGAATGATTAATCCGTATATGAATCCCGAGACCACGACGGGTGGTGTCGCACTCAAGTTCTATTCGACTGTGCGACTGGAAGTGCGAAAAGGCAAAGCGATAAAAGATGCCACCAATTCCAGCGATGTTGTGGGTGCGGAGACCAAAGTAAAGATTGTCAAAAATAAGTTAGCTCCTCCTTTCAAAACGGTTGATTTTCCCATCATTTATGGCGAGGGCATTTCGCATGTGGACATTCTTTTGGAAAAGGCAATTCAAGAGAAATTGGTGGAACGCAGTGGTGCTTGGTTTTCTTACGGCGATGTCAAGCTCGGTCAGGGCATGGAGAAGGTTAAGGTGTTCTTCAGTGAAAATCCCGAACTTCTTGCCGAGTTGGAAACTAAAGTGAAACAACTGATGGGATTGGAGTAATTCCACGGAGTTTGTTTGGTTTGAGCAAAGTAAATTACTTTCTGAAAGCTGGCAGGAAAACGCTGTGGCAGGTGGAGTTGGACGGTGCTGTTTTGGGCGTGATTCCGCAGGATAAATTGTTTGCTATCTGCAGTCGTCAGGGGGATGTCTCTCCGAGCCAAGAGTTAGAATTGCGACAGGAGGCTTACGCTTTTGCCAAAGAGCGAGTTCTGCGATATCTCAGCTATCAGGAGCGGTGCGAAAAGCAGTCGCTTGAGTATCTGATAAGGTTGCCTCTCAATATGACAATTGCCGAAGATTTGGTTCGGGAGATGTCAAGATTGGGCTTCATCAATCAGGAGCGGTTTGCCTACTCTTTTGCCCGCTCTCTCAAAGCCAAAAATATTGCTAAAGGGTTGGCATTTTTGCGGATGGAATATTTCGGATTGGAGTTTTCTCTGTGCGAAGAGGCACTGGCGAAAGTTTACAAAGATGAATTATCGGTGGTCGAGTTGGCTGTGCAAAAAGCTGTCAAAAAATACGGCAGATTCCCTAAGGCAAAAATGAAGCAAAAATGCCTTGCTTGGCTACATCGCAGAGGTTTCCGTTTTGAGCAGGTTGCCTACTTGTTGGGCAAAAAAATAGCGGAGAGTTCGGGGAATTTACAGTAGTTTATATTTTGATAAAAAGAAAGTTCTCTTATGAGAACTTTCTGATATCTCCAAGAAAATCAATTAATTAGCTGTATAAAATTAGTTCCACAATGTAAATTCAAAAAATATTGACTTGACATTTTCACATTAGTAATCCAAAAGATAGGCAGATTTTAATTGAGTATTGGAGGATAATATGGCGAAAATGACAGTTGATCCCTTTTATTGCAAGGGATGTGGTCTGTGTATGGCGGCATGTCCTAAGAAGTTAATCTCTTTTTCCAAAGGTATAAATCAACAAGGCTATCATTATGCGGAATGCACAGATCAGTCTCAGTGTATTGCCTGTAAGATGTGTTATCAGGTTTGTCCTGATGTGGCAATAACTATAGAAAAATAGGAGGGAAAATGTCTAAGGTATTGATGAAAGGCAATGAAGCTTTGGGAGAGGCTGCTTTGAGAGCCGGATGTCGAAATTATTTTGGATATCCTATAACTCCTCAAAGTGAACTTATTGAATATATGGCTAAAATGTTGCCAAAGTGCGGAGGCAAATTTATACAGTCGGAATCCGAGATTTCTGCTATCAACATGATTTACGGTGCTGCCGGTTGCGGTATTAGGTGTTTGACCTCTTCTTCTTCCCCAGGGATTTCTCTCAAAATGGAAGGAGTCTCTTATTGTGCTGGAGCTCATTTGCCATTTGTTTTTGTAAATGTGGTTAGAGGTGGTCCAGGACTTGGAGATATACAACCTGCTCAATCCGATTATTTTCAAGCTACTAAGGGTGGTGGACATGGAGATTATCACTTGATAGTTTTAGCACCTGCATCTGTGCAAGAGTCTGCGGATATGATGTTCAAAGCTTTTGATTTGGCAGATAAGTATAGGATTCCCGTGATGATATTGACTGATGGTCTTATTGGGCAGATGATGGAGCCGACGGACTTCCCTCCGATGAAGACTGACGATGAGATTAAGGCGTTGAGGGAACAGCATAAAAGTTGGTGTATGCATCCGCGAGATGAAGAAGACAACAGTGACAAAAATGTTATCAAATCTTTTGAGATTGACCCCCAAAAACTTGAAGAAAATGTAGAAGCACTATATAAGAAATACGATGTTATTGCCAGAAATGAAACTGACTGGGAGGAAGATAACATTAGCAATGACAACGAAATCCTGTTTGTTGCTTACGGGACATCTGGTCGTATAGCTAAGACAGTTGTTGAGATGTATAAAGAAGAAGGGAAAAGTGTAGGTCTCATTCGTCCCAAAACTCTTTGGCCTTTCCCCTATAATGCCATCAAAAAAGCTGCCAAAAATGTCAAAAAGGTTTTTGTTGTTGAACTTTCCAAAGGGCAAATGGTAGAGGATGTGCGTTTGGCTATTGAAGGAATGACAAAAGTCGATTTTTACGGCAGAAGTGGAGGCATGGTTTTTACTCCCGATGATGTAAAGAATTATGTAGATAGTAAGCTTGGGGAGGTGAAATAATGAAAATCATTGCTACAAGACCTAAAGCTCTTTCTGACAGACAATTTACCTACTGTCCCGGGTGTTTACACGGTGTTGCTCACAGGTTGATTGCCGAGAGTATGGACGAATTGGGCATTACGAAAAAATGTATTGGAGTTTGTCCGGTAGGTTGTTCTGTATTTGCTTACCGATTTTTTAATTGTGATTTTACCTCTGCTGCTCATGGTAGAGCTCCTGCTGTTGCCACGGGAATATCTCGCTCCAGACCTGACTCTATTGTGTTCACATATCAGGGAGATGGTGATTTGGCAGCTATAGGCACTGCCGAGATTATTCATGCTGCCAATCGTGGCGAAAATATGTCCGTATTTTTTATCAATAATGCTATTTATGGCATGACGGGCGGACAAATGGCTCCGACTACTTTGGCAGGAATGAAAGCTACGACTTCTCCATATGGTAGGGATGTAAATGATGTGGGTTATCCTATCAAAGTGTGTGAACTGATAGATTCTTTGGAAGCTCCAGTTTTTATAGAGAGAGTTTCACTTTTGGACGCCCCAAGCATTATCAAAGCTAAAAAAGCGGTGAAAAAAGCTCTGCAATACAATAAAGAGCGGAAGGGGTTTTCCTTGGTAGAACTCATCTCAACTTGCCCGACTAATTGGGGCAAAGATGCTGTGGAAGCAACGAATTGGGCAAAAAAAGAGATGTTGCCTGTTTACCCTATAGGATTGATAAGAGATAAGGGGGCAAAATAATGAAAGTAAGATTAATTTGTTCCGGTTTCGGAGGTCAAGGCGCATTGACCATCGGTAAATTTTTGGCTAAAGCCTCCATGAAAGAGGGGAAAGAGGTTACTTGGTTACCCTCATACGGTCCGGCTATGCGAGGCGGGACAGCGAATTGCTCGGTAATTTTCTCTGATGAAGAGATAGCTTCTCCGATAGTCAATACTCCCGATGTGGTTATAGCTCTTAATCAACCTTCCGTTGATAAATTTGAACCTCTGGTAGTAAAAGGCGGAGTTTTGATAGTGAATTCCGATATGTGTCCGAACGGGACAAAGCGGAAAGATATCAGAGTAATAGAAATGCCCATGAGCAGGGTTGCCAGTGATATGGGAAGTATGAAAATTGTAAATATGTTGGCAATAGGTATTTTCATAGAAGCTACAAAAGTGGTCAAACATGAATCTGTGGAAGAAGATTTGGTAGCTTTTATGGGGGAAAAGAATCCTGATTTGTTGGAGCTTAATATGCAAGCGATAAAGAAAGGTATGGAGTTTGCCAAAGAATAGCCTATAACATGCTTAAGTATAAATGAAGGCGGAAACTTTTGTTTCTGCCTTTTTCATTATTTTTATTTGACGGCTTTCATTTGGAGATAAAGATGGGAATCACAAATATGTAGGCGGAGTCCTCTTCATGTCCGCCAAAGGAGAGAAAAATAATGAAGAAAATAATGTGTTTTGTGCTAGTTGCTTTTGCACTTTTGTCATGTGCGAAGAAAAAATCTGTTGTGGTTGTGGGCACAGAGTCCACTTTCCCCCCGTTTGAGTATATTGACAAATCTTCGGGAGAGATAGTTGGATTTGACATTGACCTTATCAAAGCTATTGCTGCTGACCAAGGGTTTGAGGTGGAAATCAAAGGTCTTGGATTTGACGGGCTCATTCCTGCCTTGGAAGCCGGCAATATCGACATCGCTGCTTCGGGGATGACCATTACTGAGGAAAGAGAGAAAAAGGTCTCTTTCTCTTCGCCGTATATAAACGCAGGTCTTGCTTTGGCTGTGAAGGCTAATGACGATGTAACCAAATCTGTGGACGATTTGCAAGGTAAAACTGTCGGTGTGCAAATCGGCACGACCGGGGCTATCAAAGCTGAAGAGTTGCAAGCTGAGGGCAAAATCGGCAAAATAGTTACTTTCAATACTATCGATATGGCGATGCTTGACCTTGTCAATGGTGGAGTGGAAGCTGTAATCAACGACTTGCCTGTAACCAAAGTGTATGTCTCCAAAAAACCTGATGATGTTAAGATGGTCGGTAGCACTCTGACAAGCGAAAGCTACGGCTTTGCTATGAATAAGAAGAACGAAGAGCTTTTGAGCAAAGTGAATAAGGGTCTTGCTAATCTTATCGAAAGCGGTGAGTATGACAAAATTATGGCTAAATACTTTTAATCTGACGGGTTTGTTTTGATTCAAAGTTTTAGTGTTTTTTTAGATGTTTTGCCGAGCCTCTTGGATGGGGCGATATTGACGGTAGAGATTACCAGTGTTTCGGTTTTCTTCGGTGTTCTTATCGGTCTATTCACGAGTCTCGGCAAGCTTTCTTCCAGTAAATTCTTAAGATATCCGGCTAGTGTTTATGTAGATGTGGTCAGGGGGACTCCTCTGTTTGTGCAGATATTGCTGGTTTATTTTGGATTCCCGTCTCTTTGCTCGGATATTTTCGGGCAGTCTATCCGTTTGTCGCCTATGTTTGCGGGCATTTTCGTTTGCTCTGTCAATAGTGGAGCGTATGTAGCGGAGATTTTCAGAGCGGGGATAGTTTCTATTGCCAAGGGTCAGTGGGAAGCCGCCAAATCATTGGGAATGCCTCCGAGAATGGTGATGCGATTGGTGATATTGCCACAAGCTTTCAAAAGGATAGTGCCTCCTCTGGGTAACGAGTTCATAATTTTGCTCAAGGACACTTCCCTCTTGTCTGTGATAGGCGTTACCGAACTGACTCGCAAGGGGCAATTGTATGTGTCGGTTACTTTTGAGGCGTTTACGGTTTATATAGGTGTGGCTTTAGTTTATCTTGTTATGACTTTTGCTATTTCCAAATTGGTATCTTATTTAGAGAAAAGGTTGGATAATGATTAAAGTTAGAAATTTGCAAAAGTCTTTCGGAGACTTGCAGGTCCTGAAAGGCATCGATTACGATATTAAAGAGAAAGACACGATTTGCATAATAGGTCCGTCCGGCTCCGGCAAATCTACATTTCTTCGCTGCATCAATCTGATGGAAGAGCCGACAGGTGGTCATATTTACATCAAGGACATGGATATTTTGGACCCGAGCAACAATCCGGTGGAGATGAGACAAAAGGTGGGGATGGTTTTCCAACATTTCAATCTTTTCCCTCATTTGACAGTTTTGCAAAATATCACATTGGCTCCGAGAAAAGTGAAGAAAATTGACCCCAAAGTTGCTGAGGAGTTGGCTCTGAAGCTGCTTGGGCAAGTGGGGCTTGATGACAAGAAAGATGTTTATCCTTCCGCACTGTCCGGTGGGCAAAAACAGCGGGTTGCTATCGCCAGAGCTTTGGCTATGGAGCCTGAGATTATGCTTTTTGATGAGCCGACTTCCGCTCTCGACCCTGAGGTTATCGGGGAAGTTTTGGAGATTATCAAATCTCTGGCTAATCACGGGATGACACTGATTTTGGTGACTCATCAGATGGGATTTGCCAACGAAGTTTCCGACCGTGTGGTCTTTATGGATGATGGCGTTATCGTAGAGGAAAACACTCCGCAAGAGTTATTTGGCAATCCTCAAAATGAGAGAACTAAAAAGTTTTTGGACAAAGTTTTGGGAATCTGAGTTTGGACTAATTTAACGGAGAAAAGAAAATGTTAAAATTTTTGGAATTGTTAGGTTCACTGGGAATTTTTCTTTTTGGAATGAAGATTATGAGCGATGCTTTGCAGAGAGTCGCAGGCAGTCGCCTCAAAACGGTTTTGAATTACATGACCAATAATCGCTTTATGGGTGTGCTGACCGGCTGTTTGGTGACGGCGATTATTCAGTCTTCTTCTGCTACCACGGTGATGGTGGTTAGCTTCGTTAACGCAGGGATGCTGACTCTGATACAGTCTATCGGTGTGATAATGGGTGCCAATATCGGCACTACTGTTACGACTTGGATTGTCTCCTTTTTCGGCTTCAAGTTCAAAATTTCCGCTATCGCTTTGGCAATAGTTGGTGTCGGTTTCCCTCTCTCTTTCATGAAAAATCAAAAATGGAAAGATATTGGCAGTTTGCTTATCGGCTTTGGGTTGTTGTTCATCGGGTTGGATTATCTCAAAAATTCTGTTCCCGACATCAAGCATAGTCCGGAAGTTATGAGTTTTTTGTCGGCTTATACAGGATTTGGTTTTGGCTCTATTATTCTTTTTGTTTTGGTAGGCACTATTCTTACTTTGGTTGTTCAGTCTTCCTCCGCATCTATGGCGATTACCGTGACTATGCTATACAAAGGGTGGATACCTCTTCCCTTGGCTATGGCTATGGTTTTGGGGGAAAACATCGGAACGACCATTACCGCCAATTTGGCTGCCATCACGACTAATAAGGTGGCGAAAACAGCGGCACGAGCACATTTTCTGTTTAATGTTTTCGGTGTGATGTGGATGCTGGTTTTGTTCCGTCCGTTTTCTGAATTTGTCCTAAAGATTACCCCTTGGGATTCCAGTTTATTGGCGAATTTTCCTCTCAATGTCTCCTTGTTCCACACTTTGTTTAATATCGTTAACACTTGTATTTGCATCTTTTTGGTTAAATATATTGCGGTTGTTTCTTCCAAATTGGTTTTCAAATCCGAGAAGGAGAAAAAATACGGATACTCTTTGCAATACCTTTCCACTAATCTGCAAAAAGCTCCCGAGTTGGAGTTGATTACGGCGAAGAATGAGATTCGCAAAATGTTGGTGCTTGCTGGCGAGATGTATGGCAATTATAAACAGGCGTATTTTGATGATACGGAGGATTTGAGCAAGGCTCTTGATAATGCGAAAAAGCAAGAAGATTTGTCTGACAAGATGCAGATTGAGATTTCCAAATATCTGAATAAATGTAATCGCGAAAACATCAGCGAAGATACTGCCAACAATATTTTGATAATGACGAGGGTAGTCAACGAGATAGAGAGCATTTGCGATTATTGCTATCAGCTTGTTTTTCTTACGGAAAAGATTAAGCGGAAGAAGTATCGATTTCATGAAAAAGCCAAGCGGGAGTTGGAAGTTTATTCTGGCATTGTCGGTGGATTTATCGACTTCCTCAAAGAGCATTTGGACATTTCTATGCAAAAATTGCATTCACGGGATTTGAAAAGAGCCTACGAGATAGAGGACAAGATTAACGGTTTGCGGAATAAACTCAGGAAGGCTTCCAAATATAGATTGGAAAAAAACGAGGAGATAAACATCCGCGGCGAGCTTATTTATATGGATCTCTTGCAAATTTTTGAGCATATCGGAGACAAATCTTTGAACATTGCTCAGTCTCTGAAAAAAATCAAGGAGTAAAGTATGGGAGTGCATATTTCTTGTAAAAGTGGAGTCAAAATCGCCGATGCGGTGTTGATGCCGGGCGATCCTCTTCGTGCCAAATTCATTGCCGAAAATTATCTGGATAACGCTGTTCTTCACAACGATGTCAGAGGGATGCTGGGCTACACCGGCACATACAAGGGGAAACCTGTCTCAGTGCAAGGCTCCGGTATGGGGATGCCTTCGTTCAGCATATATGCCACGGAACTTATTCAGGAGTTTGGAGCGAAGAAGTTGATAAGAGTCGGTTCTTGCGGGAGTATGCAAGCCGATTTGCCGTTGGGTAGCTTGGTAATGGCTATGGCTGCCTCAAGCAATTGGGCGGTAAATAAACTGCGTTTCGGTGGAGCTGACTTTGCACCTACAGCCGATTTTGACCTTCTGCAAAAGGCTTATTCCGAGGCGAAAAAGAAGAATGTTCCAACAAAGGTCGGCAATATTTTTTCCAGTGATATTTTTTATGAGGACGACCCGAACGCGTGGAAGAAGTGGGCTGAATTTGGGGTTCTCGCTGTGGAGATGGAAGCTGCCGCACTATACACTATTGCTGCCAAATTCGGAGTGCAGGCACTGGCAATTTTGACCGTCAGCGACAGCTTGGTGACAGGCGAAGCCGACAGCCCCGAGAGCCGACAAAACACTTACACCAATATGATGGAAGTTGCGTTGGAGACGGTGGCGGGTAGTTGATTTGTAAAAAAAGCTAATAGAATCACTTATTCGATTTTACATAATTTATCATATTTTGCACTTCATCAATTGTGTTTATCGCTACAAGATTAACATTTGGATGTGCATTTGTAAAAACTCTAAATATCTGATCTGCAAATGCTTGCCCAATCATTTTTACTCCCTCAAAATCAAGAATAACTTCTAAGAAATGGTCAAATCTATTTATTAATCTTTTTGCTTGAGACCTTGAGAGTAACGACTCTCCTTCGTATTCCATGAGTTTAACTGGAACTACAGTTCGATGAAAGCCCGGCACTTTATTTGGGTCTGCATATTCGTTAAAAACATCTATCATATCTAAAGTTGATGTTTTTGATATTGCCATAAACACAAAAGTTCCGTTTATTTTGTCTTTTTTGTTTTCAAATAGCCAGTCTTCTGAATTTTTATTGCTTGAGAAGTAGAGTTCATCAGATAAAATCATAAATGAGTCAAACATTCTAGAAGTAAAAAATATTCCTTCTCCTGTGTGGTTTTTGGGGTCAGAGGTAAATTTTCCTTTTGCCAGTTCTAAAATAGCATGTTTTGGGTTATCCAATTCAAGGTCTTGTTGTATTTTGTTGAAAATTCCTATTCCATCATCTCTAATCAAAAATTCTATTTTTTTAGCGTTAGTTATAAGGGTTATTGTTAAAAAATTTCCATCAGAATGGTCTATGACATTATTTACCATTTCAGTAAACCCATACTGGCAGATTTTCCTGACATTTTCCGGCAAATCTTTTACTTTAGAAGAAATTTCTTCTCGCCATATTGCATCTTCTTCCAACTCTTTGGTTATTTTTATCTTCAATTCAAAAGACTTATTTTTAAGCATATAAGCAGGGTATTTTCCTTTGCCTGTTTTTTCAATAATATCATCTTCAATTAGTTCATTAATATATTTTAATGAGGTTGGTTTTGTTATCTCAAAATGCCCCACAACAACAGAGGAAATATCATTAGGGTGTGCTTCTATATTTTCTATTATGAATCGCTTAATTGCTCCCACAATTTCTTTGGTAAATTTCATATTATGCCTCCGAAACAAAAATAAATAGGAGTATTTATTTGTAAAGTTAAATTAAATGGTATTTATGTATGAAATAAATTTGAAGATTAATGGTTTAAGTTAAAATAGAGAGATAAAATTGGTCGTTTAGATTTTTGAAATAAAAGTAAAGGCTGAGAAATTTTCTCAGCCTTTTCTCATAATTTTGCTTACTTATTAGAAAAGATATAGTGAATGTGAATCGGGGTTTTTCCCGAAGAAGGTTACATCGTCGATTTTTTGGATATTGTCGCCACGAAGTGTAGCGAAGAGGAATCTCTCCACACCGAGTCCTCCGCCCATGGTTGAGGGGAATACCGGAGTGCCGTCGTCCTTTTTCATGCTGGCGAACATCAAAAACGGTCCGTAACCTGCCATCTCTTCGATATTTTCTAAGTAGCCGTCTTTGATATTTGGGCGAACATTCAAGACTTTGTTTGCCAAAATTCTTTGCACAATCGGTTCGTAGAGCCACTCTCTCACTCCGCCAGACAAAATCTCTTTAGCAGTGAGCCTCGTGCCGTCTTTTTTCACGGTCTTAGCCACCAAATCGTAGTTGAAAATGTTTTCGGAAGTAACATCTTCCAAGGAAACGCTGGAGCCATCCTTTTTGTGGAACGGGTAAATCAAATCGTAGTTCTCGCGTTTGATACCTGTAATCCAAAAGAATTGGTCGTCAGTTTCGTTGCCAACCTCTTCTTCGCCTGTTTTTTTACCATATTTACCCACAGCGTAGTCGTAGGTGTATTCGGGGAAAGGGACAGCCGGAACAGGGAACTGCACATCAAGTGCGTCCATATCCTCTTTGTTATATTTGTTGAGCTCCTCGCAGATGTGCTTTATCATTCTTTCGAACAAATTTCTGGCTTTGGCACTATCGTTCTTGATGAGCTCCAAGATTTCATCTTCTTTGGAAAAATATTCGTCCAAAGTAACATAGCGGTCTCTTTTCATCTCGATGTCGATTTGCGAAAAGTCAATCAGATAGCGACCTCTTTGTTGATGAGTCGGGCTTTCCAGCTCCAAACGGATATTCGGAGAGTCCACGAAAACGCCCTTAATTTTCGGATTGGAGCAAGCGAGGAATTTGCTGTAAATCATTGAGTGAGTAGTCACATAGCTGTTGCCTTTGTAAGAGATAGTCGGTGTGTGCTCGATATCGTGAGCCAACGGGTCTGTAACCACGCTCATCAGGAGTTTTTCCAAATTTATCAAGCCTTCGTTTGCCAAAAATTGAGTGGCTGCGTTCATAAAAGTTGTTTTGATTTTGAAAATATGATACAATTCGTCGGAAAGCCATTTATTTTTGTAATTGTCGTTTATATACTCTTCCAGTGTGATTCCTTGCTGTTTGAGACCAGCTTGGAAGTTGCTGAGGCATTGTCCGATTTTGCTAAAGGTTGATTCCATGATTGTAACTCCTTTTCGTATTATTGAGTTTATATTTCGTGCAAAGGAAAGAAAAGGTGCTTTGGTGTCAATGATAAAATGGAATAAGGCTGGAGAGTTTAAGGCGTGTTATTTGGAGAAATTATTGATGACAAGAAAATGTAAGAGAAGAGGTTGGTTTGTATTATGTTAATTCTTCAATTTTGATAAAATTTTAGGTAAAATACAGATTTTACAATTTGCATTTTATACCATTGCTGATGGGAAATAATGCCTATAATTTTTTATTTAATATGTAGATGGATATGTTGTGTAGCTACTTGTATAAATTTCGGATTATTAAATAATGTCTTTTTTCTGTTACTCCAATTCTTTAATTCTTGAGTAATTTCATCTTGTTTGCTATTTTTTTTTTCTGTAGTAATAAAGTCAATTGTTGAAAGAAGTTCTAATCCAAATGGAGAATAAAACCCAGTTAAGAATTTTTTCGTTTTTTCAACAATCATTTTATTTTCTGCATTTTCCAGTTTATTTAAAAAATCATCAACATCTTTTTCTGCATCACAAACAAGTCCTAATTCCTCAAAAGGTTTCTTATCTTTAGAGCTATACCCCATAATGTAACTGCCATTTAGATGGTATAAGACAAACTTTACTTTCCCAGAATAGGGTCCATAAAAATTAGGTTGAAAATTTAATTTGAAAGTTTCTTTTGCTCCAAAGCGTTGAAGAAAATATGCAACTTTTTCTGCTGCAAATTCAGAAACAAATTCACCGTTACGAACTAATTCATATAAAACAGAAAGAAGCATTGCTCTTGCAGGTGTAAGTTTTACTCTTTCTTTTTTTAATGCTTCTTTGATCGTCGAATTTGGCTCATATATAAATATTTCACAATTAACATTAGACAAATGATTTTCTAATATTTGTTTAACTTTATTCCAATTTAGACCTCCATTTCCTGTACCTAATGGAGGAATAGCAATAGACTTTATATTCTTTTCTTTTATAACAGTTGTTAATTTTACTAAACCATCTTCGATATATTTATATTCCGAAGGTAATCGCCAATTTGTTTTTGTGGGAAAGTTTATTATAATTTTTTCTCCTGCTAATAATGTTGCTTCTTCTGTAACTAAAAGCTGTCCAACTTTTAACTCTTTATTCTTACAAGCATTAGAATAAATTTTGAAGTTACTAGGAAACATATTTTTAAACTGCAAGGCTATTCCTTTCCCCATTACACCTACAGTGTTAACAGTGTTAACTAAAGCTTCAGCTTCACTTTCAAACAAATTGCCTTTTATATAATGTATCATATTTAAAAATAATAATTTGGTTTAATAAGGATATTATTCTCATTTATGCCAAAATCAATTAATCTATGCTTTGCATTTTCATTTGATACAATGTATCCTAAAATTGCATCCATTGAAACATCTCCTAAAATTAAAAATTCTGCTTCTTTTCTGCGTTTTAGGTCTAAATCGTTTTCATCTTTCCAATATTTTGCATTAACAGATTTCCAATCAATAATTTTCTCAATATTTTCTATGTCTTTTATTGTATATTGAGATGAAAATCCATCAACAGCATGACCATCTGTGAATATAAACTCTAATTGTAAATCTATTATTTTTTGAATAGAACTAACACAGTATATGATTTCTTCTGCATTTGTTGGTGATACCATATTAAATCCGTGTTGAATTACATATAGCATTGGCATTCTTGCTCCAAAATAGAATGGGATGTATTCTCCTAAATGTTTCCCATTATTTAATGTAAAGTCATTGCGAGTTGAAATTAAACTATTGTCTCCAATTGGTTTGAAATTTGGGTTGGCATTATTTGACGATGAATGAGTAATTCCATATTGAAGGATATGTGGAATATTTTCAATATGCGTCATCCTAAACAGATATTTTTTGTTTAAATTTGTCATTTGATAGGGCTACTATCTTTTTTGCTTGCATACGATTCCCAATTACACTACTATATTTAGTATCTCAAGAATTATAATTAAGCTACAAGTTCTTTTATTCTCATTAGCTTTTCTTTAATTCTTATTTGCTCACAACCCCAATCAGAAATTTTTTGCCATTTCCCGTCAACTTCTTTTTTCTGAATTTGTGATATTTTAAAATTCTTGACATTTTAACCATTGCTAATTTTTTTCATAAAAATATTCACATAGAAAGCGAGGTGGGCAGATGCGTCATAAGTCTCCTGATACAAAGCAAATAGACATTTTCAGACCGTTTTTATTTGAGATGCTTGATAAGAGCCATCCTTTGTGCAAACTTGCTCGGCAGATAGACTGGGAGGCGATTGACAAGGAGTTCGAGCCTTACTATTCCGATTTAGGCAGAGGCTCCAAGCCGATCAAATTGCTGTCCTCTCTGCTTATTCTTAAGAGAGTTTACGATATTTCCGATGAGGTGGTGGTCAATCGTTGGAGCGAAAATCCTTTTTACCAATATTTTAGCGGTATGGAATATTTTGATTGGCGATTGCCGTGTGACTCCAGTGAGTTGACTTATTTCCGTCGCAGGATAACCCAGAGCGGTATAGATTATCTGGACAATATCGACATAAGTGTTGCCAAACCTGAATGATACCACTTTCCGAGCAGCAACGACCGACTAAGCCAGGCGAGATAGTTGGGCAAAAAAAACTTTTGCAAGACTCCCCTGTTCTTGGCGATTTTATGGCAGGCAAATATCTGTCGTCATTCATTATGTGGGGACCGCCCGGTTGCGGAAAAACCACGATTGCCAAAATTGTTTTGCAAAATTGCCAGCTTCCTTGGAGGCAATTTTCCGCCGTGCATTCCAGCATCACACAGATTAAGGCTTTTATGTTGGAAGCGGAGAAACTTTTTGAGCTGAACGGGCAAGCGACGGTTATTTTTATTGACGAAATTCACCGCTTTAACAAAGCTCAACAGGACGCTTTTTTGCCATATATTGAGTCTGGAGCGATAATTTTAATTGGGGCGACTACCGAAAACCCATCTTTTGAAGTGATTTCCGCTCTGCTTTCAAGATGCCATCTTTTTGTGCTGGAAAGTTTGAGCGAGAATGAAATTTTTGAGATTACCTGCAAAGTTGATTTAGATGGCAAAAACATTGAAGAAGAGGTTTTGCGGTATCTTGCAAAAATTAGTGAGGGCGATGCTAGAGTTGCTTTGCGAGATATGGAATTGCTTTTGAACAGCACTGTTAAAAAGATTGACCTTGAGAGCTCCAAAAAGATTTTGCAGTCCAAAGTAGCGACTTACGACAAAAATGGGCAGGAGCATTACAATTTGATTTCTGCTTTTCACAAATCGGTGAGAGGCAGCGACCCGCAGGCGGCTTTGTATTGGCTTGCTCGGATGTTGCAAGGCGGAGAAGACCCGAAGTTTATCGCTCGGAGGATGATAAGGATTGCCAGTGAGGACATTGGGCTTGCTGACCCACAGGCTATGGTGCAAGCGGTGAGTGCTCAGCGGGCTTTAGATTGTGTGGGAATGCCAGAGGCGAGTCTTTGTTTGGCTCAAGCGGTGATTTATTTGGCGACTGCTCCCAAAAGCAACAAGATTGAAATTGCTTGGCTACAGGCGGAGGCTGATGCGAATGCGACTAAAGAAAAAAAAGTGCCTTTTCATATTCGCAATGCACCGACAAAATTGATGAAAGATTTGGGATATAACGATGGCTACAAGTATGCTCACGATTTCCCCAATGCTTATGCTTATCAGAGATATTTTCCTGATGAGATGAAAGAAAAAAAATATTATATTCCTTCAAAATTTGGTTTTGAAAGCGAGATTAAAAAGAGACTGGATTGGTGGGAAAATCTAAAAAAGAAAGAAAAAGAAAAGAAATGAAAATTAAAAATATTGCGATTATTGCTCATGTTGACCATGGGAAAACGACTTTGATGGACTCTATTTTGAGAGCCACAGGAACTTTTGATGAAAGAGAAGAGTTGGTGGATAGAGTTATGGATTCCGATTCTCAAGAGAAAGAAAGAGGCATCACCATTTATGCCAAAAATGCGGCGGTTAATTACAAAGATTACAAGATAAATATTATCGACACTCCCGGACATGCGGACTTTGGTAGTGAGGTTGAACGGGTTTTAAAAAGTATTGATGCTACCGTTTTGGTGGTGGATGCTCAAGAAGGACCGATGCCACAAACGAAATTTGTTTTGCAAAAATCGATTGAGCAAGGCAAGAAAATTTTGGTGGTTATCAACAAAATCGACAAGCCGACTTCCAGACCTGATTGGGTTATCAATAAACTTTTTGACCTCTTTGTAACTTTGGGTGCTAGCGACGAACAGCTTGATTTTCCTTATATTTATGCTATCGCCAGAGAGTCTATCGCCATCAAGAATTTGGACGACAAAAAGGAAAACATTTTTCCGCTGATGGATTTTATTTTGGAATATGCTCCCGATGCTCCGTGTGATACAAAAGCTCCTTTTAGGATGCAACCTTCCACTTTGGATTATGACAATTTTTTGGGCAGAATAGCTGTCGGTAGAGTGTTTGAGGGAACTATCAATACCAAAGATGAGGTTTGGGTAAACACTCCAAATGGTAAGAAAAAGGGGAAAATCGAAAGACTTTTCACTCATCAAGGGCTTGATAGAGTTGAGGTAAAGTCGGTGAGTGCCGGAGACATTGTGGCGATTGCGGGAATTAGCGACATTTATGTTGGGCAAACCATTGCTCAATTTGAAGATACACCAGCCATTAAGGCTACTGAAATCGATCCTCCAACTTTGGCGATGAACTTTATGGTAAACAACTCGCCTTTTGCCGGAAAAGAGGGGAAATTTGTAACGGGAAACCTCATCAAAGAGAGACTTTTTAGAGAAATTCAAACGAATGTTGGTTTGAAATTGGAAGTCTCGGAAAATTCCGACAGAATAAAAGTTTTGGGTAGAGGAGAGATGCACTTGGCGGTTTTAATCGAAAATATGCGAAGAGAGGGCTACGAGTTGCAAGTTTCTCAGGCGGAAGTGATTATGCAGGAAAAAGAGGGGAAAATTTGGGAGCCGGTGGAAAATGTGGTGATAAATCTTCCGGAAACTTATTCGGGTGCGATTATCAATCTCTTGTCCCAACGAAAGGGCGAATTGCTGAATATGAGTAGCGAAAATGGGCATACAACTTTGGAGTTTGAAATTCCTTCCAGAGGGCTTTTGGGCTTTCGTTCCACTTTTGTTGTTGTTACCAAAGGCGAAGGGACTTTATTTAGCAGTTTCAGCAAAATGGCTCCGTATTATGGCGAAATCAAGAAGCGACAAGCAGGTTCTCTTATCGCCGGTGAGACAGGCAAAGCCACCGCTTATTCACTTTGGAAATTGCAGGAGAGAGGACCTTTGTTCATTTCAGCCAATATCCAAATTTACGAGGGAATGATTTTGGGCGAATCGACCAAAGGGCAAGACCTTACCGTGAATGCCACAAGGGAGAAAAAGCTGACCAATGTGCGATCTTCCAGTGCTGACGATGCGATTATGTTAATTCCGCCAATTCAAATTACTTTGGAAAAAGCTTTGGAATACATCAAAGAAGATGAATATGTGGAAATCACTCCCAAAAATATTCGTCTTAGAAAGAAATATCTAACGGAACACGAAAGACGAAGGCATTACAAGAAGTAGAGTTCAATTGTAACTGATTTTAAATAGAATTGAGATAATTAGTAATTGTGAAATAACTTTGGATGTGAGAGCATGAAAATAGTAATAACAGGAGGAGCAGGTTTTGTTGGCTCTTCTCTATGTCTTCAACTTAAAGAAAAATATCCTGTATATTCAATAACCGCTTTTGATAATTTAAGGAGAAGAGGTTCGGAACTAAATCTTACGGATTTGAGAGAAAATGGCATTGAGTTTGTTCACGGAGACATAAGAAATGTAGAAGACTTGGATGCTTTGAAAGAATTTGATGTGTTAATTGAGGCTTCGGCAGAACCTTCCGTAATGGCAGGATTGGATTCTAATCCAAGTTATGTCATAAACAACAATTTAAACGGTTCTATCAATTGCTTCAATACTTGTTTAAAATACAAAGCGAAACTTATTTTTCTCTCCACAAGCAGAGTATATCCTATAAATCCCATAGAAAATGCTAATTTTATTGAAGAGCCTACTCGTTTTTCTTTCAGTGATAAACAAAAGAATGCAGGCATATCTAAATTGGGAATTTCGGAAAATTTAAGTCTTGCAGGTGCTCGTTCTTTTTACGGGACAACTAAACTTGCATCGGAACTTTTTATTCAAGAATATGCCGAATTTTACAATTTGTCTTCCGCAATAACTAGGTTCGGAGTAATTGCCGGTCCTCGCCAAATGGGTAAAACAGACCAAGGTGTTGTTACATTGTGGATGGCAAAGCATTATTGGAAACAATCGCAAAAATATATCGGTTACGGCGGACAAGGGAAACAAGTAAGAGATATTTTACATATAGGTGACTTGGTTAGATTAATAGATTTGCAAATTCATGAAACCGAGAAATTTCACGGGAAAATATTTAATGCTGGAGGTGGAATCAAAAACAGTGCTTCACTTCAGGAGATGACAAAAATATGTGAAGAAGTAACTGGAAATAGAATTAGAATAGATTCTGATGCGGAAACCAGAAAAGCAGATTTGCGAATTTATATAACAGACAATTCAAAAATTGAAAATGAAATTGGCTGGAGCCCCAAAAAAGATGTTAAAAACACATTTGAAGATATTTTCAAATGGATAAATAAAAATGAAGCAAAACTTAAAAAAGTGTTAAATTAATTATTTCAATTATAAAAAGGGGAATCATGAATAAAATATGTTTGATTACTGGCTCTGCAGGACTTATTGGTAGCGAGTCAGTTAGATTTTTTTCCGAAAAATTTGATAAAGTAATAGGTATAGATAATAATATGCGAGCTTATTTTTTCGGTGAAAACGCATCAACAGAGTGGAATACTAAGGTGTTGACGAAAGAAATCACAAATTTTGAATATCATACTGCCGATATCAGAAATATTGATGAACTTGAAAAAATATTTAATCTTTACGGTTCCGATATCCAATTGGTTGTCCACACTGCGGCACAACCCAGCCACGATTGGGCTGCAAAAGAGCCTATAACTGATTTTACGGTAAATGCTAACGGCACTTTAAATATGCTGGAGATGACAAGAAAATATTGTTCTAAAGCAACATTTATTTTTACTTCAACAAATAAAGTTTACGGAGATACTCCGAATTATTTACCGTTGGTGGAATTGGAAAGCAGATGGGAAATAGACGAATCGCATCCGTATTTTAAAAACGGTATTGATGAAAAAATGAGCATTGACCACACGAAACATTCAGTATTCGGTGCTTCAAAAGTGGCTGCCGATGTTATGGTGCAAGAATACGGGAAATATTTTAAAATGAATACCGGTGTGTTTAGAGGAGGTTGCTTAACAGGTCCGAGTCATTCAGGAACACAATTACACGGCTTCTTGTCATATCTTATGAAGTGTGCCGTAACAGGAACAGAATATACAATTTTCGGGTATAAAGGCAAACAGGTCAGAGACAATATTCACAGCCACGATTTGGTAAATATGTTTTGGAATTATCACCAAAATCCGCGACAAGGAGAAGTCTATAATGCCGGAGGTAGCCGTTTTTCAAATTGTTCCATGAAAGAAGCAATCGCTTTGTGTGAAGAAATTACTTCCAAAAAAATGAACTATACTTATGCCGAAGATAATAGAATAGGGGATCACATTTGGTGGATTAGTGATGTCAGTAAATTTAAAAAACATTATCCTGAATGGGATTATGAATATGGGATTATGGATATTTTAACCCAAATCTATTATAAATTCAAAATAACACTGTGAAATGAATTATCAAAAAATATATAACTATCGTTTCCAAAATGTTAATGTGAATAAGAAAGAAATTGTATGGAAACATGTTTCTAAATTCATATATAAAAAACTTGGTTGCCCTAAAGTTATGTTAGATCCAGCTGCCGGGTTTTGTGAATTCATTAATAACATTGAGTCGGATGAACGCTGGGCAATAGATTTAAATGAAGATTTTCTTTCTAAACATGCTGATAAAAATGTAAAAAAAATAATCGGAAGCAATGTTGAAGTTGAATTACAAGACAACTATTTTGATGGTGTTTTTATCTCAAATTTTTTGGAACATTTAGATTCTCAAGAGGCTGTATCTGTTTTATTAACAAAATTGTATGATAAATTAAAAAAAGGAGGAAGAATTGCCATTATGGGTCCAAATTTTAAATATGCTTCAAAACAATATTTTGACTTTGCCGACCATAATGTTATCTTAACAGAATTAAGTTTAGCAGAACATTTATATGGAGCAGGTTTTGAAATTAAAGAAGTCCATTCTAAATTTTTACCTCTTTCTTTTAGGAGTCATGGTTCATTACCAATTAAAAGTTTTATGATAGAGCTCTATTTAAAGTTACCTTTCACATGGAGAATCATGGGGAAACAGTTTTTATTAATAGCAGAAAAATGAAATTAAGCGTAGTAATTCCCGCATATAACGAAGAAGAATCTATTGAAGAAACCGTTACTGTCATAGAATTCACATTAGAGAAAAACAATATCGAATACGAGATATTTATTGTTAATGACAATTCTAAAGATAATACAGTAGCTGTTTTAGAAAAATTAAGCAAGAAGAATCCTTCAATTAGATACGAAACCAATGCAGGTCCAAACGGATTCGGCTATGCCGTGCGTTACGGATTGGAACGCTTTACGGGAGATTGTGTGGCTGTTATGATGGCAGATTTATCCGATGGCCCTGACGATCTTGTTAAGTTTTACAAAAAAATGGTGGAAGGAGATTATGATTGTGTGTTCGGTAGCCGTTTTATGAAAGGTGGAAAAACAATAGATTACCCGCCTGTAAAAAAAATAGTTAATAGAATCGCAAATTTCATTATTAAACTGGTCATGCACATTAAATATAATGACGCAACAAATGCTTTTAAATTATATAATCGCCAAACAATTGAAGGTGTCAAACCTTTCATAGCACCACATTTTAACCTTACGATAGAATTACCTCTTAAAGCTATTATCAGGGGATATTCTTACACTGTTTTACCAAATTCGTGGACAAACAGGAAATACGGAGAGTCAAAACTTAAAATCAGGGAAATGGGAAGCAGATATTTTTTTATACTATGCTATTGTTTTATAGAAAAATATTTTTCAAGAGGTGATTTTAAGAAAAATTGGTAAAAGTTTATAAAACTCTGCTAAAAATGTTTTGAAATAGTTCGTTTAAGTTATTTTAAATCGTTATTGAAGGCACCTTTTTTCAAATAATCAGTTTTAACCAACAAATATCTTTGTAAATTTGAGATGGGGATTTTGGTGTATCCGTAATTTTTATAATTCTTCATAAATGATTTCCAAGATTTGTCATCACAATATACTCTGCTATTGATTAGTCGAGGGGTAACTACTATAATATCAAGATTTTCTTTTTCTAAGAAATCACTAAAATTGTATTCTTTTTTGCTATATGGACAAACATCAATGAAATTTTCTCCCAAATATGTTGAATAGCTTCCTTCCGCTGCCGTAATTTTGATTTTGTTAGTTAAATTTAGCCTCCTCATTACACGGATTGTGGTGGTAACATTGTTGCCGTTATATTTGGTAGGGATAGCATGCAAAACAGTTTTGTTTGGAACCAAGAGAACAATGAAAAATCCTATGAGATAGTAGGATGTTTTGAATGTAAAACTTTTATCTTTCTTCCCGAAAATTAGAGTTAGTATTATGAATAAAAAAAAGAAAGTGACAATCAGATAGTGAGGTCTAGGGAATATTAATATTGAAGAGATTAGAGAAGGGATAATTGAAAGTGCAAGAACAAAAATAGTTTGTTTTTCTTGTTTAAAATTTTCCCAAAATAGGCTTATGCTTTTACCTCGAAAGTAGAAAAAAAGAGTAACTATTATACTTAAAAAGAAAATAATTCCTTCTATCATAAACATGGGGTCAACTGATAGTTTTTGGAAATTGGAAAGAGCAAAAATAGATTCGTTTTGATAAGATTTTACGGGCAGAAGAATACTTGAGTGGATAAAAAATTCCCCGAAACCTATTTTTGATAAATTCCAAAAGTTGTATGATATATGTTTGAAAACCGCTGTGGGATTGGCAATAAAACATTCAAGAAAGCTGTTAGCATTACCAAAAACATGATTTATGATTATTTCGGAATCTTTCCATGAACTATAATTGCTGTTGGTCCAAGCTACCCAATTAATAGAAAAAGACAATCTGAAAGCTAAAGAATTGCGTCCTCCTCCGAAAGGATTTCCCCAGTAAATGAAAATGCCAATTATGAAAGTCAAAACAGTCAGAAAAATAAAAGGTTTGAATTTCTTATTTTTTACCATGAAAAATACTGAATACACGAACAAAAGGATAAAGGCGAGAAAAAATTCAGGTCTTGCATAACTTGTTAGAAATAGTCCCAGCGTGTATATTATAAGTTTATTCTCTGTTTTTTTAACAAGGGAAGCTATAATGAAAAAAAAGAGAAGAACAAGCAAAGCAAAATTTGAAACTCTCGGCCAAATTACTAAGTTTGCATAGGAAATCAAGAGGAAGAAAGAGAAAAATAAACTCAAATAAATATTAACTTTTTTTGTTCTCAGGAAGATAAAAGTTAGAAGTGGAAGGAAGATGACTTGGAAATTGTAGTTGAAGTAGTATAAATTTATATTGTCCGAGGTGAGGAAAGATAGGAAGAAATACCATAATGAGTATAGTGGTGCCCAATCTGCTGAGGGAAAGCCGTTTTTCAAAAGATTCACTCCCGAGCCGAGATATCCACTTTCGTCGTATAAACCTATGTCTATCAAGGATGAGAGCCCATAAGAATATTTTAATCCTGCGAGAAATAAGACTAAACTGAAGAACAGAGTGACTTTGTGTTTGTCGAAAAATATTTTGGTTTTATTCATGATTTTTTGGATTAATAACAAAAACTTCCTCCATCTTTATACAAGGTGAAGGAAGTAATTAGTAAATTAAAAGTTATTCACTTTTTTCTGTTTGTTTGTCGAGCTCTTGGAAACTCTGTGATGCTTTAAATGCGTTGTAAAGAGCCTCTTCTTTTTTGATTTCTCCGGCAAGAGTTTTTTCTATGACATCTTTGGGAACTGACAAGCGGATAAACGCTTTGTAAACTCCTTCATTGACGATGATTTCTCTCTTGCTGACAAAAGTTCCGCTGAATTTTGTATTGGCTACGGTTCTCACTGTTTTGCTGGTGAGAGCAGTGATGGTTGGGTCGTCAGTTCCGACCTCTTCCAAATAGTTTTTCACCATGCCTTTAACATAGACTTCTACATAATTAGCAGACTCCAATCGGGCATTGGCAACAGCAGCGTCATAAGCTAAATTCTCGTTATGCTTTTCCGCATTGCCGAAAAAGTATAAAAATTTGTCACTGTTTTGCTCATCGAACCAGTCAGGGCGGTAAACCTTTTCAAATCCTTCAGGTTTTTCCGCTTCTTTGGGAGCAGATGAACAGGCGAAAATGAACAAGCAAACCACAGCCAAAATCATTGACATCAATTTCTTCATTGTTCCTCCTTAATATTTATTCCAATATGGAAAATAGATTACAATTCGATTCTGTTTTTGTTGGCGTTCACAAGTTTTTTCAAAGTGGCAACAGGGTTTTTGCTCTTGGACAGCAAAATCATTGCAGCAATCACAACAGGTTTGAAGCTGGCTTGATGATATGTGTCTTTAAGGTTTTTGTCGAAAATGTCCTTGGTAACTTCGCCTTGTTTGCAAGAAAGACCAGTGATGTCGGCAGGAAGTGGGTGCATATAGAGAGCATCATTGGTAAGAGCTTCCATTTTTGCATCGTATTCCCAATCAACAAACTTCTTGTTTTCAGCCAAACACTCTTGTTCAAGAGATTTCAAGCCTGCTTGATCTCCAGCGTGAAGGAGGTCGCGACGGCGTTCCATAACGCTAAAAGAAGCCCAAGATTTAGGACAAACCACATCAGCACCTTTCATTGCGTCAGCCATATTGTGAACAACCTCAAATGAGCCGCCGGTTTCGGCAGATTGTTTCTTGCAAATATCCAAAACATTGGGGAGAAGGTCGTAGCCCTCTGGATGAGCAAGTGTGATGTTCATTCCAAATCTGGACATAAGTCCAATCATTCCTTGAGCAACTGACAGAGGTTTGCCGTAGCTCGGAGAGTAAGCCCAAGACATAACAAGTTTTTTGCCTTTCAGATTTTCCAATGAACCGAAATAATCTTTGATTTTGCACAAGTCACTCATAGATTGTGTTGGGTGGTCGATGTCAGATTGCAGAGAGATAACATTTGGTCTTTGGTGCAAAATCCCTTCGTTGTTGCCGAATTTTACAGCCTCGGAAACTTCTCTTTGGTATCTGTCGCCTTCGTGGATATACATGTCATCACGGATACCGATAACATCAGCCATAAAGCTAACCATGTTGGCGGTTTCTCTTACTGTCTCTCCATGTGCTATTTGCGATTTGTTTTCGTCAAGGTCTTGCACTGTGAGTCCGAGAGCGTTGCAAGCGGAAGCGAAGCTAAAGCGAGTTCGGGTGGAGTTGTCTCTAAAGATGGACACTCCCAATCCGCTATCAAAAATTCTGGTTGAGATGCCTTGTTTGTGCATCTCTTTGATGATTTCAGCGGTAATCATAGTAGCCTTAATATCATCCAAGGATTTTTCCCAAGTAAGTAGGAAATCTTTGCCGAACATATCGATATTTAGTTTATCTAAAGCGGCGATTTTTTCAGTTAAAACAGACATTTTTTTCTCCTAAAAATAAATTTTTTTAATTTTCAAAATACAATTTTAAAACTCGGTAACCATCTTTTTAGTCAAGAAGTTTGAGTAAATAAAAAATGTTTATTTTGTGTTGGAATTGTTGTTTAGCCAATTTTGAAATGTGATTTTTTTTGCTATGTTTTTATTGACTATTGGGAATGATTGTTTTTTGTAAGGAGTTGTAGTGGAATAGTAGCTTGAAGTGGTGTTATTTTATTTTGGAGTTAAGATAAATGAAATTTGCGGTTGTGTTGAATAAGGATAGCAGGTTTATCAAAATGGCGTTACAGGCTTTGTCAGAATTGAAAGACGAGTTTGAATTTGTGCGTTTCGACGAATCTGAAATTTATCCCGAATTTATCAAGTTATCTTCCGAACCAGTCGATTTTCTCTTGGTTTTCGGAGGAGATGGCACTATGTTATATTCCAGCCAATTAGCTCTGAAATTCGATTTGCCTGTGCTGGGGATTAATGTTGGCAGCTTGGGGTTTTTATCGGAGATAGTTTTGGACGATTTGAAATCGGCTATTTTGTCTTTGATGAGCGGAGAGTTCACTTTGCAACAGCGGATGCTTTTGGAAGTGAAAGTGATGAGAGATTCCGAGTGCATTGGCACTAAACATGTGCTGAACGATGCGGTGATTCATAGGGCTCATAACGCTAAATTGATTGAAGTAGAAGTTTTTGATAACGAGGATTTCGTTTATAAGGCTCGTGCTGACGGGATTTTGATTTCCACGCCTACTGGCTCAACGGGCTACAATCTTTCTACTGGTGGTCCGATTTTGAATCCGACGATGGATTCTGTGGTTGTCAACGCTATAAATCCGCATCTGTTGACTGTCCGACCGATGGTTTTTGATGCGGGAGATGTTTTTGAGTTCAGAGTGAAAGATGTGGGCAAAGAATCGACTTTGCAGTTAGATGGGGAGAACTTTTTGTATTTGCAAGATGGAGACAGGATTGTTTTTACGAAGTCGCCAAAAAAAGTTAAACTTGTGAAGTTGGGAAAGGTTACATTTTTTCAGACGATGCAAAAGAAATTCCATATGGGAGAGCGACTACACTTTTGATTGGGGAACTATTTTTGCACCAACAACTCGCTTGAATATTTTGCCAAATCGATGTGAGGCTTCAGAACCATAAAATACATTTTGCCAGAATGTTTCAGAGTGCTTGCTGCGATTTCGGCATATTGACCGCCACCGAAATAAATATCTCCGCGACCTGCACCTTTTATCGCTCCGCCTGTGTCTTGATTTAGCACAAATCTGCCGAAACTTTCCCAACCTTTTACATTGTTTTGGTTATCGACTATCGGCTTTTTGCTTTGGATAAATCCCAGTGCTGCAGCCGGAAATATAGAGCGGTCTGTGGCGATAGTCCTGCCGGGAGTGATAGGGACATTAAGGCATCCGATGGATGTCCCGTTGCCTCTTGTGAAGAATACGAAACTTTTGTTTATGTTCAAAATTTGTTGAAGTTCATCGGGATGTTGGGTAAAGTATTTTTTCAAGTGCAAGATGCCGACTTGGTTAGCAGGCAAATTTTTGTATTTCATCATATATCTACCGACACTGCTGTATGGGTGTCCGTTTTTGATTTGATATTGCACATGGAGCGTATTTCCGCTTTGCAAAAGGATATCTCCTGAGCCTTCGATTTCCAAATACAGTCTGTCCAATTTTGTCTCGACCCATGCGATTGGAGTGGCTTTTTCTTCCAAGATGTTCAGTTCGTTGATTTGTGCTCTGGTGTAGTAAGGCACAAATTCGCCGTTTTGGGAATAGCGACCCACTCTCCATTTGCCATCGACTCTTTTTTGCACAAGGTCGGCAGGCTTGGAACAAATTGGCACGGAGTATTTTTCGGTTTTGGTCAAGCTGCCTTTGATGACTGGTTGACAATAGGCGGTGAAGAGCATATCTTCGTTGCCGTTTTGACCGGTTGACACATAAATATTGTAAAAGGCGTTGATGAAGTCGCTCATCTGCTCGGGCAACGGGCTGCCTTCCAAGTATTCCAAGAAAAATCTGAGAGAAGATTTCATTTGAGCAGAGGTGTAAACATCGCTACCAAAACGGAATCTCACATTCTCGGGAATTCTGTCCAAATAGTTCAAGCTTTGGCAGATAGATGTCCGCAAATTTTTATAGTTCATATCGTCTTTGAAAACGGGAGATTGAGAGTAATCAATTTTTTTCAGAGCTCCTGCGGAAAGGAGTGAAAATCCCAAAACAAAAACGATTGTTAAAACTTTTCTCAAACGGAAAATCATTCTTCTCTTTATTCCTTTAAAATTCAATAAGTTAAGAAATATTACGGAAAGGTTAAATTTATTTTTTATCTTGCTAATTTATTGATTTATAGTCAGATATTACGAAAAGAATATTTTACGAAAATATGTAAAGAGAAATTTACTTTTTTCTGAGTTCGTTATTTGTCGATATATAAATAAGATACGGCACTGAAAAACTAAATTTAAGGAAATAAGAGAAAAATGTATTTCACTTGTTTTCAATGAAAAACGAGTTTAGAAGTTTTTTGACAATTGGAGTTGGAAAGTAAACTCTTTAGATTTTGTTTTGGTGCGGTAGTTTGAGTATTTGACTTGCAATTTGGTGAGGGGCAAAATTTTGCTACTGGCGAGGAAATAGTAATAGATGTCTTCGCCTTTGTAGCTGGAGGTGAGCATCGTTCCGTCCACGCCTTGCTGATACATATAGACGAGCGTGTTTGAGTTGTAATAGCAGATGCGGTGGTGTAGGGATAATTTTTTGAGCCGGAAGATGATTTCTCCGTAAGTGAGGTAACCAGATTGGGATTCTGTTTCCTGAAAAATGCGGTAGTTGTAGCGGATTTTGAATTTCCAATATTTGTTTAGTTCGTGATGAAAATCTATTTTGTAATTGGAGATTTTTTGGTCGCCGATTTTGTCAGTGGAGAGGAGTTGCCCTTTTTCTTGATTTTTGTATTCTATGCTGAAATAGTTTCTTTTGGATTGGTAGCGAGCCCAGATGAGATACTCTTGTCCGCTGAGTGGCATCTCAGCTTCGTTGGAGGTTTCGGGTGTTTCCCACAAGTCCAGATAGAAGTTTAGCTTGAATTTTGCGATTGGCTCCCACAGGCATCCGTAGTAAATCCCTTTTTGATTGTCAAAACTGGTAGTTTGGCTGACAGGTCGTCCGAGGTATGTCGGCAATCCTTTTTGATAATTGCGGTAGATTAGTGTTTGTGTGAGGTTGTCGTGAGTTGTCTTTAGACCAAAGAGTTTGGCGGTTTTATCGTCAATTTCGGCGTATTCACTGAAATATATTGAGTTGCCCAATTTGTAGCGGAAATCCAAAGCGTGTGCTTGATATTTTTGGGCTTTCTCATTGTCGTAAAATGGTTTGCCAAAGCTGAAATCGGCAGTATTGTAGCCAATTCCCAAGTAGTCGGTTGTCCACTGGGAGTAGAGTCCCAAGATTTCAAAGTTGGTGGTTGGAGAAGATTTGTCGTGGTAGCCGGATTCGTCGAAGGAGCTGATTGAGTCGTTTTTGAGGTTGATGTCCAATTTGCTTTTGCTGTAGTATGGAGAAAAGCTGAAGTTGGCGATTTTGCCGGTGAAGGTGAGTCCGTGCAAATACCATTGCTCTGTGAAGGAAGTGTAGGGTGCGATTTTGTCGGAGGAGACGATAGGAGATTGTGTGGAAAGTGCTGAGATTGTGTTGGCGTAGCGGTCTCCGAAAACGATTCCTTGACCCAACCGCATTTTGTATGAGCCGAAAATTACATTGGAGATATAGGGCAGCTCTTTTTGTTGGAAGAACCAGTTTTTGTAGTCGAGGCAGTTTGTTTCTCCTGCATCTTTTTGGGCGAGGAAGCCGAAGCGAGAATTTTTGAAACTGAAAAATAGCTTTTCGCTCGTTGCCACATAGCTGGAATAGTCGTGCTTATTTTCTTGGTTTACGGCTCTGGTCAGCAAATAGATAGAGCCCAAATCGGTTGTGATGTAGGGCAATAATTCCTCGACAGTTGCGGAATCCAAACCGATTTTGTAGAGGTCGGATTTTTCGCTTAATGTGGACGATGAAAGCTTTTTGATTTGCTCTGCGGATAGGAAATAGAAATTTTCCCAGTCATCAACTGTAGCCGAACGAATATCCAAGGGGAAAACTTCGTAGTATAGCAGTGAATTGTATTCAGGTGTCTCATAATCTTCGGAATTTTGTTCGGCATAAAGTGCGACAAAAAATACAAAAGATAAAAAAATAATTGTGCTTCTGTAAAAATAGTTCTTCATCTTCTCTAAACCGCCCCGAAGATTTTCAGATTTGGAACGAAGTCAAGAGGAAATTGGGATTACTTTTTTTAAATGGGGAAAGCGACAATAAAAAAGGCAGCAACCTGATTTGGTTACTGCCTGAGATTTGCAAACTTCTTATTTATTGATGGTTTTCAAAAATTCGTTGTAAGCTTCTTCTGAAGCCGGAGCAACGATTTTGCCGTCAACAATCTCTTTTTTGATGCTCTCTACTTCTTGGAGAATTTCAGCGGGAACATGCTTATCGGTGGTAGGAGCAATATCAACGCCTTGCTCTTTTATACCGTAAAGCACGGTTTGACCGCCAGCCCATTCGCCTTTGGTATAGGCTTCGCTAACATTATAGATAGCTTTTCCTACCTCTTTCATAGAGGATGTAATGACATTTTCAGGAGCCAAGTCGTTTTGGTCTCTGTCCACGCCGATAGCCATTTTGCCTTTCTCTTTGGCAGCTTCGATTACGCCGTCACCAACTCCGCCTGCTGCGTGCATTACGACATCGGCATTGTTTTTATACATTTGGTTGGCAATAGCTTTGCCTTTGGCAGCATCGGAGAAACTGGCTGCATATTGGTCCAAAATAGTGATGGTAGGATCAGCGTATTTTGCACCGGCTAAAAATCCGTATTTGAAACGGTGAATTACAGGCACATCCATGCCGCCGACGAAACCGATAATTTTGGTTTTGCTCATTTTGGCAGCAATGTAACCGGTCAAGAAACTGGCTTCTTGCTCTTTGAACATCACACAGATAATGTTGCTGGGAGCTTTATCTCCATAGCTGAAATCGATAATCCCGTATTTTTGGTCAGGATTTTTGGTAGCAGCTTCCATAATGACATCAGCCATTTTGAACCCGATACCCCAGATGATGTCGTTTTTGGCATCCAACATTGTTTCCAAGTTAGACGAATAATCGGCATCTTGTTTAGACTCTACATAGCTGACCTCTATGCCCAAATCTTCTTTGGCTTTTTTCAGACCTTCCCAAGCTGATTGGTTAAAAGATTGGTCGTTAACTCCTCCTACATCAGTTACCATTGCTACTTTTATTACCGGTTCTTCTGCGATTTTCTCTTCTTTACAGCCGAAGACAAAAAGCAAAGAAACTACCAGTAACAAAGAAATGAGTACTTTTTTCATGTTCTCTCCTTATCTTAATTGGTTTTGATTCTATTATCAGTTTTTGGTATAATTTCTTTTTGAGCGGAAATGTATTCAATAATCGCATCTCTTTGCATAACAGAGGTATCGTAGTTATCAAATCCTTTTTCCTTCAAAATACTATAGCCGTCACCACCAGCAGCGATATATGAGTTCGTTGCTATGGTGTAGAATCTTTCGGCATGAATTTCGTTGCCGTCAATGGTAGCGGAAACGAGTTTCCCACTATTGATTACCAAATTAACCTCTTTGGAAATTTGTGGCATAGCTCCTTTGCCGATGTTGGTAGCGGCTTGTTCAAAGAATTTGAGCAAATCTTCGCCTTTGATTTTGAGAGTTACGATGGTGTTGTCAAACGGCAAAATCTCATAGATAGTAGATTTTTGGATATCTCCTTTGCCGAGAGTTGTCCTGATGCCTCCTCCGTTTTGGAAGAAGAAGTGGACATTTTTGATGCCGATTGAGTTCAAATACCACATTTGACCATCGCAAACCATATTTGCTAAAGCGGTTTCTTTTTCTCTAGATTCTTTGTTTGAAAAAGTCTCTTTGGCAACACCAATTTTCTTGGAAAGAAAAGCATCGACTTTTTCTTTGTATTTAGACAATTTTTTTAATAATACAGGGTCTTTTTCGATTTTTTCTCCGGCATAAAGAGTAATCTTTTTTCCGTCTTTTTTTTCTACATATTGAACATTAATTGGGCAAGGTTCCCAGTTCATAGAGGAAATTTTCTTTTGCTCGTCAAGAGTCAAAATGGCTTTACCGACATACAATCCCCAACATCCGACTTGCACGATAGGAATTTTTTTCTTGCTGTATTTGTTCTCTATTTCGAGCGGCTCTTTCATTTTGGTGTGAGAATGCCCGTCAATAATCAAATCTATATCGTTTACCTCTTGTGCCAAGAGAACGCTACCGGTTGCTTTTTCTTTGGTGAAAAACGGATTGTAAGTCCCAAGGTGAACCAAAGCGACGATGATATCGGCTTTAGTTTTTAGTATTGGAACTAATTTTTTGGCAGTTTCTACAGGGTCAGCAAATTCTATGTCTTTGATATTTTGTGGGTTTCCCGTCATGTAGGTATTAGGGTCGATAAGTCCTAAAATTGCCACTTTTGTGCCATTTACATTTTTGATAATGTATGGTTCTATCCCTGCCAGAGGTTTGCCGTCTTTGCTAATATTGGCACAGAGCCAAGGGAATTTGGAAGATTTAATTTGCTTTTGCATTTTGGCAGGAGACGGGTCAAATTCATGATTTCCCACTGCCATGGCATCGTAGCCGATGTAGTTGTAGCCGATTATATCCGGTTGAGCGTCAAAGAAATTAGACTCTGCTCTTCCAGTGTTGATATCTCCGGCATCCAATACCAAGACATTAGAGTATTCATCTCTAACACTTTTGATAAATGTGGCTCTTGCCGGCAATCCGCCTTGGTCGGGACATGGATAATCATAAAAAGCTAAAGGGTGTCCGTGGTGATCATTGGTGTGCAAAATTACCAGTTTATTTTCGTTTTTTGGGTTGCTTGCATTAGCACTTATTCCTGCACAACTTACAAGAATTAAGGAAAGAATACAAACAATGGGTAAAAATATTTTTTTCATTTTACCTCCTTATATTTTTTGTTCTTTTTCAAAAGGAACACCGTCAGCGGATGGAGCTACAGATTTTCCGACGAAATAGACCAAAATGACAATGGTCAAAACATACGGAAGCATATTCAATAAATCGGTCGGAAGGTTTAGTTGGTGATATTGCCCGAGGAAGATTACCAGAGCTTGTGCAAATCCGAACAAAAGGCATGCCCAGAGAGCACCAAAAGGCTTCCATTTCCCAAAAATCACGGCTGCCAGAGCGATAAATCCTTGTCCGGAAACAAGAGTCGGACGGAAGTTGGAAACTATGGCAAGGCTGAGAGATGCACCTCCGAAACCTGACAAAATTCCCGAAGTTACTACCGACCAATATCTGATTTTGAGGACATTGATGCCGACAGTTTGAGCGGCTGCAGGATGTTCTCCGACTGCACAGAGTCTCAGTCCCAATACGGTTTTATTTAAGACGAACCAAGTGATGACAACCAAAAGTAGAGCGATGTATGTTGTCGCATACATATTGTCGAAGATGTAGTAGAGGAAAGATTTTCCGGGGAAAACGCCAGACAAAATTCTAGGCATTTTGTCTGATAGAGTAACAGAAGGCGTTGTCGTAGCACCGTGGAACATTAATCTAGAGAGGAAAAGAGCAAGCCCGGGACCGAGGAAGTTGATGGCAACACCGGAGACTACTTGGTCGGCGGAGAAGCTCACACAGGCTAAAGCGTGGAGCAAGCCCATCAGACCGCCGGCTATTCCCGCAAAAAGAAAAGCAAGGAACGGGTCACCCATATAGACTCCGCAGGCTGCACCGATGAAAGCACCGATGGTCATCATCCCTTCTAGTCCGATGTTCACTACACCTGATTTTTCACTTACTACTCCTGCCAATGCACAATAAATCAAAGGAGTTGCATACATAAAAGTCGTGCCGATAATAAGAGCAATATTACTTAGCATTTTTCTCTCCTTTTTTGTCGAAAAGCGAAATAAGATAGGGGATGACTTTGGGCATAGCGACGAAGAAAACGATTACGCCTATCATAATATTAATAATCTCGAATGGTGCACCCATCATAGGTTGCAGCTTGGTGCCACCGTATTTGAGTGCCCCGAAAAATATACCTGCCCAGAGGTTGCCGAGGGCTGTGCTACCGCCTATCAGAGCCACGGCGATACCGTCAAATCCGTAACCTTCCATCACGGACAAAATGCTGATATTGTGGGAAACTGCCATAACTTGCAACGCTCCGGCTAATCCCGAGAGAGAGCCTGCGATAAACATTGAGGTTACGAAACTCTTATTGACATTTATTCCGCCGTATTTGGCTGCGTCGGGATTGAAACCCACAGCTTTGAGGCGGTAACCCAAGGTGGTTTTATTGAGGATGAGGAAAACTACGATGACCGCCACGATGGCGATGAGGATGCCTGCATTGGTGGGAGCTCGGAGCAGTTCCTTGCAAAACGGATGATGACGAAGCCACTCGATACCTTCATTACTCATCTTGAACTTGTCAAAAAATGTAATCACAGCGGAATCGAAAATGAATTTCGTTTGTTCGCTATTGGGTTTGGCTAACCAAGAGACCCTGACGAAGTAGTTCCTGAGGTAGAGGGCAATCCAGTTCATCATGATAGATGTGATGACCTCGTGCACGCCGAAACGAGCTTTCAAAAAGCCGATAACAGCTCCGAATAATCCCGTGATGGCGATAGTCATTATCAGGATAAAAGGGATGTGCAGATAAATTGGCATGGAAAACATTGAGCCGAAGATTGCAGCTACGATGGTGCCCATGATGAATTGTCCTTCCGAGCCGATGTTGAAGAGTCCCGTGCGGAAAGCAAAGGTGATGGACAAGCCGGTGAGAATGAGCGGAGTCGCTTTCACGATGGTGTAGCTGAGGTAGCTGACTTTGCCGAAAATTCCCCAGAGGATTACGCCATACGCTTGGAACGGGTTGTATCCCGCCAGCAATAGCACGATGCCTCCGCTTACGAGTCCTATGATGATGGAGATGAGGGGAAAAAGTTTCGGGTTGCTACTGATGAACGATTTTATTCTTTTAAAAAATTCCATAATATTAACACCCTCCTGACATCATTAAGCCGATTTGGTTTCTGTCGCATTTGTCTCCGTCAACTATTCCGACGATTTTTCCGGAATGGATAACGGCGATACGGTCGGACAGGTTCATAACTTCGTCCAATTCGAGGGATACCAAGAGAATGGTTTTGCCCGCTTTTTTGTGTTCGATTAGAGATTTTTGGATATACTCAATAGCACCAACATCCAGTCCTCTGGTAGGTTGACAGGCTATCAGCAAATCGGGAGAAGAGTCTATCTCTCTCGCCAAAATCACTTTTTGTTGGTTACCGCCCGAGAGGTCACGAGCTGCTTTGTTCTCGTCCGTTGGTCTGATGTCGAAGCTCTCGATAAGTTTTTTCGCATGGTCTTTGATGACATTTTTTTGCAGGATGCATTTTTTTGAATACAACCCCGAGTTGTAAGATTGCAGGATTGTGTTGTCTTGCACCGAATATTCCAAAACAAGCCCGTGCTTTTGTCTGTCGCTAGGGATGTGCCCGATGCCGTGGACATTCACTTCCTTGGGAGAACAGCCAGTTATATCCTCATTGTTGATTAATATTTGTCCGCTCTCTGTCGGCATCAGTCCGGTGAGAGCTTGCACAAATTCCGTTTGCCCGTTTCCGTCTATACCAGCCAGTCCCAAGATTTCGCCTTTGTATGCAGTGAGGTTGAGATGGTCAACAGCCAAGAGATTTTTTTCGTTTCTAACGCAAAGATTCTTGATTTCCAGCAGAGGAATTTCCTCTTGCGGTTTTTCGCCCTTGTCCACATTCAAGATTACCGGTCGTCCGACCATCATAGTTGCCATCTCTTGGATGGAGGCGTTCGCTACATCTATTGTGTCGATTACCTTTCCCTTGCGGACTACTGTGCATTTATCCGCCAACTCTTTTATCTCTTTCAGCTTGTGAGAAATGAAAATGATGCTTTTCCCTTCGGCAGTCAGCGATTTCATAATCTTGCCAAGTTCCGTGATTTCCTGCGGGGTTAGCACGGCGGTTGGCTCGTCCAAGATGAGGGTGTTGGCATCGCGGTAGAGAGCTTTCAAGATTTCGACTCTCTGTTGCATTCCCACGGAAATTTGGTTGATTTTGGCATCGGGGTCGATGTTTAACCTGTATTTTTGGGAAAGTTCTACGATTTTCTCTTTAGCTTTGTGATAGTCCAAAATCCCGTATCTCTTGGTAACTTCCGACCCGAGAATGATGTTCTGCGTTATAGTGAACGGCTTGATGAGCATGAAGTGCTGATGAACCATCCCGATACCACAAGCAATCGCATCAGATGGAGATTTGAATTTTTTTTCTACCCCTTCGACGAGGATAGAGCCGCTGGTGAGGCTGTAGAGACCGTAAAGCATATTCATCAAAGTCGATTTCCCAGCTCCGTTTTCTCCGAGAATGGCATGAATCTCACCTTTCATGACTTTCAGATTGATTTTGTCATTTGCCACGAAAGAACCGAAGATTTTGGTTGCATTCCGCATCTCTATGGCGACCGAGTTTCTTTCCATAACCATATCCTAAAGTTTTTTCTGCTAATTGAAAGGGCGGGCAAAAAAATGTCAAGACAAAAGATAGAGAGCAATAAAAAAGAGAGGGTTTCGGAAGAAACCCTCTCTAAAAATGTATTCAAAAAATTAGAAAATATAGCCGAGAGTTAGATGCCCAGATGAGTAATGGTATTTATTAGTAAAGGTTGGGTAATCCAAAATGTCTCCACCTACAATATCAGCTCTAACTTCTATAAGAAATTTTTTATAAACTCCACCTACTGCTAAAACAACACCACCATTTACAGAAATAGGCTTAAGTCTTTTTTCCATTTCAGTTTTGTCTGCTTCAGTAAGTGTAGTTGTCCCGTTTTTAAAGTCTGTAGAATGCCAAAATAAAAAACTAACTTGGGGACCAACAGCATAATAAACTCTTCCTGGAATATTCTTGAAATTGTAAGAGAATTTTGCTAATACAGGAATTTCAAAATAGCTACTCTTATCAGTAAAGGTATAAGCAGTAGATTCATACTTGTAGTTTTTAGATATCTCATAAAATTGTGGTTCTATAGAAAACCATTTGTTGCTAAATCTATATTCCCAGCCAACTCCAATAAATACACTGGTTTCTTCTTTACTGTCATCATTTGTTCCAGATGATTTGAGTTCGTTAGTCCCTACTCCGAGTATTATAGAAAAATTCTTTTTTTTGAAATTTTCTGATGATTGTTCTTCTGCTGAAAGTGAACATATTGCAAAGAAATTCAGCAAAAGAAATATGACTGCGTATCTTTTCATTCTTCATCTCCTATTTTTTATAAATTTGTTGGTGAAGATAAAAAATGGGGGGGGTGTCAAGGTAAAAAGCCGAAAAAATTTGACAGAGTTGAAATGTAATTGATTGAAATACTACCTTTTTTGAATGAGTGCGAGTCCGTCGGCGATGGACAAAATGGAGTAGTTGATGTTCTCCATAGACTTGAGAGAAGCGTTGAATTGTCGCAGTTTGGGAGCAGTGCGATTGTCGTCTTCCAATATTCTTCCCGAGAGCAAAAGATTGTCCACCACGATAAGACCGTTGTCGTTCAAAATCGGCAGACAGAGTGCGAGATACTTGGAGTAGTTGATTTTGTCCGCATCGATGAAGATGAAGTCGAACTTTTGGTCTTGGAGATTTTTCAGACTCTCTTCGGCTAATCCGATTATCTGCCTGATTTTGTGCGATGCGTTTGCGTTTTCCCAGTGCTTTTGGCGGATTGCTTCCAAATCAGTTTTGTAATCCAAAGTGACGACCTTGCCATCTTCAGGAATGGAGAGAGCGGCAAGCAGAGCACTGTAACCCGTGAATGTCCCGATGTCCAAGCAGCTTTTGGCGTTTATCAATTTGATGAGGAATTGCAAGAATTGGGCTTGCTCTACGCTAATCAGAAAATGCGATTGACGAACTCTCTCTACGGTTTCTTTGCGAAGTCTCGCCAAATATGGATGCTCTTCCGGCGATATCTCCGATAGATATTGATAGAGTTTCGGGGTAACGATTTTGCCGTTTTTTTGGTCGCTATCTGTTTGTTCCATATTTCATTTCCCCGATTTTTGTCGTTGTTTTGTCAAACAATTTGTGTGGTTGACGGCGATTTTTCTTTGTCAGTGGTCGAAGAAAAACAAATCTTTACTTTACGAAAAATATAGGGAAACGAGAGTAAGTTTATGAAAAAAATGACAACAACCTCTCCGAAAAGTGATTTGCCTTTAATTAGCGTAGTGACGGTCGTCTTCAACGGTGTGGATATGCTGGAGCAAACTATTCGGAGCATCGTTAGTCAAACCTATCCGAATGTCGAGTTCATCGTGATAGACGGAGGTTCGACCGACGGAACTATTGACATCATCAAGAAATACGAACACAAAATAAGTTACTGGACGAGCGAAAAAGACGGCGGAATCTACGATGCGATGAACAAGGGAACCGCTGTTGCCACGGGGGAGTGGATAGGATTTATGAACGCAGGAGATTCGTATTTTGACGAGACAGTTCTGGCAAAAATTTTTTCGCAACCAATCGATGCGGATGTCGTTTACGGATTGACCAAACGGATTTTTCCCGAATTTCAATACATCAAAAAGACCAAACCAATAGAAACCCTCTGGCGAGGAATGAGGTTTTGCCACCAAAGTATGTTCGTGAAAACCACTCTGCAAAAGGAGAATAGATTTTCCTTGGAGTCGCTGAATGCCGATTACGAAGTTATCTACAAAATGTATTTACAAAAAAAATCGTTCCGCTATCTTCCCATAGTTATCGCTAATTTTGCCGAAGGCGGAGCATCCACAAAAAGCCTCTTGCAGAGCAATTACGCTAACTACATGATTTCCAACAAATTAAAAAAGCTCTCCGCAAGACAAAAATTTTTCTACTTTTTGGCGATGTTATCCGCAGTATTTATGGATGTAGCGAGAAAGCTCAATGTCAAATCTCTGGAAAAATATTACAAAATCAAACTGAAAATGAAGAATTAGCGTTATGGGAAAGTCAACTATCCGTGCTTGTGGAATCGCAAAAAAAGTGTTGACAAATATTTGGTTCAGAAATAGGTGAACTAAATAAACTTACAATGAGTAAACGAACCTTTTTGCGTGTCGGTTTGGTTAACTTCTCATTAATCTTTTGCCTGTTTTCTCCTTCTTCTTTACGGGCAATAAATTTTCACTACTTGGAGCCGGCACGCTCTTTTTTGTTCAATCCAGCTCTGCAAGACTCCGCCCTTTCTCTCGGTGCAAAGTTTTACAACGGCAAAAGCGAAGTAATGAATTACAATCTTTCGCTCTCCACAAAGCACAAGAATTTTTGCTATTTTGCCGATTGCGATTATCTGTATTTCACTTATTACAAGAAAGTTGGCTTTTCCGGTGGACTCAGCTACAAGCAAAAGATTTTTTCGATTGGTGGCTATCTGACTTACCGACAAGATTCCGAAGACAATATTGACAAAGACGCTTCCGTTTCTGCTGGTGTGGACTTTTGGGGAATGAGTCACTACCTTATTTGTTCGTCAGTCTCGGACAATGAATGGGCTGTCGAGACTCGCAAGGAGAAATTCTTGGTGCTTCGGCTTGAGCAGGAGAATTTTCTTGTTGCCACAGAAAACCCGCTAAACAAATTCGCCTCGTTAACTATCTCTCTCCGAAAATATGAGCTTGCCTCGGGAATTAAATTCACCGTCAAAAAATGGTTTCTGCAATTTACAACAATTTGGCATAGGCACACGGAAGCGGATTATTTGGTGAATGTAGGGAGAGAGTTTTGACTTGACTCAGAAAGGTTAAATTATTAATGGGGGATATAAAAAAAGATTTTGGTTTTTTAGGGAAGGCAGTATCTAATGGGCTTTCTCTTAAAACTTCTTCTCTCGAGGCAGAAACACCCCTTTTATGCATTCCGTATTCAGCACAGCAATCTGAATATGGTTCTTAGTCTTAAACCCCGCACCCTCATACAGAGGCACACCCTCCAAGAAAGCAGCTCTTACAGTATCCACCTCCACACCATTCCTCTTCAGCAATCTCACAGCGTAATTGATAACCAAACAATCCAGTTCCCTATTCCTAAAATCAAAATCGTTCTTCCCAAAACCCTTGTTCGTCGGCAGTGGCAAACCCTTGCTCTCATAATCTTTCTTCACTTCATTATAAGCCAAAGAAACAACCATCAGATACTTCTGACTCAGCAAATCCAAACAAGTCCCCAAATCAATCACAGCACCAAGAGCAAAAGGATTTTTGATTTCATTCTTCGAGCGACCCATACTCTCCTTGGCATACTCCAAAGCCCTATCCACATCATTTTCCCAAAAATAAACGCCAAACCCTAACCAGTCATAACTGTTATCGCTTGGCGTAAAATCTTTTTCTTTATTTAAAATCTTATAAGCAAGCTCTTTATCCGTCCCATGAAACCCATAGACAAAAGCAGGCTTAGTAGTATACATTTATATAAAAGGCTTATTCGCTCTTCTATTCTCCTTCACAGTCTCCTTGGAAAACATAAGAGGATTCAAAAAACCATCTTCGTCTATAATCTTGGCTTCTCTCATTATCTGCACACTCTCTTCCCTGGAAATATTCAAAGGTTCTTTAGAATACTTATCCACAAATTCATCTAATGACATCATTCCCCCCTTTTGCTTATAATCAAACTGACTTCGCAATGGTCAAATTTTAGCGTTGTGTGTCAAGAGTTATCCTCAAAATCGTCTGACAGTTCAATATAGGACTGGTCACATCCAAAGTCAAGTTACTAAAAAATAATCCCTGCTTTTTTCATACAATATTTTTCCTCAGCAAGAAAGTTCTTGACATCGATATGTTTCTAAAAAAACAACGGAAGAAAACGCATGGAGAAAAAAATGAAAAAAATATTTTTGCTTTTCATCCTTTCCCTGTCATTTCTGTGGGGGAAAGACAAGCTGACGGTGTTCTCGGGAGCAGGACTCATCAAACCGATGAACGAAATTATCCAAAATTTTGAAAAGGAAAACAACACGCAAATTGATGTTTATTATGACGGCTCGGGCAATCTCTACGGTCGCTATGTAGCTGGACAACCTTGTGATGTGTATGTGCCGGGGAGTGAAAAAACTCTTAACGATATGGTAAAAAAAGGTTGGATAGTTGAGTCGAGTGTTCAAAAAATCGTGCTTCATATTCCTGTGATAGCTGTGCCAGCAGACAATCCCGCCAAAATTAAAGGAATTAAAGATTTTACCAAGAAAGGAATTAAGCTTGCTCTTGGAGCGGAAAAGGGTCCGGCAATCGGTAAAATTTCTCAGTCCATTTTCCAAAAAAACAAAATCTACGATGCCGTGAGGGGAAATGTGTCAGTGGAGACCGCATCAGTAAATCAATTGCTTATTTACATTACCCAAAAAACCGTTGACGCTACTATCATTTGGGAAGATATGGCTTCTTGGGCTGAGAGTCAAGGCAAAATCAAGACGATTACGATTGATAACAATGTCATCAAGACCGTGCCGTCCGCTATTACTAAAAAATCGGAGAACAAAGAGTTGGCAGAAAAGTTTAATAAGTATCTGAAAGAGAGAAAAGATATTTGGCAAAAGTGGAATTTTAAAATGGCTGATTGATGAGAAATCCGCTCAAAATCTTATTTCTAACAATTTCTTACTTTTTCACCATAACTTTTGTTTTGATGATTTTTTCGTTCATTTTCTTGATAAATCCAACTGTTATGGTGAAAAATTTTACAGACCCGCAAATCCTTTTTTCCATTAAATTGTCCTTCTTGACCGGAATAATCTCCACGATTTTGGTTATGATTTTCGCAATTCCCATCGGCTACAGTTTATCGCGGTTTGAGTTCTTCGGGAGCAAAATCGTCAAAGCAATAATAGACTTGCCCATAGCGTTTCCGCAGGTTTTGCTGGGGCTGTGCTTGTTGCTGTTTTTTGGATTGGACAATGTTGTCGCCGTTCTGAATTTTTTCCACATCTCTGTGATTTTCTCCAAACTCGGAATAATCGCAGCACAATTTTTCACGGCTTTGCCTTTTTCCGTGAAGACCGTCAAATCGACTTTCGACTACATCGATGAGCATCAAGAGTTGGTTTCCTACAGCTTGGGACACGGATATTTTACCACATTTACTAAAATCTCGCTGCCATTGGCGAAAAACGGAATTTTGGCAGCGACAGTCTTGGCGTTCACTCGCTCAATCGGCAGTTTCGGAGCTATTCTCATTCTTGCCGGTGGAACTTATATGAAAACGGAAACTCTGCCCATCACTCTCTATCTGAACCTTTCTTACGGGAACATCGACATGGCGATTAGTGCCGGAGTTTTGCTCATACTTATCTCTTTTGTTACCATATACTTAATCGAAAAAATCGAGGTGAAGTTTTGAGTTTCTTTTCTGTGGAAAACCTGACGATAAAATACGAAAATTTTGCTTTAAGAAATGTCAATTTCCAATTGGAGCGAAAAGATTTTTTGACGATAATCGGACCGTCCGGTGCAGGGAAAAGCACAATTTTTGACCTCATTATCGGGTTTAGAAATCCGCATGACGGCTCGGTATTTTTGGACGGCACGGAGATAACGAAGAAGCGAATACAAGACCGCAACATCGGGGTCGTTTTTCAAAATTACGCTCTTTTCCAACATATGACTGTGCATCAAAATATCGCTTATGGTCTGAAAAGCAAAGATGAAAAGAGCATCCTCAAAATTGCCGAGAAACTGACTATCTCTCATCTGCTCACTCGAAATCCCAAAAGGCTGTCGGGCGGAGAGAAGCAGAGAGTCGCTTTCGCCAGAGCTCTTGCTGCCAAGCCGAAACTACTGCTCTTGGATGAGCCTTTTAGCAGTTTGGACACCCTTACCAAAAAATGTATGCGGAGGGTGTTGCACGATATTTCCGCTGAGTTTGGCATCACGGTAATCCTCATCACACACGACATAGCGGATGCCAAGAGTTTGGCGAACAAAATTGCTTTCGTGCAAGATGGGAATCTTTTGCAATTCGACACAAGCGAGAACATTTTTTGCAAGCCGAAAACACCGTTCATCGCAAATTTCCTCAATACGATATTTTTGGAAGGTAGCTATTGTGGCAAAATGGAAGAGTTGCATTCCTATGATTGCCAAGGAGTTAAGCTCCTTTCTCAAGAAAAATTCGAGGAGAGCCAATTAAACATCGCTATCCGTCCGGAAAATATTTTCCTCTCTGGCAAAAAGGAGAAGATGGAAAACGCTTTGGAGCTGACTTTGGAGAAAATCGAGACAAAAGGGACGGCGGTAGATTTGGTGTTGGGGAAAGAGAATTTCAGACTCTCTCTGAACATAAGCAAAAATGTGCTCGATTACCATCAATTGAAGAAGGACGGCAAAATCTTCGCTCACATCAAAGCTGAGAATGTGCATATCATAAAATCGTAGTAAGCCTTGTTTTCTTCATACTCTATTATAAGCCAACTTTTTTCTTAACAAAAAGATTCCCTCAATCTCTCCTGCAAAATTCAAAAAAAAATAGACGATTAATGCAATTTATATTTATTGGATTGCAAGTAGTTGAGAGGAAGAGTTATGCAAATTCAGAAAGATAGTATCAGAAAGAAGATTTTGGAAGTTGCTCGCAGTGAGTTTATTGCGAAAGGGTTCAAAGATACTTCGATGCGAACTATTGCTAAAAAAAGCGAAGTGAACTTGAGCAATATCTACAACTATTTTAGTAATAAGGACGAAATTTTTTGTGAGATTGTGGCTGACCTGCTCCTTGTTTTGGACAATATGATAAAAAAGCACAACAATAATAACGACATCGAGCTCTATGTCAACGATACGGAAAAGTATGTGCGAGAGCAAATTAAGATGTTTATTCAGCTTGTTGATGAGTTCAAAGAGGAGTTTCGTTTGCTTTTTTTCAAATCCGCTGGCTCAAAACTCGAAGATTATCGCGAAAAATGTATCGAAGTTCACACTAAAACAGGTAAAGAGTTTATCGAATTGGTAAAACAAAAATACCCTTCCATCAATGGAAATGTTTCGAAATTTTTCATTCACACCATGAGTTCATGGTTCATCAGCAGTGTCGCTGAGTTGGTTATGCACGACTTGTCCAGCGAAGAAGTTGAAAGATTTGTAAGCGAGTATATGCACTACTCCGTCGCAGGCTGGAAAAAGGTTATGGAGATAGGGGAGTAATTTTTTTTGTTCGTTTCTGAACGCTGTTCCTTTTTTTAAGTTGACAAAAATACTGCGGATTAAATTCTGCTCCTTATAGAACACCGTTCTTTTTTAATAGAAGAAAAATAAAAATATAAATTTCTCTTACGGGAGAATGTTAAAAGGAGCTTTAAATGAATACTTTATCGAGATTGAAAATCTATATGACCGGACGAGAAATGCTTTTTTCACTATCGTTGTTTCTCTCGGGTTTGAGTGCCTTATCAGGAATGGCACCATTTGTTTTGGTGTGGTTCATTATTAGGGAATTTCTGATTGGGAAAAATGACTCTTCCCTTTTGTCAGTGCAAACTTACGCTCTTTTGGCAACAGGATTTGCCGTAGCCAGCGTATTGTTTTATTTTGCTGCTTTATCACTATCACATTTGGCGGCATTTCGAGCGGAAACAAATATCCGCAGAAGAGCAATGAAAAAAATGGTAAATTTGCCACTTGGTTTTTTTGAGAACAACACCATTGGTCGCATTCGCAAAATCATTGATGACAACGCCAGTATTACGCATAGTTTTTTGGCACATCAATTACCTGATTTTGCATCAACAGTTGTTATGCCCATCACAGCAGGAATTTTAATTTTTGTTTTCGATTGGAGGCTGGGGGTCGCATGCCTTTTACCGATAGTTTTTTCCATGACTATTATGTTTTTTATGATGGGTAAAACAGGTCAAGAATTTATGAAAATGTATATGGATTCTTTGGAAGATATGAATACAGAAGCTGTTGAATATGTTCGCGGGATTCCCGTAGTGAAAGTTTTTCAACAAACAGTTTTTTCGTTCAAAAACTTTTATAATAGCATAATTCGCTACAAAAAAATGGTGATTAAATTTACCAATTTGTGGCAACGCCCGATGTCGCTATATATTGTGCTAATCAACGGATTTTCTTTTTTCATCGTTCCTACTGCCATTCTGCTCATTTCACACTCCGGCAATCTTTCCCTCACTATTTTGAATATGTTTCTTTACATTCTGATAGCTCCGGTATTTTCGCAAAGTATTATACGGAGTATGCGTATAAATCACGCCTTCTGGCAAGCAAGAGAAGCAGTTGATCGCTTAGATAATTTATTGTCAGTAGACCCCTTGCCTACTTCACAAAATCCAAAATCTATAAGCAAATTTGATATTACTTTTAAAAATGTTTCTTTTTCTTATCTCAAATCTGGGGCAAAGGTTATTAACAATATCAGCTTTGACATTCCACAAAACAAAACGGTGGCTTTAGTTGGAGCTTCAGGAGGCGGGAAAAGCACTATCGCCAAACTTGTTCCCAGATTTTGGGATGTTGATGATGGGGAGATTTTTATAGGAGGAGAGAATGTAAAGAATATTCCCCATAAAGAGTTGATGAAAAACATCTCTTTTGTCTTCCAAAACACAAAATTGTTTAAAACTACTTTGCTGGAAAACATCAAATACGGCAATCACAATGCCACTTTGGACGAGGTTAACCAAGCAGTTGATATGGCACAATGCAAAGAAATCATTGACAATTTACCAAACGGACTGAACACCCAAATTGGCACAAAAGGCACCTATCTTTCGGGAGGAGAGCAACAAAGAATTGTTTTGGCTCGTGCAATTTTAAAGGACGCTCCCATCGTAGTTTTGGACGAAGCCACAGCGTTTACCGATCCGGAAAATGAACATCTTATTCAAAAAGCACTCGGTGTGTTGGCTAAAGGGAAAACGGTTTTGATGATAGCACATCGGCTAACCAGTGTGCAAAATGCCGACAATATCTTGGTTATCAACAACGGCAAAATCGCTGAACAAGGTAACCACGAAGAGTTGCTTAAGCAAAACGGAATTTATCTAAAAATGTGGAACGAATATCAAAAATCGGTTCAGTGGACTATCGGAAAGGAGGCTTGCAATGCTTAAGATTATCCAAAAAAAATTTGCTCTTTCCCAAAAAGGCGCCAAAGATTTTGCAAAAGGAACTGTTTTTAGCTCTTTGCTCAATCTCGCTTTGATGCTACCTGCAGTTTATATGTTCATTTTTTTGAGTGAGTATCTAAACAAAATCATAGACCCCGAAAGCATCATCACTCATGGAGTTGGCTATTACATTTTGCTTGGGCTTGGGTTTATGCTCATTATGTTTATTATATCTATGATACAATACAAAAGCACCTATACCACGGTTTACGAAGAAAGTGCAAATCGCCGCATTTCCTTAGCAGAGAAACTTCGTAAATTACCTTTGGCATTTTTCGGAGAAAAAAATCTATCAGATTTAACCTCCACCATAATGAACGATAACACCGATTTGGAAGAAACTTTTTCCCATGCTGTTCCGCAACTATTTGCTTCAATTTTCAGCATTATGCTGATTGCTATCGGACTTTTTTGCTATAATTGGCAATTGGCTTTGGCTCTGTTTTGGGTAGTTCCTGTTGCTACAGGGTTGATTTTTCTATCCAAAAAAAGAATCGATAAAGAGAACAAAATTGGTTATTTAACTAAGCGAGATGTCAGCGAAAAAATTCAGGAAGGCTTGGACACTATCCAAGAAATGAAGTCTTACAATCAAGAAAAAAAATATGTGGAAGAATTAGACAACATCATCACTATATATGAAAAGCATCTGATAAGTGGCGAACTCTTCACAGGGGCGATGGTGCATAGTGCTCAAAGTGTTTTGAAATTGGGACTTGCAGGAGTTATTATTGTTGGTGCAAATTTGGTGACAAACGGAACTATCGACTTGTTTGTCTATTTGATTTTTTTGATGATTTCCGCCAGTATTTACAATCCTATCAACGAAGTTTTTGGTCATCTTGCTGCTTTGCTCTACCTAAATGTACGCATCAACCGAATGAACGAGATGCAAGCAATGCCTATTCAACAAGGAAAAACAGATTTTTCTCCCGATAATTACGACATAAAATTTGAGAATGTCGATTTTGCTTACGAAAAAGACAAGCTGGTCTTGCAAGATGTGTCATTCATGGCAAAACAAGGTGAAATCACCGCCTTGGTTGGACCATCTGGAGGAGGAAAAAGCACCTCCGCAAAGTTGGCCGCTCGCTTTTGGGATATTCAAAAAGGCAAAATCACTCTTGGCAATCAGGACATCAGTAAAATAGAGCCAGAAACTCTGCTCAAAAATTTTTCTATTGTTTTTCAGGATGTGGTTCTGTTTAACACTACCATCAAGGATAATATCAGAATTGGCAGGCGTAAAGCCAGTGATGAAGAAATTATTCGGGTAGCAAAATTGGCTCAATGCGATGAATTTATCCGCAAAATGCCTCAAGGCTATGACACCATCATCGGTGAAAACGGCGAAACTCTTTCTGGAGGAGAAAGGCAAAGAATTTCCATCGCTCGTGCTTTACTAAAAAATGCACCTATTGTCTTACTTGATGAAGCAACAGCCTCTCTTGATGTGGAAAATGAAACAAAAATTCAGGCGGGAATTTCCGAATTAATCAGAGATAAAACGGTGTTGATTATAGCTCATCGTATGCGAACCGTGGCAAACGCTGACAATATAGTTGTTTTAGCAGAAGGCAAAGTCGCCGAAAGTGGAACTCCTAAAACTTTAAAAGCCCAAAATGGCATCTTTGCTAAAATGATCGCAAGGCAAATAGCATAAGTATAGTAAGGCTTTGAAGCAAATATTGTTTGTTCATTTAATTTCGTGCATTTGTCAAAAGCAGATGCACGATTATTTTTGGGTTTGGGGAGTTGTAAGTTGGTAATGGTAAATTGTATGAGTAGTGGCAGATTACGTGGTGTTTTCCTGTCAAGTTGCAACTACTTTTGACACGAGCGGTGCCGCTCAATAAACCACTGACTGCCAAATGTTTTATATACGATGTTGTGCACTGGCGTTCTTTTTCGTCCGTTTTTTTGTCTTTAAAATTTGCTGCACTTTCCTGTCTCCCGTGTGTTGGGACAGACACACTCTTTGACAAGTTTAGGTCGTGCGGTTGGCTTTTTGAGCGACTTGGCAATGTGTATGGATGCTAAGGGGTTGGCATTAAATGATATTATTGGGCTCAAAACCAATGTCTGCATTATTTTCAGTGTCATAAATCTTGAAAATATCATTCTCTATCCATAATATTGAGATATTTTCATTCGAACAAAACTCAATTAGACTATTTGCAGGTTTTTGCGAATAAACTAAAACTTCTCGTATATTATCATAACCCATTTGTTTATGCACAATTGAATACTTATAATATTTTAATTGCCCAACTCCTTTTATTGTTTGCTTTTCTTGGTCAGACATCGAATCTAAGATAGTTTTAACCTCAAAAACTATTGCATTGTCATTAATTGTGGATAAACAATCAAATTTTCCTTCATACAAGTTAAATCCCTTTTGTTCACATAGCAAACCTAGTTGTCTAACAATTTCTTGATGTAGGGCAAGACGATTTTGTCTTATTCTAATGGATTCTGTAAGGTCAATACTTATGGAAGAAACAGTATTAAAAATGGGGTCTTTAGCAATATTGTCAGATGTAACTTGTCTAAATTGAGAGTATAAGACACCATCTTGATTTGTTGATTCTTCAGGAATTTCTGTTGAAATTTCATCCTCTGTTATTATCACATTTCCAACAGAAAAAGAATAGTTCCCTTTTCTTTCGATATCATGGAGTTGCTCTGCAATGCCTGGCAAAATTTTCACAGCATTCTTTGCCATTGATTCAGTGGTGCCTGTAGTCTTTAGTATTTTTTCAAAAGTCAAATCTGAAAGCTCTAAAATTCTTTGATATTCTTCATCAGAATCATTTTCAGCTTCAAGAGCAAGCATTAGTTTTTTAGTCTCAATTCCAGATTTGTCTTGTACTAATTTTAATAAAATACGATATGGATGACTTATTTCCCCATCTGTTCCTTCAAGCCCTAATTGAACAAATGAATTCTGCCATAATTCTTTTTTTATAGATTCTGTACTGGCTGAAATTAATTGTATAGCTTGTGGACTCAGTTTCCCTGATTTATCATCGTAAACAATCAAAAAACCTAGTAATTGAAAAAGTCTACGAATATCTCTTGCAACAGTAAGGTAACCACGACTAGCTTTAGGTTTCTGTTCTTCTGCTTCTAAAAACTCGTCAATTGATAGGGTTTTATCCCTATAAGTATAAATTTCTTTTCTGGTTAATAATTCTCCGAAATTCTCATCCTTTAACGCAACTTCTTCTTCTATAAGTTCTTTGATGCAGACTAAAGCATTATATAATTTTGTTAAGTCATTAAATTGATGTGGGAAATTTTTCATAGTATTACCAAATTACATTTCGACAAATATACTATTTGTTAGATTATGATTTTCAGAAATACTCTGGCTGTTTAGTTCTAATAATCGTTGATTAGCGATTTTTATATATTCTTTGTTTTTCTCGAAAGCAATAAAATTGCGATTATTCTTAATTGCACTTACACATTCACTGCCAGACCCAGCAAATGGTACAAGCACTAATTCTCCCTCATTGGAAAAATGTTTTATTAGCCTATCACAAATGGCTAAAGGTTTTTGTGTAGGGTGGTCTACTTTTTCATAAGAAAATCTTTTACCAGCCAAAACAGGAATATTCCAAACATCACCTGCATGTTTACCATCAGGGTGTGGCGTCCAAACTTTTTCATTTTTAGTTATTTTATTTTTCAATCTCTCGGTACTTTTATAGGGCTCTCGTATCTGATGATAGGTGTAATTGTCAGATTTTGAAAACCACAATATTGGTTCATAGTTTGCTGATGGAGCATTTTTATAACCAGAGAAACTGTTTTCATAATGCCAGATAATCTGTCTTCGATATTTCATATCTCGCTTATACAAATGAACCTGTAAGTAGCATAAATAATGATGAATTCCATAAATAAAAATAGAACCTGTTGGTTTCAATTTGCTTATAGCAACATCAATCCATTGTTTTGACCAGCTTACCCATTCATTTACATCATCCCAAATGTCGGAAGAATTTCCAAAATCTTTTTTAAGATTATAAGGAGGGTCAGCAATTATCAAATCAACAGATTCGTTCTCTATCTCTTGCATTTTTTTGATGCAATCTCCAGCATGGATTTTGTTTATATCTATCATTACTTTTTTATATTTTGGAAAATCAAAACATTTTGATGATGCATGTTAGGAACAAATGAAAATGGATATCCATATGGATAAATTCCTTTATGACGCTGGTATAAAATCCTAACACCTTTTAATACGAAATTGCCTCTCTTTTCAATTGCATTTGCAAGGTCTGCATGGAATGTGTAGTATTTGTCTTTTTTTCTAAAATCACTAACAACAACACACATATACTTTCCTTTCTTAAGTATTTTAGAACATGAGTTAAAGAAACCTGATAGCGTTTTCAAAAACTCTTTATAATCTTCAATATTTGCTAAGTCCTCCTCATTTTCACTGTATTTGTGGTCTAATTCATTTTCAATTCGTTCTTTACCTTTGTGGTCAACAGTTTCTAAAATATTCCAATAAGGTGGACTAGTTACTATAAAGTCAAAGAAATCATTTTTAAACTTTTTAATTTCATCTACACTATTCCCATTTATTAATGTCTGTATTATTTTCCCCTTAACATCATCAGGTACTTCTTGTTCAATTCTCAATACACCTAAATCATGGTATTTGGGATTCAATTCAATCCCGTATCCTTCTCTATTGCTAAATGCACATGCTTTAACAGAGGATGCAACACCTGAAAATGGGTCTAGTACTCTATCCTTTTCTTTAGAGTAAAACTGAATTAATCTTGCAACATCCTGAAAAGAATAAGGTGCAGGGTGTTGTTTTTCAATTTGTGCATCCTTGTTTCCAGCACCAAGTCCTTTTTGACTGAACACGGTGACCGTTTCAGGTAACCATTCTTTTGCTGTTAAATCATTAAGCAAATTATTCAATGCAAATGCAGATTTTTCTTCTGGAAACAATATTGCATTTGCTTTCTTAACATCTCCATTAGTTTGAAATAGAGCAACATTCTCCCAAGACTCAATAAATCTACTTGGGATTCTAAGTGTGTTCCTTTGTCCAAATAATTCTTGCAACCTCTCCTTAGCAAGTTTTATTTGTTCTCTATCTTTAACGGGAACTATTTCTTTCTTTTCCTTTTTATATAGACAATACTTCATTCTTACCTTTTATGATATTTCACTTGCTCCTCTGCAACTTTTATTGCATTTAAAGCTTCATCCTCATCTTTTACTATGTCATATATTTTTGTTCCTATCCATAAAGCTTCCAACTCTGCATAAGAGCAATCAAGTGTTTCGCTCAAAGTCTTTAGATGTTCTCTTTTTAATGGTTTTCTGTCGCTTTCAACTTTACTCAAAAAACCATCACCCATCTCTAATATTGACGATATTTGCCTTTGAAACATTCCTTATGCTTCTCTTAATTCTTTAATTTTTTGTACTAGTGTCATTTTACCAAATTTGGACTTGACTTATTTTAGTCAAAGGTAAGTATAAAAAGTTTATAATTCTAATTGCTATTAATAATATTTGATAATCTATGATTGTGTGTCGGCAAAAATTTGGCTCTTTTGAAAGCTGAAGCGTCAGCTTGTGAGTTTGGGCGGCTTGCAAATGTGCCAAATGTGCGTTGACTTTAGTTGTACTGTCTCTCCTTGCATGAAACACAACATTTGTATAAACTCAATGGTATTTATCCTTCCAAATTGGTGGGCTAAACGCAATTGCATATATACTTCCTTTGTTTTGTCCACAATATAGAATTTTCAAAATTTTAGTCAAAAGATATTTTAATTGGGAGCGAGATTGTCTTTTGGGATTTGTGTTTATTGAATAAAATTTCTGCTATAATTTATTTTCTTATTTAAGAGTTTTAGCTCTTTTTCCTGTCAACATATTTCCCAAGATGAATTGGAATCTTACAACTAATCTCAATTTTTTCTTGACTTCCAGCAGCTTGACACAAAGGCTTCTCCCATGATTTTATTTTTATCTAAAGATTGCGAAAATCTTGAAAAAATTCTGAAATTCATTTCTTGCGAAGCGACTACCAATGTCGTTTGGCAATTTCGTTGGCGATTTTTATTCTAAATCGTTTTAAGACACACAAAAATAGAAAGTTATAGAGTAGTTGAGTCGCAATTATGCGATATTGACTTGGGGATTATATATGAAAACCAAACAAGATTTGTTGAACTTATTTGAGAAGCCTTTTTGCATTGTGAACAAGGGCGAAAAGGTCGATATTTTTACTGGGAAAATTGCCAAATTTGAGAAAATTGACCAGCTTCCTCCGATAGACAAAAGCGGAGTGAATTATATTAGTTTGTTGCCATACAAGCAAATGTCCGAGCGAGGTTTTGCGGTGATAGACGGGCAAGAAAAGATTTTGTCGTTGCTGATTGAGGACAAATTTTCCACTACTCCCGAAGAGTTATGTTCTCAGATTGACGAGGTGCAAGTGTTCGTTGATGGCGGAATTTTTTCCAATATCACGGACGAAGAGTTTATGGAGATTGTGAAGAGAGTGATTGAGGACGAGATAAAGAACGGCGAGGGTTCTAACTTCTTGATGTCGAGGAAATTTTTCGGGAAAATCAAGGACTATTCGCCCTCTCATGTGCTGTCTATTTTCAAAAGATTGGTGGAGAACGAAATCGGAAGTTATTGGAATTTCATCTTTTACACGGGGAAAAATGTTTTCGTGGGTGCATCTCCCGAGAGGCATTTGAGTATCGGCGATTCCAAAACTTATATGAATCCGATTTGCGGAACTCTTCCTAAAAAGAATGATGGCGAGTTCAAAAATAGGCTGAAAGATTTTATCGAAAATCCCAAGGAGATTAACGAACTTTTTCAGGTGGTGGACGAGGAATTGAAGATTATTTGCAAGCTTTGTCCCAAGGAAGGCAAGGTAATCGGTCCACTGCTCAAGGAGATGGCGACGGTTATTCATACGGAATATTTGCTGGAAGGTCAAGGGACGAAGGATATTTTTGCCAGTCTGCGGGAGAGCCTCTATGCGGCGACGATGGTGGGCAGTCCTCTGGAGAATGCGGCGAGGATTATCACCAAATATGAGAGTTCTTCACGACGATACTACTCGAGTGTGATTTGTTCGTTTGGTAAGGACGAAAAGGGCAAAGATTTTCTGGATAGTGCCATTACCATCAGGACGGTGGAGATTGAGAAAAATGGCAGATTTTCCATTCAAACTGGAGCGAGCATTGTGCGAGATTCTGTTCCAGAGCTGGAGTGCAAGGAGATACAAGCCAAGGCTCAGGGGCTGATGAATGCGATTGCTGGGACTTCCAAACGGGAAGTGCTGTTGCCGTCGGTGGTAGATGAGGAGATTTTGGGCAAGATGCAGGCTCGGAACAAATATTTGTCGAAATTTTGGATGAAGCCGAGCAAAAAAGCCGAAAGCAAAAATCAGGATAAGGAGATTTTGCTGATTGACAACGAGGACGATTTTATCTATATGATAAGGCATATTTTGCAGTCGCTGGGCTACAAAACGACGGTGGTTAGGTTCAAAGATTATGTTTACGATGAGAGGTTTGCTCTGACGATTGTTGGTCCTGGTCCGGGCGACCCGAACAATCTAAATCACGATAAGATGAGGATGCTTTACAGCATTGTAAGCGATTTGCTGGATAATGGGCAAAAGATTTTGGGGATTTGTCTTGGGCATCAGATTTTGTCGGGTGCTTTGGGATTTGAGTTGACCAAATCGATTATTCCTTTTCAAGGTATGCAAAAGGAGATAGATTTGTTTGGCGAGCGGAGTAAGGTCGGTTTTTACAACTCTTATTTTGCGATGGACAAGGGCGAAATTCAAGATATTGCCATATCCAAAGATGTGGACGGCAAGATTTTTGCTCTGAAGGGGAAAGATTTTATCAGTTTCCAGTTTCATGTGGAGTCTATCTTAACGGAGCATGGCGAGGATATTATGAAGAAGGCTTTGGACTATTTGTTGTCGTAAAGCGAGAGAATTTAAGGAGTTATTAAAATGAGTTATGTAGATAGTCAAAACGGCTTTTTTGGGGAATATGGCGGACGATTTGTGCCGGAAATTTTAGTTCCTGCTTTGGAAGAGCTGGAGGGAATTTATAGGGAAATCAGGAAGTCGGACAAATTTTTTGAGGAGTTTTATTGGCTCTTGCAAAATTTTTCGGGCAGACCTACCCCGCTAACTTTTGCCGAAAATTTGACTTCACATTTTGGGAAAGCCAAGATTTACATCAAGCGGGAAGATTTGAATGTTTCCGGTGCTCACAAGATTAACAATGTTTTGGGGCAAGGGCTTTTGGTAAAGAGGCTGGGCAAAAAGCGAGTTATCGCCGAGACTGGAGCTGGTCAACACGGTATTGCCACGAGTATAATGGCTGCCAAAATGGGCTTGAAAGCTACGATTTATATGGGTAGCGAAGATGTGAAGCGGCAATATCCGAATGTGTTTTGGATGAAGCAACTTGGTGCGGAGGTTATCCCTGTGGAGAGCGGAACGGCAACTCTCAAAGATGCTATCAACGAGGCTTTGCGAGACTGGGCAACCAATTTTGACACCACTCATTATGTTTTGGGGACTGCTTGCGGTCCAAAGCCTTTTCCTGAGATGGTCAGCTATTTTCAATCGGTAATTAGCAAGGAGAGTAAACGGCAGATTATGGAGTTGGAAAATAGATTGCCGAGCAGAGTTTATGCTTGCTTGGGCGGTGGCTCCAATGCTATGGGCTCTTTTTACGAATATCTGCACGAGGACAAAACGGAACTTGTGGCTGTGGAAGCTGGAGGTCTTGGCGAAAAATCGGGAATGCATGCGGCAAGAATTGCTTATCCATGTGGAACGAGCGGAATTTCCCAAGGCTACAAAACTTTGTTTTTGCAGGACGACGACGGACAAATGAAGGATACTTGGAGCATCGCCGCAGGGCTTGACTATGTGGGAGTGTCGCCGATTATTTCTCATTTGGCGGAAGAGAATAAAGTGAGAGTGTGTGCGGCAACTGATGTGCAAGTGATAGAGGCTTTCAAGTTGGTGATGGGCAAAGAGGGCTTGATTCCTGCTTTGGAATCCACTCATGCCTTTGCAGGGCTTTTTGCCGAGATAGAGCAAACGAGCAAGGACGACCTCGTGATAGTGAATATGTCCGGCAGAGGCGACAAGGATATTTTCAACATCGGCGAAGCACTTGACGATAAGGTTTGGAAAAAATTTGTGAAAGACAGAGGGCAGTCTTATGAATCTTGAAAATTATATAAATGAGAAGAAAAAGAGCAAAGATATTTTGCTGATGACTCATCAGATTTTGGGTTATCCGTCTTTTGAGGCGAACGAAAAAGTGATTGAGCTTTTTCATAAAAATGGAGTGGATTTGGTCGAATTGCAGATTCCTTTTTCCGATCCGGTAGCTGATGGTCCAATCTTTATGAAAGCCAATCAAACCGCTGTGGAGAGCGGAGTGAAGGTGGTGCAATGTTTGGAATTTATGGCGAAGATGGTGAAAAAATATCCCGATTTGCCTTTTTTGTTTATGACCTATTTCAACATTGTTTACAAGTTTGGTGTGGAAAATTTTGCCAAGAAGTGCCGAGAAATCGGAGTGAAAGGCTTGATTGTGCCTGATGCTCCCATCGATGATGCTAAGGATTTTTTCACTATTTGCTCTGAAAATGGAATTGATGCCGTTGGGCTTGCCACCGCTTACACCAAGAGTGAGCGAATGCAAGAGATTGCAACCGAATGTGGCGGATTTATCTATTATGTTCCCAGAAAGGGAGTTACAGGGCAAAAAACCAATTTTGACACAGATGTTTTGGAGAAAATTAAAGAGCTGAAGACGAAGATTGATAAAAATGTTGCCGTGGGTTTTGGGATTTCTTGCAAAGATGATGTGCAAAAACTTGCGGGTGTGGCTGACATTGCCATTATCGGCAGTAAAATTTTGAATGTGTTGGAGAGCGAAGGTTTGCAGGCTGTGGATAAATTTTTGAGCAATTTGCAATAAAGGAGAGCCAAGATGATTGATAAATGTTTGAAAAAGCTGTCGAATGGGCAGGATTTGACTTTTGAAGAAAGTTATGAATGTATGCAGGCGATAATGCGAGGCGAGGTTAGTGCGATTAAGATTTCGGCTTTTCTCACTGCTCTGAAGATGAAAGAAGAGACGGTTGAGGAGATTTTCGCTTTTGCTAAAGTGCTGAGGGAGAATGCTTTGTCGGTGGACGGCAGTGAGTTTGATGTTTTGATGGACACTTGCGGAACTGGTGGCGACGGCATAAACACTTTCAATATCTCCACTTCGGTGATGTTCATTTTGGCTGCCAATGGGATAAATATCGCCAAGCACGGCAACAAGGCGATGACCAGCAAATCGGGAGCTGCCGATGTTTTGGAGAGCTTGGGGGCGAATATCTCTCTTGATGAAAAGCAGGTTTTTCAATGTATCAAGAAGACCAAAGTCGGCTTCATTTTTGCGATGAAATACCACTCTTCTATGAAAAATGTTGGGGGAATTCGCCGAGATTTGCCTTTCAGAACAGTATTCAATATTTTGGGACCTCTGGCAAATCCAGCCAAAGCGAATGTGCATCTGATGGGGGTTTTCGACAAAAATTTGATACCGAAAGTGATAAATGTGCTCAAAAAATTGGGCATAAAAAAAGCGATGGTGGTTAGTGGCTGTGATGGAATGGACGAAATTACTCTCACCGGCAAAACTTATGTGGCGGAGCTGAACAACGACAAAATCAGCGAATACGAGATAAATCCAGAGGATTACGGATTTTCTTTGTGCAAATTGGAAGATTTGCTTGGTGGCACTCCTGATGAGAATGCCAAAATTTTGCGAGGAATTTTGAATGGCGATAAGGGAGCAAAGAGCGACATCGTTCTTCTGAATGCGGGAGTGGCTATCTATGTGGCAGGTTTTGCCAAAGATATTGCCGAGGGAATCGCCAAAGCCAGAGAGGTGATAGATAACAAAAAAGCAGTGGAAGTTTTGGACAATTTCATAAAATGCTCCAACGAGGTGTAGCCGATGATTTTGGATAAAATCGTAGCTGCCAAAAAAATCCGCATAGAGAAAGCCAAAGCTGACAAGAGTTTAAGCCAGTTAATCAAAGATTTGGACAGAGTTGATTTTGCCCAAAAAAAATCTTTTCAAGCTGCTTTGGCAGGTAAGGACAAGTTGTCGGTTATCGCCGAAGTGAAAAAGGCATCGCCCTCCAAAGGGCTTATTTCTGCCGATTTCGATTATTTGCAGATTGCTCAAAATTACGAAGAGAACGGGGCTTCGGCTGTGTCTGTGCTCACGGAAGAGGATTTTTTTCTGGGAAGTGATGAGATTTTGCAGGACATTAGAGCGAAGATAAATTTGCCGATTTTGCGAAAAGATTTTATGGTGGACGAGTATCAAATTTGTCAAAGCAAACTTTTGCAAGCCGATTGTATTTTATTGATTATGCGGATTTTAAGTGATGAACAAGTCAAGCGGTTTTATGCTCTGGCAAGCGAGCTTGGTTTAGATGTCCTTTTTGAGACTCACAACGAGACGGAGATTGACAGGGCGATGCAAAGTGGAGCGAAAATTATCGGAGTGAACAATCGCGATTTGGATACATTCGTGGTCGATATTGCTCACAGCGAAAAGCTGATAGCGAGCATTCCGAGCGAGTTTGTTCGAGTTAGCGAGAGCGGTATCAAAACGGCTGAGGATATGGTGCGACTGCGAAATTGCGGTTTTGATGCGGTGTTGGTCGGAGAGACTCTGATGAGAGCCAAAAACACAAGCGATATTAAAAAGATTTTGGGTTGATGATGAGCCAAATTCCTAAAACCAAGATAAAAATTTGCGGAATAAAATCTGCTACCGATGTGCAAATTCTGAACAAATATTTGCCCGATTTTGCGGGATTTGTCTTGGCAAGGAGCAAACGGCAGGTTTCTTTGGCTTTGCTTTCCGAGTTGATTTTCGCACTGGACAAGCGAATTATCCCTGTGGGGGTTTTCGTGAACGAAGAGCATTTCACCATCATAAAGGCAATTGCTTGCGGACTGAAAGTTGTGCAATTGCACGGCGATGAGGATTCCGCTTACATTGACGAGCTACAAAAAAAAATCGGCAAGGGAGTTTCTATTTGGAAAGCTTGTCGAATTGGGGGAAATCGTTTGCCAGATGTGAGTAGCTTTTCCAAAAATATTTCTGCTGTCTTGTTGGATAAATTTTCCGCAAAGCAGTTCGGAGGCTTGGGGCAAATTTTTGATTGGCAGTTGGCAAAGAGCATAGATTTTCCTTGTCCGCTTGTCTTGGCAGGCGGTCTGACCGCCGATAATGTAATTAGTGGAATAAAAACCTTGCAACCTTGGGCGGTAGATGTGAGCAGTGGAGTGGAAGAAGACGAAGTGAAAAGCGAGAAGTTGATAGAGGAGTTTGTGAGGAGAGTGAGGGAAGGTAAATGAATACTAAAAAAACACCATTATTTATAAAACTGCAATCCTGCGAACACAAAGATGCTTTGACTGAAAAAAATCAAATCTTATTTAGGTTAGAAACTTGATGAAAGAAGAAATAAATATAATTGAGTTTATGCAGAGGGTAGCGGTAATATTTTGGAGAAAAAACTTGTCGATTTTTAGTTTAGATTGCCAATATGAGCAACATATACAAGTCTATAAACAAGGATAAAAGATGAGGGTTATGTTAAATGAATTGGACTTCGAGGTATCATTTTATGATGAGTCCTAAACTTCTACTTACGAATAAGTGCAATAGGTCATGTGAATTCTGTTTTCAAACAAGCATGACAATTCGCGATGCTGAAATATCGATACCAGATTTCAATAGCTTGTTGCTATGGCTAAAGTTTCAAAATATTAACACCTTAACTTTATTAGGTGGGGAACCGACAATTCATAGGAATTTTATTCATTTGTTAAAGTTGGCAAATGATATGAATTTTCATATAAATATGTTGAGTAATTTATTATTTAAAAGAGACATCTTATCTTCTTTTAAAAATATCCAGAACATATGTGCCAATATTACATTATTCGACACTTATACGATTACAGAAAAAAATCTAATTTTAGAGAATTTGGCAACATTGGAAAATCTGAAAATTGATGTTTTGCTTTCTTGTACAATTTACAAAATCGACCAAAGTATTGAAAATATTCTTGGCATAGCCAAAAAGTACAGCAATATTCGCGAAATTCGTTTAGATCTTGCGCGACCATCAATCGAAAAAAAAACAAATATATATCAATAAAAGAAATTGAGTCACATAAACCCCAGCTTTTATCTTATATAAGAGCAGTTGAGTCAATTGGGCTGAATGTTCTTTTTGATTGTCCTTTTCCGAAATGTTTCTTTACATCAGAAGAAATTAATAGTTACGATTTACATTCAAAAGGATTATCATATAATGAATGTGGAAATCTTCTCATTAATCCTGACCTATCGATTGCCTCATGTCCTTTTTACAATTTAACAGATAAAAAAATAACTGACTTTAATTCTTTTTCTGAAGCAAAAGAATTTATAGTTAATAACAAGGAAATAGAAAGATTGAAATATTTAGTATGCTCTCTCCCACTGTGCAAAACTTGTCAGAGTCGAATAGACAAATCTTGCACAGGTTACTGTATTGCTGAGAAAGCAATATATAATCAAGATTAATAAAGGAGGTAGAAATATGTGCTGTAAAATCTGGAAAGACTGATTTGATAAAGGGAGCTGGAGCTGGTTAGTAGATGTTGCCAGTTCCCTTATTTTAATTTATGGAGAATAAACACACATATAAAACATTATGAATAGGTTGATAATTATCGGATGTCCATATACATCCATGTCAAATTTGGAGATGGCATTTAAAGATATTGGGAAAGACAATATTACTGTGATTAATTGTGATGATGTTAATGCTGTAGACACTCATTCATTATACATGTGCAATAAAAAGACTTCATACATAATCAATGATTTTAGTTCTTCTTTTATCAGATATCCTTATGATTTAATCCCACCGCATTCAGAAACGTTTGAGCTTCGAGAAGAAACAGAATTTTATAAAACTTTGTCATTGATATTTGACGAAGTTTCCATAAATCATTTGGCATCTACATGGATGCTCAGAAATAGGGCATTTTCGTTAAGTCAAGCACTTGCAGTAGGTGTTAATATTGCTGAATACCTCATCATAAAAAAAGGGGGCGTCTTACCATTAGATGGGAGAAAGGCGATCAAAGCGCTCGGCAATTGTTTCGTTTCTCTAAACAATGATTTCCTGCGACCAAATATCAAAAATTATTTTAGAATTGAAGAAGATGATGGAGATATAGCTGTAATATTTCCAGCATCCTCTTTTGATGTACAAAGTATAGAGAAATATTTATCCTATATTAAAGTCGCTTTTTTACAACAAGAAATACAGGCAATTAATGAATATCGTGGATATATTATCGGAGGATTACTTTTTGTGTACATTAGGGATAAGATTAATGATTTTGATAAAAGTCCAGCCCAATATTTATCTACAAATTACAAATGTACCAGAAAAACAATGTCTGGACTTGTGCAACTGATGAAAAAGTTCAGGCTAAATTTTTTATGTTTTGACTTTTTATTAGATGAGAATGGCACGGAAATTATAATAGACATAAATCCATATGGAAGTATGCCTAATTATGATAAATTCCCAGAGCCATCTTTGCAATTAGCAAAGATAATGATGGGTGAATAGTAATAATTGAAGTATAGCAATCGTAAAGAAAGCTAACAGGACAAATTAACTCGGATGCAAATTTCGCTACGCTCCATTTGCACCAGTTATTTGCAACATTAGCAAAAAGTAAACAGATAACAAATGAATACTAAAAAAAACATCATCATCTATAAAACTGCTGACGGCAAAGCATCGGTTGCCTAATATACCAAAACTGACAATATTTGGATGAACCAAAATCAGCTTGCCGAACTTTTTGTCACCTCTAAGCAAAGGGAAAGAACATATAAAGCAAGAACGAATAAAGAATGGATACCCATTTTACGGGCATATAGGAAGAGGTAAATTTCTCTACCTATTAAAAATCCGATAAACCTCTTCTTTCGATTTTGCACTGAGAATAGCCTCGATGTTCTCTTTATTTCCCAGTATCTTGGAGAGTTCGGCTACGATTTTTAGGTGTGGTTTGTAGGCGTTATTTGGGGAGATGAAGAGGATGATGATTTTGGTTGGTTTCCCGTCTAACGACTCGAAGTTAATCCCGTCATGGCAAATCCCGATAGCGATGTGACTACTTTCCGTTCCGCAAGTTTTGGCATGAGGCAGGGCGACAAAATTGCCGATAGCGGTTGATAGGGCTTTTTCTCGGAGCAAAACATCGTCCAAAACTTTCTCCGCATCTATCTTCTGATGATGAGAGCAGATAAGGTCAAGAAGCTCTCTGATGGCATCGATTTTCTTCTCGGCTTGCAGTTCCAAGATAATATTATCCGGTCGAAAAAGCTCCGTAAGTTGCTTGATTTCCTCTTTGCTGTTTTGTTGCTTTTCGTCGAAGTTAATCAGCTTGCTCCCGATATCTTTGGGCTTGGTGATGTGCTTCAGTTCCGCCAAAATGGTGTTGATTTTGACCAGAGCCTCATAGACGATAGTTTGGGCGAAAACGGTTTGCTCTTGCTCGATGGAGATGTTGATTGTTTGCTCGGTGTCCGACTCGATTAACCTTATCATCAGCTTGTCTTTGCGGATTTGGTAAAGGTTATTCTCGCCTTTGGTTTTGCTCACGAAAAACCCTTCTTCCTGAAAAGTCTCCAAAATATAGTTCAAAATTAGTCTGCGAGTTTGGGAATTGGCGATTTTGTAGTTAATGGTGTTTTGCTGTTGCTTGCTGGGCTTTTCCACCTTGGTGCCTTGCTTTTTGATTTTCAAAGCTTTGTCCAAAAACAAGGGAGAAAAAATCGTGGAGAGGAGCACAAGCATGATGGCAGCGGAAAAGATTTGCTCGTCAATGATGTCGCCGGCTAAACCGAAACCTGCCATTATCAAGATAACTTCTCCGCGTGGAGCCATGCCGAGTCCTATTCTGATAGAGCCGACAGAGTTGAATCCTGCCAAGTAGGAGAACGCTCCGCAGCCGATGACTTTTGCCAAAATGGCGACGAGAGAGTAAACCAGTCCGAAGATGAGGAAAGTGGATTGAGTGAAAATAGTGATGTCAACCATCATCCCCATCACAGTGAAAAAAATCGGGACAAAGAAGAGTTCGAGTGGTTCCAGCGATTCCAAGAGGACATAGGCGATGTCGGTTTTGGAGAGGCTGAGACCTGCTACATACGCACCGATAATCATTGCCAATCCAGTTTTCTCGAAAATCCCCGCTATCATAAAGGCGATGCTGAGAGCGATGATGCTGAAGACATACGGCGAGTGGAAATGCTTGAGGAATTGGGAAATTTTGTGAGCGAAGATGAGACCTGCTCCGGTAAAGATTGCCCAGATGCCGATGGTTTTGAAAGCTATCATCAAGATGAAAGAGGTGTCGGGATGTTGGTCGCTCTCCACTATTCCCACGACGATTGCCAAGAGGATAATCGCCAAGATGTCGTCAATAACCGCTGCCGAGAGGATGCTCACACCTTCTGCGGAGTGCATTTTTTTCTTGTCGGACAAGATTCTGGCAGTGATGCCGACTGATGTTGCCGTGGTCATAGTTCCCAAAAATAGCGATGACGGATGCCAAAAGTTGATGTCAAAAATGAATTGAGCCAAGAAATTTCCTGCAAAGAAGGAGATTATCACGCCTCCGAGACCGACAATGAATCCGCTTGAAAAGTAGCGAAGTAGCAAGTCCAAGTCGGTTTTCAGTCCGGCGATGAAGAGGAGAATGATTGAGGCGATGGTGGCAAATCCGTAAAGTTCGGGAGTGATGTGAATGTTGGAGTTTAAGAATTTTGGGAAAAGTCCGTGTGCAAATCCGGGAAGAGCGAGGCTGCCGAGCAAATAGGGTCCGATGATTATTCCGCAAAATATCTCTCCCAAGACGGAGGGTAAGCCGAATTTTTCGAATAATGAGCCGGAGAGTTTGGCACAGATAATGATGACACCTACTTGCATCACCAAATGGGTGACATAGTGGCTCAAATCTTGCAGATTGATTTGCCTGTCCACAGAGGCGAAGAGCAACGAACTGAGAGTCAGGGCAATTATGATGGAGAAAGTTTTTTTCATAGCACCAATTCCTATTTCTAATTGTGCTCATGGAGCTTTGCAATGTTTTGGAGTAGTGGGAAAGTTTGCAAGTAAAAACTGTTTTAGAGAGAAAATTCTTGCCAATTTGCGATATGGCTTGGGTAATTGGGAGTGAAATAAATGTTGTTCGAGGTCGATAAATGCGAGTGTTGATACAGAGAGTGAAGTTTGCCGGAGTAGGTGTAGAGGGACGAACCGTTGGCGAGATTGACAAGGGTCTGCTGTTGTTTTTGGGAGTAGGTCGCGAAGATTTGGTGGACAGCGAAGCCAAAATGGATTGGCTGATACGCAAGATAGTGAATATGCGGATTTTTGAAGATGATAACGGCAAAATCAACCTGAGCGTTTCCGATGTGGGCGGCTCGGTTTTGCTGGTGTCGCAGTTCACGCTGTATGCGGATTGCCAAAGAGGTAATAGACCCGGGTTCTCCGAGGCTGCTCCTCCCGAGGAAGCGGAAAAGATTTATTTGGAGTTTGGCAAAAAGTTGAGTGAATATTTGCCTGTGGAATACGGCAAGTTCGGAGCGATGATGGAGGTGGAACTCTTGAACGACGGACCTTGCACGATTTGGTTGGAAAAATAACGGAGGGAAGACGATGGAAAATCCTGTAGAGATAATTATTAAAAAGCGTTCCGGCGGAAAATTGACCGAAGCGGAAATCAAGGCGATGGTAAACGGTTATGTTGCCGAGAAAGTCCCCGATTATCAGATGTCGGCTTTCTTGATGGCGATATTTTTTGCGGGTATGGACGACGAGGAGACCTATTTTTTGACCAAGTGTTACATCGATTCCGGCGTGAATTTGTCTTTTGATGCAAATACGGTGGACAAGCACTCTACGGGTGGAGTCGGCGACAAAGTTTCCATAGTGCTTGCTCCGATAGTGGCTGCGTGCGGTGGCAAGATTCCGATGTTTTCCGGAAGAGGTCTTGGACACACGGGCGGCACTCTGGACAAATTGGAGGCTATCCCGAATTTTAGCACAGATTTGGATGAGGAGAGTTTCCGACGGATAATCGGTGATTGCGGTTTTTCCATAGCGAGTCAGTCCAAACAGATGGTCCCCGCTGACAAGAAGATATATGCTTTGCGGGATGTGACCGGCACAGTTGAGTCTTTCCCGCTTATTACCGCCAGCATTATGAGCAAAAAAATTGCCGAAGGGGCGAAAAATTTGGTAATCGATTTGAAGGTCGGCACGGGTGCTTTTATGAAGACCTTACCTGATGCCAAAGAGCTTGGCAGGCGATTGAAAAAAGTCGGTGAAGCGTTCGGGCAGAAGGTGCGAATCGTTTACACTTGTATGAATAATCCGATTGGTGCTTATATCGGCAATGGCTTGGAAATCAAGGAATGTATCGAGTATTTGCAAGGGAAGTCTTATCCCGATTTGCATGTGATTAATAAGGCGTTGGCTGTGCAAATGCTGATGTTGAGCGATTTGGCGAGAGATGAAGCGGAAGCTGGGAAAATGGTGGAACGGGTGATTGCTGACGGGAGTGCGTTGAAGTGTTTGGGCAGATTTATAGAGTTGCAGGGTGGAGATGCCAGAGTTACGGAGAATACGGATTTGTTGCCTCAAGCGGAAGTGGAAGTGCCGATAGTGGCTGATAGGAGCGGATATGTGCAAGGGATAAATTCCCAAGCCATCGGCTACGCTCTGATAGAGTTGGGTGCAGGTCGCCGAGAACTTACTGACAAATTGGATTATGGAACGGGTGCGAAAATTTTGGTGAAAATCGGCGATGAAGTAAGCGAAAAGCAAAATTTGGGAGTTGTTTATTGTCGAGATGAGCAGTTAGGGGTTGAGGTTGCACGGAAGATTGTCGAGGCGATAGATGTGGGCGACAAGAGTGTTCCCAAAGAAAAGTTGATACTTGATATCGAGTAGTAGAGAGATGAAGTTGGAAAATTTTAAAATTGCAGTTCTTCAGTTTGCACCTGACTTTTTGTCGATTGAGCGGAATTTGTCCAAAATTGGCGAGATGTGTTCCAGTTTGGATGTTGACTTGTTGGTTTTGCCGGAGTTGGCGACTTGCGGATACGCTTTTGCGAAGAAAGATGAATTGTATTCAGTGGCGGAAGATGGCGAAACTGGGAGAAGTGCGGAATTTTTCAGTAAGCTATCTTTGGAACTGGACGCTTCCATTTTTTACGGTTTTGCAGAGCGAGAGGGAGATAAAGTCTACAACTCTTCCAAATTTGTAAATCCCGATGGGAGTAGCACGATTTATCGGAAAATGCATCTTTTCGGAGCGGAAAAACTTTGGTTCGACAAGAGCGAGAGTGGATTTTGTGTCGTGGAAGGCAAATATGGAGTTAAGATTGGGTTGATGATTTGCTTCGATTGGTATTTTCCGGAAGTCGCCAGAACGCTTGCTCTAAAGGGTGCGAAGATACTTTGTCAATCTGCTAACTTAGTGATGCCGTGGTGTCAGCAGGCGATGATAACCAGAAGTTTGGAAAATCGGTGTGTCAGCGTTACAGCTAATCGTGTTGGGGATGAGCAGAACGGGGAATATGCTTATCATTTCACAGGTGGTTCGCAAGTGGTAAACCACTTGGGAGAGCGACTGGGTCAGCTATCTGAGAATGAGGAGAATATTTTGCAGGTCTGTGTGGATATGACCAAAGTAACCTCCCAACTCAACAAGAACAACGACATCTTTCAGGACAGACGAACGGACTTTTATTTTCGTTGATTTATTTTTTTTCGGCTATGATTTTCCCGTTACTTATTACGCACTTGGGAAGTGAGTGTGTCCAGAGTGATTCCCATATGTTTTTTGCATCCAAAATTACCAAGTTGGCTGGATTTCCAATTTTTAGTTCGTGATTATCTATGCCGAGAGCTTTGGCAGCTTTGGTGGTGATTAGTTCGTAGAGTATTTCCATATCTTCTGGCGATTTTCTCTCCATCAGATGTGCGGAGAGGAAAGCTACTTCAGGCATATTGTTTCTTCCGAAAGGATAGTAGGCATCGCAGATGTCGTCTTGACCCAAGCCGATATTTATTCCCGCATTGTATATGTCCATCACTCTGCAATGCAATGGTCCTGTTTGAGGGTCACTGATGATTCCAATTTTTGCTTCTTTGAGCAGATGAGTCAATTTCTCGAAGTAAATTTGCGGATAAGTGGCTACCGCTCTAGCGTGTTGAGCCGTTACTCTGCCTTGCCAGCCGTGTTCTATCGTCTTGATTGCCAAATATTCCAAAGTTCGCAGTTCGTTGTCGCCTGCATCGTCCACCAGCATGGAGATGTCTTTGTTGTAGTTCAATGCCAATTCAAACATCAGGTCGATATGTTTTTTGCAATCGTCGATTGTGTACTCTATCCACGGGATTCCTCCGACTACATCGGCTCCCATTTTCAAGCCTTCTTCCACTATCTGATAAGCACCCGGGTCGCGGACTACTCCGTCTTGCGGGAACGCCACCACTTGCAGATTGAGTTTATCCTTATACTCTTGCTTAGCTTGCAAAACCGCTTTCATTCCCTCCAATTTTGCTTTGGTGTCCGTGTCCACGAACGCTCTAATATGCAGATTGCCATAGTTGACAGCCAAATCTAACGCTTTTCTCACATTGGGCAGTATCCATTCGGCGTTGTATTGCTTTTTTATCTCGGAAGCCAGTTCGATGGAGGTCATCGCTCCGGACATATTGTTTTGAGTATACGCATTGAGGGCGTTCGAGTTCATCATTTTCAGGGTGTAAACTTTACAGAGGTGCAAATGTCCGTTGATAAAAGATTCGGTGACAAGATTGTTTTGAGCGTCAATCTCGCTTTTCCCCGAGAGGTTTTCGGAAATTTCTGTGATTATTCCATCATTGATGCTGATATCCACCGGCTTGTTATCGCTGTTCTTGGTGACGGCGTTTTTGATTACTAATTCGTTCGTTGCCATTTTCCCTCCGAATAAAGTTGAATTAATTTTTTTTCGCTAAAAGAGAAAGAAATGTCAAATGATTTGACAAAAAATAATGGCGACCTTTTAAAAAGATCGCCATCTGTCAGAAGAAGAAGAATAAATCTCGTCTTGTTTTACAATTCAAGACTCGTTCTAAATTCATAGATATTTAAGCACGCAAAATCCCTCAAGTTTTTTTTAAAATATTTTTACTTTTTTTTGTAGTTGGTTTTCTAATTGCTTGGGAAAACATATAAATATCCAAAGGAGAGATTATGTATTATGACGAGTTTGAAACTATTTTGGGCAAGATAGTAGTGGTCTGTGGAAAGAATGGTCTTGAAATGGTGCATATACAATCGGGAGGAAGTGGAGAGAAATTTGTTTTGCCCGAGGGATGTGTGCGAAATGAAGAAGCATTATCAGATGTGAAGAAGCAGATTTTGGAGTATTTGGACGGAAAACGCAAAGATTTTGCTTTGTGTCTAAATCCGCAAGGCTCGTCTTTTGTTTTAAAGGTTTTGGGAGAGCTCCGAAAAATTCCTTTTGGGCAAACTCTGTCGTATGGAGAAGTTGCCGAGAATATAGGAATGCCCAAAGCTGGCAGAGCGGTGGGAACAGCGTGTGGCAAAAATCCTCTGGCGATAGTAATCCCCTGTCATCGAGTGATAGCCGCGGGAAATAAAATAGGCGGATTTGCATCGGGCTTGGCTGTAAAGAGGAAGTTGCTACAACTGGAAGGGATAGAGATAGACAACTGATTTCCCCAATAAGGCGATAAATAATTTGAATATAAAAAAGGTCGCAATCTACAGAAGATTGCGACCCCAATTCCGGAGAAGAATTGAAACCCCCTAAATCAGTCAAAAAAAGAGGGCTTTCTAATCAGTCATTATCTTAGAGGGACAAAAAATAGATATCCCTCAAAATTTATTATGGGAAAGTAGGTTTGTATCCACTGTTCCAAGCACTTGCTCCTGTATCAAAATTTGTATGAATTACACTTGAGTTAAATTTATCAGCCGTCCAACCACTAAGGTTTTGATTAAATGATGTAGCACTACAGAACATTCCTTCCATAGTGGTTACTTTTTTTATACAATCTGCCCAGCTACTAATATTACCATTGAAGTTGGTGGCTCCAAAGAACATTCCTGTCATATTGATTACATTAGTTGTTATCCAGTTATTTAGGTCTTTGTTGAATGATGTAGCTCTTAGGAACATGTAGGTCATATCGGTTACCTTGCTAACATTCCAGTTACTAATATTACCATTGAAGTTGGTGGCTCTACAGAACATGTAGCTCATATTGGTTACATTAGTTGTTGTCCAGTTATTTAGGTCTTGGTTGAATGATTTAGCGTCTTGGAACATGCTGCTCATATCGGTTACGCTACTTACATTCCAGTTACTAATATTACCATTGAAGGTGGTGTCTCCATAGAACATGTTGCTCATATTGGTTACATTAGTTGTTGTCCAGTTATTTAGGTCTTGGTTGAATGATTTAGCGTCTCGGAACATGTTGCTCATATCGGTTACGCTACTTACATTCCAGTTTCCTATATTTTGATTGAATTTGGTGGCTTCAAAGAACATGTTGCTCATATTGGTTACATTAGTTGTTGTCCAGTTATTTAGGTCTTGGTTGAATGATGTAGCGCCTCGGAACATGTAGCTCATATTGGTTACGCTACTTACATTCCAGTTTCCTATGTTTTGATTGAATTTGGTGGCTCCGGAGAACATGTTGAGCATGTTTGTTACTTTGCTGACATCCCAGTTGCTAATGTCTTGGTTGAAAGTAGTTTTCCCTTGGAATAGTGAAGACATGTCTGTGATGGTAGAAGTGTTGACATTGGTTACATCACTATCGTTGGCTATTAGAGTTTTTAGGTCGGATAGAGAGATAGGTGGGATAAGAGTGAAATTTGAGTTTGCAACATTGGCATCACTGATGGTGATGTCTTTGATTGTGTCGTCAGCGATGTAATTGGTTGGAATGGTTAAGGTTACCTTGTAGTTGCCATTGACCAAGCCTGTGAATGAGTAAGAACCATCTGTGCTTGTGGTGGTAGTAGCCGAAGAGTCTCCACTCAAGGTAAGATTGGCACTATTGTAGCCGGAAACTTTGCCAGATATAGAATACAATTTTTTGATAGTGAAGTTTTGGTTTGGTTTATCAGCATTCAGAGGATTGATAGTGATAACAGCGTCTTTTGTGTAGTATCCGGTTGGGTTTGTAATCGTGACAGTGTAAGAGCCGGCTAAAAGATTATCGAACGAATACGAGCCGTTGTTTGTGGTTATTGTTTTGTTCGTAGCTCCACTCAACGACACACTCACGCTTCCACCAGTGAAAGCAGAAGTTCCATTGTTGTTAGTCGCAAGATTAATCGTCCCAGAGATGGAGTAGATTTGTGTAAGAACAAAGTTGCTATCTACGACATTGGCATCGCTGATGGTGATGTCTTTGATTGTGTCGTCAGCGATGTAATTGGTTGGAATGGTTAAGGTTACCTTGTAGTTGCCATTGACCAAGCCTGTGAATGAGTAAGAGCCATCTGTGCTTGTGGTGGTAGTAGCCGAAGAGTCTCCACTCAAGGTAAGATTGGCACTGGTGTAGCCGGAAACTTTACCGGAGATTTTGTAAGTTTTTTCAATAGTGAAATCTTGGTTTGGTTTATCAGCGGTCAAATTGTTTACGCTAATTGTTGTGGCAGCACAATAGTAGCCGGTAGGAGTTGTAAGAGTTACAGTGTATGAGCCAGCGACCAAGCCAGATAAGGAGTAAGAGCCGTTTATTGTTGGAATGGTTTTGCTGGCAGTCAGTGAGCCACCACTGATAGTTACATCGGCACTTCCAGTGAAGTTGCTACCACCAAGTTTGACAGTCCCTGAGATAGTGTAAGTCTTAGTTAGAGCAAAGTTTTTGGTGATGTCGCTATTTGTGATGGTTATTGCCTCAGTCGTATCGTCGGCAAAGTAGGTGGCATCGGGGATAGTTAGGGTCACAGTGTAAGAGCCACTTGTCAATCCCGTGAATGAGTAGGTGCTGTCTGTAGCAGAAGTCTGCACAGAGCTGGTAGATTTTCCACCCAAAACGACAGTTGCTTGTGTGTAGCCGGTGACTTTACCGGAGATTTTGTAAGTTTTTTCAATAGTGAAATCTTGGTTTGGTTTATCAGCGTTCAAATTGTTTACGCTAATTGTAGTGGTAGCACAATAGTAGCCGGTAGGAGTTGTAAGAGTTACAGTGTAAGAGCCGGCTAAAAGCCCACTGAATGAGTATGAGCCATTGCTTGTGTTGGTTGTAGTCGTCTTCCCATTGCTTAGGGTTACAGTTACAGCACTGTTCGTGTAAGCTGAGGTAGTGCTTGCAGTCGCCAGATTAACAGTCCCAGAGATGGAGTAGGTTGGTGTAAGAACAAAGTTGCTATCTACGACATTGGCATCGCTGATGGTGATGTCTTTGATTGTGTCGTCAGCGATGTAACCGGTTGGAATGGTTAAGGTTACCTTGTAGTTGCCATTCACTAGATTAGCGAATGAGTAAGAGCCATCTGTGCTTGTGGTGGTAGTAGCCGAAGAGTCTCCACTCAAGGTAAGATTGGCACTATTGTAGCCGGAAACTTTGCCAGATATAGAATACAATTTTTTGATAGTGAAGTTTTGGTTTGGTTTATCAGCGTTCAGAGGATTGATAGTGATAACAGTGTCTTTTGCGTAGTATCCGGTTGGGTTTGTAATCGTGACAGTGTAAGAGCCGGTCGTAAGTCCATTGAATGAGTATAAGCCGTCGCTTGTGTTTATTGTCTTATTTGTAGCCCCACTCAACGACACACTCACGCTTCCACCAGTGAAAGCAGAAGTTCCATTGTTGTTAGTCGCAAGATTAATCGTCCCAGAGATAGTGTAGGTCTTAGTGAGAGCAAAGTTTTTGGTGATGTCGCCATTTGTGATGGTTATGGCTTCAGTCGTATCGTCTGCAAAGTAGGTAGCATCAGGGATAGTTAGGGTCACAGTGTAAGAGCCACTTGTCAATCCCGTGAATGAGTAGGTGCTGTCGGTAGTAGAAGTCTTCACAGAGCTGGTAGATTTTCCACCCAAAACGACAGTTGCTTGTGTGTAGCCGGTGACTTTACCGGAGATTTTGTAAGTTTTTTCAATAGTGAAATCTTGGTTTGGTTTATCAGCGTTCAAATTGTTTACGCTAATTGTAGTGGTAGCACAATAGTAGCCGGTAGGAGTTGTAAGAGTTACAGTGTATGAGCCGGCTAAAAGCCCACTGAATGAGTATGATCCGTCGCTTGTGTTGGTTGTAGTTGTCTTCCCATTGCTTAGGGTTACCGTTACAGCACTGTTCGTGTAAGCTGAGGTAGTGCTTGCAGTCGCCAGATTAACAGTCCCAGAGATGGAGTAGGTTGGTGTAAGAACAAAGTTGCTATCTACGACATTGGCATCGCTGATGGTGATGTCTTTGATTGTGTCGTCAGCGATGTAATTGGTTGGAATGGTTAAGGTTACCTTGTAGTTGCCATTGACTAAGCCTGTGAATGAGTAAGAGCCATCTGTGCTTGTGGTGGTAGTAGCCGAAGAGTCTCCACTCAAGGTAAGATTGGCACTATTGTAGCCGGAAACTTTGCCAGATATAGAATACAATTTTTTGATAGTGAAGTTTTGGTTTGGTTTATCAGCATTCAGAGGATTGATAGTGATAACAGTGTCTTTTGTGTAGTATCCGGTTGGGTTTGTAATCGTGACAGTGTAAGAGCCGGTCGTAAGTCCATTGAATGAGTATAAGCCGTCGCTTGTGTTTATTGTCTTATTTGTAGCCCCACTCAACGACACACTCACGCTTCCACCAGTGAAAGCAGAAGTTCCATTGTTGTTAGTCGCAAGATTAATCGTCCCAGAGATGGAGTAGATTGGAGAAAGCGTAAAGTTTTTGGTTACATTGTCAGATATTTTGTAAGTTTCAGTTGTGTCGTCAGCGATGCAATTGGTTGGGATTGTTAGCTTGACTGTGTAAGTGCTGTCTTTCAAGAGTCCGGCAAATGTGTAAGTGCCACCATTTCCACTGGTAGTTTTGCTATTCACTTTGTTGGAAGCGTAGTCCAAAATCTCAATGGTAGCTGTTCCAATATAGCCAGAGACAGTCCCGGAGATAGAGTAGGTCCTTGTAATGGTAAAATTGTTTCCTGTGCTGTCTGTATAGGCGAGAGAGATAGATTTTTCTGTGGTTTCGGCAATGTAATTGGTAGGCACGACTAACGATACTTTATAAGTCTTATTTGGTGGCACGCTGAACGAATAGAAACCCTCGCTATTTGTGGTAGTAGATGCAGTGGTAAATCCACTTAAATTTATAGTTGCTCCGCTGTATTTAGTTCCAGTTGAGGTCGAGACTGTGCCGGATATAGTGCAATATTTTGCGATAATGAAGTCGTTCCCAGTGTTGTTTGAGGCACTTACCACGATGTTTTTTATGGTAGTGTCGGCAGCGTAATTAGCTGGCACAGTGAGGGTAATGGAATGTTTCCCTATTGCCACATCTTCGAAAGCGTAAGCACCACTACTATCGGTTTTTGCACTTTTGGAAGTGTTTCCTCCGAGAGTTAGAATAGCTCCCTCATATCCAGTGTTGTCTGTGGTTTTTACAGAGCCAGAAACAGTGTATGTATAATTATAGGACATAAAGGACTCGTAGTCGGTGCAAGCCAACAACAAAACGACGAAAAATAAGGAGAAAAGAAAATTTTTTCTCATCTTCATTACTTTACAAGTCCTTTTTTAAATTGTAAATTCTCATAATACAAACGCAAATTCATCATTGTAATCCAAGAGAGAACTTTCTATAAAAAATGCAATGAAAAAGTTATATTTTTTATTGTGTTTTCTCTTTGGAATTTTGGATTTTTATAACGGCTTACAAACAAATGAGTTACAATCTCAAAAAAAAGAGTGCAAATTTAGGAGAAAAAATTAAACAAAAAAGACAAAATATTGAATAAATCAAAAATTGGTGAATTTTGAGAATCTGAGTTGACTCAAAAGTGCCACAAAAACTTCAACTCACAATAGATGTCGTAAAATTTTTGGCTAAATTTCAGTGAAAAAATATCTCAATTAGAAAACTATTTGACGAGTTTAGTGAAAATCAAAAGTATTGAGCGTTTTAAATTTTCTTTTTTAAGGAGTAGTTTTATGAGTGATCATATGCGTAGAATACCAATTAAGAAACTTGTTGAATGGGTTTTTGACGAGTTTGAGCAAAGCAGAACTATTTTTTCTATTCCAGAGCAAAAATTTTTCCGTAAGGAGAACGAAAATTTTGCTGAAGTTTTTGGCGAGAAAATCTCCACGATCGTGGGACCGGCTGCTGGACCTCATTCGCAGCTTAGTCAAAATATCATCGCTTCATATTTATCAGGAGCCAGATTCTTTGAGATTAAGACGGTGCAGATTTTGGACAAACTGGAGTTGGGCAAACCGTGTATAGAGTCTGCCGATGAGTGCTACAATACTGAGTGGTCAACCGAGTTGGCTATCGGTGGGTGGAGCATCAGCAAAGAGGAGTGTGTCCGTGGCGAAGCTAACGCTTTTGACGAGTATGTAAAGGCTTGGTTCATTTGCCATGTTTTGGATAAGAAACTCGGACTTTCCGGCGAGAGCAACGGTCGTCTCGTTTTCAATATGTCGGTTGGTTACAACTTGGAAGGGATTCTTGACCCTAAGGTGGATAAGTTTATTGAAGGGCTGAAGGATGCTTCTATCGAGCCGATTTTTGAGAAATGTAGAAAGACTCTGAAAGAGGCTAAAATCTCGGGAGTTAGTGACGAGTTCATTGATAGCATCCCGTCTCAAATCTGTAGTGGGATTACTCTCTCCACGATGCACGGATGTCCGCCGGACGAGATTGAGAAGATTGTTAAGTATCTTTTGGAGAAGAAGAAGCTCAATGTTTTTGCCAAGCTTAATCCGACTTTGCTCGGCTCTGATTTCTTGAAAATGACTTGGGAGAAACTCGGTTTTGATATTGAGCAAAAGCAAGCTTTTTTTGATAACGACTTGAAGATAGAGCAAGCGTTGCCGATGTTGGAGAGGCTCATCGAGTTTGCCAAGGAGCAAGGGAAAGAGTTCGGTGTGAAACTTTCCAATACTTTGCAATCGATAAACCGCAAGGGGATTTTGCCTGGAGAAGAGATGTATATGTCGGGCAGAGCGTTGTATCCGCTGACTATCAATTTGGCTGCGAAGTTGGCGAAGCATTTCAAGGGGAACCTCAAGATTTCTTATTCGGGTGGAGCGGACGCTTTCAACATCGAAAAGATTGCTGCTTGTGGTATCCGACCGATTACGCTTGCTACGAGTTTGCTCAAGCCGGGTGGTTACGAGAGATTTAATCAACTTGCGACTATCGTTGATCCGTTGTTGCCAAATGGCGGTTACACTACCGTAGATGTGGACGCTCTGCAAAAACTGGCTGATGGCGTTTTCGATGACATCAATCACAAAAAAGAGAAGCATCTGATGAGCGAACGAAAGATTGATGAATATTTGCCGATGGTTGATTGCTTCGTTGACCCGTGTAGAGCTCAGTGTCCGATTAGTCAGGACATTCCCGATTATCTTGATGCTGTGGCAAAAGGCGAATATGCAAAGGCTTTGGAGATAATCACCGCCAAGAATCCGCTTCCGTTCATCACGGGAACGATTTGTCCGCATACCTGCATGAACAAATGCACGAGAATGGAATATGATCAATCTGTGGCAATCCGCGAGATGAAGTTGTTGGCTGCCGAAAAGGGCTATGATAAATTGCAGTTGAAAAAAGGCGAAGCGAAAGGCGTTAAAGTTGCTGTGATTGGTGCAGGTCCTGCCGGTATTGCTTCTTCATTTTTCTTGGCGAGAGAGGGTTTCGCCGTCGATGTTTTCGAGAAATCTTCAGTTGCTGGTGGCACTGTCGCCAATGTTATCCCCGATTTCAGAATTTCCAGAGATGCTATTGCCAAAGATGTGGAGTTAGCCAAAAAATTGGGTGTGAAGTTCAATTTTAATTGTGGCGATTTCGAGATAGAGAAGTTGAAAGAGGACGGCTACAAATATGTGATTTTGGCTGTGGGTGCCGGCAAACATACTTTTGTGGATTTGCAAGGCGGAAGTAGCCTTAACGCTATTGAGTTCTTGAGCGATTTTGTGGCTGGCAAAGCCAAGGTTGGCAAAAAAGTTGCGGTAATCGGTGGTGGAAACACTGCGATGGATGCAGCTCGTGCTGCCAAGAGACTGGCTGATGAGGTTTACATCGTTTATCGTCGGACTATCGGGCAGATGCCTGCGGACTTGGAAGAGTTGGAACTTGCTCAAGAAGATGGAGTTGTGTTCAAAAATCTGCTTGCTCCCGTTAGTTATGACGGCAAGACCTTCAAGTGCGAAGTGATGAAGCTGGGTGCGAAAGACTCCTCCGGTAGAGCCAGACCAGTCGGCACAGGCAAGTATGAGGAGTTGGCGGTTGACACGGTCATCTCCAGTATCGGCGACAAAATTGACAACGATTTTCTTGCATCTAAGGGTGTTCACAAAGTTATTAGCGAATTGTCTTTGGAGACCGACGCTCGCAATGTTTATCTTGCTGGCGATGCTCAAAGCGGACCGGCGACTGTTGTGGAGGCGATTGCTGATGCCACCAAAGTTGCCAAGTCGATTATGTTCAAAGAGGGCGTAGTCGGCTTTGAAGACCGCTTTTGGGTGGACGACATCGAGGTTGATGAGAACGAACTGCGGGCTAAAAAAGCTATTTTGGTCAATCAAACTACCGGCGAAAAAGAGGCTGACAGATGTCTCGGTTGTGATACGGTGTGCAATATCTGTTCGTCTGTTTGTCCCAACAGGGCTAATGTCCAAGTGGTGGTAGGTGGTTTGGAAAAGGTGAACCAAATTGTGCATATAGACGGGATGTGTAATGAGTGCGGTAATTGTGGATTTTTCTGTCCGTATATCGGCGAGCCTTACAGAGACAAGTTCACTCTGTTCTGGACGGAGAGCGATTTTTGCGACAACCAAAACAACGGCTTCGTTCTGCTTGAGGACGGCGACAATCCGAAGTTCAAGGTAAAGGTTTGGGGAGAGGTTCTTTGTGTCGATTTCGATAGTGACGGTTGCCCGAGTGTGCCACTGCCGGAAGGGTTGGCTGAGATTATTTGGACTTGCTACAACGATTATAGATATTTGTTTGTTTATTAAATTTTGGAATAATGTGATTAATTTGGCGGAAGGGTTCATTCTCTTTCGCCTTTTTTATTTGACTATCGGATAAGTTTTGGAAAAAGTGGATAAGGCAAATTTATTTTAAAGAGAGTTTGATGAAAACAGATACAAAATTTAAGCGGATGATAGTGGAAGCTGGTCGGCAGATGATAGACGAGGGGCTTACTGTGGGCACATGGGGGAATATCTCTGTGCAGGATTCGGCAACGGGTTTGATTTACATCAAGCCAAGTGGGATGGATTACAGGAAGATTGTGGAAGACGATGTCGTGGTGATGAATAGCGATTATCAAATCGTGGAGGGCAATCGCAAGCCGTCTATCGAGCATAATTTCCACATCGGGATAATGAATGCCCGCAACGATGTTTTGGCGGTGGTGCATACTCATCCAGTTTACTCCAGTATTTTCGGGGTGCTGAGGCAAGAGATACCCGCTGTGTGCGAAGATTTCGCCCAGATAGTTGGCGAGACTGTTCGTTGCTGTGAATACGCTTTGCCGGGGACTAAGGAGCTTGCCAAGAATGTGGTGGCAGGCTTGGGAGACAGAGGTGCCGTGCTGATACCCAATCACGGTGCTGTTTGTGTCGGAGCGAGTTTGGCAGATGCTTTTAAGATAAGTTTTGTTTTGGAAAAATCGGCAAAGATTTACTATATGGCAAAATCGATTGGAACGCCTCATCTTATTGATTCTGATGATGTTAAGGCGATGCAAGATTTCGTGAGGACGAGTTACGGTCAGGGCAAGTGAATGAAGAAGATAGTAAAAAATCTCAAAATTCTGAGTATGGTTTCCTCCGAGATTATCGACGGAGATTTGGGAATTGACGGACAAAAAATCGCTTTTGTAGGGAAACAGCCGAGAGATTTTGTCGCAGATGAGGTGATAGACGGCAAGGGCAAGTTGGCGATGCCCGGGCTTGTGAACGCTCACACCCATATCGCTATGAGCTTGATGCGTTCCTACGCTGATGACTTGGATTTTTGGTCGTGGCTCAACGGCAAGATTTTGCCTCTTGAGGAGAATTTGAACGACGAGCTTGTTTATTGGGGTAGCAAATTGTCGTGTGCGGAGTTGATAGCATCGGGGACTACCTGTTTTGCGGATATGTATTTTTTTATGGACAAAGTGGCGGAAGCGGTAGAGGATACAGGGCTTCGTGCCTCTCTTTGTCGTGGGCTTACTTGGTTTAGCAAGGCGGACGATTACAAGCTGGAAGAGGCGAAAGCTTTTAACAAGCGGTGGCATGGTGCTGCTGAGGGCAAGATTACCACGATGTTGGGTCCGCACGCTCCTTACACTTGCACGCCCGAGTTTTTGCGGGAGGTCAGAGCCTTGCAGATTGAGCTTGACATTCCGATTCATATTCATCTGTCGGAGAGTCTGGACGAGATAGCGAGAGCCAAAGAGAGCTGGGGAAAGACTCCTATCGCTCATGTCGCCGATTTGGGACTTTTGGATGGCAAAGCGATGGCTGCTCACTGTGTGCAAGTTACGGAAGATGATATGCGGATTTTGGCGAGTAAGGGCACGAAAGTGGTGCATAACCCTGGGAGCAATATGAAGTTGGCAAACGGGTTTGCTCCTGTGCAGGCGATGAAGGATGCGGGCATTACGGTTGCTCTCGGCACAGATGGTCCTGCCAGCAACAACAATCAGAATATGTTTGAGGAGATGCATTCGGCGGCTTTGATTGCCAAGGCTTTCACTCACAATCCGCAAGATTTGCCAGCTTATGAGATTTTGGAAATGGCGACCATCAACGGAGCAAAAGCTTTGGATTTGTCTGACAAGATTGGGTCGTTGGAAGTCGGCAAACAGGCGGATTTTATTCTGTTGGATTTAGATAAACCACATCTTTTCCCACAGCACGATATAGTGTCGCTTTTGGTTTACAGTGCACAAGCCTCCGATGTCAGCGATGTGTGGGTTGCGGGAGATTGCTTGTATTCCGATTACTCTTTTCGCACTATCGATTTTGGCGAAATCAAATCCAAACTGACCTTGATGTTGCCGAAATTTTTGGGGAATTAATAAAGGAGTTAGGGTGAATATTTTAGTTTCTAACGATGACGGATACGATGCTCCTGGCATTCAGACGCTGATTAGCAGACTGGAGCGAGATGGGCATAATATTATGGTGGTGGCTCCCGAGACTCAGCAAAGTGCCAAGTCGCACAGCCTCACTCTGCACGATACACTGTATTGCTACAAGGTTGAGGAGAACCGTTACAAAGTCAGCGGAACTCCAGCCGATTGTGTATTGCTCGCCGAGAAGAGATTGCTCACAGACCAAAAAATCGATTTGGTGATTTCGGGGATTAATAAGGGTCAGAACATTGGGGAGGACATCTATTATTCCGGCACTGTTGCCGCTGCGAGAGAGGCGACTTTTCACGGTTACAAGGCGATTGCCGTTTCCAGATTGGGCTTCGAGGGTTTGGATTTCGATTTGCCCGCAGAGTTCGTTGCTCAGGCGATACAGAACAATGTTTTGGATTACATTCAGGAAGGCGAATTTCTGAACATTAATGTGCCGGAAATCACTCGGGATGAGTTGGAGGGTGTTGTTGTTACGCTGCTTGGTCATCGTGAATTTACCAGTTTCAGCAAGGGGAAAATCTTGGACGACGGGGTTATCGAGTTCAATTTTGGCGTGGAAGAGATGATTTTTCAAGAAGACCCCGGAACCGATATTGAGGCGGTGCATAATAATAAAATTTCCATAACGCCGATTTTTGCCAATATCTCCAACGACTGTTCGATTCGGGAGCTAAAAAAGTGGAAATTTTTGAGTGAGTTTAAATAAATGAATAATGTTAAGCGATTATACAAAATTGCCCTAAGGCACTGGACATTCTTGGTTTTCGGGTTTATTTTCATGGTGGGATACTCCCTGTTTTCGGCTGTGTCTATCACCTTTGTGAAGCCTGTTTTGGATTTCATCTTTGTCCGTGAGTCCGGAGCGATGAACACCATAACCGACCTGAAATCTTTTTGGCAGGGGGTATTAAGTTGTTTGGAGTATTTCCCATCTTTGTCGCAAATTTTTAGCGGAGAAGAGGCTTTCGCTCCATTTTGGGATGTTTCAAAAGGTTTGCTCCTCAGCACAGACCCTTTTCTGCTTTTGATGATTGTCGGTTCTTTTGCCGTTGTGGCGATTCTTGCCAAAAATCTCTTTTTTTACGGAGACAAGATTTGCTTTGGTAAATTGAAATATCTGACTATCAGGGATGTTCGGGACAAGATGTTCGAAAGCTATATGCGGCAATCTTTGTTGTTTTTTTCCAAGAATAAAGTTGGCGACTCTATGGTGCGGATGGTGAACGATGTGGACATCATCAGCCTGCTTTACATTACATCTTTGATGGAGATTATTCGCAATAGTCTTATCGTGTTGGCTTTCTTGGTGTTAGCCATCTCTATGAACGCCAAGCTGTTTTTTATTAGTATCGTTGTTTTGCCTCTTTTCCCTTTGATAATCGGGTTGATTGGTAAAAAAATCAAGAAATATTCTCAAAAAATTCAAGCCAAGTTTTCCGACCTTTTTTCTCATGTGGAGGAATCTTTGGCAAATGTGTGGATAGTGAAAGCTTTTTGCAAAGAGGCGGAAGAGCGGAAAAAATTCAACGAAATCAACTCCACACATTTGCGATATGAGCTGAAATCGCTTATGTATAGCACCATCAACACTCCGTTGTCCGAGGTCAACTCCATTTTGACGATAGTGATAATCTTGCTTTTGGGTGGAGCGACTGTTTTGGCAGGTAACGGCGGATTTACTTTCGGCGATTTTATGGTATTTTTGGCTGCTGTGGCTTCCATGCTTCATCCAACGAAGGTGATTAGCAAATGCTATGCTGACCTGAAAAAAGCCAATGTTTCTCTGGATAGAGTGTTCACGATTTTGGATTTGGAAACGGGTGTCGTTGAGAAGAAGAACGCTCTTGCCGTTGAAAATTTTGCAGAAAAGATTGAGTTCAAAAACCTGTCTTTTGTCTATAGCGAGGGCGGAGACAAAGTTCTCAAGAATATTAATCTGGATGTGTTGAAAGGGGAAACGGTTGCTTTTGTGGGTGCTTCCGGCAGCGGGAAAACCACTTTGGTAAATTTGCTCCCCAGATTTTACGATTATTCCGATGGGGAAATCCTCGTTGATGGGGTTTGCACTCGCGAATTTACGCTCCGTTCGTTGCGTTCGCTGTTCGGGATAGTTACGCAAAATTCCATTCTTTTTTCGGATACGATTTTCAATAATATTGCTTACGGACATCACGGAGTTGTCGATGAAAAAGCGGTTGTCGAGGCTGCCAAGACAGCTTTTGCCGACGAATTTATCGGGAAATTGCCTAACGGATATCAGCAGGTTTTGACATCCAAAGGTGCAAATCTCTCGGGCGGACAAAAGCAGAGAATTTGTATTGCTCGGGCTGTGGTTTCCGACCCGCCGATTTTGATTTTTGATGAGGCGACTTCCGCCTTGGACACGATTGCGGAAAAAAATGTGCAAACTGCCATTGACAGAGTTACCGCTGACCGCACTGTTTTTGTGATAGCTCATAGGCTGTCCACGGTGATTTCCGCTGATAAGATAGTGGTGATGGACAGTGGCGAGATTGTCGGCGTTGGCAAGCATGATGAGCTTTTGCAGTCTTGTCCGCAGTATCAAAATTTATACAATCTTCAGCTCAATAAATGACAAAATCGTTTTGCTATTTTGTAAGTGGCAGAGTGCAGGGAGTCGGCTACAGGAAGTTTGTGTATAAAAAAGCTGTCGGCTTGGGGATATGCGGATATGTCAGAAATTTGTCGGATGGCAGAGTGGAAGTTTTAGCTTGTTTTGCTACGGAAGAGCAGCGAAAATTTTTTGAAGAAGAGTTGAGCAATGGACCGATTTTTGCCAGAGTGGACGATGTAAAATGCGTAAAGATAGGTAATTATGACAAAAAGAATTTTGAGATTTTGTTTAGTTAGCTTTTTGATGACGGCGTGTGCCCCTGCTGTTATATACAACAAAGATCCCAAGGCTGTGGAGAGTTCCACAAAGAATGAGAAGAGCATCGCTGACCTCAATCAGGCTTATAGCAATCCCGTTTATGTCACGCCCTCGGATGAGTATCACATTGTTCAGCGGGGAGAAAATCTCTACCAAATCAGCAAGTCGTGCAAAATTCCGGTAAACAAGTTGAAATTTTACAACAATTTAGTTGATGACGAGATTTTTGTTGGTCAGAAAATCTATTTTACGCCTAATGTGCGAGCTTATCCCAAGATGATTACGAAGAGAGAGATGCCCGCTGCAAAATACCACATTGTGGCAAATGGCGAGACTTTGGCGGATATTTCGCAGATGTATGGGATTTTCGTGTTGGATTTGGTAGCGAACAACGAGTTGGAGAGTATGCAGGTGCAGACAGGGCAAAAGGTTTGGCTTGTTGCCGGCAAGGTGAAGAAGGAGTCCGAGATTTCCAAGAAAAGCGTAACTTACACTGCTCCCAAAAGGTCAGCGGTCAAGAGTTTGGCTGCTACGGCAACAGCGAATAGTGTGAGGACGAGCGTTAGTGCCGGAATAGGTGGAGGAACGATAATTGCAGCGAAAAGGGTAGCTACCAAAGTTGCTCCGAGCGTAGCCAGAGTTACCTCCAAAACAATTTCTCAAGCTAAACCTCAGCACTCCAAGCTCAATTTGCCCGTGGAGGGTGGACGAGTTGTTTCCAATTTTGGCAATCAAGGTGTCGTAATGAATAAAGGCATCGATATAGCTGGCAAGGATGGTCAGCCCGTGAACGCAGTTTTGGCGGGCAAAGTGATTTTCGCCGGAGAGCAGAGAGGCTATGGCAATGTGATAGTTCTGGAGCATGAGAAGTTTGTGATGACTGTCTATGCTCACAACAAAACCAATCTGGTGCGTAGTGGCGATAAAGTGTCAGCAGGTCAGCCGATAGCAAAACTCGGAGAAACTGGTCGTGTGGATAGTCCGCAATTGCACTTCGAGTATAGGGTAAAAGGAAAAGCTGTTGATCCGCGAAAAGTTTTAAACTTCAATTAGGGATATTTTGTGGATTATCAAAGTAAAGTAGCCTTATATCATTTTTTTTGTTGTTTTGTTTTCCTTTTAATTCTTTTTCTCATTTATAAATTTCTAAAGATATTGTGGAATTCACAAACTGATTGGCAGAAAGAATATTCTGATAGCGTAGATAAAGTTCTTAACGAATTCTTAGTTGTTTATGATTCTTTTTTTCGAGATAAACAAGGCAAAATTATCGAAATTGATGAGTTGAAGGTAAAATTTGATTACGGGCAAGAGTCTGACAGGTGTCTTGGGAAATTACCTTCAGGACCTATGGCAATAGACAAATATGCAGGTCGTTCTGACAGGTTGCGTAACAATTATCTTAATGTAAGAATCCTTAGAACTATTTCACGATTGAAAGTTGTAAGTGTTAGTTTTGGGGATGAATTATTAGATGTTGCAGATGTTAAATTCAAGATAGGCTTTCAAGATGATGAGATGGTATGTTTGGGCGAAAAAGATTTCGACGAAAAGCAAGTTTCAAAGAAAATGGCGATGAAAATTCGTATTGGCACTTGTAAAGTTAAGCAGTGAAAGTTTAAACTAATAAATGGCACGCCAATCAGGATTCGAACCTGAGACCTACGGCTTAGAAGGCCGTTGCTCTATCCAGCTGAGCTATTGGCGCACTACAGAAAATTGGTAGCGACACAGGGACTCGAACCCCGGACACTCGGATTATGATTCCGATGCTCTAACCAACTGAGCTATGTCGCCAAAAAAAATGGTAGCGAGGGCAGGATTTGAACCTACGACCTTCGGGTTATGAGCCCGACGAGCTACCAGACTGCTCCACCTCGCATCAACATTTTCCAATCTCAAATTTATGGTTTCCGTGTCAAATAAAAATTGGTTAATTTATTTTTTTTAATCTTGTTGACGAAAACTCGGTATAGATGCCTTGTCCAAGTTAGCTTTTTTAGGAAAGAGGTTGTGTATGAAAAAGATGTTGTCGGTAGTTTTATTTTTGGGTTGTTTTTCTCTTGTGTTCGCTAAGGAGAACGGGGCTATCGAGGAAGCCACGATGTTGGTAGTGCAAATCGGCGTGATAATCTTTGCGGCGAAGATTTTCGGAGATTTATTCAAAAAAATAGGATTGCCGTCTGTTCTCGGAGAGATAAGTGCCGGAATAGTCATTGGACCGTATTTGCTTGGCTCTATGGGATTTGCAGGTTTCCCCGAAGGGATTTTTCCGCTCGTTGATGGGAGCTTCCCCATTTCGCCGGCTCTATATTCCATCTCAACTTTTGCCTCCATCGTTCTGCTTTTTTGTGCCGGTTTGGAGACTGACTTGGAGATGATAATGAGCTTTGGCGGTGGCTCTATCAAGAAGCTGATTGGCAAATTTTCGTTGTTCATAGCTGCCGATGTTATTTTCTCGTTCGGGTTGGCTGCTCTCGCCGGAATGCTCTATTTCGACAAAGGGTTCATGAGTCCGACCTGCTTATTTCTCGGGATTTTGTCCACGGCAACTTCCATCGGGGCGACAGCGAGGATAATTTCGGAAAAGCGGAAGCTAAGCTCTGCCGAGGGTGTGACGATATTGTCTATCGCAGTGTTGGACGACATTTCGGGCATTATAATTTTCGCCATCGTTTTGGGGATAATCGGCTCGCTGAGTAGTGGTGCTGCGATGAACTGGACTAAGGTTTTTTTGATAGGCGGAAAAGCTGTCGGTGTTTGGCTTCTCTTTACGTTGTTGGGACTGGTCTTCGCTCATAAAATTTCCAAGACGCTCAAGTTTTTCAAGAATCGTTATATTTTCTCTACGCTGGCTTTCGGGTTGGCACTTTTGGTAGCCGGAATTTTCGAGAAAGCAGGATTGGCGATGATTATCGGGGCGTATGTTACGGGGTTGTCCTTGTCCAAGACGGACATCAGTTTCACCATTTTGGATAGTGTGGAACTTCTGAAGGTGATGTTTGTGCCGATTTTTTTCGTGGTAGTGGGAATGATGGTCGATGTGTGGGTTTTCGGGGAAAGCTCGGTGTTGCTCTTCGGATTGTTTTTCTCTGCTGTAGCGATAATCGCCAAGATATTGGGTTGCGGGTTGCCCAGTTTGCTCTTGGGGTTCAATCCTCTGGGAGCTTTGCGAATAGGCTTTGGGATGGTCCCTCGCGGAGAGGTAACCACCATCGTGGCTGGCATCGGTCTTGCCGGTGGATATATCTCCACCGATATTTTCGGCTGTGCCATTATTTTGGTTTTGCTGAGCACTGCCGTCGCTTCGCCCGTGATTGGACATCTGTTTGAAAAGGACAAAGTGGGAATTGAGCAAAAAGGCGTTGGCGAGAATATGCAAGTGGTGGAGTTCAAATTTGCTACGCAGCAATTTACCAGTTTTTTGGCGGACACGACGATTGAGTTTTTTCGGAACGAAGGCTTTTTTATTCATGCATTGCGACTGGAGAACAAACTTTATTACATCAGGAAAGATTTGATTAATATCAAGTTGCTGGTGATGCCGAGGAAAATCAAGGTTGAGACACAAAGCGAAAACATCGATTTCGTGAAAGCTCTTATCAATGAGGCACTTACGCAGTTGGTGGAAGAGATGAATTTGCTCAAGGGAGAGGTGAGCACTCAGAAAAAAAATCTCCGTCCGACTCTCGGCAACAAAGAGATTGTAGTGAATGAGAAGAGCAAAATCAAGCTCAAAGATTTTGTGTGTCGGCAGGCGATTATCCCCAATCTGAAGGGCAATAATGTGGATAGCATCATCGAGGAGATGATGAATTGCTTGGGGGATGCGGGGATGATAAAGAACAAGGAGTTGGCTTTGCAGGCGGTCTTGGCACGGGAGCATACAGCTTCTACCGCTTTTGGCAATTATGCTTGTTTTCCGCATGCCAAAACCGATGCCGTGGAGTATGGCGTAGTGGCGATAGGGATTTCCGCAAAAGATATTGATGCCGGTTCGATGGACAAAAGACCGACGAAGATTTTTGTGCTGATACTTTCTTCCAATAAAAACGCTTCTCCGCACATCCAGATAATGACTCAGCTCGCCCAAAAGGTGGACTCTATGGACAAATCGGAAAAGCTTTTGCAATTGACTGGGGAGCAAGATATTTACGACTATTTCGTGCAATGATGGAAGTTGATTTGCATGGGCTGACAGTGCAAGAAGGCTTGGCGACTCTGGTGCAAAAATACAACAGCTTGGTCGGCTCTCCGCACTGTGAACTGGTGGTGGTGCATGGTTATGGCTCAGGAGGAAGCGACGGCATTCTCAAGCGGAAAGTGCGTGCTTTTCTAAAAAGTGTAGGGGTTAAGTTTTTTACCGAAAAAGATGGAGTTCGTTGCAATCTTGGGCAAACTTTGGTCGTTGTCGGCTCGGAGAAAATTAGTGTTGCACAGGGGTTGGAGCAGAAGATTTTGGATTTCTGTGAGAATCCAAAAACCAAGGAAAAAATCTTTTCCAAATTTCACAAGTCAGGAGTAGAAGTGGTGCAGACTGCGTTCAGTTCGCTTGTGAAGAGTGGCTTATTGGCAGAGAAGCAGAAGGGGAAGTTTCGGGTGTGGGAGAGGTTTCTTTTAGATAAAAAATAAGAATGAAAAATGAAAAATTGCGGAACACTGGCTGAGTAAACTCGCCAGTGTTTTTTGTTTTCGCTCAGAGGGACAGGGGAGACAGCAGTTGCTTTTTCTAAGAAATGAGCCAAGAATGGATACCCGTTTTCACGGGTATGAGGGTGCGGGATGTTTGGGCTTCTTGCTCTTCTTGCCTCGTTCCTGCGAAAGCGGGAATCCAGTTGGGGAGAGGTTGAGATACTATCAGTTGCTTTTCAGGAACTCGCCTCTCAATTTCCAGCCAACCACAACTTTTTACTCGTTCCCAAGCTCCAGCTTGGGAATGCATAAGGGAATTAGAAAGCACATATACACTCTCAATCTCCAGCTTGGGAGTGAGATTGTTTTTTAGTCTCTGCAAAGGCTCAAGAGACTGAACTGCGTAGCCAAACACAAGACTATTCTATTGCTTGGTGCTTTTGTGGTTAGGCTATTCTCGCGACTCTTAAATAATCTTCCCACTAATTAAGAAAATCGGCAAAATCTTAATTAAGGAGTTTGCTATTTAAGTTTTTTGCAAAAATTTTAAATAACGCTTGATTTATTTGCTTGAAGTTTCATAACCTGTCAGAGTAGAACTTTAGTTTTGAGAATTTCATAAAATAGTAGGTAAAAATGATTAGTGATTATCTAGCGAAAGTCAGCAAGCGATACGCCTCGGGCATCAGCAGAGAGCATAGTTACAGAGGCGATTTGGAAGAGCTGGTGCGTGGGCTGACCACCGGTGTGGAAGTGACGAATGAGCCGGCGAATGTGACGGACTGTGGCAACCCTGACTATGTGCTGACCAAGGGCAAAATCCCCGTCGGTTACATAGAGGCAAAAGATGTGGGCAAGGACTTGGCAGCCAAGGGCTACAAAGAGCAATTTGACCGCTATCGCAACGCTCTGGACAACCTGATAATCACCGACTATCTGTGGTTTAGGTTCTATCAAAATGGCGAACTAACTCACGAGATACGCATAGCCGAGATAATGGACGGCAAAGTTGTGGCACTTGCGGACAATTTCGCTTACTTTGAGAATTTGCTCAAAGACTTTTGCCAATACATCGGGCAGACGATAAAGTCTCCCGCCAAACTTGCCAAGATGATGGCGGGCAAAGCTAAACTCCTGAAAAACATCTTGGAAGAGGCTCTCAATGCGGACGAACAGACTATGGAGAACAGCTCCCTGCAAGGTCAGTTTCAGGCGTTCAAGAACATTCTCATTCACGATTTGCAAATCAATGATTTCGCCGACATCTATTCGCAGACCTTGGCTTACGGGATGTTTGCCGCCCGACTGCACGACAAGACTTTGGACGATTTTAGCAGAAATGAAGCAGCCGAGCTGATACCCAAATCCAACCCATTCTTGCGGAGGCTCTTCGGTTACATCGCAGGTCCCGACATAGACGAGCGGATAAAAACCACAGTGGACAACCTCGCCGATGTGTTTAGAGCTACCAACATCAAAGAGCTGTTGAAGAATTTCGGCAAATCCACCAAAATGCAAGACCCGATAATCCATTTTTACGAGACCTTCCTCGGAGAATACGACCCAAAACTCAAGAAAGCCAGAGGCGTGTGGTATACTCCCGAGCCGGTAGTCAAGTTCATCGTGAGAGCAGTGGACAAAGTGCTGAGAGACGATTTCGGACTGACGGCAGGCATAGCCGACACCAGCAAAAGCATGATAAAGGTGGACACACAAACGCTGGACAATCGCTCCAAGACAGGCTTCAAACAAATCGACAAAGAAGTCCACAAGGTGCAAATCTTAGACCCCGCAACAGGCACAGGCACATTCTTGGCAGAAGTGGTCAAGTTCATCTATGAGAAGCGATTTCGGTCGATGCAAGGTGCGTGGAGTGCCTATGTGGACGAGCATCTTATCCCACGGCTCAACGGCTTTGAGCTGCTGATGGCGAGCTACTCTATGGCACATCTCAAGCTGGATATGCTCCTTGGGGAGACTGGCTACATTCCCAACAAAAATCAACGCTTCAACATCTATCTGACCAACTCACTTGAGGAGGAACACCCCGACACAGGCACGATATTCTCCGCATGGCTCAGCACAGAGGCAAACGAGGCGAACCACATCAAGCGAGACACCCCAGTGATGTGCGTCATTGGCAATCCTCCGTATAGTGGCGAAAGTGCCAACAAAGGCGACTGGATAATGAGCATTATGGAAGATTACAAAAAAGAGCCGGGTGGCAAAGTGAAATTGCAAGAGCGGAACTCCAAATGGATTAACGACGATTATGTGAAATTTATTCGCTTCGGTCAACACTACATCGACAAGAACGGCGAGGGAATTTTGGCTTTTATCAATCCTCACGGATTTTTGGACAACCCGACTTTCAGGGGAATGCGTTGGAATCTGTTGCAAAGTTTCGACGAGATTTACACACTCGATTTGCACGGTAACGCCAAGAAAAAAGAGGTATGCCCCGACGGAAGCAAGGACGAGAATGTCTTTGACATTATGCAGGGAGTGAGCATCAACATTTTGGTCAAGAGAGGCGACAATCAGAGCTTGGCGAAGGTCCGTCACTGCGACCTCTATGGTAGGAGAGACGACAAATACAACTTCTTGGAAGAGAACAGCTTGGACAGTATCGCTTGGCAAGATATAGAATACAAAGAGCCGAACTACTTTTTTGTGCCGAAAGACAACGATTTGCAAGGCGAATACGAAAAAGGGTTTTCGGTAGCTGATTTGTTTCCTGTGAATAGCGTTGGAATAGTGACCGCAAGAGATAATTTTACTATTCATGAAACAAAAGAACAGGTTAAGGAAATTATCTCTGATTTTGTTCAATTGGATGTAGAAGAAGCAAGAACAAAATACAATCTTGGTAAAGATGTGAGAGATTGGAAAGTGGATTTGGCTCAAAATGATTTGCGAAAATCCGAGTTAAAAGAAGAAAATATTTGTAAAATTTCTTACAGACCTTTTGATGACAGATGGACATATTTTACAGGTAAGTCCAAAGGATTTCATTGTATGCCCAGAGGAAATGTGATGAAGCATTTTTTGAGTGGAGACAATTTGGGGTTGGTATTTCGGAGGCAACAGCCAGAAAATAAGGATTTGTATGTTTTTATTTCTAAAAATATTGTAGCTGATGGTTATATAAGGTCGGATAACAAAGGAGGAGAAAGTATTGCTCCTTTGTATTGCTACGAAGAAGAAACCCTGCAAATACAAATAGACGAAGAGGGAGATAATTGACCAAGCACAAAAGCAGGGAGAAATGGAATAGCCTTGTGCTTGACTCTGCCAAGGCAGAGCAATGGATAATTCCACCCCAGCCACTCGTTCCTCAGACCACATAAATACGGCTAATCGTGCGAGTGTTGCTCGTTCCCAAGCTCCAGCTTGGGAATGCATACGGGAAATAAGTGAGCAGTAGTAAAAACCGAAGAATTAAAAAGTATTGTAATTGGAATTGATGAACTTTCCCCACTCGCTCCTCTAACCATGTAAATACGGCTAATCACTTGAGACTTCATTTATGTGGTCAGGGGAATGCATACGGAAATAAAATATAGATTAAGCATTGGAGGTTTTAGATGATTCTTGCTATCATTTTTTTGGTTTTGGTCTTTGTCATCATATCCAAGTCCAACCGTAGGCGTAGTGACAAATCTGCGGTAAGACGCACAGCGACCAAACAGCGAATGAGAGCAACAGGCAAAGGCAATATATCTTATGAAGTATCAATCAAGTGTCCCTATTGCCAGTCAACCTATTTTGATACGCCTTATGAAGAGTATATACCAGAAGATGACGAATATTTGAAATGTATGACTTGCGGGAAATCAAGCAAATATTCTGTGTTGAAACAAAATACAATTAACGATGAAGTTGATAGAATAATGAAGAAGATGTTTGTGTGACAAGCATAAGCGACACGACACGCACGCCCTCATTCCCGCGTAGGCGGGAATCCAGTGGGGAGAGTGCAAGGAGAATCGGCACACTGTGTTGGCATATGCGACACAGCTACTGCTTGAGAGAAGAATTGCTTGAGATTGAGAGGCTGATTTGAGTAGTGAACAAATTAAAGTTAAATATAGGGGGGAAAATGAAAATTATAAGATTAGATGAAAGCAATTATATTGATATAATAAATTCTTATGACAAGAAACATTGGCAACCATTACTTGATTTGATTCCAGAAATTAAATCAACAGTTAAATTTGGAGAAATGGTTTGCCAAAAAGATAAGGAAGGGGAAGAGATAATGCCTTATTATGCTCTGTCTCCTGTCGTTGAAAAATTTTTATCATTAGTTTATGAGTTAAATATTATAGTTGTTTTTAAATGGTTTGCTTGGAATGAAGGTAAAAAAATTTTTGCAAATGAGAGCTTTGATTATACATCGATTGATATTCCTACTAAATGTAAATTGATTACAGTAATAGTCCGAAATGATAGGTTTTGTGATGGTGTTTTGGTTTCTAACTTTCAATCAGGGGTAATTTTGAAATTATTGTTGGCAATTAACAAGCAATTAGGATTGTGAAAAATATGCGCTTTCCCTCGTTCCTTTGACCACATAAATCCGGCTAATCATTTGAGACTTCATTTATGTGGTCAGGGGAATGCATACGGAAATAAAATATAGATTAAGCATTGGAGGTTTTAGATGATTCTTGCTATCATTTTTTTGGTTTTGGTCTTTGTCATCATATCCAAGTCCAACCGTAGGCGTAGTGACAAATCCGCTACAAAACCCACAGCGACCAAACAGCGAATGAGAGCAACAGGCAAAGGCAATATATCTTATGAAGTATCAATCAAGTGTCCCTATTGCCAGTCAACCTATTTTGATACGCCTTATGAAGAGTATATACCAGAAGATGACGAATATTTGAAATGTATGACTTGCGGGAAATCAAGCAAATATTCTGTGTTGAAACAAAATACAATTAACGATGAAGTTGATAGAATAATGAAGAAGATGTTTGTGTGACAAGCATAAGCGACACGACACGCACGCCCTCATTCCCGCGTAGGCGGGAATCCAGTGGGGAGAGTGCAAGGAGAATCGGCACACTGTGTTGGCATATGCGACACAGCTACTGCTTGAGAGAAGAATTGCTTGAGATTGAGAGGCTGATTTGAGTAGTGAACAAATTAAAGTTAAATATAGGGGGGAAAATGAAAATTATAAGATTAGATGAAAGCAATTATATTGATATAATAAATTCTTATGACAAGAAACATTGGCAACCATTACTTGATTTGATTCCAGAAATTAAATCAACAGTTAAATTTGGAGAAATGGTTTGCCAAAAAGATAAGGAAGGGGAAGAGATAATGCCTTATTATGCTCTGTCTCCTGTCGTTGAAAAATTTTTATCATTAGTTTATGAGTTAAATATTATAGTTGTTTTTAAATGGTTTGCTTGGAATGAAGGTAAAAAAATTTTTGCAAATGAGAGCTTTGATTATACATCGATTGATATTCCTACTAAATGTAAATTGATTACAGTAATAGTCCGAAATGATAGGTTTTGTGATGGTGTTTTGGTTTCTAACTTTCAATCAGGGGTAATTTTGAAATTATTGTTGGCAATTAACAAGCAATTAGGATTGTGAAAAATATGCGCTTTCCCTCGTTCCTTTGACCACATAAATCCGGCTAATCATTTGAGACTTCATTTCTCTCGTTCCCAAGCTCCAGCTTGGGAATGCATACGGGAAATAGGGTTAAGCACAAAATGAGAATGGGCATCTGCTTCCCAAGCATAAACAAGGCATATCAATAATTACTCAGCTGTCAATGAAGCCAGTATACACTCCCAAGCTGGAGCTTGGGAGCGAGAGGAAAAAATATGGGTAGAAGTCGTTATAAAATATTCGATGAACAAGCAATCCACTTTGTAACCTGCACGGTGCTACGCTGGACACCCATTTTCACAAAAATAGAAACCAAACAAATCATCATAGAAAGCCTGCAACATTTACAGAAAAGCGACAATTTGAAAATTTATAGTTATGTTATTTTGGAAAATCATTTGCACCTTATTGTGAGTAGTGATAATTTGAACAAAAGTTTGCAAAAATTTAAGTCATTTACAGCCAAAAAAATACTCGATTTCTTGATTGCCAAAAATGTGAAAACTATTTTGCAACAATTGGAGTTTTATAAAAAGGCTCATAAAAGAGAGACTTCTTATCAATTTTGGGAAGAGGGGACTAAGCCGAAGTTGATAATTTCAGAGGAAATGCTTAATGAGAAAATTGAGTATATTCCACTCGTTCCCAAGCTCCAGCTTGGGAATGCATACGGGAACAAAAAAGCAGTAAAATTAAGTAAGAATATAAAATGTTTCTATTGGAAAATGCATACACAATAAAAAGCTCTGCAAGCAATTAGCGAGAACAGGGAAATGCATACAGAACCAGAGAAATTACAATCAAAAGAAAAAATTATTAAAAAAAGAGAAACAAAATGACACGCACTCCCAACCTTAACCCCGAAATAGTAAAAGCGATAGCCCGCTCCGTCGGTTTGCGGTTTGTCCCCGAGCAGACAGGCGAGCAGGGGACATTCGCCCCCGTAGATTTGCTGGACTACATCTATGCCGTGCTACACAGCCCCAGCTACCGCGAGAAATACAAAGAGTTTCTCAAGATAGACTTTCCGCGAGTGCCATACCCCACAGACAAGGCGAACTTTTGGCAGTTGGTCAAGCTCGGCGGAGAGATACGGGCATTGCACCTGCTGGAGAGTCCACTCGTGGAGGAGCTCATCACCACCTACCCACAGAGCGGCGACAACCTCATCACGCGTAAGATGACCATCAATAGTGTAGGCTGGGTAGCCGAAGAGGACGACGAGATCATCGGCAAAGTCTGGATAAACGACACGCAGTATTTCGACCGAGTGCCATTGACAGCGTGGGAGTTCTACATCGGTGGTTATCAGCCCGCACAGAAGTGGCTCAAGGATAGGGTCGGTCGCACACTGGGATTTGAGGAGATATTGCACTACCAAAAAATCATCTGTAGTCTCTACCACACAGATAAACTGATGAAGCAGATAGATGAGGTGATTTGAATTAAAAAATAAAGAATAAAAATGAAAAATTGCGGAACACTGGCTGAGTAAACTCGTCAGTGTTTTTTTATCTCTCTCTTGTTCTAAGCCTTTTTTTTGTGAACACGGTAACATATTCTAAATAAAATAATTAAATGCCTTGACATAAAAATGAACTTTTATTACCCACGATATTACGGGGGTGTAATTCTAGGAGGAATTATGAAAAGTCTCACGGCTCTTGGTTTGAGCATTGGTCTTTTGGGTGGTGTTGCTACTTTTTTGGCTTTAGGACCACTCAGTAGTGTTCTGTTAATCTGGGCAATTTTTATTGCCTGGGGGGCATTTTTTGCTCTTGGCGGCACTAGTGAAACATTGAAAAATGTTATTGTTTGTGGAATCTTTGGTGTAATTATGGCTTGGCTCACAGCGGTTATCATTATCAATGTTCCCTTAGCTGCTTCTCTTGGTCTACCGCTTTGGGGAGCTATCGCGGTGGGTATTTCAGTTGCAATAGTAGTTTGGGCTGCCAATGTCCCATCACTCGCAACAATACCTGCTTCTTTTTTCGGTTATGCAAGTACTTTTGCTTACCTTTTGCAAACACCAGGTAAATTGAGCAACGAAGTTATGCTCGGCGGAAGATTGGATAATCCACTAATTATAATTTCTGTATCTATAGCTGTCGGTGGATTATTTGGTTTGTGTTCTGGAAAATTAGCTGGTAAGTGGACTAAAGAGTAGTTCAGTAACTGCTGAAAAGATTGGGCTATGGGTTTCCATATCTCAATCTTTTTTTTATTCAAAAAGCTTTGAAACACGAAAGTGTCAAAGCAACTGCTTAGTTACCTTGCTGATGTCCCATCAAGAATAGGCAGGTCAAGCACAATTCTTTATAGTTATGCTTCTTGCTTTTGTGCTTGGGTGGCTAAACTCTGAACGCTAATCTGACCACTAAAATAAAGCTAATCTTAGAGACTGCATTTTAGTGGTCAGAGCGGTTTTCCTTCTTCTCTACCTTTTCTTTGAACGGTCAAAGAAAAGGTAGAGACCCCCTGTAAAAGAACGAATAAGAAAGAAAAAAGACAGAAAAAACTGTAGTCCGAGGGCTGAATGAATACCCGTTTTCACGGGAATGAGGGTGCGGGGTGTTTGGGTTTCTTGCTCTTCTTGTCTCGTTCCCGCGAACGCGGGAACCCAGTTTGAGAGAGGTTGAGATACTATCAGTTGTTTGTCATCACTTAGCCAAACTACAGCTCATGACTCTATTTTTAGCGATTTTATGATAATAGAGAGTTTTCTTTTCCAGTGAAAAGAAAAGTGAACAAACATTACTTAATATTATACCCACCATCAACATAGAGCGTCTGTCCGGTCGTCCCTGCCGACAAATCCGAGAGCAGATAGAGGGCAGCCGAGGCGACATCTTCCGTATCGGTCAACTTCCTCAGAGGAGTAAGTTCTGCACACTCCTTTAGCATTTGGCGGAAACCACCTATGGCAGAGGCGGCACGAGTGAGCACGGGTCCAGGCGAAACGACATTCACGCGGATGCCATCTTTGCCCAAGTCGCTTGCCATATAGCGAGCACACGCTTCCAGAGTGGCTTTGGCGACACCCATCACATTATAGTTGGGGATAGCCCGCTGTGCACCGAGATAGCTCATGCAAATCGCCGAGCTGTTGCCAGCAGCCTTCATATACGGAGCGACACTCTTCATGATAGCCACGAACGAGAACGCACTGATTTCCATCGTCTTCAAAAAGTTTTCGCGGGAAACATCGTAAAAATCTCCTTGCAAATCTTCAAGAGCCGGACCACCAGCGATGGAGTGAACCACAAAATCCAATTTCCCCTCGAAATGCTCTTCTATATTTTCGTTCAGTTTCGCAAAATCTTTTTCATCGCAAACATCGAGTTTGCAGGCAAAAGCAACCTCGTTTTGTTCAAACAAGGACAAAGCCTTTTTGCTGGATACCTCATCTTGATATGTATAGCCGATTGTGGCACCCTCTTCTTTCAGCTTTTTGGCTATCTGCCAAGCGATGCTTTTGTTGTTCGCCACTCCCAGCACGATACCTTTTTTGTTTTGCATAATGTTTGGCATTGCGTCCTCCAGTTTTTTCATAGAAAATTAACAATCTCTTCCAAATTTTTGCATACAAAATTTTGAGCAAACAAAAAAGTTAAATTTTTTCGGAAATTGGCAGGAAATTATCTTGTGTTTTTACAGGAACAAAAAAGTAGTTGACACTATAACTGGTTGTTAAATGTTAGCTTTTCGTTGAAATAAAAAGTAAGTCCTGAGGCGGATAATCGCCTACAATAAAGGGGACTTTTGATCTTTAGGAGGAAATGATGGCAAAGGAAAAATTTGTCAGAACGAAACCCCATGTGAATGTGGGGACCATCGGTCATGTTGACCATGGTAAAACTACCCTTACTGCTGCTATTACCAAGGTGCTTGCAGCTAAAGGACAAGCCAAATATACTGATTTTGGCTCTATCGATAACGCTCCGGAAGAGAGAGAAAGAGGTATTACTATCTCTACTGCTCATGTGGAGTATGAGTCTACAGCCAGACATTATGCTCATGTTGACTGCCCTGGTCACGCCGACTACATCAAAAATATGATTACTGGTGCTGCCCAAATGGACGGTGCTATTCTCGTTGTTTCTGCTGCTGACGGTCCAATGCCTCAAACTCGTGAGCACATTCTTTTGGCTTACCAAGTTGGTGTGCCTGCAATGGTTGTGTTCCTTAATAAATGTGACCTTGTGGACGATGCTGAATTGTTGGAACTCGTGGAGATGGAAGTTAGAGAGCTTTTGACCTCTTACAAATTCCCTGGCGATGACATTCCTTTCATTCAAGGCTCTGCTCTTAAGGCTCTTGAAGATGACCCTGAAGGTATTGCTGCTATCGAAAAATTGGTTGATACACTCGATTCTTATATTCCTGACCCTATCCACGATTTGGACAAGCCTTTCTTGTTGCCTGTTGAGGATGTGTTCTCTATCTCCGGTCGTGGCACAGTTGCCACAGGTCGTGTAGAGACTGGCACTCTCAAGATTAACGACAAGTTGGAAAGAGTCGGTATCAAAGACACCATCGAAGTTGTCTGCACAGGTGTGGAGATGTTCCGCAAAATCTTGGATAGTGCTGAAGCTGGCGACAATGTTGGCGTGCTTCTTCGTGGTATCAAAAAAGACGAAATTGACAGAGGCATGGTGTTGGCTGCTCCCAAGAGCATCACTCCGCACAAAAAATTCGTTGGTGAGGTTTATGTGCTCAAAGCTGACGAAGGTGGTCGTCACAAACCTTTCTTCTCTGGATATCGTCCTCAATTCTATTTTAGAACTACCGATGTTACCGGCACTCTTACTTTGCCCGAAGGCGTAGAGATGGTAATGCCAGGCGACAATGTGAAGATTAACGGAGAGTTGATAGTGCCTATCGCTATGGACAAAGGTCTTAGATTTGCTATCCGTGAAGGTGGTAGAACTATTGGTGCCGGAGTAATAGCTGAGATTCAAGAGTAATTTAAATTAAGGTACATTAATGAAAACTAATAAAATTAGAATAAAAATGAAGGCTTATGACCACAGACTATTGGACGCTTCGGTTGGTGAGTTGGTTAACAGCGTAAAGAGCACGGGAGCCAAAGTTGTTGGTCCTGTTCCTCTGCCTACCGAAAAGACCGTATATACTGTGCTTCGTTCGCCTCATGTGAATAAGAAATCGCAAGAGCAATTTCAGATGCTTATTCACAAAAGAATAATTGATATAGAAAATCCTACTTCCAACACTACGAATGCGTTGAAAAAAATCAGCTTGCCTTCAGGTGTACATGTAGAGGTTAAGGCTTAGGGGGTTGGCAAAATGTTAGGAATAGTTGGAAAGAAAATCGGCATGAGTCAGATTTTTGACGAAGATGCAAGAGTAATTCCCGTTACTGTGGTGCAAGCCGGTCCGTGCAAGGTCGTGCAAAAGAAGACCAAAGCTGTTGACGGTTATTCTGCGGTGCAAGTCGGTTTCGAGCAAAAATCTACAAAAAATGTCTCTAAAGCTTTGCAAGGTCATTTCAAAGATGATTGTTACAAGGTGTTGAGAGAGTTTTCTGTTGGTTCCGATGCTGAATTGGAAGGCTTGGAAGAATTGTCTGTGGATTTATTCAATGTCAACGAGATTGTAAATGTGATTGGCACCAGCAAGGGTAGAGGCTTTACCGGTGTGATGAAGAGACACAACTTTAGCGGAATGAAGGCTACTCACGGTGTTCACGAAAGTTATCGTGGTCCTGGTTCTATCGGTTTGTGTGCTACCCCTTCTCGTGTATTCAAGGGCAAAAAACTTCCAGGACATTATGGAAACTCTAGGGTTACTGCGAAGAATCTTGAGATTGTGAAAATTGATAAAGAGAGAAATTTGATTTTCATCAGAGGTGCAGTTCCCGGTCACAGAAACAGTGTTGTCTTGCTGAAGAAGTTAGGATAGGAGAACTTTAAGTATAATGGAAATAAAAAAATACAAATTGGACGGTTCTGAAAACGGAGTTGTTTCTCTGCCTGATGAACTTTTCGCCAAGGAGTGCGAAGGTGCCGATATTGTGATTTACGAGGTGGTGAAAGCTTATCTTGCCAACCAAAGACAAGGCACCTCCAGCGTGAAGAACAGAGCGGCAGTGACGGGTAGCACTAAGAAGTTGTTCCGTCAAAAAGGAACGGGTAATGCTCGTCCTGGTGACTGCAAAACTCCAGTAAGGCGTGGCGGTGGTAGAGCTTTTGGTCCGCAACCAAAAGATTGGACTGTGAGAGTGCCTAAGAAATTAAAGAGATTGGCTTTGAAATTGGCTTTGAGCGATTTGGTAAAAAAAGAGGGTTTGCTTGTTATTGAGGATATCAAATTTGATGCTCCATCTACCAAAAAAGCCAAAGAGATTGTAGCAGGATTGGGAAATGGCAGAAAGAAATTGGTGATTTTTGACAGCAGTGATGCCAACTTGATTAAATCTTTTTCCAATATTGTCGATGTAGCTACGGACAGAGCGGATACTCTTTATGCTTATCAGGTGCTGAATGCTGACAATATGCTTATTACCGAGAGTGGGCTGAAGAAAGTTATAGAGGTTTTTGGATCATGAGAAAGTCAGATAGACAAATAATTATTGCTCCTCATATTACCGAGAAATCTTCGGAGTTGATGGTAGAGAATGCCAGAAACGAGAAGTCGTATGTTTTCAAGGTAAGCAGAGCCGCCAATAAGATAGAGATTAAGAAAGCTTTGGAAAAGATTTTCTCTGTTAAGGTGAAGAATGTGAACACAATCAACCAACAGGGGAAGACCAAAACTATGGGTAGATTTGCCGGTAAAAGAGCTGATTGGAAAAAAGCTATTGTTACTTTGCAAGCTGGGGAATCGTTCCCTGAATTTGAAGTTTAGAGGATTTTGGAGATATGGGAATTAGAAAATATAATCCAGTTACACCTTCTTTAAGGTTTAAGACTGGATATACTTTTGAAGAGATTACCACTTCTACTCCGGAAAAGAGCCTTTTGGCTCCCTTGCCCAAAAAAGCAGGTAGAAACAACCAAGGGCGAGTTACGATGAGGAGAAGGGGTGGCGGTCACAAGAGAAAGTATAGAATTATCGATTTTAAGAGAAACAAGAGAGGCATAGAGGCTGTTGTGGCTACTGTGGAGTATGATCCGAACAGAACAGCAAGGATTTGTCTTTTGCACTATGTAGATGGAGAGAAACGCTATATTATCGCACCATTGGGCATCGAAGTAGGTCAAAAGATTGTTGCCGGAGACGGTGCTCCTATCGCAGTTGGTAACGCTCTTCCTCTCAAGGATATTCCACTTGGTACATTGGTGCACAATGTTGAGTTTGCTCCCGGCAGAGGCGGTCAGTTGGCTCGGTCAGCTGGTTCTTATGTGCAGGTAGTTGCCAAAGACAACGGATATATTCACTTGAAAATGCCATCAGGCGATGTCCATTTGGTTAGAGAGGGTTGCTATGCGACTATCGGTCAAGTGGGTAATGTGGAGAGAAATACATTGCAACTTGGTAAAGCTGGTCGTTCCAGATGGCTCGGCAGAAGACCGAAAGTGCGTGGTGTGGCTATGAACCCTGTAGATCACCCGATGGGTGGTGGCGAAGGTAAAACTTCCGGTGGTGGTCATCCGAGATCTCCATGGGGTGTGCTTGCCAAAGGTGGCAAAACTCGTAAGAATAAAAAATATTCTGATAAGTTTATAGTGAAAGCTAAGAAAAGAAAAGGTGGGAAATAATGGCTCGCTCAGTAAAAAAAGGACCTTTCGTGGATGAACACTTGCTCAAGAAAGTTGAGCAAATGAAGAAAGACGGAAAGAAGTCCGTAATCAAGACTTGGTCAAGAAGATCCACCATTATTCCGGATTTCATCGGATATACATTCGCTGTGCATAACGGCAGAAAATTTATTCCGGTATTCGTTTCGGAAGATTTGGTAGGTCACAAGTTCGGCGAGTTTTCTCATACCAGAACTTTTAGGGCTCACACGAATAGAGGATAGTGATTATGGAATATAAAGCTATATTAAAAGATTATAAAGGTTCGGCTCGTAAGGCTCGATTGGTAATAGAGTTGGTAAGAGGCAAGTCGGTTACGGAAGCTCAAAAGATTTTGTTTTTGTCTAAGCAAAAAGTAGCTAAGCAAATGTATAAATTGCTCAACTCTGCGGTTGCTAATGCAAAAGATTTGGCTGCCGGCACTAACGATGCTGATTTGGTTGTCTCTCAAATTTATGCCAACGAGGGTCGCACAGCCAAGAGATTTAGACCAAGAGCTCAAGGGAGAGCAACCACGATTTTGAAAAGAAGCTGTCACATATATTTGTTTGTGAAAAATATCAGCAAGGAAGGAGAATAGAATGGGACAAAAAGTTAATCCAATTGGTTTGCGTTTAGGCATCAACAAAGAATCCGATTCTATTTGGTTCGCTACCGGTAAAGAGTATATCGACAATTTGCAAGAAGATTTGATGGTAAAAAGATACCTCAAGAGCAGACTTGCCACAGCGATGATTTCCAAGATTAAGATTTATCGTAAGAGCTCACAACTCACAGTGGATATCTATACCGCCAGACCCGGTCAGGTGATTGGTAAGAAAGGTGCGGAAATTGAGCTTTTGCGTGATGAGATTTCTATGCTTCTCAACAAGAAAAGAGACAGGAAAATTTCTGTCTTCGTGAATGTGAACGAAGTGAAAAAGATGTGGTGTGATGCTCAGCTTGTTGGTCAAGAGATTGCCAGACAATTGCAAAACAGAGTCTCTTTTAGAAGAGTGATGAAGTTTGCTATCAGAAATGCCAAAAGAGACGGAGCTGTTGGTATCAAGATTCAATGTTCGGGAAGATTGGGCGGAGCGGAGATGGCGAGGACAGAGAGATATACCGAAGGTTCTACACCTTTGCACACTCTCCGTGCCGACATCGATTACGCTTTGGTAGAGGCCAATACAACTTACGGAATTATCGGTATTAAAGTTTGGATATACAAAGGCGATATCCTCAATTAATTAAGGAGTTAAGATAATGTTAGCACCAAAGAGAACAAAATTTAGGAAGCAACAGAGAGGTCGAATGCGTGGTCTTGCCAAGCGAGGCAGCGAAGTAAGTTTCGGCAATTTTGGTTTGCTTGCTCAAGGTTGTGGCTGGATTACTGCTCGTCAAATTGAGGCTGTGCGTGTAGTTTTGACCAGAACTTTGAAAAGAACGGGTAAAGTGCATATTCGTATTTTCCCAGATAAACCATATACTCAAACTGCTGCTGAAACTCGTATGGGTAAAGGTAAGGGTGAACCTGAGTATTGGGTAGCTGTAGTCAAACCGGGAAGAGTCTTGTTTGAGCTGGAGATAGAAGATGAGGCTTTGGCAAGAGAAGCTATCTCCAAAGCTGGAAAGAAGTTGCCTATCAGGACTGAGATGGTTTACAGAGGAGAGGTGAGAATATGAAAATTGCTGAAATTCGTCAAATGAGCGATAGCGAATTGCAAGATAATTTGAACAAGTTGGAAGAGAAACTTTTCGATTTGAGATTTTCCCAAGCAATGGGGAAATTGGAAACTCCTTCGGCTTTCAAATGGGCAAGAAAAGATATTGCTCGTATTATGACTATAGTCAATGAAAGAGCAAGAATAGGGGAAGCAAATGTTTAGTAGAAGATTGTCAAGGGTTGGCAAGGTGGTTTCCGACAAGATGGATAAAACTATCGTTGTGGAGATTGAGAGAAAGTTTGCTCATCCCTTATACAAGAAGATGGTAAGAAAACACAAAAAGGTTAAGGCTCATGATGAGAACAATATTTGCAAATTTGGCGATGTTGTTGCTATCAGAGAGTCCAAGCCTTTTAGCAAAACCAAAAAATGGGTTTTGGATAAAGTTTTGGAAGAAAGTAAATAGGACTTAAGATTATGATACAAATGCAAACAAATCTAGTGGTAGCAGATAATTCAGGAGCTAAATTAGCCGAATGCATCAAGGTGCTCGGTGGTTCCAAGAAGAGATACGCTACTGTTGGAGATATTATTGTTATCGCTGTCAAAAAAGCTTTGCCCGGTGGTAGAATCAAGAAAAAAGCCGTGGCTAAAGGGTTGATAGTTAGAACCAAGAAAGCTGTTAGAAGGCAAGACGGTTCCTATATCAGATTTTCCGATAATGCCGTAGTGATAGTCAACGATGCCGGAGAGCCTGTAGGAACTCGTGTATTTGGTCCGGTTTCCAGAGAGCTGAGAGAGCATGGATATTCCAAGATTATATCTTTGGCTCCGGAAGTGTTGTAAGGGGGAGTAATGGAAAAGAAAGTCAGATTGAAAAAAGATGATTTTGTGGTTGTGATTGCCGGCTCTTCCAAGGGTGCTAAAGGGAAAATCTTGGCTGTTGACCGCAAAAAAGGCAGAGTGATAATAGAAAAAGTTAATTTGAAAAAGAAGCATGTAAGACCTGATCAAAACAATCCTCAAGGTGGAATAGTGGAGATAGAGGGCTCTATCGACGCTTCCAATGTTATGCTTTTCAATCAAAAACTTAAAGATGTAACCAAGCCGATTTACAAATTGATTGGCGATAAAAGAACTCGGGTTTGCAAAAAATCCGGTGAAGAGTTATAATCGGGAGCTGATCGATGAATAGATTACAAGAGAAATATTTGAATGAAATAGTGCCTTCGCTCAAGAAGGAATACAAGAATATTTGTCAAGTTCCTAAACTTGAGAAAGTGGTTTTGAATATGGGAGTGGGCGAAGCTACTCAAAACAAAGCTCTTTTGGATGGTGCGGTTAAAGATTTGACAATTATTACCGGTAGAAAGCCTATGATAACCAAAGCGAAAAAGTCTATTTCCAATTTCAAATTGAGAGAAGGAATGCCTATTGGATGTAAGGTTACTTTGCGTGGTGAAGTTATGTTTGAGTTTATTGATAAACTCGTATCCATAGTGTTGCCTAAGCTGAAGGACTTTAATGGTATTTCCGCAAAATCGTTTGATGGAAGAGGTAATTATGCTCTTGGTTTGCAAGAACAAGTTATTTTCCCTGAGATTGATTATGACAAAATTGATAGTGTAAGAGGTCTTAGTATCGTGGTTTGTACCAGTTCTAAGAACAATGAAGGTGCTTTCAAGTTACTTAGTGGCTTGGGATTTCCGTTCAAGAAAAATTAGGGGTAATTATGGCTAAAAAATCGATGATTGCTAAACAAAAGAGATCTCAAAAATTTAAAGTTAGAGAGTATAATCGTTGTAAGCAATGCGGTCGCCCTAGGGGATATATCAGAGATTTTGGAATTTGCAGGCTTTGTTTCCGCAAATTGGCTTCCAATGGCGAAATCCCGGGTGTTACCAAATCTAGCTGGTAGAAGAAATTAAGGAGTTTATAAATGAGTGTGTCAGATCCTATTGCTAATGCTTTGACAAAAATCAGAAATGCATATCTCGCTAAGCACAAAACTGTTTTTGTTGACCATTGCAAACTTGTGGAAGGAATTGTGAAACTGCTCGACCAAGAGAATTTCGTAGAATCTTACGAAATTTTGGACAGGGATGTTTCACAAAAAAGAGTAAGAAAACAATTGTCTTTGGTGCTCAGATATACTAAGGATGAAATCCCTGTATTAAGAGGTATCCAAAGAATTAGTACCCCTGGTATGAGGGTATATGTAAGTGCAAAGAACTTGCCGACTGTTTACAACAACTTGGGGTGTGCGATTATTTCGACCTCTCAGGGTGTGATGATAGACAGAGATGCCAAAAGCAAAAACATTGGCGGCGAGTATGTTTGCAAGGTTTGGTAGGAGGAGAACAGAATGTCTAGAATAGGTGACCTACCAATTAGTTTACCGGAAAAAGTAGAAGTCAACATCAAGGGTAGTGATGTTGCTGTAAAGGGTCCTCTCGGGGAACTTTCTTACGCTCTTTTGCCTGGAATTAGTGTAAAAAATGAAGATGGAGTGCTTGTTGTGTCCAGAAAGGCTGACTCTTTGAAAGCTATTCACGGGATGACAAGGGCTTTATTAAACAATATGGTTATAGGCGTGAGTGCCGGTTTTAGCAAGACTTTGCAGTTTATTGGGACCGGTTTTAACGCTAAGGTGCAAGGGCGTTGGCTTAGATGCAGTCTCGGCTTCTCTCACGAAGTGGTAGTGGAAGTGCCATCTCATCTGAAGGTTGAAGCCAAGGCTCCTGAAGGTAAGCAAGCTCTTGCTGTTAATGTTGAAGTTACTATCTCCGGCATTAACAAAGAAGAGGTTGGCAAGTTTTCCGACCAAATTCGCAAAATCAGACCGCCTGAGAATTACAAAGGCAAAGGTATCAGATACAAGGGTGAATTTGTGAAGATTAAACAAGGTAAAAAGGCTGAATAAGGGTTGAGGAGTTAACAATGAGAAAAAAATCGTGTAAGAGTTTTGTAAAAACCGCCTCAAGACTTAGAAGAAAAAAGGCTTATATTCAAAAAGTAAAAGGCACTAATGAGAGACCTCGTCTTGTTATTTACAGGTCTTTGAACAATATTTATGCTCAAATGATAGATGACGAGAGCGGGAAGACATTGGTAGCTTGTTCTACTTTGGAAAAGGGTGCTAAGTTTGAGGGAGATAAAAGCGAAAAGAGCTTTCAAGTAGGGAAGATGTTAGGTGAAAAAGCTAAAGCTGCTAAAATTAAGGCTGTATGTGTGGACAGAAACGGTTACAAATATCATGGTCGCGTGAAGGCTGTGGTAGATGGCGTTAGAGAAGCCGGTTTGGCACTATAAGGAGATATTTTGAAAAAGCAAAAGAACGAAAAACCGATCAAAAGCGGATTTGAAGTAGAAAAGATAGTGTCCACCGCCAGAGTTGCCAAAGTGGTAAAGGGTGGTAGAAACTTCAGCTTTAACGCTGCTATGGTCGTTGGAGATAAGAACGGGAAGTTGGGGTTTGCCAGTGGCAAAGCTAACGAGATTACCGATGCTATCAGCAAAGCTAAAGACAATGCGGCTGCTGCTATGTTTAGTGTTCCTATCGTGAATGGCACTATTCCTCACGAAATTATCGGTAGATTTAAGGCGAGCAAAGTGATGCTCAAGCCGGCTTCCGATGGAACAGGAATTATTGCCGGAGGTCCTGCTCGTGCTGTCTTGGAGGCTGCTGGAGTGCAAAACATTTTGACCAAGTCTTTGGGTTCTAACACGGCTGTCAATGTTGCCAAGGCGACTATCGATGGACTGAAACAACTCAGAACTATTCAAGATGTAGCCAAACTTCGCGGTAAAAGCGTCGATGAACTTACCAAGGGGAGTAAATAATGGCTAAGAAATTAAAAGTTACTCAAATTCGTAGTACTATCAAAAGAAGAGACGATGTTAAGGGGGCTATCAAGGCTCTGGGTCTCGGTAAGATAAATAGAACTAAAGTGCATGAAGATACTGCTGTTATCCGTGGGATGATTAATAAAGTTGGTTATCTATTGCGTGTAGAAGAAGTTTAAGATAGGGGTGGAATAATGAATTTATCTAATCTAAATAAACCTGCCTTGAAGAATAAGAAAAGAAAAGGTAAAGGTCCCGGTTCCGGACTTGGTAAAACAGGCGGTAGAGGATTTAACGGACAAAAATCAAGAGCCGGTGGAAACATTCCTGCTTGGTTTGAGGGTGGTCAGATGCCGTTGCAACGTCGTTTACCCAAGAGAGGGTTTACCAGTATCAATAGAAAAGAGTATCGTATTATCAACTTGGGTTCTTTGGTTGCTCTTGGACAATCTGATATTGATGTGGCTTTGATGGAAGAAAAGGGATTAATCCCCAAGAAGTTGTTGCCTGTAAAGGTTTTGGCTTCTGGTGTTGAAGATTTCAAAGCTGTTCTTAATATTGAGGCTAATAAATTCTCTGCTAACGCAAAAAAACTTATCGAGTCTTGCGGTGGTAGTGTAAAGGAGATTTAAATTGCTTAAGAATTTATTAAATGTCTTCAAGATTGCCGAATTAAAGAATAAAGTTCTTTTTACTGCTTTTATTTTGGTTCTATACAGATTGGGCGGTTACATACCTGTCCCGGGAATTGATACCAGTGCTTTGCAGGAGTTTTTTACCACTAGAGGTGGAGATGGCACTCTTTTTGGAATGTTTGATATGTTCGTTGGTGGCAATTTTCAGAGAGCTTCCATTTTCGCTTTGGGTATTATGCCCTATATCACCGCTTCTATCGTGATGCAGCTCTTGGGCGGAGTCTTCCCATTTTTTGAGAAGTTGAAGCATGAGGGAGCAGAGGGGCAACGCAAGATTACTCAATATACTAGATACGGGACATTAATTGTCGGTGCGTTCAACTCCGTAGGTATTGCCATATTCTTGCAAAATTTGTATACCTCGGCTGGTCAAGCTGTTGTCCCCAATAGTGGTATGATGTTTACGATTGCAGCTGTGACTACTTTGCTTACGGGCACGATGATTATCATGTGGCTTGGCGAGAGGATTACCGACCGCGGAATCGGCAACGGTATCTCTCTGATTATTTTTGCCGGTATTGTTGTTCGCTATCCAGTTGGCTTTTATAATATGGCGAAGATGGTTTATGCCGGCTCTATGCCGACTCTGAATGTTGTGATTATCTTGGCTACAATGATAATCGTAACCGGCTTGGTAGTGTATGTTACTCAAGCCGAGAGAAAGATTGTCGTGCAATATGCCAAGAGAATTGTCGGTCGCAAGATATATGGCGGACAGTCCTCGCACATTCCACTCAAGGTCAATACTGCTGGTGTGATTCCTATCATTTTTGCCCAAGCCGTGATAATGTTCCCCAAGACGATTGCCGCTTTTTTCAAAGAGAACGCTTTTATGAATGCGATTTCGGCTTCTTTGTCGCCTGGGGCATACACTTACACGATTTTGTATGTTATGTTGATTGTGTTTTTTGCGTATTTTTATACGGCTATAGTGCTCAATCCTATCGAAATGGCGAACAATATGAAGAAGTTCGGCGGATTTATCCCTGGTAAGAAGCCTGGCAAGAGCACAGCAGAATATTTGAATAGTGTTATTGCTCGGATTACATTGCCCGGTGCGGTATTTTTTGCTCTGATAGCTGTTGTCCCTCAATATTTGATAGACTATACGAACTCTCCTCTTTATTTCGGGGGAACGAGTCTCATCATTGTTGTGGGAGTTGCTTTGGATATTTTGCAACAATTGGAAGGTCAGCTTATTTCCCGACACTACGACGGATTTATGAAACATGGCAAGATTAGAGGCAGAAGGGCTAAGTGATTTTTATTAAAAATTCTGTCGAAATCGAAAAGATGAGAGCAGCTAACCGAATTGTCGGGGATTTGCTCGACTATCTGGACGGGATAATAAAGCCTGGTATCTCCACTTGGGAGATTAACGAAGAGTCAAAGAAATTTATTTTGGATAGAGGTGCTAGACCGGCTTTCAAAGGTTATAGTGTTCCTGGGTTGCCACCTTTTCCTGGAGAGGTTTGCACTTCGGTAAATTCCGTGATTGTTCATGGGATTCCTTCCAAGAAAGTTGTTTTGCAAGACGGCGATATTATTGGTGTTGATGTGGGCACCTATTTGAACGGTTACTATGGAGATGGAGCTAAAACTTATGCAGTTGGGGAAATTTCCGCTGAAGATAAAAAATTGATGAAAATTACCAAGGAAGCACTTGACACAGCGGTGGCTTTGGCAAGAAATGGTAATCGTTTGGGTGATTTGTCCGCTGCTATTGGTGCTATCGCCAAAAAGAACGGTTTTTATCCGGCGGATAATCTGACAGGACATGGGATTGGGAAAAATCTTCACGAAGATCCTGCCGTTCCAAATGATGGGAGAAAAGGCACTGGAGTTCGTTTGCGTTCGGGAATGACATTGGCGATAGAGCCGATGTTCAATCGTGGCACCAATAGGATTGTCGAGAATGGTTGGGAATGTGTGGTGGCTGATAATAGTCGTTCGGCTCATTTTGAGTATACGATACTCGTTACTGATGATGAGGCGGAGATTTTGACGGTCGGTTAATAGAGGCATGTATGGCTAAAGTGGATAATATAGAAATAGATGGTGAAGTTGTTGAGATTTTGCCTGGGACGAAGTTTAGGGTTAAGTTGGAGAATGGGCATGAGATTGTTGCTCATTTGTCGGGAAAGATGAGAATGCACTATATTCGAATTTTGACGGGAGATAAGTTGAAATTAGAGATTTCTCCTTATGATTTGTCCAAAGGCAGAATAATTTATAGGTATAAGTAGTTTGGAGTTAATGATGAAAGTTAAAGCATCTGTAAAGAAGATTTGTAAGGACTGCAAGATTGTGGTTCGTAAAGGTGTGGTTAGAGTGATTTGCTCTAATCCCAAACATAAGCAAAGACAAGGTTAGGAGGAGATTTGGCTAATATAGTAGGAGTTGAACTCCCTAAAGACAAAAGATTGGAGATAGCGTTGACCTATATCTTTGGGATAGGTAAAACTTATTCTAAAAAGATTCTTAGTGATCTTGCGATTGATGAAAGCATAAGAGTAAAAGACCTCTCTATCGAAGATGAAAAACGGATTAGAGAGGAAATACAAGGTCATTATATTGTAGAGGGTGAGCTTAGAACCAGAAATGTAATGGACATAAAGAGACTGATGGGTAATGGCTCTTATCGCGGTTTGCGTCACAAAAGAGGTTTGCCTTGCAGAGGTCAAAATACTAAGAATAATGCTATGACTCGCAAAAAGAGAAGGAAAAAGAGGTAGTAGAAGATGGCTAAGAATGTGAAGAAAAAGAAAAAACTGAATATTAGTGAAGGAATGGTTAATATTCATTCCAGTTTTAATAATACGATTGTGACCTTGGCCGACAAGTCTGGAAATACTATCGATTGGTCTAGTGGCGGTGATATCGGTTATCACGGCTCCAAGAAGAATACCTCTTTTGCTGCTCAGTTGGCTGGGAAAAAAATGGGTGAATTGGCTGTTGAACTTGGTATTTCCAGAGTTGGTGTGATTGTGAAAGGTCCCGGTGGTGGTAGAGAAGCTGCTATTAGAGCTCTGAATGCTGCTGGATTGCAAATCACTATGATTAAGGATGTTACTCCGGTGCCTCATAATGGTTGCAGACCGCCTAAACAAAGAAGGATATAGGGAGAGATAGATGGCTAGATATACAGGTCCTAAAGCGAGAATTTGCAGAAAATTCGGGGAGAATATATTTGAAGCTCCCAAATATGATAAAATTTTGAAGAAAAAAGGTTACGCTCCGGGTGAGCATAGCCAAGGCTTTAAGAAGAGAAAGAGTGATTACGGCTTGCATTTGGATGAGAAGCAAAAAGCTAGAATGATTTATTGCCTCATGGAAAAGCAGTTCCGTAACTATTTCAAAAAAGCTGCAAGACAAAGCGGTGTAACCGGCGAAAATCTTTTTCGACTTTTGGAGTTGAGATTGGACAGTGTTGTTTTCAGACTTGGATTGGCAGCTACGAGGATGCAGTCTCGTCAGTTGGTGACTCATGCTCACATCACTGTGAACGGCAAAAGAGTGAACATCCCTTCTTATCAATGTAAGCAAGGAGATATCATCCAAGTGAAAGATAAGAGCAAAAATATGCAAGTTTTCTTGGATAATATCGGAAACAGTGCCGTGGATAGTTTTGCTTGGTTGTCTTTTGACAAGAAGAGCTTGAAGGGTGAAGTTTTGGCTATCCCGAATAGAGATCAAATACCTGTGAATGTTGATGATCGTTTGATTGTCGAATTCTATTCTAAATAATGTAGGGAAGGTGCGATGAGTTTAATAATTCCTATTCAAAATCCTACCAAGGTGGAAATAGACGAATCCACTTATAGTAGTACTTATGTGAAGGTAAGTGTCAGCCCTATGGAGCCCGGATACGGGACAACTGTCGGTAATACTGTTCGTAGGGTGCTACTCTCTTCTATGCAAGGGGCTGCTGTTAAATTTGTGATGATTGATGGATTGCACCATGAATTTACAGGAATCCCGGGCACTAATACCGATTATGTTGACTTTATTTTGCGACTTAAACGCTTGGCTATCAAGTCCAAATTTTTGGAAGATGTTACTTTGGAGTTGAATGTCAAAAAGGTCGGAATGGTAACAGCTAAAGACATTACTTTGAAATCAGGTGTGGAGATTATCAATAAAGATTTGGAACTTTTTGAGATTACTCAAGATGGACATGAGATTAATTGCAAGATTATTATTGGTGTCAATCGTGGGTATGTTCCTTCCGAAGAGCATGACAAATCTGAATTGCCTGTCGGCTTCATCGCTGTGGATTCTTTGTTCAATCCTGTCAAAAATGTGGCTTTCTCTGTAGAAAACGAAAGAGTCGGCAAGAAAATCGATTACGACAAATTGGTCTTGGAAGTGACAACTGACGGGAGCTTAGACCCTAAAGAAGCATTTTTCACCGCTAGCAAATTGCTGAGAGATTTTTACGATAAGATGGTTAGATTTGAGGTGGAACCTGAATATGTGGAAAAACTGGAAATGGACCCTCGTCTGGAGAGGATTGAGAGACTTCTGGATACCAGTGTCAACGAGATGGAGCTGTCTGTAAGATCCAGCAACTGTTTGCTTGCTGCCAAGATAGAGACTGTTAGAGATTTGGTAAGCAAAACCGAAAATCAAATGCTTAGATATCGCAATTTTGGTAAAAAGTCTTTGGACGAAATCAAAAAACTTCTTTCTGATTTGGATATGTCTTTGGGCATGAATTTGGAGAAAGTGGAAGCTGAGATATTGGAAGCAAGAAATAAAATTTTAAAAAGGTAGTAGATATTATGAGACATAGAAAAGAAGGACGCAAGTTTGGCAGAGAAGCCGGACATCGTAAAGCGTTGTTGAGAAACTTGGTGAAGTCTTTGATAATATCGGAGCGCATCACTACTACAGAGGCTAAGGCTAAAGAGATGAGAAGTTTGGCTGAGAGAGTCATTACTTACGGGAAAAAGGGTGAAGTTCATCATCGTCGTTTGGCTTACAGTGTATTGGGCGACCGTAGTTTGGTTAAAAAGCTTTTTGATGAGATTGCTCCGAGATACAAAAGCGTTGACGGTGGATATACTAGAATAATAAAAGCCGGATTTCGCAAAGGCGATGCCGCACCGTTGGTGATTATCGAATTTGTAGAGGAAAAGGAAGTTTCCGCTGTTGCTACTCCCGAACCTGCTGAAAAAGAGGTAAAACTTGAGGATTTGGCTAAGGAAACGGAAGAAGTTGTAGAGAGTTAATTTTCAAAGTTATTTTGAATTATTTACAGCCACTTTTAGCGAAGTGGCTTTTTTCTTGTTGAAAATTGTTGCTTCTTATCGGGTTATTTCTTTCTTAGCTCCATGATTAAAAAATTGTCTGTTCTTTTTATAATTGGCGTAGGATTGTTGGTGCTCAGTTTCAAGTTTTTTGATTTCTCGGAAACCCTTGCCCATTATGAAAATATAAATTATTGGTATCTGCCTTTATTCTTCTTAGTATCTTTTTCGACCACCTGTATACGCGGTAGTCGTTGGAGTTTTTTGCTAAAGAGATTAGTTCCCGTCAGGCGTTGGGAAGTCTTGAAAACTTATGCGATGGCTTCTGTAATAGACTTTTTGATTCCTATTAGAATTGCGGAAATTGTAAAGTGCAATTACATCAAGAAAAGCTATAATGTCCCATTGTCAAGGGTGTTACCTACCGCATTTATTGATAAACTTTTTGATTTGATGCCGATTTTTGTTATTCTGTGTTTTTTGCCTTTTGTTCGCTATGATGTAAGTGTTGAGGTTTATTACATAATCTATTTTCTGGTCGGCATTTTGTTGGCTGGGTTTCTTTTTTTGATATTTGTTTCTTTTAGGGTAAAGATGGTAATTGCACTCAGAAAAAGGTGGCACAACAAAAAATTGCGGAAACTCTTGGGAATGTTTATCCGTTTCGTAGCAGGAATTAGAAGGATTAAATTTACGCTTCCTCTTTTTGTTAAAATGTTTTTCCTTTCTGTTTTGGCATTATTTTGTAATTGCTTGGCTTTTTATTTTGTGACTTTGGCTCTTAACTATGTTATGCCATTGGATATTCTGTTTCTGGGTTACTCCCTGCTGTTTTTGTCTTACGCAGTGCCTTCCCCTCCCGGGCAAATCGGCTCTAACGAAATAACTGCTCTCATAATTTTTAGTGGAATGTTCGGAATTGCGACCAATACCGTGGCTGCTTTGATACTTTTTTCTCATACTATGGTTGTTGTTTATTCGATATTATTGGGATTGTTGATTCTCAAAATTTTCAGAAAAGAGCTTATAATTTCTTTGTCGTTTTTTCGTAAGAAAAGTTGATTAAGAAGAGAGGTTGTTTCTTATTTCTTCAACTCTCCTGCCAAGTATCCTGTAGAGAACGCTATTTGCAGATTAAACCCTCCGGTGTAAGCGTCCAAGTCGATTATCTCGCCCGATAGATAGAGGTTGTTAATTAATTTGGAACGCATACTTTTGCTGTCGATTTCAGCAGTGGGGATGCCTCCCTGAGTGATTATCGCTTGTTCAAATCCACAATGTCCAACAATTGTAAAATTCAGATTTTTCAGAAGAAGGGCTAATTTTTTCGTGATATTCAGAGACGAAATTTTAGATTGTGGATTTACGCCCAATCTGTCGATTATGCAGGGAATTAGTCTAAGTGGCAGGTAATTTTTCAGAAAAGTGTTTATTTGCTTGTCGGGAGCTGTGGAGATTTCTCGTGAAATTCTTTGAGACAATTGTTCAACGGCAAGAGATGGCTTCAAATCTAGAGAGATAGAGGTGTTCTCGTTTTGCTGCAAAAGGATAACTGCCAGTCGGCTAAGTGTGAGGATGGTTGGTCCCGAGAGTCCGTTGTGCGTAAACAGCAGTTCGCCAAACTCTTCTTGCATCTTTTTGTTTTCTTTCAAGAGAGTTGCGGTTGTGTTTTTCAACGCTAACCCTTGCAGATTTTTGACATCGGGGCTGATGAGTGGCACGAGGGATGGCAAGCAGGGGTTTACAGTGTGCCCCATCGATTGTGCCAAGGAGAGACCGTCTCCGGTGCTACCTGTGGTGGGGTAACTCAGACCGCCTGTGGCAAGGAGATAATTATGAGCTTGGTAGGAGACGGCTTTGCCATCTTGGGAGCAGATGATGCGGTTGATATTGTCGCCAATTATTTCCACGGAAGTTACCGAGCAATTGCAGACTATTTTAGCCTGTTTTGCCCACAAATCCAACGCTTTTATGATTTCGGAAGATTTGTCGGACACGGGGAAAACTCTTTTGTCCCGCTCCACTTTCAGTGGCACGCTTAGGGTTTTTTCAAATAAATCGATGGTTTTGAGGTTGTCAAAATTGAAGAACGCTTTTTTGAAGAAATTGGGCTTAGGGAAGATGCTATTTTCAAATTCAGTCCACGATTTTGTGTTGGTGAGGTTGCATCTGCCTTTCCCAGTGATTCTTACTTTTCGGGCAATTTTGGGCATCTTTTCCAGTATCAGGACGGAGTGTCCCAAGCGGGAGGCTTTGCCTGCTGCCATTAGTCCAGAAGCTCCTGCTCCGATGACGATTAAATCCCAGATTTTGCCGTTGTGCTCTATCACAATGAAATTTCTACAGGAGGATGGCTGCAAGTCCTAGGAAACTCGCAAATCCGCCCATGTCGGTGAGCATGGTGACGATGATGTTAGAGCCGAGAGCGGGGTCTAATTTGAATTTTTTGAGGAGTAAGGGGACTAAGGCTCCCACTGTGCCGGCTATCAGCATATTGCAGATTAGACCGCCTCCGAGGACGACACCGAGCATTATGTTGCTTTTGTAGAGCCAAGCTATCAGAGCGGCGACGGAGCCGATGGCGATGCCGTTGCAGATGCTGACGATGACCTCTTTGCGAAGTGCTTTGATGGAGTTGTTGGTGGTCAGCTCGCCCATGGCGATACCGCGAATGATTACCGTGAGGGTTTGTGCTCCTGAGTTTCCTCCGAGTCCTGCGACTATGGGCATTAGCACGGCAAGGAACGCCCAGCTTTTGATGACTCCCTCGAAGATTCCTACCACACTGGAGACCAAAATAGCTGTGAAGAGGTTTAGCAGAAGCCAAGGAATCCTTTTGCCGAAAGAGTCAAGCGGTGAGGAGAAAACTTTGTCTTCGTTTTCCAACCCCATCATTTTATAAACATCTTCCGAGGCTTCGTCATCGATGACATCAATAACATCGTCAACGGTAATCCGACCCAAGAGGTGATTTTGGCTGTCAACAACAGGAATGGCATAGAGGTCGTATTTACGGAAGAGGTGAGCGACTTTTTCTTGGTCGGTGCTCGTGGTCGTAGAGATGATGTCTGTTTGCATAGCTTGCCCGATGGTTTGGTTGTCGTCCATGATGAGAAGTGCGTAGGTGTCCAATTTTCCTTCCAAAACACAGTCCTCATTGACGACGAAAATATAGGCGAGATTATCGATTTCATCATAGTTTTCTTTAATATACTGAACGACTTGGGCTTTGGTGAAGTTCTTGGGAACTTGAGCGACCTCCGACTGCATGATACCGCCGGCAGTGTTTTCATCGTAAGTCAGGAGCTTTTTGATGGATTGCTTGTCGTCAAAATCCAGTCTCTCCAAAATCGATTTTTGCTCTTGCTCGTCCTCAATCCCGCTGAGGATGTCTGTCGCATCATCGCTGTCCATTTCGCCCAGTATTCCGGCTAATTTGGCAGGATTTATCTTTTGCAGAAATTGCTCTTGTATCTCTTGGTGCAATTCCGGCATAACATTTGCGGCAATCCCTACCTTCAGTTGACTGAAAAGTTTATATTGCTCATCGTAGGGCAAGTCGTTGATGATAGCGGCGATGTCTCCCGGGTGAGAATCTTGCAGATACGAGTGCAGTCGGGCAATTTGTCCTGTCTCCAGAAGCTCAAGGATGGTTTGTCTATCGAGATTCTTTATCATGATGAGATATTACCCAATTTAATGTCGATTTTATCGTCGGTTAGAGTTATTAGAGCGTAATTCCCGAGAGCCAAAGCACCCGAATTTACAACGAAGGTTTCGCCGATTTTGCTGACGGATTGGGCTTCGTGCATATGTCCGCAGAGAGCGAGTTTCGGCTGGTAAGTGCCGATGTATTCCGTGATGTTTTTGCTCCCGACATGCTCGCCGGTGGGCAGTAAATCGGCTTTCGTGCCGTATGGCGGCTGATGTGTCACCAGAATGTCAACAGCGGAAAAGGAGTCCAGAACATGCAAAAACTCTTCTTCGGGATGCATATTGGGAGTGTCAATCGGAGTCGGTAGTGAGCCACCGTAACCACAGATTTTGTAGCCTCTTATAGTCGTGCATTGTCCATCAATGGAGATGTCCGCTTTTTGCAAGGTTTTTAGCGTTGAGGGGTAGTCGCAATTTCCCAACAGAGCCAGTGTTTTATATAGAGGCAAGAAGTGAAGAATATTCGCCATAGCTGTTTCCTTGCCCATGTGCGTCAGGTCGCCACTGATAATGATCAAGTCGCTGTTTTGCAACAAATCTTCTATGAATTGGAAGTTTTCCACTTTCCCGTGAATATCAGAAAGATGTAGTATTTTCATATTCTTACCTAACCGAAAGTTTTTGGTCGCTTGCGAACACGCCTCGTTCAATGGATTATAGTTTTGTTTGTAAGTCAAGGATTTAAAAGAAAGATGTGCAAGTCAAAGAACTTGACAAGTTTTACGGGCAAATGTTTTAAACCTGTAATGTTAAATTAGAGGAGAAAGATGGAAAATATTTTGCAGATTGGTGTGCACAGTTCTATTGCCAAGAGTTTTTTGAACGCTGTGGAGATTGTGGAAGATTTGGGCGGAAACGCTGTGCAAATTTTTTTGAAAAGTCCGCGAAGTTATCGATATGTGAAAGATTTGAGCGAGGAGGATGCTTTGACTGTGAGGAGCAAGCTGCAAGAGAAGGGGATTTTCCTTATCGGGCATTGTTCTTACCTTTTGAATTTTGCCAAACCTCTGAGCGATTTCCGTTTCGTTGCGGACAGTTTGATAGACGATATGAACAAAATTTTTGCTCTCGGTGGAGTGGGAATTGTGCTACATATCGGGAAATATTTGGAGTTTGCCAAAGCGGAGGCTTTCAAAAACATCAAAGAAAATCTGACTTATGTTTTGCACCGCACTCACGAGGAAGTGAAGATTGTTTTGGAGAACACCGCAGGTCAGGGGAGTGAGATTGGTTTTCGGTTGGATGAGTTGGATGAGCTGTTTCGGGAATTGGAGTGCCATCAGCGGATAGGATTTTGCTTGGATACCTGTCACGCTTTCGCTGCGGGATACGATTTGCGAACTGAGCAGGGTGTGGAAGATTGGTTGGCAGATTTTGAGAAGAGGTTTGGCTTGGACAGATTGGTTTGCTTCCACCTCAACGATGCCAAAAAGGAAGTGGGTAGCAGAGTGGACAGGCACGAAGATTTGGGAGTGGGGAAAATCGGTTTGGCAGGAATTGGTGCTGTAGTGGATTTTGCCTATAGACACGGGAAACCGCTTATCTTGGAAACACCCGCCAAATCTTGCGATTATGTAGAGCAAATACGGCTTGTGAAAGGAATGGTAAAATGATTAAAGTTGCGATAGGGCAGGACAGTCACCGTTTTGATTTGGAGAACACGGGCAAAGGCTTGTTTCTGTGTGGGATTTGTTTTAGCGAGGAGATGAGTTTTGTCGCCAATAGTGACGGCGATGTCGTGCTACATGCGGTGACTAATGCGATTTCGGGGATTACGGGGCGAAATATTTTGGGCAAAGTCGCCGACAAGATGTGCAAGTTGGGGATTACCGATAGTGTGGAATATCTCAAGGTTGCTTTGGAAGATTTGGGAAATCTCAAGGGCAAGATTGTTCATCTGTCGGTTTCCATCGAGGCTCTGAAGCCCAAGCTGGAGTGCAGAATCGGAGAGTTGAGAGTGTCTTTGGCGAAAATTTTGGGAATCGGCGTAGAGCAAATCGGACTGACAGCGACCACCGGAGAGGGTTTGACAGAGTTTGGCAAAGGTCTGGGGATGCAGGTGTTCTGCGTGCTGACGGTTGATGTGCCGCAAGAGATTGGTTAGTTGTTTATTGCCAATTTGTAGCGAGGTTGACTGAGATTAAAATATTAGTCTTTGTTTCGTAGGATTATGCGAATTGTTAATCTTTACGAGCTAATAAGATGCCAACCAGAATTAGTCCAAAACAAATAAATTGATAGAAGACAATTTTTTCGTTCAAAAATAAGAAAGCCAAAATCGAACTGAATATAGGAATAATGTAGTAGATGATGCTTGCTTTGGTAGCTCCTATCAGCGATATAGAGGCATTCCAAGAGACAAAAGCTATTACCGAAGCGAAGATGCTTACATAGGCGTAAATCCCAAGCATGTTAAAACTCAAAGGGATAATAAGGTTCTGATTACTTTGCAATAAGTAGATAGGAAGCAGAATGATAGTCCCGAGGAGAAAAGTTAGTAGTTGTAGTGAAATGAGTTCCAGTTTTTTTGGCTTATTTTTTAGGAAGATGCTGTAGGTAGCGAAAACGATTGATGCCAGTAGCATTAGCAAATCTCCGATTACCGGCTTATTTGTAAAAATTGTTTGAAGATTTCCTTTGGTGGTCAGATAAATAGTGCCGATGATTACTAAGATGAGTCCGATGGTTCTTTGAGCATTTATTTTTTCATGGTAGAAAAGGGCAGAGAATATCAATATGAAAATGGGGAATGTGAGGGATATGATGGAAAGATTTATAGCGGTAGTAGTTTTGCCCGCTGTATAGACCAAGGTGTTGAAAAGAGCAATTCCCAAAAAAGCTGTAACAAATAGGTAGAGCATATTGCTTTTAATGATTGTCCATTGTTTGAGCAGAGTCTTGATACCAAAAGGCAATAAAACTATGCTGGCTATACTCCATCTAATCAAAGAGAGTGAAATGGGAGAAATATGGGCACTGATGCCACGAGAGATAGTGAGGTTGCCTGCCCAAAGGAAGGTGGCAATCATGGCATAGAGAGAGCCGAGAATCAAAGGCTTCCTACTATTGTCTTTTGTCATATCGGCTTCAATACCCAAAATTCAATTCTATAGATTATTTTTCTTCATCATCATTTTCACCGCTGCGTAAGCTGCCTGATTGTAAGGTGTTTTGATGCCGAGTTCTTTTCCAAATTTCACGACACAGCCGGTCTGATATTCTATTTCCGAAGATTTCCCCTCAAGGATGTCCCGAGCCAGAGATGAGCGAACATCAGCGGGATAGGAATCGACGGCTTTCATACTTCGCTCGACAGTGTCATCGGGAAGATTGATATTCTTGGCTTTGCCAATCGTGTAAATCTCTTGCAATGTTTCTTGCAAAATCGCTCTGGTCTCGGGGAGTTCCCGCAGTTCGCCGTAAGTGGCGTTCATGGTGGCACCGTATACACCGAGACAGATGACGACGAATTTGAGCCACAAATCCACGGCGATGTCGTTGCTGAGCGTGGCTTGGATGTCGGCTTGCAAAAACATTTTTTCTATGTCCAAGCTCCTTTCCGAACGAGTCTTGTCCAACTCTCCGAACTTGATAATCGGCTCTAAGCCCATATGCGTGATTTCGCCAGCAGCGGTAATTTTGGAAAAAATAACACAGAGTCCGTTGAGGATGTTCTCTTTGGGGAAGTGCCTACAAATCTCTTCCGCAGCCAGCACGCCGTTTTGCAGGGGCAAGAGCAGAGCGTTTTTGTTCAGATAGGGTTTGAGTTCCTTGGAGAGCGGTTCGACTTGCCAAGATTTGCAGGTGAATATGATGAGCTGGCAGTCGGCAAAATCTTGTAGGTTTTGGCTGGCATCAGCGGGATTGAGGTGCATATCGCCTTTCACGCTTTTTACAATCAGCCCGTTTTTTTGGATGTTGGCAAGGTGTTGACCTCTTGCCAAAAATTTTACTTGATGTCCTGCTGTGGCGAGTTTTGCTCCGAAATATCCTCCTACGCCACCGGTTCCCAATATTCCTATTTTCATCTTCGACCTCTTTAGTGTTGTATTTTGATTGAGTTTGTTTAATTCGGGGTTTTTGGTCAAGCACAAAATAATTGATAATTAATAATTGATAATGGATAATTTTTTCGGAGAGTAGGGAAGAGGACTGAGCACGAAAACAAGAATCCAGATGGGGCAGGGTAGGGAACAGAGCAGTTGCTTTTTCCCGTATGCAAAATAATTGATAAGTGATAATTGATAATGGATAATTTTTGGAGAGGAGCAAGTAAGAGAACAAAGCTCGAAAACGAGAATGGATACCTGTTTCCACGGGGATGAGGAAATAGAGGAGCATGGAGCATGAAGATAATGAAAACAAATAGTTTATTTATTTTCAATTGACTTGTTTTGTTTTGTTTATTCTTTGGTCGTAGTTGTATACATTTGGAGAAGTTGTAATTATGAAGAGTAGAAAAATTTTATTTACGGGAATATTGTTAGCGTGTTTCTCGGGTATTTTAGCAGTGGGATTATCTGTGCAATCGGCACTAAATAGCGGTGCTCTGCCTACAGGCAGTGCGATGCTGGCAGCTCTCAACGACAAAAACGGACAAACCACCACACAATCGGATTTGCAGAATGCTAATTTTTGGAATAATGATAATGGCATCAACTGGGACCCCGCTACCAGTGGCACTGCGGGTAGTCCGTGGCTCAAGGTGGGAACAGCTATTCCCATACAACGCTCTGGTCAGCAAGGTTACTCTCCGTTTCTTGATATGACTGTTACCGTCGCCTCCACAGAGGACTACAAAAATATCTTGGGACTCTACGGATACAAAATTACCATAAATTTGACTAATAATTTAAATTTCGGTGGAGATTCTTTGCCTCCCCTGTTCAATGTTGTAGCGTTCTTTGGGAATGGACACACTATCTCCAACTTTTCTATCAAAGGTGAGTATCAGCATGTAGGACTTTTGGCGACTGTCACCGATACTATTAATAATCTTACTCTGAAAATCAACAGCATCGGAGAGGGTAGTTACAGCAATTTTGGTGCTTTGGTAGGTTATTTGCCCGCTGGTGCCACGATTAGGAATTGTCATGTAGTGAGCAATGGCACATCTATAGCCACTATATCGGGGAAGGATAATGTGGGTGGCTTGGTAGGGCTTTATTCAGGGACTATTGATAGTTGCTCGGTGTCGAGTGTAAATATCACAACCACCGTAAGCTATGCGGGTGGTTTGGCAGGAAAATGTGATGGGACTGCCGCCAGTATTACTAATTGCTCTGTGGACAGTGTCTCTGTCACAGCTAATTCCCAATATGCCGGCGGGCTCGTCGGGTATAATACAGCGAAAATTGATTCGTGCTCGGCTACTCGGGTAGTGGTTGGCTGTGGTCAGTGAATACGCAGGTGGTTTGCTCGGGATGAATACGGGAGCTGTTTCCCATAGCAGAGTTGACAGTGTAACCGCTACGGGTTATCGATATGTCGGTGGTTTGCTCGGGTATAGTAGTAATACAGGAAATATTACCTCCTGCACGGTGGACAGTGCTTCTGTCACAGCTAGTAATCAATACGCCGGCGGACTCATCGGGAATAATGCCTCGAAAATTAATTCGTGCTCGGCTACTCGGGTAGTAGTAAAAGTTAACCACAGGGGAAATGTAGGCGGTTTGCTCGGATATAATACTGGTGCTGTATCTGAGAGCAAAGTTGACACCGTAACCGCTACGGGTTCTCAATATATCGGCGGATTTATTGGTTATAACTCTGGAGCTTTGACCAGAGATACCGCCTCCAACACGACTGTCACAGCTACGACCAGCTATGTTGGTGGACTCGTAGGGTATAGTGGTGGAACTATCGACAATTGCTTGGTGAGAGGGATAACTGCCACAGCTATGAACGAAATAGTGGGAGGACTGGTTGGGAAAACTGAGAAATCTATCACAAATAGCTCTGGGTCAAACCTGACTGTGAAAGCTGGTAATAATGCAGGTGGTTTGGTCGGGGTTATTAATAGTTCTTCTGTTATTCTTAGCGGATGCAGGGTTGATAGTGTGCGAGTCACAGCTACGACCAGCTATGCCGGAGGTTTGGTCGGACATATCAGTCAGGTAACTTCTGTTACCTCCTGCACGGTGGACAGTGCCTCTGTCACAGCTACGACCAGCCATGCCGGTGGACTCATCGGGAAGAATGAATCGACAATTAATTCGTGCTCGGCTACTCGGGTAGTGGTTGGCTGTGGCGGTCAATACGCAGGTGGTCTGCTCGGACATAACACTGGAGCTGTATCTAATAGCAAAGTTGACACTGTAACCGCTACGGGTAATCAATATGTCGGCGGTTTGGTAGGATATACTGATGCAACAACTATCTCCAAATGCTGTGTGAACAGTGCCATTGTCACAGCTACGAATCAATACGCAGGTGGACTCATGGGATACAATAATGCGAATGTCAGCGATTGCTCTGTCTCGCAGGCGACACTCTCTGCAGTTGTTACCATTGGAGGTATAGCTGCACTATCCAAGGGAGCTGTAACCCGCTGTTTGGTTACAGGGTCTATTATCAAAAGCACTAACACCAATGCTAGCACGGGTTGCATAGCTGGAATAGTTGGGGATAATTATTATGGCACAGTGAGTAACTGTGTAGCTATGATAAAATATTATGACTTGAAGGCAGCATACCCTAAAAAAAGTTCTTATTTTGGGAGGATAGCTGCTAATGGTGGAAATCTCTCCAACAACTACGGCTGGGTGGAGACCTATTTTAAGTATTATCACAAGCGATTTGGGGTCAACTGGGGAACAGACATTTACAGAAGCACTGGAAATGTTGGTGCTAACCTGAAAAATGGAGCGAACCTGTATGCCGGTAATATCTATCCTTCTGTTTCGCCTGTGTGCAATACAGCTAATATTTGGAATACCTTAGGATTTACGAGTGGCAACGGCTGGAACACCAGCAATGTAACCACTGACTACTATCCCAAGCTGGCCATAGCAAACAGTAGCTCGCTCGGTAGCATAGGCAGTGAGCGAGGATTTGAGTATGAAGCCAAGCAAATAGCAAACGCAAACAGGTCGGGCGAGGTCTATATCTATACCTCGAATGTGATGATGTTTACTCCACAATTCTTCTGTAATTATGACGCAACCAATAAAAGGGTCTATGCGAAAATTACAAGCACGAAAGTTGACCTCTACACCGACATTTTGTTGAGAGCTGATAACGGAACTGGCGATACTGAATTTTGGGCTGTCGATTTGAATAAGGAAGCTGATCCCAATATTAGTTCCTCTGCAATCTGGTTTGATATTATGAACACAAGTCCTTCCTGCTTCGATGGGCACGGGCACAGCATAGAGGGTTATTGCCAAAAGATGGGAGATTTGCCAATAGAATATACCGAAGGATTTTTCACTGCTGTTTATACTAGTCTCACGATTAAACGACTGATGATAGATAAGCCTAATTATCATCGAGAGGCTTTTTTAGAGGGTAGGAATGTGCGCTTTGGTTTTTTGATAAGTAAAACAGTTGTAGAAGCTGGTTCTAATTCCGGTCAAACAATTACCTTGGAGGATATCTATGTTAAGAATCCTTATATGACTGTTAGGTCTGCTACTAATAATGTGCCTTATGTGATAGATTTTTGGAATCAGGGAGCTGTCGGCACGATGGTAGGACATGCCGACAAAATAGTGGGGAAAAGATTGGCTTTGTATGTCTTTAATTATAGTGGTTCGGCAAGTTACAATTATACAAGTGTAGGAGGTTTATTTGGTTATATACAGCAGAGTATTACTTTAGATAGTGTTGCCATTGGTTATGTAAATTCAGGATATAGCTTGAACACTCAGTCATATTATTCTAAAGAGGAACTGAACCATACGACTCGGTTTTTTGGTGATATGTCAACCGGATATATTGCGGGGATAGGCACAAACACTGTCTCCACATTGAGTAACTGTAGCTATTACGATGGATATACCAGCGGGAATATTGGGGATATTAACGGTGGCATGATAGAGAGAGGGCATCCCATTCCTTATATTTGGCGGCTTAATGATGTTAATAATACAACTGTTCCCGTAATCCCAAATGCAGGCTCTTTTTACAATACTCTGGGCGAGAGCGGTATCAAAAATCATCCTAATTGGCATGTTCCTTCTAACAACATTGATAGCATCTACTTGGTGCGTGATGTGTATCAATGGAATTGATAATTGATTGATAAAATAGACGATTGCGAAACGCATTCGTCTATTTTTTTTGTTCTTCTCGCCTCACCTCGTTCCCGCACACCCGCCCTCATTCCCACACCTCCCCCCTCATTCCCGCGTAGGCGGGAATCCAGAAGGGGAGTGGATTGGGACACATCGCACAAGTGCAATTGACAAGTGATAATTGATAATGGATAATTTTTTTGGAGAGGAGCAAGTAAGAGGACGAAGCACGAAAACAAGAATGGATACCCGCACAAGTGCAAGAGCAATTGATAATTAATAAGTGATAATGGATAATTTTTTTGGAGAGGAGCAAGCGAGGGGACGAAGAACAGCAAGAAGCCCATACCCTCCTCGTTCCCAAGCTCCAGCCAAGCACAATTTCATTATGCTTGACAGGCTTGGGAATGCATACAAATAAAGTTAATCTTAGAGGCTACATTTTAGTGGTCAGATGTGGTCAGAGGAACGAGCCAAGAATGGATACCCGCACAAGTGCAAGTGCAATTGATAATTAATAAGTGATAATGGATAATTTTTTTGGAGAGAGCAAGCGAGAGGACGAAGAGGAGCAGGGAGAAGAGTAAATAAAAGATAAGAATGAATAATGAATAATTGCGGAGCACTGACGAGTTGGGAACTCGCCAGTGCTTTTTTTGTTCCGTCCCTCCTCACCTCATTCCTGCACCACCCTCCTCATTCCCACACCTCCCCCCTCATTCCCGCGTAGGCGGGAATCCAGAAGGGGAGTGGACGGAACATCAGCAGTTGTTTCTTCCCGTATGCATTCCCAAAGTGCAATTGACAAGTGATAATTGATAATGGATAATTTTTTCGGAGAGAGCAGGTGAGAGGACGAAGCACGAAAACGAGAATGGATACCCGTTTCCACGGGTATGAGGGGGAGAGAGGAACGAGAACAAAATCCCCCAAAATCCCCAAAAACCATACAAATCACATAGCTCAACTTGCACTGAAATAAACATCTATAAAAATTTGTTGACTTTTTTACCGACCTTACTTCCTTGCGGTTATAGTGTCCGTTTCAATGGAGGAGATGTCCGTGAATTTAAAAAAGATTTTCAGTTTAATATGTTTGAGTGTCTGTTTCTTATCCGCTTTTGCGGTGGATATAGACATAGAGTCTCTTTACCGTAGCAGTGCCGTGCCGACTGGCAACGCTCTGCTGGCTGCTGCTCAAAATGGTTCTCCCAAGACGAAAGATGAGTTGCAGTCAGATGCTTTTTGGAATGGTTTAGGCTGGGGGATTAATACCAGCACCACCGGTAGCAAGGGCACTCCGTGGCTACGCCCCGCCGGTAGCAAGGCTCTCCCATATCAGCGGTCAGGTCAGGAGACTTACATCCCTCTTAGTGTGGAGCTGACTATTAATAGCAATGATGAATTTAAGGCTTTATTTGGGAAGTATAAACCGTATAAAGTGACTCTGAAGAGTGATATAAATCTGACAGATACTATTTATTCCTTTAGTGGCATCAAGGTGTTTGACGGTGGTGGACATACCATTTCTAATGTTAGTCTTAAAAATCATCCCAACATCAGTAGTAGCTACGGATTTTTTCACGATATAGATACTGTCCTCAATCTTACTCTTGAGATAAAGAAAATTGTTACTACTACTACTGGTAGCAATAGGGGAATTTTGGTGGATAGTCTCCCGAGTGGTGGAGTGGTGCGGAACTGCCATGTCAGACCTTCTACTGAGGCATCTATTGCAATTGCCGGTGTGAACAATATAGGTGGTTTGATCGGGTATTCAGCGGGGACTGTGGAAAGATCCTCGGTGATAGGAATAAATGTCACAGCTACGGGCAGCAATGCCGGTGGACTCATCGGGGGGAGTTCCTCGAAAATTGACTCCTGCTCGGCTACTCGGGTAGTGGTTAGCGTTGGCAATGCCACAGGCAGTCAATACGCAGGTGGTTTGCTCGGATTTAATACTGGTGCTGTATCTAATAGCAAAGTTGACACTGTAATCGCTACGGGTTATCGAGATGTCGGTGGTTTGCTCGGCGGTAGTCAGACAGGAAATATTACATCCTGCACGGTGGACAGTGCCTCTGTCACAGCTGTGAATCAATGCGCAGGTGGACTCATCGGGAATAATGAATCGAAAATTGACTCCTGCTCGGCTACTCGGATAGTAGCTAAAGTTAACGAAAACGCGGGTATTGTAGGAGGCTTGCTCGGAAAGAACACTGGAGCTGTATCTTATAGCAAAGTTGACAGTGTAACCGCTGCGGGTTATGCGTTTGTAGGCGGATTTATTGGTTATAACTCTGGAGCTTTGACCAGAGATACCGCCTCCAACACGACTGTCACAGCTACGACCAGCTATGTTGGTGGACTCGTAGGGTATAGTGGTGGAACTATCGACAATTGCTTGGTGAGAGGGATAACTGCCACAGCTATGAACGAAATAGTGGGAGGACTGGTTGGGAAAACTGAGAAATCTATCACAAATAGCTCTGGGTCAAACCTGACTGTGAAAGCTGGTAATAATGCAGGTGGTTTGGTCGGGGTTATTAATAGTTCTTCTGTTATTCTTAGCGGATGCAGGGTTGATAGTGTGCGAGTCACAGCTACGACCAGCTATGCCGGAGGTTTGGTCGGACATATCAGTCAGGTAACTTCTGTTACCTCCTGCACGGTGGACAGTGCCTCTGTCACAGCTACGACCAGCCATGCCGGTGGACTCATCGGGAAGAATGAATCGACAATTAATTCGTGCTCGGCTACTCGGGTAGTGGTTGGCTGTGGCGGTCAATACGCAGGTGGTCTGCTCGGACATAACACTGGAGCTGTATCTAATAGCAAAGTTGACACTGTAACCGCTACGGGTAATCAATTTATCGGCGGATTTATCGGTATGAGCAGTGGAATATTGACCAGCGACACCGCATCTTATGTGCGAGTCACAGCTACGGGCAGCTATGCCGGCGGACTCATCGGGAATAATGCATCGGCAATTAGTTTGTGCTCGGCTACTCGGGTAGTGGTTAGCGTTGGCAATGCCACAGGCAATCAATACGCAGGTGGTTTGCTCGGATATAATACTGGTGCTGTATCTAATAGCAAAGTTGACACTGTAATCGCTACGGGTTATCAATATGTCGGTGGTTTGCTCGGCTATAGTAAAACAGGAGCGATTACTTCCTGCACGGTGGACAGTGCCTCTGTCACAGCTATGAATCAACACGCAGGTGGACTCATCGGGAATAATGAATCGACAATTAATTCGTGCTCGGCTACTCGGGTAGTAGTAAAAGTTAACAATAACGCGGGTGTTGTAGGAGGCTTGCTCGGAAAGAACACTGGAACTGTGTCTGGTAGCAAAGTTGACAGTGTAACTGCTACGGGTTATGCGTTTGTAGGCGGATTTATTGGATATAACACTGGAGCTTTGACCAGAGATACCGCATCTTATGTGCGAGTCACAGCTACGAACGACAGAGCAGGCGGTTTACTCGGCTATAGTGCGACAGGAGATATTACTTCCTGCACGGTGGACAGTGCCTCTGTCACAGCTACGACCAGCTATGCTGGCGGACTCATCGGGCATAATGAATCGAAAATTGATACATGCTCGGCTACTCGGATAGTGGTTAGCGTTGGCAATGCCTCAAGCAATCTATACGCAGGTGGTTTGGTCGGAAAGAACACTGGAGCTGTTTCCCATAGCAATGTTGACAATGTAACCGCTACGGGTTATCAACATGTCGGTGGTTTTATTGGTAATAACACTGGAACTTTGACCAGAGATACCGCATCCAACACGACAGTCACAGCTACTTCATATACTGGTGGACTCGTAGGGTATAATAATGCAACTATCGACATTTGCTTGGTGAGAGAGGTGACTGTATCTGGGAACGAAGCAGTGGGAGGATTGGTTGGGCAAACTGAGAAATCTATCACAAATAGCTCTGGGTCAAACCTGACTGTGAATGCTCTAAAAAATGCCGGTGGTTTGGTCGGGACTATTGGTAGTGCCTCTGCTATTCTTAACGGATGCAGGGTTGATAGTGTGCGAGTTACAGTTACGGACACCAGTGCCGGCGGTTTGGTCGGATATATCGGTGTGGCAGCTTCTGTTACCTCTTGCACGGTGGACAGTGCCTCTGTCACAGCTACGAATCAATACGCAGGTGGACTCATCGGGAATAATGCATCGACAATTAGTTCGTGCTTGGCTACTCGGGTAGTAGTTGAAGCTAAAATAGCATCAGGTAATGCATACGCAGGTGGCTTGCTCGGATATAACACTGGAGTTGTTTCTAATAGCAGGGTTGACAGTGTAACCGCTAAGGGTTGGCAATGTGTCGGCGGTTTGCTCGGCGGTAGTAAGACAGGAAATATTACCTCCTGCACGGTGGACAGTGCCTCTGTCACAGCTAATAACACTGTTGGCGGACTCATTGGGTATAATGACTCGGAAATTAGTTCGTGCTCGGCTACTCGGATAGTAGTTACCTCTACCGCTGATAACGCGGGTACTGTAGGAGGCTTGCTCGGATATAATGAAAAAAATGTATCTTATAGCAGGGTTGACAATGCAACCGTTAAAGGTTATAGCCATACCGGCGGACTCATCGGCAAGAACTTTGGAATATTGACCAAAGATACTGCATCCAACACGACAGTCACAGTTACGAAGAACTATGTCGGCGGATTGCTCGGATATAACACTGGAGCTGTTTCTAATAGCAGGGTTGACAGTGTAACCGCTACGGGTGATCAATATGTCGGTGGCTTGCTCGGCTATAGTCAGACAGGAGCGATTACATCCTGCAAGGTGGACAGTGCCACTGTCACAGCTACGGGCAACTATGCCGGCGGACTCATCGGGAATAATGCATCGGCAATTAGTTTGTGCTCGGCTACTCGGGTAGTGGTTGAAGCTAAAATAGCATCAGATAATGCATACGCAGGTGGCTTGCTCGGATATAACACTGGAGTTGTTTCTAATAGCAGGGTTGACAGTGTAACCGCTAAGGGTTGGCAATGTGTCGGCGGTTTGCTCGGCGGTAGTAAGACAGGAAATATTACCTCCTGCACGGTGGACAGTGCCTCTGTCACAGCTAATAACACTGTTGGCGGACTCATCGGGCATAATCTATCGGCAATTAGTTTGTGCTCGGCTACTCGGATAGTAGTTAAAAGTGCCTCGATATCGGAAGCAGACGCAGGTGGTTTGATTGGAAAAAATGAGGGAGCTGTGTCTAATAGCAGAGTTGACAGTGTAACCGCTACGGGTTTTAGATATGTAGGCGGATTTATTGGATATAACACTGGAGCATTGAGCAGTGATACAGCCTACTATGTGACTGTTACAGCTACGAACAAGTATGCTGGAGGGTTGGTAGGATCTGCCTATCATGCAACTGCTCAGGTTACCTCTTGCACGGTGGACAGTGCCGTTGTCACAGCTGCCGAATGCGCTGGGGGATTCTTCGGGTATTGTCAACAACCTTTTTCTAATTCCTCGATTACTCGGCTTAATGTTACCGCCACCACTAGGGTCGCAGGTGGTTTGATAGGACAGCTTGTAAGTGTTACTGTATCTGATCTCATTGCTACTAATGGAATTGTTAAGGCTCCTTCTGATAGGTCAACCACTGTTGGTTTGAAGAGTAGTGGCACTGTTAATAATTGTGTCGCTACCGATGTGACACTGAGTAATTATCCATAGGTTAGGAGTGTAATGGATAATTGATAATTGATAATTATTGGGGAGAGGAGCAGGGAGAGGAATAAATAAAAAAAAAAAAATGAATAATGAATAATTGCGGAGCACGCGAGTTGGTAACTCGCCAGTGTTTTTTTTTGTTTTGCTCAGGGGGACTGGGGAGTCAGCAGTTGTTTCTTCCCGTATGCATTCCCAAGTCTGTCAAGCATAATGAAATTGTGCTTGGCTGGAGCTTGGGAACGAGATGAAAGAATTGTGCTTGGCTACGCCGAGCTGTCGTTTGAGTTTTGGCACAGGAACAGAGCAGTTGCTTGGTGGGCTGAGATGGTAAAACTCTGAACGCCTTTAGGAGCAGTCTTAAATATCTATCTGTTATCTGCAAAGCAAATCCAAACAGATAACAACGCTTAAAGAGGACACGGGAGCACGCTGGACTTGTTTCTATACTGGCGACTCGCAGCGACTGCTACTATGTGGTCAGAGCGGTTTTTTCTTTCCCTCCTCTTTCTTTTTGAGCGGTCAAAAAGTAAAGAGGAGACCCTCTGTAAGAGAACGAATAAGAAAGAGAAAAGACTGAGAGGAGCAGGGAGAGGAATAGATAATAAATAAAAATGAAAAATGAATAATGAATAATTGCGGAGCACTGACGAGTTGGTAACTCGCCAGTGTTTTTTTTGTTTTGCTCAGGGGGGCTGGGGAGTCAGCAGTTGCTTCCGTGAGTATGAGGGCATCTCAACCGCTAATTGCCAATTGCTTTGCTAAATTATTGACACAATAAATCCAAAAATCCAAACAGCTCTTATGAATAAAATCGTCCTCTACCTGATAAGAGATTACTTCGACCTAAAGCACAAGAAATGGCTGAACTTCGATTTCGGCTTCATGATGGTGGGCATCTTGTTGTCCGTAGCCGTGCTGACCTGTGCTATGAGCATCTTCGACGGTTACCAAAAAGCCCTCAAGCAACTTTTCTCCAATATCGCCCCCGAGATTACCATTTACGAAAGCAATCTCGACCTCTCCAAGTTCCCCGAAATCGCCGAATATTCCGAAGTCGGCTATGCGGGAGCTTTGTTGACCTCGGGCGAATACAGCAAATCTTGCTTGGTGCAGGGGATTATTCCGCACAAAGTCCCATTTGCTTACGACGATTTTATCCAAGGTGGAACCGGCGAGTTTACCGCACCCGAGCAGATTGTGCTTGGCAAATCTCTGGCTGATGAGTTGCAGGCGAGAGTCGGCGACAAGATTTTCCTCAGCTCTTCGTTCACGCCCAAGTTCACGCCTATGGGGATTTTTTACGAGAAGAAGCCGTTTACCGTCGTCGGCATCTACTTCAGCGGTTTCTCGCAACACGATGAAAATACCGCTTTTTTGCCGATGGACGAATTTACTCAAGTGTTTGCGGAGAAAAATCCCACTATCTGCACGGGGCTTCGGCTGAAAAATCCGCACGATTTGGACAAGATGGTGGCGAGATTGCAACGAGAATTTTACGGCGTAGAGCCTTGGGACGCTTACAACCGACAGTTTTTCAACTTCCTCCAATTCCAGAAATTTATGCTCTTCCTCGTGCTGTCGCTGCTGGTGATAGTCGCTTCGTTCGGCGTGGTCAACAATGTCTTGGTGTTCATCATCTCGCGAAAAGAGGAAATCGGGATTTTTCGCTCATTCGGGCTGAGCCACCGAGTTATCAGGAAATTCTTTCTCCTCAAAATCCTCTTCATCGCCATTATCGGCATAGTCCTCGGTCAACTGCTCGGCTACCTCGGCGGATACATCCTCTCCAAGCAAACAATCTACCTCCTCGACCAGAGCGTGTATCTGATTTCCAACATCCAGTCCTCGTTCAATTGGCATTCGTTCTTGCTGATTTTTATCGTGAGCAATCTGATAATCTACTTGGCGATTAACTGGTCGCTGAGGCGAATAAAGAATATGGAAGTGAAAAATATCCTCACATGAAAAAAATCGTCATCACTCAGGGAGACCCCGCCGGCATTGGCTTGGAGGTCATCGAGAAAGCGTTCAAATCTCGCAAGTTGCACCCCGATGTCGCCTATGTCATCTACGGGCAAACTCCCGATTTGGAAGTCGAAAAAATCGTGAATATCTCCCAAGCGAACACCTCGGGGAAGCTCTACCATTTGGACTTCGGAGTGCCGAACTGCACTATGGGCGTTCCCAGCAAGTCTTCGGGGGCTTACAGCTTGCGGATTTTGCAACAGGTTGTCGCCGACCAAAAGGCGATAGATGCCGTCGTTACTGCTCCTATCAGCAAAGAGGCTATCCAACTCAGCATGCCCGACTTCATTGGGCACACGGAATTTTTTGCCGGAAACACCAACGAGTTTGCCATGAGTTTCTTCGGACCGCATTTCAATCTGGCTTTGCTCACTACACATCTGCCATTGTCGGCGATAGAGAGGAGCATGAGCGAGGATTTTTTCAAGGAGAAGATACGGGTTATTTATCGGCAGACGAGGAAGATTTTGCACAATCCGAGGTTCGCTATGCTTGCTGTCAATCCGCACGCTGGGGAAAAAGGGGCTTTTGGCACTGTCGATGAGGAGATAAGAATTTGGCTGAGTGAGCTGGAGTGTGCGGAGAGCATCACGATTGACGGACCTTTTCCCGCTGATACTTTTTTCGCTTATCACGCCCAGAAATACCAAATGATTATCTCCGCCTATCACGACCAAGGGTTAGTGCCGTTTAAGATGCTCTCCAAGGGGCAGGGCGTCAACACGACTTTGGGGTTGCCGTTTGTTCGCACATCTGTTGACCACGGAACGGGTTACGACATCGCAGGGAAGAATCTGGCTGATGCGGGGAGCATGGGAGCCGCCTTGGATTTTGCAGAGAAATGTTTGCACTTGCACAAGTGCAAGAGCAATTGATAATTAATAAGTGATAATGGATAATTTTTTCGGAGAGAGCAAGTAAGAGGACGAAGAACAGCAAGAAGCCCATACCCTCCTCGTTCCCAAGCTCCAGCCAAGCACAATTTCATTATGCTTGACAGGCTTGGGAATGCATACAAATAAAGTTAATCTTAGAGGCTACATTTTAGTGGTCAGATGTGGTCAGAGAAACGAGCCAAGAATGGATACTGGCACAAGTGCAAGTGCAATTGATAATTAATAAGTGATAATGGATAATTTTTTTGGAGAGCAAGTAAGAGGACTAAGCACGAAAACAAGAATGGATACCCGTTTCCACGGGTATGAGGGAGAGGAGCAAGCAGCCCAAACAGCCCTTACTCATCCAAAGTAAAATCGGTAAACTCCCTCTTGCTCTTATAAGTCTTGAAATGTGCGGAATGCCCATCGGTAGAAATCTCGATAGCACCGCTCTCTCCGGTGATGAATAGATTGTCTCCCAAAAAATCGTAAGCCCGCAAAGTCTTATTGTGCGGGAAATGAAACCGATTTTTCACAGAAGTAAAAATAAACGCATACTCGGGGCTCACCTCCTTGATAAAAGGCTTGGTGCTGGAGGACTTGCTCCCATGATGACCGACCTTGAGCAAATCACAATCCAAATCGAACAATGGCAAGATGAACTCCTCTCCCTCTTTCTCCAAATCGCCCGTCAAGAGAGCCGAAAACTCCATATAATCCAGTCGCAAAACGATGGACATATTGTTGATATCGGCATCCCAAAAGTCTTTCGCCGGATGCACCACATTGATAAACAAATCCGCTTCCTGATACAATTTCCCTGTATCCTGCAAAACCACAAGCTCACTGCCCTCCGCATTCACAGCATCCGCAAATCGCTTCCAAATCTTGCTCTTGGTGAAGTTCTTAGTCACAACGACTTTCTTAATATTCAGCTCATTGAACGCATGCCACACACCACCGAAATGGTCATTATGGGCGTGAGTTATCACCAAAAAATCGATGTTTTTTATCCCCTTGTCCGCCAGATATGGCAACGCAGTTTTCCTGAAACTCCGCACAAAATCGGGAGGTCCGACATCCACAAAAATGTTTTTGCCGTTTGGCGTAGAAATGAGCGTCATATCCCCAAGCCCGCAATCGAAAAAAGTAATCCTCAGATTTCTCTCTCGTGGAAGGATGAAATATCCCCAAGGCAAAATCGCAATCAACAAGAAAGCTATCGCCAGCTTTAGCTTCTTCCATCTTTTCCCTAAATACACAGCTACAAAAGCAAAGATGAGACTCATAAGCACCGGCAAAAAAAACGAACTGCTGACATTGCCATAATGAAAAGGGAAACCAGCGAAGATTTTTACGAACCAAAAGAGCAAGTCCAATAACGCTTGGAGAGCCAAACTGTATTCCACATAAAAAATCGGTGTAAATAAGCACACAAAGCTAAGAGGAACAATGACGCTGACCAACGGCACACAAAGCAGATTGGCAAACACACCGTTGAAATTTATCTGGTTGAAATAGAACAGGGTTATAGGCGTCATCGCCAAACACAGCACGGATGAGCACATCATTGAATTTATCGCAAGTGACAAAGATTTATGAAAGAATGGTGATTGATTTTGCTCGCCCAACAAGATGAATTTTAAGCGGACTTTGGGCACTAACTTCGCTAGCACCAACACCGCAACGAATGACAACTGAAAACTAATCGATAGAGCATACACGGGTTTGACTATTAGGATGATGATGCCCGCAGCCGCTACGATGTTGTCCAAAACCAAGCATCTTTCCAAGTGCATCGCCCATAAGCCCAAACTAATCATCAAAACTGCTCTGGTGACAGACGGCGTAAAACCGCATAGAGCAGCATAAAAGACCAGAAACAAAACAGTTACCAATCTCACTATCCAAATTCTGGGGATAAATAGTCGAAGTAACAAAAAAACAATCAGCGAAATCACGCCTATATGCAATCCGCTAATCGCCAAAATGTGGGATACGCCTGCTTTGGTAAACCGTTCTCGCAGTTCCAAATCTTCCATCTTTTTGCCAAGCAATATCGTTTGCAAAAACTCTGCATACTCTCCGTAGCGGGCTTCCATCCTATCCAGCAGCCACTGTCGAGCACTGTAAACAGCTTGCCAAAAGATGTTTCCTCGTTGCTCAACCACAGTAAATAGAGTTTTGTTAGTGCCAAGGACATAAATGTCTTGCTGTGCCAAACGCTGTGCATAGTCAAACCCCGATGGATTAACCGCTCCTTCCGGTGTTTTGAGCTCTGCGACACACTCCACAACCTGCCCGTATCTTAGTCCTGCCTGCTCTGTGGCGAACCTCACCAAGCCCTCAGTTTCCACTCCTGCTACTCTCTCCAAAGACAAAACAAAGCTGTAGCGTTCTCTGATTTTGCTATATGTCACCTCGGAAACTATCTCGCCCGTAATCGGCTGAACTATCGGCACTTGGAGATAGTTCTTTATATGTCTGGGATTGCTATTTTTTTGGATTAATAGAGAGCCCAAGAAAAAAATCGCCATGAGAGTGAAAATCGGTTTTCGAGTGTAATATCCCAAAAGGACATTGAGCAAAACAAAGATGATGAAATACAGACCCCAAGAAAATATTTGCCCGAAAGCTATTCCCAAGAGCAAGGCAAGGAAAGGCAAAAATAACGGAGCCTTCATTTTTAGAAATCTATAGATTTTTTCAGATTGATTTCATAGCTATTATTCTCGGCATCTTCGCTAAAATTGTAATCGTATTGGAAGCGGAAGTTGTGCGGGAAAATATATTTGAAGCCGATTTTTTGATTTAAAAGCAAATCTTTCTCCTCCATCAAAGGGTCATCGGGCTCTTCCAAGTTAATCTCCGACACAAAGAACAACCGATTTGTAAGACTCTTGCCAAACATAACCTTCATTTTATTCAGCAAAACATTGCGACTGCTACTATTCTCTTCCGAGCTGGTAAGGCTTTGCTGTTCATCGTAATCTTCCAAAAGATTTTGCACGATATTAAACTTAATCCGAAACAAATCCAATCGCAAAAATCTTTGTAACCTATTCTCCACCGGAGAGATAAAGGGGTCTAAAACCTGCGATTGCACAGCTCCGCCCAATAACTCCATCGCTTGAGCACCGACCACAGGGCTGGTTTTCCCCGAGAGTCCGCTCTCCTCCTCGGAGAGGTCATAGCTCAGAGAGGAGATAATCTGCAACTCCGAGGTCAAGTTTCTGTCGGAACTGGACAACTCATATTCAAGATTGTCAATAAGGCTAAAAACATTCCTATCAATAACTTTCACTTTCAGAGAGACCGTGTTCCCGTCAATCGCCGTAGCCTCAAATGTGCCCGACAAATCAAAAAACGAATTGCTCTGAGACAATTTCAACTTAACAGTCTTCACACTAAACACTCCCGAAAAAAGTTCCATATCTCCACTCACCGAACTGAGATTCCCGTCCGTCAATTCCCACTTTTCATCTTTTTCGTAATGAAATCTCAAATAGCCTCCGGGCTCAACCAAAAAGTCCATCGGATATGTCTTGTAATAAGCGTTGTCGCCTATCGTCAAAAGTAAATCCATAGAAAACGGAAAATCTTTCCCATCTTTGTGTTTAGACATCTCAAAAGTGCCTTGAATTAATTTTAGCAGGTTTTTGGATTTTTTGGGAAACATCCCTTGCCAATCGGAAGCCCGCAACTCAAAACTTATCAGCATATCGTCAGCCGGACCTTGCACGAAACCTTTCGGAGAGTCTATTCCCGTAATCTCGACACTCCCGACAGCATCGTCGTCCATATAGTCGGGATAGTGCCAAGTGACTTCGCCATCGCTCGTCCAAAAGTAAACTGTCCCTAAATTGAGATTGCCAATTATCAACTCTGTTTTGGGATTAGGGAAACCGTTGCTAATATTCAACTTTCCGTCTCCTATTTTGCCCTGTATCTTCTCCACGAACAAGCTATCATTCACAATCCTCATTTCAGCTTCCACATTTTTGAGCTTCTCCTTTTGACCAGACATCACAACTTTCCCGTTTTTCAAGGCAAAAATGCCCTCTTCTATCTTAAATCCCTCGTCCGACATTCGCATATTCAGAGCCAAGCGGGAATCTGAGGAAGTGCTTTTCATCCCGGGAACAAATTGTGCCAAAACATTCAAGAAATCTCCTTGAAAATAGAGTTGCAAAATCTTATCGGAAGGGTAAACAGAGCCGTTCAGAAGATTGTAACCCAACTCTCCTTGCAACTCCAATTTCTCTTTTTTGGACTCGAAGATACAAGCCCCTTTTTCAAAAATCAGACTCTTTTTCTCTTGTCGCAATCTCAAATTGACATCGGTAAATTTGATGTTTTTGTAAGCAAAATCGCTACAATGCAAACTCCCGACGAAAGTAGGCAATTGCCCCAAATCGTTCATCACAACTTTCCCCGAAATAATCCCATTCCAAATCTTGTTATTTGATTGCAAATTTGCCAAATTCAGATTATTTATATCGAAAATACCACTAACCGTCATCAGCGAATCAACAAGAAAATCTCCGGTCGCCTTGACCACAGTGTCAGCACCACTAACCACAAACGCCTCTTTTACAAGGAGGGAATCCACCTTGCCCTCTAGAGACACCTTGCTGTCAAACCCTTGCCAATTGCCATAGCGAAATCCTTCTGTTTGCAAATCAAAATTTACTTTCCCCTTTTCGTTCAAAACAAACTTCGCATTCAAAATTCCGCCAAGTTCCTCGGACAAAAATTGCTTGCTAAAATATTTCTGCCACTTGGCGAGCTCCAGAGAGTCCGCAACAAAGCTTCCTGAAAAAGCGTATTTCTTGTCGCTTCGCAATAGAAAATTTCCCCTAACTCTCGCGTTAATCAACAAATTAGAAATATTCAAACTGTCGAAACTTCCCGCTAAACTCATATCCAAATCAAAAAGATTGTAATTGAAAGTCGCTTTGTAACTGCGAAGCCCCGCACTAAGTTGCCCTTGTGAAAAGTCGTAAGAAAAATCAGACCCGAACGAACCGCTCACAAGCCCATAATACGGGTCGTCCAAAAAAATATCTATCTTGGAATTTAAAATCTTGTTTCGCAACTCTCCCTCGGAGGATACCCGACACATAGGCAAATTCTTCATCTTATTTTTCAAAAGCAAATTAGGATTAAACTGCTGAGTCTCAAGCGAAACGGAGCAACTATCGGAGAAGAACGAACCGGCAAATTCAACTCGAATCAGACTGTCTCTCTTGGTAAAAAGCACTCCGAAAGTGTCTTTCACCAAAGTTCCCGACAACTTCGCTTCGTCAAAAATGAAATTCTTGCTACTAACAACAAGGCTGTCTCCGGAAAAATTCGCCTTAAATCCCGAACTGCTACTCCAAGAAGCGAAAATTCCCAGCGGACTGTTAAGGTAGAAATCGTCCTTTTTCAGAGTGAAAGAAGTGTCTTGCAATTCAAACGAAACCCCGTCAGTGCCATAAACCAAGCTCCCACAAAATTCGTTCTCCAGACACAAAACATTGGTTATATCCCAAACTTCTTTGTTCTTCTTTTTTGTTCTTTTTGCCGAAAACTGCTCTATTTTCAGCCTGTCGCTTACGGTAATGCTCCCGAACATCTCCACATCGCTTTGCAAAAAATGAGAAAACGCAGTTTCAAACCCGAACGGAATGCCGAACAATTTACCATCGTGAAGATTGAAATTTAAATACTCTTCGTTCCCCAGCAATTCCAATTTTGGCAACGACAAATTGAAGTGCTTACCCTTTGCCGAAAAATCTCTCAAACGCAAATCGGAACTGAATTTGCTCTTGCTCCCTACCAATCTGCCATCCAAAACAAACCGAAGAGAATCCAGTCCATGAAGTGTTAAATTGGGCAAAGAAAAGCTATCTATCTGCAGATTAATTGAGTCGATTTCGTTATTAGTAAAAGCCAAATTGCAATTTAGCTTGCGGGAATCCGAGGCAATATAAACCTCGGAGGTCGCTTTATTGTTTTCGTCCATCGCGAAGCTACAGGAAAAAACATCAAATTTATCTTTGAGCAAAAATTTGTCCTCTTTCTCTATCTCAAAACTGCAATTACCCTCGACTACAGAAAAATTGGGCAAAGAAGACAAAACCTTTTCAAAATCCAATTTCCCGAGATTGTTACCCTGAAAATTGACCCCTTTTTTGAGGACAAAGCTCGGATGATAAAACAAGATTTTGCTAAATGTTCGCCGTGGCAAAACCTTGTAAAAAGGCAAAAACAGCAAATTGTATTCCAAAGTAACGCTTTCAATTTTCAGAGAATAATTTTTATTTTCACTGTGAATCCCGAAGATTGTAACCTTTTTGTCGTTGTAATCGATTCTTTCCAAACTTACTTTGGAATCAGTGCGAGAAGAGAGGGACGCTTCCAACCTGTCTTTGATGAAATTATCAATCCCGATGATATTGGTGAGCAAATAGTATATCCCGTTGATTATCAATAAGATAGCTATCGCAATAAACAGCCACTTTTTAGATTTCATTTCTGTAAACTTAACATCCCGTCAGAAAGAACATAATGTTTGTCCATCTTGTCCGCAAGTTCCAAATTGTGGGTCACGATTACAAAAGCCAACTCAAACTTTTCACATAACTGCAAAAATATATTAACAAGATTATCCTTGTTTTTGCTATCCAAACTGCCAGAAGGCTCGTCCGCCAAAATCAAATGCGGTCTATTCACTATCGCCCGCCCAACAGCGACCCGCTGAGACTGACCACCAGACAAATTCGCAGGGAAAGCATCTTTTTTTTCTTCCAAGCCCAAAATCTTCAAAATCTCCAGTGCCTCTTTTTTGCTATGAGCCATATCCTTTGTCTTGATGAACGCCGGCATTGCAACATTCTCCAAAACGGTAAACTCCTGCAAAAGATAGTGCGACTGAAAGACAAACCCCAGAAACTCGTTACGGAGCCTGTTCCCGTCTTCCACAGGTCTGCCTTTATACAAAACACTACCACTATCCGGACTATCCAAATTGCCCAAAATATGCAAAAGAGTTGATTTCCCACAGCCCGATTCTCCAGTGATAATGGTTGTTTCCCCTTGGTGAACTACCAAATCAAGTCCGTTCAGCACCTGCAAACGAGAATTTCCATCCTCGTAGGATTTATAAATTTTTTCTGCTCTCAATATTTCCATACTTAAATATCCAAAAGTTTAGTCGATTTCTCTTGTCTCGCCAAAACAACCTCGGCACTATTACCGAAAATTTTCAAAACATCTCTGGCAGAAGACAATGCCAGTTCAGGCAAATTGTTCTCCGCAGACAGATGTGCCAATATCACCCTTTTCAGTCGTGTGTGAACCACCTGCGACAGCACTCCCGCTGCTTCTTCGTTGGATAGATGCCCAACTCTGCTATTAATCCTCTGCACCAACTCCCAAGGATAGTTCCCCGAGGTGAGCAAAATATTTTTGTCGTGATTCGACTCCAAAATAAGCGTAGTGCAATCCTTGAGTTTGTGCAACAAAATCTTGGAAATATAGCCGTTGTCCGTGGCAAGAGCCAGCTTCCTCTCCGCCAAATCTTCCTGTTTGGTAAAGACAAAATTGCAAGGGTCAACAGCGTCGTGGCTACTGGTAAAAGGGTCTATATCCACATCGCCAATCTCAAATTTTTTGCCGGAAACAAAATATTTGACTCCTCTAGGCAACCTGCCCAATCTCTCTTTGCAACTCGCATAAGTCCTCTCCGTGAGATAAACTGGCAAATTCAGTTTTCTGGCGACTATCCCCACGGCTGCAATGTGATCGGAGTGTTCGTGCGAAACTACCACGGCGTCCAATTTCTTGCAATCCAAAGACAACTCCGACAACGATTGCAAAAACCTTTTCCCGCTAAATCCTATATCCACTACGAGTTTCGTCTTATCGGTCTTGACAAGGCAAGCATTGCCCTTGCTTCCGGAATAAAGCATTGCCACTTGAAACATAGGCTGCTAACCGATGTAAAAATACCTGTTGTGAATTGCGTTATACTCCGTCCATTTGGCATCAGATTTTTGCACCGCATTTATCAATTGAGAAATGCCCACAGCTTGAGCATCCATATTGTCCGCATAGTGCAAAATCATCGCCTCCAAGGTTTGCGGAAGTCGAGCAGCACCTTTTTCCATCTCTCCGTGATGCGACAAAATCATATGGCGAATTTTCATCAAAATCTTGGCATCGAAATCGGCAATCTCGCTGGCTTTTTGCACCACAAAATCGTCTCCAATGCACAGATGACCTACCAATCTGCCTTCATCCGTAAAATCGATAACGGAAGTAACTTCGTATTCAAAAACCTTGCCGATGTCATGCAAAAGCGAGCCTGCCAACAAAATATCCTTGTTTACTGGATACATCTCGCCGGCAAAATCACAAATCTTGGTTACGCTGACAGTGTGTTCCAAGAGTCCGCCAAGATAGTTGTGATGCCAATTTTTTGCGGCAGGACATTTCTTGAATTTTGCCAAAAACTCCTGATTCTCAAAGATGTTGGTAAGCAAAACCTTAATCTGTTCATCTTCCACTTTTTGTATAAACCCGTATAACTCCTCCAAAAGAGCGTTAGAATTTTTTTCCGAGCTCCGCATATAGTCTCCCAAATCGTATTCGTCTTCGCCCATTTTTCGCAGTTTGTTCACAGTGAATTGTATTTGGTCACGATACTCGGCTACTACCCCTTTTACCTTTACCACATCTCCCTTTTCAAACAACTTTTCCAAAGCTGGAGCATTGCTCCACACATTTGCCACCACTTCACCAGTTTTGTCCGAAAGACGCATCCGAAGATACGAGCCTCTTTTGCCCTCACGCAGGTTTTTTTCGCAAACCAAAAAGGAAGAAACTACATCGGCATCACCCAAGTGAGTGTGCAAATCGTTAACCCAAATCTTATCCATAATAAATCCCTTAAATTAAAATCGATTCCCCTCTCCAATCAGCGAGAGACAACGCTAAATCAAAAAAAAACCTATTAATTAGCAGTCAAACAAATTCTCTTTTTTCCGTGATAAAATTAAAACAGTCGTGTTCGATTTCTATTTGACTTTTGGACTAACTTACCCAATATTTAGCTCTTATAAAAAAAGGGTTTCTTTTTGGGGAAATATTGAGAAAATCTGTTTACATATTATGGTCGATATTTTGTTTTGGGAAAAGTTTTGGGGGTTAGATATTTATGCAAAAAAGAAAATTTTTTCAGGGAATTTTGTTGTGGGTAGTAGTGGTGGTGATTTGTTTCGGTCATCGCTATCCGCTTTTGGGGTTTTCCGTTCCCATCGTGATGATTTCGGCGATTTTGTTCAGCTCGTTTAAGGGTCGATTTTTCTGTGGCAATTTTTGTCCGCGAGGAGCTTTTTTTGACAGAATTTTCGACAAAATCAGTTTGAACAAAAAATTCGCTTTGACTTACACTCAAAACAAATGCTTTCGCTGGACTATTTTTGTGCTTCTGATGGGCTTTATGGGTTTTCGCTTGTCGCAGAATATCGGCAATATTTATCACTGGGGAAAAACTTTTTGGCTGATGTGTGTGATAACGACTGCTCTGGGGATAGTTTTGGCGATAATTTTTGGGAGAAGAACTTGGTGCAGTTTTTGCCCGATTGGCACTTTGACGAGCTCGATAAAATTGAGCAAAAAGGTTTTGCTTATCGATGAAGAGAAATGCATCAAATGCAAACTGTGCGAAAAAAAATGCCCGCTGAATTTGATAAATATAGATGCGTTGGAAATAAATAACAAAGATTGTTTGAAATGTATGGAATGTGTGTTCGATTGTCCAAAGAAGGCGATAGAGTATAAAAAATGAAAAATGGAGATTTAGGTGAGACTATTTGGGAATTGTTATAATAAAATTTTAGATATGGGACCTAAGAAAAAAGTAATATTATTTTTTTTAGTATTGATAGTTTTTTTTTCTTTTATGTTTAAATTCTATGGTTATAATAAAACTTGGAGATTATGGAATGTTCCTGTTGCCTCTTGTTATTTTGCTGATTCTAAAGTAATTACTCATGGTGTAGAAACTTTTGCTTTAGGTTTTGACCCTATGCCTAAAAATTGTGTTTTCCTTGATCAAATACCTTACAATTATCCAAGAACTTGGCTTTGTTTGTCATATTTTGGTTTGAATACTGAACATACCTTTTTTTTTGGCTTAGTTTCAATAATTTTGTTTTTTTGCGGTATTTTTATTATACTTTCAAGAGCTAATAATAAAACTGTTGGTGCGATTTTTTTTGCTATTTTATCTCCAGCAGTACTCTTAGGGATTGAAAGGGGGAACATTGATTTGATAATATTTTTTATTGTAATTTTATCGGTATCATTAATTCAAAAATTTTATAAAATATCGGCTATTTTAATTTTATTGGGAGTTGCTTTGAAATTATTCCCTATTTTTGCTGTCACAATTTTTTTAAAACTAAAGAGGGGGAAAAGTGTATTATTTTTAATATCAATTTTGTCTTTGTCTTTGCTTTATTTTTTTATATCGTATTCAGATCTTTTACTAATTAGAGCGATAACTCCTCGGAGTTCTATCTGTAGCTACGGGAAAGATGTTCTTTGGCTATTTTTGCAAAATTATGGTGCAAATTTTTCATTTATTGTAAGAATAATAAGCCATGTTTTTGTTATTTTTGTTTTTATTTTCTCTTTTTTTACCCTGATAACAGATAGAATTTCTTCAATTTCGATATCTAAAGGTCTTTATTTTGATTTGTTTAGAGCTGGATCTTGTATTTATATAGGTACATTTTTATTAGGGAATAATTGGGATTATAGACTTATGTTTTTAATTTTTGTTATTCCACAGCTTTTAGAATGGTTTAATCATAAAGAAAAGCGTGTAAGGAAGATCTCAAAAATAACAATTTTTTCTGTTTATATTTCATTATGGCATTTTTTAATTAAAGTAGTAATTAAGAGATTGCCATATGGAGATTTTCTTAGAAATTCTTTGGACGAAATGTTTAATTACATTGTTTTCTTTGGTTTAACTTATTTGTTTTTCTTGTCGTTACCAAGATGGATATATTTGAGAAGAAAAAGTATTTATAAAAAATGTCCCTCCAATCTGTAAAAGAATTTTTCAAGCAACACAATCTTGATAGTTGCATTGTAACTTTGCCGAATGCGACGGCGACCGTGGAAGAAGCTGCCAAAGAGCACAATGTGACTGCGGGCGAGATTTGCAAAACTTTGTCGTTCAAGGTGGACGAAGAGCCGATTCTTATTTTGGTTGCCGGCGACAAAAAAATCGATAATCAAAAATACAAGGCGACTTTTGGGAAGAAAGCCAAAATGCTCACTCCCGATGAGGTTTTGCAATTCACCGGACACGAGATTGGCGGTGTGTGCCCGTTTGGCTTGCCGATGCCGATTGCCGTTTACATGGATTTGTCTTTGCAAGAATATAGCGAGGTTTGGCCAGCTGCCGGCGATAAATTTTCCGCCATCAAGTTGACCGTCGAAGAGCTTGAAAAATATAGCAATTGCAAGACTTGGATAGATGTTTGCAAGTAAGTGAAAACAGCATTTTTTACTTTTTTTGAGGTATAGTCCAAAATTCTTCATCATAATTGGTATATCAGTTTTTTAGGAGGTTGTATGAAAAGGAAATCTTCCAAATCGCCGTTAAGGTTTATAATTCAGATAGTTATCGCCATTCTTATTTCCACTCTCGCTGCTCTTCACATCAAATTTGGCATAGAAAAGGCTGCTCCAATAGATGCTTATTGTCCGTTTGGAGCAGTAGAAAGTTTTTTCACACTCATTTTCAAAGGTGAGTTTCTTAAGCGAATTTTTTCCAGTTCGTTTATTTTGTTGGGAATATTTTTTGTGGCTTCGTTTTTCTTGGGCAGAGTTTTTTGCGGATACATTTGTCCTCTGGGAGCGGGACAAGAGTGGCTACGAGTTTTGGGCAAAAAGCTCGGCTTCAAGCAAAATTACGAACTTCCCGCAAAAGCGGATAAATATTTGCGATTCGCCAAATATTTGCTTCTCATCGTCATCGTCTATTATTCGTTTTATTTCGGCGATTTGATTTTCAGAAATTATGGACCCTATAATGCTTTGATGCACTTAGGACACGAGATTGACGAAAAGCCAGTTGCTTATATTGTTTTGGTAATTGTCATTGTCATTTCTCTGTTTACAAAAAGTTTTTGGTGCAGGTATCTTTGTCCGCTCGGAGCATTTTTTGGTATAATTAGGAAATTCAGTTTTTTGAAGATAAATAGAGATGCGAAAACTTGCATTAGTTGTGGAATGTGCGATAGAGCTTGTCCTGCCGGTTTGCAGATAATGATGTCGGAGCAGATTAAGAATTCCGATTGCATCAGTTGCGGAAAATGTGTCGATAGTTGCCCAGAAAATAGTTTGGACTTTGTTCTTTTTGGGAAGAAAATTTCCGGCAAGATTTTCTCTATTTTGGTTTTAGTATTGGTGATATTGCCTCTTGTCGTGATGCCTTACACTCCCATTTGGAAGACGAAGCCCGAGTCCAATATTGTAAACAGCTTGGGGCAAGTGAACACTGCTGACATCAGAGGTAGCAACACTTTGCAATATCTTATTGATGTTACCAAAGTGCCTTTGGAGGAGTTCAAGGAGAAGCTGAATTTGCCTGACGATGTCGATTTGACTATAAAAATCAAATTGATAGGAACACAATATAACTTGAAAAATGAGAAAGGCGAATTTTTGCAAACTGAGGATTTTCGCCAAGTGATTGACAATTACTTGAACAGAAAACTTAGCAAAGCTTATGGCAAATGCCCGTTTGGCGAGGTTGCTTGCGAGTTCCCTGGCAAATGTGGAAGATATGTTGATTTGGACGAGGACAAAATTTGTGACTATTCGCAGTGATTTTTTGGGATAGGGATTTTTAGATATTTTGTATTTTTCGAATAGGCAGAGGAGTTAACAAAATCTTTTGCCTATTTTATTTTGTTTGTCTTCAGCTTGTTATGGCATTGTAGCTTAGTTTACATAATTATTTAACCTTGACACCTACAGGGATTTTCTGTTCTTGGTTGTATGAGTCTGAGAAGAAAAATTAAAGTAAAAATAGGTTACAATCACATAGAGCCGTAGCTCTTCAAACTATTTCTTTATGGAATTTTTGTAAAAATTCCCAATCTGTTTCTCATTGCCTTCTAAAGTAAGTTGTCATTTACGATTGAGGAGGAATTATGGAACAAAAAATCAAAATCAAGGTCGAAGGACTTTGTAAGTTTTTTGGTGGCGAGAAGCAAAAAATCAGAAAACTTTTACTCGAAAATAAAACTAAGTCGGAAATTTTAAGCAAAACCGGTTGCAATGTTGGTGTCGCTGATGCATCTTTTGAGGTGTATGAGGGCGAAATTTTTGTGGTGATGGGATTGTCAGGCAGTGGTAAATCTACGCTTTTACGCTGTTTGAACAGATTGATAACGCCTACCTTTGGCTCGATTCTTTTGGACGATTACGATTTGACCAAGGCGGATAAGCAGAAGCTGAGGGAGATTAGGCGAAACGAAGCGGCGATGGTTTTTCAACACTTTGGGTTGCTACCGCATCGAGATGTTATATCCAATATAGCTTTTGGTTTGGAAGTAGCTGGAGTGCCTGTTGAAGAGCGAGAGGCTAAGGCTGAGGAGGTGCTGAAAACTGTCGGTTTGGAAGGCTATGGCAGGCAAATGTGCAAGGAGTTGTCCGGCGGTATGCAGCAGAGAGTGGGGTTGGGCAGGGCTGTGGCAATGGATGCGGATATTTTGCTGATGGACGAGGCTTTTTCCGCTCTTGACCCGCTTATTCGCAACAATATGCAAGATGAGCTTTTGCATATGCAGGAGAAGATGAACAAGACGATTGTTTTCATTACGCACGATTTGGATGAGGCTCTGAAGCTCGGAGACCGCATCGCCATTATGAAAGATGCCAAGATTGTGCAGATTGGGACTCCGGAAGAGATTTTGGCTGACCCTGCTAATAGCTATGTTCGCGACTTTGTGGAGCAGGTGGATTCGGCAAAAATTATAACTGTGTCCAAAGTGATGAGCAAGAATCCGGACAGAATTTTGAATCACAAAGATGGTCCGAAAGTCGCTATTCGTTTGATGCGTAAGCATTCTCTACCTTGGTTGCCGGTTACATCTAGGAACGGACATTTCGAGGGCATGGTGTCTCTACACGATGCTATTTCCGCCGATAAAAAGGGCTTGGATACTTTGCAAGATTTCGTGAATAAATCCGCTCCGACTGTCGGTCCCGAGACATATATTCATGAGTTGATACCTCTGTATATTAACGAAAATATGCCTATTAGCGTGGTAGATGAAGGTAGGTTTTTGGGAATTGTGCCGATGACTACGGCTATCTCTATCGTGATGGGCGAAGAGTATGTCCGTCATAACGAAAATCTCGTGCCGAAGCAAGAATTGGAGGGGAAATGAAGATAATTAATATTGGCAAGGCTTTTGAGCGAAGCATCGACTGGATGGAGATTAATTTCAGTTGGATTTTCGATTCCATCACTTTTTTGGTTACTTCGTTCATCGGTGGTGTGGAGAGCTTTTTGCTTTTGATTCCCGCTTTTGTTTTGATAATTTTGCTCGCACTTTTGACTTACAAATTGTGTGGAAGAAATTTGGCGATTTTCTCGTTGGTGGGTTTTTCTATGATATGGGCAATGGGCTATTGGACGCAAATGTTGCAAACGCTCACGCTGATAGTCATTTCCACATTTTTGGCTTTGGCAATCGGGATTCCCATCGGTATAGCGTGCTCTCGCAGTGAGAGAGTGGAAGCTGGAGTTCGCTTGGTTTTGGACTTTATGCAGACTATGCCGGCGTTTGTTTACCTTATTCCGTCGGTTTTGTTTTTCCAGTTGGGGCAAGTTCCCGGTGTCATCTCCACGATAATTTTCTCGATGCCCCCTGCGGTGCGACTGACGACATTGGGTATCAGGAATGTGTCCAAAGAGGTGGTGGAAGCTGGTATCTCCTTTGGTTGCTCTCCGCGACAACTGCTTTTCAAAGTGCAATTGCCTTTGGCGAAGAAGACGATTTTTTCGGGGATAAATCAGACGATAATGCTCTCGCTCTCGATGGTGGTAATCAGTGCTATGATTGGAGCAGGAGGTTTGGGCGGAGAGATATTAAAAGGGATAACTCAATTGCGGATAGATATTGGGTTTGAGAGTGGATTGGCTGTGGTAATTTTGGCGATATTTTTGGATAGGATTACCCAGTCTTTCGGTAAGGAAGATAAAAATAAATAAAATTTAGGAGAGAGAAATGAAAAAGATTTTGTTATTTTGTTGCTTATTGGCTATTGTTGCCTTTGGTTGCAAGGGCGAAGAGCAAAAGAAAACAGCAGATTTGGTGTATGTAAACTGGGCTGAGGGAGTCGCTTACACTCATTTGGTTAAATACATTTTAGAGAAAGATTTGGGTTATGAGGTAACTATAACTGCTGCCGATGTCGCTCCAGCGTATGCTGCTGTGGCAAAGGGAAACAAAGATGTTTATATGGAGTGCTGGGCGGAAATGCACAAAGACTATTTGGACAAATACCAAGACAAACTTGAGTTTATCGGCGAAGTGTATAAGGGAACGATTTGCGGTTTGGTGGTTCCAGACTATGTAACAATTGACAATATTTCCGAACTGAAGGCAAACGCTGATAAATTTGGTGGCAGAATTGTGGGAATCGATGCCGGAGCAGGGATGATGAAGACGACGGAGAAGATTATTTCTGAATACGATTTGGGAATAGAATTGTTAGCCTCAAGCGGACCGGCGATGACTACCGCTCTGAAAAAAGCTATCAATGACAAAAAGTGGATTGTGGTTACCGGTTGGAAGCCTCACTGGATGTTCGGTCGTTGGAACTTGAAAGTGCTGAAACAAGACGGTGCAAAATATTGGAATGAAGGCGTGATTAATCTTGTTGGCAAAAAAGGGTTGAGCGAAGAGAAGCCGGAGCTGGTTAAGTTCTTGGATGGGTTTTTTATGACAGATGCTCAGATTTCCAGCCTGATGATAGCTGTTAATGAGAACGACGACATCAATAAAGCAGTAGAAAATTGGGTCAGCGATAACGAAGACGCAGTGAAAAAATGGGTCGCTAATGTGAAGTAAGATTTGTAGTTAATACAAGGGCTTATCGGATTTTGGTTCGGTAAGCCTTTTTTACCCTATGGGCAATCCGTTTTCCGTTTTTCTTTCCAGTTGCAAAAGTGTAACAGTGTCGCCATCGACTGCTCCCAGCACCAAGCATTCGCTTTGGATATTGGCTATTTGCTTATCGGGGAAGTTGACGATTGCGACTATTTGCTTGCCGATGAGGTCTTTCGGAGTGTAGAGTTTGGTAATCTGGGCGGAAGTTTTTTTGTAGCCGATTTTTTCGCCAAAATCTATGTGCAGGATGTAAGCCGGTTTGCGTGCCTTGGTAAAAGGCTCGGCATCTGTAATAGTGCCGACACGAATGTCTAAATTGGCAAAACTTTGCCAGTCTGTTGTTTGTTTCATAAAACTCTTTATGATGATAAGGTGATTTTTGTCAAATTTTAACATATTATTTTCAAGGATATGAGATAATTACAAAATAGTGTTTACTTTCTCTTGACATCAAAATTTATGAATTGTAAAAACGGCAGTAGTTTAAGTTTGAAAAGTATAATAAAAATAAAATAATAAGGAGTTGGGAAAGATGAGAATTAAGAAAATTGCTAGTTTGTTTATGATGGTTGCTTTGCTTTTAGTTTTTTTGCCAGGGTGCAAAGAAAGTGGCAAGAAGGAAGTAAAAGAGAATAAGATTGCGGCTTTGTTTCCGGGGTCTATTCAAGATGCCGATTACAATACTATCGGATATGTTGCTCTATCGGAGGCAGCAAATAATTCAGGTATAAAATCTGCATATTCAGAGAAGGTTGCTGTGCCTGATGCAGAGCGAGTGCTCAACGAGTATATTAACGCTGATTTCAATATTATCTTTGTTCACGGTGCACAATTCAACGGTGCTGTGGCTAAGGTTGCTCCCAATCATCCTGATGTGACTTTCATCATCGAAGTTGATGCTCCTGCTGATAATCCTGCTCCGAATGTTTGGTATTTGGAGAGAAACTATTATGTTGGTTTCTATGTGTTGGGTGCTTTGGCTTCTATGAAAACTGAAACTGGCAAAATCGGTTTTGTAGGTGGTTTGGAGCTGCCTTTTGTTAGAGGAGAAATCAACGCTATTAATCAAGCGTTGAGCGATTTGGGTTCTAATGCTAAATTGGAATACATCTTTGTTGGCGATTTCAACGACCCTCTCAAATCTAGACAAGCTGCGGAGAGCTTGATTTCTCAAGGAGCGGACATTTTGATTAGTGCTGTGAACCTTGGTAACTTCGGGCTTTTTAACGCTGTGAAAGAGGCTGACAGACCTGTGTTTATGACTACTACCTACACTGCAAAAGAAGATCAAGCACCTAAAAATTACCTTACTTCCGATATTTTCAACTATACATTCCCTATTAAAGGTATTGTGCAAAAGATTATTGAGGGCGAGAAAGGTGGATTTTGGAGTATGAAATATGGTGTGGATACAGAGAGGTCTACAGAGTTCCCTATCAAAAATGTATCTCAAGAGATTAACGATAAAGTTAAACAAATTAGCACCGATATTATTTCTGGAAAGATTGTTGTTAACAAAGAGTTGAGCAAAATTCTTTAAATAGGTTCTAAGAAATGCAGTAGGATTCCTTGGAATGTTTCAGGGAGTCCTACCATTTTTTTGAAATTGGACAGTGGAGAAGAGATGTTGTTAGTGAAAAATGCGAAACTTAGGGGGAAGAGCGATTTTTTTGACCTCTTGATTGATGAGGGGAAATTTGTAAAAATCGAAAAGAAAATTGATGAATCCCAGCTTGGAGATTCTGTTGAAGTTATAGATGCTGACAAGAATTTGGTTACGCCTACTTTTGTAAATCCGCATTTGCATATAGACAAGGCTTATACTGCACTTGGGGGTAGAGATTATAGAGTGGGCACTCTGGAAGAGTCTATCTATATTATGCATAAATCCAAAAGAGAATACACTCCGCAAGAGGTGAAGGAGCGGGCAGTTAGAGCGATAAAAGCGTCTGTGAAATACGGTGTTACCAAGATTCGTGGGAATGTGGACATCGATACTATTTGTTCGTTGCGAGCACTTGAGGGCTGCATTCTTGCCAAAGAGGAAACTAAAGATATTGCCGATGTTCAATTGGTGGCTTTCCCGCAAGAGGGGATTTTTAGAGACGAGGGCACCAAGAAGTTAATGTTTGAGGCTATGGATATGGGTTGCGATATTGCTGGTGGTATGCCTGCTGCCGAGTGGACGAACAAAAAAGCCGAAGAGCATGTTGATTTGGTTTTTGAGATTGCCCAAAAGTATAATGTCGATATCGATATGCACATTGACCAGACAAAAGACCCGTTTGCTCAGGCTCTCGAATACACGGCTATGCGGAGCATCGAACTTGGTTATCAGGGTAGAGTTGCTGGAGGACACTGCACTTCCCTTGCTTATCAGAATAAGGCTCATGCGTTGAAAGTGATTGAGTTGCTGAAATTGGCTGAATTCAATGTGTGTGTCAATCCGCAAGTTTTGGCGATAATGGGAATCGACGAAGAGCCGAGGACACGCGGGATTACTAGAGTTCGCGAGCTGATAGATGGCGGTGTGAATTGTGCGACGGCTCAGGACACTATTTGCGATGGTTTCCATCTGTATGGCACGGGCGACCCGCTTGATTACGGTTTGCTGATGGCTTATCAGGCTCAATACAACTCCAGTGAGCATGCCCAGATTATCTACGATATGCTCACTTATAATCCTGCGAAGTTGATGCGTCTTGACGGTTATGGCATAGAGGTCGGTTGTTTGGCGGATTTTAATATTGTCTATGCGAATAAGGAATCTGAGGCTCTGCGGAAGCGTTCTTCTCGACTTGTTTTTAAGAATGGTAGGTTAATTGCTAAGCATAAGAACGAAGGAGAAATTGTTTAGCAGGATAAATATTTTGGAGAAATTTTATGTCAAATGAGCTTTTAAGGTGTGAAAATATTTGTAAAACTTTTGGCAGTGTTAAAGCTTTGGACGATGTTAATTTTGTGGTGCAAAAGGGAGAGATTCACGGTTTGCTGGGCGAAAATGGTGCTGGCAAATCGACCCTGATGAATATCTTGTATGGGTTATACAATCCGGATAAAGGCAAGGTGTTCCTCTCGGGAAAGGCTATTACTATCTCGTCTCCTTTGGACTCCATCAAAAACAAAATCGGCATGGTTCATCAGGTTTCGACACTTGTTCCTGAGTTTACAGCGTTGGAAAACATAATGCTTGGTTCTGAAGGCGGAAGTTTTAGTTTGCCGGAAGCGAAAGTAAAGAAAAAGATTTTGGAGCTGTCCGAAGAGTTCGGGCTTGCTTTCCCCATAGATGAGAAAGTGAAAAATCTCTCTGCGGGTGTGAAACAAAAGATTGAGATTATTCGCTCTTTGTATGGTGGAGCAAATCTGCTTATCTTGGATGAGCCGACGACTTCCCTCGTGGAGAGTGAGTTTCATCAATTGCTGAAGTCGCTGAAAATTTTTGTGGAAAAGGGTGTGACAGTTATTTTTATCACTCACAAGATTAAGGAGGTGATGGAGGCTTGCAACGCCGTGACTGTGATGCGTAAGGGGAAGATACAATCGACTGTGAAAGGCGAGGATTTGGGTGTTGAGAGTTTGGTGAAACTGATGTTTATGGAGCAAGATATTGAGGTCAACGAGAGTGCTTTGCCCAAGGTTACTGTTCCCGAGAGCAAGGTTTCGTCCGAGCCTGTTTTGGAGTTGAAAGGGGTTTGTGTCCCAGGGACAGCGGAGCATCACAGTTTGGAAGATATTTCGTTCAAGATTTATGGTGGTGAGATATTGGGTGTGGCTGCCGTTTCTGGCAACGGAGAGAAGAGCATTGCCGAGTGTGTTGTCAATCCGAGCATTGTTGACAAGGGCGAAATGCTGGTGGATGGCGAGTCGATTTGTGACGATTCCATTTTGGATGTTTTTGACAAGGGAGTTTTTTATACGCCTGAGGACAGGATACACGAGGGGATTTTGAATGAGGGTAGTGTGAAGGAAAATGTTTTGCTTGGTCATCACAGACGAGACAAATTTCTGAAGAACAATCTTTTTGTGAAGTGGGACGAGGTCTCTCTTGCTGCCAAAAAAGTGATAAAAGAGTTCAATGTGGCGACTCCCGATGAGAATTTGTCTATTCGCAGGCTCTCTGGCGGTAACATTCAGAAAACTATTATGGGGCGAGCTTTTGTCTCTCCGCTCAAACTTTTGGTAACGCACAATCCAACTTCCGGTCTCGATATTTCCACAGTGGAGTTTATTTTCAACAAGCTGGTGGAGTTGCGGTCGCAAGGCAGTGGAGTGCTGTTTGTTAATGAGGATTTGGACGAGCTGATGATAGTTTGCGATAGGATTGCCGTTTTGCACGATGGTAAACTAAAAGGGATTTTCAAGCGGTCTGAATTTGATAAATACAAGATTGGTCTTTTGATGATAGGGGAGAGTTGATGAAAGATAATAAATTGATTAATCAGATATTGAGAGGTTTGCTGATTTACGGCTCTGCCGTTGTGCTTGCTCTGGGCGTGACCTCTATCTTTGTGGCTTGTCTGGGTTACGATGTTTCGGATGCTCTATCCACTCTGTTAACTACCTCTTTCAAATCGTCGTTCGGTTTTTCCGAGACTATCAAGAAGACGATACCTCTTCTTTTCGCCACTTACGCTTTCACTATTCCGTTTATGATTAAATTTTTTAACATTGGTGGTTGGGGACAAATGCTGATGGGAGGCTGTGTGACAGCTGCAGTGGGGTTAAGTTTGGCTTCACTCGGTTTGCCTCCTGTAGTAATGGTGCCACTACTTTTGGTTGTCGGTATGCTTGCCGGAGGTTGCTTTGCTCTCTTGGCTGGATTTGCCAAAGCCAAATACGATGTGAACCCAATTATTTCTACCATTATGTTGAATTTTGTTGCTTACCAGTTCGTGAATTTTATTGCCACTTCCTCTCTTTACAAAGACCCTCTGGAAGGTCATCCCATTACTCGCTATTTGCCGAGTTCAGCCACTTTGGGTTTTATGGGCGGAGTTCCCGTGTCGATATTCTTGTCACTGATAGTGATAGTTTTGGTTTATCTGATGATGAAAAAAACTAAGCTCGGATTTGAGATTACCGCTGTGGGTTACAACCTAAAGGCTTCCAAAACTTACGGGATAGACTTCAGCAAAACAATTATGTTGGCGTTCTTTATCGGAGGTGCTTTGGCAGGTTTGGGAGGATGTTTGGAGGTTCTCAATATTCACGGTCGTCTTATCGAGGGATTTGCTAAGACCAGTGGTGCTCAATACGGGATTTTCGGAATTTTGACCAGCCTTGTGGTTGCGGGCAATCCATTGGCTGCTCCGATAGCAGCTTTCTTTATGTCTGTTCTCCTCGTGGGAGCCGATTCGCTTCAGCGGACTATGCAGATTCCGGTCGAGGTAGTTTTTTTGTCTCAGGCGATAATAGTTATGTTTGTAGTCATCATCAGAAAGAGATTTGGTAAAGGAGGTATTTGATGGAATTTATTACGACTTTTCTCCATACGGTAATCGTTTATACTACGGTTTATACGCTGGCAAGTGTGGGGATTCTCATTTCTGGGCGTGCTGGAATTTTCAATGTTGCAGGAGAGGGAATAATGCTGGCTGCCGCTTCCGCTGGATTTCTGGTCTCTTTTTTTAGTGGCAACGCTCTTTTGGGATTTCTTGCAGGAGCTCTTATGGGCGGCATCTTCGGCTTGATTTTGGCTTTCATCCACGAGAAGTTCAAGGTGAACCAATTTATTCTGGGAATTTGCTTGGTAATATTCGGCTCGGGATTGTCCGACCTGCTCTACAAATTGATAATTGGTGTGCGTTTGTCTGCTCCTATGGCTCCCGACACGCCTGCTATTTGCATTCCGTTTCTGTCCAAGATACCGATAATTTCCGGAATTTTGAACCAAGATGTGATAGTCTATTTTATGTATGCAGTTACTGCGTTGTCGTGGTGGTTTTTTTATAAGACGAAAATGGGCTTGGAGACGAGGGCTATCGGGGAAAATCCCAAAGCTGCTGATGTTGTGGGGATTAATGTTTCTCGGAGAAGATACTTGGCGACGATTATCGGTTCGGCTTTGATAGGCGTTTCAGGGGCGTATCTCACTATCGCTATTACCAAAACTTATTCGCCGGATATCGCTGCGGGAAGAGGATTTATGGCTGTTGGTATAGCTATCTTCGCCAGTTGGAAACCGCATAGAGCCATTTTGGGTGGGTTTATTTTCGCTTTGATAGAGTTGATTGCGTTCCAATTGCAGATGATTTCTTATAGCATCCCGTATCAATTTTTCTTGATGTTGCCGTTTTTGTCGGTGATAATTTTGATGATTATTTACAAGAAGAATATAGAGTTCCCTGCTTCCGTGGGTAACCCTTACAGTAGAGAGTAAAATTTATTAGACATAAAAAAATGCACTTCGAGAACAAAATCTCAAGTGCATTTTTATTTTGTTTGATTTGTTAAAAAAGTCCGAACATTTTTGGAACAGCCATGGACAGTGGAGGCCAAAAGGCGACAATGAAAAGGGCTATGACTTCAGCGACAATGAACGGTAAAATCTCTTTTGCCACTTTTTCCAGTGGTAGTCCGGTAATCCCGCAAACTACAAATAAGCAAGCTCCGAGAGGAGGAGTCATTAGTCCGATGTTTAATCCGACTACCATCACTATGGCAAAGTGAAGAGGGTGAATACCCAATTCTATTGCCAGAGGTGCCAAAATCGGAGCAAGGATTAGCAAGGCAGCTGTAATGTCCATGAACATACCGATAACCAACAGCAATATGCAGATTAGAAAGAGGATAACATATTTGTTGGTAGAGATGCCAAGCATAATTTCGGCGATCATTTCTGGGATACTTTCGCTTGCCATAAAGAAACTGAGAATTGATGCGGTAGACATTAGCAAAAATATTATTCCTGTATTTTTTGCACAATTCAGGAAAATCTCGGGTAAATCTTTGAGTTTTAAAGTTTTGGTAACAAAAAATCCGATGAAGAAAGCATAAAATACAGAAACTGCTGCGGCTTCGGTTGGTGTGAAATATCCCGATAAAATCCCTCCAAGAATGATAACGGGGAGGATTAAAGCAAGAATACTTTTTTTGAAAATTTTAAATTTATAAGCCCAAGTAGTGCTTTGGGAAAATTTGGGATAATTTCTTTTTTTGGCGATAAAGTAGGTCATAATCATCAAGAGTATACCTACCAAGACTCCGGGCAGCACACCGGCAGCAAATAATCCGGCGATAGAGACTCCCATGATAGAGCCGTATATTACCATGATAGTACTTGGAGGAATAATAGGACCGATAATGGAAGAAGCAGCGGTGATAGCTGCGGAAAAATCTTCATCGTATCCGTCTTTTTTCATAGCGGGTATTAAAACAGAACCGAGAGCTGCGGAATCTGCTACAGCCGCTCCTGTTATTCCGGCAAAGAAGATGCTGGCAACGATATTTGAATGAGCCAAGCCACCTCTGATGTGTCCCACAAGAGTGTTGGAAAACTCGATAAGGCTATCTGTAATTTTGCAACGGTTCATCAAGTCGCCGGCAATCATAAAGAACGGCATAGCCATAATCGGAAACATATCTACACCGGCAAAAAATCTCTGTGGAACTATGTTGAGCAGGACATACATTTGAGATTTGAAAATGGCAAAAACGGAAGTTAGCCCCAATGTAAAACCGATGGGAACGCTGATTATCAGTAGGATTGCAAACGAAATTGCTAAAAATAATGGCACTTTGTCCTCCTTAAGATTGAGAATTGACGCTTTTGCCTGAAACTCGGAAAGATTCCCAGAGCAAAATAAGCGAATGGTAGATGCTGATAGCCGAGGCAATAGGAACAACAACCAAAATATAGCTCATATGCATTTTTAGAGCCGGAGATATTTGGCTGTGACCGTTTTTTGTCATGTCCCAACCGTAGATGAGCATAATAACGAAAAAGAAAATAATTAAAATGTTAATTATTATTGTCAAGGTTTTGCGAACAGTAGGATGTAGTAGATTGTAGAAAAAACTTACTCCGAGATGAGAGTAGCGTTTTACACCCATACTGATGGCAAGCAATCCCATCCAAATCATTGCATAACGGGCAAATTCTTCCGTCCAACTGAGAGGGTTGGATGTGATGTAACGCAGAAATACACCGCAGAGAGTGCTAATAGTCATGCCAATAGCAAAACAGATGCAAATGTATCCTACTATTTTATCTATCACATCGCTTAGTTTCTTGAATATAGTTAAATTCACTTTTTTAAGTTCCTTAAAATAAAATATTTGAGACTAATCTTGGTTAACAAAAAAAGGGCAAGATTATAAAAAGCAGATGCTACATAAAACTTGCCCTATGATTTTTAAATTTTCAAAAAAGCTCTATTATTTTTCGGCTTCCTTGATAGCTTTTTGCAAATCATCAATCCATTTGTTGTTTTCGGGATTTTCTTTTTTCAACCATTCGATATAATCGTCTTGCACCATATCTTTGAACTCTTTGACCTCTTCTGCGGTTGGTTTGTAAATTTTTAGTCCTTTCTTAGTGAGTCCTTCCGTAGCCAAGGCGTCCAAAATTCTTTGTGCACCACGATCGGCAACATTAGCTATAACTGCACCGTCATTTACGATTTTTTTAAGGTCATCAGGCAGAGAGTTATACCAATCATCATTTACCATGAACCAGTCTGTCCCATAGAGGTGATTGGTAAGTGTAATGTATTTTTGCACCTCTTCCAATTTAGCGTTGAGCATTGTAGGCAGAGGGTTCATTTGACCGTCAATCACGCCGGTTTGCAGAGATGTGTAAAGCTCCAGCCAAGCGATAGGAACGGCGGAGGCTCCAAGAAGTGATATCATTTTTATGTGTCCGGAGTTTTCCATTGTGCGGAATTTAAGACCTTTCATATCCTTTGGAGAATGAACAGCTCTTTTACTGTTGGTAAAAGCGAAAAATCCTCCAGTTTCTGTTGTAGCCAGACAGCGAACGCCAGTTTTGGCATAAATGTCTGCACGGATTTTGTCGCCGAACCAACCATCGTAAACTTCCCAAGCAACAGCGTTATTAGCAAATGCGAATGGGATGTCAACTACAGCGATAGGTGGATAGAATTGGGCAATTCCTCCTACTGATGACAATGTTCCTTGGATAACATTGTTCTGTACATTTACGAAATTTTCTCTCTCTTTACCGAGCACACCACCAGGGAAAAGTTTAACTTTGATTCTCCCGTTGGACATAGACTCTACATAAGACTTGAAAACATTTGCAAAAGTTGCCTCGTTTGCTTCGTAAATGTCGTTTTTAAATTGGAAAGCGAACTTCATTTGGTAGGTTTTTGCCAAAAGTCCACTCATAGAGCAGACAAACAAAAACAAAACCGTCAATTTTCTCACATTAATCACTTTCTTTTCCTCCTTAGATTTGATATTGAACAAATAAGTATCCTACAGGAAGAAGTTGTCAAATGCTTTGTTGTTTTAATTTGGCAATATTATAAAGAGTTACTTTCTGAAAGTTGTTGAGGATTATTGGCAGATATAGAAACAGTAAATGTAGCACACAAAAAAAATCTTATGATTGACCTTTTTTCAATGGGTATTTTTCTTGCGACATGGTGTGTAACTACAACAAAAAGGAGAAAATTAGTATGAAAAAAGTTTTATTGTTTTTCTTGGCTCTGGGATTGCTCTTTGCTCTCGGTTGCAAAGAAAGTAGCGATTCTTGGGGCAAGATTAAGAAAAAAGGTGTATTTGTAGTTGGTCTTGATGACAATTTCCCGCCTATGGGTTTTAGAGGTGAAAACGGCGAAATTGTGGGATTTGATATTGATTTGGCTAATGCGGCTGCGGCTAAACTTGGTCTGAAAGCTGAATTTAAGCCTGTTGACTGGGACGGCATAGTGATGTCACTCAACAAGGGCGACATCGATGTTATCTGGAACGGTTTGACCATTACCGATGAGAGAAAGGAAAAGATAGCTTTTTCGCCTGCGTATATGGCAAATAGACAAATTGTCGTGGTGCAAAAAGATTCCGAGGTGAAATCTCTTGGCGATTTGCAAGGTAAGGTTGTTGGTTTGCAAATGGGTTCTTCCAGTCAAACTGCTTTGGAAGGCAACGAAGCTGTGTGCAAGAGTTTGAAAGATATCAGAAAATACTCTAACAACACTGAGGCTTTGTTGGATTTGGAAGCTGGCAGAATAGACGCTGTGGTGGTTGACGAGATTGTGGGCAGATATTATATAGCTAAGAAGTTGGGGATTTACAATGTGTTGGAAGAAAATCTCGGTCACGAAGAGTATGGTGTGGGTATGCGTAAGAGTGACGAGGAGTTTGTGAAGAAACTTAGCGAAGCTATTGACGAACTCAAGAACGACGGGACTGCTGATGGCATTTCCAAAAAATGGTTTGGAGAGTCTGTCCTTTTGAAGTAAGATTTTTTATATATTTACGACCGTCTATTTTATTTCTGGATTTTGCGGAAGTGAATAGGCGGTTTTGTTTACTGTAAGGAGTTAGTTGTGGAATATTTGTTGGATACTTTGGTGTATTTGCTAAAAGGGTGTGGTATCACGCTGAGTTTATATGGTGTTACGATAGTGCTGTCCATTCCGTTGGGGATTTTGTTTGCTCTGAGCAAACTGTCGCTCGGACCGGTGATAGCGAGGATTGTGGGATTTTACACTTGGGTAGTCAGAGGCACGCCCTTGCTCTTGCAACTGTTTTTCGTCTATTTCGGATTATCGATTTTCGGGATTAGCCTCACACCTTTTACAGCTGCCGTCATCACATTCGTGTTCAATTATGCGGCGTATTTTACGGAGATATATCGTGGTGGCATCCAGTCGATAGACAAGGGACAATACGAGGTATCCAAGGCTTTGGGGATGAACTATTGGCAGATGATGAACAGGGTAATCTTGCCGCAAACTGTTAGACGAGTGTTGCCTGCCACCTGCAACGAAGCTATCACTTTGGTGAAGGACACCGCTTTGGTAGCGATAATCGGAATGGGCGATTTGCTCCGCTCCGCCAAAGAGATTTTTTCGCGAGATTTCAATATTTTGCCCTTCTTGTTGGCAGCAGCTTTGTATCTAATTTTTACCTCTGTGATAGTGAACATCTTCGGGAAATTGGAAAAGAAATTTTCGATTTATATTTAGGATAGGTTGGTAAATTTTGTTGGATTTGGATTTTATAAAAACTTCGCTTTCCCTAGAAGTTGACATAATAGGACGGAAGGAAAATTACACGAATTTTGCTGTTTTGCTCTTGCTGACTGAGGTCGAGGGCAATCTTCATTTTGTCTTTGAGAAGAGAGCCAAGAGTATTCCGCAGGGCGGAGAGGTTAGCTTTCCGGGTGGAGAGTTTGAAAGAGGCGTTGATGAGAGCTACAGAGATACTGCTATCAGAGAAACTGTAGAGGAATTGGGAGTTGATGAAGAAGATTTGGAGATTTTGGGGAGATTGGGAACTTTGATTTCCCCTTTGGGTGTAGCGATAGAGGGATTTGTGGGGATTTTGCGAAATTGCGATGTAAAAAAATTGAAATTTAATTGCGAAGAGGTTGCCGAAGTTTTTTCCGTTCCTTTGGACTTTTTCATCAATAATGAGCCGAAATTGTATAAGGTGAAGGTGGAAATACAGCCGAGTTACATAGATGAAGAAGGAAAAGAAAAAATTTTGTTGCCTGCTCGGGAGCTTGGATTTCCTAAGAGATATTCTGCTCCTTGGTCGCGGATTTCGCATGGGATTTATCACTACGAATATCAACACGAGAAGATTTGGGGTATTACTGCACATCTGATACAAGAGTTTGTTAAGCGGATTAAGAGATAGATTGTTTTAAATTAGGATTGATTTTGAGAGGTTGGGAAAGATTTTATGAAAAATGAGATTGTAATCAAGGGTGCCAGCGAGCATAATCTGAAAAATGTCGATTTGACTATACCGAGAAATGCTTTGGTGGTGTTCACGGGTGTGTCCGGTTCGGGCAAATCCTCTTTGGCTTTCGACACGCTTTTTGCGGAGGGACAGAGACGCTACATGGAGAGCTTGTCCAGCTATGCACGGCAGTTCTTGGGGCAAATGGAGAAGCCGAATGTTGACTACATCGAGGGCTTGTCGCCTGCCATCTCCATAGAGCAGAAGACCGCTTCCAAAAATCCCCGTTCGACCGTGGGAACTATCACGGAGATTTACGACTATCTGCGACTGTTGTTCGCTCGGATAGGCAAACAACATTGCCATATTTGCGGGAATCCTGTGGGCAGCCAGTCGGTTGACCAGATGATAGCTCACATCTATGAGAGAGAAGAAGGGACTAAGTTTCAGATATTGGCACCGTTGGTCAAAAATCGCAAAGGAACTCACACCAAAGAGATAGAAGAGGCTCGCAACGAGGGATTTTCGCGGATTATGATTAACGGGACAACTCGTGATTTGTCGGAAGAGATTGTTTTGGACAAAAAGAGCAAGCATACGATTGATGTGGTGGTAGATAGGCTCGTGCTAAAAGCGGAAATTCGCTCTCGTTTGGCGGACTCCATAGAGACAGCTTTGCGGATGAGTGGCGGATTTATCAAGGTCGATTACCCCGATTTGCAGGAGAGCGAAGTGCTTTCCGAGAAAAATTCTTGTGCGGAGTGCGGAATTGGGTTTGAGGAGCTGTCGCCACAGTCTTTCTCTTTTAATAGTCCGATAGGTATGTGTGAGCATTGCAACGGACTTGGCATACTTTACGATTTTGACTCGAAGAAAATCGTCCCTGACGAAAATCTGTCGCTGTGGGATGGAGCTGTGAAGCCCTGGAAGGAGCTGAAAGATAAGACGCACAATCTTGATTATCAGGTGGTAAATGGCTTGGCTCAAGAGTTGGGATTTAGTCTCAAAACTCCGTGGAAAGAGCTGTCGGAGGATGTCAAACAGGCGATTTTATACGGACATGATACCAATGTCAATGTCGTGTGGAACTCCAAACGGGGCGAATACAATTTTGACAGTGGATTTGAAGGTGTGATAACTACGCTGAAGAGAAGGCTGAAAAACACGAGTTCATCGTATATGCGGAAATACTATCTCAGCTTTATGGGCGAGGAAGTTTGTCCGCATTGCCACGGGAAAAAGCTCAATCCCAAGAGTTTGGCTGTGCTAATAGATGGGCGAAACATTGACGAAATCGTGCAGATGTCAGTTGCCAAAGCGTTGGATTATTTTGAGGATTTGCGGTTGACCGGCAACGATGCCCAAATCGGCAAAGAGATTTTGAAAGAGATAAAGGAGCGACTGACTTTTTTGCGAGAGGTCGGTTTGCACTATCTCAATCTCAATCGCTCCGCTCCCACACTCTCTGGTGGCGAGGCTCAGCGGATTCGTCTGGCAAGTCAGATTGGTAGCGGTTTGGTCGGAGTGATGTATATCTTGGATGAGCCGTCTATCGGTCTGCATCAGCGGGACAATAGGTCTCTGATAAGGATGTTGCAAAAGCTGAAAAATCTCGGGAACTCCGTGCTTGTGGTGGAGCATGACCAAGAGATGATGGAGAGTTCCGACCAAATCGTCGATTTTGGACCAATGGCTGGTTGCAACGGTGGAGAGGTGGTGGCACAGGGCAACATCGAAGAGATAATGAGAAATCCCGCTTCTCTCACGGGGCAATATCTGAGCGGTGTCAAAGTAATTGAAGTTCCTGCTCGCAAACGCAAAAAAGACAAGAGAGTGCTGAAAATTATCGGAGCGGAGCAAAACAATCTGAAGAGTATCGATGTCGATTTTCCCGTGGGCTTGTTTACCTGTGTGACTGGTGTCTCAGGCGGTGGTAAATCCTCTCTGGTCAATCAGATAGTCTATCCGTATATGGCGAACAAGATAAATCGGAGCAAGTATCCGATAGGCAAGTTTAAGAGTATAAAGGGCGAGAACTATTTCGATAAGGTGATTAGCATAGACCAGTCGCCTATCGGGCGGACTCCTCGCTCCAATCCGGCAACTTACATCAAGGTTTTCGACGAGATTCGCACTCTTTTTGCTTCGTTGCCTACTGCCAAATTGCACGGATTTAACGCCGGCAGATTCTCCTTCAATGTGAAAGGTGGTCGCTGTGAGGCGTGTGGTGGCAACGGTGTGAACCAAATCGAGATGCACTTTTTGCCCGATGTCTTTGTCCCTTGCAGTGTGTGCCACGGTAAACGCTATAACGAGCAGACTCTGACTGTGAAATACAAAGACTACAATATCGCCGATGTCTTGGATTTGGAGATTTCCAAAGCGTTGGAACTGTTTGCCAATATTCCCTCAATTCGCACGAAATTGCAGACCTTGATAGATGTGGGTTTGGACTATATCAAGCTCGGGCAGTCTTCCACAACTCTCTCCGGTGGCGAGGCTCAGCGGATTAAGTTGGCGAAAGAGCTGTCCAAAATCTCTACGGGGAAGACTCTCTATCTCTTGGACGAGCCGACTACAGGACTGCACTTCGAGGACATCAATAAACTGTTGCAGGTGTTGTCCCGCTTGGTGGATATGGGCAACACGATTATCGTCATTGAGCATAATCTGGATGTGATAGCGGCGAGCGATTACATTATCGACCTTGGTCCCGATGGTGGAGATGGTGGAGGAGAGCTGGTAGTAGCGGGCATTGTGGAAGAAGTGATGAATTGCAAAGAGAGTTTTACGGGCAAGTTTTTGAAAGAGAAGTTAGATAGGAAATTAGTATAGGAGACAGTGATGGAAAATATAACAGAAAATGTGGAAAAGAGCAAGCTTGTTATATTTCAGGATAGAGAGATTCGCCGTGCTTGGTATAATGGTGAGTGGTATTATTCTCTAGTTGATATTGTGGCGGTGCTGACGGAGAGCGAAAATCCTACCGACTATTTGAAAAAAATCCGAAAGCGGGATGAAGAGTTGAAAAGTTACCTAGGGACAAATTGTCCCCAGATAAAAATGCAAGCAGTGTCAGGGAAAATTCGTAAAACATTAGCAGGTAATTCCAAAGACATTTTCCGCCTAATTCAATCGATTCCTTCAAAAAAGGCAGAGCCTTTTAAACAGTGGTTGGCACAAGTGGGCAAAGAGCGTTTGGACGAAATAGAGAATCCAGAGCTTGCCCAAGAGAGAATGAAATTCTTGTATGAGCAAAAAGGCTATCCGCAAGATTGGATAGATAAACGGCTTAGAGGGATTGCTATTCGCCAAAATCTGACTGATGAGTGGAAAGCCCGAGGGATAACAGAAGAAAGAGATTATGCTATTTTGACAGCGGAAATCTCAAAAGCCACTTTTGGACTGACACCGAGTCAATATAAAGAACTCAAGAATTTGCCAGCGAAATCGAAGATAAATCTTCGCGATAATATGGACGATTTGGAATTAATTTTCACGATGTTGGGCGAGAGAGTGACTACTGAGATTTCCCAAGAAGAGAAACCTGAGACATTCTCGGAAAATAAAAAAGTAGCAATGAGAGGTGGGAAAGTTGCGGGAGATGCCCGCAAAAGCACCGAAAGAGAGTTGGGGAGAAGTATAATTTCTGACAAAAATAGTTTGGCTATTGGTCAAAATAAATTGGAATTAGACGAAGAACTTTAATTTTTAGGAGTGATGAAGATGAAATCGATTGAAAAAGATAAAAAACTGGTTGCTTATTGCGGTTTGTATTGCGGGACTTGCCGACGCTATCTAAAAGGGAAATGTGTTGGTTGCCACGATTATGTGAAAGCTACTTGGTGTAAGCTCCGAACTTGTTGTATAGAAAACAATTATGCTACTTGTGCCGACTGTAAAAACTACTCCGATGTGAACGATTGCAAGAAGTTCAACAATTGGATTTCCAAGGCGTTTGCGTTGCTCTTCAAGTCTGATAGGAAGGGTTGTATTGATAGGATTAGAGATGCCGGCTTGGATAAATTTGTGGATGAGATGGCTGAGTCGGGAGTGTATAATAAGCCGGTGAAAACAATTGATAATTGATAAGGGATAATTTTCGGAGAGAGCAGGCGAGAGGAATAAATAAAAAATAAAAATGAAAAATGAATAATTGCGGAGCACTGGCGAGTTGGTAACTCGCCAGTGTTTTTTGTCCCTCCCGCCCTCATTCCCCACTTCCACCCTCATTCCCGCACCCTCCTCATTCCCGCACCTTCCCACCTCATTCCCGCGAACGCGGGAATCCAGATGGGAGTGGACGGGGACACCCGCACTCGCTTCCTCTAAGAAACGAGTGCTATCATAACAAAATCCTTGACAGCAAACCCCCAACCTTGTTACAGAACACAAAAGCGTGGATGAGAGTCTCCCAACGGAAACCTCATACCAATAAGTTTTACAAAAAAATCAAATCGAAAAAAGGACTTGATCTGGAGTTTTGAGGCAGGTACCTGAAGAAAATGAGCAAGAAATTCTTATACGGTGTCGTCGGTGACGGCAGAATGGCAAACCACTTTTGCCACTATTTGCGTTTGAGCGGACTCCCTTTCGTCAGGTGGTCTCGCAGAGCCGACGGAGATGCCGACCCTTCCGCTACATTCCGCTATTGTCGAGCCGTGTTGCTCCTCATCAGTGACGGAGCTATATCATCTTTCGTAAAAAACAATCCCAATCTTCATAAGTTCAGCCTGATTCACTTTTCGGGCAGTCTGGTCATAGACGGCGTCCCGTCATACCATCCTTTGATGTCGTTTTCTCGAGAGGTGTATTCGCTGGAGGAGTATCGGGCGATTCCGTTCATTAGCGAAAGGGGCAAGCCGACTTTTGCGGAGATTTTCCCCGATTTGTCCAATCAGTCATTCGCTATCAATCCCGCTGACAAGCCTCTATACCACGCACTGTGTGTGCTGTCGGGCAATTTCACGGTGATGTTGTGGCAAAAAGCGTTCTCCGATTTTGAGGGGAAATTGGGTTTGAAAGCGGAGTTGCTGCGACCGTATATGCAGAGGATTTTCCAAAATCTTGATGAGAACTGGAAAAATTGTCTCACGGGTCCTTTGGCTCGTAGGGACGAGATTACGATGAAAAAAAATTTGGAGTCGTTGAACGGAGATGCCTATCAAAAGGTTTATCAGGCTTTTCGGGAAACGCTGATATAAGGAGGAATGGTGAATGTTCTTGATTTCGCTAAGATGAAAAAGAAGCAAATACCCATATCTATGGTAACTGCTTATGACAGTTGGAGTTCCGCTATCGTGGAGTCGTCGGGAGTGGACTGCATCTTGGTCGGAGACTCTCTGGCGATGACGATGCACGGGTTTGGCTCTACCATACCAGCTACTGTCGAGATGATGAGTATGCATGTGGCGGCTGTCCGCCGTGGAGCCCCGAGTGCTTTTGTGGTGGGCGATTTGCCTTTTCTGAGCTATCGCAAGGGTCTGTCCGAGGCGATGGACGCTGTGCAGAGTTTGATGCAGGCTGGTGCGAACGCCGTGAAGTTGGAGGGCGTGAAGGGTAGCGAAGAGATTATCGAGCATATAGTTGGCTCCGGTGTGCCTGTGATGGGTCACTTGGGCTTGATACCGCAGTCCGTCAATGGGTTGGGCGGCTACAAAGTGCAAGGCAAGACTCAGAGCAAAGAGGATATTTTGCTGGGGGAGGCTCTCGCGTTGCAAAAGCTCGGCTGTTTTTCCGTAGTGCTGGAGTGCGTTCCCAGTGCTGTCGGCAAGAGGATTAGTCAGGAGTTGGCTATCCCCACTATCGGCATTGGTGCCGGTTGCGATTGCGATGGTCAGGTGTTGGTGTTGCAGGATTTACTGGGGCTAAATTCCGACTTCAAGCCGAAGTTTGTCCGCAAATATATGGAAGGTATCTCGCTGATAAAAGAGGCTTTGGACAGTTATGATGCAGATGTAAAGGCGAAAAAATTTCCCTCTGCCGATGAGGAGTTTTGATGAAGATTGTCAAATCGATTGCGGAATGGAGAGAGATTTTTGACGACTTGCAGGAGATGAGTGTCGGGTTTGTGCCGACTATGGGGTTCTTGCATCAGGGGCATATGAGCCTTGTTCGGAGGTCTGTTGCGGAGAATAAAATCACGGCTGTTTCGATTTTTGTCAACCCTACGCAATTTAACAACCAGAGCGACTTGGACTGCTATCCTATTGATTTGCATAGAGATAGACAGATGCTCTCGGATGCCGGCGTGGACTATGTGCTGGAGCCGACTTACGACGAACTTTACAACGACGGATTTCGGTATAGAGTGAGCGAGCATCGGGACTCTTTGGATTTGTGCGGTGCTACTCGTGAGGGGCATTTTGTTGGCGTGCTGACTGTCGTGATGAAGTTGCTCAACATTACCAAGGCGACCAAGGCGTATTTTGGCGAGAAGGACTGGCAACAGCTTCAGCTCATTCGTGGTATGGCAGAGGCGTTTTTTATGGATACTGTGATAGAGGGTTGCCCTATCGTGCGGGAGGACAGTGGTTTGGCTCTCAGCTCTCGCAACAAATTGATTGCCGAGGAAAACAAAGCGATTGCCCCGTTTTTGCACGAGACGATAAGCTCGGGGTTGTCCGTAGATGAGATGAAGAACGCTCTGGAGAGCAAAGGTTTTAAGGTGGATTACCTGAAAGAAAAAGACGGCAGGATTTTTGTCGCCGCTTTCTTGGGCGATGTGAGGTTAATAGACAATGTCAAACGCTAATATTTTGGTCTGTGTCAGTGGCTCTATCGCCGCTTACAAATCGGTGGAATTGGTCTCGCTCTTGCGAAAAGACGGATGCAATGTAAAGGTGGTGGCTACGGATAACGCTCTGAAATTCATCGCTCCTGCGGCGTTGGAGGCTCTCAGCGGTCATCCTGTTTACACGGATATGTTCTCGCAGTCGGAGAAGATTTTGCACATCAATCTCGTGGAATGGGCAGAAGTAGTGGTGGTTTATCCTGCATCGGCTTCCGCATTGGCTCGACTTCGGATGGGCTTTGCCGAGGACTTGCTCACGGCGTGCTTTGTGGCAAACAATTTTCGCAAGCCTTATCTCGTGTTCCCAGCGATGAACACTAATATGTTGGCACATCCTGCGGTGGTGGAGAATATGGAGATTTTGCAAGAATGGGGAGCCGAGATTATCGCTCCACAGTCGGGACATCTGGCGTGTGGCACCGAGGGCAAGGGACGAGCTCCTGAGCCGATAGACATTTTGGGCATCATCAGGGCAAAGCTGTGAAAGTGCTGATAACATCGGGTGGCACTCGCGAGCCGATAGACGGTGTCCGCTACATCACGAATTTCTCTACGGGAAGCACTGGAAGCAAGATTGCCGAGCGATTGTCCGTTCTTGGCTGTGAGGTCGTTTATCTGCACGGTGTTGATGCCAAATTGCCTGCGGGCGATTTGCGGACGATGCGGTTTTGTTCGTTTGAGGATTTGGACTCGCAGTTGCGGGATTTATTGGGGAGCGAGCCGTTTGATGCGGTTATCCATTTGGCAGCTGTCAGCGACTTTTCACTGGAAAAGATTGAGACGGAAGACGGCAGGTTTCTGTCCCCGAGTTCCGAGGGCAAGATGGATTCGGGAGAGAGCATCAAACTGCATATGAAGAAGAATTTTAAGATTTTGCCGAAGCTGAAGAGTTATGCTCTCAAGGGGAAAACTCCGCTTGTTGTTGGCTTCAAGCTGACCAACTCTGCTTCTGATGAAGAAGTGAAGTCCAAAATCGCCAAGATTTTGCAAGCAGGCGGCATCGACTTTGTGGTGCATAACGATTTGCAAGAAGTGACAGCCTCGTTTCATATTGCGGAGATTTACTCCAGCAGTGGACAGCAGTTGGCTCAGACTTCCTCCAAGGTGGATTTGGCGGACAAATTGGACGAACTTATTAAAGGAGAATTAGATAGATGAAATTGTGTCTTGATTTTGGCAACTCCCAGCTCTACGGGGGATTGTACCAAGGCAAGTCGATAGTGGTTCGCTTTCGCAAGAGCATGAACAAGGGCATATCTTCCGATGAGATGGGGATTTTCTTGAAGTCGGTCATCAAGGAGAACGGATTTGAGCCGGAAGATATCAAGAGCATAAACTTTTGCAGTGTTGTGCCGGAGTTCAACCATTCTATAAAAAATAGCTGTATGCACTATTTTGGCATCACGCCCTTGGCACTGGAGCCGGGGGTGAAGACGGGATTGCAGATAAAATATATCAACCAGTCCGAAGTGGGTGCCGATAGGATAGCCAACGCCATTGCGGCTGCTGAGCTTCATCCCAATCGCGATGTTATCGTGGTGGATATGGGCACAGCTACGACTTTTGACATCGTTACCAAGAGCAAGGAGTATCTCGGCGGAGCGATTATCCCCGGCATAGCTATCGGTATGGAGTCTCTCGTGCAACGGACAGCCAAGTTGCCGATGGTGGAGATAATTAAGCCGAGGGAAGTCTGCGGGAAAAGCACCGTGCAGAGCATTCAGTCGGGGCTGTATTTCGGCAATCTTGGAGCTATCAAGGAGATTTGCAGGCAGATAACCGATAGTTGCTTTGGAGGAAAGAAGGTCTTCGTCTTAGGCACTGGAGGGATTTCTGGTTTATACGAAAAATCTGGTGTTTTCGACGAAATTAATAAAGATTTGGTTTTGGAAGGTTTGATAAAATTGGAGGAGTTAAACAAATGTTAGTGGAAATGTTAAGAGCAAAATTACATAGAGCGACAGTGACGGACGCTGATTTGCACTACGAAGGGTCTATCTCTATCGACCCCAAATTGATAGAGGCTGCCGGTTTTTTCATCAACGAGAAGGTGGACATCTTGGACATCGACAATGGTGCGAGGTTCTCCACTTATGTTATCAAAGGAGGCGAGGGTCAGATTTGCCTCAATGGTGCTGCCGCGAGGATGGTGCAGAGAGGCGACAAAGTGATTATTCTCTCCTATTGCCAAGTTGAGAGGGAGTTAGCAGCCGAGCATAAACCACAAGTGATTCTTCTTGATGAGAATAATAGGATTAAGGGGAAGAGCTTTTAGCAATTAATAAGTGATAATTGATAATGGATAATTTGGGAGATTAGAGGAGCAGGGAGAAGGGTAAATGTAAATAAAAGATAAGAATGAATAATGAATAAATACGGAGCACTGTCGAGTTGGGAACTCGCCAGTGTTTTTTTGCCCCACCTCTCTCTGCACCCAAACCACCTCTCTCATTCCCATCTTCACATCTCATTCCCGCGTAGGCGGGAATCCAGAGGGGATAGGGGACACAGCAGGTGCTTTTTTTTAAGAAACGAGTCAAGAATGGATACCCACTTCCGTGAGTATGAGGAATAGAAGAGCAAGAAGACACACCACCGTCTTCATTCCTGCACCACCGCCCCACTCGTTCCTCTGACCACATAAATACCGCTAATCTTTGAGACTACATTTATGTGGTCAGGGGAATGCATACGAGAACCTCAAACATCAACCATCAACTGACTATCGCACTGGTCACTTTCACATTAATTTTGACAAGTTGAGTAGTCACTTTGCTCGTTCTGCAAAATGAAATGTGACTATTAACAAGGTGGAGTTGTAAAAAGTAAAATTGTTTTGACATCATTCTATAAAATTACTTTTGTAGCACTATGAAAATAGAAAAGCAGGGAGCGTGCATTTAATTGGGTCTAATTTCCACTCCTTTTGAATAATTATTGAACCAAATTTTCAAAAAATGATTCATATTTTTTTCAGATTTAAATCCGTCTAAATTTTTTAATTTCCTATTCAATTGTCGATTAATATTTTCAATTTTATTTGTTGTTTTATCCAAAAAATCGTAATGAAAATGAGCAGTTAATAAACCAAAGTTTCGATTAATTGATTTAATAAAACGCTTATGAATTTTTAGGCGAAAAAATTTTTCATAGTGATTAAGCGAACTTAAATTATTTTCAGCTTCTTGTAAAGTTTCAGCATTTAAAATGCTCTTAATCAAGTTCTTAAAGAAAATATTTCGTCTAAAAAACTTACTCTTTTTTGTTTTAGGAACATTGATATTAACGCTTCTTAAATAATGAACCAAGCAAATTTGATGTGGAACATCTTCAAAAAGTTGGTTAACTGGCTTAACAAAGCACTTCCCTCGCCCAAAATCTGACACAATCCCAATTATTTTGTTGTCATACATTTTTTTTAGTCTATTCAAAAAGTCTTCAGATGAACTACTATGTTCTCTATCATAAATCTTGTAATATATTGGTTTATCAAGTAGTTTGCTACTGGCGACTAAGACAACTTTTCGCTTACCGTTTATCTTAATTTCCTTGCCATCAATATAAATTGTTGTCTCATCTATATTGCTGTGTAACACATTATCCTGATATAAATTAGCTCGCTGAGGTATCCAATTAAGAATACTATTTTTACAAATCCCATGTCTTTTAGCAACTTCAGAAAGAGAACTTTTGGTTGAAATATAGTCAGTAACAACCTTATCTTTGAATTTTGGTGCAAAATGAGTTCTCTTATTATATCCAAAATTGGTAAAACTTATTTGGCAATCTTTACAATAAAATCGTTGAGTTTTGACTTTAATTTTCCCACGATTAGTTGTTCTTTCAGAGAAAATATATCCCTTCTTTTTTGTGTTTAAGCTATCACAATTTGGACAGCGTTTTTTTTGATTATACTCATGGCATTTTAATAAATGTTCATAACTTATTCTGTCAAACATAATTAGGTCTTATTTCAGACCCAGTTATTTGCACACTCCCGAAAAGCAAACAAACAGTTCAGTTCAGTTCAGTTCAGTTCAGTTCAGTTCAGTTCAGTTCAGTTCAGTTCAGTTCAGTTCAGTTCAGTTCAGTTCAGTTCAGTTCAGTCGAGGCTGTCAGTGGCTTGATAGTCAACGGTTTCATAGAGATTTCAAAGAAGGTCTTCCGAGATAGTCGGGAGACCTTTTTTTAGTTGAAGTAAAAGAAATTAAATAAGAGAGGTTAGTAGAATGGAAGAAAATAAAGAAATTGAAGCAAAAAAAGAAGTAGGGGTAATAACAAAAGCTTTGGATTTTGCATATGAGAAGGCTTTAAATGGTCTCCCAGGATTTGAAACAGCTGTAGAAATGGCGGAAGATTATATAAAGAAAAATGAAAATAAAATTGAATGTGTTAATTCACTGATAAGGTATCAAATTGCCAAAACAAGTACAAGTGGATTTTTGACAGGAGTGGGAGGCATGATTACTATGCCTGTCGCAATTCCTGCAAATCTTGCAAGTGTAATGTATGTTCAAATTAGAATGATAGCGGCTATTGCTCATATGGGAGGATATGATTTAAAAGATGATCGAGTTAAAACTCTTGTTTATTGTTGTCTTGTTGGGACACCTGGAGTTGACATTTTTAAGGAAGCTGCAAAAGTTACTGGGGTCAAAACTGTAAATAGTGCAATAGGAAAAATTTCAGGGAAAACTTTGACCGCTATAAATCAAAAAATTGGGTTTAGGTTTATTACAAAAGCTGGCTCAAAAGGTGTTGTTAATTTAGGCAAACTTGTCCCTCTGATTGGTGGCATTGTTGGTGGAGCAGTTGATGGTGTTTCTACTAATACCATTGGGAATATTGCTCGGAAAACTTTTATTGAAGATAAGATTAATCTTACTTCAAATGATTAATAAAAACAACTTTTAAATTTAGTTTTAAGGAAATTAAATGAAGTATTTAATGTTTGGTTTATTTTGTGTGGTAATGGTAGTAATTTCAATTTTTGTGATAAAATGGTATGCGAGAAAGAAAGAAAAAGAAGCTAAAGCGAGTACGATTGGATTTTTTGTAGAGAAAGTTGTAGGAACAGCGGTTGGAGTAGGGGTTTTTGCAGTAGGAGGTGCACCTTTAGTAGCTGTTGGAGCAGCTGCATATGGTTTACACAAAGCGACTAAATGGTTTAAATAGAATAATATAGATTAGAAAAATGTAAAATTTTAGGAAAAAAATGTTTTTAGATCAATTAAAAATGAGTGAAAAGCAAGCGTTGTTGATAATGCTTGTAGATATTGCGAAAGCTGATAATGAATTAAAGGATAAAGAAAAAGAATTTTTAAAGGTATATGCAGAAGAGAATGGTGTTAAATTGGATTTTGATACAATTATTTTATCAGTAGAAGAGGCTTGCAAATTGTTAGAGAGTTCTAAGGCAAAAGTAGTAGCTATTCAAGAAGTAATAAGATTAGCAATAGTTGATGGAGAATATGCAGAAGAAGAAAAGAAAGGAGCTTTGCATATTGCCAAATTATTGGGAGTTTCCAACAGCAAATTTGAAGAAATAGAAAGTTGGGTTTTGCGTGGAAGAGATTGGGTTGCTGAAGGCTTGGAAATGATAAATGGTAATCTTTAAAAATTAAGTTTGATTTTAGAATAATTGTAAGAAATTGTTATAAAAGAGGAGATTCCATGTTGAGAAAAGCATTGAAGGACGCAGAGTCTTATGCTCAAAAGCACAATTTTGATTATGTGTTGAATATTTTTAAGAAAGGTGAACTCTTGGGTGGAGCAGAAGCGAGTGTAAGAGATGCGAATTGGGCAAGATTTGAGAAAAAACCTGGAGTTTATATCCTATCCACAGATGGCGAAGTAGTTTATGTTGGTAAGAGTAATGTTGATACTGGAAATAGATTATGGAGTCACTTTAACACCGATGAAAAATTGGAGAAAATGACAGATGATAGCCAAGTAGCAGTTCTGACTTTTTCTAAAGAAGACAACGCTCTTACATCGGCTTTGGAAACTTATTTGATAGAAAAGTATAAACCAATTCTTAATAAAACAAATCATTAATGTTTTCTCGCTCCCAAGCTCCAGCTTGGGAGCGTATATATTTTGATTAATTAACAGTATGCTTTGTCTCGTATGCATTCCCAAGTAAAACTTGGGAACGAGTATCGAAAACAAATCATTAATTGCTTATTCTTTTCCAATAAACAATTACCACCATTCATTGCCACATAAAAATAAGAAAGCTAATAAATTGTGTTGACGGCAAAACAGGTAGTTTTAAATAAGATTCACAATTGAGCGAAGTTTTTGAGTCTAAATGCAGGTCTTCAGTTGAGAAAATATTGAATACAAAAATTGAAGACATTGTTTTTTTTGTGCGTTAAAAAATAGTGAAAATTATATTTGACACGAAAACGCCAAAATCAATTATCGCTCTCGTTGAATTTAGTTACTTGAAAAATTTATAGAAGTGTAGAGTAAACCTAATAAAGTCAATCAAATCAAACAATTTATTATGATGGAGAGTTTGATCCTGGCTCAGGATGAACGCTGGCGGCGTGGATTAGGCATGCAAGTCGAACGAGAACGATTACCTTCGGGTGGTCTAGTACAGTGGCGAATGGGTGAGTAACGCGTAGATAACCTACCATAAAGTGGGGGATAGCTCTGGGAAACCAGAATTAATACCGCATAAATCAAGCACTATACTTTAGTGCTTGGGAAAGATGGCCTCTATTTATAAGCTATCGCTTTTTGATGGGTCTGCGTACTATTAGCTAGTTGGTAAGGTAAAGGCTTACCAAGGCGATGATAGTTAGGCGGCTTTAACGAGTGGTCGCCCACACTGGGATTGAGATACGGCCCAGACTCCTACGGGAGGCAGCAGTCGAGAATAGTCTACAATGGGGGAAACCCTGATAGTGCGACGCCGCGTGGATGATGAAGTACTTCGGTGCGTAAAATCCTTTTATAAGTGAAGAATACTCTTATGTATAAGATATATTAGAGGGAGACATTAACTTTTGAATAAGCTCCGGCTAACTTCGTGCCAGCAGCCGCGGTAATACGAGGGGAGCAAGCGTTATCCGGATTTACTAGGCGTGAAGAGCAAGCAGGCGAACTTGCCAGTCAGATGTTAAAGGCATTGGCTCAACCAGTGTATGGCATTTGATACTGTAAGTTTAGAGTTATATATGGGAAGGCGGAATTCTTGGTGTAGCGGTGGAATGCGTAGATATCAAGAGGAATACCAGCGGCGAAGGCGGCCTTCTGGGTAATAACTGACGCTCATTTGCGAAGGTGTGGGTAGCAAACGGGATTAGATACCCCGGTAGTCCACACAGTAAACGATTTACACTAGATGTTGGTTGTTTTTAATGCAATCAGTGTCGTAGCTAACGCGTTAAGTGTAACGCCTGGGGAGTACGTTCGCAAGGATGAAACTCAAAGGAATTGACGGGGACCCGCACAAGCGGTGGATCATGTGGTTTAATTCGATGCAACGCGAAGAACCTTACCTAAACTTGACATCCTGGAAATCTTGGGTAATGCCGAGAGTGCCCTTCGGGGAATCCAGTGACAGGTGTTGCATGGCTGTCGTCAGCTCGTGTCGTGAGATGTAGGGTTAAGTCCCGTAACGAGCGCAACCCTTTTCCTTAGTTGCCAGCACATAATGGTGGGGACTCTAGGGATACTGCCGGTATTAAACCGGAGGAAGGTGGGGATGACGTCAAGTCATCATGACCCTTATGTTTAGGGCTACACACGTGATACAATGGCTAGTATAATGAGATGCAATACCGCAAGGTGGAGCCAATCTATAAAGCTAGTCTCAGTTCGGATTGGAGTCTGCAACTCGACTCCATGAAGTTGGAATCGCTAGTAATCGCAAGTCAGCATATTGCGGTGAATACGTTCCCGGGTCTTGTACACACCGCCCGTCAAGTCAACCGAGTTTGTTGCACCCAAAGAGAGTGAGCTAACTGCTTTGCAGATGCAGCTTTTTAAGGTGTGGCCAGCGAGGGGGACTAAGTCGTAACAAGGTAGCCGTACCGGAAGGTGTGGCTGGATCACCTCCTTTTTTAAAGGAAAAAAACCAAAAGATTGGCTTCTGGTTTACTCTACATAATTTTTTTAAATCCTAATGGGCTTGTAGCTCAGTTGGTTAGAGCGCACGCCTGATAAGCGTGAGGTCGGCTGTTCAAGTCAGCCCAGGCCCACCATTTATAATTGATAATTGACAATGGATAAATGATAATTTGGGGTTTGGGAAGATATGAAAGATAATATTGTTTATGACAAGGCTTTTCAGTTTGCAAAGCGAATTGTTAGGTTTTATCGGCATCTGACAGCTGTCAAAAATGAGTATGTGCTTTCGAAACAGATTTTAAGAAGCGGTACTTCGATAGGTGCTAATATCAGAGAAAGTCAGAACGCTCAAAGCAAAAAAGATTTCATATCAAAACTGTCAATAGCTCTCAAAGAGGCTGGAGAAACAGAATACTGGCTGGATTTGTTGGCAGATGCTTATTTGACAGAGGATGAAATTGATAGCCTCAAATGTGATTTGATAGAGATAATTAAACTTCTGACCACAATAGTTAAAAAATCTAAGAGTAATTAGATGTTTTTGGTGGTTAGGAGTGGTAATTATCAATTTTTAATTATAACTTATTAATTGCAAATTGCCTGCAATTTGCCTCGGGGGATTAGCTCAGTTGGTAGAGCGTCTGCTTTGCAAGCAGGATGTCATCGGTTCGAGTCCGTTATCCTCCACCATTTTTTTTTGTGATGGATGAGCGATTTGATTGATGAGTATAAAGAATAAATTAATGGCTCAATTTTTGGGCTAGTAATTTATTTTATAGTTCTTTTAAGAAGAAGTTTTATAGAAGTGGTGAGATTATTAAAGAGAATCGAAAAATTAAGTAGAAAGGGCATACGGTGAATGCCTTGGCGCAAAAATGGCGAAGAAGGACGTGGTTTGCTGCGATAAGTCTCGGATAGCTGTAAGCAAGCTTTGACCCGGGAATTTCCGAATGGGGCAACCCAGTCAGGGTTATACCTGACTATCAAGTACTTTACTTGAGGCATACGCGGTGAATTGAAACATCTAAGGTAACCGCAGGAAAAGAAAATAAATAATGATTTCCTAAGTAGTGGCGAGCGAACGGGAAAGAGCCTAAACCAAGCACCTATTTTTAATTCTGAGAAGGAATTGCAAACAGAATTAGAGAATAGAAACGAGTTAAAAATAGGTGCTTGGGGTTGCGGGACTGCGATATCGGACTGATAGAGGATAGTCGAACTTAGCTGGAAAGCTGGAGCGAAGAAGGTGAAACTCCTGTAGACGAAATTCTGTATCTGCTGTAGCAGTATCCCAAGTAGGGCGGGGCACGTGAAACCCTGTCTGAATCTGCCGGGACCATCCGGTAAGGCTAAATACATTTTGCGACCGATAGTGAACTAGTACCGTGAGGGAAAGGTGAAAAGTACCCCGGAAGGGGAGTGAAATAGTATCTGAAACCGTATGTTTATAATCAGTCAGAGCCTGCTTGTCGGGCGATGGCGTGCCTTTTGTATAATGAGCTAGCGAGTTAATTTTGTCAGCAAGGTTAAATCATAAAGTGATGGAGCCGAAGCGAAAGCGAGTGTTAATAGCGCGTTTAGTTGGCAGGATTAGACCCGAAACCCGGTGATCTACCTATGGCCAGGTTGAAGTTTGGGTAAAACCAAATGGAGGACCGAACCAACTGATGTTGAAAAATCAGTGGATGAGCTGTTGGTAGGGGTGAAAGGCCAATCAAACCGGGCGATATCTGGTTCTCTCCGAAAACTGTTTAGGCAGTGCCTCTTATTAGAATTGCGGGGGTAGAGCACTAATTAGGCTAGGGGGCCTACAAGCCTACCGAACCTTAATAAACTCCGAATACCGTAATTTGATGTAAGGGAGACAGTCTGTGGGGGATAAGCTCCATGGGCGAGAGGGAAAGATCCCTAACCGACGATTAAGGTCCCTAAATTTATACTTAGTGAGAAAGGATGTTTTATTGCAAAGACAGCCAGGATGTTAGCTTAGAAGCAGCTATCATTTAAAGAGTGCGTAATAGCTCACTGGTTAAGTGGTAATGCACCGAAGATGATCGGGACTGATAAGTATAATACCGAAATCGCGGCCAAGCACCTATTTTTAATTTTGAATTAAGGAGTAGCTATGTATGATGTCTATTTACTGAAATAAATAGAAACTTACATTATATTGGTTACACCAAGGATTTAAAATGACGGATTTCTGAGCATTTGAGTGGTAAGAGTGAGTATACAAGTTTTGGTAATTGGAAGCTTGTATATTATGAAGCTTATTTATCGGAAAGTGATGCGAGAAAAAGAGAAAGAATGCTGAAACAGAATGGCAATTCTAAAAGACATTTATTAAAGAGAGTTGAAAATTCTGATAAAGTTTGAAGTTAAAAATAGGTGCTTGGGGTAGGAGAGCATTGTAGTCGGCGTTGAAGGTGTCTTGTAAGAGATGCTGGAGTGGCTACAAGAGAGAATGCTAGCATGAGTAGCGATAATGCGGATGAGAAGTCCGCACACCGAAAACCCAAGGTTTCCTGAGTAAAGAAAATCTGCTCAGGGTTAGTCGGCCCCTAAGGCGAGTCTGGTTTCCAGGGTAGCTGATGGGAATCTGGTTAATATTCCAGAACCTGTTATGGGAAGTGATGGAGTGACGCGGCGTTGCAGTGGAGACACCGGCTGAAAGTGGTGTTGAATGTGCGTAAGAAGTTCGGTTGGCAAATCCGCCGAGCAATATTCTGAGACACAGGACGAGAGCTTATGCTCGCAAAGTCCACCTATAGTGCTGCCAAGAAATAACTTCTAAGCGTTTATGTCATAACAGACCGTACCCCAAACCGACTCAGGTGGGTGAGGAGAGTATCCTAAGGTGTTCGAGAGAATTCTGGTTAAGGAACTCGGCATATTGACCCCGTAACTTCGGGAGAAGGGGTGCCGGGGGAAGTGATTACCTTCGCGGTATGAGCATGCCCCCGGCCGCAGTGAAAAGATTCAAGCGACTGTTTATCAAAAACACAGGTCTATGCAAACTTGCAAAAGAAAGTATATAGACTGACACCTGCCCGGTGCCGGAAGGTTAAGTGAGAGAGTGCAAGCTCTTGAGTGAAGCCCCGGTAAACGGCGGCCGTAACTATAACGGTCCTAAGGTAGCGAAATTCCTTGTCGGGTAAGTTCCGACCTGCACGAATGGTGTAACGACTTGAATACTGTCTCAACCAGGATCTCGGTGAAATTGTAGTGGCGGTGAAGATGCCGCCTACCCGCGAACGGACGGAAAGACCCCGTGAACCTTTACTATAGCTTGACATTGTGATTTGATGAGGTATGTGTAGGATAGGTGGGAGATTTTGAAGCGGTGACGCTAGTCGCCGTGGAGTCAACCTTGAAATACCACCCTTATGTTGTTGAATCACTAACGCTAGTAGTTACCCTACTAGCAGACATTGTCTGGTGGGTAGTTTGACTGGGGCGGTCGCCTCCTAAATAGTAACGGAGGCTTACAAAGGTTCCCTCAGATTGGTCGGCAATCAATCGAAGAGCATAAAGGTATAAGGGAGCTTAACTGCGAGACTGACGGGTCGAGCAGATGCGAAAGCAGGTCTTAGTGATCCGGCGGCTCTGTATGGAAGGGCCGTTGCTCAAAGGATAAAAGGTACTCCGGGGATAACAGGCTGATACCGCCTAAGAGTTCATATCGACGGCGGTGTTTGGCACCTCGATGTCGGCTCAACTCATCCTGGGGCTGAAGAAGGTCCCAAGGGTTTGGCTGTTCGCCAATTAAAGAGTTACGCGAGCTGGGTTCAGAACGTCGTGAGACAGTTCGGTCCCTATCCTTCGTGGGAGTAGGAAATTTGAGAGGATTTGCATCTAGTACGAGAGGACCGGTGTGAACAAACCTCTGGTGTATCGGTTGTGGCGTCAGCTGCATTGCCGAGTAGCTAAGTTTGGAATGGATAACCGCTGAAAGCATCTAAGTGGGAAGCCAACCTCAAAATAGATTTCCCTATGAGAACCGTTGGAGACTACAACGTTGATAGGTCACAGGTGTAAGAGTAGTAATGCTCTCAGCCGAGTGATACTAATTGTTCCATTGGCTTATTTTTTTCTTTTTAATATCTCACCAACTTTTTTATCATAACGATTTGTTTAAAGCTCTTTGTTATGGTGGTTATAGCGACAAGGTCACACCTGTTCCCATTCCGAACACAGAAGTTAAGCTTGTCTACGCCGATGGTACTGCACGGGCAACTGTGTGGGAGAGTAGGTCGCCGCCATAACTAAGAGCTTTTTTATTTGCAATAAAAAACCTCTTAGTTAATTGATAATTCAATAGGTTATAATTGATAATTGACCTGTAATTTCGGATTGGGATGTTTTTGGGGAAAAATAGCTTTGACATAACTGACAATGTTTGGACATGTTACATTCGATAAAAGGGAGGGTTAAATGGAATGAAAAAATTTTTGATGCTTTTTAGTGTTACTCTGCTTGGTTGTGCTATAAGTGGGTATGAAAAATTTTATGAACAATATGTTGATATTTCTAAACTTCAAGATGTTGAAACATTAGGGGAAGGAAATGAACCTGAAATTTTTAGATCAGATAATTTTGAGAAGGATATTCAACATCTTCGTTCGATGAAATATTTACCGATTGGATATTCAAGTTTCAATGGTGGGTATGAAGGAAGAAGAGGTCTTATCAAACAAGCAAAAAAAGTAGGAGCTCTTTTAGTGCTTGTTTCTTCAACATATACCGATACAAGAACTACTACCACTAATTTTTTTGTGCCTGATAATAAAACTACTTATTTTTCTGGGAATGTATATGGTAATACTTCATATAGTAGTTTAACTAGTGGCTATCTTGGATCTAGTTCGACTTTGGGATCATATAGTGGTTCTGCTACAACATATGGGACAAAAGCTATTCCGATTACTACACATCAAGATCGCTATGATCAGTTGGCAGTTTTTTTTGTCAAAATTAATAAGAAATTTAAATTTGGTGTTGGTGTCGGAAATCTTTCTTCAGAACAAAGATTTTATTTTCAGAGAAATACTGGTGCAGTAATCAACATAGTTTTTGAAAATTCTCCTGCTTTTTATTCTAATCTTTTAGTAGGAGATATAATTATTCAAATTGATGGTGTTCTTGTTAGAAATGCTAATCATGCAATTGAACTCATGAATTCAATTCCAGATTTTCAGAAAAAATCTATTTTGAAAATTATTAGAAATGGAGAAGAGAGAGAATTAAAGGTTAACTTTAATTTTTAGGAAGCAGGCGAAGGAACTTAATAAAGAATCAACACTTTGTTTTTTGGTGCGACTGGAGCGATGAAAGGAATTTTGGGAAATACTGCAAAATAGTTTTAGTGAAGGTAATCTGTTACATGGAAGAAACAAAAGATATCAGATGGGAACAACGGTTTGCGACAAGAAAATATAGATAGAATAAAGCGGGTTTTTGTAAATTTTCCTGAAATTCATAAGGCGGTCTTGTATGGTTCTCGTGCAATGGGGAATTATCAAAAAAATTCTGACATTGATATTAGTTTGATTGGTGACGGATTGAGCTTGAACACTCTTTTTAAAATTGAAGTTGAGTTTGATAATTTGTTGTTACCATACAATTTTGATGTTTCTATTTTTGATAAGATAGAAAATTCTGATTTAATTGAGCATATCAAAAGTGTAGGGAAAGTTTTTTATGAGAGAAAGTGATTTTATAATAACTAATAGCATTGACTCTGTTGATATTCAAGGAGTTATCAAACTGCATGTTGAGTATTATAACAAAAATTATGGGTATGATGACACATTTGAATCGTATGTTGCTTCTCCTTTGGTCGATTTTGCTTCACGAGATGAACGAGATGAAAGAATTTGGATTGTTAAATCAGCAGGCAAAGTTTTGGGTTGCATAGCAATAGTAAAAAAAGACTCTGACACAGCTCAATTGAGATGGTTTATTTTGGATAGTTCACTTCAAGGTTTGGGAATTGGCAGGCAGCTAATTCAGAACGCAATTGAGTTTGCCAGAGAGATGAATTATTGTAAGATAATTTTGTGGACTGAAGATGAATTAGTGCAAGCAATTAGCATATATAAAAAAAATGGGTTTATTTGGAAAGAGGATGTTGTCCATAAAATTTGGGGAAGAAATCTAACCGAACAGTTTTATGAGAAAATTTTGGAATAGAGGGCTAAACTCTGTTAATAATTCAAAATAATTCCTATCCACTTGCATTTTTTGTGAGTGGATTTTTTATTGGCAAAATAAGGGGGAGATATGGCGATAAATTTTAGTTCGAGTGTGTTGATGGTAAAAAACTTGGAAGAGATGAAAATTTTTTATCGGGATGTGTTGGAGCAAGAAATTGAGGTTGATTTTGGTGGTTGCATTGGATTTAAGTGTGGGATTGCACTGTGGGAACTGAATGAGGAGATGCCGATAACGGCAAAATTGGGTAGGAAATTTAGCGAAAATGGCAATCAGAATTTGGAGATTTGTTTTGAGACTGAGAGTTTTGATGAAGTCTTAAAAAAGATTGCCGAGTATAGCCCAAAATATTTACATCGTGAGCAAGAGGAGCCGTGGGGTCAGAGGACGATTAGATTTTATGACCCTGAGGGGAATTTGGTGGAAATAGGCGAAAGCGTTCCGTGCTTTGTGAGGAGATTTTTCGCTTCGGGTATGAATTTGGAAGAGGTTGCCAAGCGAACTTCCGTTCCAATAGAGATAGTGAAGAAGATTTGTAGTTAGTTTGTTTGTGGTTTTGGAGAGGAAATTGAGATGATGAACGACAAGATTTTGCAATTGAAGAAGATGATAGATGGTTGTGATAACATAGTTTTCTTTGGAGGAGCAGGAGTTTCCACGGAGAGCGGGATTCCCGATTTTCGCAGTCCCAACGGACTTTATAAGCAGAAATACAAATATTCGCCCGAGTATATGTTGAGCCATTCGTTTTTTGAAAAAGAGCCGAAAAAGTTTTTTACTTTTTATCGGGACAAAGTTTTGTCTCTTGATGCGAAGCCGAACTCTGCTCATTTGGCTTTGGCGGAGATTGAGAAGCAAGGGAAGCTGAGAGCTGTGGTTACGCAGAATGTTGACGGGCTTCATCAGGCTGCCGGAAGCAAGATGGTTTATGAGTTGCATGGCTCGGTTTTGCGAAACTATTGTCAGAAGTGTAGCAAGTTTTATCCTGTGGAGGCTGTGGCAAGTTGTGATGGTGTGCCTTTGTGCGAGTGTGGTGGCATCATCAAGCCTGATGTGGTGCTGTATGAAGAAGGCTTAGACCAAGAAGTTATCAAAGGAGCAGTTGAAGCTATTAAAAATGCCGAAATGTTGATTATCGGTGGAACTTCTTTGGTGGTTTATCCCGCAGCTGGCTTGGTGCAATATTATCGTGGAAATAAATTGGTGCTAATCAACAAGGGCGAAACCCAAATCGACACTCAAGCGAATTTGGTAATCAATGCTAAAATCGGGGAAGTTTTCAAAAATCTTCTCTAACTACTCCCACTCGATAGTTGACGGTGGTTTGCTCGTGATATCGTAAACTACGCGGTTGATTTTCTCGATTTCGTTCACTATCCGAGAAGATATTTTTTCCAAGACAGGATAAGGGATTTGAGCCACTTGGCTGGTCATCCCGTCGCTACTGGTCACCGCTCGGATGGCGATAGTGTGGCAGTATGTCCTTTGGTCGCCCATCACGCCTACGCTTTTTATGTTCGGCAGAGCGGTGAAATATTGCCAAATCTCTCTGTCCAATCCGGCGATTTTTATCTCTTCGCGAAGGATGGCGTCAGACTTTTGCACGAGGGCGATTTTCTCTTCGGTGATCTCACCCAAAATCCTGATGGCGAGTCCCGGACCGGGGAAAGGCTGTCTCCACACCACTTCTTCGGGCAACCCCAACTCCAAACCAACTTGGCGAACTTCGTCTTTGAAAAGCTCTCGCAGAGGTTCGATGAGTTTGAATTGCACATCGTCAGGCAGCCCGCCCACATTGTGGTGACTCTTGATAACCGAAGCGGTATCCGTGCCACTCTCGATGACATCGGGGTAGACAGTTCCTTGCACCAAAAAATCGATTTTGCCCAATTTGGACGCTTCTTCCTCGAAAACTCTGATGAACTCTTCGCCGATAATTTTTCTTTTCCGCTCGGGGTCGCTAACTCCTTGCAACTTAGAGAGAAAGCGTTGTTTTGCATTTACACAGATTAAGTTTAAGTGGAATTTATCTCGGAACAATTCTTCTATTTCTTGGGCTTCGTTTTGTCGCAAAAGTCCGTGATCGACGAAGATGCAGGTCAGATTATCTTTGCAGGCTTGATGCACCAAAACCGCTGCTACGGACGAATCGACACCGCCGGAGAGAGCACAGATGATTTTCTTGTCCTGCACGGTGCTTTTCACTTGCTCGATAGCCGTATGGGTAAAACTGCTCATATTCCAGTCGCCTTTCAGGTTGCAAATCTCAAAAAGGAAATTTCTGATTATCTGGCTACCCATTTGGGTGTGCTCCACTTCTGGGTGGAATTGCACAGCATAGATTTTCTTTTCGCTGTTTTGCAATGCGGCTACAGGACAATGTTTCGTGGAAGCAGTAATTTCAAAGCCTTTTGGAGTGGACTCGATGAAATCCGTATGGCTCATCCAAACTGTGGAAGGATTGGGCAATTTTTTGAAAAGGGCGTTCTCTGGGTTGTGATTGAGTTCGATTTTGCCGTATTCTCTTTGATTTGCTTGAGTTACAGTTCCGCCGAAATAGTGAGCGATTAATTGTCCGCCATAGCAAATTCCCAAAATGGGAATGCCCAGTTCGAAGATTTTTTTGTCAATTTGCGGAGATTTCTCTTCGTAAACGCTGGAAGGTCCGCCTGTAAAAATCAGTGCTTTTGGCTCAAAAGACAGTATCTTCTCCAGTGGTGTTGTATAGGACAATATCTGACAATAAACGCTTGCTTCTCTTACTCTTCTGGCAATGAGTTGTTTGTATTGACCGCCAAAATCTATGATGATAACTGTTTCGGTTTTTTCCATTTTTAAATTACCTTCCTCGGATTTGGTTTGGATTTTAATTTCTCAAAATTTTTGAGATAAAAGAGTTTCTACACTTTTGCAACCTATAAATTTGCAGTTGTGTAATTGTCAAAGATTTGTCTAAACAAAAAGCTACCCAAAAATGGATAGCTTTAAAAGTCTCTTACTATTATAAATTAGATAACTTTTACAGAGGCTGCACGAGGACCTTTGTCACTCTCCTCAACATCAAAAGAAACGCGAGCTCCTTCTGCAAGAGTTTTGAAACCCTCTGCAACGATGCTAGAATGATGAACGAAAAGATCACCACCATTGTCTCTTTGGATAAAACCAAAGCCTTTGGTATCGTTAAACCACTTAACAGTTCCTTGTTCCATTTTTTAGGACTCCTTAGAATAAATTTAACACAATACATCTTTTTGAAAGGTTCTTTACTGATAAAATGAACTCAATTCTTATTCTAAGCAAGAATCAAATAACTGATGATAAGGCAAAGATATTTTACTACAAAAACCGATGTTAAAAGCGACTGTATCACTATGATAGACAGAAGCGTTTTTGCTTAACTATTGTCAAATTATAAATTAAAATAAATTTTTGAGATGGGTCATTACAGTCCATAGTTGCAAGGCACGATGTTAGGATTAATTTGCTACGAGAGTTTCCAAAAGGGCGGTATTGCAATTGTCTGTTTCGTCGTTTTCGTTAGGTGTGGAGCGGAAATAATAAGTGCTGTTGCTATTGATTTTTGCCAAAATTTTTTCAGCTGTTTTCAGCGTGCTGATGCCATTTCTGGGTTTTATCTCTTCTACAGACCAATTATTTTTTTTGTGAATGTAGTTCTCATAAGACTCGACATCCGTATTTGTATTCAGAGCCCATGCACCTTCTGAAGAGGGCATTTTGCGAGTTGCACAAAAGCTGAGAGTTTTGAAATTGCCATTTCTATTCAGGAACACATAAAAGCTGTGAGTGGTGTCTTTAGTTTTTTTGATATTGGGGGAGATGGCTGAGCGAGAGTAAGCTCTGATGATAAACAGATTAGCGTTTTTGATTATGTGCTTTAGTTGCGTTTGAACTTCTTGTTCTCTTTGGAGGACGGTTTCCCCGTCAAAATTAGCGGTCAGAACATAATAGGAGGCTTGTAGAGAGGCACATCCGGAGGAAACAAGGAAAAGAGACAGAAGAAAGAAATGGATTAAATTCTTGATTGTCATTAAGCGGAATGGCGGTTTATTCGATTTCAATCCTTTCTCCTAACTGAAGATTTATTTACGATTCCGAAAAAGAGAGACACCTAAAAATTTGTCAAATAAAAATCTGTTATCGGCGAAAGATTAAAAAACTTCAAGGTCTTTTGCAATAGGTTTATAATTTAATTTTAACAACCACTTTCCTGACTTTTGCAGTCTGTTCAAACTTGATGCATGGCATATGCAGGTCATCGGGGAAGAAGATGAAAAATTGTCCTTCTTCGATTTTGATTAGTGAGCTATCTCCGACATAAAAGCCGTAATCTTCGTTTCGGTTCTCTTCCAGCAACTTTTGATTTGCAAATGAGGCAATGCCGATTAGTTCTGTGCCTTTTACCATATATTGCAGGTCGAAGTATTGGAAATGCTTTTCCAACTTTCCGTCGTCCAAATTCTTGGTTTCGTATTCTTGCAAGAGGGCAAAAATCTCTTCGCCGTCAATGGTGTGCTTCCCCAATTCCATTTTGTTCAAGTCGTTATCCACGAGGAAGTCGAACGCTTTGCTTATTTTTTCGTTAAGATTAGCGTAAAGTTGGTAGTTTTCAATTTTGTCGAATATCATTTTGACCTCGAAAATTTTTGTATAATTTGATTTGTAGTAGTTACTTTTTGTCAAGTTTACTTTTGGTTTTCGCTGGGAGACTATTTTTTGCTTGACATCAGAGTTGAGTTTCGTTTCTCGGGGCAAATAGAATGCAAAGGAGAATTGACTTATGAAAAAACAATTAATTTTATCGTTAAATCCAAATTTAAAAGCAAAATCTCTTTGGCAAACTTGTCTTTGGCATTGGCCTGTCTAAAAAATATACAAACTCAAAACCCCCTTAAAAATATCATAGTATTTTAAAAAATTTGGAAATGTAAAGTTTATCTTTTCCAAAAAATAATATTTTCAAAACAAAAAACATAACTTTAATCATAGGAGTAGATTATGAAATATAATATAAATTCACAACCGCAAGATGGATATTTTGGAGAATTTGGCGGAGTTTTCGTGCCACCCGAGCTGGAAAAAGTGCTGAAAGAAATAGAAGAAGCATATTTGAAAATCAGACAAGACGAGTCCTTTTTGCAAGAGTTGAGCGACTTGAACAAGCATTACACGGGAAGACCAAGCCCTGTTTATTTTGCCAAATCTTTGAGCGAAAAATTGCAAGGTGCTCAAATTTATTTCAAAAGGGAAGATTTGAACCACACTGGTGCTCACAAAATCAATCATTGCTTGGGCGAAGTGCTTTTGGCAAAAAAAATGGGCAAGAAGAAGGTAATTGCCGAAACCGGAGCAGGTCAACACGGAGTTGCTTTGGCAACTGTGGCAGCTTTGTTTGGGATGGAATGCGATATTTATATGGGCGAAATTGACATTGAAAAAGAGCATCCGAATGTGATTAGAATGAAGATTTTGGGAGCGAATGTCATTCCTGTGAGTGTTGGTGGAAAATCTTTGAAAGAAGCGGTTGATGTGGCTTTTCAGGCTTATCTAAAAGACCCGATAAATCAACTTTATGCTATCGGCTCGGTAGTTGGACCTCATCCTTTTCCGATGATGGTGCGAGATTTTCAGTCCATTGTCGGCAGGGAAGCCAAAGAGCAATTTAGAGAGATGACCAATTCGTTGCCTGACAATGTGATAGCTTGTGTGGGCGGAGGCAGTAATGCCATGGGAATTTTTTCTGCTTTTTTGGACGAAGAAAAGGTTAAACTTTACGGAGTAGAACCTGCCGGAATTTCCTTCAAAGATGGAGAACATGCGGCAACTATGACCAAGGGCAGCAAGGGAATGATTCACGTCTTTAAGTGTTATTTGCTCCAAGATGAAGAAGGGAATCCTTTGCCAGTGCACTCTGTTGCCAGTGGTTTGGATTACCCGGGAGTCGGACCTGAACATTGTCTTTTAAAAGACTTGAACAAAGTGAATTATGTGAGTGTGAACGATAAAGAAGCCATAAGTGCTTTTTTTGAAATTTCCAGAGAAGAGGGGATTATTCCTGCTTTGGAATCTTCGCATGCCATTTCTTATGCTCTCAAACTTGCTCCGACTTTGCCCAAAGATCAAACGATTTTGGTGAATTTATCCGGTAGAGGCGACAAAGATATCGACTATGTCGTGAAAACTTACGGGAAAGAGTTTGGAATTATTTAAAAAGAGAATTGAGTAAAACATTCTAAGAGAGACTAATTTTCGGTCTCTCTTTTTCATTATTTTCTCATCAAAATATCGCTGATGTTTAGGGTAATCACTCCGATTACGATTAATAGGATTGAGACTATTTTTAGAGTGTTGCATGGTTCTTTGAAGACGAAAATTCCTATCAAAGATACACCCAAGATTCCCAAACCTGCCCATATAGCATAGGCAAAGTTCAATCTTTTTTGGACGAGTGGTATCGCAAAGTGAATTAGTTTTTCTGACTTTGTCAACTAAGCCGACTTCGTTGACAAACCTTTCCATTTCTTTGGTGATTTGTAGCTTCTCATTTTTCGGGAATATCTTTTAAATTATTCAATTGAATGTAACCCGCAGGATTTACCAGTGGCAAAAGCATAAATTTTATGATTTTTTTTACTTTTCTCAAAATATGGTCAATAGAGAATAGAAAGCTATTTTAGTCTTCTTTTCACTTGACAATAAAAATTTTGATTTGTTATTTCGAGACAATGAAAAAGTAAGGAGGAATTTAAAATGTCTGAATCAAAAAGTGGTATGTTTGATTGGTATTTTAAATCAAATTTGCTGGTAAGAATTTTATTGGGGCTTATTCTAGGTGCCATTGTCGGTCTCGCAGGTGGTGAGAGTATCTCTTGGTTAAAACCACTTGGAGATATTTTTGTGAGACTTCTCAAGATGATAGTTATGCCTGTTGTTTTGAGCACTTTGGTAGTTGGGGCAGCTAGTATTAGTCCTGCCAAATTGGGCAAAATCGGAATTAAGGCTGTGGTTTTTTATCTGATAACCAGTGCTTTTGCCGTAGCTGTTGGACTTGTAATGGGGAATCTTTTTAAACCCGGATTGGGGCTTAATCTTGGTAATATCGGTGGAGCTGCCGGCAAAGTTGCTAACGCTCCGAGTTTAGCTGATACTTTCTTGAATATTATTCCCCAAAATCCACTTGATTGTATTGTTTCGGGCAAAATTTTGCCTTCAATCTTTTTTGCTATCATTTTCGGTATAGCTTTGTCATACCTCAAGATTAGTAAAGACGAGCGGATTAAAAAAGCCGGAGAGACTTTGTTCAATGTTTTTGATGCTGCTGCTGAGGTTATGTATCTCATAGTTCGTTGGGTTATGCAATACGCACCTATCGGAGTTTTTGCTCTTATTGCTGTTGTTTTCGGCAAACAAGGTCTGAAAGCTGTTGGTCCTTTGGGAACTGTAACTTTGGCTGCGTTTATTGGCTATATTTTGCAAGTAGTTATAGTCTATACTCTTATTGCAAAATTTGCCGGTCTACAACCGATTAAATTATTGGGGAAAATAAAAGCTCCAATGATTACTGCTTTTGTTACTCGTAGCAGTAGTGGCACTTTGCCTGTTTCTATGAAAACTGCTGAGGAAGAACTGGGCATTCACAAAGATGTTTATTCGTTCTCTTTGCCACTCGGTGCTACCATTAACATGGATGGAACGGCAATTTATCAAGGTGTTTGTGCGATGTTTATCGGTTTTGCTGTTGGGCTCCCTTTGAGTTTGGGTGCTCAAATCACAGTAATCGTTACGGCAGTTTTGGCATCTATAGGAACAGCAGGAGTTCCCGGAGCAGGTGCTATTATGCTTATGCTTGTTTTGGAATCTATTGGCATGCCTCTTGAGGCTGGTTCGCCTGTGGCTGCTGCTTACGCTATGATTTTGGGTATTGATGCTATTTTGGATATGGGTCGTACTTGTATCAATGTAACTGGAGATATGACTTGCTCAACTGTTATTGCCAAAAGTGAAGGCTTGCTTGATATGGATAAGTGGAAATAGAAAAAATCAAATTTTGAGTGTCGTTTTTGGAATACCGAGAGCGGCACTCTTTATATATAGTATTTGTAAGGAGAATCTATGGGCAAAATTATTGGGATAGTTGGTGGTGTAGGTCCATTAGCCGGAGTTGATTTTCACCGAAAAATTATAGAAGCTACTAAGGCTGGCACAGACCAAGAGCATTTGGAGATATATCATATTTCTGCTTCGGAAAAGATTGGGGATCGCAGTGCGTATCTGCAAGACAGGAATTTGCCGAATCCTGCCTACGGGATTATTTATGTTATGGAGAAGTTATTGCAAATAGGAGCGAAGATTTTAACCATTCCTTGCAATACTGCCCACTCTGCTCCTATTTTATCGCCTGTTTTGGATTTTTTGCAGGATAAAGATGTAACATTTTTGAATCTTGTTGAGCAAACTTGCTTGGAGATTAAAAATCTTAATTTGCGAAAAGTAGGATTGTTGTCAACTCATGGAACTTATGGCAGTGGAGTTTATGCGGACTATTTTTCGCAGCTTGATTGTGGAGAGTTGCTTTTGCCTGATGATTTTGGTAAAAATCTGGTTAGCTCTGCTATTTATGATGGAGAAAAGGGAATAAAAAGCGGTGGCGATTTTTCTTGGGCAAAAGATAGACTGGATAGTGTTGCTCATGATTTGATTGAAAAAGGTGCTGAAGCTATTATCATGGGGTGTACAGAGATTCCTTTGGCGATGCAACAGAAAGATTTTGATGTGAGTTTGTTAGACCCATGCGTTATTCTTGCTCAAAAAGTAGTGAAGGAGGTAGGCAATTGGGACATTTGATTTGTAATGAATGTGGCAGAAGATATGAGGAAACTCAATCCGTATGGTGTTGTGAATGTGGTGGATTGTTGGATTGTGTAAGTGATATTGTTTTTGATGTGGGGAAAGTTGATAAAAATGAGAACAGCTTGTGGCGGTATCATCATGTATTACCAGTGTCTTTTGAAAATAGAGTTAGCTTTGGCGAGGGATTTACATCTTTGCAAAAAATTTGTGTGAAAGGCAAAGATATTCTATTCAAATTCGACCATATTTTTCCCAGTGGCTCTTACAAAGACAGAGGAGCGACAGTTTTGGTTAGCAAGATAAAAGAGTTGGGAATCAAGCAAGTGATTGAGGATTCTTCCGGTAATGCTGGAGCTGCGATAGCCGCTTATTGTGCAAAAGCTGGAATAAAAAGCAAGATTTTAGTTCCAGCATCTAATTCTCTTAGCAAACTAAAACAGATTTCTCAAGTGGGAGCCGAGTTATTGGCTATAGAGGGAAGTCGGCAAGATGTTGCTGATAAGGCACTGGAGTTGGCTCATGATAGCTATTATGCGAGCCATAGCTACAATCCTTATTTTTTTGAAGGGACTAAGACTTTTGCTTTTGAGGTTAGTGAGCAATTGGGTTGGGTTGCTCCTGATACAGTGGTTTTACCTGTTGGTAATGGCACACTGCTTTTGGGTGCTTATTTGGGATTTCAGCAGTTGTTGGCTGGTGGAGTTATCAGCAAATTACCAAAGATTGTAGGAGTGCAGGCAGAGAATTGTGCACCCTTGGCTAAGAGCTTTGGAAATGGAGAAGGGAATTTATTGGTTGCCAAAGTTAGTGATACTCTGGCAGAGGGAATAGCAATAAGTAAGCCCATCAGATGTCAGCAAATTTTGCAAGCTGTTAAAGATAGTGGAGGATGTTTCGTAACTGTTTCTGAGCGGCTTTTGGCAGATGTATGGGGACGAGTAAAAAAAATGGGGATTTATGTAGAACCGACCGCAGTGGCAGCATATGCCGGAGTGGAGAAATATTTGGAAGATGGCGATAGAGGCGACGAGACCATTGTTTCAGTTTTTACCGGACACGGTTTGAAAAAGTAAAGAAAACTATTTTCTCATCAAAATATCGCTGATGTTTAGGGTAATCACTCCGATTACGATTAATAGGATTGAGACTATTTTCAGAGTGTTGCATGGTTCTTTGAAGACGAAAATTCCTATCAAGGATACACCCAAGATTCCCAAACCTGCCCATATAGCATAGGCAAAACTCAGGTCAAACTGTTTCAATGCGAACAAAAAAACTGTAAGACCAATTGCCCAAAAAACGAATGTGAATATTGAGGGGGATAATTTTGTGAAACCGAGCGACATTTTCATGCAAGTTGAGCCCAGAAGTTCTGCGACTATTCCGATAGACAGTAAAATCCATTTCATTTTTTCTCCTTATTCCGAGGTTAATTAATTGTCTGATAATTTCCAAAAATTGTTTTGCCATCTGTTGACTTTCAATATTTAGCGGATAGTTTTAAAGTGCAAACCTTTTTTCTTGACTTTATTTTTGGAGCTACTAAATTTTGTTTATTAATCTGATTCCGATTAAATTCCAAGGAGGATATTGCGATGAAAATTTGTTTCCCTGTAGACGGCGGTAACGCTGAAAAAAGTAAGGTGCTGGACAGTTGTGTCGCTGCACCTTTTTTTGTGGTCTATGATGATAGCACAAAAGGTTTTATAACTGTGGAGAACAAACATATAAATTCCGACCATGACGGATACGATCCGATGGCTTCGTTTGTGGAAAACAAAATTGATGCCGTAGTGGTTGGTGGGATTAGCAAAGGTGCATTGAAGAAATTTAACGAGGCAAAAATCAAGGTTTACAAAGGCGTAATTGGGTCGGTTGAGGAAAACATTGTTCAATTCAATCAAGTTGGATTGCACCAATTTACGCTTTAGCGTTCTTACAAATGGATAGTTAGCTCTCAAGCTAAACTGGAAATTTTATATTAGCTCTTTCACTCGAAATAGGGTGGGAGAGCTTTTTTTTGGTCAAGTGTTCAAAGGCTAATTTATTAAAAATTAAACAAATAGCTAACTTTGGAATAGTTGTATCTCTCTCAAATATAATCTAAAACCTACCCATAGGTTTGTTTTCGTTTTTTAATCTCTTTGGTTTTGACATTTGTTTCCGAAAAAAAAGTCTGACTTCGAAATAATTAGTTGAAATTGGTTCGACGAAATTAAGAGGAGAAAAAATGAAAAGAATATTAATGTTGGTTTTGGGAACGATGGTAGTGGGGCAATTGGTTGCCGGAGGTATCGATAATAAGCAAAATCTTGGTTCACGCTATATAGGGGAGCCGACCAGAAACGCAGCCGTGGATGCACCGGATATTGCGGCATTTAACCCCGCTGGAATTATGTTTGGTTATGAAGGCTGGGATTTTAGTGTTGATTGCCAATATATTTTAAAAACTTATGAGCATACCTACACAGACGCGAGAGTTGGCAAAGAGGTCACAAAGGAGCAAAATACTCCTTCGACAATTCCTAACGCTTTTGCAACTTATAAGAAGAACGATTGGGGATTTTTTGGCTGCTTCACTACGAATGGTGGCGGTGGAACGGTAGATTACAAAGATGGTAATGCTACAACTTTTGCTTTAGGAACAAGTTTAGCTACAAAACTTAATGGCGGGACACTCAGTGTTAATTTTAGTGATGATAAAGTAAAAGCTAATAGTGTTTATTATACTTTCACTACTGGTGGTGCTTATCAAGTAACTGACCAAGTTTCCGTGGCTTTGGGTGCGAGATATGTTTATGCAGATAAGAGTGTAGAAGCAAGTATGACTTCTGCTGCTGGTGCTGTTTCTTTAGATTATGGAGAAACTGCCAGTGGTTTTGGTGGAGTTGCCAGTGTTGATTATGTTCCTTTCAAACCATTGCGATTTGCTCTTCGTTATGAGAGTCAAGTAAATCTTGATTTCGAATTGGACGATAAATCGAATACTCTTGGCAAAAGTGTTTTGTCTAGTCAAGGCAAAAAAGATGGTGACAAAAATCGTCGTGATTTGCCTGCACTTCTTGGATTTGGTGCAAATTATGAGGTGAACGATAAATTGAGTTTTGCTACTTCTCTTACTTACTATTTCGACAAAAATGCTACTTGGGACAATTACGATAGCAATCTTAATAAATATAATGTTGCAGATAAGGTTACTGATAATTCTTACGATTTGGCTTTCTCTGCAAAATACAATTTTTCCGAGAGAATTTGGGGAACTATCGGCTATATGAGAACTGAAAATGGCTTACCTGCAAATGATTATACTCTTGTAGAGCAAATGAGTCCTCCATTAGATTGTAACTCTTACGCTTGCGGCGGTGGCTACAAGTTTACAGAAAAATTTGGTGTGAATATATCCTATATGCTTAATGATTATAAAGATGAAACTGGTTTAATTGGTGGCTCTGTTTCTACCAAGTATAGCAAGTTGAACAATATTTTTGCGTTGGGATTTGAGTATAAATTGTAGTAAGTTTTTAGGGGATTTCTAACTTTTTTGCCACCTATTTAACTTGACATATATTCGGGTGAGAAAAATTTGCAAACTTAGAGAATGTTAAATTTTAGGAGATTTAAATGGCTGTACCAAAAAGAAAAACTTCCAAACAAAGGAAGAGAAAAAGAAGAACTCATTTTAAGGCTGTGTTGCCTGGAGTTTCTGAATGTTCTAATTGTGGTGCTACCGTAAGACCTCATCACCTTTGTACTAGTTGTGGTTACTATGGTGGCAAAGAGGTCGTAGAGGTTTCTGACGCACAATAGAAATTTATGAAAATAGCTGTAGATGCTTTTGGCGGAGATTTTGCTCCTGCTTGTGAGGTCGCCGGTAGTGTTCGTGCTCTTGAGAGAGGATTTTGCGGAAAGATAGTGCTGGTGGGCAGGCAAGAGGAAATCGAGAGTGAACTAAGCAAGTACACTTATGATAAAAGTAAGATAGAAGTAGTGGATGCCCGCGAGGTTATCACTATGGAAGACAAAGGTGCTAGAGCGGTTCGCAAGAAGAAGGACTCGTCCTTGGTAAAAGCTTTGGAGTTGTCCACTCAGAATGAAGTAGATGCTGTTTTTTCTGCAGGCAATACTGGTGCCGTGATGGCGGCTTCCTTGCTTAATTATGGTAGGATTAAAGGTATTGCTCGTCCCGCTATTGCTACGCTATTCCCTGGAGTGGATAGACCGAAGATTGTTTTGGATGTGGGTGCAAACGCTGATTGCAAAGCTGATGTTTTGGTGCAATTTGCTCAAATGGGAAGTCTGTACTCTCATTTTTATTACGATATAGACCGTCCCAAGGTTGGTTTGTTGAATATCGGCGAGGAAGACACCAAGGGCTCGCAACTTTATGTCAAGGTGCATGACAGTTTGGTAAAAGAGAAAAGCGTGAATTTCATCGGCAATGTGGAACCGTCTGCTGTGTATGGAGATGTGGATGTGATTGTCTGTGATGGGTTTACGGGAAATATTTTCTTGAAGTCTGTCGAGGGAACGAGCAAGTTCATACTCAAGAAGCTTAAAAGCGGAATCAAAAAGAGTTTGTGGGCTAAAGTGGGTGTTTTGTTTATGAGTTCCGTTTTTTCTTTGTTCAAAAAGGAGATGGACCCGTCTGTTTACGGTGGAGCTTTGTTGCTTGGTCTCAAGGGAATTACCGTAGTTGGGCATGGTTCCAGCAGTGAGGATGCGATTGCTGGTGGTATCAGATTTGCGGCACAAACTGCCGAATCGGGAATTGTTCGTTATTGCAGAGATTTCTTTGAGTATAGTGGCAAAAAAAACGACAAGATTTCAAATAGGATTAAAAGATATTGGTCTTTATGTTCTTGATAATATTAATGCTCGTTGTGAGGAATGTTGAAATGTTTCTTTTGAGGGGTGAATTTTATGTATAAAAATAAAAAAATAGCTTTTGTTTTTCCTGGTCAAGGTTCTCAGTATGTGGGGATGGCTATGGATTTTATCGCCTTAGATGGCGAAATGAGAAAGGTTGCTGATAGTTTTTCGCAAGAGGTGGGGTTCGATTTGTTGGACATTATGCAAAATGGACCTGAGGAAAAATTGGCACATACGGAATTTACTCAACCTACTGTTTTGTTCCATTCTTGCTTGGCTCTTAGGGCTCTTTTGCGTGAAGTGGATATTGTTCCGAATTTTGTTGCAGGGCATTCACTTGGCGAGTTCTCAGCGTTGGTGTCTTCGGGTGTTTTGAATATCGAAGACGCATTGTCTCTTGTGCATAAGAGAGGCAAATTTATGGCTGCTGCCGGCGAAGGTAGCAATGGTGGTATGTGTGCGATTATTGGGCTGGAGATAGGCGTTGTTGAGAAAATTTGTGAAGAGGTAAGCGTCGGTGGGCAGATTGCGGTGGTTGCGAATTTTAATTCTCCTGTGCAAGTTGTCGTCTCTGGTCATAGGGAGGCTATGCAAAAAGTGGCTGAACTTGCAAAATCTGCGGGTGCGAAGAGAGCACTTCCTTTGGCGGTAAGTTGTGCGTTTCATAGTCCTTTGATGAGATCTGCAACGGAAAATTTGGCAAAAGAGTTGGACAAAATTGAGTTTAATGACAGTGTCTGTCCAGTAGTCAGTAATGTGGATGCGAAGTTGCATACGGATGTGGCAGAGATTAAGGATAATTTGATTAAGCAGGTTGATGGTGCTGTGCTGTGGACATCTTCTGTGGAAAAAATGTTGGATGAAGGTGTTGATGTTTTCATCGAGTTTGGTCCGGGCAAAGCCGTCAGCGGAATGATAAAAAAGACTGACAAAAAAGCGAGAGTTTTGAATGTTGCTAAGATGGAAGATGTCGCTGAAGTTGTGGCGAAATTGAACGAAGTATAGAGTGATGATGTTGAAAGATAAAGTAGCGGTGATAACAGGTGCAGCCAGAGGGATAGGGCTTGGTATAGCGAAACTCTTTGTTACGAATGGAGCGAAGGTTTTCATAGTGGATGTGGATGAAGAGGCTGTAAACAAGGCTATTTGTTCTTTGAAATCTTTCGGCACGGTTGATGGCAAAAAAGCTGATGTTACCGATGGCGAGAGTATGAGCAAGGTTTTTGATGATGTCAAGGGGCAGTTTGGTTCGGTTGATATTTTGATAAATAATGCCGGAGTTACTAGAGACGCTCTTTTGTTGCGGATGAAGGAGACTGATTGGGACATGGTGATGGATGTGAACCTAAAGGGTGCTTTTGTCAGCACGCAGAAGGTCAGCAAAATAATGATGAAGCAGAAGTCGGGCGTTATCATTAATATCGCTTCTGTGATAGGGCTTATGGGCAATATTGGACAGTCAAACTATGCTGCAAGCAAAGGCGGTCTTATCGCTTTCAGTAAATCTGTGGCAAAGGAACTATGTTCTCGTGGTATCAGATGTAACGCTGTTGCTCCGGGGTTTATTCAAACTGAGATGACTGAAAGTTTGCCGGAAGAGGTTGTAAGTGGTTATAAGTCTGCTATTCCCCTCGGATACTTGGGGTCTGTGGACGATGTAGCGGAGTTGTGTTTATTTCTATCGAGTGACAGAGCTAGATATATTACTGGTCAAACCATCAATGTTGATGGTGGGATAGTAATGAGATAAAAAAAATAAGAGAAGTTAACCATTTAGGAGGACTGGAAATGGATATTGAAGCTAAAGTAAGAGATATTATCGTGGATGAGTTGGATGTGGATGCTGCCGAGGTTGTCCCTTCTGCCAGTTATATTGACGATTTGGGTGCAGATTCTCTCGACACAGTAGAGCTTATTATGAAATTTGAGGAAGAGTTTGATATTGAGATTCCTGATGAAGATGCGGGTAAGCTTAAAACTGTTGGAGAATCTATCGAATATCTCAAAGAGAAATTAGGTTAAAACTTTAAGTAGCTATTTTTTTGGGAATGAAAATGGTTTTTCGCACCAAAGGAGTAGCTACTATTTTTTTGTAATTTTTTTATAAGGAGAATTAATTTGGTATGAAAAAGAGAGTTGTTGTTACAGGTCTTGGTACGATTAATTCTGTCGGTCATAGTGTTTCGGAGAGTTGGGAAGCTATGCTCAAGGGAACCAATGGTATAGATAGAATTACTAAATTTGATCCTGAAGATTTTGCTGCACAAATGGCTGGAGAGATTAAGAATTTTGATCCTGCAGAGGTTTTGGATAAAAAGTCGGCCAGAAAGTTGGACGCTTATTCCATTTATATGCTTGTCGCTGCTGAAGAGGCGATGAAGGATGCCAATTTGGCTGAGGAGAATTTCGATTCTTTTAGAGCTGGTTGCATTATGGGATGTGGTATCGGCGGAATGGAGACCTTTGAAAACGAAACCAAGGTTTTGTTGGAGAAAGGGCCGAGAAGAGTGTCTCCGCAGTTCATTCCCAAGATGATTATTAATGCTGCGGCTGCCGGTGTTGCTATTAAATTTGGTTTGAAAGGTCCGAATTTTACTTGTTCTTCGGCGTGTGCATCCGCTAATCATGCTCTTGGTTCGGCTTATCGTGCTCTGCAATACGGAGATGCCGACATCGTGGTTACCGGAGGCTCGGAGGCTGCTGTTACGCCGTTGTCAGTTGCGGGATTTTGCTCGATGAAAGCACTGTCCACTCGCAACGACGATGTGAAAACCGCATGCCGACCTTTTGATGCAGAGCGGGACGGATTTATCATCGGAGAAGGTGCAGGTGTTTTGGTTTTTGAGGAGTTGGAACACGCCAAGGCTAGAGGTGCGAAGATTTATGCTGAAGTCATCGGCTATGGTGCAACTTGTGATGCTTATCACATTACCGCTCCAGCAGAAGGTGGAGAAGGTGGAGTTAGAGCGATGCAAACTGCCCTGTCTGATGCCGGCGTATCACCGGAAGAGGTGCAATACATTAGTGCTCACGGAACTTCCACTCCGTATAATGATAGTTCTGAAACGCAGTCTATTAAGACGGTTTTTGGTGGTCATGCCAAGAAGTTGAAAATAAATTCCACTAAATCTATGATTGGACACACGCTGGGTGGAGCTGCAGCTATTGAGGCGATAGTGTGTTGCAAGTCTATAGAAACAGGGAAAGTTCATCCGACTATTAATATCATAAATCCTGACCCCGAGTGTGATTTGGATTATGTAGCAAATGGTGCGGAAGAGCTGGATATTAATGTCGCTTTGAGTAATTCTCTCGGCTTCGGCGGACATAACGGAGTTGTAATTTTTAAAAGGTATAAGGCTTAAAATAGGTGAAGTTTAATCTCAGTTTTTTTGGAAAGGGTAAAGGCAAATTTCCCCAGTTGGATGACGAATGGGGTGAAAAAGCGATAATTTTGCAGAAGAAGATAGGATACTGTTTTCAAGATATTAACTATTTGAAGGTGGCTATGACGCATTTGTCCTATGTGCGAAAGTCGGATAGCAAGTTGGGCTCGTTCGAGAGAATGGAGTTTTTTGGCGATGCGATTTTGGGTTTCTTGGTGGCGGAGTGTCTATTTAATAAATACCCAACCAAGAAAGAGGGATACTTGTCGAAGCTGAAGTCCAAAGTGGAGTCGGAGAAATATTTGGCTCATATTGCTAGGAGTCTTCAACTTGGCGACACGCTTTTTTTGTCTGATGATGAGAGCAAAAGTGGTGGCAGAGAGAGGGAATCTATCCTCTCCGATGCTGTGGAATCTTTGGTCTGTGCGATTTATTTGGACGGTGGAATAGAGGAAGCGAGAAAGTTCGTTAACAAGAAATGTCTGAAAAATTTTGAGAAAGAGGTTACCAGAGACTACTTGCAAAATTACAAGAGTTTGGTTCAAGAGTATTATCAAGGGAAGTTTAGGGCGTTGCCCGAATATAAGGTTGTGGACGAAAAAGGTCCGGAACACAACAAGCGATTTTTTGTTGAGGTCTATTTTGATGATAAATTTATCGGCAAAGGTTCCGGAGTGAATAAAAAGGCGGCTCAACAGAAAGCTGCCAAAGATGTATGGCGAAAACTGAAAAAGAAAAACGAAGACGAAAATTAAAGGGAGCTATTAGGCTTCCTATTTTTTTGCCTTTTTCGGGCTGTCCGTTTCGCTGCATATATTGTCAGCAACAGACTATTACTGCCCAAAATCAGCCTTTGGATTTTTCTCAAATTTCTCAACTGATTGAGAATTTTGTTCTGAATAACGAAGATTCTCAAAAAGAGGTGGCTTTTTTTGGGGGAACATTTTCGGCTTTGCCTTTGGCTGAGCAGGAACAATATTTGAGGATTGCCAGGTCAAGATTGGCAGATTGCGATACTATTCGCTTGTCAACTCGTCCCGATTGTTTGAGCCAAGAGAGTTTGGATTTATTCAAAAAATATGGCGTCGCTACCGTGGAACTGGGCATCCAATCTTTTTCGGATGAGGTGCTGAAAAGCTCTTGCAGAGGTTATAATCGTGAGCAGGCAATCGCAGCCATTCTGATTTTGAAAGAAGCGGGATTTGCAGTGACTGTGCAATTGATGCCGTTTTTGCTCGGGTGGAGTGACGAGAGTTTGGCTTTGACCTTGCAGACAACTTTGGAGTTGCAACCTGAAGAAGTGCGGATTTATCCCACGATTGTTTTGGCATCGACGAAATTAGCCGATTACTATTACGAGGGGGAATATTCTCCTCCTGATTTGCAAACTGCATTGGATTTGTGCAGCTACTGGTGTGCCGAGTTGGAAGCCAGAGAAATCCGTGTAATCAAAATCGGTTTACATTCCGATGTTGGACTTGATGCAAGTCAAGTGGTTGCCGGTCCTTATCATCCGTCGTTTGGCGAACTGGTTAAAATAGAAAAATTTTACGAAGAAGTTTTGAAAAAATACGAGGGCGAACTGTCTGTTTTGGAGATAGAGCAAAGCAAAACTTCTTATATTTACGGATATGGGAACTATTTGCTGAACAAGCTAAAAAAGAGATACGGAGAGTTTGAGGTAAGGGTATTAAAAAACAGTTGACAAGAAAGATTTGTCAATTACTACGAATAACAGGAGGTTAGATATGTTAGTTCACATAGAGACACATCCGCTTATCAAGCACAAATTGGGGATTTTGAGGCACAGAGATATTTCCACAAAAGAGTTCAGGGAGCTTTCTGCGGAAATAGCTCACTTTCTTACATATAAAGCTACCGCCGATTTGGAGTTGGAGAGCAAGGTAATCAAAACTTGGGCAGGGACTACTACCGTGCAACAAATCAAGGGGAAGAAAATTACCATTGTGCCTATTCTTCGTGCTGGTATCGGGATGATGGATGGCGTGATAGATATTATTCCTTCTGCCAAGATAAGCGTGGTCGGTTTTTATAGAGATGAGAAAACTCTGAAAGCCGTAAAATATTTTGAGAAATTTGCGAAGTCGATGAGTGAGAGAGTTGCGTTGATTTTAGACCCAATGTTGGCTACCGGTTCTACGCTCATAGCCACTATCGATGCTCTGAAAGCCACAGGTTGTAAGCACATCAAGGGGATTTTTTTGGTGGCAGCTCCAGAAGGTGTCGCTAAAGTGGAAAAAGTTCACCCCGATGTTGAGATTTATGTTGCCGCTTTGGACGAAAAATTGAACGAGAACGGCTATATTTTGCCCGGATTGGGCGATGCCGGAGATAAAATTTTTGGAACAAAGTAGAGTTTGCAGATGTATATTGTAAGCAAAGACGAGATGAGGCGGTTGGATAGTTTGACTATGAGCGAGTATTTTTTGCCGTCTCGAGTTTTGATGGAGAATGCCGGCAAAGGATGTGCCGATATTATTCATCAGAAAAAATTTGGCGTTACCGTGCTTGTGGTGTGTGGTGTGGGAAACAATGGTGGAGACGGCTTTGTCGTTGCTCGTTGGCTCTACAAATATGGTTACGATGTTTCAATTTTGGTTGTTGGGGATAAACAAAAATTTTCTTCTGAAACTGCCGAAAATTACAAAGCCTGCGAAAAGTTGGGCTTGAAAATTTTAGACAATTCCGACTATTCTATTGGGTTCGATTTGATAGTTGATGCTCTTTTGGGGATTGGGTTTCGGGGAACTCTTGAGGGAGAATTGAAAGAGATGGTTGAGCTAATCAATTTTTCTTTTGCCAAAATAGTTTCCATCGACATTCCCAGCGGACTGGGTGCTGATAACGGATTGAGTGAGTGCTGTGTGCATGCCGATTTGACTTTGACTATGGCAGCGGCTAAGCCCGGACATTTTTTGGGGAGGGGGAAAGAGGTTTGCGGAGAGTTGATGGTTGTGCCTATTGGGATTCCCGATAGTGAATTGTCAGATTCTTCAGATAAGTTCGCATATTTGGATGAGCAAATTTTGCCTGTTAGAAGCCCTGTGGCTCACAAGGGAACTTATGGCAATCTCGCTATTGTGGCGGGTTCTGCCGGTTACAGTGGTGCTGCTGTTTTGTGTTCTCGGTCGGCTCTGCACAGTGGTGCGGGGTTGATTACGCTCTATCATCCGAAAGGTATGGAAGAGATTTTTGAGATGTCGTTGACCGAGGTGATGACCAGAAATTTTGATTTTTTGGATAGAGCTAAAACCGCTGATGCTGTTTTGATTGGTCCCGGTCTTGGCACACAAAATGTGGAAGTTGTGGAATTTATTTTGGACAATTTTGACGGTAAATTGATAATTGATGCTGACGGACTGAATACTTTGGCAGAGAATAGAGAGCTTTTGAAAAAAGTAAAAGGTGCTGTTCTCACGCCGCACATAGGAGAGTTTGCCAGATTGTGCGGGAAGACCTCGCAAGAAGTTTTGCAAAATCCAATTGGTTTGCTCAAAAATTTTGTGGCGGAGTTCGGGTGCAAAGTTTTGTTGAAATCTCATGTTTCTCTGTTTTGCTCTGGGGCAAAGATTTGGTTTATCAACAAAGGGAACGATGGGCTTGCGACTGGTGGCAGTGGCGATGTTTTGGCAGGGGCGATAGCTTCGTTTGCGGCTCAAGGGCTTGATTTGGACTCCGCTTGTTTGGGTGCTGCTCACCTTGTGGGCGATACTGCGGAGAAGTTGGCTACGAAATTTGCGACACCTGCGATTACCCCGAGTAGAATTATTGAGAATTTTTTTAGACTGTAATAGGTTATGCTGACTTCTGTATTGGAAAAGATGCCGGATAAATTTTGGCAGTTGGTTGAGACGAAAAAACTGTCTTCCTCTTTTGTGGAAAAAGTTAATCCCGAAAGTCAAATAGCAATCATCCGAACGAGTGTTCAATTCGATAAAAAGTTGCTGGACGAGTTTCCCAAACTCAAGCTGATAATCCGTGCCGGCAGTGGCTTCGACAATATCGATGTGCAAGAGGCTCTACTGCGAGATGTGGCTGTGTGCAACACTCCCGAGGCTAATTCTTTTTCCGCTTTTGAGCATACGATTTCTTTGATGATGGCATTAATCAAGGGTCATCAGCCTGGGCGAAACGCAATTATGAGCGGAAGTTGGAAAAATAGGTTGACTGAAAATTTGGAATTTTCTGACCTTAGAGTGCTGGTTGTTGGAGTTGGTCGAGTTGGAAGCAGGGTTGCGAACTTTTTGCTGAATATAGGTGCCAAGGTAAAATGTGTTGACCCTTTTGTAGAGGGGAAATCGGCTAAAAAATTTGCGATGTGTTCTTATGAGGAAGGTTTGTTGTGGTGCAATATGGTGAGTTTTCATTGTCCGCTATATTCCGAGACTTATCACTATTTTGATTTTGGCAGTTTGGAGTTGATAAAAAATCCTCTTTTTTTGTTGAATGTGGCAAGAGGGAGTGTAGTGAATGAGGATGCTGTGGTTTGTGGGCTTGATAGCGGAAAAATAAGAGGTGTGGCTTTGGATGTTTTCTCGATAGAGCCGACTAAGGCGGAGATTTTGCAGCGATACACCAATGTTTATCTTACTCCTCATACGGGGGCATATACTGCCGGTGCTAAGGACAGGATGAGTGAAGAGACTTTGGAAGTTTGGCAAGAGTTTGTGGAGAATGGGAGATTGCTTGCTCCTGTGGATTTGAGGTTTATATAGATGAAATTGTGGAGGATTTTTTTGGATATGGCGTTTTTTAAGAGAAGTTTTTTAGTAATTTTGGGCATTATTTCCCTTTTCGGATGTGCTGTTCAACAGGTGGAGCAACCTCTGAGCAAAGAGTATTTTCAAGAGATTGAGGAGGTTCTTGCAACGACGAATGTAAATTTTGAGCCGATTAGAGAGATTTCTGTGGTTTTGGATGAAAAGGACAAGGAATTAGTGGAAAAGGACAGGACGATAGAGATGCTCAATGATGAGATTGACGCTTTGTCCAAACAGTTGGAAGAGTCTCTCGGGAAGAATGATAAGGTGCAGGAGCAATTGGAATTAGCTCTCAGCATTGCCCAGATAAATACTGGTTTCAGTTTGCCGGATCGTGTCAAGTTTGCCGGAGATTGGATAGATATTTCTCGTCCGAGGATTAGGGACAAATTTCAAAAGATTTTCAATAACGAACTGAAATTCGCTCACAAATATATTCCGAGAAGCGGTTACTATTTTCCTTTGTTTGAGCAGGTTTTTCGCGAGAAGGGAGTTCCTGAGGACATCAAATATCTTGCGGTAGCGGAGAGCTGTCTAAATCCCATTGCTCACTCTTGGGCTGGAGCTGACGGTATTTGGCAGTTTATGCCTGCCACAGGAAGAATGTATAAATTGCAAATAAACTCTTATGTTGACCAACGAAGGGACATTTTTCTTTCGACCAATGCAGCTGCCGATTATTTGCTCCAGAGTTACAAACTTCTCCAAAAATACGATTGCAACGATTGGCTTTTGACGGCTTGCAGTTACAATGCGGGTGTGGGGAATGTTATAAAAGATATCAAAAGGCAAGGTTCCACAGATTTTGAAGAGCTGATAATGAAGAACGACGAAACCAACCAATATGTTTGGCGAGCCATTGCCATTAAGCTGATTTTTGAAAATCAAGAAGACCTCTTCGGGAAAAAATTTGAACTTCAGGAGTCTATTTTTGATAAAATGAAAATGGTCGAAGTGCATCTGAAGGGTTACCACACGCTCAACGAGTGGGCTATTGCACAGGGGACGAATATTCGCGATATTTGGCTTGATAACTATTGGATAAAGATGTATAAGATGCGTCGTAGCAGGTATTCTAAGGTTAATAATGTTATTTTGCCTCCCGGGGATTATACAATTTTGGTGGAAAAGAGTGCTCAGCCTAATATGGCGTTGGTTGCTGCTGCGGAGAAGAAATTGTTGTCCAAAGGAAATATGCTGATTACATACAGAGTGCAAAAAGGCGATAATTTGGGTTCTATTGCCTCTAAATACAGGACAAGTGTTGCTGCTATCAAGGCTATCAACAACATAAGCGGAACGATGATTAGAATTGGGCAAAAGCTGAAAATCCAAGTGGGACAACGCTATGTGGCAACAAAAGGCAACTATTATCGAGTTCAATCAGGAGATTCGTTGTTGAAGATTGCGAAAAAATTCAGGACTTATGTTTCCACTTTGAAACGCCTTAACGGCTTGCAATCTGACAAAATTCAGGTTGGTCAACTTCTAAGAGTAAGAAGTTAGTAAACAGTCGTTTCGATGAAAAAAGAGTTTCTTGTTGTTTTTTGTTTTTTCTTATTCTTGGTGTCTGCGTGCAAACAAAATGCAAATGTGCAAGGGCGTGTGTCCGATTCTTCGGATTTATCACTTACTGATGAAAGGTATCTCTATTCTTTAAGAGATTCTCTGAAAATTTTGCGAGAGTTGATAGAAGAACAAGAATCCGAAATTTCCGAATTGAACAATGTCATAGATGAGTATATTGCTACTCTCAATAGTGTCTATTTAGAAAAAGAGGCTTTGAGCCGTCAGATGAGCGAAGTCATTGGAAATAAGGACTTTATTCTCCCCAAAGTCGTGATGTTCGCTGGGGAACGAATCGACATCTCTTCTCCCAAAATCAAAGAGAGGTTTGAAAAAATCTTTCAGCAGGAACTGAAAAATGCCCGAACTTATATCTCCAGAAGTGGTGTTTATTTCCCACTGTTTGAGAGGATTTTTGCCGAAGAGAATGTTCCTTTTGATTTGAAATATTTGGCTGTGGCGGAGAGTGCTCTAAACCCAATGGCTCGTTCTTGGGCTGGAGCTGAGGGGATTTGGCAGTTTATGCCCTCTACGGCAAAAGAGTATAACCTCAGGATAGATAATTTTGTGGATGAACGCCGAGACTTATACAAATCCACCAGAGCGGCGATTAACCTCTTGAAATTCAACAAAAGCTATTTTGCCAAAAAAGGAGCGGATAGTTGGCTACTAGCGATGTGTGCTTACAATGCCGGTTTGCGAAGCATTAACAATGCGATAAAACAGCAGGGTGGAAAATCTTTTTCCGAACTGATAATGCAGGCTGAGGAGACTAATCGTTATGTGTGGCGTGCTGTGGCTATCAAAATTATTTTTGAGTATGAAAAAGATATTTTTGGTGAGCTTTTGAAACGAGAACCGCCGATTGATGAGCAATTTAAGCGGATAAAATTGACTTTGCGAGGGTATCATAATCTGGACAAATGGGCTGTGGCTCAAGGGACAAATATCAGCACTGTTTGGGAAAACAATTTTTGGATTAAGATATATAAACGACAGAGAAGTCGCTATGCAAAAGTGAATAACATTATTTTGCCATTTGGCGAGTATGAGTTTTGGATACCGAGAAGTGCCAAGCCGAATTTTAGTTTGCTAAAGGAAGTGGAAGCCGAGCTTGCTAAAAAAAATGACAAGATTAATATCTATTATCGCGTGGAAAAGGGCGATGATTTGGTAAAAATTGCCAAGAAGTTTAAGACTTATACCAATGTAATTCGTAAGGACAACAAATTAAAGAGCAATAGAATTTTCCCCGGACAAATTTTGACTATCAACGGCAGGCATATCAAGGGTGACTATGTGTATGGGGAGAAAAAATTTTATAAAGTGCGTAAGGGCGATAGTTTAAAAGATGTTGCTAAAAAGTTGAATGTCTCTCCGAACTATTTGATAAACATTAACCGTTTGGAACAAACTTATGTTTTGCATCCTGGAGAGAAATTAATTTACTGATTGAGATGAGTGGCAAAATTTTACGAAAAGTAGGCTCAATGTCCGTGGCTGTGATGATTTCCAGAGTTTTGGGCTTGGTGCGAGACATTATTTTCACCGCTTTTTTCGGAGTCAGTTACTTGGCGGACGCTTTCAATTACGCCTATCGCATTCCCAACTTTCTGCGACTTCTCTTTGGAGAGGGAGCGTTGGCTGCGGCTTTTATCCCGCTGTATGGCGAGGTGGAGCAAGCTGGGGGAAAACGAGTTCAGATTAGATTTGGCTTGTCGTTGCTGACTTTTTTGTCTTTATTGCTTTTGATATTTTCTTTTTTGGGGATTGTTTTTGCTCCTTTTTTGGTAAAGATTATCGCTCCGGGTTTGGAAGAAAATACCGTTTTGCTCACTGTCAAATTGACCAAAATTTTGATGCCCTATCTGTTTTTGATTGGTGTGGCTTCTATGTTGATAGCGATATTGAATTACCACGACTATTTCTTCTGGCCTGCATTCTCTGCGGCTTTTTTCAATTTGGGAACGATAGTTGTAATTGTCGGATTTGTTTACTGGATAGGTGGCGACTCCATAGAGAAAGTAACCGCATATTCTTGGGGAATAATTGTTGGCGGAGTTTTGCAACTATTGGTCAATTTCCCGTTTATGCGGAAAGTCGGCTATCGGTTTCGTCTTGTTTGGGAAACCAAAAATTTGGACAAGGTTTGGCGAAGATTTTTGCCGGGGCTAATGGGAATGGGAGTTCGGCAGATTAATGTCTATGTTGATTTGTTTTTGGCATCATTTTTGGTGGTCGGCAGTGCATCCAGTTTGAGCTATTCATATAGGTTGATGCAATTGGCTTTAGGAGTGTTGGGAGTGCCGATTTGGTCAGCGAGTTTGCCCGTCTTTTCCAAGTTGGTAGCCAAGAGAGATAACGCTGAATTGCAAAAAACTTTTTCCAATGTTTTGGTTTTGTCAGGATTTCTGATGATACCGATTACCGCTCTGATGGTCAGCTTGGGCAGAGAATATATCACCATTCTTTTTGCCAGAGGTGCGTTTGACGACACAGCCGTGGGGATGACTTATTCTCCTTTTGTTTTCTATGCGTTGGCTTTGTTCTTTTTCTGTTTCAATCATGTTTTGACAAGTTTGTTCTACGCACATGGCGACACTAAATCTCCCGTGAAGGTGATGGTGGTTGCCTTGCTGGCTAATGTGGGGCTGAATGTTTGGTTTATGCAATATTTCGGTGCGATGGGATTGGCGATGGCTTCGATGTGCTCGGCGATTTTGCAAGGCGTGATTCTATTTTGGTGGGTGAGACGCAGATTTGAGTTCTTGAGTTTCCCCAATTTAGAGTTGTTGAAAATTTTGCTATCCGGAGTTGCCACTTGGGCGTTGATAAATTTTTTGAACAATTATCTTGCTGTCACCGTGGGATTTTGGTATCTTTTACTAAAATTTGTTTTGCTTGGCGTAGGTGGAGCTTTGCTGTTCTTGTTGTTGGCTTACCTATTGAGAGTGGAGCAGTTTTTGAGATTTATTCAAAAAAGAGTCAAAAGTTGATTTCGTAGGTTGCTGTGAACGATAGATTGAAGCACAAATTGTCGATTTTGCCTGACCAAGCTGGTGTATATCTGATGAAGAACAAGGCTGGGAAGATTATCTATGTGGGCAAGGCGACCAGCTTGAGGAGCCGTGTTCGCAGTTACTTTGCCGGTGTGAAGGACGACCTGAAAACGCGGAAGTTGGTGGAGAATGTTGACGATTTGGATTACATCATGGTTTCCAACGCTCACGAGGCTCTGATACTCGAAGACACGCTGATAAAGAAGCACAAGCCGAAGTATAATGTTTTGCTCAAGGATGACAAGCGGTATCCTTTTCTGAAAATCACCGCTGAGCAGTTTCCCAAGTTGGTGGTTACTCGCGAGAAAATTCACGATAAGGGCGATTATTTTGGACCTTTTACAGATGGCAGTGCGATGCATCGGGTCAAGAATTTGGCGGAAGAGATTTTCCAGTTCCGAAAGTGCAATACCATAGGAAAGAAGCGGTGTCTGAATTACCAAATCGGTAAATGCTCGGGAGTGTGCGAGGCTGATGAGGTTGGTCGGCAGGAGTATTTTCAGCTGATAGAGCAGGTGAAGAAATTTTTGTCGGGGCAGAATAAACAGCTCACAGGCGAGTTGCAGGAGCGGATGGAAGTGGCGGCACAGCGAATGGATTACAAAAAAGCTGCCGGCTACAAAGAGCAGTTGGAGAGTTTGCAGAAATTGTCGCAAAAGCAGACGGTTTACTTCGAGGATAGCAAGAGGCGAGATGTGGTTGTCGGCTATTTGGAGGAGGATTTGGGTGCTATCGCCGTGCTGAAGTTGATAGAGGGCAGATTGATTAGCAAGGAGAGCTATCCTCTGAAAAACATTAGCGGCAAGGAGATGTCGGAAGTGATGGTTGCTTTTCTCAAGCAGTATTATTTACCGCGATTGGACGAGTTGCCGTCGCAGATTTTGGTGGAGTTGGATTTGAGCGAAGAGCTGGATGCGGATTTGCAGGAGAGGTTGAATCTCTTTGTGCCTCAGAGGGGAAATCTCTCGAAGTTGCTGTGGATGGCTCGTCAGAACGCTTTTGATGTTGTGGAGCAGGAGAGGCTCAAATATCTTCGGCGGTCGGTGCGGACTGCTGCTCCGGTGCTGGAGTTGAAGCAGGCTCTGAATTTGTCTGTGTTGCCCACGAAAATTATTTGCATCGATATTTCCACCATTCAGGGAAGTGACACGGTGTCTTCTTTGGTCTTCTTTGAGAACGGCAAGCCGAAGAAAAAGAATTATATGCATTTCAAGATGGAAGAGGTCGTGGGGCAAGACGATTTTGCCAGTATGCAGGAGACTTTGCGACGATATTTGGGGAAGTTAGACCAATACGAAAAGCCCGATTTGATAGTGGTTGATGGTGGAAAAGGGCAACTTTCGTCTTCTGTGGAAGTCTTGGAAGAGATGAGCGTGGATATTCCGATAGTTTCTCTGGCGAAGCGGTTAGAAGAGGTTTTTTTACCCAGTCAATCGGAATCGATTTTGTTACCTCGCAAGTCGCTTGCTCTCAAGATGATAGTTCACCTGCGGGATGAGGCTCATAGATTTGCCATCACTTATCATCGCAAGAGGCGGTCGATGCGAACATTGACGAGTGAACTGGACAAGGTGGTGGGAGAGCAGACCAAATATAATTTGTTACGAGAGTTTGGCTCTGTGCAGGGTGTGCGAGAAGCAAGTGTGGACGAGCTTCAGCGGGTTAAGGGCGTGGGCGAAGCGGTGGCGAAGAAGGTTAAGGATGAGTTGAGTTTTTAGCCTAAACCCAAAGTGTAAGCTCAACTATGAAAGCAGAGAGAACAACAACGAGCCAAAATTTTTTGATTATCTCCACAGTGATGTTGTTCTTGTTGTTGAAGGTGTTTTCAAATAGACCCGGATGGCTGCAAAGTATTTCAGCTCCTTTCAGTGAAAAAATCCAGTATGTCCCTGCAATTACCAAGAAGGAAACAACAATATGCCAAATGATGACACCGGTTTGGTAGTTATGAGGTTTCGCCAAATCGAAAGAGTTTTGGATTAAACCCGCATGTCTGAATATCGCTATCAAGAGCCATGGAAGATTGCAATAAATGAAAAATCCTCTAATGAGTCGGTTGTATCCTTGTTTTAGCTCAGGGTTTGCTTTTATGTATTTCTTTGAGCGAAAATACCAAACGACACCGTTTATAGATGTCATCACTACCAAAAAAAGCCAAAGGTTTTTATCAAACATTTTTATTCCTTCTTTATTATTCCATAAAATCTTTAAAGAAATCTTTGTCGATTTCGTAAATTGTTTTTGGTTTGAGACCCAATTCATTCTTTTCAAACAAATCAACGAGCAATTCGCCGTCAACCAATTCGTTAGACAGAAAAAAATGCTATTTTTCTAAAAATCATCACCTTTGTTATACTCTAAAAAATAATACAATTCATCAAAAAGAACTGCTAAATTAGACTTAATTTCTAAAATATCTTTTGACTCCCAAACTTCAAATTCCCTATCATAAGTTGCGCCAGTTTTTTGGTCAGAATAGAGGAGGTGTCCTACAAAATGCTCTCCCAAAACTTTAATTTTGTTCTCTTTTATGGAAATTACTAAAGTGTAATCATAATTTATATAACGCGTATACAGAAAAGAATAATAAGAAGAGGAAGCCTTTGCCACAATTTTCCCGTTTTTTTCATTGTCATAGGGTAATGTTCTTTGATTTGCATTTTTATAATTTCTCACAATCCACTCAATAGATTTACTATAAATTTTGTTTTTTTTCAAATGAACATCATAAACCACCTCATATTTTCTCTCGCTATATGGGACAGTAGTATGATTTATTGCACATCCACCAAAGAAAAAAGAAATTATCAACACGAAAAAAACGCTATATTTTTCATATTAATTCTTCCTCCCTAATTTCATACCTAACAAGACATAAATTAACAACATTATAGCCCACAACACATCGACAACATTCCAAGCAAATCTACTCGAAAGCGATATTTTAACAAAAGGGTTCGTAAGAACAGCCGAAGAAGACCAAAAAAACAACCAAACTCCGTTTCTTCCAATCTCTTTGTAAGCCAAAATTCCAAATCCTACAAATCCAAACACCCTCACAATTGTATAATAAAAATATGGCATCTTAAAAAGACAACCCAAAAATAGAATCGCCAAAACTAAACAAATTATATTTTTATGTGCTAATCTCATATCCTTTACTCCAAAGAAACCTTAATATCCTACCCCTTTTATAAAATCATCAACCCCCATTGACCCAACCATCCTAAGATATTCCAAAGACCCAATAATTTTTAATTGTGTTTCGAATCTTTCTATGGATTTTACAAAAGCTATGGCAACAAAATTTCTATTGTCGAAATCAAGTGTCTCTAACTTTTCTATATTATCTAAATTTATTGTTTTTAAAAAAACATCCAAACTTTTCTTCTCTATCTCTAAATAAAGCAAAACTTGGTAATAATAATCTAAAGGACGCACACCATAATAACTAGACAATTCCATAACAACAATTCTTTTGTCTTTTTTATTGTAAATATCAACTATATTCCCTACGAAGAGAATAGGTCTTTCTTGGATGAAGAAGTCTTGGAGGTCAAAAGTAAAAGCAGTCCTTTTTATATTATTCAACATAGACCAGTCGTCAATAGCGTTTTTATCTACAACAACTTTAAATATATCGGCCTTAATCGCTTTTGATTTAAAATAATAAGAGACTTGTGCTTCCTTTTTCTCTTTATTTTTTTTGATATATTTGTAAGAAATAAAACCAATCCCCAAAGTTAAGACAATAATTACAATCCATTTTCCCATTCTCTAATCCTCTTCTTTCTCTTTTTTACTTTACTGCCAGCCAGAGACCTTGCGATACAATTTAGTATTTTATTCAATTTTCCCCAAATGATTTCCAAAGAAGAAAATGTCAACTCAAAAAGTTGTAACTATCACACAGATAAAAGTATTTGACATTTTATCCGTCTATTTTTCTTTTGCTACTCATGGCTGTGCCGTATAGTCCCGAAAGGTGTGGCTTGGAATTATTATGAAGACGATATAGAAATTTACAACGCGTTTTTTTAAGGAGAAAATAAAAGATGAAAACCGTATCACCAAAGATGAGTGACATCGAGAGAGTTTGGTTCAAGGTGGATGCAACGGATAAGGTTTTGGGGAGAATATCTACCAAAATTGCCTCTATACTCAGAGGGAAGCACAAACCTTATTTTATTCCGAATCTGGACACGGGCGATTTCGTTGTGGTAGTGAATGCCGAAAAGATCAGATTGACCGGTAGTAAGGCAGATAGCAAAGTTTACAAGACTTACAGTGGTTATCAAAGTGGTCTTAAAGAAAAGTCATTCAAGAGAATGCTTCAGGAGACACCGGAGCAAATTATTATTCATGCTGTAAAAGGAATGTTGCCCAAAGGTCCTTTGGGTAGGAAAATGCTTACTAAGTTGAAAGTTTACGCAGGCAGTGAGCATCCTCATTCAGCACAAAATCCACAGGATTTAGAGGTTTAAGGAGATTTTATGCAATATTTCGATGCAGTTGGAAGACGCAAGACAGCTATTGGTAAAGTGAGAATTTCTCTGGGTACCGGCAAAAGAATAGTCAACGACCTAAATATGAAAGACTATTTTGAGAGAGATATTTTATTACAAAAGATAGAGCAACCGTTGCAATTGGTGGAGCTTGCCGAAAAGTTCGATATTAAGGCTACTGTGAAGGGTGGAGGAAAATCTGCTCAAGCTGATGCTTTGAAATTGGCTGTTGCCAAGGCACTTTTGGAGTATGATGACGCTTTACGAGGTTCTCTCAAAAAAGATGGTTTGTTGACCAGAGATTCCCGTATCGTAGAGAGAAAAGTTGTTGGTAGACCGAAAGCTCGTAAAAAACCGCAATTTTCCAAGAGATAATTTATTGAAAATATCCGTTTCGCTATTGGCAATGTGCATCTTGAGCGGTGCTTTGATGAAGATTTTCAAAGTCAGCAGGATGTCGCCTGGAATGAGACGGAATAGTAACCGCAAATAAGGAGACAATGATATGTCAGTTGTATCTATGAAACAATTATTGGAGGCTGGAGTTCACTTTGGTCACCAAACTCATAAGTGGAATCCTAAGATGAAGAAATTTATTTTCATCAAGAGAAACGGGATCCACATTCTTGACCTTGGTCAAACAGTTAGTAAAATCGAAGAGGCTTACGAATTTGTGAAAGGTGTTGCTCGGAAAGGCGAACCTGTTCTTTTTGTGGGCACCAAAAAGCAAGCTAAAGATTCCGTGAAAGAGGCTGCCGATAAGTGCGGAGCTTTTTATGTGAACTCTAGATGGCTTGGTGGTATGCTTACCAATATGAATACGATTAGGAAGAGCATCAGAGAGTTGGACAAGTTCGATTCTATGATGGAAGACGGCTCTATCAACAATTACACCAAGTTTGAAGTGGGCAAGATGCAAAAGAAATACGACAAGAAGCTCAAATCTTTGGGCGGAGTTCGTAAAATGGACCGTTTGCCAGGTGTAGTTGTGATTTCCGACACCAACAACGACGACATCGCCATCAAAGAGGCTTTGAAGAAAAATATTCCTATCGTTGCTTTGGTGGATACCAATTCCGACCCCGATATGATAGATTATCCTATTCCTTCCAACGATGACGCTATCAGAGCGGTAAGTCTTATTTTTGACACTTTGGCTGAAGCTGTATTGGAAGGTGCCAAGATTTTGACTGAAGGCGAAGGAATAGAGCAAAAGGATGATGTCCAAGATTCTCAAGATTTTGAGGGTTTGGAAGAGTTCGACGAAGAAAGTGAAGAGATAGATGAGGAAGCAGAGGAGAATGTTTCCGTTGAATAGTTTAGGAGTAATATAATGTCAATTAGTGCCAAAGAGGTGATGGACCTCAGAAAGAGAACTGGCGTGGGTATGATGGATTGCAAAAAGGCTTTGACCAAGTGTGACGGCGACATAGATGCGGCTATCAAATATTTACGCGAAAAAGGTATAGCAAAGGCTGAAAGCAAAGCTGAAAGAGACACCAACGAAGGGCTTGTTTACTCTTACATTCATTCCAACAATAAACTTGGTGTTCTTTTGGAGATGAGCTGTGAGACCGATTTCGTGGCTAAGACCGATGACTTTGTAAATTTGTGCAAAGACATTTGTATGCACATTGCCGCTTCTAATCCTTTGGCTGTTAGTTCCGAGGAATTAGACCAAGATTTGTTGGCTAAAGAGAGAGAGATTTATACTCAAAAGGCTCTCAATGAGGGCAAACCAGAGAAAATCGTAGAGAAGATTGTTGACGGTCAGATTGCAAAATATATCAAGCAAAACACTTTATTGGAGCAAGAATTTGTGAAAGACCCTGACAAAAAAATTTCTGATTTGATTACGGAAGTGATAGCTAAACTCGGAGAGAATATCAAAATCAGTAGATTTGTTAGATTTGCTTTGGGAGAATAATAGTTCTCTTTTAGAATAGGAGAGATTTTATGCGGGTTCTACTCAAGCTTAGTGGAGAATTTTTGGCAGGAAGTGCCAGAAAGGGTTTCGATGAAGAAATTTTAAATCGAATTTCTGATGAAATTATTGAGATTCACCAAGCGGGGGTAGAACTCGCTGTCGTTATAGGGGGAGGCAACCTTTTCCGTGGGATTGGTTCGGGAAAAGTTGGGATTGATCAGCCTACCGGAGACAATATCGGGATGCTTGCCACTATTCAAAATGCCTTGATGGTCAGCGGTGTGATTAGGAACAAGGGCTACGGGAAAGTGCGTGTCTTTTCGATTGTTCGTATGCCATATGTTTGCGAATCTTACTCTCCGCTCTCTGCTGAGTCCGCTCTGACTGACGGCAACATCTGTTTTTTTGCCGGAGGAGTGGGCAATCCTTATTTCACTACGGATACAGCGGGAGTCTTGAGGGCTATCGAAACGAAGTGTGATTTTCTGATAAAAGGGACGAATGTTTCCGGTGTTTATGACAAGGACCCGAACAAATTTGCCGATGCCAAACTTTACACGAAATTGGGCTACGAAGAGGCTTTGCAAAAAAACTTGCGGATAATGGATGCGACGGCTTTTGCTCTCGCCAAAGAGCATAACAAAAAAATTGTGGTTTTTGATGTGAGTAAAAAGGGAAATCTGAAGAAAGTGGTGCTGGATCAAAGCATTGGCACTGTGGTTACTGATTAAGGAGTTGAGATATGATGAAAGAGACTTTGGACAATGCCTCCAAAAAGATGAACGATACTTTTAATGGTTTGTTGGACGATTACAGCAGGATAGTTGCTGGCAAAGCGAACGCCGGTGTGCTGGATAAGGTGATGGTTGATTATTACGGACAGCCTACGCCTCTCAAACAAATGTGCAAGATTTCCGTGCCTGAAGCCAGAATGATAGTTTTGCAGCCTTGGGACAAATCTACGCTCAAGGAGATAGAGAAATCTATTTTGTCGTTCAATCTCGGCATAACTCCCGAAAATGACGGAATTGTGATTAGATTGCCTTTTCCTCCTCTTACGCAAGAGAAGAGATTGGAGATAGTTAAGGATGTTAAGAAGAAAGGCGAAAATTGCAAGATTGCTCTTCGTAACATCAGACGCGATGCCAACGACAGTGCGAAGAAGATGGAGAAAGCAGGAGATATTTCCGAGGACGATTGCAAGAGTTTGCTTGCTGATGTTCAATCTTTGACTGACGATTGGGCGAAAAAGGTCGATGTTGCTGTCAAAAACAAAGAAAAAGATATTTTGACAGTTTAATTTCATATAATTTATGTTTATAACTTTTGAAGGAGTAGAAGCTTGTGGTAAAAGCACGCAGGCTTCTCTTTTGCATAAGTATTTTCAGGAAAAGCAAATCAAGAGTTTTTTGACGAGAGAGCCGGGTGGTTTTGCTTTCGGTGAAAAAATCAGAGAGATTTTGCTTCACGACAGGAATATTGAGTTGAGCCATAAGAGTGCTTTGCTCTTGTTTAGTGCGGTGAGGAGTGAACATTGTGCTAAATATATCTTGCCCAAATTACAAGATGATTATCAAGTGATATGCGATAGATTTATTGACTCCTCAATGGTTTATCAGAGTTTTGCAGGTGATTTGTCACGGGAGAGCGTGATTTGGCTGAACACTTTTAGCACGGGAAGTTTGATGCCCGATGTTACTTTTTATTTGCGGATTGATTTTGAGGAATCGCAAAAGCGGTTGCAAGGTCAGGAGAAGGATAAGATTGAATTGGCGAGTTCGGAGTATCATCGGAAGTTGATTGCCGGATTTGATGACTTGGCTGCAAGAGAACCGAACCGAGTAGTTGTGTTGGACGGGCATTTGCCTGTTGTCGAAATCCATCAGAGAGTTTTGAGGTTTTTGAAAAATAAAAAAGAAATTTCCTTAAAGTTTAAGGAGGGAAATTGAAAAAAATACTGATTTTAACATTATTGATGATTGCTCCACTGTTTGCTTTTGCGACAGAAGAGGAAAATTTTAGAGATATTCAGTCATTGATGCAGGTGATTAAGCTCATTAGTCAGGACTATGATGGCGAAGTTTCCACGAGAGAGCTTGTAAATAGTGCTATTAAGGGGATGATAGAAAAGCTTGACCCTCATACCGCTTTTTATACAGCAAAGGAGTTCAAGAGTTTTTTTGAGCAAACCAGCGGACATTTCGGTGGATTGGGGATAGTTATTTCCACTATGGGCGAATATGTGACCGTTGTTGAGCCGATAGACGATTCTCCAGCTGCCAAAGCTGGAATGATGTCCGGAGACAAGATAGTGAAAGTGGACGGAAAAGATGTTGTCGGTTTGGATATCAACGAATTGATTAAATTGCTGAAAGGTAAGCCTGGCACCAAAGTGAAGGTTACCGTGTTGAGGTTTAATCATACCAAAGAGTTTGATTTGGAGAGGGCTGTCATCAATGTATCCAGTGTGCCATACAAAATTTTGTTGGCTGATGGTATCGGGTATATTAAGCTCCGCCAATTCAATGGCAACACGACAACAGATTTCATCGGTGCTTTGAACGAACTGAAAGAGCAAGGTGCTACAAAATATATTTTAGACCTCAGGAGCAACCCCGGAGGGCTTTTGCAAGAGGCTCTGACCATCTTGGATGAGTTCATTGACAAGGAGATGTTGCTATTGACCACTAAGGGGAAGAATGCTGGATTTACCAAAAATTATTACTCCAACTATCCTGCCTCTATCAGCGATGTCCCGATTATTGTCTTGGTAAACGGTGGCTCTGCCAGTGCTTCGGAGATTTTTGCCGGAGTGTTGCAAGATTATGACAAGGCTCTGATAGTCGGGACTCAATCCTATGGTAAAGGTTCCGTGCAACAGACCTATACTTTGCCCAATACTGAAGGCATCAAGATGACGATTGCCAAATATTATATCCCGTCCGGTCGCTGTGTGCACAACTCGTTTAACGATACCATTATCAAAAATTATAAGGATAGTATCAGCAAAGAGTTTGTCGAAGCGAAGATGAAAGAGTATAAGAAGCACAACAAGGACAATACTTTCAAAACTCTTGGCGGACGAAAGGTTTATGGTGGTGGTGGCATTACGCCTGATATCGAGGTTGAGCAAGATACTTTGAGTAAGTTGGAAAAAGATTTCATCATCAACAACTCCTATTTTGAGTTTTCTGTTAAGTATTTTAACGAGAATCCCGATAAGATTGACGAAGATTTTACAGCCGATTCTAGAACGATGGTCGATTTCCTGAAATATGTGAAGAATACTCAGAAAATTGATTTTGATAAATCGGGTGTCGATGCGATTTACGACAAAATAAGGGTTAATCTGGAATCGAATATTTTGAGGAGAAAGTTCTCGGCAAATGTTTCGCAAAAGAGGATTTTTGAAATAGATAGGGATGTAGAGGCGTCTTTGGAGATTTTGAAAGATGCTGAGACTACGAAAAAAATGTTTGAGAATGCCGAAGAATATTTGAAGACTCATGAGAAAGAGAAATGACATCGCTGGAGAATGCAGTAAGTTCTGTTCTGAATAAGGCACTCAAATTTTCCGACATAGAATGTGTTCAAAAAAAAGCTATCCCGTATGGGGTAGCTTTGCATTTTGTAAAAGGTAGCGAAAAGAACAACCTCAATGTTTATTTTTCCCAAAAGAAAGGTGTATCTTTTGTTTTGGGTGGGCAAAAAACCACTGAATTGTCTGCAATTTTGCAGGATATTTGCGGGTTGAGTAGAGAAAGTTCAGCAGGTTCTCACGACTGGTCAAAGTGGCTTGGGACAGACGAATCGGGGAAAGGAGATTTCTTCGGACCTTTGGTGATAGCTGGTTTTGTAGTAGAAAAAGCTATGTTGCCGTATTTGCGAGAGATTGGTGTGGACGATTGCAAAAAACTTGAGGACGGGAAGATTTTGAAGATTGCCAAGATTTTGTATAACGAGTATCCCAACAATTGCAAGGTTTTCGGGGTTGCACCAAAGAATTACAATAGGATTTATCAGCAGTTCAGAGACAAAGGGCAAAAGCTAAATCAGATGATGATTTGGCTGCACACTAAGGCTGTTTTGGATTTGCAAAAACAGATAGATTTTGAGGGTGCGGTCATCGATAAATTTGCTTCTGTGAGGGCGTTGGATACTTATGCACCTGCCGAATTCAAAAAAATTTCCTGTATTTTCAGAGAGAAGGCGGAGGACGACCCTGCGGTTGCTGCTGCTTCCATTTTGGCAAGAGCGGAGTTTTTGAGGCAGATGGATTATTTGTCTTCCAAATGCGGTTTTACTCTGCACAAGGGAGCGTCGGCACTGGTGAAAAAAGATGCCAAAAAATTCATTTCCAAATTTTCTTCTGATAAACTTCCCTTTATCTGTAAAACTCATTTTAAAACTTACGCCGAAATTCTCGGATAGTCGCAGATTGCAAGTTGTCTTATGCTGAATAAATATTTTTCTCAAGGTCTGTTATTTCTTACTGCTTTAATCTGGGGAAGTGCCTTTGTCGCTCAAAAAATCGGCACAGAGAGTTTGTCTCCTTTTGCTTTTAACGGGATTCGCTTTACTCTGGGTGTGATTTTTTTGGCAGTGGTCTATTATTTTTGGGGCAAGAAAGCAAATCTTTTGGGGAAACTGAATTTGACCTATGGATTGATTGGCGGGTTCTTTTTGTTTTCCGGTGCGACTCTGCAACAAATAGGCATCCAATATACCACTACGGGCAAGACCGGTTTTATCACAGGATTGTATGTTGTTTTGGTGCCGATAATTGGGATTTTTACGGGACAGAGAGCGAGAAAAGAGGTTTGGATTGGATGTTTTCTTGCGTTCTTGGGATTGTATCTTCTGAGTATGAGTAGCTATGACGGGGAGATAAATTTCGGAGATTTTTTGGTTTTTTGCAGTTCCATTTTTTTTGCCTTCCATGTAGCCAGCGTGGATATTTTTTTGCAGAAAGTGGAATCTCTGGAGTTTTGCTTGGTGCAATATTCGTTCTGTGCTGTTTTGAGTTTGGTGCTGTCGCTGTTTTTAGAGAGCTTTTCTCTCAGTGCTGTTCGGGAGTGTATTTTCCCTTTGCTTTACGGAGGCATAATGTCCGTGGGAGTTGCCTATACGCTACAGATAGTAGGGCAGAAAAATGTCGGGCCGTCTTCGGCCGCGATTATTCTCAGTTTTGAGACATTATTTGCTGCTTTGGGTGGATTTTTGATTTTGGGAGAAATCATAACTGATAGAGAATTAATCGGTTGCGTTTTTATGTTGACAGGAATTATTATAGCTCAAATTAGGGTTGATTGTAAAAAATAGTTTAAAATATTTATGAATTTAAGGAGATTTAGAAAATGGCTAAAACCAAAAAAGAGGTTTATCAAACCGCCGTTGAGCAATGTCGCAAGAGAAATGTGATATTGCCGACTTTGGCACAACAAATTAATCCCGAGACTGTCCCGCAAAGCATTAAAAATAAATTGAAAGATTTGTCTATTTGGGATTTGGACCCTGCTAATTTGTTCCGTATCACTTGGAAAAACGAAGAGGTTGCCGATCCTCAACACGAAGGTAAAGGATTTGGCGATGTGAATTTCGTGGAAATTCCAAAAGCTATTTCCGGTGTGGATGCCAGAATTTTCATTTTGGTTGGTAAATACTTCCCGACTGGAGCTCACAAAGTGGGTGCAACTTACGGTCCGCTTATCCAAGCTATGACTATGGGCGAGTTTGACCCTACTACTCAAAAAGCTATTTGGCCTTCCACTGGTAACTATTGCCGTGGTGGTGCTTACGATTCTTATCTTTTGGGATATAGCTCCATCGCTATCCTTCCCGAAGAGATGAGCCAAGAGAGATTTGATTGGCTTCGCAAGATTGGTGCTGAAGTTTTTGCTACACCTGGTTGTGAATCCAATGTGAAAGAGATTTATGATAAAGCTAAAGAGTTGGTTGCCGAGAGAGGCGAAGCTGTTTTGAACTTCAACCAATTCGAGAATTTTGGCAATAGTATGTGGCATTACAATGTAACCGGTAGAGCGATGAAAGAGGTTTTTGATAAGAATGCCGACAAAGGTCAAAGATTGGCTGGCGTTTTCCTTACTCAAGGTTCTGCAGGCACGCTTGCTTGTGCAGATTATCTCAAAAAATATCATTCTCCGACCGTTAAATTGGCTGCAGGCGAGGCTTTGCAATGCCCTACTTTGCTTGAGAACGGATTTGGTGGACACAAGATTGAGGGTATCGGCGACAAGCATGTTCCTTGGATACACAATCTAAAGAGCACTGATATGGTTATTGGGATTGACGATGAAGCTAATATGGAGATTATGCGTCTATTCAACGAGGCTGAAGGTCAAAAACTTCTTGCTGCCAAAGGCGTGAGCAAAGACCTTATTGGCAAATTGCATCTTTTGGGTATCTCCAGCATCGCTAATATGATGGGTGCTATCAAGATGGCTAAATACTACGAGATGAACGAAAACGATTGCGTTTTCACAGTTGCTACAGACTCTATGGAGATGTATCAATCTCGCCTCAAAGAGCAAGCAGAGATGAAAGGCAAGTTTGATAATGTTGCTGCTGCTGTTGCTTATAAGGCTTCTTTGATGGGACTTGACACCGAATACGCTATGGAGCTTACGCATGTTGACAAGAGAAGAATGCACAATCTTAAATATTTCACTTGGGTAGAGCAACAAGGTAAGACTGTGGAAGAGATTAATGCTCAATGGTTCGATGAGAACTATTGGGATGAGAGATTTGACTGCATGGAATTTTGGGATGAAAAAATCAAGCAATTCAACAAAGATGTAGGTCTTTTGGAAGATTAATTTAAACGAAAATATCAAAGGCGACTTTTTCAAGTTGCCTTTTTTTGTTGTATTGTGTTGACATTTTTTGAATGATTTCAGAGTAATGAAAACGATGTTGGAGAGAAAATGAAAATTAAAATGTTGCTGTTTGTTTTTGCATCAGTGTTAATGTTTGGTTGTGCTACCAAAAAGCCGTATTATCCGTTTAATTCTGCTGATGCAAAACAGATGTTTGCGAATAGTGAGAAAACTTTTGTTTTGAAAGAGGTTGTAGTTGAGGATGAAGAATCTACCAAACCTGAAGAGAATAATTGTCTGAATAGAAATCAATTGGAACAATATTTTTCGAAATTTATTTCTGGAAAATTAGAAGAGAATGGATTAAATTCTGCAGACTCTAATTTTGAAGTGGTTGTGAAGTTGAAGATAAATCGGAACTTGCACGCTTTCAGTTCCAAAGTGTTAACAGATGTAGATTGTGATATAGAACTTATCGTAAAGAAAGGCGATTCCGAAATTGCTGCGAAAAAATTCTCTGGGAATACTTACAGAACTTTCAAGGCTTCCATTGGCAAATTTGAAGAAAATCGTGAATTTGCTTACTATTCTGTGATTGTAAATACTGTTGTTAAGGCGTTGCAAGAGTTGTAGAAATTTTGGGCAGAAAAAAAGCTGAGTTAAAAACTCAGCTTTTTTATTTTGGATTAAAAATTACGAACTAATGATTGTTCCGGTTTTGCCGGCAAGAGCGTCTTCGGCTTTGTCCAAAGAAGTAATGATAGCTTTTTTACCGGTTGCTCTCACGAAACGCATAGCAGCTTCAACTTTTGGTCCCATAGAACCACCGAGGAAGTGACCTTCATCAAAAAGCTTTTGCATCTCATCGACAGTCACGGAACCAACGGCTTTTTGGTTAGGCTTGTTGTAGTTGATAAGGGCGTTTTCCACATCTGTCAAAATCATCAAAACATCAGCGTTAACGGACTGAGCGAGGACATTACCGGTTTTGTCTTTGTCGATAACGCCTTCGATTCCGATGATTTGCTTTCCGTCTTGTTTTACAGGAATACCACCACCACCGCAAGCGATAGTAACAACGCCTGAAGCGATAAGAGCGTTAATAGCATCTTTTTCTACGATGTCTTTTGGCTCAGGAGACGGCACAACTCTTCTCCAACTTTTTTCTACACCGGGCTTAACCTCTTTTACGATATAGCCTTTATTGTCTCTGAGGTCAGCAGCCTCTTCTTTTGTGTAGAATGGTCCAACTGGTTTAGAAGGGTCTTTAAAATCAGGGTCATCTTTATCTACCAAAACTTGAGTTACCAAAGATACAGCGGAAACATTTTTTCCTACAAGACTAAAATTGTTTTGCAGTCTGTTTTGGAACATATAACCTATTTGACCTTGGGTCATCCCGCCTACAACATTGAGAGGAAGAGCGGGAACCAAAGATTTCCCTTCTTCTTGTTGGATTAAAAGGTTTCCTGCTTGAGGACCGTTGCCGTGAGTTACTACTAACTTATAGCCAGCTTGGCTCAATTTCACGATTTGTTTGGAGGCGATGTCTATGTTGGTAAATTGTTGTTGGTCTGTGCCTTCTTCTCCAGCTTGTTTGATGGCATTTCCACCAAGTGCAATTACTACTAATTCTTTCATTATAAGAACTCCTTTGATTTATTTGTTTTTATTAAGCGTAAATATTGTAAAACTCTTTATACCAATCAATAAAATGGTTGATACCTGTTTGAATATCTGTATTTGGTTTATAATCAAAATCTTTTTCCAAATCTTTTGTGTCCGCCCAAGTGGAAGGGACATCTCCAGGTTGCATAGGGAGGAAATTCATTTGTGCTTTTTTGTCCAGTTTCTTCTCTATAGCCGAAATAAAATCCATTAGATTTACGGGAGAACTGTTGCCGATGTTGTAAATTTTGTAAGGGGCAAGAGAAGATGAAGTATTAAGATTTTGGGGGTTTGCTCCGTTCGGCTGGCTTTCGATAACTTTCATTACACCCTCGATGATATCGTCGATGTAGGTGAAATCTCGTTGCATATCTCCGCTATTGTAAACATCAATGGGTTTGTCTTCGATGATGGCTTTTGTGAATAAAAAAGGTGCCATATCCGGTCTGCCCCAAGGTCCGTAAACAGTGAAAAATCGCAATCCTGTAGTCGGGAGATTGTAGAGATGAGAGTAGGTGTGTGCCATCAGCTCGTTGGCTTTTTTGCTGGCAGCGTAGAGGGAAACGGGATGGTCAACATTATCGGAGGTGGAAAACGGCTGTTTTCCGTTCATCCCGTAAACACTCGATGAACTTGCATAAGTAAGTGCTTTCACTTTGTGGTGACGGCAAGCCTCCAGAATATTCAAGAATCCCACAATATTGCTTTGGATATAAGCATCGGGGTTTATCAGGCTGTAACGAACTCCAGCTTGTGCCGCCAAATGACAAGCGTTGTCGAAATTTTGGGTTGAGAAGAGATTATCGATGGTTGTCTTGTCTTCCAGATTGGCTTGGATGAATTTGAAGTTGGGGAAAGAGTTGCTACAGATGAGAGTGTTCCACTGAATTTTGTCAACTTCGATTCCCAGCTCAGCTAATCTGCCGTGTTTTAGCTCAACGGCGTAATAGCTGTTAATATTGTCCAGTCCGATAACTTCGTATCCTTTGTCGAGAAGTCGCAGGCACAGGTGCAGACCTATAAAGCCGGCAGCTCCTGTAACTAATACCTTCTTGTTGTTTCTGTTAAAATTCATCTAAAATAGTTCATTAATAAAATAAAGGGTATAAAAAAAAATGGTCGGGGTGATAGGATTTGAACCTACGGCCCCAGCGTCCCGAACACTGTGCTCTACCGGACTGAGCCACACCCCGATTATATTCTTGTTTCACATTTTTTTGGTTGTAAGAAATAAGGCAAGCAATTTCCTTAAATTAGTGATAATTCTTGTCAATTGTGTGAGTTACACTCTGCTTGACATTTTTGTTGTGATTTGGTTAATAAGCTAATTTTTCCTTGACTTAGAATGGATGATAAAAGAGAGTTCTTTTGTTATGTTGGATATGAAAATTAAAAAATATTTGGACTATATGAGAGCCAGAGAGATGGCGGAAAATACCATCACTTCTTATCAAAATGAACTGAAAGATTTTAGCGGTTTTATCAAAGAGGGCTTCGGAGATGAAGCGGATTTGGATAAGGTGAGCAAGGTTGTGTTGAAGGCTTATTTTGCCAAGTCGATGCAGAAGGGACTGAGCAATAGGTCGATGTCGCACAAAATGGTGGTGATTAAGGATTTTTATGCTTATATGTTCAAAGAGGGTCTGGTCAAGAGCAATCTTGTTGCGGGGATGAAGTTGCCGAAATTCAGTTCGCATTTGCCTGTCTTTCTCGATAAAAATCAGATGGAAAGGCTGTTGTCCATTCCGGAAAATAATGACAAATTTGGGATTCGCAACAAGGCGATTTTGGAGTTGATGTATTCGTGTGGACTGCGGATTTCGGAAGTGGCTTCTTGCACAATTGGTCAGATAGATTTCAAAAAAGGGTTGATAGATTTGATAGGAAAAGGCAATAAGCAGCGAATAGTGCCTGTGGGAAAATTTGCGTTGCAGGCTCTGTCCGATTATTTGAAAATCCGCGATAGTTTCTCTCCTCGGGATACGGAAGTTTTGTTTGTTTCCAAGAGTGGATTGCCGATGGATGCTGACCAGTTGAGACAGATTATTGGCAGATATTTGGACTTGGTGGCTGACAGCAAAGGCTGTTCTCCGCACAGCATTCGTCACTCTTTTGCGACACACTTATTGGATGCGGGGGCAGATTTGAAAGCGGTTCAAGAGATGTTGGGGCATTCCAACTTATCGACGACGGAGATTTACACGCATGTCAGTCTCAGCAAAATCAAGGAAATTTACAAAAAAAATCATCCCAGGGATAAAATGAAGAAATGAGCAAAATTAATATACTGTCCGAGCAAGTTTCCAACAAAATAGCTGCTGGTGAGGTCATCGAGCGACCCTATTCCATTGTGAAGGAACTGGTGGAGAACTCTATCGATGCCAAGGCGACTAACATCGAAGTGCGGATTTTGATGGGCGGCAAGAGAGGTGTCACGGTTATTGATGATGGTGAGGGGATGGATTCGCAAGATATGATGCTTGCTTTTGAGCGACATGCCACCAGCAAAATTGCGACGGAAGCGGACATTTTTAGGGTTAAATCTTTGGGATTTAGAGGAGAGGCTCTACCGAGCATCGCTTCTGTGGCGAGAGTGGAGATGGTTAGCAAGACCGCTGATGAGATGTTGGCGAACAAGATTATTTTCAATTTTGGTGTGCTGAAGGCGATGGAAAAAAGTAGCGGTGTGAACGGCACAACCATCAAAGTTACCAGTTTATTTCTGAAGTTGCCTGCCCGACGGAAATTCCTGAAATCGACAGATGTTGAGTATCGCCACATTTTGAACTATCTTCACTGTCAGACTGTCGTTCATCCTGATATTCACTTTGTTCTATATCACAACGACCGCAAGATTTTTGACTACCCTGCAATGAAAAACAGCTTGAAGCGAGTTGAGTTGGTTTTCGGGAAAAAATTTATCGATGCCGAGTTTATCCCAGTCGATTCTTTTGAAAAGCCAACCGTTACAGTGAGCGGGTTTATAGGCAATTTTGAGAAATCTTCGGAACTTTTCCCGAATATGAAATATCTGTTTATTAACGGTCGATTTGTAAAAAATCCATTGATTTTTCACGCAATTGCCAAGGGTTACGAGCCGGCAATTAAAAAATTTGGAAACAAAGTTCCTCCGTTCATTCTATTTTTGCAGATTGATGCGGAGTTGGTCGATTTCAATGTTCATCCGGCAAAACAGGAAGTGCGGTTTTTGGACACTTCGCTCGTATATAATTGCGTAAACAAGGCTGTGAACACCGCTTATTTGGCATGGGAAAGAGAAAAGTTCGAGGCGTTGCAGGAGAGGGTAAAGGAAAATCTTGCACCTTTGGCGGAGAGTGAAAAGCAGATGTATAACCGCTTGCAAAAGAAAACGGACAAATCGCAAACGGTCGCTTCCGAGCAGTTGGATATCTTTGGTGGAAATATGGGAGATGACGATTTGGAAGAAACTGGGAAAGATGTTTCTTCGGTCAGGGTTTCTCTCGATTCCGAACTCAACATTATCAATCCGTGGCAGTTGCATCAGAGTTATATTTTTATTCAGGACGAAAGTGGATTGTTGGCTATCGACCAGCATGCTGCTCATGAGAGGGTGCTTTACGAGAGGGTGTTGCAGAGATTGAACGGGGCTACCGTGGTTACGCAGAAATTGGCTTTTCCCATTGTGGTTGATTTGCCCTCTTTTCTCTCGGAAAGTGTGAAGGATACTGTGCGGGAAAATATTGATGATTTTGGGAAAGTGGGCATTTTTATCAAGGAGTTTAGCGGAAATTCCGTGGTTATCCAAGAGGTCCCGTCGGAGTTGAGGGACTGGAATTCTGCCGATTTCTTTGTCTCTTTCTTCGAGGATTTGGAGCAACGACTAAAGAGGAAGAGCGATTTTCGGGAAAATTTGGCTGCCAGTATCGCTTGCAAAGCTGCCATCAAAGCCGGAGAGAAGTTGTCGGGCATTCAGATGCTCCACCTTATCAATGAGCTATTTGCGACTCAAGTTCCGTATTTTTGTCCGCACGGCAGACCGACTATCACCAAGATTACCATTGCTGATTTGGAAAAGAAATTCAAGAGAACTTAGGAATTGTTGAACAAAAATAAGAAACCATTACTTATTGCTTTGCAAGGACCTACAGCCGTAGGCAAGAGCGATTTGGCTTTGAGTTTGGCTCAGTCTCTAAACGGCTATATCATCTCTGCCGATTCCAGACAAATTTACAAGGGAATGAAGATTGGGACGGCAAAACCTTCTGATGATGAACTTAGTCTCGTGAGCCATTTTCTTGTTGGCGAGATAGACCCGCGGGAGCGATTTAGTGCTGGTGAGTTTGTCAGAAGAGCGAAGTCCATAGTTGCGGATAATGTGGGAAGAGTTCCGCTCTTGGTCGGAGGAACTGGCTTTTATATCAAGGCATTTTTGCAGGGGCTGAACAATATTCCCGAGGTTATCGATGATGCACGAGCTGAATTGTCCGAGATTAAAAATCGCTATGAGAAGTTATGTGAGGTTGACCCGAAGATTGCGGCAAAGGTGCATTCCAACGACTTTTCGAGGATTGAGAGAGCGTTGTTGGTCTATTTTAGCTGTGGGAAGCCTCTGTCCTCTTTTTGGGAAGAACAGGTGGAAACTGATACCGATTTCAGATGTGTGAATATTTTGTTGGAGCGAGACAGGACGGAGCTTTACTCTAGAATTGACAAGCGATTTGATACGATGATGGAGCTTGGATTGTTGGATGAAATAAAATCTTTGTTGGAGCGAGGTTATTCTTGGGGGACACCGGGGCTGAACACAGTCGGCTACAAGGAGTTTGAGCCGTATTTTGCGGGCAAAGCATCGTTGCAGGTGTGTGTGGAAAAAGCCAAACAGGACTCCAGAAACTTTGCCAAGCGACAACTTACTTGGTATAGAAAAATTAAGTTTGATTTGACATTATCTGCTGAAAAGAACAACTTGCCTACAATTCTGAGTTATATTGACAATGAATTTGCGATGTAAATTATGCGTTATTTGAGAGAGGGGAAAACTTTGATGAAAAAAATTATTTTATTTTCTGTTTTTTGTTCGATTTTTATGGGTCTGAATGCGAGAGAAATTAGAAGTTTAGCCGGTATTCCTACCGCTGGTATTTTGCAAAAAGGGGAAGCTGAAATCGCTTCCAAACTTTTCAAAAACGACGGATTGATGGTCGGAGCGAATGTCGGTTTGGTACAGTATTTTATGTTTGGTGTTAGCTTTTCCGGAGAAAATGTCGTTGGAGACAGAGAGCCTGAATGGCAAAAAATTATCGGTTTTTCCGCTAAATATCGGATAATGGACGAAACCGAAAAAAATCCTGCTGTTGTTTTCGGATTTGACAATCAAGGCTCCGGTCGTTATTGGAAAGATTACAAACGCTACGATTACAAGTCCAAGGGAATCTATTTGGTGCTTAGCAAGAATTACCTTTTTATGGGAAATTTGGGGCTGTCTCTCGGAACTAACTACTCTTTGGAAAATGATGAAGACAGAGATTTGGATATTTTCTTCGGTTTTGATAAATCCATAGGAAATAAGCTCAATTTGCTGGTTGATTACAGTGTGGGTATCAACGACTACGAAAGCGACAAGTCGAATGTAGCGGACAAGAAAAATCTCTTGGGCAAAGGCAGAGGTTATCTGAACGCCGGTTTGAAACTGGAAGTGACACCTAATTTGGCTTTGCAGGTCAACTTCAACGATATTTTGGTAAATGCTCCTGAGTTCAATTCTAACGAAAGTTCAAAAGTAAACAGGGAGATTCTCTTAACTTATTCTATTGATTACAAATAATGCATTCTAATTTTTTTTGGCTGTCTATTAGCTGTTTTTTGATGTTTGCATGTGCCCAAAATCAAAAAGGCATAGTTGAACCACGGGAAATAGAGGTAGCAGACAGCGAGATGGCGATTCCTGAGTTACAGCAAAAGGCGGACAATTTATCCCACTCCGCTGAATATTATTTCGGTTTGGGCGAATACTCTTTTTACGAAGATCGCTACCGTGATGCCTACTATTTTTATTTGAATGCAAGTCTTTTTGACAATCACAGCGAGATGATAGAAGAGAAGCTTGTGTTGTCGATTTTTAAGACCATCTATTTGGACAAGGACTTCTTTAAGAATTGGAACGAATTGTCAAATTTGTATTCTTTGCCACTCAATAGCAAGAGCTCTTTGAACTATCTGTCGGGGATTTTCAACTATTTGGATGGCAATTATACTCTTGCTGCTCGCTATTTGGTAAAAGATATTGTGGACGATAGGGACAAATCCAAGGGTTTATACAATTTTGTTCTTGGGCTTTTGCATGATGTTGGTATGCGGGAACAGGAGATTGCGATAGCTCAGATGGCGTATAATAAGTATCCTGATAATTTGGATTTTGCCAATTGGTATGCGTACACGATAGTCATTAACGACAAAACGGAGTATTTCCCGTTTGCTTTTTCGCTGTTGGAGAAGTGCGTGCAAGGTGCTCCGAACAATGTTTATTATTGGGATTCTATGGTTTGGCTTTACTATAAATGGGGCAAGCAGGAAAAGGCTTACGAGCTGGCAAAAAAGTATTTGGTAGGCGAGGCTGTTCTTCAGGAAGCTGAAATGACGCTTCATTTGGGATTTATCTATCTTGGGCAAGGTTTGCTTGACGAATCTGTTGAATATTTTAGGAAAGTTTTGCTTTTGGATAAGGGAGAGTTTGCAATACAAGCTGAGGAAGAGTTGAAAAATTTGTTAACAGGAGATAGTGAGTAAGATGAAAAATTTTAATTTTGACAAAGAGAATTGGGTGTTGCTGATTGTTAGTTTGGTTCTTTTGGTGTTGGGCTATATTTTGATGGGATTTGAGCTGGTTTCCGCTTCAAGTGTAGTCTTGATTATTGCCTATTTGGTGCTAATTCCTTTGTCCCTATTATACAGAAAAAAAAGATAAAACGAAGCACCTATTTTAAAATTAAAATAGGTGCTTCATTAAGTATTTGATAATCTTCTATTGAGAGATAGCATCGCAAGGGCATGAACTTATGCATGCTCCACAATCGATGCAAGTATCTTCGTCAACAACAGCTATGTCGCCATCCATACTCAAGGCCTCTACAGGGCAAGTACCCACACATGCTCCACAGCCTGCACATTTGCTTTCATCTATTATTACAGCCATTATATCCTCCTGATTTTTAGTGTATCGTTAAAAGAAATTCTTTGTGGTTGATGTCAAGACAAAATTGGGACAACCAATTGGCATATAGCAAGTTGAGAATTAGTCGCAAATAACTAATATAATCGCATAGATGAATTTCCAGAAAAATCTTTAATCCACTCTATTGCCATAGTTTTTTTATCAACTAAGCGACAATGAATAACTACTGATGCTTTTCTATCGCTGTGAAAAAATAGCGGAGTAAATATAATGGTCATAGCTCCTAATAGTGTTGGGCGAGTTTGATAGTTTTCTACTCCGTAAACTGTTGGATAAAAAATTAGAAATTTATCAAAAGTGTTATTTGAGTTACTTGGAGAAAAATCAGATTTGCCGACTGTGTACCCGTCATTGTAAAGTTTTTCGAAAAGTCTATCAGCAATATATTCGTTCGTAGGATTTTTAATTGTTTGCACAATTAAAAATTTCTTATTAAGATTAAGATTGATTGAAATTTCTTCAATTGCCATTGATAAAGATTCATTAAGCAGTTTATCATCGGTAATACTGCGATAGTTACCACCAGAATGGTTTAGAACTGGATTTGTAATTGAACATGCTGTGAGTGATAGTGCAAAAATTGACCACATAATAAAAAGTCTAATTAGTTTTTTAGATAACATGAAAAATTCTCCTTTTGAATGTCGTTTATATTTTCCTAATCCCTTTGGTAGAGAATGCGTTCAAATCGAGGGATGAAAAATCTTTGTTTAGGTATAAATCGATAGCCGCAGCTCCTATCATCGCCGCATTATCGGTGCAGTAGCGGAAGTCGGGGAAGAGAGCTTTCCCGCTAAATTTTTCTCTCAAACGGGAATTGGCGGAAACTCCGCCAGCTACCACGATTTGTTCGATTTTGTGGAACTTGGCACAGGCGATAGTTTTGCTGTAGAGGCTGTCGATGATGCTCTCTTGCACACTGGCGACGATATCCTCAAGATGAAGTTCCAATTGTTCAGTTGTGGCTTCAGCGATGTAGTTCATTATGGCGGTTTTTAAGCCGGAAAAGCTGAAATTGAAATTGTTTTTTTTGTTTAAGGCTCTAGTGAAATGGACAAAACTGGGATTTCCCTTTTTGGCGAGTTTGTCTATGATTTTTCCTCCGGGGTAGCCGAGGTTGAGGAGTTTGGCGGTTTTGTCGAACGCTTCTCCCGCTGCATCATCTACCGTGCTTCCCACGATTTTAAAGTTGTTTACATCAGTGAAATGGACTAATTGTGTATGTCCGCCACTGACGACAAGAGCCAAGTATGGCGGAGTCAAATTCGGATAATTCAGCTTGATGGCGGAGATGTGCCCCAAGAGATGATTTACAGCGATGAGTGGCTTGTTGATTGAGTATGCGAGAGATTTGGCAAAGCTCACTCCGACCAAAAGTGCTCCGATTAGTCCCGGGTTTACCGATACGGCGACAGCATCGATTTCAGCAAGGGGAATGTTCGCTTGTCGCAAGGCTTGTTGGCAGACACGAGCAATATTTTTTAGGTGGTCTCGGCTGGCAAGCTCAGGGACAACTCCTCCGTATTTTTCGTGGACGAATTGACTGGAAACAACATTGGAAAGGACATTGTATTCCGTATCAACGACTGCCACTCCGGTATCGTCGCAGGAAGTTTCAAAGCTTAAAATCAAGTGTTTCTTTTGCATTAGCTCTCTCTGTCAATAGGCAAGGCGACATAGCAGGTCGTGATGTTTTCTCGGGTGAATGGCCAAATTTTTCCGTTCATTTTTTCGACAATGGTTTTGCAAAGATGCAGTCCGATGCCCAATTCTTGATTGTTATTTTCGTGTGCGGAGTGACGGGAATTTTGCGAAAACTGGTTTTGGAAAGAGTTTTGCAAATCTTCCAAATTCGGGACTTCGCCGTCGTTATTGATGTAGATAATTAAACTTTCTTGATTGTCGATTCTCTCGTTGTTAAATTTCGATTTCCGCGAGCCGATTTCGATATAGCTTTGGGCGTGTTGCAGGGCATTGAGGATGATATTGTCCAGAATGATGAGGAAAGATTTTTTGTTCACTTTCAGGTTATCTATTTCGATGGAAAATTTAATCTGCAATTTTTCTGACATATATTTGTAGTTATTCAGGACGGTTTCTGCCAACTCTTTTAGGCTGTATTTCAAATGGGATTTTGTTTTCAGAGAGTCGAGATTGTTGAAAAAGAAAGAGGAGTTAATCGAATGTTCCAGATAAGAAAGATTGAACAAAGCCTTATCCAAGTCAGGTTCTGGTTGAGTCAGAAGGGACTTTGTCTCTTCGATGGGCATCAGGAAGCTGTCTTTGATAATCTTGACGGCTGTTGACTTGGCTTGAGTGACTTTTTCTTGCTTCTCCATTTGGATTTTCAGTATTTGGTTAACTTTGAAAGTTTGGAGCATCTTGTCCACATAGTTGGTGAAAGTGAGTAAAAATTCCTTATTGATGCGTAATTTAGTGGCTTCGTTTTTGGCTTGGAAAGTATCAAGATACAAGAAGGAATTGATTCTGTTATCCAAGACGATGGGAAAAAGGAAGATTTCAAACTCGGAAATTGAGAATCTTTGCAAGGTTTGGACGAAGCTTTTATCCGAGACCAAATGAGAGGAGATTTTGTAAAAATTTTCTCTTTTGCCAAAGGAGTCTATCAGATAATTGGAGACGAAATTTTGTGTGTGCAGATACTCTCCTTGGTCACTAAGCCCCAGTTTCCAGAGGTTTATGCCGTCGGTGCTGTTGATGTAATCTTTTTCTATCCAAAACCCTCTTTTTGCTTCAGTAACTTCCAAGAGGAAAGCAAGAATATTCGTCATTATTTGCTTGGCATCTACGCAATCTATGATGTTCAGTTCCATCATTTTTTGGAGCAATTTTTTTTCCGTTAACACTTGAGACACATTGATGATTTGGAAAATCACATAGGAAAGGTAGGGAAACAATTTTTTGAAGAGATTGATTTCTCTGGGTTTGTATGGTATCTCCGTCTCGTTTTTCAGAACGATTAATCCTTTGGGGATTTTGTCTATTTGCAGAGGAGCAACAATCGACTTTTTGCTAATTTTGGTGGTGTTCTCAGTTAAAATCATTTTTGCGTAGCTTTCGATTTCGGTTTTATCGATGTTTTTGACATAAAATTGTTCGTTCTCGATTAAAATCAAAAATCCTGACGGAGCGAAAAATTTCTTTATCATCTTCCAAACAAAGAACTTAATTCTCTCGATGTCGCGAATGTCCAAGATTTTTATTAGCTCGTTTTGCTCGGCAACAATATTAATTTTCGTGTCTATCGGAAATTTGAATTCTAATAGTTCCGAAAAGTTTTTGGTGGAAAATTTGTAAGATTTTTTGATTTTTGCAGTCACTTCGGGAGGAAGACCGAGACAGATTTTTTCAATTTGCTTTTTATAATCGGAAATGTAATTTTCGGCTTGTTTTTTCAAATTGTAGAAATCGAGAATTTGGATAATTATTTTGTAATATTCCAAAGTGTGCATAAAGTAATTTTTGGTTTGGCAAGAAGTTAGAGAGGTTTTTGCGATGAAAAAAGCTTGTCTGTAGTTGATTTTATTGGCGAAAATATCTATTTTCAGCTTTTCCAATTTTGCGTGTTCGTGCCAATAGTTGAAGTTGAACTGTTTACTCATCTCTTCCAATTGTTGGCAAATGATGGCGGCTTTTTCGAACTCTTTTTTGCTGATATGGACTTTGCTAAGGTCGTAGAGCAAGGTGCAATGTGCGTAATTGTGGACTCCTTTCACTATTTCTATGGCTTTTTCAAAGTGAGAAATAGCTGTATCGAAATCTTTTTTCAGATGTGCGATGCGTCCGAGTAGGCTGTAGTAAATCTCATAATGGTTTTTGTTTTTCAGGTAAAGAAGAGAGTTTTGTTCGAGTTTTTGCTCCAAGCCTTCTATCTGTTCGGTGGAGATGAGGTAAATGAAAAACGCTCTTGTAAGTGGGTCAAAATCTTTGATTTCCCAGTCGAAAATCTCCGGTTTGAATTTGAGAACGAAATTGTAAAAGTCGCCGTATCCCTTGCATTTCATTATGCAAGAGGCTATATGCATTTTGCACATAGAGTAGCGAAAATTGTTTTTGGTTTGTTTGCAGATTTTTTTGGCAATTTCAAAATACTCTATCGCTTTCTCAAATTCACCCATCTTGATGTAGGCTTTGCCGTAGCTATAGGAAACGCGTAGTTGCCCTTGTGCGTAATTTTGCGAAAGCTTTTGTGCTTGGGACAGGTAATCTAAGGCTTTGTCAATATTCCCTGCAGTCAAATACAGACCGCCTAAATCTATGTAATTGTTGCACAGCCCGATTGTGTATCCGGTTTCTTTCAAAATTTGTTGGGCAATTAAGTAGTATTTCTCGGCTTCTTCGAGATGCCTTTTTATGTGGAGGCAGTTGGAGAGCACTTCGTAAAATTTGCTGAGAATGTAATCATTTTTCAATTCGTCCAAATTGTGATTTTCTATGAACTCGTTGAGGATTGTAGTGGCTTTATCCGGATTTTTGCGTTTCAGCAGAAGTTCCGCTTGCATTATTATTTTGTAAATTTTATCCTTTAGAGATTCGGGCGAAAATGCATCCAAGAGAGCAGATGCTTGGTCTAATTTATTGAGGAGCAGTTTATTTCTAATTTGGCGAATGCGAAGAATCTTGTCGATGTTGTCAGAGTCGAGTTTCAAATTATCAAATATGTTTTCTGCTAATTTTATATTTCCCGAATCTTGGAGAAGTATGGCTCTCAATTTCTCTGTTTTCTTCTCTGGGAATTGAGATAGCAGTTGCAAACTTTTTATGGAGTTTAGTTTAGAATTTATCGTCAGAGTTTCCAAATCTTCCTGCAAATATTTTTGAGGCAATAGTCTTAAAGAGTGAAGTTTTCCGATTTGGAAGTAGTGAAAGTATGCTTCTTCGAATTGCTTGTTTTCCAAGTGCAAGTTTGCACAGATGAGGCTGTAATCTCTTGCTTTCAGAAAGTTTTTGAGAATGAAAGAGTATCTGAGTAAGCCTTCTGCTGTTTTGAGATTTTCTATGGGATTGTCTTGGTAGTAGGCGAAAATATTTTTGGCTATCTCTTCTTTTTCAGTCTTTGTCAGTTGTTGGCTGAGGTAGATTTTGCTTTGTTCGGAATTGAAACTGTAAGATTCGTTATCGTGGATAAAAATGTGGGTTTCCAAAAGGTCGGAGAGGAGAAAGCAAACTTCTTTTTGGGATATTTTTAAAATTTTTTGGATACTTTGGCTGGTAAGAGGCACATAGAAAAATGAGAGCTTTTTTATTAATTCATAGTTTGGAAGTTGATTTAGTGATTTTAAGATTGTTTCTTTCACATCCGAACTAAAGGTTGAGGGGAGATGATAATCTTTTGGGATATTTTCGTTATACAGTAAATGGTCTTGGGACAATTGGAGCAAAATTTTCTTGATAAATTCTGGGTTACCTGCTGATTTGTCGAAAATAAGGTTTAAAAGTGGTTTTTTTATCTCCTTCTCGGGGATTATACGGGAAACGAATTTTTTTGTTTTTTCATAGTCGAGATTGGGAAGAAAAGTTTTGTTTTTATGCATCACAGTATCTATATTGTTGTGTCGATTGCCACTAAGCACAAAAAATATGCTATGGGTGCTGATAGTTTTGGAAATGATGTCAAGTGCTTGAATTGTATCGGACTTAAGATAATCAATATTCTCAATTATTATGACTAAAGTTTTTTGCTTTGCCAAAGTGTAGAAGAACTCTTGCACAAATTCCGTATCGGTTTTTACACTTTCTGTAGAATCTGGTAATTTCAGGGCTTGCTCCTCCGATTTATAGAGGAACTCTTTGTATTTCTCGGAAATATTTTCGTATTTTTGGACGATTTGGTTTTCGTTGTTTTTGTCCAAACATTCTTTGACGATGGTGAACAAGGGGTCAGAGTTGTCTTTGTCACATTTATAATGGAAAATGGTGTAATTTTCGTTGAGGATGGAGTAGCGGAAATGTTTTAGTAGATTGGATTTCCCTGAGCCGTAATCTCCGATGATATATAATATTCTGCCGTTTTTTTGTTGTTGCACCGTCTGCAAATCTGCAAGAAGTTGGCTCAAGTTTTTGGTATGGATAGTGCCTTTTCCGAAAATGAAATTGTCTTCGTTGTGTTGGGGGATTTGCACTTTTTCAGTGCCGAGGTTTTGGTTTATGTATTTCAGTATGTCTAACGAATTTTCAAATCTCTCTTCCGGCAATCTGCTCAGTAGTCGCAAAATCAACGAGTCCAGCATTGGGGTGACTTGCGGATTAAGTTTGGACGGAGTTATCGGATAGTAGCTTTCCGAGCTTTGAAGATTTTGGATTTGTTGTATGGTGAATGGGTATCGTCCGCAGGCGATGTAATACAGGATGACTCCCAGTGAATAAAGGTCGCTTTGGACAATTGCCGGTTCGCCGTCATAAACTTCTGGAGCCAAATACGGCAGATACTCCACAATTAATTTTTGTTTGGAGATTTCGGTGTTAACGAAGTTGCAATCCAGTATTTTAGCTTGCATTGTCTCGGGGTCGTATAAAACATTTTTGAGTCGCAAGTTTTGGTGAACCAAGCCTTCCTTGTGCAGAGCGTTTAATCCCAAACAAATCCCGTTAACAATCTTGTAAATGTCATCAATATTGATGAAAGAGAATTTATTTAATGAGGGCAAATCGTAATAAGCGGAAAGGGAGTAAATCGCATTGCTGAAAACTCCAAAATCGTAAGTTCTGATGATGTTGGGGTGCTTTATTCTGGTCAATAGTGTTAGCTCTTCGGCTGAAAAGCGGGAGTAAAACTCTTCGCAAGACAGACCAGAAAAGAGTTTAAGAGCGTACATTTTTTCATTTCTGATGTCTTTGACCTGATAAATGGTTGCCCAAAATGTCTTGTCCATCTCTCGGATGACTTTGTAACGGTTATTAATAATCATAAATTCAAATCTTATTTTAATTTTTCCCAAGATTATTGAAAATTGTTGACGGAAAAAGGAGTTCTACAACAAATAAACAGATTTTCAATTTCGCTATTTTCTTGATAGTAGTCAAGATTATGTATGATTTGGAGTCAAGAGAAAATAATCGCTTTTGTTGACGGTTTCAGTTGGATTGATTGTGGGGAATTAAATGAAAATGAATAAAAATATCTTCGGTTGGATTTTTTACGATTTTGCCAACTCTTCTTTTACCACGATAATAGTCACGGTGGTTTACAGCGTTTATTTCAAGGATGTTGTGGTAGGTGGTGGAGAATATGCGACAGCTCTGTGGGGCTGGGCTGTGAGCATCTCGATGATTTTGGTAGCAATCTCTTCGCCTGTTTTGGGGGCGGTCGCCGACTATTCTCGGTCCAAAAAAAAATTCCTCTTCATTAATTGTTATCTATGTGTGATATTCACTTCCTTATTGTATTTCGTGCGAAAAGGCGATGTAGCAATGGGGATGATTTTCTTTATAATTGCCAATTACGGATTTAGTTGTGGCAATGTTTTTTACAACGCTTTTTTGCCAGAGATATCCAACACAAACAATATCGGGAAAATTTCTGGGCTTGGCTGGGGTATCGGCTATATGGGTGGATTGGTCTCTTTGTTTTTGGCACTGTTCCTGCTGAAGATAGATGTTAAATTGGTCTTCCCGATGGTTGGTGCATTTTTCGGGATTTTGTCCATTGTGACCTTTGTTTTGCTAAAAGAGGTGCAACTTCCGTCCAAACGCTCCAACTATTTCCGCACAGCATTTCGGAGGATTAGCCACACTTTTGCCAATATCCGCAACTACAAGAACTTGTTGAAATTTCTGATAAGCTATCTCATTTATAACGATGGAATTATCGTAGTCATCTCTTTCGCATCGATATATGGGGCGACTCGCTTCGGGATGAGTAGCTCGCAGTTGATTTTTTATTTCATCTTAGCACAATTGACCTCGATGGCAGGAGCGTGGCTGTTCGGTTATGTTTTGGATTGGATAGGTGCAAAAAAAACGATTTTAATTACCCTGTTGATTTGGTCGCTTGTGGTTTTTTGGGCTTTCTTTTGTCGAAGCACTTTTGAGTACTATTTCGTGGGACTATTGGCAGGCATCGCTATCGGCTCTTCGCAATCGTCTTCCAGAGTGATGTTGGCTCGGCTTACACCCAAAGAGAAGGTCAGCGAGTTTTTCGGATTTTACTCATTCACTGGCAAACTTACTTCGATTTTCGGACCGATAGTTTACGGTCAAATCGCCTATATTACAGGCTCTCAGCAATATTCCATTTTGTCAGTTCTGTGCTTTTTTGTTGTGGGTGGAGTTCTCTTGACCACAGTGAAAGAGCAGTGGGTGGAGTGAGGATTTGCTCTGTGGCAGAGCAAATCAAATAAAAGATAAAAATGAATAATGAATAAATACGGAGCACTGGCGAGTTGAGAACTCGCCAGTGTTTTTTTGTTCCACCGCTCCCTGCACCCGCATCTCTCTCTCATTCTCGCAACTTCCCCTAATCTGACCACTAAAATATAGCTAATCTTCCTCGTTCCCAAGCTCTAGCCAAGCACAAATGTATTATGCTTGACAGACTTGGGAATGCATACGAGAATTAGAAAGCACGATAACGAAGAATTATTTGTTCCTTAAATCCTGTCCTTACGCCTACTGGTTCTCTGCGTTCAAGTACAAAAGCACCAAGCAATAGAATAGCCTTGTGATTGATAGACCGTGAGTATGAGAGGAGAGAGAGCAGGGAGCCCAAACATAGTGTTTATACCGCATAATAAATTTTCTTAATTCTTGGTTGACGGACATAAAAAAATTTAAAACATCGTCATATGAAAATGAATAGAATAGTCAGTCAGTCAGTCAGTCAGTCAGTCAGTCAGTCAGTCAGTCAGTCAGTCAGTCAGTCAGTCAGTCAGTCAGTCAGTCAGTCAGTCAGTCAGTCAGTCAGTCAGTCAGTCAGTCAGTCAAGGCTTGGCGAAAGTTATGTAGTCAACAGAAATTTATATAGTTTAGAGATAGTTCGAATTTACCGAGCTGTCTCTTTTTTTGTGTTTAAATAATGGATTAGGAGAGATATAGATGAAGAAGTATTTGAGTTTAGTTTTGTTAATTTTGGTGGTAGTGCTTACGGCGTGTGGCAAAAGCAGTAGCAATCCCGTGAGTACCGATACTGGAACTACTACCGGCACAGACGATGGTGGCACCACTGCGACCACTTACACCAACTCCATCGGTATGGAATTTGTCTTGGTGGAAGCAGGGACTTTCCAAATGGGCTCTAATGATGGTGACAATGACGAAAAGCCTGTGCATCAAGTGACAATAACTAAAGATTATTATCTCGGCAAATATGAGGTAACCCAAAAGCAATGGGTAGCTGTGATGGGTTCTAATCCTTCTGGCGTGAGAGGCGATAATGCCCCTGTGGAAAATTTTGCTTGGAATAGTTTGCCAGAGTTTATCACAAAATTGAATACACTGGAAAGCACAGACAAGTATAGACTACCTACCGAAGCCGAGTGGGAGTTTGCTGCCCGTGGAGGTAATTCAAGCAAAGGCTATACTTATTCTGGTAGTAATACTGTAGGTGATGTAGCCTTCACTGGTCCAGGTAACCCTCAACCAGTAGGCACAAAAAAAGCTAATGAACTGGGAATATATGATATGAGTGGTAATGTTTGGGAATGGTGCTCTGATTGGTATGGTAGCTACAGTAGTGAAGCGGTTACCGACCCCAGTGGACCCAGCACAGGCTCGTACCGCGTGTATCGTGGTGGCTCTTTTTTCGATGGTTCTTGTCGAGTTGCCGATCGCTCGAGTAACTGGCCACAACCGCGCGACGAATTCGCCGGTTTCCGCATAGTTAGGGAGAAGTAAAGTGTGAGAAGGATTTGCTCTGTGGCAGAGCAAATCAAATAAAAGATAAAAATGAAAAATGAAAAGATACGGAACACAGGCGAGTTGGTAACTCGCCTGTGTTTTTTTTGTCCCGCCTGTCCTTGCACCCACCCACCGCCCTCTCAAGCACAAAAGCACCAAGCACAATTATAAATAGTTGTGCTTGACCACGGTGGAGTAGGACAGGACAAAGAAACGAGCCAAGAATGGATACCTGCTTCCGCAGGCATGAGGGTAGAGAAGCAAGAAGCCCAAACATGCTTTGACGAGGTTGTTTTTGGGTTTGGCAGAGGAATCAAGCAGTTGCTTGGTGGGGCAGGGGAGGCAAAACTCTGGACACCTTTAGGAGCAGTCTTAAATATATCTCTGTAATCTGCAAAGCAAATCCAAACAGATAGCAATGCTTAAAGAGTACACGGGAGCACGCTGGACTTGTTTCTGTACTGGCGACTCGCAACGACTGCTACTATGTGTCAGAGCGGTTTTCTTTTCTCCTCTATCTTTTCTTTGAGCGGTCAAAGAAAAGATGGAGACCCTCTGTAAGAGAACTAATAAGAAAGAGAAGAGGCAGAAAAACTATTATCCGCTTTGTCGCGTATGCATTCCCAAGCCGGAGCTTGGGAACGAGTCCTGTCATGCATACTGAATATCTATCTCAAGCCCAACATTCTCACTGACCCACAAAAAGAGTTTGACAAAAAAGAACCCCCTTTATCTTTGGTGAATATTACTGATGAATGGTGGCTGTAGTTCAGTGGTAGAGCGCCAGATTGTGGTTCTGGTTGTCGTGGGTTCGAGTCCCATCAGCCACCCCATTTCTTTTTTTTCAAAACAAATTTAATTATATTTCTTGGAGGAATTATGGATAGAGTTCATAATTTTAGTGCCGGTCCAGCCGTTCTCCCTATGGAGGTGCTGGAGGAAGTTCAAAGAGACCTTGTTTCATACAAGGGAAAAGGTTTGTCCGTGATGGAGATGAGTCATCGCTCTGCAAATTACCAAGCGATTATCGACGATGCGATGGACAGAGCCAGAAGGCTTATGGGATTGGGCGACGATTACACCATCCTTTATTTGCAAGGTGGAGCGTCCACACAGTTCTTGATGACAGCCTTGAATTTTGGAAGCAAAGAAAAAGATTGTTGCTATGTGAACACAGGAGCATGGTCTACAGCTGCTATCAAAGAGGCTAAAATTTTGGGATTAAAAGTCAATGTGGTTGCCAGCAGCGAGGACAAAGATTTTACTTACATTCCAAAAGATTTGAGTGGCGTGCCTGCTGATGCCAAATATTTGCACATCACTACCAACAACACTATCAGAGGCTCAGAATACAAAGAGCTTCCGAATGTTGCTGTTCCGTTGGTTGCCGATATGTCTTCCAATATGCTTTCCAGAGAGTATGATTTCAAGAAGTGCGATTTGATTTATGCCGGAGTTCAAAAGAATTTGGGACCTGCCGGAGCTGTTTTGGCTGCTATCAAAAACTCTTTTGCCGAGAGTGGCAACAAGGGTCTTTCCACGATGATGGATTATAATGTTCACATCAGCAAAGATTCTATGTTCAACACTCCTCCTGCTTTCACTATCTATGTAGTTGGTTTGGTGCTCAAGTGGATAGAGAGCAACGGCGGACTTGCAGGCGTTCATGAGATTAACAAAGAGAAAGCTGGCAAATTATACAATTTGTTGGATAGCTCCGATTTCTATAGAGGAACTGTGGTAGAGGAAGACCGTTCTTTGATGAATATTCCTTTCAGATTGCCTTCAGAAGAGTTGGAAAAACAATTCTTGGCAGAAGCCGGAAAGCTTAATATGTTGTCTCTAAAGGGTCACAGATCAGTAGGTGGATGTAGAGCCTCTTTCTACAACGCTATGCCTATGAAGAGTGTTGATTTCTTGATTGATTTCATGAAAAAATTCGAAAGTAATAATAAGTAGTTTTATTTTTTGGGTGGCAGTTTATTCCAAATTGCCACCTTGCTATTTTTTTTGCCGACTTGGTTTGATTGTAATTCTTGTTAATAATTATATAATCTTGTTCACGGAAATATTGGGTAATCTTTGATTTGTTATTGTGAAGGATTGTTCAATGTTTTTCTAGTTTATTTAGAAGTAATTAAAAAATTTAAGCAAATAATTTTGGAGATAACGACAATATGAGTATAGAGAGTTTGAAACAGTTAAAAGTGAAAGAGCTTTTGGCGAGAGCAGAACTGCTGGGGATAGAAAAGCCTGCTAAGAAAAAGACGGAACTTTTGGAGCAGATAGCAAAGGCGGAATCTCTTGCCCTGAGTGCTATGGATGATGATGAAAATCTTTCTTCCAAGGAAAGCACGCAAAAAGAGAAGAATGAGAGTCACACCAAGAGTGAGGGCGAACGGCATGTTTGCGGTTGTTTGGACATTATGGCGGATGGATATGGATTTTTGCGTTGGCAGGAGAATAACTATCTGCAGAGTGACACCGATGTCTATGTTTCTCAATCTCAAATTCGCAAATATGGGCTGAAAAAAGGGCATATGGTTTCCGGTGTTTGCAGACCAAATAGGCAGCGGGACAAGTATTCTGCTCTTATTCGGATAGAGAATGTTAACGGATTTTCTCTAGAGAAAGTTAGAAATAGTATGAAATTTGAGAAACTTATTCCTCATTTTCCCAACGAAAGATTTGTTACAGACCAGCCATTTGATAATGTTGCCGGTAGAATGATTTCTCTGTTTACTCCTGTTGGCAAAGGGCAAAGAGGCTTGATAGTTGCAGCTCCTAAAACTGGAAAGACCGTGCTTTTGCAAAAAGTTGCCAATACGATTTTACGCTATAACGATGCCTATATGATTGTGCTTTTGATAGATGAGCGACCGGAAGAGGTTACCGATATGAAGGAAAATCTTATTCCAGAAAATTCGGAGGTTATTGCTTCCACTTTTGATGAAAAATCGTCCAATCATATCAAAGTTGCCGAGATGGTGATAGAAAAGGCAAAACGAATGGTGGAGTTTGGACAAGATGTGATAATTATGTTGGATAGCATCACTCGCTTGGCGAGAGCTTACAACAACGAGATTCCCTCAAGTGGCAAGACTCTCTCCGGTGGTATCGATGTTGGAGCTCTTCATTATCCCAAAAAGTTTTTCGGAGCTGCTCGGAATATCAATGGTAAGGGAAGTCTGACTATCTTGGCTACGGCGTTGGTGGATACTGGCTCCAAGATGGATCAGGTTATTTTCGAGGAGTTCAAAGGCACAGGAAATATGGAGTTGAATTTGGATAGGTCTTTGGCAGAATCCAGAATTTTTCCTGCGATTGACTTGGTGAAATCCAGCACAAGAAAGGAAGAATTGCTCCTGAGCGAAACGGAAAAGAACAAGACTTACATTATTCGCAGATATCTGGGAGCGAGCGAGAATTTGGGCAAAGGTCTGCAAACTATTATGCAAAATATTGAGGCGACCAGAGATAACGAAGAGTTTTTGGAAAAAATGAACAGTTAGTCGCATCAAAAGGTGGAAGTGTTAATTTTGAAATAGTAGTCATGAAGGAGAAAATGGTGTGAATTTCTTAAAAAGTATCAAGCAAATTTTGTCAACTTCACGGGGATTTATTTTGTTGTATTTATTGTTTGTTGCTCCCACTTACATTTTGCCTATTTACGGTTCGAATTCTGTTTTTTCCTATATGATGTCCGGAACGAACTTTTATTTTTGGTTACATCTTTTTTCTTTGCTGATTTTGATTGTCTTGGCGAAAATTCGCGGAGAAATGATAGGGAAAGGATACTTGATAGTTTTCGCCCAATTTGCACTTTTTTTTGATTTGGTGCCTTTTGTGAATTTTTTACCTTTAGCTCCTTCTATTATGCATTGTTTTGTGATTGTAAATGGAATGGGGAAAAGCAGTTAACTATTTGGAGTTTGAAATTAATCTTATTAAAATTAGAGAAGATTTGCATAAAATTCCCGAAGAGGGATTGAAAGAGTTTTCTACACAAAAGTATATTCTGAATATATTAAAAGAGTTTGCGTGTCTGCAAATTGTTCCCTTGAAAACAGGAATTTTGGTTGAATATTCTTGTGGTTCGGGAGCATACAAATTGTTCCGTGCCGATATGGATGCTTTGCCTGTTGAGGAAAAAACCGGAGTTGATTTTGCTTCGGCTAATAGTGGCTGGATGCATGCGTGTGGGCACGATATGCATATGAGCATTCTGCTTGGCTTGATTGACAAGGTTGTTGCTGACAATGTAAAAGCGAATTTGCTTTTTCTTTTCCAACCGGCAGAGGAGCTGGGATTGGGAGCAAAATTTTTCCTTGAGAGCGGACTTTTGGATAAATACAAGATTGAGTCTGTGGTAGCCTTGCATGTTAGTCCGGAATATGAGATCGGTCAGGTTGTGTGTAAATCGGGGACGATTTTTGCTACTGCTCAGGAGTTTGATTTTGAGATTGAGGGCAAAAGTGCTCACGCTGCGAAGCCTCAACTTGGCAAGGATGCTTTGCTGGCAGGATGCGAATTGGTGAGAAAATTGCAACTTCTGAAAAATGGGACGAACAGAGTTTGTGTCGGCGAATTTAAGTCGGGAGTTATTCGTAATGTTGTGTCCGATTTTGCTTTGGTTAAGGGAACTCATCGCTCTCTGACAAAGGAATGCAGGGAAGAGCTTAATGTGCAATTGAAGGGAGTAGCTGCTTCCATAGAGAGCGAATTTGGTGTGAAAATTAATCTCAAATTCGGGGCAACTACGAGTGAGGTCATTAACAATCAAAAACTTTTTGACAAATTCGTCAGTAAACTACCTAAAGGAATTGAATTTATAGAAGCGGGAGTTGATTACACAGCCGAGGATTTTGGTGCTTTGTCTTTGCAATATCCAGGGCTTTTGTTTTGGCTTGGTGTAGGAGTTCAGGAGTTTGGTTTGCACAATGGCAGATTTTTGCCCGACAGCAAGGCGATAGAGGTAGGAGTTAATAGTTTTTATTGTTTAATATGAAAAAAAGTGTCTGTAGCTTCTTGTTTTTGGTTTTTGTAATAGCCCATCTTTTTTCGGATGAGGTTTTGGTTCGAGTTGGTAAAAGTTTTATTACCAAAGGTCAATTGAGCGAATATATGCGTAACGAATCTTTGACTGATGAGGTCAGAGGTTTGGATGGATTGATTAGGCAGCAGCTTCTTCTGGATTATGCCAAAGAAAAAGAGATTAAAGTTGCGGATCAGGAGATTGTGCAATTTTATCGGAATGAACTCAACCAATCTGTGACTTTGGATGCCGTGAGCAAGATGAGAGCGGAGAAATCAAAAGATTTGGAGCATGTCAAATCTCACTTGTTAACAATGAAGGCGAGAGAGTATATCAAGGAGAATTTGGAGATTGACAAGAAGAAGATTTTTCAGAGATTTTTGTTTGAAAATTCCCGAATAGATATCTCTTATTTTATTGCGGACAGAGACCTTTTCGACTTGCCCGAGCATTTTACTTACTTGGATTTGCAAAAATTTGCCAGCAAAAAGTATGGATTTTTTGATAAGTTGGAGAAAATCAAATTCAAATACACTCTTATTATGGACGACGAAAAAGGCTTCAATTACGATTTGAGTTTTCTATTTCCCAACAATCAGTTTGATTTGGTTGATTATAAAAAAAAGACGACCAAACAATTGGCGGAAGATTTGCGAAACGCTTGGGAAGACGATATTCCGCCAGACAGAACAATCTTTGAAACCGATTATCTCAGGAAAGACCAAAAAATAGCTTTATTTGACGAGATAGATTTGAAGCCTATTTTTAACAGCGATAAAAAGTGCTTTCTCTACGAAGTTCCCAATGGATTTTTGCTGATTAAAAAAGATGGGAAAGAGTATGTGAACTACTTGTCCGATAAGGGCGATTGTGAAAAAGTCATCAGGGATTACATTTCTTGGGAAAATCTTGAGAGCAAGGAAGATGCTAATCCTTACAAATCTTATTTCAAAGATAGTTTGTTTTCTCTCACTGCCAAACGGGTCGGCGTGAAGGTAGAATTTTTTAATCCTGATAGTCTTAATTATTTGCAAAAGCTTGATTTGGGAACAAAAGAGCTTAAAGATGAACTCTTGGCTAAGGTAAAAAAAGATACTACAATTTATCTTTTTCTCAATCGTTATATTACAGATGAAAATCTTTTAGCAGCGAAACTTAGAGAGAAGATAAATAGCGGTTTTTTATATGGGAGTTTTGAGCTTGATGATGAAATTTGCCACTACAATGTGTTAACCTATGAACCTACTTTTTTGCCGAATTTTGAGCAGGCTAAAAATTATCTCTATGACAATTTGCAGGTGGATAAACTGAAGCAAAAAAAGCATGATTTGCAGAAGTATTACGAAAAATATTACAGCAAATTTCAGAGACCTATGCAAGTGGCAATCAGTGGCGTTTTTGTGAAATTTAGTGATTTTGATTCTTTGCAATTTACGGATGTGGATGTCGAAAATTACTATTTGATGAATCGAGCTAAATTCTCTACAACGGGAAAACAGAATTTTGAGTATATTTATATTCAGGACAAATTGAAAGTTAATAGCAAACTTGTGGATTATTTGACTGATTTTTTGAATGAGGACAATTTTTCTTATGTTGGGGAGTGTTTTGGCGAGAAATTTTCAGGCTTGGACGACGAATTTTTAAACTATTCCAAAATAGACGAGATTTTCAAAAAAGAGCTTAACTCCTTAAATAATGGAGAAATTGGTAAGCCGTTCTATTATAAATCGGGTTGGTTTTTTCTGAAAAAAGGGCAAAATTTTACTGATAATTATCTTAGTGTGGAAGATGCCAAAGAGATGATTAAAAAGAAGTTGAAGAGTATGACCCAAGAAAAACTTGCCAAAGCGAAAATCGATGAGTTTGACAGTAAACTTCAATGGTATGGCAATCTCAAAAGTTATACAGATTCTCCATATTATTTCAAAACAGAGTTTCAACCAATCACTGAGCCTTTTGCCCTCGTGGGGAATTTACTATCTTATGAGGGTGATTTTATGAAGATGTATGCTCACAAAAAATATAATAAAATAGTCCAAAACAGTGATGGTTATGCAGTGTTCTTTTTGGATAAAATCTATAAATCTGCTGTGTTGCCTTTTGAGGAAGTGAAGTCGGAGATAATTGTTCAAATTGAAAACGAAAAGAAAGAGGAAAATGCCGAAGAGTTTCTGAAAATTTTTGTTAATAATTTGAATCAAGGAGATTATTCTTCTCAGGAATTTTTGTCGTATTTAGGCGGCATAAAAACATTGCAAAATTTTTCTCCTGATAATAAATTGCCATGGACAACCGATGAAGAGAATTTGCAAATTTTTCGTCTTGCAATGCAGGGTGATTTGGGCTCGTTTAGACCTGCGATTTATTTGTCTTGCGGGAAATATTTGGTGTATAGGGTTGACTTGAAAGAGATTCTTTCCAAAAAAGAGTATGCTGAGAAGAAGGATGAGTATTTGGCTCAGGAGTTGGATAAATTGTGCGATATTTGGCTCGATGACTATTCTCAGCAAGTTATGATTAAATACTATTAGGGGGAGTGTGCAAATAACTGGGTCTGAAATAAGACCTAATTATGTTTGACAGAATAAGTTATGAACATTTATTAAAATGCCATGAGTATAATCAAAAAAAACGCTGTCCAAATTGTGATAGCTTAAACACAAAAAAGAAGGGATATATTTTCTCTGAAAGAACAACTAATCGTGGGAAAATTAAAGTCAAAACTCAACGATTTTATTGTAAAGATTGCCAAATAAGTTTTACCAATTTTGGATATAATAAGAGAACTCATTTTGCACCAAAATTCAAAGATAAGGTTGTTACTGACTATATTTCAACCAAAAGTTCTCTTTCTGAAGTTGCTAAAAGACATGGGATTTGTAAAAATAGTACTCTTAATTGGATACCTCAGCGAGCTAATTTATATCAGGATAATGTGTTACACAGCAATATAGATGAGACAACAATTTATATTGATGGCAAGGAAATTAAGATAAACGGTAAGCGAAAAGTTGTCTTAGTCGCCAGTAGCAAACTACTTGATAAACCAATATATTACAAGATTTATGATAGAGAACATAGTAGTTCATCTGAAGACTTTTTGAATAGACTAAAAAAAATGTATGACAACAAAATAATTGGGATTGTGTCAGATTTTGGGCGAGGGAAGTGCTTTGTTAAGCCAGTTAACCAACTTTTTGAAGATGTTCCACATCAAATTTGCTTGGTTCATTATTTAAGAAGCGTTAATATCAATGTTCCTAAAACAAAAAAGAGTAAGTTTTTTAGACGAAATATTTTCTTTAAGAACTTGATTAAGAGCATTTTAAATGCTGAAACTTTACAAGAAGCTGAAAATAATTTAAGTTCGCTTAATCACTATGAAAAATTTTTTCGCCTAAAAATTCATAAGCGTTTTATTAAATCAATTAATCGAAACTTTGGTTTATTAACTGCTCATTTTCATTACGATTTTTTGGATAAAACAACAAATAAAATTGAAAATATTAATCGACAATTGAATAGGAAATTAAAAAATTTAGACGGATTTAAATCTGAAAAAAATATGAATCATTTTTTGAAAATTTGGTTCAATAATTATTCAAAAGGAGTGGAAATTAGACCCAATTAAATGCACGCTCCCCTATTAGGTAAAATGAAGTGAAAAAATATATTTATTTGTTGTTGGTGCTGTTTATTTTTGCTTGTCATGAGGAAGAAGCGAAGGCTGATAAAATCAAACCTGCTTTCATCTTTAGAGGCGGAAGTGTGGTTTTGGATAGTTGCCCGTCGGAGTATTTGTTTGCTGTTTATAATGTTAGTGAGATAGAGTTTGTTGATGTCCCTGGGTTTGCTGTTGTTCCCGATAATGAAGAGATGTATGAAATTGTAGGGCAGATGGCGGTCGTAGGATACAATCCTGTTTTTTTGGTGGATGACTTTCAATTCTCGGAGAAACTCGTTAAACGATTTGAGGGAACTACTTTTTTTACGAACAAAAAATTGGGAGAGAACTCCGTTGTTGTTAGATTTAATTCGAGAGAAATCAACTATTTAGCTGGAGTTTTTGCATGCTTGGCAACTAAGACGCACAAATTTGCTTATGTGGGGAGTGACACTGTTTCCAATGAAGCGTTCGTAAACATCAATTCCTTTATGCTGGGAGCAAAATCTATAGATAAAAATGCATCTACCAAATGGGTAAAGATTAACAAGGCAGGAGAGCAATTTTTGTCTGAGCAAGTTAGTGTATTGAAAGAGAATGATTTTGATTTGATTTTTGTCTCGGAAAAGAATAAAGAGTTGGAAGAAATGATAAGTTCTTTGAAATTGCCTTTTGTCGGCTATTATGGCGAGAAGTCGAAGAATCAATTAGCATATTTTAGTTGTGATTATGGAATGCTTTGGAAAAATGTGATGGAAGATTTTTGTAACAACAAACTTGAAAAAAGTTACGAATATGGATTTAAAGAAAATAGTATAAAACTTTCTAGATATAGAGAACGATTGTCCGCAGACGATATGGGAGTTTTTAGTAACACTACAATGGAGATGGGAACGGTGGATATTTTTATTGGTCCTATTTTTGATAATGAGGGATTTTTGCGAGTGCCTGCCGGAGAGAAGATTTCGGATGAGAACTTGAAATCAGTTAATTGGTTGATCCGAGGAATTAAATAAATTTTTAAAAGAAAGAACAAGGAATTTTAAATGAAAAAAGCATTGATTACTGGAATTAACGGTCAAGATGGCTCTTATTTGGCTGAATTTTTGCTGGAAAAAGGTTATGAGGTTTACGGAATTATACGGAGGTCTTCTTTTTTTAATACTGGCAGAATTGAGCATCTTTATATAGACGATTTGATTGAAGATATGCACAAGAAGAAGAAGATAACTCTTTTTTATGGCGATATGACGGACTCTTCCAATTTGATTAGAGTCATCAAGCAAGTTGAACCTGACGAGATTTATAATCTTGCCGCTCAATCACATGTGCAAGTTTCGTTTGAAGTTCCCGAATATACGGCAGATACTGATGGAATTGGAACTATTCGGATTTTGGAAGCTGTTCGCTTGCTTGGTTTGGTGGAGAGAACGAAGATTTATCAGGCTTCTACGAGTGAACTCTATGGCAAAGTGCAAGAAATTCCTCAGTCTGAGACGACACCTTTTTATCCTCGAAGCCCTTATGCTGTGGCGAAACAATATGGATTTTGGATTACTAAAAATTATCGGGAAGCCTATGGAATGTTTGCTTGCAATGGGATTTTGTTTAATCATGAATCTGAGCGAAGAGGGGAAACTTTTGTGACCAGAAAAATCACTTTGGCAGCATCAAGGATTTCCAAAGGTTTGCAAAAGAAACTTTATCTCGGGAACTTGGATGCTAAACGCGATTGGGGTTATGCAGGCGATTATGTAGAGTGTATGTGGTTGATGTTGCAGCATAGTCAGGCGGACGATTTTGTGATAGCCACAGGAGAGCAATATTCGGTGCGGACTTTCTGCGATTTGGCTTTCAAAGAAGTGGGGATTGAATTGGCTTGGGAAGGAACTGGTGTAAACGAAAAGGGTATAGATAAAGCAAGCGGGAAAGTTTTGATAGAGGTTGACCCCAAATATTTCAGACCAACAGAGGTGGAAACTTTGCTCGGCAATCCGCAAAAGGCTATAGATTTACTTAAATGGAATCCGAGAAAGACAAGTTTTGAAGAACTTGTAAAAAAAATGGTGAAGTTTGATTTGGAATATGTTGAGAAAGTCGATAAGTGTCGGGTAAGTTTTTAATTACTTGGGAGTATAAATTAGCATAATGAATTTTTTCCCCCAAATCATAAAAGATAAATATACTTATTGGTCAAATCATCAAGGGTTTAGAAGATATTTTGCCAATACTTCTTGGCTTTTTGCGGAAAAATTTGTAAAAATTTTTGTTAGCTTTTTTGTTTCCATTTGGATTGCGAGATACTTAGGACCAAGTCAATTTGGTCTTCTAAATTATGCTCAAAGTTTTGTGGCTCTTTTTTCTTGTGTTGCAACTCTTGGACTGGATAGCATAGTTGTTCGTGAATTGGTAAAAGACAAAAAAAAAAAGGATGAAATCTTAGGGACAAGTTTGATATTAAAACTTATAAGTTCAATATCGATTTCAATAATATTTACCGTTTTTCTTCATTTTTTACAAGATGGTAGTTTTGCTAAAATTTTAATTTTGATATTAACATTTTCCTTGATATTTCAGAGTTTTAATGTAATTGATTATTATTTTCAAAGTGTAGCACTAAGTAAATATGTTGTCATAATTAACACTATTTGTCTAATTTTTTCTAACATTGTTAAAATAATATTACTATGGAAGCATTTACCAATTATTTATTTTGCTTGGGCTATAGTTTTTGATAGCATTGTATTAGCTGCGGGGCTTATTTATTTTTATGGTAAGAAACATAAAAGTATTTTTAATTGGAAATTTAAAAAGGAATTAGCTTTTTCTTTTTTAAAAGATAGTTGCCCTTTGATAATTGGTGGGATTCTTACGATAATTCATGTCAGAATAGATCAAGTAATGATAAAAAATATTTTGGGTAATACTGAAAATGGCTATTATTCGGTTGCGATAAGATTGGTTGAGATGTTTACTTTTGTCTCTATATTGTTGAATCAATCACTTTTCCCAGCTTTGATAGTAGAGGGGAAGTTGAGATTAGATAGGTTATATAGATTGTATCAATTGCAATTTTATAGTGGATTTTTGATAGCTTTTTTTATAATATTTTTTGCTCATTATTTAACTGTTGGATTATATGGAATTGTTTATGCTCCAGTCGAAATATTGCTTATTTTGTCCGTTTTGAGAGTTCCTTTAACAAGTTTAGCCATGGCAAGAGGTTCTTTTATAGCTATTAATAATTATTTCAAATATTCCACCATAGTTCTTGTAGAAAGTGCATTTGTAAATATTCTTTTAAATTACCTAATGATTCCCAAATTTGGGTCTAAAGGAGCAATATTTGCAACTATTATATCATCTGCTTTTGTCTTTACACATGATTTTTTTCATAAAGGCATGAGAAAAAATTTAAAGATTATTATAAAATCTATTTTATTTAAAGGATATTATCATGTATAAATTTTGTTTAAAGATTAGAAGAATGATTGAATGTAAAATTATAGGAATTGTTTATAGAATAAAAAAAAAAATAACTAAAATTTCATGTTATGAAGTTGAAGTAGGTAATAATACAATAGATGTAGTAATTCCCACTTTAGAAAAAGATTTGAAGATTTTCCCGTTAGCAGTTGAGGGGATAAGGCAAAATGTTCAGCATAAAATAGATACAATTTATGTTGTTGCTCCAAGGTCTAAGGCAATCGAAGATATAAGTAAAAAGTTGTCATGTAAATTTATTGATGAAAGAAGTGTTTTAGGATTTACCGCTGAAGATTTTGATTATTGCCCAAATGGATTGGATAGATCTGGCTGGATTTTTCAACAGTTACTTAAACTTAGTGGAGCTATTGGAGAAAATGAAAATTTTTTAGTTGTTGATGCAGATACAGTAATTTTGAGAAAAATGATTTTTTTAACAGATAGTAAACCCATTTTTTATGAATCTATGGAACGCCATTTCCCATATTATGAGTTTTATAGGAAATTATTTGGTAAAGAAAGGATACATTTTTTCTCTTTTATTTCACATATGACCTTATTTAATAAAAGATATTTAAAAGAGATGAAGACAGAAATTGAAGAGAAATTTAATAAGAAATGGTATGAAGTTATTTTAGAAAATCTTGATCCTAATGAGATATCTTGTTGTGCTGAAAATGAAACTTATCCTAATTGGGTTAATAATAGGTATGGCTCAAAAAAATGTATAAATTTTAATAGAACAGTTGAATATGAAAAAGCTTGTGATTATAATTATTTATATAATAAATATTCGAAAAAAAATAAAAGTGTTTCCTTGCATAGTTGGTTTATTGAGAAAATTAAAAAATAAATTACAGGGGAAATTATTTTAAAAAGGAAGATTAATGGTAACAGCAAAAAATGAAAAAAAATTAATTGAATTAGCTAATGATGTAGGGGTGGAAGTTATTTATGATTGTGGGAGTAGAGATGCTTTGGATGGTTTAGAATTATTAAAAAATATCAAAAGTTCTCAAGAATTACATATTTTTGAACCTAATCCCATTGCAATAGAATTGTGTAAGAAAAATATTTCAAAAGAAAAAATTGATAAAAAAATTTTTATGAATGAAAAGGCGCTTTCTGATAATGTTGGGAAAGTTAAATTTTATCCAATAAATGCTAATGAGTCTATAACCCCTCATAAAGATGGTAATATTGGAGCTTCGTCTTTATTTAAAGCTAATCCTTATTATCCTCTTGAAACTTTTGTCCAAAATGAAATAGAGGTTGAAACTATAACAATTGATAAGTATGTAGAAAATAAATCTGCTCCTAATTTATTGTGGATAGATTTGCAAGGTGCTGAAATGTTAATGTTGCAGGGTTCAATTCAATCTTTACAGTCTGTCAAAATAATTTATATCGAGGTAACATTTCGGGAAATATATATAGGGCAACCCTTGTTTTATGAAATAGATGCTTTTTTAGAAAAAAATGGCTTTAAACTTTTTGAAATGAAAAGTGAGAATAAATTTTGGCTATTTATGCATAAGCATTTTGGGAGATTTATTAATAAATTAGGGATAGGGAATTGGTTTACAAATGCAATTTACATTTCTAAAAAGGAAAAATTATAAAGGTTTAAATGAATTTTATGGTAAAAAAAGAAAATAGATTAAAAATTTTAACGATGATTAAAAGGTTTTTTAGGGAATACGGAAATAAATACTATTCCCATGAGGGAGAGGATATTTTGTTACAAAAAATCTTTTTAGGAAAGAAAATTTTTTACATAGATGTTGGAGCATGTCATCCGATAGAATTTTCAAATACTTATTGTTTCTATAAAAATGGTTCTAAAGGGATAAATATTGATGCTAATCCTGTATCAGTTGAACTTTTAAAAAAATTTAGACCAAGAGATATTAATTTGAATATAGCTATATCTTCTAAAGAAAAACAAATCAATCTATTCACTTTGGGGGGGGTCTCTGGAGTAGAATCAACTGATAAATCTTGGGTCAAAAAGATGACGGGAGCGACAGAAGATAAAATTAAAAGTTTTACCATTGAAACTTGTTCTCTATCTACAATTATTGAGAGATATTGTAAAGACAGAGTAATAGATTTGTTGGATGTAGATGTAGAAGGAATGGATTTGGATGTTTTAAAATCGATAGATTTTGACAAAGTTGATATAAAGGTCATTTGTATAGAAATTAATGGCAAATGTTTGGAAGATGTATTGCAGTCTGAAATTTATACTATATTGAAAAATCAAGATTATCTCATTTTAGGTAAGTTGCTAAATGCCGTGATTTTTATTCAAAAATTTTATTGGTTGCAAACAATAAGTTGAATTAATGGGGAAAGTATGAACGAAACATCAAAAACTAAAAAAATTTGGGGGGAAATTAGAGTTTTCTATTATAGCTGGGGATGAAATAGATATTGGATGTGGAGGGGACCCAGTCACTTCTAAAGTTCGTAAATTTGATATTGAAGATGGAGATGCAAATTGTATTACTAAATTTGTACATGAACAATTTGATTTTGTTTATTCATCTCATTGTCTTGAACATATGAAAGAACCTGAAAATGCTTTGGTAGAATGGTGGAAACTTGTTAAGCCTGGAGGTTATTTAATTTTGATTGTTCCCGATGAAGATCTTTATGAACAAGGTGTGTTCCCTAGTAGATTTAATCCGGATAATAAAGCTACTTTTACTATTTCTAAAGCTAAGGGTTGGTCTCCAGTATCTATTAATGTTTTAGATTTAGTAAAAAGATTACCAAATTCTGAAATTATTAGTTTAGAACTTCAAGATAATAATTATGACAGATCTCTTTTGAATCATGGTAATATTAAATTAATTGGGAAAGTTTTTATTTTTTTTTGTGTTATTTATAGAAGATTAAAAAAAATGGGTTTTTTGAAAATACCAGTAATGGAAGATTTATCTTATAAATATTTTTTATCTCATCAAACTTTTCGTCCTGATGTATTGGCACAAATTCAATGTATTCTTAAGAAGAGTAAATAAAACAAATGGTTTGTGAGTAAAAGGCGTTAAGTTATATGCTTTATTGTTAATAAGTAAGTATTGAGGAATTAATTTTTTAAAGATAAATTTATTGGAGTTAAAAATGTTCGTAAAAAGTAATTTTTTTAAATTAAAAATAAGAGGTTTTTTTTATAAACTATTCAATATTATAGAAAACAATGGGAATTCGAATTTTGATAAAAATGGTGAAAAAGTGTTCATAGATTTGCTACTAACTTCACTTTTAAATAGAGGGGGGAGAAGAAGATAGTCTTTGATATTGGTGCAAACATTGGTGAGTATTCTCAAATAATAAAAGACGAATTAAAAGTATTAAATTTATTACCTCGTCCTGAAAAAAGTGGACTCAATTAGGAGGAAACTTGGACAAAAGAGAGAAAACTTTTAGATATTCAAAAGCTTTCAGAAATGAGGTTTTAAAGAATGTCAAAAACAAAAAATTGACGGTTTTGGAAGCGGGTAAGTATTATGGAGTGGGATTTCCAACTATTTATCGATGGTTGAAAAAAGCTAATTATGACACGCCCTGTAAGGAGGTAATTTTTGTGAAACTGTCAGATCAGCACTCTGCTTTGCAAGAGATTGAGGAATTAAAAAAAGAGAATCGTGCTTTAAAAGAGGCTGTGAGCAAGTTAACGCTCGATAAATTGTGCCTTGAAAAGTGTGTAGAAATTGGTGAGCGGGACTTTGGTATGGAATTAAAAAAAAAGCCCGAAGTACAGGAATTGAGGAAATCAGGCAGAAAATAGTGGAGAAAAAGTCCCCTTTCAAAATGAATTCTGTTTGTCAATGGTTTGGAGTTAGCAAGTCCGGTTTTTATAAAAAGAAGAAGCACATCGAAAAATCAAAGAAAATTGAAGATGAGATTTGCTTGCATATAAATGCATTACGCAAATTTGGACTTATGTGTGGGGCAAGAAAAACCAAGATTCATTTAAAGGAAGATTTTGACATTATTGTGGGCAGAGATAAGCTGTTTGATATTATGAGGGAAAACGATTTACAAAGTAAATTTATTCGGAAAAAGGTCCAACATTCCAGTGGAGTTAAGCAAATCTTTGAGAATATGTTAACCGATGAATTTAAGAAATCTGTTACAAAATTTGGGCAAGTAATCGTGACAGATATTACTTATATTAAACTGCCTAACAATAAGTTCTGCTATATTAGTTTGGTTACGGATTTGGCTACCAGAAAAATTTTGGGTTATAATGTAGCTCAAACTCTTTTGGCAGAAGAGTCGGTTAGGGTTATGCGGAAAACATTGAAAAAATATTATCTGCCTAAGGATTGCATACATCATAGCGACAAAGGAGTGCAATATACAAGCAAATTATATACTGATTTTTTGAAGAAAAATAATTTTAGAATAAGCATGACAGGTGCGGGCAAATGTTATGATAACGCTTGTGCAGAGCGAGTTTTTAATACTTTGAAGAACGAATTTGGTTTTAATACTGTTTTTTCAAGTTTGAAGGAAGTGCGAAGAGAGTTGAAGAATTTTGTTGATATTTATAACAATAGACGATATCATATGAGTTTGGATTATAGAACACCACAAAGTGTGTTTTTGGAGATGCAGAAAGCTGCATAATTAATAAAAAACTGAGTCCACTATTTTAGGACTGGACATATATGTAGAATTGCACCTTTTTGAACCGACAAAAAGTTGTTTTGAAACTATATTCCAAAAATTCAAAGATGATATAAATATATTTTTAAATAATTTTGGTGTTTCAAATGAAGATGGTGAGGGCACTATATTTTATGATAGAGAGCAAAGTGGATTTGCTTCTCTTTATCAAAGAAATTTAGATGCATATAACTTAGAGCTAAACCAAAGCGAGAGCATAAAACTAAAAAGATTAGATAGCTATATTGAAAGGAACAACATTGGACATATAGACTTTATCAAAATAGATATAGAGGGACATGAGTTGAAAGCTTTTGAAGGTTTGGGAAAATTTTTGCATAGTGAATTTATAGATTATATTCAATTTGAATATGGGGGAGCAAATTTGGATTCTCACTCTAATTTAATGGATTTTTATGAGATATTAGAATCTAAGGGATTCAAAATTGCAAAAATTATGTCAAAAGGTTTGGAGATCAGGGAATATCATCCAAGAATGGAAAATTTTAATTATGCTAATTATGTGGCAGTTTCTAAAAAATTTATAGAAGAATGATTATTTTTATAGCGGATGGTAGATTGGGAAATCAATTGTTTCAATTAGCATTTCTGAAAACTATTGCAAAAAAAAAAGAATTTGTTTTGATTTTTGGCATGAAAGAGCTAAATGGAATTTTTGATATTTCAGAGAAAAAGTATTTTTTGTTTTTTATTAATAAAAAGTTACATTTGATTATAAAGAAGATAATAAAACCATATTTTTTAAAATTATTGGTTAAATTTAGATTTTTTTCTTATATTACTGAAAACAAAAATACCATTATTTATAATAAGAAAAAAGGCTTTTCCCCTATAGTTTTAGTGGAATCAAATTATTTTCAATCAGAAAAGTTTTTCGATAAAGACAAAATAGATTTTAGGTTAAAAAATCATTTAATAGAAGAAGCTATAAAAATAATTAATAGTTTAGATAATGATTATACAAAAGTTTTTATTCATATTAGAAGAGGAGATTTCTTGACAATTATTGATTATAGTTCTCGTGGTTTAGAATTGCCTAAAAGTTACTATACGATGACTATTGACAAAATAGGGGGAATGGTTGTAAATCCTTTTTTTATTTTTCTGTCCGATGACCCAGATTATGTTGAAAGAGAATTTGGAAGCATTAGTAATAAATATGTTTCTCGAAATAGTATTGGAGTTGATTTTGCTTTGATTACTTTGTGTGAGTATGGTATTATGGCTAACAGTACTTTTTCATGGTGGGGAGCTTACTTTATTAAAAACAAACAAAAAATTTATTTTCCTAAGTATTGGTCTGGTTGGAAGGAAAAAGTTAATTCTCATATAGGGATAGATCCTAATTGGGCTGAGACAATAGAAGTAGAATAGGATTTATGGAGCAATTATGAAAAAAATCCTTGTTACCAGTGGTGTTGGGTTTGTGGGAAGCCATCTTTGTGAGAGATTGGCTCAAGATACAAATAATGAAGTTTATAGTTTGGATAATTATTTTACAGGCAGTGCAGCTAATCATGTAAAAAATGTGATTTACATAAAAGGAAACCTTTGCACATAAATTTTTGCCAATATAAAGTTTAAGTTATTTGTTTACAACCTGTTAGGCTATGTTTTCTTTGCATAAATTTGTTGTACTCAGGGAGGAATAAATGCACACTAGAATATCATTTGGAGACTTAGCGATGAAAACAAAATTGAAAAAGGTGGAGAACCATTTTCTTTTTAAAGTGAAAAAGTTGCTAAAAGAGGCAAACTATTAATTTGCAAAGTTGGGAATTAATTTAAAAACTGGAGCCGTAGTGGATGCAATACTTGTGAGCTCCGCAACATGACATTACCGTTTTCCCAAAATTAATGGAAAAAATGAAGTTGCCCCCAGAGTGGTCTGTGTATGCCGATAAAGGTTATTGTAGTAAGAAGAACCGAGAAATTTTGAAGAGTAAAGAGTTGAAGAGTGCAATTATGTTGAAATGCAAAAAGAATGATAACAAGTCAATTCGTGCTCTCAAGAAGCGTTATAACAAGGTCGTTTCTAAAACGCGATATATTGTGGAGCGAACTTTTGGCACATTGCATAAGTCGTATGGTTTTGACCGTAGTCGATATTTCGGCTTGGAGAAAACTCACTTTCATTTACAGCTTGGTTACATTGCCTTTAATTTGAAGCGAGCTATAAAACTGTGTGAACCGCAGTTAACATAGGATTTCTGTATCTAATGACAAAAATTTGGCTGATTTGGGCAATAATGAGAGAAAAAAAGAAGAGAAATTTTTAGGGAAATCAAAAAAAATTAGTTGGTGAAGAGAATTAGGATAGTTTTTTATAAAATGCAAAGGTCTCTTTTGTTGTTTTACCAAAAAAACACTGGTCAAAAATTAAGAGCACTAATCCTATAGTAAGGTTGAATGAAGAAATCAGACGACGAGAAAAATCCATTAGAATTTTCCCCAATTGCGAAAGATGTAATCTTTTGATAGGAGCAATTTTAGTTCAGCTAAATGAAGATTGGACAGAAGGTAGAAAATACATGGATGTGATAAAAGAGGAAAAGGCTAATTCGCAAAAAAAACTTAAATTAGCTGAAAATTTTTAGATAAAAATTAAAACATGAGAGAATTTGCACCACAAATGAGGCTTGACTGAGTCTGACCAAAAAATATTTGTTGCAGATATTTTTAAAGTTAAAATGCTTTTAGGTTGGCAACAGAAAGTCTCCAAAGAAGAAGGGATTAGAAAAATGATTGATTGGATTAGAACATTCTGAAAAAATTATTAACAAAATTTGTAGATTAAATACCCAAAAATGAGGGCGAAAAAAAATGGACAGAGGATCTACTGTATATGAATGTAGTACAAAGAGGAGAAAGCTAATTTACAGAAAAAGTTTAAGTTAGCAGAAAATTTTGTAAAAAATTAAAATATGAGAGAATTTACACCATAAATGAGATTTGACTTAGAAAAAGAAGGAGATTGCAATGAGTATTTCACAAATTATTAAACCCAACAGATGGATAAAAAGACTAAAGATAATAGGTGAATATATTTATAGGGAGGGGAAAGTATTTAATCCTTATAAAATTTATTTTCCATATAAAGCTGATCTTGTTCATCCAGTTTTTGATGAATTAAAAAGTAAGCCTCCAATAAAATATTTAAATAAAAAAGATGCAAATCTCTTACATTTGGTGTTGGGTGGAAATAAAAAAGATTTAGAACAAAGTTGCATTCTCGAAGTAATAGATCATGCTTTTTCTATTATAGCTTCTTATGAAATTTTTCCTCGTGAACCAATAGAATACTACAATAGACGAGAGAAAATAAAAGAACTTTATTTGAACAAAAATCTTAAAAAGATTATATTTATTTCAAATGGTCAAAAAGATCTTACTAGATACTATTTTCCCGGGGAAAAAATTTTAGAAAAATCAGTCGTCATAGCAATTCCTTGGAAGGATAATATTGCTATTGGCAAAAAGCAAATAGAAAATTCTTTAAATTTTTTATTTATAGCTTCTAACTATCAAGCAAAAGGTGTAGAGATAGCTCTTAAAGCATGGGGGGAATTTAAGTCTATGGATAGAACAAGTTCGACTTTGACACTTGTTAGTCATGATATACCAAAAGAGGTAGAAGAAAATCTTCAAAAAGATATTAAATTAATAAAACAGGTACCATTATCAAGTGAACTAAAGAATAAACTTTATAAGGATGCAGATGTAGTTTTAGCATTAACTTTAACAGATGGAATTATAGCTGTTGAAGCTACTTCTTATGGTAAGCCAATCATTACTTATAAAACACAACATCAAAGAGATTTTATTGATAATAATAACGGGGTGGAAATAGATGTTCCAATAAATATATATGATGTAGATAAATATGGCATAGTGTGGAAAACAAGCAAAGAATTTCATAAAATAGTCAAAGAGTATATTTCAAATGGTAATTTTGATAATGTTATAGATGAGCTTGTAAAGTCTTTTATTAAGTATAGTGAAGATAGAAATTTTATAGAAAAACAAACACAAAATGCTATAAAAAAATACTATAAAGACTACACAATAGAACTTAGAAATAAAAAAATTTTGGAGATATATGATGAGTTTAGGTAGGAACTTTAAAAAAATAGCAATAAACTGGAAGAATTTAACGAACTTGTTAAGCAAGAAATAAGTAATAATTTGACAAAATATTAAAAACTACTATAAACAAGTATATTGAAACAGAATCAGACCAATTTTAAATGCTAAATAATATTTATGAAGGAAGTATGAAAAAAATTCTTATTACCGGTGGTGCCGGTTTTGTGGGAAGTCATCTTTGTGAGAGATTGGCGAAAGATACAAATAACGAAGTTTATAGCTTGGACAACTATTTTACTGGTAGTGTGGCTAATCATGTAAAGAATGTAACCTATATAAAAGGCAACACTTCGGAGATTTCTCAATCAATCAATTTTTCCCCCGACATTATTTATCATCTTGGAGAGTATAGCCGAGTTGAACAAAGTTTCGATGATATTGAAACTGTTTGGGAATACAACAAAAAGGGAACTTTTTCTGTTTTGGAATTTGTCCGAAAAGTTGGCTGCAAGTTGATTTATGCCGGTAGTAGCACAAAATTTGGTGATGGCGGACTTGGCAGATGTGCTTCTCCTTACGCTTGGACGAAGGCGAGCAATACTGAGCTTGTTATCAACTATGGTAATTGGTATAACATTCCTTATGCGATTACTTACTTTTACAATGTTTATGGTTCAAGAGAAATTGCTACAGGGAAATATGCTACTTTGATTGCTCTTTTCAAGGAGAAAATGAAAAATGGAGAGCCTCTCACGGTGGTGAGTCCCGGAACTCAAAAAAGAAATTTTACTTATATTGATGATATTATTGATGGTTTGGTTTTGGTAGGTGAAAATGGTTATGGCGACGAATTTGGAATAGGAAATCAAGAAGCTTATACCATTTTGGAAATTGCGAAAATGTTTGGTGGCAAAGTCGAGATGTTGCCTGAGAGAAAAGGTAACAGAATGACCGCCGAAGTGATGGCAGCTAAAACAGAATCTTTGGGTTGGAAAGCCAAAAAATCCATAAAAGAGTATATTGAAGAGATAAAGAACTTGGAGTTCAGATAATGGAAGAAGTAAAACAAGAGGGAAATTCTCAAGAATTTTCGTTGAATACAGCAGTTCTTTTTTTGATTTTCAATCGTCTTGATACAACCAAAAAAGTTTTTGAATCAATTAAAATAGCAAAACCCCCAAGATTATATATTGCAGCTGATGGTCCTAGAGAAAATAAATCTGGCGAGAAAGAGATTTGTGAAAAAGTTCAAAAATTCGTTATGTCAAATATTGATTGGGATTGTGAAGTTAAGACATTATTCCGCGAAAAAAATTTAGGATGTAAATATGCAGTTAGCAGTGCGATAGATTGGTTTTTTGATAACGAAGAAATGGGAATAATTCTTGAGGATGATTGTTTACCGTCGCAGAGTTTTTTTAGATTTTGTGAAGAATTGTTAGTTAAATACAAAGATGATAAGCGGATTATGAGAATTGGAGGATACAATCTTTTATCTGATAAACTTGTTGCTGAATCGGATTATTTTTTTACACATCTTGGACAGATGTGGGGTTGGGCAAGTTGGAAAAGATCTTGGAGTGAATTTGATGTGGAGATGAAAGATTGGCAATTTGTTAGAAATGCGAGAATGTCAGAAACTTATCCTTTTAATAAAACAAGAAATAAAATTTTTGAAAAAACATATAATGGTGAAATAGATACTTGGGATTACCAATTTGACTTTGCGATTGCCAAAAATGCGGGCTTATCTATTGTTCCGACAAAAAGTTTAATTCAAAATATAGGATTTGGAGATGATGCTACGCATACTTTTGGAGATGGGGGGAAGAGAGCTAAGATATTGGCAAGCGAATTAAAATTCCCGTTGAAAGAGCCAAGATTTGTTTTTGATGATGCTGATTTTAAAGAAGTGCTTTGGAAACATGTTAGGAAGAATGATTGTTTATTTACTAAAACTATTAATAAAGTGAAAATTATGATTAAGAAAATTTGTTGAGGAAAGGAAATTGGAAAGATGACTATCAAGTACTATCGGAAAGTTTTGTAGAAAAAATATATTTGCTAGAGCAATTTTTAAAAGATTAGGAATTTTAAATTACATACGCAATATTAATCATAAAGAAGTTATAACATTACGAACTGGGGAAAAGTTTTTTGTATCTACAAAGGATTGGCTTAACTATAGATGTTTTATAACAGGATCCTATGATATTGAAGAACCTTATGAAAAAGTTTTGTTGAAATTGGCAAAATCAAGTAAAATAGATAATTTTTTTGATATTGGAGCAAATCATGGGTATTATTCAGTAAAGATAGGTTGTTTAATGGAGACATGTAATATTTATTCTTTTGAACCATTTTCAAAAAACAGGGGAAGGTTAAATAAAAATATAGAATTAAATTATTTATCTAACTGTCACATAATGGATATGGCAATATCTGATAAGGCAGGTGTTAATCGTATATATTATGCAGGGAATAATAATTCTGGCTCAAGTTCACTTGTTCCTAAGTTTGGAAATGATTGTGAATACGAGAATGTAAAATGTGTTACTTTTGATGAATTTGCAGAGCCCATGGAATTAAATTTAAATTCTATTAATATGTTTAAAATTGATGTAGAAGGGTTTGAATTAAATGTTTTGAAGGGTATGGATAAATTTCTTGATAAATATAATTGTATTGTTTTCCTTGAACATAATATGAAGCACTTACGGCTAACAATGTCAAAATAGATGAAATTTTAACTTATATGAATAAAAAGAATTATGTAACATATGATTTGTTAAGTGGAACTATAGGGAATAAATATTATGGTGGTGATAGAGGACTTGTTCTCTATATAAAATCATAAAATTAATAATGGGTTTATTCCGACACAAAATTTATTGAGGATAATCAAAAAGTGAAAAAAGCAATTATTACAGGGATTACGGGGCAGGATGGAAGTTATTTAGCCGAATTATTATTGTCAAAAGGATATCAAGTATATGGTTTTGTGAGTAGAGAGAGTATAGAAAATCCATCAGAAAAATTCAAAAATATAGCAAAAATAAAAAATGACTTAACACTAATTTCTGTATCTATCACGGAGATATTGTCTTTATACAAAATAATTGGTAAAATTTTACCAGATGAATTTTACCATTTAGCAGCAAAGAGTTTTGTAAATTATGAAATGGAAGACGAGATTAGCATTATGGATGTTAATTTTAATTCGACTTTGCATATTTTAAATGTTATTAAGGAACTCGTTCCAGCATGTCGATTTTTTTTTGCTGGATCTAGTGAAATGTTTGGCGAACCCGATTGTTGTCCCCAGAATGAAAAATCTTCTTTTAACCCAAGATCAATTTATGGTATCGCTAAGATAGCAAGTTATTATTTGTTAAAGAATTTCAGGGCAAAAGAAAATATTTTTGCTTCTATTGGAATCATGTATAATCATGAATCTCCAAGAAGAGGTCCTCAATTTGTGGTAAAAAAAATTGTTTCTTCAGCGGTAAAAATTGCATATGGGGAAATGGAGAAGTTAGAATTAGGAAATTTAGAAGCGAGGAGAGATTGGGGGTATGCACCTGACTATGTTGAGGCAATGTGGCTTATCTTACAGCAAAAAAAGGCTGATGATTATATTATTTCTACCAATAAACTTCATAAAGTGAAAGATGTTGTAAAAATTGTGTTTGATTATTTTGGATTAGATTACAAAAAATATGTTGTAAGTAATGAGAAATTTTTTAGAAAAGAGGAAAAGATTAATTTGTGTGGAGATTCTCAAAAAATAAGAAATTTAGGTTGGAAGGAAACTAAGTCATTTGAAAAAATTATAGAAGAAATGATTGAAGAAGAAGTTAACTTAATGGGAAACAAATAAGATGATTATATTTTATTTGGGTTATTCATTAAATGAAGGGGCTGGAGGAATAGAAAACTACTCTTTTACAATATTAAATTTTTTAAAGAGTAAAGGGCATACTATAATAGTGCATACTATTAATGGTAAAAATGATAAGTTTGAGAATGTGAATTTTAAAAGTAATCAATTGTTAAACAAATTTTTTTTGGGCAAAATGATAGGGAAAAGGCTAAGAAAAAAGAATGAGAAGATTGATTTGTTTTTATGTGGGCATCTCTATCTAACAAACCATATGGAAAAAATAGTTGCTTGCTATGAAAAAAAATATCATTTGTTCGTATATGGGATAGATTGTTGGGCGGGTAGATTTAAAAAAATAAATAGAAAATTAATGTTTTTAGATAAAGTAATTTCTATTAGCTCGTTTACTACTCAACAAATTAAAAATCAAGGTTTTATGGGGGATATTGTTTATATTCCTCCTGTATTGAATGTTTTAAATTTTCCTAAAATAAGTAGCCGGAAGAGATTCTGTGATGTAATTAAGTTCTTGACTGTAGGGAGATTGTCAGCTAAAGAAAAATATAAGGGGCATGATAAGGTTATTGAAGCGATGCATATTTTAGTAAATCAGGAAAGAATTAAAAACATAGAGTATAATATTGTGGGTAAAGGCGATGATTTAGATAGATTAAAAAAACTTGTTTCAAAATATAAAATAGAAAAGTATGTGAATTTTTGTGGTTATCTCTCTGATGAAGAACTTGTAAAGGTTTATAGTAATAGCGATGTTTTTATCATGCCGAGCAATGTTTCTCTTAATCCAAGAAAGCCTGAAGGAGAAGGATTTGGTATTGTGTTTATTGAGGCTGCAATGTATGAATTGCCGTTAATGGGTCCAAATATTGGAGGTTCAACAGACATTATTGAGAATAAAAAAAATGGATTGGAATGTAGTCCTTTTTCTGCAACAGATATTTCTCAAAAAATGAAATTTTTGATTGAAGACAAAAATAAAAGAATGGAGTTTGGGAAAAATGCAAAAGAAAAAGTGCTATCTAATTTTACATTAGACCAATTAGAAAAATATTTGCATGATATTTTAGAATAACAATGTGTGGCATATACGGAACGATCGGTAAAAGCGAAAAGGAATGGTTGCTAAATACCAGATTGTTATATTCTTAGTTTTTGCTATTAATTCGGAGAGATTAAGATAAATAGTTATTAAATATTGTTTGAAAGGGATAATTTCAATTTATTAAATGCTAAAGAAAATATTGGAGATATTAGTATGTTATATGTAAAATTTAAAGAGAAAGTTGATAATTTTTTGAAGAGATTTAATTCTCACAATTCTAACATCCGAAAAATTATGATGCATAATGAGTTAGAAAAAATTAAAAATATGTCTCGTTATCAAAATCCTAAATCACTGATTAGATTTGGGTATAAAATATATTCTCAAAATGATGAAGATGGAATTATAAGTGAGATTTTTTCAAGAATTGGGACGACTAATAAGTTATTTGTTGAGTTTGGGATAGGAGATGGTTTAGAAAATAATACGGCAGCTCTTCTTTTAGATGGTTGGAAGGGCTTATGGATTGATGGTTCGACGGAGGCAGTTCATACTATAAAAAATGAATTAAATAAAATTATAAAATGTGGTAAATTAAAAGTTGTAAATTCATTTATAACTAAAGATAATATTAATGAATTAATCTCTCGCGAAATTGACACTGATGAGATAGATTTGTTGTCTGTTGATATTGACGGAAATGATTTTCATATTTTCAATGCAATAACATGTATAAACCCTAGGGTTCTTGTAATTGAATATAATGCAAAGTTTTCTTCTTCATTATTATTTTGTATGAATTACAATGAATTGCATATATGGAATGGTGATGATTATTTTGGAGCTTCATTGAAGTTTTTGGAAAAAAATATTGAAGGATATTGTCTTGTTGGTTGTAATATTACAGGAGTAAATGCTTTTTTTGTTAGAGAGGATATTGTGGGGGACCATTTTTTAAGACCATTTACTGCTGAAAATCATTATGAATCTGCGAAGTATTATTTATCCAACTTTGTTTCTGGTCATCCAGCAAGTTATAAAACATTAAATAATTCACTGTGAAAGTTGTTTTTTCATATTTGTAAGTGTGGATGTTGTTTGGTAAGTGTAAAAATAAGATATTATTTTCAAGGAATATATTAATTGTGAAGTTTCGTAATTATTTCAAAAGAGTATTTAATGTGTGGCATATACGGAAGTATCGGTAAAGATTTTAAAGAAATAGAACCTATTTTTTCAAAAGAACTTTCTCACAGAGGTCCTGATGGGAAAGGTTTTTTTTGTGATGAAAATAGTTGTGTTGCTTTAGGGCATACCAGGCTCTCTATTATTGATTTGTCAGATAATGCTAATCAGCCGATGATGGGTGATGATGGAAATTTTGTGCTTGTTTTCAATGGAGAAATTTACAATTATCAGGAAATCAAGAAAAATCTTATCAATTTGGGATATAAATTTTTCACGGAATCTGACTCGGAAGTTGTTCTAAATAGCTACATAGAATTTGGTGAAAAATGTGTGGAACTTTTTAGAGGGATGTTCGCTTTTTGCATTTATGATAAACGGAAGAAACATCTTTTTTTGGCACGGGATAGATTTGGCATTAAACCGCTTATTTATTCGTTTTTAAATGAGCAATTTGTTTTTTCTTCTGAGTTGAAGCCAATTCTAAAATCTGCTTTTGTCCCTAAAAAATTGTCTTCTCAGGCTATAAACGATTATTTTAGATATGGTGCAGTTAAGCAACCGAAAACAATCTTAGAAGATGTTTTCCAACTGATGCCCGGGCATCTTATGAGAGTTGATTTGAATAGAAAATATGAGATTAAAAAATATTATGATTATGTCTTTGAAGCTAAAAAAAATCCCAAAATAGATAATTATGATGAGGCGGTGAAAAAGCTAAGAAGCGAATTGGAGATAGCCACTCAATACCATATGATTGCGGATGTGAAGGTCGGTGCTTTTTTGAGCGGAGGTGTGGATTCTACGGCGGTCGTTGCTTTGATGAAAAAAATCAGTGGGAACAAAATTGAGACTTATAGTGTGGGTTTCAAAGCCAAAACGAAGGTAAAAGATGAAACGGATTTAGCCTCTAAAACAGCCAAACTTTTGGCATGCAATCATCACAATATTAAAATTGATGACCATTATGTTGATTTGATTTTCAACGATTTTGTAAGCCATCTTGATCAACCAAGTGTTGATGGAATAAATACTTATATTGTCAGCAAAGAGACAGGCAAGAACCTTAAAGTTGCTTTGAGCGGTCTTGGCGGAGATGAGATTTTTGCCGGTTATCCACATTTCAGAAATATAGCGAAATTTTCTCCCCAAAAAAGAAGGCTTGTTTCAGATTTCGCGGAGAAATTGAATTCTATAAAGGCAAACCAGTTTACTTCCAAATACAGATTTACAGAAGTTAGGGAAGAGCTTGCTTTGGATATGCAAAGGACTTTTCATGCAAATTTGGAGAAAATTTTAAATTTGCCAGCTGACAAAAATTCTATAGTTTACTATGAAAATTTGTCAAGCATTCAAAAGATTAGCAAAGCGGAGATTGACAACTATATGTTGGACACACTTCTTCGTGATAACGATGTTTTGAGTATGGCAAACTCTATGGAAGTCAGACCTGTTTTGTTAGACCATAAGCTGGTGGAGTTTGTGTTCAATTTGGACGATTCTTTCAAAATCAGAGATGGGAAATTGAAAGCTGTTTTTGTCGATTCGGTAAAAAATTTGATACCTAAAGAGGTGTGGCAGAGGAAGAAAAGCGGGTTTGAGATGCCTTTTACCGATTGGATGAACGGGATTCTTAATAGCAGATTTTTGAGAGTGTTGGAGAGTTTGAAAGCAAATTATTTTCTGAAAGCAGATTTCTTGAAAAAATTGCATTCTCGAGTCAAAAAGAAAAAAGCAGTGAGAAGCGATTGGTTAGTTTTTATTTTTTTGGCATGGCTTGAATTGTATGAGGTAGAGATTTGAAAATTTTGCATATTGTTGCCGGAGATTTGATTGGTGGTGCTGCCAGAGGTGCTTATTGGTTGCATTGTGGACTGAGGGATTTGGGAGTTGAGAGTAAAATATTCACCAATAGCGAAACTGATTTTGGCGATAAATCCGTAATAACTTGTGTAAAATCAAAATTTGACAAAGCCAAAAATTTAATTAGGGGCGAGATAGATAATTTATTTACCGCATTTTATCCTCGCAGAAAAAAAGATTTGTTTAGCTTGGGAGTTTTTGGAGTTGATTTTACCAAAATTCCTGAATATAAAGATGCTGATATTATTCATTTGCACTGGATAAATAAAGGTTTTGTAAACATTAAACATCTTGCAAAAATCAAAAAGCCGATTGTTTGGACTGTTCGAGATATGTGGGCTATGACCGGTGGATGCCATTGCTCCTTTGAATGTGATAATTATAAAAATGGTTGCGGAAATTGTGTGCAGCTGCAGAGTAAATTTAAATACGATTTGTCGCGATATGTTTTTAATCGCAAGAAAAAATATTTACCAAGGGATATTAGAGCCGTTGGTGTTAGCAGTTGGATGACGGAGACACTTGCGGGAAGCAAATTGTTTAAAAATTCTGATATTAGAACGATTTCTAACAATATTGACACGGCAGAATTTTTTCCTATCGATAAAGAAAGAGCAAGAGAAATTTTAGGTTTAAAGACGGTGAAGAAGATAGTTTTAGTTGGTGCCGGTAATTTAAAAGATGTTTGGAAAGGTTTTCCCAAATATATTGAAGCTGTGAAATTGCTGGATAAAAATAAATATTTGTTTTGTCTTTTTGGGAAATTGGACGAAAGAGCCATTCGTAGTTTGGATGTGGAGTATAGAAATTTTGGCTTTTTGCATGACAATGTTTCTCTTCGTCTGTTGTATAGTGCCGCTGATGTTTTTGTTGTTCCCAGTTTGATGGATTCATTTGGTAAGACTTTGGTTGAAGCGATGTGTTGCCGAACTCCAGTGGTTTGTTTTGATGCTACTGGTCCCAAAGATATTGTTGACCATAAAATTAACGGTTATTGTGCAACTCCTTTTGAACCGAAAAGTTTGGCAGAAGGCATAGAATGGGTTTTGAACTGTCCTAATTATGACGGATTATGCAAGAATGCTAGAGAAAAAGTTTTAAAAAAATTTGATAGCGAAGTAATCGCAAAAAAATATATTGAACTTTATGAAGAGATTTTGAAAGGTTGAGTTGGTAAATAATTTATGAATAATTTTGATAAGACAAAAATAGCAATTATCGGCTTAGGTTATGTTGGAATGCCTTTATTGATAGAATTTGGCAAACATTTTGAGACTATCGGTTTTGATATAAACGAAGAGAGAATTTTAGAGCTAAGAAGCGGCGAAGACTCTACCTTGGAAATTTCTAAAGATGATTTGCAAAGAGCGATTAGTAGCTCCAATAATGAAAAGGGTGTATTTTTTACAGGAAACATAGAAGATATTCGAGAGGCAAATTTTTATATTGTGGCTGTTCCTACCCCTACTGACAAAAATAATAGGCCTGATTTATCTCCTTTGTGTAAGGCGAGTGAGCTTGTCGGGAGTGTGTTAAAAAAAAATGATGTGGTCGTGTATGAATCGACTGTATATCCGGGGGTAATTGAAGATTTTTGTGTTCCTGTGTTAGAAAAAAAATCAAAACTAAAATACAACGAAGATTTTTTTGTGGGCTACTCTCCGGAGAGAATTAATCCTGGGGATAAAGAAAATACCTTATCCAAAATTGTTAAAATTACTTCCGGCTCTACTCCTGATGTGGCGGATTATGTTGATGAAATTTATAGGAAAATTATTGTTGTTGGGACTCATAAGGCATCGAGCATCAAAGTGGCAGAAGCTGCAAAAGTGATAGAAAATTCTCAGCGGGACATTAACATCGCTTTTATGAATGAACTCTCGAAGATTTTTTCTAAATTGGGGATAGATACCAATGAGGTTTTGGAAGCGGCTGGAACTAAATGGAATTTTTTAAAATTCAAACCAGGTTTAGTCGGAGGACATTGTATAGGAGTTGACCCTTATTACTTAGCTCAAAAAGCACAAGAGGTCGGCTACCATCCAGAGATAATACTTGCAGGACGAAGGATAAATGATGGAATGGGAGAATGGATTGCTTCTGAAATTATAAAATTGATGATTCAAAGAGATAATATTGTAAAAAACAGCAAGATTTTGGTTTTGGGAATTACTTTCAAAGAAAATTGTCCTGACATTAGAAATACTAAAGTTGCTAACTTGATTAAAGAGCTACAAGAATATGGTTGTCAAGTTGATGTTTATGACCCTTGGGCAAGCAAAGAAGAGGTTTTGAAAGAGTATGGGATAAACTTGCTTTCTTCATGCGATGGTAAATATGAGGCAATTATATTGGCGGTTGCTCATAAAGATTTTGCCGATTTAGATGTTATTTCTTTGAAAAGCAGTGAAAAATCTGTAGTTTATGATGTAAAAGGAATATTGGATAGAGGGATAGTAAGCGGGAGATTGTAGAATGTTATTTGCACTTTATGCATTGATACTACAACTCCATTTTTATTCTTTTACAGCGATTGTTTGTTTGGTAGTAAGAGATAATATTTAATTGATTTAAGGCGAATATGAACAAAAACTCTAAAATATATGTGGCTGGGTACAGAGGTTTAGTTGGTAGTGCAATTGTCAGAAAATTAAAATCAGATGGCTACAATAATCTAATTTTAAAAACTCATAAAGAGTTAGATTTGCTTAATCAAATTGCAGTTGCCGATTTTTTGGGAGTGTGCAAATAACTGGGTCTGAAATAAGACCTAATTATGTTTGACAGAATAAGTTATGAACATTTATTAAAATGCCATGAGTATAATCAAAAAAAACACTGTCCAAATTGTGATAGCTTAAACACAAAAAAGAAGGGATATATTTTCTCTGAAAGAACAACTAATCGTGGGAAAATTAAAGTCAAAACGCAACGATTTTATTGTAAAGATTGCCAAATAAGTTTTACCAATTTTGGATATAATAAGAGAACTCATTTTGCACCAAAATTCAAAGATAAGGTTGTTACTGACTATATTTCAACCAAAAGTTCTCTTTCTGAAGTTGCTAAAAGACATGGGATTTGTAAAAATAGTATTCTTAATTGGATACCTCAGCGAGCTAATTTATATCAGGATAATGTGTTACACAGCAATATAGATGAGACAACAATTTATATTGATGGCAAGGAAATTAAGATAAACGGTAAGCGAAAAGTTGTCTTAGTCGCCAGTAGCAAACTACTTGATAAACCAATATATTACAAGATTTATGATAGAGAACATAGTAGTTCATCTGAAGACTTTTTGAATAGACTAAAAAAAATGTATGACAACAAAATAATTGGGATTGTGTCAGATTTTGGGCGAGGGAAGTGCTTTGTTAAGCCAGTTAACCAACTTTTTGAAGATGTTCCACATCAAATTTGCTTGGTTCATTATTTAAGAAGCGTTAATATCAATGTTCCTAAAACAAAAAAGAGTAAGTTTTTTAGACGAAATATTTTCTTTAAGAACTTGATTAAGAGCATTTTAAATGCTGAAACTTTACAAGAAGCTGAAAATAATTTAAGTTCGCTTAATCACTATGAAAAATTTTTTCGCCTAAAAATTCATAAGCGTTTTATTAAATCAATTAATCGAAACTTTGGTTTATTAACTGCTCATTTTCATTACGATTTTTTGGATAAAACAACAAATAAAATTGAAAATATTAATCGACAATTGAATAGGAAATTAAAAAATTTAGACGGATTTAAATCTGAAAAAAATATGAATCATTTTTTAAAAATTTGGTTCAATAATTATTCAAAAGGAGTGGAAATTAGACCCAATTAAATGCACGCTCCCGATTTTTTTAAAAAAGATAAGCCCGAATATGTTATTTTAGCAGCTGCCAAAGTTGGTGGAATAGTTGCTAACAACACTTATAGAGCAGATTTTCTGTATGAAAATTTGCAAATTCAAAATAATGTCATTCATCAAAGTTATTTGCATAAAGTCAAAAAATTGCTTTTTCTTGGTAGCACTTGCATTTATCCTAAAAATGCTCCTCAACCTATGAGCGAAAATTCTTTGCTCACTTCTGAGCTAGAATATACTAATGAGCCGTATGCCATTGCCAAAATTGCCGGAATGAAGATGTGTGAAGCCTATAATTTGCAATATGGGACAAATTTTGTTTTGGTGATGCCCACAAATCTTTATGGTGAAAACGACAATTATGATTTGAAAAAATCTCATGTTTTACCTGCATTGCTTCGCAAAATCCATTTGGCGAAGTTATTACAAGAGAAGAAATATGATGCAGTTGTAGCTGACTTGGGAGCCAAAAATATTGAGGAAGCAAAAAAATATTTGGCAAAGTTTGGGGTTGATGAAAAACAAGTGGAAATTTGGGGCACGGGGAAGCCGAGAAGAGAGTTCTTGCATAGTGATGATATGGCAGCCGCTTGTGTTTTTGTGATGAAAAATATTGACTTCAAAGATTGTTTTCCATCTGATGAAAAGCAAATTAAAAATACACATTTAAACATTGGAACAGGAAAAGATTTGTCGATTAAAGAGTTGGCGGAGTTAATTTCTAAAATTGTTGGCTACAAAGGTAAATTATTTTTTAATAGCGACAAACCTGATGGCACAATGATAAAGTTGACTAATCCGTCGAAGTTGAATTCTTTGGGGTGGGAATATTTTATTGAATTAGAGGATGGTTTGAAACAAGTTTATAAGTGGTATGAACATAATTAATAACTTTATGCAGGAGATATAATTTGAAGGTTGTAATATTAGCAGGTGGCTACGGAACAAGAATATCAGAAGAGACTGATATAAAGCCAAAACCAATGGTAGAAATTGGCGGGAAACCAATTTTGTGGCACATTATGAAACTTTATTCATATTATGGTTTTAACGATTTTGTTATTCTACTCGGCTACAAGGGCTATTATATAAAAGAGTATTTTGCTAATTACTTTTTACACCAAAGTGATATCACATTTAATTTAAAAACAAATAAAATGGAAGTTCATAGTAATAAAAGTGAGCCTTGGATAGTTACTCTTGCCGATACGGGTTTAGATACGATGACTGGGGGAAGAATAAAAAAAGCACAAAAGTATATTGAAGACGACACTTTTTTATTAACTTATGGTGATGGTGTAAGTGATGTAAATATATTAGAGACTATAAAATTCCATAAAAAATACAAAAAAATAGTAACAACGACTGCTATACGACCAGAAGCAAGATTTGGTAACCTTGATATACAAAATGGTATGAAAGTTAAAAGTTTTATTGAAAAGCCTCAAAATGACAAGAACTGGATAAATGGTGGTTTTTTTGTATGTGATAAAAAAATATTTAACTACTTAAGCGATAACGAATCTTGTGTTTTTGAACAAGAACCTCTTAAAAATCTTGCAAAAGATGGCGAGCTTTTTGCCTATCAGCATACAGGATTTTGGCAACCAATGGATACATTAAGAGATAAACAGCAATTACAAATGCTGTGGGAAGCAGGAGAAGCTCCTTGGGAGGTTTGGTAATGTTTGGTAATATATACAAGAACAAAAAAGTTTTAATCACAGGTCATACCGGCTTTAAAGGTTCTTGGCTTGCTTTGTGGCTTAGCAAATTGGGAGCAAAAGTTATTGGTCATTCTTTGCCAGCTCCTAGCGAACCCAATCATTTTGAATTGCTTAATCTTAATCTCAATTCAATAATAGGCGACATTAGAGATAAAGATAAACTTGAAAAAATCTTTAACAAACATCAACCAGAAATAGTTTTTCATCTTGCAGCTCAGCCGATAGTTAGAAAATCATATTTAGATCCTATTGAAACTTATGAAACTAATGTGATGGGAACTTTGAATGTTTTTGAGGCATGTCGTTTTAGCTCATCAGTAAAAGCAATCGTGAACATAACGAGCGATAAATGTTATGAAAACAAAGAGTGGATTTGGGGATATAGAGAAAATGAGCCTATGGGTGGATATGATATTTATAGTTCTTCAAAAGGATGTGCAGAATTATTGACTGCTTCTTATAGAAATTCTTTTTTTAATGTTAAAGATTTTGGGAAAACTCATCAAATTTTACTTGCAAGTTGTAGAGCTGGCAATGTAATTGGTGGTGGAGATTGGGCGGAAGATAGATTGATTCCTGATATTATGAGAGCGACAAGCAAAGGAGAACAAGTTATTATCAGAAATCCAGAAGCAACCAGACCTTGGCAACATGTATTAGAGCCTTTGAATGGATATTTACTTTTAGGGCAAAAGTTATTGGAAAAAGAAGTACAATTTTCAGATGCTTGGAATTTTGGTCCAAATGGAGATGAGGGGAATCTTTCAGTTTTAAATGTTGTAGAGAATATGAAATCTTTTTGGTCTTCAATAAAATATGAAGTTGAAGAAAACAAAAATAATATTCACGAGGCTAATTTATTAAAATTAGATTGTAGTAAGGCAAATAGTATTTTAAAATGGAAAAGTATTTGGGACAATAAAACTACTTTTGAGAAAACAGCTAATTGGTATAAAGAGTTTTATGAAGGTAAAAAATGTTTATCTGAGTTTGATTTAGATAATTATTTAGAAAATATAAAAGAAAAATATTGAGTGGGTTGTATGAAATCTAAAATATCAAACTATGTGATAAATTTTTTGCTTCTAAAAGGTATTGATAAAGTTTTTGGATATATTGGTGGTGCAGTGGCACATATTTATCATTCAATTGCAACAAATGAAAAAATTGAGATAGTAAATTGTATTCATGAACAAGGGGCTGGTTTTGCTGCTGAAGGGTATGCTAGAGTGACTGGGAAATCTGGAGTGGTATTTGCTACAAGTGGTCCAGGAGCTACTAATCTTATCACTCCAATTGGAAGTTGCTTTTTTGATTCAGTACCGACTATGTTTATCACTGGACAAGTAAATACTTATGAATATAAATATGATAAGCCAGTTAGACAAATTGGGTTTCAAGAAACAGATATTGTAAGCATTGTAAAGCCAATAGTGAAATATGCAGTTATTATAGATAAAGTAGAAAATATACGATATGAATTAGAAAAAGCCTATTATATTTCGCAACATGGTAGAAAAGGTCCAGTTTTAGTTGATATTCCAATGGATATTCAAAGAAGTGAGATTAACATTGAGAACTTAAAATCTTTTTTTGATAGTGAAGAATACTACAACTTAAATAATAAAAATGATTACAGTATTGATGAGGCTGTATCACTTTTAAATGCTTCAGAACGGCCAGTTGTATTAGTTGGTGGTGGTGTAAGATTATCTAAGGCTCAAAACGAATTATTATATTTTTTACAAAAATATAATTTGCCAATTGTCTATTCATTGATGGGTAAAGATGCAATTAGTGGAGGGTATCAACACAATATGGGCTTGATTGGCTCGTATGGTAATAGATATGGGAATTTAACATTAGCAAATAGTGATTTGATACTTGTTTTAGGCTCAAGACTTGACACAAGACAAACAGGAACCAATTTAGATACCTTTGCTAGAGGAGCAAAAATTATACAAGTTGATATTGATAAAAATGAATTAGGTTCTAAAATCAAAGTTGATTTAAAAATTAATTCAGATGTAAAAGAATTTATGGAAAAATTAAGTTCACAATCTTTAAAAATAGATACAAAAGATTGGTTAGTTCATTTAAATAAATATAAAAGCAAATTTTCTTCGACAATTGACATTGATAATCAAGAAAAAATACCAAATATAGTAGTGTCAAAAATTGCAAATTACTTAAGTGATGAAATAGTGTGTGTGGATGTAGGGCAACATCAAATGTGGACTGCACAATCCTTGAATACAAAAGAAAATCAAAGAGTGCTATTTTCTGGTGGAATGGGTGCGATGGGATTTGCTTTGTCTGCTTCAATTGGATCTTGTATTGGTTCGAATACAAGAACAGTCGTGATTGCTGGTGATGGTGGAATTCAAATGAATATTCAAGAATTAGAAGTTATAAAAAGAAGAAATTTGCCAATTAAAATCTTTGTACTTAATAACAAAAATTTAGGGATGGTAAGACAATTTCAAGAACTTTATTTTGAACAAAAATATTTAGGTACTGTTGATGATTATAGTGTTCCTAATCTTGTTGAAATCGCAAAAGCTTATGACCTTGATTCAAGACTTATAACAGATATGAATACTCTTGATTCTGAATTAAAAAATATTTTTTCTACAGATAAACCAGAACTTATAAATATTGAATTGCCGTTTCAAATGACAACAGTAGAGCCGAAATTAATTGTAAATAAACCAATTGAAGATATGCATCCATTTTTGGATAGGAAAGATTTATATTCTCTTATGATTATTAAGCCATTGAAAGAGTAGTTATGAAAATCTTCATCACAGGTGCAAATGGCTTTGTAGGTTTTCATCTCAAAGAGTATCTCCGCAAAAATTATGAAACTTATACTCTTTTTACTCCATCAAGTAAAGAATTAGATTTGGCAGATGAAAAAGCAGTTGATAACTATATAGTATCAAATAAGATAGACATTATTATCCATTTAGCAAATCGTGGTGGTGGAAGAGATACGATAGATATGAAAAATCTTACAGAGTATAATATTAGAATTTTTTTTAATATCGCAAAACATGAAAAAAATGTGCAAAAAATCATCTCTTTTGGTAGCGGTGCAGAGTATGGTAAGCATAAGCCAATAATTGATGCAAAAGAGGAAGATTACAATCAATCATTGCCCTTGGATGAGTATGGTTTTTACAAGACCATTACTTCAAAATATATAGAAAAATCACAGAATTTAGTTCAACTTAGAATTTTTGGAGCCTATGGAGAGTATGAAAATTATCGATATAAATTTATATCTAATGCTATTGTAAAGAATTTATTGCATTTACCAATCGTGATAAATAAAAATGTTTATTTTGATTATATTTATATAGATGATTTACTCAAAATAATAGATTGGTTTATACATAATGATGCAAAAGAAAAAATCTATAATGTGACTACTGGGGGAAAAGTAGATTTGGTAACATTGGCAAATATAGTCAATGAAGTAAGTAATTTTACATCTGAAATAAGAGTTTTAAATGATGGGCTAAATAACGAATATACATCAAATAATGATAGATTGATGAAGGAACTTGGGTATTTTCGATTCACATCCCATAAAGAAGCCATCAATAAAATGAGAGAGTATTTTAGGTTCAATTTGAACCAACTTGATAAAGAAACAGTTAAAGATGATCCATATCTTAAAGCAATAGATAATATTTGGGAAGGAAAATAAGATAATGACACAACAAAAACAACTTAAAAAAGAGATATTAACAAAAGTTGAAGAGTATTATAGACTTGTTCATCAATCACAACAGAAAAAAAAGTTTGTTCCGAATAAAGATAGAGTTAATTATGCAGGTAGGGTTTTTGATGAAAAAGAGATGATTAATCTTGTTGATAGCTCTTTGGACTTTTGGCTTACTTACGGCAAATATTCAAAGGAGTTTGAAAAAAAATTAGCTGAATTCCTTAAAATTAAATACTCTTTTTTTGTTAACTCTGGAAGTTCTGCTAATTTGCTTGCTTTTTTTGCCTTAACATCCCCTTTATTAAAGACAAGACAAATCAAAAGAGGTGATGAGGTTATAACTGTTGCAGCATGTTTCCCTACAACCGTTGCTCCAATTGTACAATATGGTGCTGTCCCTGTTTTTGTAGATGTTGAACTTGAAACATACAATGTTGACATTGATGAATTAGAAAAAGCTATAAGTCATAAAACAAAAGCTGTAATGCTTGCTCATACTCTTGGTAACCCTTTTAATATTAAAGCTGTAAAAGATTTTTGTAATAAATACAATCTTTGGCTTATTGAAGACAATTGCGATGCTCTCGGCTCAAAATATGATAACAAATTTACAGGAACTTTCGGCGATATTGGAACAAGCTCTTTTTATCCTCCTCATCACATAACCACAGGTGAAGGAGGAGCTGTTTATACAAACAATCCAATTTTAAAAAAAATCATACTTTCAATGAGAGATTGGGGACGAGATTGCTGGTGCGAAAGCGGTGTTGACAACACTTGTGGCCAAAGATTTTCTAAACAATTTGGCTCTTTGCCTACTGGATATGATCACAAATATGTATATTCGCATTTTGGTTTTAATTTAAAAGCAACCGATATGCAGGCAGCAATAGGACTTACACAACTTGAAAAATTGCCTTTCTTTATAAAAGAAAGACAAGAGAATTTTAAATTGTTAAAAAATGGACTACAAAATTTGAAAGATTATTTTATTTTGCCCCAAGCTACAAAAAATAGTGAGCCAAGCTGGTTTGGTTTTATGCTCACTTTGACAGATAAAGCTAAATTTACTCGAAATGAGATAGTGGGGTATTTAGAGAAAAATAATATTCAAACAAGAAACCTTTTTGCAGGGAATATAAGCAAACATCCAATGTTTGAAACTATGAAATTAAATGAAGATTATAAGGTTGTTGGAAAGCTTACTAATACGAATAAGATAATGAATAACAACTTTTGGATAGGAGTTTATCCGGGAATGAGTGATGATGCGATAGGGTATATGATTGAGAAGATTAGAGAGTTTTATAAATAAATGAATTGCTTTACCTCGTCCTGAAAAAGTGGACTCCATTAGGAGGAAACTTGGATAAAAGAGATAGATATTCAAAAGCTTTCAGAAAGAATGTCAAAAACAAAAAATTGACGGTTTTGGAAGCGGGTAAATATTATGGAGAGGGATTTCCAACTATTTATCGATGGTTGAAAAAAGTTAATTATGACACGCCCTGTAAGGAGGTAATCTTTGTGCAACTATCAGATCAGTACCCTGCTTTGCAAGAGATTGAGGAAATCAAGCAAAAAATTTTGGGTTATAATGTGGCTCAAACTCTTTTGGCTGAAGAGTCGGTTAAGGTTATGCGGAAGACATTGAAAAAATATAAGTTGCCTAAAGATTGCATACATCATAGCGACAAAGGAGTGCAATATACAAGCAAATTATACACTGATTTTTTGAAGAAAAATAATTTTAGAAGGAGCATGACCGGTGCGGGCAAATGTTATGATAACGCTTGTGCAGAGCGAGTTTTTAATACTTTGAAGAACGAATTTGGTTTTAATGTTGTTTTTTCAAGTTTGAAGGAAGTGCGAAGAGAGTTGAAGAATTTTGTTGATATTTATAACAATAAACGATATCATATGAGTTTGGATTATAGAACACCACAAAGTGTTTTTTTGGAGATGCAGAAAGCTGCATAATTAATAAAAAACTGAGTCCACTATTTTAGGACTGGACAAGGGAAATCATGAACAAAAACTCTAAAATATATGTAGCAGGTCACAGAGGCTTAGTTGGCAGTGCGATTGTTAGAAAATTAAAGTCGGATGGCTACAACAATCTGATTTTGAAAACTCATAAAGAGTTAGATTTGCTTAATCAAGTTGCAGTTGCCGATTTTTTTAAACAATCAAAACCCGAATATGTTTTTTTGGTAGCTGCCAAAGTTGGCGGTATAGTTGCTAACAATACTTATCGTGCTGATTTTCTTTATGAAAATTTGCAAATTCAAAATAATGTCATTCATCAAAGTTATTTGCATAAAGTCAAAAAATTACTTTTTCTTGGTAGCACTTGCATTTATCCTAAAAATGCTCCCCAGCCGATGAGTGAAAATTCTTTGCTCACTTCTGAGTTAGAATATACTAATGAACCCTATGCTATTGCTAAAATTGCTGGAATTAAGATGTGTGAAGCTTATAATTTGCAATATGGAACGAATTTTGTTTCGGTGATGCCGACAAATCTTTATGGTGAAAACGACAATTATGACTTGGAAAAGTCTCATGTGTTACCGGCACTTTTGCGAAAAATTCATTTAGCAAAATTACTTCAAGAAAAAAAATATGATAAAGTTGTTGCCGATTTGGGAGTATCAAATATTGAAGAAGCAAAAAAATATTTAGCAAAATTTGGGGTTGATGAAAAGCAAGTGGAGATTTGGGGGACAGGCAAGCCAAAACGCGAGTTTTTGCATAGTTATGATATGGCAGATGCTTGTGTTTTTGTTATGAAAAATGTTGATTTCAAAGATTGTTTTTCTTTCGATGAAAATCAAATTAGAAATACACATTTGAATATTGGGACAGGAAAAGATTTGTCGATTAAAGAGTTGGCGGAGTTAATTTCTAAAATTGTTGGCTACAAAGGCAAATTATTTTTTAATAGCGATAAACCAGATGGGACAATGATTAAGTTGACTAATCCAGCGAAGTTGAATTCTTTGGGGTGGGAATATTTTATTGAATTAGAAGATGGTTTGAGAAAAATTTATGAGTGGTATAAAAATAATAAAACGAAAAAAAATGGCAAGTTATAAATTAGTAGAGTTTAAGACATTGGGGGATGATAGAGGTTCCCTTGTCGCTATAGAGCAAGGCTATAACGTTCCTTTTCTAATAAAGAGAGTCTACTATATTTTTGATACTAAAAAAGGTGTAGAAAGAGGTTTTCATTCACATATAAATCTCAAACAAATTGCTATTGCTGTAAAGGGAAGTTGCACTTTTGTGCTTGATGATGGTAAAAATAGAGAAGAAATTTCACTTACTAATCCAAATCAAGGTCTTTTTATTGAAGGTCTTATTTGGCGAGAAATGAAAAATTTTTCTCCAGATTGTGTTTTATTGGTTTTGGCAAGTGAGCATTATGACGAGAGTGACTATATAAGATATTATGATAAATTTTTGGAGATTATTAAATAATGATTCACGAATTTGCAGATGTAAAATCTAAAAATATAGGAAAAAATACAAGTATATGGCAATTTTGTGTTGTTTTTCAAGATGCAATTATTGGTGAAAATTGCAATATTTGTGCTCAAGTCCTTATTGAAAATGATGTTTTTATTGGCAATAATGTAACAATAAAAAGTGGGGTGCAAATTTGGGATGGAATAACTTTAGAAAATAATGTTCATATAGGTCCCAATGTGACTTTTACAAATGATTTGTTTCCTCGAAGTAAGCAATATAATAAGATATTTCAAAAAACTATTATAAAAAAAAATGCTTCTATAGGTGCCAACAGTACAATTATTGGGGGGATAGAAATAGGAGAATTTGCAATGATTGGGGCAGGAAGTGTTATAACTAAAAATGTTGGGAGCCATGAACTTTGGTATGGTAATCCTGCAAAATTTAGAGGATATGTTTGCAAATGTGGTAGAAAAAGTGATGATACTTTAATATGTGATAAATGTAAGAAAAAATTAAAATGATTTTATTTTTAGATTTAAAAAAAATCAATTCTCAATATCGAGAAGAGTTGTTAGAAGCATATACAAAAGTAATTGATAGTGGCTGGTATATCCATGGAGAAGAATGTATAAAATTTGAAGAAGGGTTCGCTTCTTATTGTGGGACAAAATATTGTGTTGGGGTTGCAAATGGTTTGGATGCTCTTACTATAATTTTGAGAGCATATAAAGAACTTGGAGTGATAAAAGATAATGATGAAGTAATTGTCCCTGCTAATACTTATATTGCTTCAATTTTTGCTATTTCCCAGAATAATCTTGTTCCTGTTTTGGTAGAACCGAATATTGATACTTATCTGATTGATGTGACAAAAATAGAAGATAAGATTACCTCCAAAACAAAAGCTATTTTACCTGTGCATCTCTATGGTCAAACTTGTGAAATGGATAAAATTAATGCTTTAGCAAAAAAATATAATTTAAAAGTTATAGAAGATTCTGCTCAATCTCATGGGGCATATTTTAAAGATAAAAGATGTGGCAACCTCGGAGATGCAAGTGGTTTTAGTTTTTATCCTGGTAAAAATTTAGGAGCTTTGGGAGATGGAGGGGCTGTCACTACTAATGATGAGGAAGTAACTAAAACAGTGAAGGCTTTAGCTAATTATGGTAGCCATAAAAAATATAAAAATCTTTATAAGGGAGTAAATAGTAGATTAGATGAAATTCAGGCAGCATTGCTTGGAATAAAATTGAAATATCTTGATAATGAGACAAAAAAAAGAAGAGAAATAGCGAATTATTATTTAGAAAACATTAAGAATTCCAAAATTATTCTCCCCAAAATTTCCAATCAAAAAAATCATGTTTGGCATTTATTTGTGATAAGAACTAAAAACAGAAATAAGTTACAAAATTATTTGGCAAACAATCAAATTCAGACTCTTATTCATTATCCAATTCCTCCGCATCAACAAAATGCTTATAAAGAATGGAATAATAAAAATTTTCCTATTAGCGAACAGATACATAATGAAGTATTAAGTTTGCCCATTAGTGGTGTACAGACTTTGGAAGATACTCAAAAGATTATTCAGATAATCAATAATTATGTGGGATGATTAATTGAATTTAGAATTACCTCAGAAAAATATATTAGCTAATTATATTGGACAGATTTATGTAATGGCTATCAGTGTTTTTATTATGCCATTGTATTTACAATATATGGGAGCTGAGGCATATGGATTAGTTGGTTTTTTTGTATTAATGCAATTTTGGCTTAATTTATTAGATGCTGGTTTTGCACCTACTTTGGGTCGTCAAGTTGCAGAAGCTAGAGGAAATTATGAAAAATTTGAAGCTTTTTTTAAACTTTTAAGAAGTATAGAGATCATTTTTTTTATATTATCTGTGATAATTATATTAGTTATATTTATTACAAGTTTTTGGATATCAACTAATTGGATACATGCGAATGATTTAGGGCAAGAGATTATTCAGCATTGCATTATTTTAATGGGGATAATTTTATCTATTAGGTGGTTTAGCACACTATATAAAAGTGGAATAAATGGGTTCGAAGATCAAGTTTGGTACAACAAAATTAACATATTTTTAGTGACACTAAAATATTTAGGGTCTTTGGTTATTTTAATTTTTATTTCAAAAAGTATTAAGGTTTTTTTTTATTATCAGTTTTCAGTTGGGATTGTTGAATTGTTAATTCTAAACTTTAGACTGTATAGTTTGATGCCTAAAAAAATTGTAAAAAATAATTTATTTAATTTTAGGATTGATTCTTCTACATTAAAAATTATTTTGCCTTTTTCTATGTCTATAGCTTACACCACATTAATTTGGACTTTATTAATGCAATTTGACAGGTTATTATTATCAAGTAGATTGTCACTTGATAAATTTGGTTATTTTAGTATGATTTTGCTTGTCGCTAGTTCTATGGTTGCTATTGCAACTCCTATCTTTATAGCCATATCTCCTCAGATGACTTTGCTGTTGAGTCAAGGGGATAAAGTAAATATGCAAACTTTATATGATAAAATGACTCAGTTAATAACATGGATAGTTTTATCAATTAGTTTTTTCGTATGTATATTTTCTGAGCCAATAATTTATATTTTCATCGGAAATAAAAATGTAGCTATATGGGGTAAAAATATTTTAATTTTTTATTCTTTGGGATATGCTTTATTTGTTCTTGGAAGTTTTCAGTACTATTTGCAAAATTCTTTTGGTAATTTGAGATATTATGTCAGAGGAGCTTCTGTTATGGCTATTTTTCAAATTCCCATTATGTATTTTGCTATTATTAAATTTGGTCCGATAGGTTCAGGTATAACTTGGTTTGTTTTTAATTTATTATGGTTTTTCTTTTTTACTTGGATTGTGCACCGCAATTTGCTTCCTGATTATCATTTTAATTGGCTATTCAAAAAAATTTCCCCTATTTTGCTTTTTATTTTATTTTTGACACTTTGTCTGTATGAATTTTTTGATTTTGAGATAGTTGTATCCACAAACAGATGGATGCTGTTATTCAAAGTTTTAATTATTGGAATTTGTTTTGTTATTTTTAGTTCACTAAGTTTAGAAATTGTAAGAAATAAACTGAGAAGCTACATAAAGGTTATTTTATAAAAATGAGTCAATGTGTAATTGTTGTAAATACTTGTGATGCTTACAGTGATGTTTGGGGGTTGTTTTTTAAGGCACTTGAAGAATATTGGTCTGATTGCGAATATAAAGTCATTTTGAATACAGAAAAATTGGCTTGTCAATTTCCTAATGTTATAACGCATAATTTTAATGAGGGTTCGGGATTAGATAATTGGGGCAGGAGATTTAGAAAAACCCTTTTAGATATAGATGCAGAATTTGTAATTATGTTGTATGATGATTTTGTTTTAGAGGGGGATGTAAATAGTTATAAAATCAAACAATGTCTTGAATGGATGAAATGTGAAAATAACAAAGATATTTGTGCTTTTTATTTTGTGCATAGCCAAAATAAGAACATTGATGATGGGAAGTTTACTGGTTTCGAACAATTGCCTTTGAGAGCAGATTATAAATTGAATTCTGCTCCAGCTATTTGGAGAAAAGATAAATTGTTAAGCTTTATTGATGATAAAGATTCTCCTTGGGCTTGGGAATGTTTTGGTAGTTATCGTGCATATAATAAAAATAGTGTATTTTATAGTGTAAAACAAAGTTGTGAAGATATTTATCCTTACAATTATTCTATGGGTGGTGCTGTATATAGAGGGAAATGGGTATCAGGAGTTGTTGTCCCTTTAGTTGAAAAATATAATTTAAAAATGGATTTGTCTAAACGAGGTTTAATTGACGAAATAGGGAAAGCCAGCAGAAGAACATTAAAATGGAAAATTAGTTTTTTTTATTCTGGATATAAGATGATAGGGTTTGGTGTTTTTTTATTTGTTTATAGATATTTTCGTGAAAAAATTGGAGTTTTTTTTGGATAAGTTTACTTTTATTGTGATAGCATATAATCATCAAGATTATATTATTGAACATTTAGAAAGCATTAAATATCAAATAAAAAATTTTGGAACTGGCATTAATATTAATTTAATTGTTGCGGATGATGGATCTGTTGATAAGACGGTTGAATTAACAAAATTTTGGTTACAAGACAATTCTGACTTATTCAGTGACATTAAAATAGTTACGGATGGTATAAATAGGGGAACTTGTAAAAATTTGACTTTAGCTTTGAAATTTTTGGAGACAGAGTTTTGTAAATTAACCGCAGGAGATGATGTTTATTCTTGCGAAAATCTATTTATTGAATTTGAGAAAATATGTGATGTAGATATCTTGTCAGGGTTACCTGTTATTTTTGTTGATGGAAAGATGACTAATTCAAGTTTTGAAATATTTAATTTGTGTGCTTCAAGTGTAATTTATAAGAATTTAAATTATAAGGAGAGATTGAAAAAAATAAGTTTTTCAAATGCTCCAAGCACTGTTTATAAAGTTGATGCTTTAAAAAATGATATAATTCTTCAATTTATAAATTCTTTTACAGTTACAGAGGATTTTCCTTTGCATATCAAGATGGCTGAACTGTACTCACCATTGAAGTTTGAGCAAATTGATAAAATATTTGTTTATTATAGAAGAACTGCTAATTCAACTTATATTATCAAAAATACTATTTTTGATAAGGATAAAGTGGAAATATTTAACTACCTCATAAGTAAAGAAAAAAAAATATTTAATAAATTTTTGTTAAAAAATAGATTATTTTGTTTTAACATTCCCCATAAATATTTAAAAAGATTATTTAATATTAATGTATATATTTACGGGTTTAGAATTATTTTTAATTTTATGAAAATATACAAAAAATTTAAAAGTATTAGTATTGACTATGATAAATATCAAAAACATTACAATTTGATTGTCGGTAATTCAATGCATTATATACAAAAATTTGAGCAGAAAAATCTATAATTATGAGAAAATATTTTCCCCTTCTTTTTGTTGAATTATATCTTTGTTTTACTCTTTTTCTTTTATACTTTGGACCAGTAGATTTTAAGATACATAATCCTATTCTTTTTCTTATGTTAATGATATTATATCATTTATCTTTTATATTGGGGTATGTTATTTTTGCGAAAACTTATAAAATACCAAACCAGAAAGTTAAAAATGAATTTAGTAATTCTTTTTTTTATATAACTTTTTTTTTGGGATTGATAGGAATATTTATTCTATATCAAAATTTGATGTTATCTACTTCTTTTTTCCCTTATGATATAATTAATGATATAAAAAATGGAATTACTAATCCTGGTAAAGTTTATGCAGACAGGATGGCAACCCTTTTTTCAACAGAAAATTTAGCTGGGAACCGAAGAATTTTAAACATTTTTTCAATATTTTTTATGTTTAACAAACTTTTATTTATTCCAATTTTTGTGTACTATTGGGTAGCATTGTCTTTTTTTAAAAAGGTTTTGGTTTTTGTATATTGTTTCTTTTTTATATCATGTTCTATTGCTTCGGGGACTAATAGTTCCCTGTTTCTTTTCTTTATATTTTTTTCAGTTTCAATTTTTTTGGTAATTTATAAAAAAAGACCTAAAATGATGTTAAGGTTATCATTGTTTTGTGCGATTCTATTTTTAATTCCTTTAGGATATTTCGGTTATGCTATGTCACAGCGAGGAGGAGGATTCGAAAACATTTCTAATAGTTCTCCTTTGGGAGATATAAATGTTAATATCGAAACTCCAGCAATAAACAGTTTCTCAGGATTTTATTCTTATGCATTTGTTTGGCTTAATTCTTATATAGTTCAAGGTTATTATGGGTTTTCTCTTATTCTTAATATGGATTGGAATTGGACTTATGGTTTTGGGAGTTCTGAATTTCTACAAAGACAATTTTTCATGTTAACGGGCAATGATATTTCCCAAAAAACTTTCCAATTTCGTATTAGTGATATTTGGGATAAATCAGCACAATGGCATAGTTTTTATGGGCAATTTGCTAATGATTTCGGTTTAATTGGCTTATTTATATTAATGTTTTTTTTGGGTGGTTTTTTTTCTAGGGTTTGGTTAAGTGTTATTTATAATAATAATTTTTTTGGTATTGCTTTATTGCCATTGTTTGCTTTAATGTTTATTTTCTTCCCTGCAAATAATCAAGTTTTTGGATTTATTGACACATTTTCTTATTTTATATTTGTTACATTGTTTTGGGTTTTGAAGGGGAAAAAAATTAAATTTGGTTTTGATACCATAAAAATTTTTTAGAGAGATTAATTATGTTTAAAAATAAAATTTTACTTATTACTGGAGGAACTGGTTCATTTGGGAATGCAGTTCTTAAAAGATTTTTAGATTCCGAGATTAAGGAAATTCGCATTTTTTCTCGAGATGAAAAGAAACAAGACGATATGCGTCATGCTTTACAAAACTCGAAAATTAAATTCTATATTGGTGATGTTAGAGATAAGTCTTCTGTAGATAAAGCAATGCGAGGAGTAGATTTTGTTTTTCATGCCGCAGCTTTAAAACAAGTTCCTTCTTGTGAATTTTTCCCAATTCAAGCAGTTTATACAAATATTTTGGGAACGGAAAATGTTTTGGATTCCGCTGTTGAGCATAAAGTGAAAAATGTAGTCGTACTCTCTACCGATAAAGCTGCATATCCTATAAATGCCATGGGAATTTCTAAAGCTATGATGGAAAAAGTAGCGACTGCAAAAGGAAGAGCTTTGGGTGAAGGAGCAGACACAACTATTTGTTGTACTCGCTACGGAAATGTTATGGCTTCGCGTGGTTCTGTTATTCCACTTTGGATAGAGCAAATTAAAGAGAATAAACCAATAACTATTACAGATCCTAATATGACTAGATTTATGATGACTTTGGATGATGCGGTTGATTTAGTGATTTATGCTTTTCAAAATGGACACAATGGTGACTTATTTGTTCAAAAAGCTCCTGCTGCAACTCTTGATGTCCTTGCAGAAGCTTTGAAACAACTTTATAAAGCTGATACTAAAGTGAAAATAATAGGCACCCGTCATGGAGAAAAGCTTTATGAAACTCTTGTAACAAGAGAAGAGATGTCAAACTCAATTGATATGGAAAATTATTATTGTATTCCTTGTGATAAGCGAGATTTAAATTACGACAAATTTTTTGTAGAAGGTAATGAAGATATTTCAAGAATAGATGATTATCATTCTCATAATACAACGCAATTGGATGTTGAAGGTATGAAAAAGCTTCTTTTAAATCTTGAATCTGTTTGTGAAGATTTAGGAATAAAGAAATAATAATTATGAATATTCTTATAACTGGTGCGAAAGGATTTATAGGGCAAAATTTATTAGCTCAATTAAACAATATAAAATTTGGTAAGGCAAAAAATTATAAACTTTCGTCTGATATTAAAATTTTTGAATATAATAGTGATAGTTCCACTGAAGAATTAGATGTTTATTGTAAAAAAGCAGATTTTGTTTTTAATTTAGCCGGAGTAAACAGACCAAAAGAGCAATCGGAGTTTATGGTTGGTAATTTTGGATTTGCCTCTACTTTATTAAATACTTTAAAAAAATATAAAAATATTTGCCCGATAATGCTTTCTTCTTCTACACAAGCCACACTGAACAATCCTTATGGCGAATCAAAAAGAGCGAGCGAAAATTTATTTTTCGACTATGCAAAAGAAACAGGTGCTAAAGTTTTGGTTTATCGTTTTCCAAATATTTTTGGGAAATGGTGTCGCCCTAACTACAATAGTGCCGTTGCCACATTTTGTAACAATATTGCTCATAATTTACCCATTCAAGTCAATAATACAGAAACTGTAATGAATTTGGTCTATGTTGATGATGTTGTTGATGAACTTATATCTGCATTAAGCGGAGATGAGCATTATGAAGATAAATTTTGTGCAGTTCCTGTGGTTCACAATGTTACTCTTGGGGCAATAGTTGATTTATTATATTCATTTAAAGAAAACAGAATAAATTTAGATGTCCCGGATTTAGAAAACGAATTTACAAAAAAATTGTATTCTACTTATCTTTCGTATTTGCCGGAAGATAAATTCAGCTATCCTTTAAAGATGAATGTTGATGAACGAGGTAGTTTTACTGAAATTATTAGAACAATGAATAAAGGGCAGTTTTCTGTAAATATATCTAAACCGTATATTACTAAAGGGAACCATTGGCATAATACTAAGAATGAAAAATTTGTTGTTGTAAGTGGAGAAGGTATTATTCGTTTTCGTAAAATAAATGAGCCACAAGCTAAAGTAATTGAATATTGTGTGTCAGGGAAAAAAATAGAAGTTGTTGATATTCCTCCAGGCTATACTCACAATATTGAAAATTTGGGTAAAACTGATATGGTTACTTTTATGTGGTGTAACGAATGTTTTGATCCAAAAAATCCCGACACCTATTTTGAAGAAGTGTAACCATTATGAATAAGTTAAAATTAATGACAATTGTAGGTACTCGTCCTGAGATTATTAGGTTATCTGAAGTAATAAAAAAATGTGATAAATATTTTGAGCAAATTTTAGTCCATACTGGACAAAATTACGATTATACTCTTAACCAAGTTTTTTTTGATGATTTGGGTTTGCGAAAACCCGATTTCTATCTTGATGTGGTAGGCAAAGATTTAGGAGAGACTATGGGTAATGTTTTGGCAAAATCTTATGCTTTAATGCGGGAGCAAAATCCAGATGCTGTTTTGGCTTTGGGAGATACAAATTCTTGTTTGTCGATTGTTTCCGCAAAAAGATTGCATATCCCAACTTTCCATATGGAAGCAGGGAATCGTTGTTTTGATGAAAATCTCCCAGAGGAAACTAATCGCCGTATTGTTGATCATATCTCCGATTTGAATATGTGTTACAGCGAGCATGCCCGTCGTTATTTAAATTATGAAGGAACTGCCAAAGAACGAACTTATGTTACAGGCTCTCCTATGGCAGAGGTGCTTTCAGCTAATTTTAAAAGTATTTGTTCAAGCAATATTTTGGAGACTTTGAAATTAGAATCCAAAAAATATATTCTTTTGTCCGCCCACAGAGAGGAAAATATTGATAACGAAACCAATTTTTTGAACTTAATGAATGCGGTTAATACTATGGCTAAAAAATATAATATGCCTATTTTATATTCTTGCCACCCTCGTTCGAAAAAATATATTGAAAGCCGAAATTTTGTTTTTCATAAAAATGTAATTCAACACCAACCATTGGGATTTCACGATTATAACAATTTACAACTTAACGCTTTTTGTGTGGTTTCCGATAGTGGAACATTACCTGAAGAAAGTGCTTATTTTAATTCAAAAGGAAAGCCTTTCCCTGCTGTTTGTATAAGGACTTCCACAGAACGGCCTGAGGCGATGGACAAAGGTGTATTTGTTTTGGCAGGTATTACAACAGAGCAGGTGCTTCAAGCAGTAGGTACAGCAGTTTCAATGAACGAAAACGGCGATTTTGCTTTAAATGTTCCCAATTACACCGATGAAAATGTTTCCGTTAAAGTAGTAAAACTTATCCAAAGTTATACTGGAATAATCAATAAAATGGTCTGGAGAAAATCTTAAACAGAATGAATGTAATATTTTTAACTGTTTGTGGGATAGACAACATTTCCGAACGAGCAATATATAACGATTTGCTTAGAAAATTCAGAAATGAAGGGCATAATGTATATATCGTTACTCCAAGTGAGAGAAAGTATGGATTACCGACAAGCCTAACAAAAATTGATAGTGTAAATATCTTAAGAGTAAAAACTCTCAATATTCAAAAAACCAATATTTTTGAAAAAGGCTTGGGAACTGTTTTGTTGGAAACTCAATTTAAAAATGCCGTAAAAAAATATTTATCCGAAATAAAATTCGATCTGATTTTATATTCAACTCCTCCAATTACATTCCAGGGAGTAATAAAATTTTTAAAATCAAAAAACAAAAATGCTGTTTCTTATCTTTTATTGAAAGACATTTTTCCTCAAAATGCTGTTGATTTGGAAATGTTCTCCAGAAAAAGTTTAATTTATAAATACTTTCGAAAAAAAGAGATCGAGTTATATAAGATTTCCGATTATATTGGTTGTATGTCTCCGGCTAATGTTGATTTCGTTTTAAAGCATAATACTTTTTTGCAAAAAAACAAAGTTGAAATTGCTCCGAACAGTTTAGAATTATTTGAAGACAAGACGGAGATGAATAAAAAAGAAATTCGCCGTCAGCATAATTTACCGGAAGATAAAACTATTTTTATTTACGGTGGAAATTTAGGGGAACCGCAAGCCATAGATTTTCTCTTGGAAGTTTTGCAATCAAATTTATCAAGAACAGATATGTTTTTTGTAATCATTGGTTCGGGAACGGAATATAAAAAAGTGGAAACTTGGTTTAAAAAATTCAAACCTCAAAATGCAAAATTATTAGAATATCTGCCTAAAGCACAATACGATTTATTAATAAAAGCTTGTGATGTTGGCTTAATTTTTTTGGATAAAAGATTCACAATTCCTAATTTTCCTTGTCGTTTGTTATCATATTTGGAAAATAAAATGCCTGTTCTCTCTGCTACGGACAAAAACACTGACATAGGCGAAATTGCTGAAATTAATGGTTTTGGATACTCTTGTATCAGTGATAATGTGGAGATTTTCAACTCAAAAATAGATTTATTTTTGAAAAATAATAATATCAAAGAAATGGGAGAAAAAGGATATTTGTTTTTGAAAGATAATTATTTGGTTGAAAATACTTATAATGCTGTCATGAGACATTTTTAAGAATAAATGTATAAAAACTTTTTTAAACGAATAATTGATTTTGTTGTATCATTAATTGGATTAATTTGTGTAAGTCCGATATTATTACTTTTTACTATCTTGTTAGCTTTTGCAAACAAAGGTAACCCATTTTTTATTCAAAAACGACCCGGGAAAAATGGGAAAATTTTTAATATTATTAAACTAAAAACAATGAATGATAAAAAAAACAAGGCAGGTGATTTATTGCCTGATGATATGAGATTAACAAAAACAGGTGCTTTTTTAAGAAGGTTCAAAATTGATGAAATACCGCAATTAATTAATGTTCTCAAAGGTGACATGTCTTTGGTTGGGCCTAGGCCTGGTTTAGTTTCCCAGCTACAAGATTATAATAAAACTGCACAAATTAGATTACAAGTGAGACCTGGATTGTCTGGTTTATCTCAAACAAATGGGAATATCTATTTAACTTGGGAAGAAAGATGGGAATTAGATGCAAAGTATGTAAAAATTTGTAGCTTTAAAACAGATTTTAATATTATATTTAAAACTTTTTTAGTAATAATATTTGGAGAAAAAAAATTTAAAAAATGTTAAGAATTGCCGTTATTGGCTCAGTAAGTAGCACATCAATTGTAATTAAATCACTTATAAAACATAAAGCCAATTTAGTTTCAGTTTTTGGTTATGAACCTAAAGATATTACGAATATTTCTGGTTATGAAAATTTTAGTAATCTTTGCCACAAGAACAATATTGATTATTATGGATTTGATAACAATATTAATGAAATTGACAACATCGTGAAGCTTAAATCTCTAAATTTAGATATATTATTTGTAATCGGATTTTCTCAATTAATAAAATCAGATATATTGAATTTACCCAAATTAGGGGTCATTGGTTTTCATCCTACACCATTACCCTTTGGGAGAGGAAGAGCTCCAATGGCATGGATGATTATCGAAGAATATAAAAAAGGAGCCGCAAGTTTTTTTCAAATAGATGAAGGTACTGATTCAGGCCCCTTATTCATACAAGAATATTATAGTATAGATAAAAATGACAATGTTAATTCTTTGCAAAAAAAATTATTTAATGCAATGAAAGTCGCTTTAGATAACTGGTTGCCTAACTTGTTAAAAGGTTTATGGGGACCTGTTCCACAAAACAATTTCTTAGCAACTTATTATGGGAAAAGAACTCCTCTGGATGGTTTAATTGAATGGAATTTAAATTCTGAAAACATTATAACTCTAATTAAAGCAACTGGTCACCCTCATCCTGGTGCTTATACATTTTATTCTAATTATAAAATTATTATTTGGGAGGCAGAAAATTACAATTGTAATATAAAAGGAGTTTTGGGCAGAATCATTGATATGGTTGATAACAATCCTATAGTACAAACAGGAAAGGGTCATATTATAATTAAAAAATATGAAGTATATGATTATGATGGTTATATTTGTAAAAAAAAAATAAAGACAGGAACTAGGTTAGGTTATTATGAACAAAATGAAATATTTAAATTAAAGAATGAAATATTTAAATTAAAGAATGAAATATTTAAATTAAGGAGTTAAGTATGAATAGAATCTTAATAATTGCACCCCATAGTGATGATGAAATTTTAGGTTGTGGAGGCATAATAGCAAAAGCGATTGAAAATAACGACGAAGTGTTCATCGCAATAATGACAAATGCAAATAAGGGTGAGCCCAAAATATATTCAGAAATTGATGTGCAGAAAACTTATAATGAAGCAAGACAAGCACATGAATTTTTAGGAATAAAAGATACATTTTTTTTTGATTTCCCTGCACCTAATTTAGATACATTCCCAATTTCTAGAATAGCAAGAAGTATAAATCAATTAATCTCTGATTTATCTCCTAATATTATGTATATCCCTTATAGAGGAGATCTTCACAATGATCATAAAGTTATTTTTGAAGCATCTATAGTCGCTGCTAGACCGATTTATAGCTGTTCAGTAAAAACAATTTTATCTTATGAAACATTATCAGAAACAGAATGGGCTCCCCCTTTTCAGCAAGATGCCTTTATTCCTAATGTTTTTGAAATAATTTCTGAAATTCATCTTGAAAATAAAATCAAAGCTATGAAATTTTATAAAACTCAATTAAAATCTTACCCTCATGCTCGTTCCATAGAAGGGATTAAGTCATTAGCTATTAATCGTGGAGTCACAATTAGTGCTAAATATGCTGAAAGTTTTATGCTTATTCGTTCAATTAAATAAAGTAAATTATGATGTGTTTTTATGTGGAAAATTTATCTTTTTTATTAGATTTGCAAATAATATTTAAGACTATAAAAAAAGTATTTATTTATGAAGGAATTTCTCAAAAAGGTGAAGCCACGATGGAAAAATTTAATGGGGGAAATTGAAATATGTTTGATATTAAATTTCACCATATAGCCGTTGCATGCAAAAATATAGAAGAAAGTATAAAAAGCTATAAAATTTTGGGTTATGAATTATCTTCGAAAATTTTTAAAGACAAAACTCAAAATGTAAAAGTTTGCTTTCTTGACAAAAAGAAATTCCCTAAAATTGAATTGGTTGAACCTTTGGATGAAAAATCTCCGGTTAATGATATTTTAAGAAAGCAGGGAACAACAGCTTACCATTTTTGTTACCTTACTTCTGATATTTTGAAATCTATTGAGACACTTAAAAAAGAAAAATTTATTCTTCTTAGAAAACCCGTTGAAGCAATTGCTTTTAACAATAAAAAAATTTGTTTCCTATATAACAAAAATGTCGGATTAATGGAGCTTGTAGAATTATGAAAAATTTTGTTTTTAGAAATTATACGGTAGAATACCTTTTCGATAAAAACTATGTTTTTAGTGATTATAACAGCAGTTTGCTTTTTGATGAAAACTGTGATGCTTATTTGTGGTTTTATTTTTTGCCGATTAAATCAAATAGTTTATTGCTAATTGAAGAGCTTAAGGATTTAAAAAACAGACTTAATATTTTATGTGAAAAATTAGAACCTTCAAAACCATTGTATTTATTTACAATAGAAGATTTTTATTCTTTACAATATGTAAATTCCGATTTTAATTTAATCAAAGCAGTTGAAGATTATAATGCATTTTTAAGAGAGAAATCTTTTAATAGAGAGAATACTTATCTATTTGATGTTTCTACTTTTTTCAGGAAATTTTCAAATTCGGATTTAATTGATTGGAAATTCTATTACACTTCTCAATTTGTAATAAATCCGAAATTGGCAAAGGAGTTTAAGAATTGGCTTTCTAAACAATACGATTCTATCAATTATAAAAGAAAAAAGTGTATAATTCTTGACCTTGATAATACCTTGTGGGGAGGAATTCTTGGTGAAGATGGAGCGGAAGGAATAAAAATAGGGAATACTTATCCGGGTAATATTTTTTCCGATTTCCAAAATCTATTGTTAGAAGCCTCGAAAGCTGGAATAATTTTGGCTGTTTGTAGTAAAAATAATGAAAAAGATGTTTTAGATTTGTGGAAAACTCACCCAGATTTAATTTTAAGAGAAGAACATTTTTCTGCTTACAAAATAAATTGGAACAACAAAGCTGAAAATATTATAGAACTTGCAAAAGAACTTAATATAGGACTTGAAAGTATGGTTTTTGTTGATGATAATCCAGTGGAGAGAAATTTGGTTAAGGAAATCATAAAGGATGTTACGGTTCCTGATTTCCCCGATAAAATTTATCAACTTCCGGAATTTTTCAAATCTATCTATAATAAATATTTTCAAATTTATAAAATAAACAGCGAAGATATGGCTAAATTAAATCAGTATAAATCTAATGCAGAAAGGGCAAAGTTAAAAACTTCTTTAAATATAAAGGAATATTTAAAATCTTTGGAAACTGTGTTAAGTATAAAACCTGCCGATAAATTTACTATACCCAGAATTTCTCAAATGACTCAAAAAACAAATCAATTTAATTTAACGACTCAAAGGTATTCCGAATCTGATATTGTAAAATTTCTTGAGCAAGGTAATTTTATTTATACTTTATCCGTAAAAGATAAATTTGGTGACAATGGTATTACGGGGTTAATAATTTTAAAAGAACAAGATAAAACTTTAATAATTGATACTTTATTGTTGAGTTGTAGAATATTAGGAAGAAATATTGAATACGATTTTGTTAAATTTGTTTTAAATATTTTTATAGAAAAAGGGTGTAAAAATTTTAAATCTTCATATCTTCCAACTTTAAAGAATAAACAAGTTGAAGATTTTTATGATAAACTTGGTTTTACTTTTGAATATAGAGAAAAAGAAAATAAATTTTATAATTTGGAAAGCAAAAAACTATTTGAAATAAATAAGGATGTAAAAATTGAATATTATGAATAAATTAAAAGAAATATTAGCTGAAACTTTTGAAATAGAAGTTAGTGCTATAGGCAATGATTTTTCTCAAGACAATTGTGAGACTTGGGATTCTATTGGGCATTTAAATTTAATTGTTGCTATAGAGGAAGAATTTAATATTTCAATAGAACCTGAAGAAATTATAAAAATGACTTCTTTAAAAACAATTATGAATTATTTAAATGAAAAATTAGCTGTATAAATGAAAGAAAAAAAATCTCTTTATATTATTGGGGCTGGTGGTTTTGGTAGAGAAATAGAAAGTTGGTTGAGTGAAATTTCCGAAGAAAAACGAGATTGGGAATTGAAGGGCTATATTGATGATAACCTTAATGCTTTGGATAATTTTCCTACAGATTATAAAATTCTTAGTTCCATTGAAGATTTTGTACTATGTAAATCAGATTATATTATAGTAGCTTTGGGAAATTCAGAATCAAGAAGTTTAATTTACGAAAAATTAAAAGGCAAAGTAAATTTTTTTACTTTTATATCCCCTAAAGCCACTATTGCAAAATTTGTAAATATCGGAGAAGGTTCGGTTATTTGTCCAAATACGATAGTTTCAACGAATGTAAGAATGGGTAAGTTTTCAATAGTAAATTGTGGGACACAAATAGGACATGATGTTCACTTTGGAAATTTTCTTTCCATTATGACAAATGTTAATATAGGTGGAAGTTGCCAAGTTGGAGATAATGTTTTTTTTGGTTCTAAATCTACATTAATACAAGATAGAAAAGTTTGTAGTAATGTTATCATAGGAGCCGGAGCAACTGTTTTTAGAAATATTTCTAAAGAAGGAACTTATATTGGCAATCCGGCTATAAGATTAAAATAAAAAAATGAACAAAAAAATCTACCTTTCCTCTCCAAATATGGGTGGAGAAGAATTAAAATTCACTATAGGCAAATGAACGAAATTATTAAAATTAAAGATATTGAAAAGCTTATTTTAGAAATAAGAGATACAAAAGTAATTATTGATAGTGATGTTGCTGTGCTATATGGAGTGGAAACTAAAAGAGTTAATGAGGCTGTAAAAAACAATCCGGATAAATTTCCAAAAGATTATGTTTTTGAGTTAAATGAGAATGAAAAAAGAGAGGTAGTCGAAAATTTCGACCACCTCAAGAAATTAAATTTTTCGCCATATTTTCCAAAAGTTTTTACAGAAAAAGGTTTGTATATGATTGCAACTATCCTCAAAAGCAAAAAAGCAACTCAAACAACATTTGCAATAATTGAAGCCTTCGCTAAGATAAGGGAATTGGCTCGCAATATAAATACTCTTTCTACAACTCAAGATAAACGATTACAAGAACAATTAATGGGGGAAAGTGGAAATATCGTTTCGGAAATATTAGATGGTGATTTACAAACAACAGATATTGAAACAAGTGTTGAATTAAATTTTGCAGTTTTAAAATTTAAACATATAATTAAGAAGAAAAAGTAAGGAAGTTCTTTTTAAAATTAGTCAAAAATTATACCTCAAAGTATAATACTTAAGGAATTATTTTATATTCGATAAAAATAAAATGAGAAAAAAAATGAACAAAAAAATATATCTTTCCTCTCCAAATATGGGCGGAGAAGAATTAAAGTTCGTGAAAGAAGCCTTTGATACAAATTGGATTGCACCTTTGGGTCCCAATGTAAATGCATTTGAAAAAGATTTAGCTAATTATAACAAAGTTAAAGCTTGTACTGCTTTTAGCTCAGGAACAGCGGCTTTACATCTTGCTTTAATTTTGCTTGATGTGAAAGCCGACGACAATGTGATATGTTCAAGTTTCACATTTTCTGCTTCCTGCAATCCTATTGTTTATCAAGGAGCAAATCCTATTTTTGTGGATAGTGAAATAGACACTTGGAATATGTCGCCAGAACTTTTAGAAAAAGCTATTAAAGATTGTATTGCAAAAAATAAAAAACCTAAGGCAATTGTGCTTGTTCATTTGTATGGAATGCCGGCTAAAATTGATGAAATAATGCGAATTGCTGACAATTATGATATTCCTGTCGTAGAAGATGCAGCCGAAGCACTTGGCTCTACTTACAAAGGTAAAAACTTGGGGACTTTTGGAAAATTTGGAGTTTTGTCTTTTAATGGGAATAAAATTATTACAACTTCTGGTGGAGGTGCTTTGATTTCTGATGATGAAGAATCAATCAAAAAATCTCGTTTTCTTGCCACTCAAGCACGCGATGATGCTCCGCATTATCAACATTCTCAAATCGGTTACAACTACAGAATGAGTAATATTGTTGCTGGAATAGGTAGAGGGCAAATGCTTGTTTTAAATAAAAGAATTGAGCAAAAAAGAGCAATTAATAATTGGTACAAAGATTTATTTAAAAATGTAGCAGGAATAAGTTTTTTAACTGAACCAAATTCCGATTATTTTTCTAATCATTGGCTCACTTCCGTAATTATTGACGAAAAAATAATCGGATTTTCAAGAGAAGAGTTGAGGTTTGCTTTTGAGAAAGAAAACATTGAATCTCGTCCTCTTTGGAAACCAATGCACCTGCAACCGGTTTTCGAAAAATATCCGCAATTTATTGACGGTACCTCAGAACAAATTTTTGATAATGGACTTTGTTTACCTTCCGATACTAATATGCAAGAAGAAGATTTGAAACGAATTGAAGATGTCGTTTTAAAAATTCTTAAAAGTTCTAATTAATGAAAAATATTTTATTAACCGGAGGTCTTGGTTTTATCGGTTCGAACACGGCTGTGGAGTTGCTTAATGCTGGATTGGATGTGACGATTGCCGATAATTTGAGTAATTCTGAGATTAAGGTTCTGAGCAAAATAGAAAAAATTACGGGTAAGAAGCCGAAATTTTATAAAGTTGATGTTGCTGATTTTAAAGAGTTTGAGAAAGTTTTTGCCATTCATAAATTTGATGCCGTTATCCATTTTGCTGGATATAAAGCGGTTGGAGAATCTGTTAATTTCCCTTTAAAATATTATGAAAACAATTTGAATGCTACTTTGAATGTAGCAAAATTGTGCCAAAAATTTGGAGTAAAAAAGATAGTTTTCAGCTCTTCAGCGACAGTTTATGGAGAACAAGATTCCCCTTTGCACGAGGATTTGCCATTGGGAATTACCACAAATCCATACGGCGAGACCAAGGCGATGAGTGAGCGAATTTTGAGCGATTTTGCCAAGACAAATCCTGATATGGAAGTTGTGCTTCTTCGTTATTTTAATCCAGTGGGAGCACATTCAAGTGGTTTGATAGGCGAGTCCCCGAAAGATATCCCGAATAATTTGATGCCCTTTATTTGGCAGGTTGCTATTGGTTGGCGAGAAGAATTACAGGTTTTTGGTAATGATTATCCGACTATCGATGGTACAGGAGTAAGGGACTATATTCATGTGGTTGATCTTGCGAGAGGTCATCTTGCCGCCTTACAAGAATTGGATAGTGGTGTGCACATTTTTAATCTGGGAACAGGTCAAGGCTATTCGGTTCTGCAAATGGTAAAAACTTTTCAAGAAGTTTCAGGAATAAATATCCCTTATAAAATTGTTGGACGAAGAGCAGGAGATATTGCCACTTGTTATGCTAATGTGGACAAAGCCAAAAAAGTACTTGGTTGGGAAGCTAAAAAAAATATTGCAGATATGTGTTTAGATACTTGGAGATTTGCTCAAAATCAAAAAAGCGATTGATTGAAGATGTGCCCCAAAAGGTAGATACTTTCAGAGCACATTTTAATCAAATGAGTCTTTTAATAATTTAGTTCAAAAATTTTAGCTGATATAATCTAACACAATTTTCAAAATTCTGTGAATCGGTTCCGCAGCACCCCAGAGGAGTTGGTCGCCTACGCTGAAAGCTGTAATGTATTCGTCTCCGATGTTCATTTTTCTTATTCTGCCGACTGGCACTTTTAGAGAACCGCTGACATAAGCAGGACTTAATTTCTCCAAAGTTGCTTCTTTGTTATTGGGAACAACTTCCACCCAATCGTTGCCAGAAGCGATTATCTCTTCGATTTTTTCCAGAGGGATATTTTTCTTGAGCTTGATAGTGAAAGCTTGGCTATGGCAACGCATAACGCCGACTCTCACACATTGTCCGTCGATATGCAGATGGTTGTCGTTAATGCCCAAAATCTTGTTAGTCTCAACAAGACCTTTCCACTCTTCGCGAGTTTGTCCGCTCTCCACAGCTTTGTCTATCCATGGTATCAGACTGGCAGCCAGAGGAGCACCGAAATTGTGAGTAGGGAACTCATTGCTGTGCAAAGTATTAATCACATTGGTATCGATGTCCAAAATAGGAGTTGAAGGGTCGTCTGTAAGAGGCTTTGCGTTTGTCCCGATTACACACATTTGTTTTACCAGTTCATGCATATTTTGAGCTCCGGCACCTGAGGCGGCTTGATAAGTCATGGAAGAAATCCAATCCACCAATTTTTCGCGGAACAATCCGTTGAGAGCCATAAGCATAAGAGAGACAGTGCAGTTCCCACCAACGAAAATTTTGACTCCGTTTTCCAGTCCGTTGTCAATTATGGCTCTATTTACGGGGTCTAACACGATTATGCTGTCTTTGTTCATTCTGAGAGCGGAAGAGGAATCTATCCAATATCCGTTCCAGCCTGAGGCAATCAATTTCGGATACACTTCGTTGGTGTAATCTCCACCTTGACAAGCCATGACAATATCGAGTTCCTTCAGCGTATCTATATCATAGGCATCTTGCAACAATGGAGTGTCCATGGCAACTTCAGGAGCTTTTTGCCCCACTTGTGAAGTTGAAAAGAATACAGGTTTAAATTTTGTGAAAAGTTTTTCCTCTGTCATTCTTTTCATTAATACCGAACCGACCATTCCTCTCCAACCGATGATGCCTACTGTTTTCATTAGTAATCTCCTAAATATTTATTGATATTGGATCAGAAGATTTTTTTGGGTTGGATGTGTCAAGAAATATCTAAACTCGTAACGCATTATTTTCCAAATAGTTACAAATGTGTCACTCCTTTTAATTGTTATCAAAATAACAATTGAACATAACTTAATGATTTTTAACGCTTTTTATCTCTTGACCTCTGAACTTGTGAATTTAATAAAACGAAAAATGGAGGACGAATGAAATTGATTTCGTGGAATGTGAACGGGCTTAGAGCGGTAATAAATAAGAACAATTTTTTTGAATTTTTGCAGGAAGAGAAGCCCGATATCATCGGTTTGCAGGAGACAAAGTTGCAACAGGAGCAGATTCCCGAGCAAGTTTTGGCGATGGATGGATATTTTGGCTATTGGAATTTTGCCCAAAGGAAAGGGTATTCGGGAGTAGCATTGTTTACCAAAGAAGAGCCGTTGCAAGTCTCTTACGATTTGGGTAGGGAAGATTTTGATAGTGAAGGCAGAGTGATAATCGCCGAGTTTGAAAAATTTGTGCTGATTAATTGTTACTTCCCGAATGGTCAAAAAGATGATGACCGATTGCAGTTCAAGCTGGATTTTTATGAGGTGATGTTG